>CAVQRL010000026.1:0-31232 GCA_963715145.1 uncultured Actinomycetota bacterium | reverse complement strand
GCCGGAACTGGAGACCGGGCGTCGCGGCGTCCGCGCAGAAAGTGACGGCTGGACCACTCCTCTGCGGGAATTGATTCACGATTACCTCATCGCGAATCAAAGATATGTCTTGTCTATGAGTTCCGTGATCGCGGCCGGATACGTTCCTAGGCTCGGTGTTAGTGGGGCGACCACCTCAGCGCCCGACACGACGAAAGGACCGACCACCATGGCGATCTCATTCCTCGCACCCGCAATCCTGGCCGGCGCCCTGGCGGGAGCCATCGCCATGGCCCCGGTAGCCGCTGCCGATTCCAGGGACGCCGGCCCGGATAAACCGTCCAGGTCTGAGTCGGTGGACCGCGGCCCGCACGCCGTCAAACCCAAGCCGCGGCCCGGCCCGAACAACGCCACCACCGATTTCAACAACAGCCAGATCCCGCAGGGCTGGCGAAACGATTCACTGTGGGCGCGCCCCGGAACCCCCGGCTCCAACCCCTTCGGCGCCGGTAAGCGGCCGCCGGTCATCGCACTGGACTGACGGCACACCGACCCGACGGGTCGGTCCCGCAGTACGCTGGCGGCATGGTCGATATCGGCAGGGTCACGGCCGTATGGCGGTATCCGGTGAAATCCATGGCCGGGGAACGCCTTTCGGCCGTAACCGTCAGCGAGCTGGGCATCCATGCCGACCGCACATGGGCGGTACGGGACCTCAAGACGGATGCCACGACCAGCGCCAAGCGACTGCCCGGGCTGATGATGTGCACCGCCCGCTACGCCCGGCCTCCGGCACCGGAGGCCGGGCCGGGCAACGCACCCGAGGTGATCATCGGATTTCCCGACGGCAGCGAGGTCTCCAGCGCCGACCCCGCCGTGCATCGCATGCTCTCGGAGTACGTCGACCACGACGTCGAGCTGCGGCCGCTCCCGCCGGTGACGGACCGGGCCCAGTACCGCGCACCGATCGCCACCAAGACCGATATGCGGACCATTTTCGGGCTCGGCCCGGACGACCCGCTGCCTGACCTCTCGATGTTCCCGTTGCGCAAACTGGCTGAGATCAGCCGTTACGCGACCCCCGTCGGCAGTTACGTCGACGCCTACGAGCTGCACCTGCTGACAGAGCAGTCCTTGCACTCGATGTCCGCCCTGGCGCCGGGGTCGGACTTCGATGCCCGCCGGTTCCGGCCCAGCGTTCTGATCGACGCCCCCGGCACCGCGGAGCTGCCGGAACTGGACTGGTGCGGTGGAGTGGTGCAGGCGCCGAATTGTGCGATCAGTCCGCTCATCCCGACCATCAGGTGTGTGATGCCAACGCACCCGCAGCATGGTCTGGACCGTGACCCGGCCATCACCCGGACCATCGCCGCCAATGCGCGCCGCTGTTTGGGGGTGTACGGCACCGTCCACACAGCGGGCCGGATCGCCGAGGGCGACAGGCTTCGACTCGACCCGCCGGATCGGTCCCCGCTGTCCTCCACCGCGGGTTCGGCGATGAAGAGGGCGGTGATGAAGGCGGTATCGGCCGCGCTTCCGCGCGGCCGCGGATAGCCGGATCGACGGGGTCAGTACACCGGCCACCGGCCGGCGTCAGATGTAGGCCTGCGCGGCCGCCAGCAGTGCCCGCCAACGGGCTTCTACCGCGGTATCCGCCGGCGCGAACTGCCTCAACCGCGCGGAATCGGGAGCCGGCGGCATCGGGGCGACGGGCAGGTATCCGTCCTCGACGATCAGCGAGCGGGCGTCGCTGACGATATCGCCGGCGAGCAACCGCGCCCCGCTCAGCGCGCTGGCGAGTCCGACATCCGGCAGTACCCCCGCCAATGCCAGCCCCCCGGAGATCCCGATGCTGCTCTCCACCTCCGTCGCCACCACGCACGGCAGGCCACAGGACTCGGCCACCCGCAACGCGCGGCGCACTCCCCCCAGCGCCGCAACGGTGAGGACGGCGATATCGGCGCAGTCGGCCAGTGGCAGGCGCAACGGTTCGGCGGCGTCCCTGATGGACTGATCCACCGCAATCCGGACATCGCTGCGCCGGCGCACCTCGGCGACCTCCTCAAGGGTGCGGCACGGTTGTTCGACGAACTCGACCCCGCCGGCGGCGCGGTCCATCGCGGCGATCGCCGACACCGCGGAGTCGACGTCCCAGCGCCCGTTGGCATCACACCGGATCGCCCCGGACGGCCCGAGTGCATCACGAACCGCCTCCAGCCGTTCGAGGACCTCGGCGAGTGGGCCGTCCGCCCGCACCGCAGCACTGCGGCATCCCGAGTCCAGAACCATTCGACGGGCCCGGCCGGGATCGACGGCGGGAACGCTCACCGCGACCGGAATACGGCCGCGCATCGGATCCGGCCAGCCGACGGTGCCGACCTCGATGGCGGCGGTCAACCACCGGCCGGCGCGCCGGGGATCACACCCTGGCGGCGGACTGAATTCGCCCCAGCCCTGCGGGCCTTCGATGAGCATGCCCTCGCACACCTTCACCCCGCCGACGTCGTCGGTAAGCGGAATGGCGAATATCGGTGCGCTGTCGAAGTCGATCCAGGTCTTCACCGGCGCGGTGACCAGTAGGCCAGCATCTCGGCGAAGGTGTCGAAGGCGGGGGCGGAATAACCATAGGTGGCTTCGAAGTGAATGCTGATCGGGAAGCCCAGTCCGGCGACCTCGTCGACCACCCGCTTGTACAGGTCGACGATCAATCCCCGCTTGACGGCCGGGTCGGCGGCGGCCAGCGTCTTGACGAACTCCTGTTCATCGGCGACCGCGGCGTTGCCGGGATCCTGGATGAGCCAATTGATCAGTCCCACGCGGCTTTCCACCCTCGGCACGAAGCCGAATGACAGCAGGATCTCCGGCCGCGCATCGCCGCCGCGGGCGAACTCCCGCAGAAACCCGACGATCGCGTCGGAGTACAGCAACTGGGTCATGCCGTACGTCGCGCCCTGACGGCACTTGAACCCGAACCGCCCGATCTCATCGGCGCGGGTCGGGATGAGGATGGCCCCGCGGTTGGGAACCAGATCGGCGTAGAGCGCCAGGGCATCGGTGGGCGCGACACCGGAACCCTCGCCGTCGGCCATGGTGCGCGGCACCCCGACGAACGCCACGCCTTCCATACCGGCGCTGACCAGATCGGTCAGTCGCGCCCGCAGTGCGGCCTCGTCGGAGAACGCCGTGACCTGGGTGCAGAGTCCCTTGATCCCGGGCAGTTCCGGGGAGATCATCCGCCAGTAGTCCAGCACATCGAGCTTGGGCTTCATCTCGACCGGACGGTCCTCGTCCTCGTCGATCATCCCCGGAATCATCACGTGGCCGATCTGCTCGGCGATTCCGGTCTCGGCGGACAGATGAGCGACCTTTTTGGCCTCCTCGATCTGTTCGGAGAAGCTGCGATCGGTATTGGGCGGCACCATTTCCAGTGCGACCGTGTTGAGCGGCACGGGAACTTACCCTACCGAAGGTCAAGTCTTGACTGATTCCAGAAAGCACGACAAGATCGGGAGGTGCCGTTGCCGTCGGATTTCGCCGAGGAGTTGCGACAAGCCGACCTTCGGGTGACCCGGCCCCGACTTGCCGTTCTGGAGGCCGTCCACACCCATCCGCACGCCGACACCGACTCCCTCTTCACAGCCGTGCGCGCGGGTCTGCCCGACGTGTCCCGGCAGGCCGTGTACGACGTGCTGGCCGCCCTGACGGCGGCCGGCCTGGTACGACGGATCCAGCCATCGGGGTCGGTGGCCCGCTACGAGGCGCGGGTCGGCGACAACCACCATCACGTGGTCTGCCGCTCGTGTGGAAGCATCGGCGACGTGGACTGTGCTGTCGGGGAGGCGCCGTGCCTGACGGCCGCCGACGACGCCGGTATTCCGCGCGGCTTCGAACTCCACGAAGCCGAGGTCATCTACTGGGGCACCTGCCCCACGTGCTCGACCACCCAAGACTCCCGGTCACAACCGTGACCACGGATTACCCGCCCCCTACCGGAAGGAGCACTCGTGGCTGAGGACCTCACCAACGAGCAGCAGATCTTAGCGATGAACGAGTCGGAGCTACGCGCGAACTTGCTGGCCCGGTTCCACGAGGAGCGGGGTGGCGGTGCCGGCGAGTGCCCGGCGATGAAGCCGCCCGTCGAAGGTGGCGGCAACCGCGACTGGTGGCCGAATCAGCCCAATCTCAAAGTGCTGCAGCATAATCCGGATGTCATCAATCCACGTCACGAGGACTTCGACTACGCCAAGGAGGTCGAGTCGCTCGACGTCGACGCCCTGCGGGCCGACCTCGTCGAGGTGATGAAGACGTCTCAGGACTGGTGGCCTGCCGACTTCGGCCACTACGGACCCTTCTTCATCCGGATGTCCTGGCATGCCGCCGGTACGTACCGGGTCCAGGACGGCCGCGGCGGGGCGGGCAACGGGATGCAGCGGTTCGCGCCGCTGAACAGCTGGCCGGATAACGCCAATCTGGACAAGGCCCGGCGGCTCCTGTGGCCGGTGAAGAAGAAGTACGGCAAGAAGCTTTCCTGGGCGGACCTGCTGGTGTTCGCCGGCAACGTGGCCCTCGACGACATGGGGTTCAAGACCTTCGGCTTCGCCTTCGGCCGCGAGGACGAGTGGGAGGCCGAGGAGGTCTACTGGGGCCCGGAGGCCAGCTGGCTGGCCGGCGACAAGCGCTACACCGGCAAGCGTGACCTGGAAAACCCGCTGGCAGCGGTCCAGATGGGCCTGATCTACGTCAACCCGGAAGGCCCCGACGGGCACCCGGACCCGCTGGCTTCGGCGATCGACATCCGCGAGACGTTCGGCCGGATGGCGATGAACGACGTCGAGACCGCCGCGCTGATCGTCGGCGGGCACACGTTCGGCAAGACCCACGGCGTCGGGGACCCCGCGCTGGTGGGCCGGGAGCCCGAAGCCGCCCCGATGGAGCAGCAGGACCTGGGCTGGAAGAACCTCAACGGGACCGGCGTCGGCAAAGACGCCGCCACCAGCGGCTTGGAGGTGATCTGGACCCACACCCCGACCAAGTGGGACAACAGCTACCTGGAGATCCTCTACGGCAACGAGTGGGAGCTGACCACCAGCCCCGCCGGCGCCCACCAGTGGAAGCCCAAGGACGACGGCTGGGCCAACTCGGTCCCGGAGGCCTTCGGTACCGGCAAGACCCACCCGTCGATGCTGACCACCGACCTGGCCATGCGGTTGGACCCGATCTACGGCGAGATCACCAAGCGCTGGCTCGACCACCCCGAGGAACTCGCCGACGCCTTCGCCCGGGCCTGGTTCAAACTGATCCACCGCGACATGGGCCCGGTCACCCGCTACCGCGGTCCGTTGGTCCCGCAGGAGGAACTGCTGTGGCAGGACATCGTCCCGGCCGGCCGGAGCCTCAGCGACGCCGACGTGGCCGAACTCAAGAAGGCCATCCTGGCTTCGGGCCTGACGGTGCCGCAACTGGTGTCGACCGCGTGGAAGGCGGCCTCGTCCTACCGCGGCAGTGATAAGCGCGGCGGTGCCAACGGCGGGCGCATCCGGCTACAGCCGCAGGCGGGCTGGGAGTCCAACGAGCCCGACGAACTGGCCGTGGTGATCCGCAAACTCGAGGAGATCCAGAAGACCTCCAACACCGGGGTGTCCTTCGCCGACCTGGTGGTCCTCGGCGGCGTCGCCGCCATCGAGAAGGCCGCCAAGGACGCCGGTTACGACGTCACGGTGCCGTTCCACGCGGGTCGCGGCGACGCCACCCAGGATATGACCGACATCGAATCCTTCGCGTATCTGGAACCGGTCGCCGACGGCTTCCGCAACTATCTCGGCAAGGGGGCGCCGCTGCCGGCGGAGTTCCAGCTGATCGACCGGGCCAACCTGCTGACGCTGTCGGCCCCCGAAATGACCGTGCTGGTCGGCGGGATGCGGGTGCTCGGAGCCAACTTCAAGGACTCCAAGCTCGGCGCGCTCACCGACAACCCGGGCACGCTGACGAATGACTTCTTCGTCAACCTGCTCGACATGGGCACCGAATGGTCGAAGTCACCGAAGGACGACGGGAGCTTCGTCGGCAAGGACCGTGCCACCGGCCAGGAGAAGTGGACCGGCAGCAGGGTCGACCTGGTGTTCGGTTCGAACTCCCAATTACGGGCGCTGGCCGAGGTCTACGCCGAGGACGACGCCAAGGAGAAGTTCGTCAAGGACTTCGTCGCCGCCTGGGCCAAGGTGATGGACCTCGACCGCTTCGATCTGCACCGGTAGCCGACGGAAACGAGAGAACCCCCGCGGACGGCCCGCGGGGGTTCTCTCGTCGAGACGGTTACACGCAGGAGTTGGCGTTGACCCACCGGCCGTTCCAGCCCACACAGGCGCTGGCATTGGGTGTGATCGGGGCGTAGGCGTCCTGGGGCACCACGTAGGGTGCCATGACATCGCTGAGATTGGCGCAGCCGCTCACCGAGATCCGCCGGCCGGCACTGGCGCACACATCGGCGTTGGCGGTTCGCGGGCTGGATCGTCACGATTACGGCGGGGGCGACAGCAAGGGCCACAACGGCCACGGCACCGATCCCCCATCGGCGGACAGAAAGTGTCATGCCGACGAGTCTAGCCGCGCCGGTTCGGCAGGCGCGGGATGGCGCCGCCGCCATATCCAGCCGCCGCCCGCGACGACGGCCAGCGCGCCCAGCGCCAGCAACCACGGCCAGCCGCCGAGGTGGTAGACCCAGCCCGCCAGCACGCGCTGAACTCGGCCCGCCGCCGCCACGACCGGGTCTTCGGCGCTGCCGACACCGCCGAAGAGACGCAGTTCGTACCACCCGTAGTACGCCACATAGAGCCCGACCGGGACGAGGATCGCGCCACTCAAACGGTTGACGTAGGGCAGGACCCGTCGCATCCGATCGATCGCCGCCGCGCTGGCCAGTGCGACCGCCACGGCGAGCACCCCGACCACCAGCGCGATGCCGGCGGCGTAGGCGACGTAGACCAGCATCGTCGCTGCCACCGATCCGCTACGCAGACTGCTTCCGGTGACCGCCAGGAACGGACCCGCCGTGCACGACAGGGATGCCAGCGCGTACCCGACGCCGTAGCCGAACATCGACCCCAGGCGCGCGGTCGGCGCCCAGCGAGCGCCCTTGCCCAGGGACCAGCCCGGCAGCGTGCGTCCGGACAACAGCCAAACGCCAAGAGCCACAAGCACTGTGCCGATCACCACGGTCGCGTACGGCATGTAGCGCTGAACCGTCGATGCGACGGACACCGTGAGCAGTCCGAACAACCCGAACACGGCCAGGAAGCCGGCCGCCATGGCCGCGGTGGCCGCCAGCGCGCGGCCAACGGCGGCGAGCTGGCCGCCGCCCTCGCGCTGAATCACCAGCGTCAGGTACGCCGGCAGCATCGCGAAACCACACGGGTTGAACGCCGCGACCATTCCGGCGGCGAATGCCAGCGCGATCAGGTCCTGGGTCATCCCGGGGGCATCAGGACGTCAGTGCGCGCACCCGGTCGCTGAGCTCCTGCTGCGACATGGCCGATGTCGGGTTGTTGACGAACGTCGACGAACCGTCGGGGCGCAGGAACACATACGCCGGCTGCCACGGCACGTTGAACTTCGCCCAGATCGACCCGTCCGCGTCATTGAGGTTGGTGAAGTTCAGGCCGTATTTCGACACGAATCCCTGCAATGCGGCGTTGTCGGCGCGGGTCGCGATGCCGACGAACGTCACCCCGGGGTTGGCGGCCGAGACCGCCGCCACACTCGGCGCCTCCTGGTTGCAGAACGGGCACCACGGGGTCCAGAACCACAGCACGGCCGGCTTGCCCTGCAGACTGGACCCGTTGAACGTCCCGCCGCTCAGCGTGGTGCCGGTGAAGTTCAGATCGGCCGCGGACGCGGTCGCGGGTCGGGCGAGCCCGAACGTCAACACCAGCACCGCCAGCAGCAGCACCACCGTCCTGGACACCTTGGGCATCGGAATCGTCATGGGGTCGAACCTCCTGGAGTGTCGTTTGAGCCTCGTCTCGAGGCTATGGAGTAGTTCGGAGCCGACGCCAGGTCGGTTTGGCGAGGTCAGAAACGCGTAAGACGAGCACCGAGTGTCGTCGAGTTTGCCGGAGACAGCAGCGAACCCATTCTCACCAGAGTTTTAAGGACAGCTCTCAGCGGCCTTAGATTTGCGGCTTACCGTCGGTTCCACGGCCGCTCAACGGCGGTCACTTCATCAACAACAGGGGCCGACCATGACGAGCTTCACTTCGCGCTACGGCAATCCGGCACGGGACTTCAAGGGCGCCCACATCTGGGCGCACTGCCGGCACGGCGCCACCGTGGTGGCCGTCAGCGGCCGGGTCGACGCCGGGAATGTCGAGCAGATCATCGAGTCCGTGTTGCGACCCGTCACCGCGGGCTCCCGGCTTGTCCTGGACCTCACCGGTGTCACGGCCTTCACCCCGAAGGCGACGGGGCTGCTGCGCGCCGTCGACGAGCGCTGCATGACCGCCGGTGTCGAGTGGGCGTTGGTTCCCAGTGAGCCGGTGGCCACGTCGGCTACGTAACGACAGCGAGCCGTTGCCGGTGATCGCTTCGGTGGCCGAGGCCGAGCATCGCTTCGACGACGAGATCTGTCGGCGCCGGGCGTGTCCTCATGCCGTTCCTGCGCAGGACAGCCTGACCGTAGCGTCATCCGGCGCGGGTAACCTCGCTGCCGTGGGTGGCAGAGTGGCGACGCTACTGGCCGTGGCTATAACGGTCGGCTGTCTGGCCGGTCCGGGATTGGCACGCCGCCGATCCGGGTACCCCGGCTCCGCCGCCGGCCTCCGGCGATGCGGCGCAGAACCCGGCACGCCGGCTCCCCCACCGCCGCCGGGGCGCCGAGGCACCCGATCACGGTGCGCCCGCGGGCCCACCGCCCGCACCCGGACCGGCGGGTGCGGTCCCGCAGACCGTCATGGACCAGGACGGCACCTTCGTCGTCGGGACCGACATCGTCCCCGGTGTCTACACCTCCGGCGGCCCGCTGCACGGCGACGCCTGCTACTGGCGGCGAATCGGCGCCGGACAACACCACCCTGGACAACGCCCTGTCCAAGCAGCCGCAGACGGTGCTGATCGACGCCGGCGACATGGCCTTCAAGACCAACGGGTGCCAGCCCTGGCAATTGACCGACGCACCGCCGCCGAATCAGAACCCGCCGTGGCTGTCGCAACTGCAGTTGCGGCACAACCTCGACATCCTCAACGGACTGGCCGGTCAGTCCGGCAACGGTCAGCTGCCGCCGTACTGAGGCGGCTCGCGGGGCGGACGACCGCTCTCCTCGGCGTCCTGGCGTGCTCACCGGATGCGGATCCTCCGCGCCGCCGGACACGGTCGCGGTCTTCGCGGCCGCATCGCTGCGGACGACCTTCACCGACCTGGACGCGGCCTTCCCCGGCGCCAACCCCGGTGCCACGTCGAGTTCACCTTCGCCGGGTCCGCCGACCTGCTGGCCCAGCTCACCCAGGGCGCCCGGGCCGACGTGTTCGCCTCGGCAGACACCGCCACCATGGACAGGGCGGTCCGAGCCGGTCTGCTGGCCGGCCCACCATCGCGTTCGCGACCAACACCCTCACCATCGTCGTTGCCGCGGAAATCCCAAGGAGATCAAACGTTTCGGGATCTGACCGCGGGTGAGCGTGGTGATCTGCGCGGCCCAGGTGCCGTGCGGTGCGGCCTTGCCGCGGATTGCCCGGAACACCGGTGTGCGACCTGAGCTCCGGTCAGCGAGGAGACCTCGGTCACCGATGTGCTGAACAAGGTCACCAGCGGGCAGGCCGACGCCGGACTGGTCTACGTCACCGACGCCCGAGCGGCCGGCGACAGGGTCACCGCGATAGCCTTCCCGGAGGCGGCCGCCGCCGTCAACACCTACCGGATCGCCGTCCCGACGACGCCGGCGACCCGGCCGCTGGCCCGCCGATTCGTCGAACTGGTCACCGGCCCGCCGGACGCGAGATTGCGGCCGCGGGTTTCGGCCCGCCCTGACCTGCCGGCCGGTTACCGTCTCCTCGTGATCGTGCTGCTCCCCCCGTCGGAGACCAAACGCGCCGGCGGTGACGGCCCGCCGCTGGACCTGCCGACGCTCGGCCATCCCGGAGCTGGCCCGCTGCGCGACGAACTGGTCGACGAACTCATCAACCTCGCCGCCGACCCGCCAGCGTGCCGGCAGGCGCTGGGCATCTCGGCGGCCCAGGACGCCGAGATCGAACGCAACGCCGCGCTGCGCACGCGCCGCACGTGCCGGCGATCCACCGCTACACCGGGGTGCTCTACGACGCCCTCGACATCGAATCGCTGCGCGGTGCCGAGGCCACTCGGGCCGCGCGCGGCTGGCAGTCGGTTCGGCGTTGTTCGGCCTGCTACGTGCGGAGGACCGCATTCCGGCCTACCGGCTCGTCTGCCAGCTCGAAACTTCCCGGACGCCCCGGCCTGCCGGTCCGGTGGCGACCGGTCCTGGAGCCGGTGCTGGCCGATCTGGCCCGCCGCGAACTGGTCGTCGACCTGCGGTCGGGGGCGTACGTGGGCCTGGGTCGGCTCGATGACGCGGTCCGGGTCGACGTCGTGGCCGAACAGCCCGACGGCCGGCGCACCGTCGTCAGCCATTTCAACAAGGCACACAAGGGTCGGCTGGCCCGGGCGCTGGCTGCCGGCAGGTCCGAACCCGACGACGCCGCGGGTGTTGTGCGGGTCGCCCGCCGGGCCGGGATGCGAGTCGAACGCGAGGGCAACCGGCTGACGATCGTTGTTACCGCGTAGTCCGCGGGAATCGATTGGGAAGATAGCAACGGTGAACACACGCTGGGGGCGAACCGATTCATCGCGCGGGGCGGATTACGACGCGCGCTGGTCTTCGATGGCCGCCGGCGGGCAGAACATCCATGGGGAGGCTGACCTGGTCGAGACGCTGCTCACCGGTCCCGGGCACTCCCTCGGACGCAGTGTCCTCGACGCCGGTTGCGGCACCGGCCGGGTGGCGATCGAACTGGCTCGTCGGGGGTTCACCGTCGCCGGAGTGGACGCCGACCCCGAGATGCTGGCGACAGCCCGGGCTAAAGCCCCCGAGCTGACCTGGCTCGACGGCGACCTCGCCGACGCGGCCGCGCTGACCGATATCGGACCGGTGGACCTCGTGCTGCTGGCCGGGAACGTGATGGTCTTCGTGGAACCAGGAACCGAAGGTCGTGTGCTGGCCAATCTCGCCGGCCGACTGGCTCCCGGCGGCCTGCTCGTCGCCGGATTCCGGCTGCACTCCGACGGCCTGACGCTGGACCGCTACGACGACCTCGCCGCCCGGGCGGGCTTGCGGCCGGTGGCGCGATGGGCGACCTGGGATCGCCGGCCGTTCGACGCCGGGGACTACGCGGTTTCCGTGCACAGGGCGACCCGATGAAGCCATCCACCGACGAGATTCCGGACCAGTACTACGCGGTCACCTCGCGGTTGGCTGCGCAGGGTCACCAGCGGACCACCATGCGAGTGGTCGCCTCGTGCATCCTCGCGCTGGGTCTCCCGGCCGCCCTGGCCTCAGCCAATCCCGCGTCCAGCACCTGGGGCCGCGGACCGTGGGTCTTCGGCGTGATCGCACTGACCGCCATCGCGATGGCGACACCGTGGCTCCGCTACCGCTGGCCCAGCCGCGAACAGTCCACCGCCGTCGTCGTTTTCGGCACGCTGGTGCTCTCCGCTGGGTGCAGCCTGGCCGCCGACCCACTCGCCGGGCTGCTCGTTGCGACCGGCTTCGTGTTCATTCTGGGCTACGCCGCGTTGTTCCACAGCCCGCGGCTGCAGCTGTTCGTCGCCGCCGCGTCGGCCGCCACGGTGCTGGTGCTGGGGGCACGGATCGCCATGATCGATGTCCCGACGGCACTGGCCGTGGTCGCCCCGGTGGTCATGCTGAATATCGTCATGGCGTTCGGGTGTCGGACCATCGCCGAGGTGACCGCCGCCGCAGGTGTGCGCACCGACGTCGAACCGCTCACCGGACTGCTGACCAGGGTGGCGTTCGACGAACTGACCGCCACCCTGATCAATGCCCGCCACCGCCGAGAGGACCGCTACCTCGTCGTGACGGTGGTGAACCTGGACACCGTCGGACCCCTGCAGAGCCTGCAGGGCAAGCGGGCCACCGACCGGGCACGGGTCGCGGTCGGTCAGGCACTGCGGGAAACGGTGCGCCGCGACGCGTTGGTCGGCCATGTGGGTGATGCCGAATTCCTGGTCGCCGACATCTTCGCCACGCCCGACCCCAGCCCGCTGGCTGAGCGTATCCGCGGCGCAGTCGCCTCCACGCCACCGGGCATCACCGCGAGCATCGGCGCGGTGTCGATCCCGCTTCGCCCGCTCGCGGACGGGGCGCCACAACCCGTCATCGAGGAGATCATCGCCCGGGCCACCGTCGCGATGCGTTGCGCGCGTCGGCGCGGCGGCAACCAGACCGAATGCCTCATCAGCAGGGAGGGGGCGTGAGCGACCGTCGATTATTCTGTGCAACAGCACTTTTCGCTGTCCTGGCGATCGTACCGACTGCTGTGGCGATGGCGGACAACGGCCCTGCCAGACCCGCCGATTTCGTGGCGTTGCGCGACCTCGACCCCGCGATCCTGCAGGACATGCGCTATGCCACAGCGCATAACTTCATCGGTGAACCGGTGGACGGATACCTGGCAGCCACCTGCATCCTCACCCGGCCTGCCGCGGAGGCCCTCGCCCGCGCCCAACGGGATTTCACCGATCAGGGATACACCCTCAAGGTGTACGACTGCTATCGGCCGCAACGCGCGGTCGACGAATTCGTCTCCTGGGCAGCCGATCTCGCCGATCAACGGATGAAGCCCGAGTTCTATCCGCGGGTCGACAAATCGATGCTGTTCGCCGACGGCTACATCGCCGATCGTTCCGGCCACAGCCGCGGGAGCACACTCGACGTCACGCTGGTCCCGCTTCCGCCCACCACTACCGCACCCTACATTCCAGGTCAGCCGCTGGTGGATTGTGCTGCTGCGCAGGAGGTTCGATTCCCGGACAACTCCGTGGACATGGGCACCGGATTCGACTGCTTCGACACCCTGGCCAACACGGCGGATCCCCGGATCACCGGAGACCAGGCCAAGAACCGGCTTCTGCTCGGCGAGGGACTGGAACGACAGGGTTTCGTCAATTACGACAAGGAGTGGTGGCATTTCACCTTCGAACCGGCCGGCCGGGGTGAGCCGTACCCGGACACCTACTTCGACTTCCCGGTAACCGACTGACGCCGCGGTGCTCACACCTCGAGCAGTGCCCGGCGCAGCAGGTGCATGGCCACGGTGGTCGACCGCTCCCGGACATCGGAGCGTTCCCCCGGGACCTGGACACACCGCGTCACCGCCGGTCCGTCGCTGAGCGCGACACAGAACCACACCGTGCCGACCGGTTTCTCGGGCGTGCCGCCGCCCGGGCCCGGCCACTCCGGTGATCGCCACGGCCGTGTCCGCACCGAAGCGGGCCAATGCCCCGGCAGCCATGGCCTCGGCCACCTCGCTGGACACCGCTCCGTGCTCGGCGATCAGCGCCGGGTCGACCCCGAGCATGCCCACCTTGGCCTCGTTGGCGTAGGCCACCACCCCACCGGTCACGTACGCCGACGACCCGGCCCGGTCGGTCAGCCGGGCGGCCAGCATCCCGGCGGTGCAGGATTCCGCGGTGGCGATGCGCCGGCCGGCAAGCAGTCCGGCGACCTGGTCGTCGACGGTCGAGCCGTCCTCGGAGAAGACGGCCGCCCCGTGCCGGTCGCGGACGAGATCCATCAGGGCGCGGTAGGCGCCGGCGGCGTCGGGCTCGTAGCGGGTCACCATCTCCACTTCGCCCCGGCGCAGGCAGGTGGTGATCTCCAGGGCATCGAAGCCCGCCTGACCCTCGGCGGCCCGCAGTGTGTCGGCGAGGCCGGACTCGGCCACCCCGAACATCCGCACGGTGTCCTGACGGTAAGCGGTGCGCGCGGCGATGGCCTGTTGCACCGCATCCGTCGCGACCGCGGCCGGCCACATCGCCTGCAATTCCTTCGGCGGACCGGGCAGCACCACGACCGTCGGGCGGCCGGGCACCACCACGCCCGGTGCGGTACCCACCGGATCCAGCGCGACGGCACCCTCGGGAACCATGGCCTGCTTGCGGTTGGCGGCCTGCACGGCGTCGAGGTCCATATCGGGGAACCGCGACATCCACTTCTGCACGATCGCGGCGATCCGGGCCTCCATCGCGGCATCCAGGACGAGGTCCCGGCCGCAGAAGCCCGCGACGCGTGGCCACGGTCATGTCGTCGGCCGTCGGGCCCAGGCCGCCGGTGGTCACGATCAAGTCGACATCCTCGTCGCGCAGGAACCGCAACTGAGCCCCGATATCGGCGGGCCGATCGCCGCAGATGGTGATGTGCGCCAATTCCACCCCGAGTTCGAGTAGCCGGTCGGCCACCCACGGACCGTTGCGGTCGGCCACCCGGCCGGTCAGCACCTCGGTGCCGGTCACCAGAATTCCCGCCCGAACACCCATTACCCTTGCCTCACTTCGCTAGCGCCGCAACGGAATTGCCGCATCGAACGTCGCGGCTTTACCGCCGGACTGCCACCTGTACCACCGCTCCCAGCGCCCCAGGGCGAATCGCTGCCAGCGTTCGTCGACACCGGGCAGCACCCGGCGGGCGATCTCGACTCCGGCGACCAGTGGCGCCCGCGCGAACAACAGTGCCATGCCCAGCGCCGGCGAGGGCAGGTCGTAGCGGCGGCGGTTCCACGGCAACATGAACAAGCCGGAGTACCCGGCCTGCAGGCGGTAGTGGTACGCGGCCCGCAATCGCTCGGCCCCCCGCTGGCCGGGTTTCGGCGCGAAGGCCGGCACGAAGGATTCGACGAGTTCGGTTCCGGTGCCGGCGGAATCGTAGCTGCGCGCAGAGTCGGCCATGAACAGGATGCGCCAGGCATCGAGCACGGTCTCCGGGAAATAGCCGTCGCAGCGGACCCCGACCAGATGCCCGCAGTACCGGTTGAAGTGCAGCACCGCGCGCATTTCCCGGGGCGAGGTGATGAAGCCCAGTGCCGTCAGGCCCAGCGCCGGCGCGACGCTACCGCCCAACAGGGTGAGCAGCATCGCGGACTGGCTGATCGGCAGACCGTAGCGCTCGGCGTCCCACTCCGGGTGTTGCCTGACCCGGGCCCGCACGCTGACGTGCATGATCCGCACGTGCAGCGAGATGGCGCGCGCGGCAGAACCGGGTCGCAGCACCGCCCCGGGCTGACTGACCTCGAGCCACCACCGCGAGGTCTCCATGTAGCGGTGCAGCGCGCGTTCCCCCGCGTACCCGCCCGACAGCGAGAGCGGCAGCGCCAGCCAGCCTTCGGTGTAGGTGTCCATCGTTCCGGCGTTGCCCACCGCGCCCAGCGCATAGGCCCACCGCCGCCAGACCGCCGCACCCTGCTCCACCAATGCGGTGTCGACCCAGTCCGGAATCCGCTCGAAGTCCTCGATCAGCGCGCGCAGCGAGTCCGGAGCGTCGGCGACGGCGTCGATGCCCGTCCGCTGGGCCTGCTCGACCATCGCGCGCGCTTTCGGGGCACCGAGTTCACCGTGATAGGTCTCGGCGACGAACCGCTCGGCGATGGGGTCCCCCTCGGTGAGTCCGGCCTTGAACGCCGCCGCGACCCGGTCGGAGGGGAACAGATCTACGCCCGTCACCCGGCGGACCCGTTCCCGCAACCGGGCGTGCGCGGTGCCGGTCCTCGCCTGCGGATAGCGGAACGCCGTGGGGGCGTGCGGAATCGCGACGCCGGACCCGCCGTCGGTCAGCGTGCGGCCCCGGGCGTCCGCACCACCAGCGGAACGGCCGGGAACTGCGCGGCCAGTTCCGATCGCGACCGCCGCAGTGCGGCCGTGCCGTAACCCTTCTTGCGGTGTGCCGGGTGAATCCAGATCCGCACGTTGACCTCACCGCCGTCGAGCTCGCCGAATACCATCCCGACCTTGTCCTCGCCGTCGATGGCGACGAACCAGGCCGCCTCCTCGGCGTGCAGACGCTTCCTGAGCGCGCGGATCTCGTCGTCGAGGCTGCCCGCCGGGGCGCCCGAGCCGTCTCCGGCCGCGCCCATCTCCTCGGTGCGCGCGGCGAAGATGTCGCGGTCGTGCTCGTGCGAAAAGCTACGCAGCCGAAGGGTGTCGTCCGCGCTCGCGGGTCGTTCGTTGACGGTGAAGCTGAGCTGGCTGTTGAGGTCGTCGAGCTCCGCGGCGATCTGTCGGCGCGACTCCTTGGTGAACTGGTCGAGACGCATGCTCATCAGCGCCTCACTCCCGATTCGCGGAGTCCCCAGCAGTTCGGTGACCGCCTCGATGGCGGCGTCGCGGTCGGCAGAGTCGACGATGGCGTCGACCAACTCGTTGCGCCTCTCCAGCGCGGTGAGCAGGGCATCGGCGATAGCGCGTCGGGTAACGGCGCGGTCCTGATCTGTCATGCCGATCAGCCTAGTCCGCCGACCTCGCCGTCGTCCGGTGAGCGGCGCCCCGGAGCACAAAGAGCGCTCTGCGAAGATGAAGGCCGACACAGCCGACCCCGCCGACACCGAGGAGTCGTCCAGACCGTGGCGAGGACCTTCCTCACGATCTTCGCCGTCGTGCTGCTCGTGGTCTGCTCTGCCGATCTACGCCCCGTCGCGGGTCCGACCCCGGTCGCCGGCCTCGATATCGAACTGGCCGACGGGTGGGCGCTGACATCCGGCCTGCCCGACGAGGGTGCGGCCATCTCCGTCCCCGGCTACGACGCCAGCGCCTGGGTCCCGGTGCGGCGAATGCCCGGAACCGTCTTGCAGATCCTCCAGGACGCCGGGGTCTACCAGAACCTCTACTACGGCATGAATCTGCTCACCGAGGTCCCGCAGGACCTCTACAAGCGGGACTGGTGGTATCGCAGCACGTTCACCGTCCCAGCCGGCCAGCAGACCTATCAACTGGACTTCCCCGGCATCAACTACCGCGCCGACATCTGGCTCAACGGCCACCGGATCGCAGACAGCCGCCAGATCGTCGGCATGTACGTCGACCACCACCTCGACGTCACCGAGCGGATCGCGCCCGGCGAGCCGAACACTCTGGCGGTCAAGGTGACCCCGGAGCGCGCCATCCAGGACCTCGACGGCGTCGAACTGGCCGACAGCTGGTGGGACTGGATCAACGCCCGCTTTCTGGGCTACCGGGACCCGGCGGGCGGCCGACCCGACGGCCCGTCATTCGTGGCCGACCGCAACGCCGGCATCTGGAAACCGGTTCGGCTCAAGGCATTCGGCCCGATCGGCATCGGCCCGGTGACCGTCAACACCCAGCTGCCCCTGCCCCGTACCGACAGCGCGCGGCTCACCCTGTACGCAACGGTCCGCAATCACGCCGCCACCCCGGTGCGCGGCCTCCTGCGGGCCACCATCACCCGGGCGGGCAAGACCCCCGTGCCGGTGTCCCAGCCGGTGTCCCTGCAGGCCGGCGAACAACGCGAAATCACCTTCAGCCCCGACGATTTCATGCAACTGAAGGTCAACGACCCAGACCTCTGGTGGCCCTACACCATGGGCAGACCCGACCTCTACGACCTCCGGCTGGACTTCGTGCAGAACAGCGCCGCCACCACGACCGTCACCCAGAAGTTCGGCATCCGCACGGTCGCGCAGCACCGCGACTCCGACGAGCGGGCCGCGGCCGGTGGCAACTTCTACCTGACGGTCAACGGCCGGGACTTCCCGGTGCGCGGCGCCACCTACACCCCCGACCTGTTGTACCGCTACGACCCGGACCGCGATGCGGCGATTCTGCGCTACGCCAAGGACCTCGGGCTGAACATGCTGCGCCTGGAGTCCAAGATCGCCTCGACCCGTTTCGTCGAGATGGCCGACGAGATGGGCATCCCGCTGATGTACGGCTGGATGTGTTGCAACCAGTGGGAGAAATGGTCGCAGTGGGACGACGAGGACCGGCGGGTCGCCGACGAGAGCCTGCGCTCACAGATCGCGGCACTGGGCTCGCATGCGTCGGTGTTCCTGTGGGCCAACGCCAGCGACGGCCGGCCCCCGGATCAGGTACGGCTGGGTTACCGCCGCATCCTGGCCGACCTGCACTGGCAGAACGCGGTCGTCGACACCGTCTCCGCCCTCGCCCGTGACGACGACGGAACGCCGCTGTGGGACGGCATCCAGATGTCCGGCCCCTACAGTTGGCGGCCGCCGTCGTACTGGTTCTCCGGCGCCTATCCCGCGACCCGCGGCGCGAGCGCCGAACAGGGCGACAACGAACACATCCCGCCGTTCGCCAGCCTGCGCAGGTTCATCCCGCCGGACGAACTCTGGCCGATCAACGACACCTGGTACTTCCACGCCGGCTCGGATCCCGGCAACGCCGGTCTGGCCAGCATCCGGCGGATCATCGACCGGCGTTACGGCATGTCGACCAGCGCGCAGATGTTCGCCGACAAGGCGCAGTTGGCGCACTACGAGAACACCCGCGCCCAGTTCGAGGCCTTCGCCGCCGGCGGATGGGACAGCCACAAGATGACGATCTACTGGATGCTCAACAGTCACTGGCCGTCGTTCTTCGGCAACATCTTCGACTACTACCTGCGGCCGGGCGGCGCCTACTACGGCGCCAAGAAGGGCCTGCGTCCGCTATCGGTGGTGTTCGACGCCTATGCCACCGGCGACCACCGCCGGGCCAAGGTCAGCGTGGTCAACCAGAGCCCCGAGGACACAACCGGCCTGCGCGTCCGGGTGCGCACCTATGACCTGACCGGCAGGGTGCGCGGTGATCGCTCCGCCGACGGGATCGCGGTCGCCTCCGGTGCCGCGGTACCGGCGCTAACCCTGCCGCCGGGGCCGCCGGACTCCCCCGTGTTCTTCGTGCGCTGCGAACTGCTCGACGCCGCCGGGTCGAGCGTCGTCGAGAACGTCTACTGGCAGTCTCAGGTGATCGATGACGTCGGACCGGCGTTCAACGATTCGGCCTTCGAGTCCAACCAGGTGAGCTATGCGGACATGACGGCGTTGAACGCGATGGCCAGGCCGCAGGCTGGACGTCACCGCCCGCCGCGACGGCGCCGGTGTGGACATCGCCCTGCACAACCCCAGCACCGATGTCGCGTTCTTTCAGCGTGCCGAACTACTCGCCGACGAGGACGGCGACGAGATCCTGCCGGTCGAGTACGACGACAACTACGTCACGGTGTTCCCCGGCGAGACGACGCACATCCGCGG
Organism: uncultured Actinomycetota bacterium; assembly: GCA_963715145.1. Lineage (GTDB taxonomy): Bacteria > Actinomycetota > Actinomycetes > Mycobacteriales > Mycobacteriaceae > Mycobacterium. The sequence goes on along the minus strand of CAVQRL010000026.1, from coordinate 11,969 downwards.
CCGGGTGCCCGGCTCCGGGCCCCAGCCGAACTGGGTGCGCGTCACCGGTTACGCCGGCCCCCCGACGGCCGTACCGGTGCGCTGACACGCTGCCGAGGCGCACCCGCGCGCCATCCGGGTGCCTTACGGTGAACATGGCACATCGGCCACCGATCCGAAGGGAACTCACCTTGCTCGAGCACGCCCTGGTGGTGGCCGCTGCTCTGGCCAGTGCGGTGTTCATCGCGATCGGAATCGTGGTGCGCCAGCGGGCGACCATGGACGTTCCCGAGGATCAGGGCGTGAGCACGGTCATGGTGATCACGCTGCTGCGTCGGCCGCTGTGGTGGGCGGGCACCGGCGCCGCCATCACCGGGTACGTCTTTCAGGCCATCGCACTGGCCTTCGGTTCGCTCCTGCTGGTGGCGCCGCTGCTGGTGTCTGCGCTGCTGTTCGCCCTGCCGCTCAGTGCCCGATTGGCCCACCGTCGGGTCACCCGGGTGGAGTGGGCCTGGGCGCTGTTGCTGACGGTGGCGCTGGGCGTGTTCGTCGCCCTGGCCCGGGCCGCGCCCGGGGACTACCAGGGTTCGGAAAGACCCGCGGTGATGGTTGCCGCGGCAGCGCTGGCGGCGGCCGTCGGCACCCTGCCGGTGGCGATGCGCCTGGCCGGCTGGCGCCGGGCCCTGCTGCTGGCGACGGCGGTCGGGGTGTTGTTCGGCGTGGTGTCGGTGCTGACCAAAATCGTCATGAACACCGTGACCGAAGGCCACGCCGCTCGGCTGTTGACGTCGCCGCTGGCATACGTCCTGGCCGTCGTCGGGGTGGTCGCCACCCTGATCCAGCAGTCGGCCTTCCACGCCGGATCGCTGCGCGCGTCGGTGCCGGCGATGCTGGTGCTCGAACCGGTGGTCGCGGTTCTGCTGGGTCAGGTGATCCTCGGGGAGCATCTGGTCGTCACACCGCCGACGGCGGTTGTACTGGGCATCGCGCTGGCCGCGATGGCCGCCGCGACGGTCGCTCTGGGCCGCGACGAGGGGGCCTACGAGGAAGAACTGGAGGCCGCCGCCGCGCGCCGCCGGACCCCGTGACGTCGCCGCGGTAGGCCGGCACGGGCCATGATGGTCCGATGACCCCCACACTCGACCCGCTGGGTCAGATCGCGTCGGGTCCCTCCGGGCCCGCGGTCGGGGCGTTCTTCGACTGCGACGGCACCCTGGTGGCGGGCTTCACCGCCGTCGCGCACGCCAGCGACCGGATCCGGCGCAGGCAGGCCCGCATCGGTGAAGTGCTCGGGGTGGTGGAGGCGTCGCTGCGCTACAAGCTCGGGCGTATGCAGTTCGAACGCCTGATCGCCCGCGCTGCGGGCTACCTGCGCGGGGAGTCACTGACCGAACTCGACGAGATCGGCGAGCGGCTCTACGCCGAGCAGGTGTCCAAAAAGGTCTACCCGTTGATGCGCCAGATCGTCGAGGCCCACCGGGAGCGCGGACACACCCTGATTCTCAGTTCGTCGGCGCTGACCATCCACGCCGCGCCGGTCGCCCGCGCGCTCGGCATAACGCACGTCCTGTGCAACACCTTCGAACTCGACGAGCGGGGGCTGCTGACCGGCCGGATCAACCGGCCGATCGTCTGGGGTCGGCAGAAAGCCCAAGCAGCCCAACGGTTCTCCGAGGCACACGGTGTCGAGTTGCGGCAGAGCTACTTCTACGCCGACGGCGACGAGGACGGGGCCCTGATGGAGCGCGTGGGCCACCCCCGCCCGGTCAACCCGCGACCCGGGCTGGCCGCGATGGCCGCCGCCAACGGCTGGCCGGTACTGCGGGTCAGCGTGCCGGGCCAGCGCGGGACCGGCGACGCACTGGCCCACCTGCCCGCGCTGGGCCGCACGGCACTCGGTGCGGCGTTGAGTGCGGTCGCGCTACGCGGACGGCGGCGCTGACTCAGATCGCACGGTGCGGCACGTCGCAGATCAGGCCACCGTCGACCACATATTCCGAGCCCGTCGAGAACGACGACTCGTCGCTGGCCAGGAACACCACGAAGGTGGCGATCTCGTCGGGGGTGCCGGAGCGGCCCATCGGGGCCGTCACGATGTCATCGGGCAGATGCTTGGTCATGGGGGTGCGGATGAATCCCGGGTGAATGGAGTTGACCCGGATCTTCTCCGGGGCCAACTCCAGTGCCGCCGACTTGGTCAGTCCCCGCAACCCCCACTTCGAGGCGACATAACTGTGCGCCCACACCGCACCGCGCATTCCCTCGATCGACGAGACGTTGATGATCGATCCGCCGCCGGCTGCGATCATCGGATCGATGACGGCCTGGATACCCCGCATGGCGCCGGTGAGGTTTACGTCGAGAACCTTTTGCCAGCGGGTGATGTCGGCGGTCTTCAACGGTGCGGCCTGAACGATGCCGGCGTTGTTGACCAGGACGTTGAGTTTGCCGAAAGCGTCCACGGCCGCATCGACGGCGGCTTTCCAGTCGTCGGCACTGGTCACGTCGAGGTGCACGTAGCGGGCCGCGTCGCCGAGTTCGGCTGCCAGGGCGGCGCCCTCGTCATCGAGGATGTCCCCGATCACCACCTTCGCGCCCTCCCTGACCAGCATCCGGGCGTCGGCGGCGCCCATGCCGCGCGCGCCCCCACTGATCAGTGCCACCTTGTCGTCTACGCGTCCCATAGCGGGTCAGGGTACTAGAACATGTTCCAGTTTCTGCGTCCGCTGCGCATACTGTCTGACATGGCCATTCGCGTCGTCCACATCGGTACCGGCAACGTCGGCCGGCTTGCGCTGGCTGAACTGATCGAGAATCCCGCCTTCGAACTCGTCGGGTTGTGCGTGTCCACCCCGAACAAGGTCGGCACTGACGCCGGCGAATTGGCGGGCCTGAACGTCACGACCGGAGTACGCGCCACCGGCGACCTCGACGCGCTGCTGGCCGCCGAACCGGCTTGCGCGGTGTACTGCGCCATGGGCGACACCCGGATGCCGCAGGCCATGGACGACGTCCGCGGGATTCTGGCCGCCGGGGTCAACGTGGTCGGTTCGGCTCCCGGCGTACTGCAGTTCCCCTGGCAGGTGATCCCGGACCAGTTCATCAAGCCTGTCGAAGATGCTGCGCGCCTGGGCAATTCGAGTGTCTACATCAACGGCGTCGACCCCGGATTCGTGACGGATCTGATTCCGCTGGCATTCGCGAGCACCTGCCGGCGCATCGAGCAGGTCAGGTGCATGGAGATCGCCGACTATGCCACCTATGACGGTGCCATCGTGATGTTCGACGTCATGGGGTTCGGCAAGCCGCTGGAGGAGTTGCCGATCCTGTTCCAGCCCGGCGTGCTCTCGATAGCCTGGGGTTCGGCCCTTCGTCAGCTGGCGGCCGGACTGAACATGTCCCTGGACGCCATCACCGAAAGCTACGAGCGCGAACCCGCCCCGGAGCCGTTCGACATCGCAGCCGGCCATATTCCACAGGGCGGTGTCGCGGCCGTGCGGTTCCAGATCAACGGCATGGTGAACGGCCATCCGGCCCTCGTCGTCGAACACGTCACCCGACTACGCGGCGATATGCGCCCGGACTGGGCCCAACCCGCCCAGCCGGGCGGCTCCTACCGGGTGGAGATCACCGGCGAACCGTCCTACGCCGTCGATATCTGCCCCACCAGCCGCCACGGGGACCACAACCACGCGGCCATCGCCGGGGCGGCGGCCCGCATCGTCAATGCGATCCCCGCCGTGATCGCGGCACCGCCCGGCATCCGCACCACCTTGGATCTGCCGCTGGTGTCGGAGGTGTCGCTCTACGCCCCGTCGTGAGTGTTGCCCCGCCGGTACCGGCTATCCGATCGCGATGCCGGCGTACGGCCCGCCGTTGACGTACTGCGACAAACACACCGCCCGCCACGCGCCGCTCCCGAAATTGCAATTGAGAATGGCGGTCTGGTCCGGCGCCGCTCCCAGAATATGGGGCGGACGATTGGGGATGGCGCAGTTGTCGATGTACGGATTGAACGGGGCGATGCCGTTGTAACAGGGGGCTGCGGGCGCCGGATCCGGCGTGGCCCACGCCGGTGCGGCGGTGAGAATACTTGTCGCCACCGCCAGAGCGCTCAAAGCCCCTGCCGCGGTTCTGTGGAGAGCGGCCATTGCCAAGACCTCCTGATCTGCACGCTCTACGTTGAGCGCAGCTACAACGTTACTCCTGTTAGTGAGGTCGGATGGCAGACCGGATCGTGACGTCCTGTGCGGGTTTCCTGCTGGCGGTCCTCTGGATGGACCTGATCTTCGACACCCAGATCGGCGGTCGGGCCCGTAGCGAGGAGTCGGATGCGGCGGCACTGGCCTCCATCGCCGGCTACTACCGCCGGGCCACGACCACCTCACGACCGATGAGCGTGCTGATCGCGCTGGTGATGTCAATCCTGCTGGGAGCGTTGGCCATTGAAGCGGTTCGTGGCCAGCGACCAGCCTGGCTGATCACCCTGTCCGCGGTGCTGGCCGGCGGCCCGATGCTACTGGCCCGGGTGCGAACGGTGCCCAACGCGGTGCGCCTGGGCAGCCAGACCGATCCGAGGGCCGAGCAGGCGCGCCTGGCCCGGGCGATTCTTGCCGACCACATCGTCTGCTTCGGCGGCATCTCAGCGTTGCTCGTGCTCTGGCTGGTTGCGGGCTAGACTGGCACTCAACTAGAACACGTTCCAGTTTTCCCCGCCAAGGAGCCGGCCATGCACACCCCCCTCTGCGACGAACTCGGCATCGAGTTCCCGATCTTCGCCTTCACCCACTGCCGCGACGTCGTGGTGGCGGTCAGCAAAGCCGGCGGTTTCGGCGTGCTGGGCGCGGTGGGGTTCACCCCCGAACAACTCGAGGTCGAACTCAACTGGATCGACGAGCGCATCGGCGACCATCCCTACGGCGTGGACATCGTGATCCCGAACAAGTACGAGGGCATGGACACGAACATGTCCGGCGAGGAACTCGCCGAAATGCTGCGCAAGATGGTTCCTCAGCAACACCTCGACTTCGCCAAGAAGATCCTCGCCGAGCACGGGGTTCCCACCAGCGACGCCGACTCGAACGCGTTGCAGTTGCTCGGGTGGACCGAGGCCACCGCGACCCCACAGGTCGAGGTGGCGTTGCAGCACCCGAAAGTCACCCTGATCGCCAACGCTCTGGGCACCCCGCCGGCGGACATGATCGCCCACATCCACGCCGCCGGCCGCAAGGTCGCGGCCTTGTGCGGTTCACCCGCCCAGGCCCGAAAGCACGCCGAGGCCGATGTCGACATCATCATCGCCCAAGGCGGCGAAGGCGGCGGGCACTGCGGCGAGGTGGGCTCGATCGTGCTGTGGCCCCAGGTTGTCAAGGAGGTCGCGCCCCGGCCGGTGCTCGCCGCCGGAGGCATCGGCAGCGGCTACCAGATCGCCGCGGCACTGGCGATGGGCTGCCAGGGCGCCTGGACGGGATCGCAGTGGCTGATGGTCGAGGAGGCCGAGAACACCCCGGTGCAGCAGGCCGCCTACGCCAAGGCCACCAGCCGCGACACCGTCCGCAGCCGGTCCTTCACCGGCAAACCGTGCCGCATGCTGCGCAACGAGTGGACTCAGGCCTGGGAGACACCCGGCAACCCCGAACCGCTGGGAATGCCGTTGCAGTACATGGTTTCCGGGATGGCCGTCGCCGCCACCAGCCGCTACCCCGACGAGACGGTGGACGTCGCGTTCAACCCCGTCGGACAGGTGGTCGGACAGCTATCCAAGGTCGAGAAGAGCGCCAGCCGTCCTCGAACGGTGGGTTCAGGAGTACCTGGAGGCGACCAACCGCCTCAACGAACTCAACGAGGCGGCCGCCGCCGTCTGACGTCAGCCGGCCGGGACGAACGAACTGCCGTTGCCCCAGTCGCCGACCTTGAGGAAGCCGGGCTGCCAGCCGCGGGAACCGACGCACAGCATCGGCAGGCCGTCCGGTGACTGCGCCGCCGCCTGCGGAGCCGGGCACGGCGAACCCACCTCCTGCACGCCGTACAGCTTCGGCGAGATCACCCAGAATCCCGTGCCCTCCGGCGGACGGTCCATCCCGGTGTAGGAGAGGTTCGGGATGAAGTGGCAGGCCAGGGCCTCGCCACCGGGTCCGCGGCCGAAGATGTACCGATCCCACCGGTAACACGGCGCGCTCAGGTGCGCGTCGTAGGTGATGCCCGGTACGTCGCCGGTATAGGACCTCTGGGTCCCGTCGGCGATGGCCGACGGAGACCCCACCACTGCACCGCCGACGACGGCCGCGGCGATCACGAGTTCGCGAAACATATCGGCAGCCTAGCCGTTGACCGCGGCAGCCTTGAGGAAACCGGCCGGGCAGGCCGAAACTGATCCCGTTGATAGGCTGCTGCGATCCGAGCAACGGGGGATCACATCGTGGACGAGGCGCCGAAATCCCAGGCCGCCGGCACCGCGCCGACAGCGGAACTCCCAGCCGCCCGCGGATTCTCGGTCCGCATCTCCCCGTCCGGGTCGCCCGGGCTCTGGGCCGATATCGTCCCCACGCCAGATGGACGCACGGATGTGATGCTGGGCTGCTGCACCGATCCGTCGGCCGGGGGCCGACTGCGCTCGCACCTGCGGGAGGTGTTACATGGGGGCGCAGTCGCGGCTCCCAGTCTCGATGGCGCCGACGGCGAACCGGTGTCAGCGGTCTGCGCGGTGGTCGACGCGACGACCCTGGCCTACCGCACGTACGGGGACGCGGCCGCCGTGGTCATCGTGCCGGACGGCACGACCCGGCGGCGTGACGGACATCTGCTGCTCTGCGATCTTGCGCCGGGCGCGACAGTGCTGATGTCCACCGCGCCGATTCCCGGAGCGGCCGCCCTACTCGGCGGCGGCGCGGCACTGCATCCTGAGGAGCTGGCCGATCGGTTGTTCGCAGGCCACGCCGACTCCCCCCGCGTCGCCGTTGTTTACCGCCATCCCCCCGGGCCGATGAGCATCACGCTGCCGGCGGAACCGTCCAACCTTGCCGTCAGCCGAGGCCGCCTCCGCACGTGGCTGTCCGAAGCCGCCGTGGACCCGGACTCAGCTGCCGATGTGCTGCTCGCCGTCGGCGAGGCAGCCGCCAACGCCACCGAACACGCGGTGGTCGGCACCGACCACGAAGTCCGCCTGACGGTCAGCGCCGCACTGAGCGGGAACATCCTCACGCTGACGGTGTCCGACAATGGGCGATGGAAGCCGGCCGCAGAGTCGCCGGGACATCGTGGCCACGGACTGCACCTGATCAATGCTCTGGTCGACTCGGTCGAGTTGACCGCCACCCCCAGCGGCACCACCGTCGCGATGCTCAAGGAGCTCCCATGACACAGGCACGCTTCGTCATTACGATCGCCTCGGACGACCAGCCACCGGTGGTAGCGGTGTCCGGCGATGTCGACCTGGCCAACGTCGAGGAGTTCGAAACGGCAATGGCCAAGGCGCGCAACGGTTCTCCCTGGCTCACCGTCGACCTCACCGAGGTGCGTTACTGCGACAGCGCCGCCGTCCGGGCGCTGTTCACCCTCGCCGCCGACTCGAAGCTCACCATGATCGTCAAACCGACGGGACACATCACGACCCTGCTCGGAATCTCCGGGCTGGATCGGGTGGCGACCGTGGTCAGAAAGGACTGAACCTCCCAGTGCCCGCTCCGGTGTTCCACCCGCGCCACCACGGCTCGCACAATGAGCTTTTCGATCGCATCCTCGAGCGCATTCACCGCGACCTGCCCGATTCCGCCGGACTCGCCATCACCCTGCATTCCAAGGGTGGCGGCAACACGGTCCTGGCGGCTCGCGGCTTCGGTATCGATTTCAGCATCGACTGTCTCTCCGGACCCGACGGGGAAGGTCCGGTATCCGACGCGGTCGAGTATCAGGTTCCGGTGCTCAGCCCCGATCTGTGGTCCGACGATCGCTGGCCACGACTCACGCGTGAGTCGGTGGCCTCGCTGTGCTGCACAGACCAACACCTCGATCGGGTGCACGGAGTGGCCGCCGTACCGGGCATCTGGCGCGACGACGAGACCGTCGTACTGTCCTGCGCGTTGAGCCGGGAGGCCGACGCCGCCACGGTCGCGACCCTGATCGGCTACGAGCAACTGGTCTCCGCAGCGCTGGTGACCTCGGCGGCCGAGGACGCCAGCGAAATCGCCGACATGCTGGCCGTGCTGCAGTCCCGCGGCACCATCGAACAAGCCAAAGGCGTGATCATGGGCTGCCTGCGCTGCGACGCCGACGTCGCGTGGTCGACGCTTCGGCGCGCCAGCCATGAGTCCAATGTGAAGCTTCGATCATTGGCCGTCGCACTGGTCGAACATGTCGGCGGGACGCCGGCGGAGCAGCCCGCGGTTGCGGCGCCGATCCTTCCCGATCAGCGCGCCCGCAAAGCCGCCGCGCTGTTGTGGGCGGTTGTCAGCCACGCCCCGAAGCCGGACTCACACCCGGTCTGAGGCCGGCATGTCGATCGTGGTGGTCACCGACACGATCTGCGGGGTGGGAGGCGCCGAGGAGAATCCGAACCCCACCGGCGGCAGCAACGGAGCCACCCCGCCGAGATCGCGGTCGCCGAAACTGCCCGACACCGACGTGATGAGCCGGGCCCGCCGGACGCCGTAGTACTCCCGCCGTCCATTGCCGGCGCTACCCGCGGTGTGCACGCCGCGCACCATGCGGGAGGCGATGGGGTCAATGGCGCGCAGCCACCCCGGCGCGGTCGCGAGAGCTCCGGGAACCAGCCTCAGCAGCAGATCGATCGGTGCGGAACCCCCGATCGCGATCGTCACCTGCAGACCCGGTGCACTCACCGACAGCCGATCGGTCGACAATTCGGCTTCGACCGGACCCACCTCGATCCGGTCGAAGCCGTAGGTGCCGGACACGAAATCGGCGACCAGCCGAGTAGGCGCGAGCAGGACGCGCTCATCGTCGGCGGTTTGCACCATCACGTCGGCGAAGGCACCGTAGGGCGACTTGGCCCAGACGCCCACCACCAACCGGACCCCGGCGCCGGTCCCGAAACCCGCGATGTGCCCGGTGAACACCATGCGTTGCCTGTCCATCCGTGAACGGTATCGCTGCGGCGGAAGTCGCCAAGGGGGTGTCGGTGCCCGGGAATCGCCGCTCGGGATGGTTCGCTTGATGCGTCGAAGGGAGCGGAATGTTCAACCGCGAATTGCGCACTGCGGGAATGGTTGTGGCAGCAGCCACCCTGGCGGTCGGGGCGGCGATCACGCTGAGCCCCGGTGCACCGATCCCGCGGGCGACGGCCGAACCGTCAACTCCCTCCACCTCCGCGTCGGCCAGCCCGGCCAAGTCGGACTATCCCACTGACGATCAGGGCTACCTGGCCTCCGCGGCCCGTTGTGATGACGGCCAGACGCTGCTGATGTACGGCCGGACGTCGCGTTCACTGGTCGCGATCTGTGTCGGACCCGACGGGCAGTTGGAGTACCGCGGTGTCCGGCTCAGCGACGGGGCGACGTTGACCATGGCCGCCAGCCGATCCGCGGACGGCACCATCCTCGCCGTGAACGACAACGTCACCTACGCGATCAGCCCGCAGACCCTGCTGGTGTCCGAGGGCGACACCGTCCTCTACCGGGACGAGTGGGCCCAGTACCACAAGGCTGGTTCAGCGGCGGGATCGCCGACTCCGTCGACGACGGAAACCGAGTCGACAGACGGGACCGAGCCGACGGACGAGACCGAGCCGCGCGCCGGAGACCGGCGCCGGCACCACCACGACCAGTGCGACGGTGAGTACCACGACGGTCACGCTGTCACCGTCCGGCTGACGACACGCCCGCTACCATCGTCGGATGAGTGAGTCGAGTTGGTCGCTGACCGCCGCTGATGGGGAACTGCACATTCGCACCGGGGTCGCCGGCCGCGCCGCGAAGATGGGCCACCGACTCACCATCGGCATGAAGTCATGGCAGGGCGCGGTCCGCTGGACGGGGGGCGAACCCACCAGTGCCGAGTTGACCGTCGACGTCGACTCCCTGGAGGTGCTCGGCGGCGAAGGCGGGCTGACGCCGCTGGCCGGGCCGGAGAAGGGCGTTGCCCGTTCGAATGCCCTGAAGTCGCTGGACGCCAAGAAGTTTCCGCAGATCCGCTTCACCGCCGTCGATATCGCCGCAACGGCGGACGGCTACCGGCTCACCGGCAGCCTCGAGATCCACGGCACGTCCCGGCCGCAGACCGTCGACGTCACCGTCGATGACCGCGGCGACGCCCTCGGGCTGTCAGCCCAGGTTCGTCTGATGCAAAGCGATTTCGGAGTCAAGCCCTACTCGCTGATGATGGGAGCTCTCAAGGTGGCCGACGAGGTCACCATCGACTTCTCGGCGACCCACAGCAAGTAGCTACCAGTTGATGACCACCGGGTCACCGATACCAACATTGCCGAAGTACCACAGCGCGTTGTCCGGGCTGAGGTTGATGCATCCGTGGCTGACGTTGGCGTAGCCCTGCGACCCCAACGACCAAGGTGCCGAGTGCACGTAGACGCCGCCCCAGGTGATCCGCACCGCATCGGCGACCGTGAGTTTGTACCCCTCCGGATCCTCCAGGGGAATGCCGATGGTCCGCGAGTCCATCACGATCGACTTGTACTTCTCCAGGACGCTGAACTGCCCGACCGGGGTCGGGAATTTCGGCTTGCCCATCGACGCCGGCATCTGACGCATGATCACTCCGTCGATGCTGACGGTGAACGTGTGGTTGGAAATGCTGCCGACCCCGAGGACGGTGCTCCCGGTGCCGAAGGTGCGCCGCTGTCCCCCGGCCATCATGGTGATCGTCGAATGGGCCGGCCAGAACTTATCCGGCACCCACTGCACGACGTTGTCGCTGCGCCACTCGAACCTGCCGGTCATCTCCGACGGTGAGACGACCTTGATCGACCGCTCCGCGGCAGCCCGATCGGCCACCGGCTTGGTGAAAGTCACGATGATCGGGTGCGCGACACCCACGGTCTGGCCGTTGAACGGCCGGACGCCCGCGACAACGCCTGCACTGGCCGCGGGCGCGTTAGCAGCCACGCTGCTGGGTGCGGTGGCCGTCAACGCGACGACGGCGATTCCCGCCGCGGCGAGTAGCCGCCGGAGTGCTCTGGCCATTCTGTCTGTGACTCCCTGATGTCGTGGTGGCTGCGCAAAGTGCAGTGTAGATCCTGAATGCGCGCCACAGTGAAGTCTGGACCGACGCGCGAGTCCGGAAATGTCGGCATAGAGTCCATCGCATGACAGACCACGGGCATTACCACGACGTTCTCAAGGACCTCAGCACCCAGCACCGCGCCCTGCGTCAGGACATTCCCGAGGTGTACCGAGGTTTCAACGAACTCAGTAAAGCTGCCCCTCGCCGAGGGCGCACTGCCGACCAAGGTCAAGGAACTGATGGCCATGGCGATCGGCGTCGTCCACGGCTGCGACGGGTGCATCGCCTCCCACGCCCGCGGTGCCGCCAGAGCCGGCGCCACCGTCAAGGAAGCCGCCGAGGCGATCGGCGTCGCCATCATGATGAACGGCGGCCCGGCGACCATCTACGGCGCGCGCGCCTACACGGCGTTCACAGAGTTCGCCGCCCCCGAGGCGGCGGCGAACTGAGGGCCTACTTGGCCGGCAGTGCAGCGACCATCGGCGTATCGACCCCCGTCGGCCCGAGGTCGGAGGCGCCCCCCGGGGTGCCGATCGGGGCATCCCGGCCCGGCAGCACCTCGGCGAAGAAGGCGGCGTTGTCGGCGCGGAACTTCAGTTCGCTCTCCGGCAACTCGTAATCGGGAAAGATCGCGTCGACCTCGCACAGCAACCGGCAGGCGCCACAGTCGACGCATTCCTCCGGATTGATGTACATGCCGCGCTCGCCCTCGTAGATGCAATCGACGGGGCACTCGGCGACACAGGACTTGTGCTTGACGTCCACACATGCACTGGTGATCACATAAGCCATGCCCG
>CAVQRL010000025.1:0-37800 GCA_963715145.1 uncultured Actinomycetota bacterium | reverse complement strand
GCAGTCCGGAAATTAGAGTAGGTTTTCCATGTTCGCTAACATTGGCTGTTTCTTCGTCATAGTCATCTTCGTCGTTACCCATTTCGTCGTCCTGCACTCTATCGCCTGAATGAACTTTACGCTTGTTTCCGTTTGAGCCGTCTTGTGCAAGAACTGCAGGTTGCAACTGTTTCTTGCTGCCCGATATCTCTGCAAGCTTTCCAACTTTTGAGAGAAAGGGCCATAGGCCTGCTTTCTTTTCGTGCTTGTTTTTCATCTTCTTCACTGCTGCCTTCGTCTTCATCAATGACGTCAAGAATTGATCGTTCATCGACGTTGGCTACTGAGCGATCTCCGTATTTGTTGGAGTCAGAATGCATTTCATTGTTCCTTCCGTCATAGAATCCGTTGCCATGAGCAGAATCTGTATTTTCAGATTGATCGTGGGCATAAAACATGTCCTCTTTGCTGTAATGGCCATCATAGTTATCGCTGGTGTTTAGCACGACGCTGTGAATGCCACTCCCATTGAGGCTCATGCTTTCGTTGCCATAAGTCTCGATGTTGGTAATACTGCCCTCAAAATTGCCAGCATGAGAGGTTTCATCGATGAGCTCTTCAACGTCGTAGGCGGCTATTTCATCAGTGTCTTGAACTGTACGCCCTCTCTGATCCTCCGTTATTCCTTCTGCAGTTGAAATCTCTTCTTTACCACCATTTGACTGAGATGCTGCCTTTTGCTTCAATGCTCTGCCTATCCGAGCAAGCCGTCCTTCTTTTTTCTTCTTCGTCGAAGTCGGCGATTCACAGGGACTAGCTTCCTCCTTAGAGATATTCGCATCGGACGATGATTCGTCTCCACTCGTTGCCGCCGTGTCTATTACACTTGCGTCTTCACTGTCGGTCCCCGCTGAGCTTCTATCTTCATTTGCAGTCATATCCATTCCTTCCACATCGTCTTCTTGGTGTACAGAATCATTTGTCTCGTTTTTGGTGTCTGAATTTCCGACAGCTTCTTCTTGGGTGGAATCTTCTGTGTAAGATGCTGTATTAAACATGACTCCGGTAAATAAATCCTCAGTGGTTAGCTCTTCGACGGGCTCTTCACTCGATAAGCTATCTAGAGCGCCATGATCCTGTTCTGCGTCACCCCCCGATCGCTTACTCCTGTTGGTAATCGCGCTCCGTTCAGTCACAACTGAAATCATATCCGTCATTTCCATCACGACAAAGCTGTCGTTGCTAGCCTCATCATTACTTTCGCCCCCACTGGCGACTTCAGATTCTTTACTGGCCTCCTCACTCTCACTTGCTTCATGCGAAACACTTGCAGCCTCAGAACTGCTTGCTTCTTCAGCGCCAGATGCATCACGAGAATGAGATTCTTCACTATCACTTGCCTCATGGGCCTGACTATCATCAGCCTCGGAATTACTAGCTTCTTCCGAACCAGATGCTTCATGAGAATTAGATTCTTCATTCTCACTCGCCTCATGTGACAAATTGGAATTACTTGCTTCTGCTGAATCAGAAGGCTCCTGATGGTCTGATCCTGACTCTCCACTCGACTTTGAATGTTCTGGTTCATCCCCAGAGCATGAAGCAGATGCCGCAGAAGCCGATTTGTCTGATGCCTCGGACAAGTTAGATGCTGCTTCCGAGGCAGAGTCTGATTCTTCATTTAATTTGCTTGAGGCTTCGGATGATGCATTCTTAGAGCCCTCCTCATCACAGTCGGGGTCCTCGACTATAGCATTTCCACTGAAACTGTTGCTAAAAACTCCTTCGAAGGCATCAGCGGTTTCAGCCTCGGGGTCAGCATGAGTCGGTACCTGTCCATTGAATCCTTGCAACTCCTCAGTCTCACATTCACCATCTGAATCTTCATTGTTTTCTGACGTATCATTCTCAACAACAAATGCAGTTCTCTCGTTTTCGGCAGATGTCTGGGCTTCAAAAGGGTCTTCAGATAGCTTGAATCCGAAACCGTCGTCCTCGTCCTTCTCTGATTCACCCGGCTCAAGATAGGGCTCCATTGATGGTGCAGCATCCTCGAGTGTAATATTGATGACATGAACCCTGAGTGGTTTACCCACGTACAGGCCCTGCTGTTTGATGCTGGCGCAGCAGATGTATATATGACTCCCATCTTAATGAAAAAATCAAGACCGGCAAACATGCTCAGTGTTTTATGTCATGAAGACGTGGCCGGTCAAATCAGGAAGATCATTCTTACCGAGACATCACCATAGGCCTGAGGGAATACCCGGTAAGAAAGCATATTTTGCGCCGGGAGCTGAGGTTAGTGAAGACCCGCTTCGGGGACGTGGAGGTGAAATGCAGTTTTTTTGAAGGTCGCATTGTGAATGAAAAGCCCGAGTTTGAGCAGTGCAGGCAGCTTGCTTTGAAGCACAGAGTCACCCTCGAGGAAATTCAGAAGGAGGTTTATAAAAATTTGTAATGGAGAAGAAGGAAATATTGAGGCTATTGGAAGCACTCGAAAAGGGTGAATCCAGTCGGGACGAGGTGGCCGAAATGCTCGGCAGCCCGGGAATGGATTCGCTTGGATATGCTGTGATTGACACCGACCGCAGCAGCAGGACTGGAATACCCGAAGTAATTTATTCGGCAGGTAAAACCCCGCTCCAGGTGGCAGAGATCTCTGAACGTATGAATAAAAGAGGGATTCCCGTGCTGGCAACCCGCGCCGAACCGGAGGTTTATGAGGCAGTACGGAAAAAAATTCCGGGGGCGCAGTACCATGAAATTGCCCGGGCCATTGTTTATCAGCCCCACAAACCCAAGGTGTCGGAGGGCTACATAGCCGTGGTATCGGCCGGCACTTCCGACATGCCTGTTTCGGAGGAGGCAGCCATCACTGCTGAATTCCTGGGTAACCGGGTGGAACGAATTTACGATGTGGGGGTAGCCGGAATTCACCGTCTTTTTCACAGGATCGACCTGATCCGTGGAGCCAGTGTGGTGATTGTTGCCGCCGGCATGGAAGGAGCCCTTGCCAGTGTCATTGGAGGCATGGTGGATAAGCCGGTAATCGGAATACCATGCAGCACAGGTTATGGAGCCAATTTCGGGGGAGTTTCGGCTTTGCTGTCCATGCTGAACAGCTGTGCTGCCGGGGTTAGTGTGGTCAACATCGATAATGGATTTGGTGCTGGCTGCCAGGCCCACCTGATCAATAAGTCGCAAATACTTTAAAGTTGAGAGATTGTCATGAATGAAATGGGTGTTTTGTTGATGTCGGCGGCAACCCTGGGTGTCTTCGCTGGGAAGGTTTGGGGTGCTTGGTATTTGAGCCAAGCGGTGGCTGACATGAAGCTGGACTTCTTCGTCAGCACCTCGTCGATCGCGTCGGTGTGGGGCGGATTCGGTCAGACCGCCTATGGTGCGGCGAACGCGTTCCTGGACGGACTGGCCTGGCGACTGCGTGAGCAGGGTATCCCTGGGATCAGCGTCAATTTCGGTCCCTGGTCGGGGGGCATGGCCGACGCGGAGTCTCGCGCGCGACTGGATGAGCGCGGGGTCAAGACGTTGTCACCGGCAGACGCACTGGAGGGCCTGGCCGATGTTGCGGCGGCTTCCTCCGTGAACGCGGGCGCGCAGGGAATAGTGGCCAGCATCGACTGGGCCCGCTTCCTGCCGCTCTACCAGCAGGCGGGACGACGAGCATTCCTGTCCGAACTTGAGCGTGAGGTGTCCACCCAGCCGACGGGTGTGGCGCTGTCTGCGACTCCAGCTGGGACGACTCCACTGGTCGAGAAGCTCAACAACGCCCCGGTGCAACAGCGCAGGAAGCTTCTCGCCGATCATCTGCGTAACGCGGTGGCGGAGGTGACGCGCGTCGATGCCGCGGAGATTCGCGAGGACGCTGGTTTCTTCGATCTCGGCATGGATTCACTGATGGCCATCGAGTTGCGCCGCCGCATCGAGGCGGAAGTGGGCGCGGAGATACCCGTCACCCTCGTGATGGACTTCCCCCGGATCTCCGATGTGGTCGACTACCTGCTCGGCGACGTCCTCGGACTCAGCGACCAGGCCAAGCCGGCGCCTCGACGGGCATCCGCGCAGACGACGCGGACGGACGAACCGATCGCGATCGTCTCGGTCTCGTGCCGTTTTCCCGGCGCGCCTGATCCCGAGGCGTTCTGGGAGGTGTTGTCCGGCGGTGTCGATACGATCCGCGAGGTCCCGGATGACCGCTTCGACATCGATGACTTCTACGACCCGGATCCGGATGCCCCGGGCAAGATCTACACCCGCTTCGGCGGATTCGTCGACGGAATCGATGGATTCGATCCGGAGTTCTTCGGGATCTCCCCGCGCGAGGCCGTGTGGATCGATCCGCAGCAGCGGCTGATGCTCGAAACGGTATGGGAGGGTCTCGAAAGAGCCGGGTACTCGCCAGGGGCGTTGCGCGGCAGCCGAACCGGCATCTTCGTGGGGGTAGCGGCCAACGAGTACGCGCATCTGCTGTCGGCCGAGTCATTCGACAAAATCGAGCCTCAGTTCATCACGGGCAACGCGCTCAATGCCATCTCCGGTCGGGTCGCGTTCGCGCTCGGACTCGAAGGGCCGGCAGTGGCGGTCGATACCGCGTGCAGCTCGGCATTGGTGGCTGTCCATCAGGCCTGCCAGGCATTGCGCTCCGGTGACTGCGATATGGCGTTGGCCGGTGGCGTGAACGTCTTGCTGAGCCCGGTGACAGTGATCGCCGCATCCCGTGCCAGGATGCTTTCCCCTGTCGGGCGATGCAAGACCTTCGACGCCTCCGCAGACGGTTACGTCCGCAGTGAAGGCTGCGGCGTTCTGGTGCTCAAGAGGCTGAGCGACGCGGTACGTGATGGCGATCGGGTCTGCGCGGTCATTCCGAGCAGCGCGGTCAACCAGGATGGCGCATCCAGCGGTTTGACGGTGCCCAATGGTGCTGCACAGCAACGGCTTATCGGCGCAGCGTTGGATCGCGCCGGTTTGACAGGCGGTGATGTCGACTACCTGGAGGCGCACGGGACGGGCACTCCGCTGGGTGATCCGATCGAGGTGCAGGCGGCTGCGGCCGCTTACGGCACCTCGCGCGACGCGGACCGGCCACTGCTGATCGGTTCGGTGAAGTCCAACATCGGTCACCTCGAATCGGCATCCGGGGCGGCGGGTCTGATCAAAGTCGTGTTGTCACTCCAGCACGAAGTGCTGCCGCAGAGCCTGCACTTCGACACTCCGTCGCCGCACATCCCGTGGGACTCGCTGCCGGTTCGGGTCGTCGACAAGGCGATTCCCTGGCGGGCCGGCGACAGGCCGCGGCGCGCCGGCGTGAGTTCGTTCGGGTTCACCGGCACGAACGCACACGTACTGATCGAAGAGGCGCCACCGCAGACGACGAGCCCCGCGGGCGACGTCGCAGCGAGCCGGGGGACGGACACCCAGGATCGGCCTGCCGACGTGCTGGTGCTGTCCGCGCGGTCACCGGAGGCACTGGTGGCGTTGGCGCAGCGCTACGAGGCCTGGTTGAGCAACCACCCCGATGTCGGCCTCGCCGATGTATGTCGCACCGCTGCAATGGGCCGGACGCATTTCGAACATCGCGCCGCGCTGGTCGTGGATTCGGTCGAGGGCGCGCGCGAGGGCCTGGCCGAGTTCGCCGAGAACCGGCTGCGACCCGGTGTGGTGCAGGGCGTTCACCCCGACCGGCCGACGACGGCCTGGTTGTTCACCGGGCAAGGCAGCCAGTATCCGGGGATGGCGCGTGAGTTGTTCGACGCCGAGCCGGTTTTCGCCGACACCGTGCGGCGCTGCGCGCAGGCCGTGGACGGCACACTGCCGCGCCCGTTGTTGGAAGTGCTGTTCGATACCGATCGCAGACTGCCACGGGACGCCCGAGAAGGACTGTTGCACACGTCTTTTGCACAGCCGGCGCTGTTCGCCTTGGAGATGGGACTGGCCCGGCTGTGGCAGTCCTGGGGCATCGAGCCCGACGTGGTAATGGGGCACAGCGTGGGCCAATATGCTGCGGCGTGCGTGGCCGGGGTGTTCAGCCTCGAGGACGGCGCACGGCTGATGGCCGAACGCGGCCGACTGTTCGGCAGCCTGCCCGAGGGTGGGCGGATGGTGGCGGTCTTCGCCGACGCCAAGTATGTCGAGGGCATTGCCGGCGAGTTCCCGCGAGTGTCGGTGGCCGCCTACAACGGTCCCAACACCGTGCTGTCGGGTCCCGGTGCGGATTTGGAGCAATTGGTTCACAGGTACAACGGCGAGGGAATCCGCTGCACCTGGCTGGAGACCAGCCACGCCTTCCACTCGGAACTGCTGGATCCGGTGCTCGATGAATTCGAGTCGTACGCAGCCCAGTTCCAGTTCGCTGCCCCGACTTTGCCGCTGGTCTGCAACCGCACCGCGGCTGTGCTCACCGCCCAGACACCGATCGACGCTCGATACTGGCGGCGGCATTCCCGCCAGCCGGTGCAATTCGCCGAGAGCGTGCGCACCGCGGCGGCACTGGGGTGCACCGTGTTGATGGAGATCGGTCCGCAACCCGCACTGACCGGCGCTGCCGTGCAGGCCTGGCCGGAACACCTGAGCGCGCCACAGGTGATCGTCTCGATGCGCAAAGGCGTCAGTGACCGGAGCCAGATTGCCGTCGCCCTCGCCGCGGCCTATGTCGGCGGCCACCGACTCGATTTCGCCGCGCTACACGGGCAGGCCGGTCGCAGGCTCGAACTGCCCACCTATCCGTTCCAGCGCCGCAGCTTCTGGCCCAAGACGTCCGGCATCGTCCACGAAGGATCGGGCGGTCCGGTGGCGTCCGGAATCCTGGGTAGTGGAAAAGACCTCGCTTCCGGCGAGTCCGTTTACACCAGCAGGCTGTCGGTCAAATCGCAGCCCTGGCTTTCCGATCACGTCATCTACGGCACGGTTGTTGTCCCCGGGGCGACTTATGCCGCGATGGCGTTGGCCGCTGTCGGTCCACCGGCCCTGGTGAAAGAGGTCTTCTTCTACGAGCCGATCATCCTGCCCGAGAAGAGCTCTCGCGAAGTACAGCTCACTTTGCATCCGTTGGACAGGGACGGTGAGTGGAGCTTCCAGGTGCACAGCCGCCCCTACGGCGAACGCGGCGTCGAATGGTCGTTGAACGCCGACGGCATCGTCGTTAGTGGCGTCGACACTGAACCGGTCTCCGAGAAGACCGATCCGGACATCGAAAAGACCATCGGGCGCCTGGACCGCATGCGTCCGCAGGATCTGTTCGAGACCTTCGCAGACATGGAGCTGGCATGGGGGCCTACCTGGTCGACGTCCCTCAAATCGCTGTGGCTCGGTGAGGGCGAGGCGATCGGAGACATCCTCGTCGGTGAAGAACTCGCCGAACAACTCGGGGCGGAGCCCATGCATCCGGTGCTGCTGGACCTGTGCACAGGGGTCGCGTTTCCGGCGTTCCCGGCACTTCTCGCCGCCGAACAAGGCGTGCGCGATCTGTTCTTGCCGTTGCGGTACGGGCGGGTAGCGCTGCTGGAGAAGATGCCGCGGCGGTTTTATTGCCGTGCGCGGTGGCATGCCAGCGCCCTCGACAGCGAAACCCAGGTCTTCGATCTCGATTTCGTCGATCGGGATGGTCGGCTCCTGGGCGGGATTCGCGAGTTCACGGTCAAACGCGCCCCTCGGGAGGCGTTGCTGCGCGGGCTGGGCGGCGACGCCACCCGGCTGCTCCATACGCTGGGCTGGCATGAGGTTCCGCCGCCGTCGGATGACGCTTCTGCAAATGTGAGCGGCACCTGGCTGATCGCCGGGTTCGCCGAACTGGCCGAGAAGTTGCCCGGCTGTATCCCGTTGGACCGCGACACCGATCCCGAGCTGCTGGGCCAGGTGCTGTCTGCGGCGCGCGAGCGCGGTCTGCCGTTCTCGGGTGTGGTCTGGCGCAGCTCCGGGCCGAACGCCGGGCCGAACGCCGATGAATCGAGCGCCGATGTCTCGGTGCGGCTGGAGACCGAGATCGCCAACCTGCTCAGTGCCGTGCACACCGTGCAGGGCGGCTCCCAGAGCGGAGGCGTGAGCCTTCCGAACGGCCTCTGGATCGTCACCGAGGGGGCCGTGGCCACCGAGTCCGGCGAACCGGTCGACCCGGTGCAGGCAGCGCTGTGGGGATTCGGGCGAACCGCGATCAACGAGGAGCCCGCGTTGCGCGCCAAGCTCGTCGACGTCGACGGATCACCGGAGGCTATTGCGGCACTGGTCAAGTTGTTGGCCGCACCAGTTGACGAGCCTGAACTCGCTGTGCGGCAGGGGAAGCTGCTTGCCTCACGGTTGTTGCCATGGGCGCGCAGCGGCAATCTCACGGTGCCACATTCGGCCGACTACGTTTTGGCGCCCACCGAACGCGGTGCGATCGACAACCTGCGACTGACCGAAAAGGACGTACTCGCACCGGAGGCCGGCTACGTGCAGGTCCAGGTGGAGGCTGCCGGGCTCAACTTCCGCGATGTGCTCAACGTGCTGGGCCTGTATCCCGGAGATCCGGGCCCGATCGGCGGTGACTTCGCCGGCGTCGTCACGGCATTGGGTGCGGACGTCACCGGAGTCGAAGTGGGTCAACGGGTCTACGGCTTCATGCAGGGTGCGTTCTCAAGCCGGTTCAACGTTCCTGTTCAACTGGTGGCACCGATTCCCGACCGCGTGAGCGCGGTCGAGGCGGCGACCATTCCTGCGGCAGCGCTGACGGTCCGGCTCGCGTTTGACTGGGCCCAGCTCAAGCCCGGCGACCGGGTGCTGATCCACGCCGCGAGCGGCGGTGTCGGCCTGGCGGCAATCCAGCTGGCGCAACAGTGCGGTGCCACGGTGTTCGCCACCGCCAGCACCTTCAAGCGCGAAACACTGCGCAGGCTCGGAGTGGCGAATGTCTACGACTCGCGCACAACGGATTTCGCCGATCAGATTCTGGCGGATACCGACGGCGCCGGTGTGGATGTGGTGCTCAACAGCCTGACCAACGAGGGCTTCCTCGAAGCGACCGTGCGGGCGACCGCCCGAAACGGTCGCTTCGTCGAGATCGCCAAGCGCGACATCTGGACCCCCGAGCAGATGGCTGCGGCCCGTCCCGACATCGCCTACGAGATCGTGGCGCTGGACACGGTGACCCTTCAGGAACCCGAACGAATCCGGGCCTTGCTGACCGATGTGTCGGAGGGTTTGGCGCGTGGCGAGTGGTCCCCGCTGGCCGCCGAGATATACCCGCTCACCGAGGCGAAAGCCGCATTCCGGCGCATGCAGCAGGCCCGGCATATCGGCAAGATCGTGCTGCAGATACCCCGCCCGTTGCAACCGCGGCCCGACCGGAGCTATCTGATCACCGGCGGACTGGGTGCGATCGGCCTGCACGCGGCGTCGTATCTGGCTCAGCTCGGCGCCGGTGACATCGTGCTGACCAGTCGGCGCTCGCCCGATGCCGACGCGCAAAGGGCGATCAACGACATCATCGAGCGTTATAAGTGCCGGATCCATGTCTTCGCCGCCGATGTCGGTGAAGAGTCGGAGGTCGAGGCCCTGCTGGGGCGCATACGTGCCGAGTTGCCGCCACTGGCCGGCGTGGTGCATCTGGCCGGTGTGCTCGATGACGCACTGCTCGGTCAACAGGATCTCGAAAGCTTCCGGACGGTGCTGGCCCCCAAGGCCTACGGCGCCTACCACCTGCACAGGTTGACCAGGGACGACGACCTGGACCTCTTCATCGTGTCTTCCTCAGTGTCGGCTTTGTTCGGCCCACCGGGGCAGGCCAATTACGCGACAGCCAACGCGCTGCTCGACGGCTTGGTCGCGCAGCGCAGGGCACGGGGGCTGCCGGCCACCGGAGTCAACTTCGGTCCGTGGGCGCGGGGCGGCATGGCCTCGTCGGCGGCTGCGGCGGCGAACATCAGCGCGCAGGGCCTGATACCGCTCGATCCATCGGTTGCACTCAGCGCGCTCGCCCAGGTCATCGCCAACGGAACCGGACAGGCCACCGTCATCAAGGCCAATTGGCAGCGTGCCGCGAAGGTGCTGGGCAGCTCGCGGCCGCCGATCCTGGAACTGGTGCTGCCGAGCGCCATTCCAGATGTGACTGGTGATAGCGAGTTGCTCAATCAACTGATGGAGATTCCGGTGGCGCAGCGGACCGGTTTTGTCGCCGAGTTCCTCCAGCGTGAGGTGCAGAATTTCCTGCGACTGGCACAGTCGCCGGCCGCCACCAGCCGGTTCCTGGACCTGGGCACCGACTCGCTGATGGCGGTCGAGCTTCGCAACCGGCTGCATAGCCAGTTCGGCGGAAGATTCACGATCAACGCGACCGCGGTATTCGACTACCCGACCATTGGCGAACTCGCCGATTATCTCGCAAGTCAGCTGGCCGAGCCGGAATTAGGTTCGGGCGAGGCGGAATTGGTTGCAGTGCCGGGGTCGGGCTCGGAATCGGTTGCCGGGCCGGAGCCGAGCTGACCCTGTGCCAGGGAAGCCGCCTGCACCACCTGGGCACCGGGCGCCACCACGCCACCACCGGCACCGATGATTCGATCCGAACTGTGTCCGAGGGGGGACTTGAACCCCCACGCCCGTTAATAGGGCACTAGCACCTCAAGCTAGCGCGTCTGCCATTCCGCCACTCGGACCGGGCTGCCCGCTTCTGCTGCCAGAGTGGGCAGCTAAGGCTATCGGATCGGCGCTGCCGCGCCCAAACCAGCACGGCGCTCACGCTCATGCGCTCGGCAGACGGTCGCCGATCCGGCGGGCGATCGCCGCGGCGGCCGACAGCGGACCGTCGAGACTGCACGCCTCCACATCCACCGCGACGGTGGCGTGCACGGTCAGCGCCCGCTGGCAGAACCAGTGCTGCGGACTGCGCTGCTCCCGCGACACCGTGAGCAGGTCGCGGTCGGAGGTGGCCGGGCCGACCGCCCATACCTGATCCGGTGCCAACGGCTGGGTGTAGCGCAACTCCCGGTTGGTGCACCCGCTCCAACTCCGGCTTTGGGCGCGGAAGAACCGGGACGCGGCGGTGGAATCGCCGAACAGCACCACGGCCTGGGTGGCGAAGTGCGACCACTGCCGGGCGTCTGGCGGCTCCCGCAGCACCTGGCCGTGCAGGGCCGTCCAGCCGGCGTCGGCGTAGACGGCCTTCTGGGCCGCACCGGTGACCGCCAGGCATCCGGCCTCGCCGGCGCCCTGGAAGTGCGCGCCGTCATGCCAGGGCGCGTTCGTCTCGCCGGTGACCACGAGTTCACCACTGCCCAGGGCGGCCGCCACATCGGGGCCCGAGAGCAACAGCGACGGCAGGGTCTGCGCGGTCGTCGGGGGAAGGGGTGCCGACGGCATGGCCGTTCCGGCGGTTGTGGAGGCGCACCCGCTGATCGCGAGAACCAGCACAGCGGTCATCGCGGGCAACCGGGTGATCATCGCTAAATTAGAAACCCGCGGGCCGCGTGTTGTAAATGAGAATTTTGGTAAAGATGTGGTAAGTGGCTCCGGATCGGCCGGCCGGGCGGGTCAATGGTAGGAAAGGAGCGTGACGGTTCCCGCGGACGAGGTGGTCGAACTCGTCAGCGCGCTGATCCGGTTCGACACCTCCAACACCGGCGACCTGGCCACCACCAAGGGCGAGGCGGACTGCGCCCGGTGGGTCGCCGGGAAACTCGGCGAGGTGGGCTACGAGACCGAGTACCTGGAGTCCGGGGCGCCGGGCCGGGCCAACGTCTTCGCCCGGCTGCCCGGATCCGACCCCGCCCGCGGCGCCCTGCTCATCCACGGCCACCTCGACGTCGTGCCGGCCGAGGCCGCCGACTGGAGTGTGCACCCGTTCTCCGGAGCGGTGTCCGACGGCTACGTCTGGGGCCGCGGGGCGGTGGACATGAAAGACATGTGCGGGATGATGCTGGCCGTCGCCCGGCACTTCAAACGGGAGGGGATCGTCCCGCCCCGGGATCTGGTGTTCGCCTTCGTCGCCGACGAGGAGCACGGCGGCAAGTACGGCGCGCAGTGGCTCATCGACAACCGGCCCGACCTGTTCGCCGGCGTGACCGAGGCGGTCGGCGAGGTGGGCGGATTCTCCATCACCGTCCCGCGCCGCGACGGCGGCGAACGGCGGCTGTACCTGATCGAGACCGCCGAGAAGGGTCTGTTGTGGATGCGGCTGACGGCCCGCGGCCGCGCCGGGCACGGCTCGATGGTGCACGACGACAACGCGGTCACCACCATCGCCCGGGCGGTGGCACGCCTTGGGGCCCATGAGTTTCCGCTGGTGCTCACCCACACCGTCGCGGAGTTCCTGGCCGCGGTCTCCGAGGAGACCGGCCTGACGTTCGACCCCGACGACCTCGAGGGCAGCATCGCCAAACTCGGTCCGATGGCCCGCATGCTGGGCGCCACGCTGCGCGACACCGCCAACCCCACCATGCTCAAGGCCGGCTACAAGGCCAACGTCATCCCCGCGACCGCCGAGGCGGTGGTGGACTGCCGGGTGCTGCCCGGGCGGCAGGCGGCCTTCGAACGCGAGGTCGACGACCTCATCGGTCCCGGGGTCAGCCGCGAGTGGATATCCGAACTGCCCTCCTACGAGACGACGTTCGACGGCGGGCTGGTCGACGCGATGAACGATGCGCTGATCGCCGTGGACCCGGAGGCGCGGACCGTTCCGTACATGCTGTCGGGGGGTACCGACGCCAAGGCCTTTGCCCGGCTGGGTATCCGGTGCTTCGGCTTCGCCCCGCTGCGGCTGCCTCCGGAACTGGACTTCTCGGCACTGTTCCACGGTGTCGACGAGCGGGTACCCATCGACGCGCTGCACTTCGGCGCCCGGGTGCTCGAGCACTTCCTCAAGAACTGCTGAAGACCCGGAACTGTTGGAGCACAGGAGGATTCGCCATGGCTTTCGACTACAACCCCTACGACTTTCTGCCCGAACTGCCGGGCTTCACGCTGACCAGTGCGGATGTCGCGGACGGTCAGCCGCTGAAGATGGCCCAGGTCAGCGGAATCATGGGGGCCGGCGGCGAGGATGTGTCGCCGCAGCTGAGCTGGTCGGGATTTCCGGAGACCACCCGTAGCTTCGCGGTGACGGTGTTCGACCCGGACGCCCCCACCGCATCCGGCTTCTGGCATTGGGCGGTGGCCAACCTGCCCGCGACGGTGACCGAACTGCCGTCCGGGGTTGGCAACGGATCGGTGCTGCCCGGCTCGGCGCTGACGCTGTGCAACGACGCCGGGATGCGCCGGTACGTCGGTGCCGCACCGCCGGCCGGGCACGGCTATCACCGCTATTTCGTTGCGGTGCATGCCCTCGACGTCGAGAAACTGGACCTCCCCGAGGATGCCAGCCCCGCGTATCTGGGTTTCAACCTGTTCATGCACGCCATCGCCCGCGCGATCATCCACGGCACGTACGAACAGAAGTAGCGGGCTTCGCGGAGTTTGCGGCCGGGCTTCTTCCAGCCGGCACGGTTGCAGCATCGAGTGCAGACACCGCAAAAAGGCCCCCTGCGCACAGGTCCATGTAGTTGTATCGGATTGAGATTCTGGACCTGGAGAGTGTTGTGTGCGGCTAGGGCGCGGTTCGGCGGGAGGTTCGGCCGGCAGACTCATACGACATTCGGCGCTGGCCTGGGTGGTGTTTCTGGCGGCGGTTGTTGTGACGTTTTTCGCCTGGCGCGCTGTCAAGACTTCCGTTGACGACGGCGCAGAACAAGAATTCCTGAATATCGTCGGTGACTCCAATAATGCGATTTCACAGCGCATGCTGGACTATAAAATAGCCCTGGACAGCGGCGTCGGGCTCTTGCGCAGTAGCGATGTGCCGATCACCAGGGCCGGGTGGAAGAAATTCGCTGACAGTCTGAATTTGCGGAATCAATTTCCCGGTATCCAGGGCCTCGGCTACGCGGTTATCGTTCCCCCGGGCGAGAAGTCGGACTTCGAAGCGGGCATTCGCGCCGAAGGGTTCCCGGATTTCGCCATTCGCCCACCCGGTGATCGGGATCCTCATTCTGCGATCATTTTCCTCGAACCGTTTGATTTCAGGAATCAGCGAGCATTCGGGTTCGACATGTATTCGGAACCGACCCGTCGGGAGGCGATGGAGAGCGCGGCGCGCACCGGTTTGGCAACAGTGTCCGGTCCGGTGACACTCGTTCAAGAGACCGACGAAGATGTTCAGCGCGGTTTTCTCATGTACGTTCCGCACTATCGAGACGGCGCTCCCATCGACACTGTCGAGCAGCGCGAAACTGCTCTGGTCGGGTGGGTCTACGCGCCTTTTCGGACCCGCGATTTCATGGACGGCGTTCTCCCGGCCCAAGCCCGGGAATTTGAGTCAGAGATTTTCTACGGCGAAGATACCGAGGCTCAAAACCTGTTGTATGAAAGTCCCCGTGCCAGTGACTTCGAACGACAGCGAGTCGCCCAGAATTCGCTTCCCATCGGCAATCGAATGTGGACTACCCGGTTCACCTCAGGCCCAATACATACCCCGCGATCATATGAGCCGTGGGTGGTCGCCGGTGCCGGGTTGGTCATCGACGTTCTGCTCTTTTTGGTCATCGCCTCGCTGGCTTTGCATCGGCAACGGGCGGAGGAACTGGCCCTTCAGATGACCGCCGATCTGCGTACCAGCAACAAATCGCTATCCGGGTTCATGCAGATCGTCGAAACCACTCCGGACTGTGTCGCGATTTTCGAGCAGGGTGGAGACCTGAGGCACCTCAACCGAGCTTGGCGGGACTTATTGGGGCTCGCCGATCACGATCCCCTGCCGAGCAGTATTGAAGCGCTGTTCGACGGTGGTGCGCTCAGCCAGCTGCGGGACGAGGGCGTGCCCGCCGCGCTGCGGGATGGGATGTGGTCTGGTGAATCGACTCTCCCAGGAGAAGGCGAACATCCCCGTGAAGTAAGCCTCACCGTGCTGCGGCACGAAGACCCGTCCGGACCGGACGAAAAATGGCTGACCGTTATAGCGCACGACATATCGGCCTACAAGGATGCTGCAAGAGTGACGGCGCTGTCCGAGGAACTCCGGCGAAACCTCACGGCCGGAGCCGATCCCATCCAATGTCTCCGAGCACTCGGCCCCGATGCCCTGACGGCGGTGCAGGCCGATGGCCTGGTGGTCCGGATGGGCCGGGAGGTGTTCCGGCGCGGCGATGTGCCCGACCAGACCGCGGTCGATCGTCAGGTGCGTGAGTCGAGCCCAGACGGGACGACCCTCGTGCAGGTGAGCGACTGCCTCGCCGCCGACATGCCCTCTCTCGCCACGCCCGATCTGTGCGCGGGAGCGATCGTGGCCCGACTGCCCGGCACCCTGGAGTCCTATCTGGCCTGGTTCCGCCGACCATTGGCCGCGAGCGTCGAGTGGGGCGGTGAGTCGCCCGCCCCGGTCGGGAAGGACGGGTTCGGAAGGCTGCAGCACCGCGATTCCTTCGAAGAGTTCGTCGAGAACCTCCACAACCGCAGCCGCCCATGGTCCGATCGCGATCGAGACGCGGCCGACACGGTCCACCGAGCGGTGCAGTCCGGCATGATCGAGTACTCGTACCGGCAACTCGCGTTCGAAGCGACCATCGATCACCTCACCGGTCTGGGCAACCGCCGCGCGCTCGCGATGACAGTCGACAACGAGACGCGATCAGGCACCGAGGCGCCCGTCTTCAGCCTGCTGTTCATCGACCTCGATCGCTTCAAGCAGCTCAACGACGCGTTCGGACACGACAAGGGGGACCTGGTGCTGCGCCGGACCGCAACCCGGCTCAAGCAGGTCACGTCGGATCTGGTGGGTGGGTCCGGCAGAGTGTTCCGCCTCGGCGGCGACGAGTTCGTCGTGCTCCTGCGTGATGCCACGCCCCATCGGGTTGCGCGGCTCGCCGAGGGGATTGTGACGGCGTTTCGAGATCCGTTGACTCTGGACAGTTCCACGCATGTGGTGAACGTCAGCGTGGGCGCCTTCAGTCCCGGCGATGGCGCCGTCGATGTCGTCACCGCCGACGAACTGCTCCGGCGCGGCGATCTGGCCATGTACTCAGCCAAACGTGCCGGTGGGTCTCGTGTCGAGTTCTATCAGGACAGCTTCTCGAACCAAGCGGTCCATCGGCTGAAGCTCGAACAGGATCTCTATCGGGCACTGGAGAGCGATCAGCTGATTACGCTTTTCCAGCCCATCGTCTCGCTGCGTACCGGCCATATCGTCGGAGCCGAGGCGCTGGCCCGCTGGCGCCAACCCGACGCCGGCATCCTCGCGCCCGGCGAGTTCCTCCAGCTTGCCGAGGAGACGGGTCAGATTCGCCAGGTCGATCGACAGATCGCCGAGCGCGCCGTCGCGCGCTGCGCCGAGCTGCTGCGGGACCGCTCGCGGGAGTTCCACCTGGCGATCAACGTCAGTGCGAAGACGTTCGACGAGCAGTACATCGGCTACCTCGCCGAGCTGATCGAGCGCCACGCAATCCCGCCCGAGCGATTGACCATCGAGTTGACCGAGTCGGCGATGGTCGGGGAATCCGGCCGTCTCCTGCAGTTGTTGATCGCACTTCCGTCACTCGGGGTGAAGGTGGCCATCGACGACTTCGGGACCGGCTACTCCTCGCTGGCCTATCTGCAGAACCTGCCGGTCGACATCGTCAAGCTGGATAGGACTTTCGTCAATCAGCTGCGCGGTAACACCGGCGACGACGTCGTCGCCCGCTGGGCGATCCAGCTGGTATCGGATCTCGGGATGGGGATCATCGCCGAAGGGGTCGAGACTGGCGAGCAGGAGGCTGCACTGCGGGCACTGGGTTACGACTGGGTGCAGGGCTACCGCTACGGCAAGCCGATGCTCGAACCACCACTGCCCGACGACTACGGGGTCCTGGCCGACGCGCCGCCGGGGTGAGCGCCCACACGGCCTTCCCGTGCTGATCCGTCCATCACCTCAGCGCGGGACGTCATGGATCGGCGGGCGTGCAGGAGTAGCCTCTACTGCTTCAGAGCAGTCCGGGTCGGAGGGGCGTGGTGACGTTGACGCCGGGGTATCGCATGTCGCCCGACGAAGCCCGCCGGTTGCGGCTGCTCATCGACAGTATTCCGGCGATGGTCGGCTACTGGGATCACGATCTGCGCACCGTCGTCGCCAACGTCGCTTTCGCGGAGTTCGTCGGGATGGCGCCGGCCGAGATCCAGGGCCGCCACTTCGGCGAGGTCATCGGCGAGAACCGTGCTCGACTCGACCCGGGTGACCTCGATGCCGTGCTTGCGGGTGAGCGGCGGTTGTCCGAGTGCGCGCTGATCGACCGGCACGGCGCGACCCGCCACTTCCAGACGGTCTACGTTCCTGACGTCGTCGACGGCGAGGTGGCCGGCTTCTACCTACAGGCCACCGATCTGACGTCGCACGTCGAGGAGGAGCGGTCCCGCGAAGAGGCATCGCGGATGTTCCAGATCTGTGTCGAGAACGCGCCCATCGGTCAGGCGATCACGGATACGTCCCTGCGCTGCCTGTACGTCAACCCGTCGTTCTGCTCGATGTTCCACTGCACCGCCGATGAGGCGATCAACGCCAATGTCCGCGAGTTCGTCAGCCCCGATGACCTCGAGGTCGCCGAGGCGGATTTCGACGCATTGACGAACGCTCCGAACTCCCACGTCGCCACCGAACTGCGGATCGTCCGGCGCGACGGATCGGCGATCTGGGTGCAACGCAACGCGGTGATGGTGCCGGGGGAACACGGCGGCGACGACATCCTCATCGGCCAGTTCCAGGACATCACGGCACGCAGGCTGGCCGAATCCGAACTGGCTCGGCTGGCGGTGACGGACCCGCTGACCGGATTGTTCAACCGGAAGGCGTTGGCCGACTCCATTCGCCGACACGGCGACACCGAACCATCGGCGTCGGTCGGGATCGTCTTTCTCGACCTCGACGGGTTCAAACAGGTCAACGACGACCACGGACACGCCGTCGGCGATACCCTCCTCGCTCAAGTCGCCGCGCGCATCGCGCGGAACGTGGTTGCGCCGGACTCGGTGTACCGACTCGGTGGCGACGAGTTCGTCGTCCTGTCCACGACGGCCGCGTCCGAAGCGGATGTCACCGAACTCACCGACCGGCTGTGCAATGCCGTGCGCGGGAGCTACGACGGTGGGGGGACGCCGCTCACCCTCGGTGTCTCGGCGGGCTCGACGTGGGGTCCGGTCGATGATCTCGACGAGTTGCTGCGCCACGCCGACGCGCAGATGTACCGCCACAAGAAGCACCGTCGTGGCCGCGATCCCGCTGCGGATTCACCGGATTCAGTCCCGGGCGCCCGAGCCGACCGCATCGGCCAGCGAGGCGAAGCCGCCGGAATGTAGCCGCGCGGCGATCCCGTCGTGAATGTGCTTGGCCCACAGGCCGCCTCCGTAGACGAAGCCGGTGTAGCCCTGCAGCAATGACGCCCCCGCGGTGATGCGTTCCCAGGCGTCGTCGGCGGTGTCGATACCGCCCACGCCGATCAGCACCAGGCGGTCGCCCACCCGGGCGTACAACCGTCTCAACACCTGCAGCGCGCGATGCGCGACGGGCGGGCCGGAGACACCGCCGGCACCGAGGTCCTCGACGTTCGGGGTGCGCAGCCCGGCCCGCGACACCGTGGTGTTGGTGGCGACGATGCCGGCCAAACCCAGTTCCGCGGCCAGGTCCGCAACGGCGTCGACGTCCTCGTCGGACAGGTCCGGGGCGATCTTGACCAGCACCGGGGTGGACGTCTCGGCCAGCACGGCGGCCAGGATCGGCCGCAGCGACTCCACGGCCTGCAGATCGCGCAGCCCCGGGGTGTTCGGGGAGCTGACGTTGACCACCAGGTAGGCGGCCAGCGGGCCGAGCATTCGGGCGCTGGCCGCGTAGTCCTCGGCGGCCCGCTCCGGCGGGGTGATCTTTGACTTGCCGATGTTCACCCCGATGGGGATGTCCGGCCGGTGGCGCGCCAGGCGCAGCGCCAGTTGCCCGGCGCCGGCATTGTTGAAGCCCATCCGGTTGAGCAGACCGCGGTCCTCGGGCAGCCGGAAGAGCCTCGGTTCGGGATTGCCCGGTTGCGGTTGGGCGGTGACCGTCCCGATCTCGGCGTAGCCGAATCCCAAAGCGCCCCAGGTGTTCAGCCCGAGCCCGTCCTTGTCGAAGCCGGCGGCCAGCCCCATCGGGCCGGGAAAGCGCAGCCCGAACACGGTGCTGGCCAGAATCGGATCACGGGGCCCCAGGGCCCGGCGACCCGCGCGACGCGCGGCCTCGGTGGTGGTGGCCCCGCGCAGCGCGCCGAAGACCAGCGTATGGATGCGTTCCGGCGGCGCCTGGAACAGCAGGCGCCGCACCGCGTCGTAGATCACGGTCCCGGCTGATCGGTCGGCTGGCCGGTCTTCCTGCGCCGCAACAGCACCCGCCTGCTGCCGTCGGTGTAGAGCCGTACCCGCGTCAGCTCCCAGCCCCGGTACTCGGCCTCGATCGACAACCGGGTGGAGGCGCTGACCCGGGTCACCTCCGGTGGCAGGCGCAACGGAATCCACTCGTAGTCGTCGGAGAGTCCGGCCTCCCAGGCAGCGGGCATCCGGCCGCGGTGGGCCCCGCTCACCGGGAGCCGCTCGCGTTGCCGATCACCTGCACACCCCCGCCGGTCCCCGACACCACGTAGAGGGTGTCGGTGGCGTCGTCGAAAGCCAGCGCGTTCGGTTGCTGCACGGTCGGATAACGCACCTTCTCCACGGGGATTCCAGTAGCCAGATCGTAGCCAACCACCGTATTGGTCGCAGTCTGCGAAACCCACACCAGGTTCGTCGACCCGGCGATCCCGTAGGGCGAGCCGCCGACCGGGTAGGCCTGCCGCTGGATCAGCGGATCGACGCCGAACACCAGCAGTTGTCCGCCGCGGGTGTCGGCCACCAGCACCCGGTCCAGCGCATCGGCGGCGATCGTGGTCGCTCCCAGACCGGCCCGTAGCGCCAGTCCGGCCGATCCGTCGGGGTTGAGCTCGGTCACCGAGGTCTGGGAACGGTCCAGGACCACGGCCGTATCACCCTGGGCGACAATCGCATCCACCCGCGCGAAGACGTCGGCCTCACCGGCCACGCTGTTGTCCTCGGCCAGTGTGAGCGCCGATCCCTCGGCGCTGCCCAGCACCAACCTGCCGTCCGCACGCCGGGCGATCGCGGTGAACTCGGTGTCCGGCCGGCCGGGGACGGCGGTCGTCGTCGACGTCCCGCGAGCCAGGTCGACGGTGAAGTACCCGCCCCGGGTGGCCGCATAGGCCGAACCTCGCCCGTCGACGGCGACCGCCGTGGCCGGTCCCGGCAGGGCCACCACCCGCGGCGGGCCGGCACGCCCGACCAGCGTGAGCGTCGCGTCGGTGCCGGAGGTCAACACCACCAGCGATCCGGTGGCGGTGTCGACCGCGGCGGCCTGCGGGCTGCCGGCCAACGGCAGCACCTGCCCGGCGGCAGCGGTGGCGGTCGGCGGGGACTGTGCGGGCCGGGCCGGTTCGATGGTGGGCGGGGCGGGGTCCAACGGGTTCTCCGAGCAGCCGCCGGCAACGATCGTCACTGCCAGGATTCCGGCCAGCATGCTGCGCTTCGCGACACGGTGTGCGTGCTGTGGCAACGGGTAAGCCCCCGGAGTGTGTCGTGGAAAACCGTGGAATCGGTTGTTCGGGAAGGTCGTCGGGCGTTCGGTGACGGATTCTAGGTGTTGCGGAAATCCGCCGGATGAGCCTCCGGTCACCGTAACCGAGGTTATGGTGTTTTCATGACGCTGGCCGCCGCCCCGCTCACGCCCGGAGCCGAGTTCGTCATCGAGGACCTCACCACCGGTTTGTTCGCCAGCGGATTCGGCCGTCTCGGCGACGGCCGCCGCTTCTCCTTCCACGTCCACCGCGCCCAGTTGGCGGTCGAGATCTACCGCCCCCGGCTGGCCGGCCTGGTGCCATTGCCCGAGGATGTCATCGCCACCGCCGAGCGCAGCCTGGGCGATCTGGACGTCGACGACGCCCGCAGCCTCACGGCCGCGGTCCGCGACACCCTCGCGACCGCGGTGCCCGTGCGCTGACGAACCCGCTTTCGGCTGCCAGGTTGGCGCCCGGACCGGCACGGTACGGTCAGCGCCGTGGATGTGATGCCGATGTCGTGGCTGCAGGTCGTGGTGCTGTCCATCGTGCAGGGGCTGACCGAGTTCCTGCCGATCTCGTCATCGGGCCACCTGGCGATCGTCTCCCGGGCGTTCTTCGCCGGCGACGCCGGCGCGTCGTTCACCGCGGTGTCCCAGTTGGGCACCGAGGCCGCGGTGCTGGTCTACTTCGGTCGCGACATCATCCGGATCCTGAAGGCCTGGTTCGACGGTCTGCTGGTGCGGGCGCACCGCGACAATCCCGACTACCGGCTGGGCTGGTACGTGATCATCGGCTCCATTCCCATCGGGGTGCTCGGCTTGGCGTTCAAGGACCTCATCCGCACCGAGGTGCGCAACCTCTGGGTGGTGGCCACCGCGATGCTGCTGTTCTCCGCCGTCATCGCGGCCGCCGAGTACTTCGGGCGCCAGGACCGCCACCTCGGGCAGCTCACCTGGAAAGACGGCCTCTTCGTCGGCCTCGCCCAGTGCCTGGCGCTGATCCCCGGAGTGTCGCGGTCGGGGGCCACCATCAGCGCCGGACTCATTCGGGGTCTGGACCGTCCGCTGTCGGCCCGGTTCGGGTTCCTGCTGGCGATCCCGGCGGTGTTCGCCTCCGGTCTGTTCTCGCTGCCGGACGCGTTCCATCCGGTGAGCGAGGGGATGAGCGCCACCGGCGCCCAGTTGGCGGTGTCGGTGGTGATCACCTTCGTGATCGGGTACGCGGCGGTGGCGTGGCTGCTGCGCTTCCTCACCCACCACGCGATGTACTGGTTCGTCGGGTATCGCGTCGTGCTGGCGCTGACCCTGATGGCGCTGCTGGCCACCGGCGTGGTGGCGGCGACGTGATCGGAGCCCGGTAGGTGACCGTCATCCTGCTGCGCCACGGCCGCTCGGTGTCCAACACCGCGCACACGCTGGCCGGGCGATCCGAGGGCGTCGAACTCGACGAGAAGGGCACGGCCCAGGCGGCCGCGCTCGTCGAGCGCCTCGACGGCCTGCCGATCAGGGCGCTGGTGCGCTCGCCCTTGCTGCGCTGCCGGCTCACCCTGGAGCCGCTGGCCGCCGCCCTGGGCCTGGATCCGGTCGTCGACGAACGGCTCTCCGAGGTGGACTACGGGCAGTGGACCGGTCGCAAGCTCAGCGAACTGGTCACCGAGCCGCTGTGGTCGGTGGTGCAGCAGCAGCCCAGCGCGGCGGTGTTCCCGGAGGGCGAGGGCCTGGCCGCCGTCCAGTCGCGCGCGGTGGCCGCGGTCCGGGAGCATGATCGCCGGCTGGCCGCCGCGCACGGCGCCGACGTGCTGTGGGTGGCCTGCACCCACGGCGATGTGATCAAGTCCGTCGTCGCCGACGCGCTGGGCAGCCACCTGGACAGCTTCCAGCGCATCGTCGCCGACCCGGCGTCGATGAGCGTGATCCGGTACACCGACAGCCGCCCGTTCGTGCTGCACGTCAACCACACCGGGGCTCAACTCGCCTCGGCGCTGATCGCCGCCCCGCCCGGTGGCGAGGCTCCCGCCGGCGGAGACGCCGTCGTCGGCGGTTCCACCGACTGAATCTGCGGCCCCGTGCCGCCGGGCCGGTATTTTGGAGTTGACCATGCCTCGTTCGATCCACGTCTTCCGCACACCCGACCGATTCGTCGCCGGGACCGTCGGCGAGCCCGGAAACCGGACGTTCTACCTGCAGGCCGTCCACGACAAGCGGGTCATCTCGGTGATGCTGGAAAAACAGCAGGTCGCCGTGCTCGCCGAACGCATCGGTGCGCTGCTGACCGAGGTGCACCGCCGGTTCGGCACTCCGCTGCCGCCGGAGGCCGAGGTCGCCGATCTGGGCCCGCTGATCACCCCGCTGGACGCCGAGTTCCGGGTGGGCACCATGGGCCTGGGCTGGGATGCCGAGGCGCAGAGTGTCGTGGTGGAACTGCTGGCGGTCAGCGACACCGAGTTCGACGCATCGGTGATCCTCGACGACGCCGAGGAGGGGCCTGACGCCGTGCGGGTGTTCCTGTCCCCGGAATCGGCACAGGAGTTCGCCGCCCGCTCCAACCGCGTCATCTCCGCCGGGCGCCCGCCGTGCCCGCTCTGCGATGAGCCGCTCGATCCCGGCGGGCATGTGTGCGTGCGGAGCAACGGCTACCGGCGCGGTCCGTTGACCGGGGACGGGGACTACGCCGGGGACGACCTCGACCCGTGACGTCCGGGAACGCGTCCGGGGCGACCGAAGAAGCCGGCGACCGGCAGGTAACCCTGCTGCGCGGCGACCTGAGACCGGTGGGCCGCATCCGTTCGGCGAGCAACGCGACCTACCTGTGCGAGGCGACGCTGGGGGAGACCACCGTGGCCTGCGTGTACAAACCGGTGGCCGGGGAGCAGCCGCTGTGGGATTTTCCGGACGGAACCCTTGCCGGCCGGGAGCTCGCCGCCTATTTGATCTCGGCGGCGCTGGGCTGGGATATCGTGCCGCACACCATCATTCGGGAAGGCCCCGCCGGAGTCGGCATGGTCCAGCTGTGGGTGGAGCAGCGCGAGGATCCGCCCACCGCCGGACTGGTGGACCTGTGTCCGAGCGATTCCGTTCCGCCGGGGTACATCTCGATCATCACCGCCTATGACTACTCCGGCGGCGAGGTGGCCCTGGTACACGCCGACGACCCCCAGCTGCGCCGGATGGCGGTGTTCGACATCGTCGTCAACAACGCCGATCGCAAGGGCGGACATGTTCTGGCCGGTACCGACGGCCGGGTCTACGGCGTCGACCACGGCGTCTCGCTGCACACGCACGACAAACTCCGCACCGTGCTGTGGGGATGGGCCGGCCAGCCGATCGGCGATGAGGACGTCGCGGCCCTGGCCGATCTGGACACCCGACTGGCCGGACAACTCGGCACCCGCTTGCGCACCCACATCACCGCGGCCGAACTGGCCGCCTTGCGACGGCGCATCCGCGCCATTCTCGACGATCCGGTGATGCCCTCACCGGACGGGCGCCGGCCGTTGCCCTGGCCGGCGTTCTAGCGGTCGGGAATGGCCGAGTTCGTCAAGCGGAACCCGGACGCGCCCACGGGTTTCTTCGCTTGTGAGGCAACGGGTCTGCGCTGGCTGTCAGCCGTGGACGGCGGTGTCCGGTGCGCGGAGGTGCTGGCGTGCGACGACACCAGCCTGACTTTGCGCCGGCTGGACCCGGCCCCGGCGACGGTGGAGGCGGCCATCGAGTTCGGCCGACGACTGGCGATCACCCATGACGCCGGCGCGGCGGGGTTCGGGGCCGCCCCGGACGGATGGACCGGTCCGGGATTCTTCGGCCCCCTGCACCATCCGCTGCCGATGAGCCTGGCCGCGCACGACAGCTGGGGCCGCTTCTACGCCGCGGAGCGACTGGACCCGATGCTGCGCCGCGCTGCCGACTCCCTGTCCGGTGGGACGCACTCGATGATCCGGGAGGTCATCCGGCGTTGTCGCGCAGGCGATTTCGATGATGGCGATCGCCCGGCCCGCCTGCATGGCGACCTGTGGAGCGGCAATGTGATCTGGACGCCGAACGGCGCCGTGCTGATCGATCCGGCGGCCCACGGCGGGCACCGCGAGACCGACCTGGCCATGCTCGCGCTGTTCGGCTGCGCGCACCTCGACGCGGTCTGCCGCGGCTACCAGAGCGTGCATCCGCTCGCCCGTAACTGGCGCGATCGTGTTGCGCTGCATCAGCTTTACCCACTGCTTGCGCATGTCGCGCTGTTCGGCGCCGGCTATGCGCGGCAGACCGCCGCGGCGGCGCGTGCGGCGATCGCGCTCGGCTAACCGGGTCGGGTGGCGGGCTGCCAGTGCATGATTCCGCCGTCGGCCTGCAGCGAAAGATGCAGTTGGCCATCGGAGACCAGGTACGAACGCACGTGCCCGAGTGCGGCGGCCACCGTGCTGTCCGCGGACGGCTGCGGGCAGGCCATCCGGGTCAGGGCGATCGGCCCGAAACTCAGGCTGCCGGAATCGGGTCCGGCGGCCTCGATCGTCCAGGTGGAGTTGCCCCGGTTGCAGTCGACGCGGAAGCCGGCCTTCCCGTCGTCGCCGAAGGTCACGGTGTACTTCGACGGGTCGGCGATGGTGGTGCTCGGCTCTTCCTCCGGCGACATCGACTCGATACTGAGCAACTCCCAGGTGGTTCCGGTCAGTTCGACCGGCTTCGCCGGGCCACAGCCCGACGCCGTGAACGCAACCGCCGTACCAGCCGCCAGCACAACGCCGATCATCCGCATGCCAGCAAATGTACGCCGCGCCGACGGGCCGCTTGAGAGTCGGCAATACTGGCTGGGTGAGTCGCACCGATGCCGAACTGGCGGCCGATCTGGCCGAGGAGGCCGGACGGCTGTTGCTGTCGGTGCGCGACGAGATCGGCCACGATTTTCCGCCCGCGCTGGGCGATGCCGGTGACATCCGCGCCAACGCGCTGCTGCTGAGGCGGCTTCGCGACGAACGCCCCGACGACGCCGTGCTGTCGGAGGAGGCCCACGACGATCTGCTGCGACTGCACGCCGACCGGGTGTGGATCATCGACCCGCTGGACGGCACCCGGGAGTACTCGATGCCGCGCCGTGAGGACTGGGCCGTGCACGTGGCGCTCTGGCAGCGCACCGGTGCTGCCGAAGGCGTGATCACCGACGCCGCGGTGGCGCTGCCCGCCCTCGGGGAGGTGCACCGCAGTGACGCGGTGGCCCCGCCGCCGCCGCGGGAGTCCGGCCCGATCCGGATCACCGCCAGTTCCAACCGCCCGCCGACCGTGCTGTGGCTGCTGCGCGACCGACTCGACATCGAGTTCATCCCGATCGGCTCGGCCGGCGCGAAGGCGATGGCCGTGCTGCGCGGCGATGCCGACGCCTACATCCACGCGGGCGGCCAGTGGGAGTGGGATTCGGCCGCACCGGCCGGTGTGCTGCAGGCCGCGGGTTTCCACGCCACCCGACTGGACGGCTCGCCGCTGCGCTACAACCGCCCCGATCCCTACCTGCCGGACTTCCTGATGTGCCGATCCGATGTGGCGGGTCTGCTGCTCGACGCGATGTGGCAGGTCAGCTGATGCAGTCGTGGCCGTCGGTCGACATTCCCGCGCTGCCCGGCCGGGGCCCACAGCTGCGGCTCTATGACTCCGCCGACCGCCAGGTCCGGCCCACCGTGCCCGGCGCGGTCGCCACCATGTACGTCTGCGGCATCACCCCCTACGACGCCACCCATCTGGGGCACGCCGCCACCTATCTGACCTTCGACCTGGTCTACCGGATGTGGCTGGACAGCGGGCACCGGGTGCACTACGTGCAGAACGTCACCGACGTCGACGACCCCCTGTTCGAACGGGCCGAGCGCGACGGGGTGGACTGGCGTCAGTTGGGCGCGCGGGAGACCCAACTGTTCCGCGAGGATATGGCGGCGCTGCGGGTGCTGCCGCCGCAGGACTACGTGGCGGCCACCGAGGCCATCGACGAAGTCGTCGAAATGGTGGAGAAACTGCTGGCGTCGGGGGCCGCCTACGTCCTCGACGACCCGGACCATCCGGACGTGTATTTCCGGGCCGACGCCGACGTGCAGTTCGGCTACGAGTCCAATTACGACCGCGACACCATGCTGCGGTTGTTCGCCGAACGCGGCGGCGACCCCGGTCGCCCCGGGAAAGCCGATCCGCTCGACGCCCTGCTGTGGCGGACCGAGCGTCCGGGCGAGCCGAGTTGGCCGTCACCGTTCGGACCCGGACGGCCGGGATGGCATGTCGAGTGCGCGGCAATCGCGTTGAGCCGCATCGGTTTCGGTTTCGACGTCCAGGGCGGGGGCAGCGATCTGATCTTCCCGCACCACGAGTTCTCCGCGGCGCATGCCGAATGCATGACCGGCCAGCGCAGGTTCGCGCGACACTACGTGCACGCCGGGATGATCGGGTGGGACGGCCACAAGATGTCGAAGAGTCGGGGCAATCTCGTGCTGGTCTCCACCCTGCGCGCCGCTCGGGTGGACCCGGCCGCGATCCGACT
This sequence comes from uncultured Actinomycetota bacterium, assembly GCA_963715145.1. GTDB lineage: Bacteria > Actinomycetota > Actinomycetes > Mycobacteriales > Mycobacteriaceae > Mycobacterium. Next base: position 10,699 of record CAVQRL010000025.1, on the reverse strand, counting down.
CGGCCTGCTGTCCGGGCATTACCGCAGCGACCGGTTCTGGACCGACGAGGTACTGGCCGAAGCCGAGGCCCGCCTGCGACGCTGGCGCGCCGCGACCGCACTGCCGGCCGGTCCGGATGCGGCCGATCTGGTCGCGCGGTTGCGCCGTTACCTCGCTGACGATCTGGACAGCCCCAAAGCCCTTGCCGCCGTGGATGGTTGGGCGACCGACGCGCTGGAGTACGGCGGCCGCTACGCCGAAGCGCCGCGAATGGTCGCGACGGCGGTCGATGCGCTGCTCGGTATCGCGCTGTAGCGGGGACGGGCAGCGGCTGAGCCGATGGACTAGGTTGGTCGGCGATGCGCCGCCGGCCTTGCCGAACGGTCGAGAACAGGAGAATGATGCGGAATCCGATCACGATCGTCGTCGCACTGCTGACTCTGGTGCTGGCCGGTTGCGGCACCTCCAACCGGGCCGAACCCCCTCAAACCACGTCCGCCCCGTCGGCCACCGGTGGCCCGGTGACCACCGAACAGGCCCGGGCGATCGCCAAGGAGGCCTACATCTACGGCTTCCCGATGGTCGACAGCTACCGGGTGCAGTACTCGTACTTCGTCAACACGCAGAGCCCGGAATACAAGGGCCCGTGGAATGAAGTGCACAGTGCGGCAAGGCTGTTCACGCCGGCGGACACCACAATCCAGACGCCGAACTCCGACACCCCCTATTCCATGCTGGGGGCCGACCTCCGTGCCGAGCCGCTGGTCCTGCTGGTGCCGCCGATATCGGACCGCTACTACTCGCTGCAGTTCATCGACGGCTACACCTACAACTTCGCCTACGTCGGCAGTCGGACCACCGGCACCGACGGCGGCGCCTACCTGCTTGCCGGACCGGGGTGGAACGGCCAGAAGCCCGAGGGCATCCGAGAGGTCATCAAGGCCGACACCGATTTCGTGCTGGTCGCCTACCGGACCCAACTGCTGGGCCCCGACGACCTGGCGAACGTCGAGAAGATCCAGGCCGGCTACCAGGCCCAACCGCTGTCGACCTTCCTGAAGAAGAATGCCCCGGCGCCGGCCCCGGCGATCGACTTCCCGACCCCGCTGAGCCCCGACGACCAGAAGACCTCGCTGACCTTCTTCGATCTGCTGGACTTCCAGCTGAAATACGCCCCCACGCTGGAGTCGGAGAAGGATATTCGGGCCCGGTTCGCCTCCATCGGACTCACCGGCGACGGGACGTTCGACTCCGGCAAGCTCAGCCCCGAAATGCAGAAGGCGTTCAAGGATGGGATGAGCGACGCCTGGGCGGAGTTCGCCACCTTCAAGAAGGACAAGATCGACACCGGTGAGGTGACGTCGGGCCAGCTGTTCGGAACCAAGGAGCAGCTGAACGGTAACTATCTCTACCGGATGGCCGGAGCGGTGATCGGGATCTACGCCAACTCCAACGAGGAGGCCATGTACCCGGTGCTGTCCACCGATGCCGACGGCAAGCCGCTCAGCGGTGAGAGCAAGTACACACTCACCTTCCCGGCCGGTGGTCTGCCGCCGGTGAACGCGTTCTGGTCGGTGACGATGTACAAGCTGCCGGAGAGCCTGCTGGTGGACAACCCGATCGATCGCTACGTGATCAATTCGCCGATGCTGCCGAACCTGACGACGAACGCCGACGGCAGCCTGACCCTGTTCGTCCAGAACAGCCCGCCCGAATCCGACAAGCAGCCCAACTGGCTGCCGGCCCCGCCGGGACCCTTCACCATCTTCGTGCGGCTGTACTGGCCGAAGGACGAGGCACTCAACGGCACCTGGCAGGCGCCGAAGCTGGTCAAGGTCAGCTGAGCGGCGGCTACAGCAGCGCCGTGCCGTAGCCGCCCACCTGACTGACCAGATAACGCAGGTGGTCGGTCGAGGATCCGAAGGTCTGGTCGATGGCGGTCAGCCGGGCGGCGTAGTGCGCGATCGGGTACTCGGCGGTGACGCCGATGCCGCCGTGCAACTGGATGGACTCCTGGGCGATATGCCGTCCGGAACGGCCGATCTGCAGTTTGGCGCGGGCGCCCACCATCGGGTCGAACCGGCCATCGGCCACCGACATCGCCAGGTAGTAGCTCATGCTGCGGGCCAACTCCAGGGACACGTACATATCGGCGGCCCGCTGAGTCAGCGTCTGGAACGTCTTGAGTGGAACGCCGAACTGCTTGCGGCTCTTGAGGTAATCCGTTGTCAGCCTTAGGGATTCGTCCATCGCCCCGACGGCCTCGGCGCACAGCGCCGACTGGAAGCTCAGCACGGTCGCCTCGATGGCCGCCGTCGCGTCACCACCGGCGCCGAGCGGCTGCGCCGCGGCGTCGTCGAACCCGATGTCGGCCCCGCGCTGGCCGTCGAAGGTCCGGTAGCCGGCCCGGGTCACCGCGCCGTCCTGGGAGGCGTCCACCAGGAACAGGCCGCTGCCGCCGCCGGGCAGTGCCGCGGTGACGAGCAGGGTGTCGGCACTGTCCCCGGCGATCACCGGATTCTTGCGGCCGGTGATCGTCCAGGCGCCGCCCTGCTCGGTCGCGCGGGTGGCCGGCCCGGCGGCGCCGCGCCGCCCGGGTTCGGTGTGCGCGAAGGCCAGCAGGCGTTGCCCGTCGGCCACCTCGTCGAGCAGCGCGCGCTGTTCATCCGAGCCGTGCGCGGCGATCACACCACCGGGAATCAGGGCCGCGGCCGCGACCGGTTCCGGTGCGAGCCGGCGGCCGACCTCGGTCATCACGACCATCACCTCGATCGGCCCGGACTCCTCGGGATCGAATCCCAGTCCGAGGATGCCGATCTCGGCCAGTTGTTTCCAGACGTCGGTGCTCCAGCCCGGTCCGGCTGCCGGGTCCTCGTCGACGACTTTGTTGCGCGCCTCGATGGTGCCGTAGCCGCGCAGCAGGACATCGCGGGTGGTGTCGGACAACAGCTGCTGCTCTTCGGTCAGATCAAAGTTCATGGCCGTTCCTCTCCCAAAGCAATGTCACAGTCCCAGAATCGTCGAGGCGATGATGGTGCGCTGCACCTCGTTGCTGCCGCCGTAGATCGAGGTCTTGCGGTAGTTGAGGTATCGCGGTGCGGCATGCTGCGCCCAGTCCGGGGAGTCCACCGCGTCGGGCGCCTCGAACGGCAGTGCATCCGGTCCGGCCACCTCGACCAGCAACTCGGTCACCGCCTGCTGCAACTGCGAACCGCGGAGTTTGAGAATGGACGACGCCGGGTTCGGCTTGCCGCCGGCCTCGTCGCCGCTGACCCGCAGTTGGGTCAACTCGAGGGCGAGCAGTTCGTTCTCCACTTCGGCCACCTGGGCGGCGAACAGCGGGTCCTCCAACAGGGTTCCGCTGCCGAGCGGAGTCTTGGCGGCCCGCTCCTTGACCTCTGTGAGCCAGACCTTGCTGATACCCACGCGGGCGATCCCGCTGCGCTCGTTGGACAGCAGGAACTTCGCATAGCTCCAGCCCGCGTTCTCCTCGCCGACGAGTTGGTCGGCCGGGACGCGGACATCGGTGAACCACACCTCGTTGACCTCGTAGCTGCCGTCGATGAGTTTGATCGGCCGCACCGTGATGCCGGGAGTGGACATCTCGGCGAGGATGAACGAGATGCCGGCCTGCTTCTTCGGGGCGTTGGGGTCGGTGCGGGCCAGGAGGAAGATCCAGTCGGCGTACTGCCCGAGTGTGGTCCAGGTCTTCTGGCCGTTGATGATGTAGTGGTCGCCGTCTCGGACCGCGGTCGTGCGCAGCGAGGCGAGGTCGGAGCCGGCCTCCGGTTCGGAGAAGCCCTGACACCACCAGATGTCGAGGTTGGCCGTCGCGGGCAGGAAACGCTCCTTGAGTTCGGTGGAGCCGAACTCCGCGATCACCGGCCCGACCATGCTGGCGTTGAACGCCAGACGGTTCCGGGACGCAGGCCATTCGCATCTCCTCGGACCAGATCTGCCGCTGTAGCGGGGTCCAGTCCTTGCCGCCCCATTCGACCGGCCAGTTGGGCACCGCCAGTCCGGCATCGTTGAGGATGCGCATCGAGTTCACGACGTCATCGGGGTAGTTCAGGCTCTCCGTGCGGGCCCGCTCCCGGATGTCAGCGGGAAACGTGGTGGTGAAGAACTCCCGCAACTCGTCCCGGAACGCCAGGTCGGCGTCGCTCAGTGCCAGTTTCATACGACCTCCCTCGAAAGCACTCTCAATGTAGAGGGATACCCCCACCCACCCGCCGGGGAGTAGCGAAACGGCCTGACGGTTCGGTGACGGTCGCCCGGCTAGCGTCCGCGTCGGCGCAGATAGCGCTCGAATTCGGCCGCCAACGTGTCGCCGTCCACCTTCGACAGCGCCTCGTTGACGTCGATCTCGGCGTCCCCGCGCGCCTCCAGGCCGGCGACGTAATCGGCGATCTCCTCGTCCTCGGCGGTCATCTCGGTGACGGCCTGCTCCCACTCCTCGGCCTGCTCCACGAGGTCACCGAGGGGCACCTCGATGTCGAGGACTTCCTCGACGCGGCGCAGCAGCGCCACGGTGGCCTTCGGATTGGGCGGCTGGGAGACGTAGTGCGGCACTGCCGCCCAGAACGTCACCGCCGGAATCCCGGCCGCCACACAGGCGTCCTGGAACACCCCGGCGATGCCGGTGGGACCCTCGTACCGCGATTCCTGCAGGCCGAAGGTCTTGGCCGAATCGGGGGAGTAGGCCGCCCCGGAGACCGGCACCGGGCGGGTGTGCGGAGTGTCGGCCAGCAACGCTCCCAGGATCACCACGGTGTCGACATTGAGCTTGTCGGCGATCGCGAGCAGTTCGGCGCAGAAGCTGCGCCAGCGCATATTGGGCTCCACACCGTGCATCAGGACGATGTCGCGGTCGGCGCCGGGCGGGCGGCAGTAGGAGATCTGCATCGACGGCCAGACCAGTTCGCGGGTCACCCCGTCGACCTGCCGGATCACCGGCCGGTTGACCTGGTAGTCGTAGTAGGACTCGTCGTCGATCTCGACGATCGGCTGGGCTTCCCAGATCTCGTCGAGGTGCTCGAGGGCATCGCTGGCGGCATCCCCGGCGTCATTCCAGCCCTCGAACGCCGCCACGATGATGGTGTTGTGGAGTTCGGGCAGGCTGGGGCCTTGACTGCCGCTGAAGGTCCACGATGTCACTCGTCCAGCCTAAGCCCTGCTCGGCTGCGATGAGCCGCTTAAGACCGGCAAACGTCAACCAGCAGAGCATGCGACAGGGTTTCAGAAGCCGCTCGGGTGAGGACGTAGACTTGTCGGGTCGAGAGGCGTTGCAACGGGTTCAGGTCCGCCCCTGAACCCGCCACGCTCGGCAGAGTTAAGGACGCCTTCCGATGAGGAAGGAGCGCACGTCCCCGTGCTCGATACTTTTGCGCCGAACATCCGCCCCGACTGCACCGACGCGCTGACGGCGACGCTGCGCGGGCGGATCATGGTCATCGACGGTGCGATGGGCACGGCGATCCAGCGGGACCGGCCGGACGAGGCCGGTTACCGCGGCGAGCGGTTCATCGAGTGGCCGACCGCGCTGCAGGGCAACAACGACCTGCTCACCCTGACCCAGCCGCAGATCATCGAGGGCATTCACCGCGAGTATCTCGAGGCGGGTGCGGACATCCTGGAGACGAACACGTTCAACTCGAACGCGATCTCGCTGGCCGACTACGACATGGGAGAGCTGGCCTACGAGCTGAACTACGCCGGCGCCGCCCTGGCCCGCACGGTCTGTGACGAGTTCAGCACGCCGGACAGACCCCGCTACGTCGCCGGGGCCATCGGGCCGACGACCCGGACCGCGTCGATCTCGCCGGATGTCAACGACCCCGGCGCCCGCAACGTCTCCTACGACCAGCTCGTCGCCGCCTACCTCGAAGCGGCCAACGGCCTGGTCGACGGTGGTTCCGACATCATCATCATCGAGACGATCTTCGACTCGCTGAACGCCAAGGCGGCGGTGTTCGCCGTCGAGACGCTGTTCGAGGAGCGCGGACGCCGCTGGCCGGTGATCATCTCGGGCACCATCACCGACGCCTCCGGGCGGACGTTGTCGGGTCAGACGACCGAGGCGTTCTGGAATGCGATCAGGCACGCGAAGCCGATCGCGGTGGGCCTCAACTGCGCCCTGGGCGCACCGGAGATGCGGCCCTATATCGCCGAGATGTCCCGCATCGCAGACACTTTCGTCTCCTGCTATCCGAACGCCGGTCTGCCCAATGCCTTCGGTGAGTACGAGGAGTCCCCGGAGCGTCAGGCCGGCTATATCGCCGAGTTCGCCGAGGCCGGTCTGGTCAACCTGGTCGGTGGTTGTTGCGGAACCGCGCCGCCGCATATCGCCGAGATCGCCAGGGTCGTCGAGGGCAAGCCGCCGCGCGAGGTACCCACGATCGAGGTCGCCACCCGGCTCTCGGGCCTGGAGCCGCTGAACATCACCGACGATTCGCTGTTCGTCAACATCGGTGAGCGCACCAACATCACCGGTTCCGCCCGGTTCCGGAACCTGATCAAAGCCGGGGACTACGACACCGCGCTGTCGGTGGCGCTGCAGCAGGTCGAGGTCGGCGCGCAGGTGATCGACATCAACATGGACGAGGGCATGATCGACGGCGTCGCCGCGATGGACCGGTTCACCAAGTTGACCGCCGCCGAGCCGGACATCAGCCGGGTGCCGGTGATGATCGACTCCTCCAAGTGGGAGGTCATCGAGGCGGGCCTGAAGAACGTGCAGGGCAAGCCGATCGTCAACTCGATCTCGCTGAAGGAGGGCGAGGAGAAGTTCATCCGGGAGGCGCGGCTGTGCCGCAAGTACGGCACCGCCGTCGTCGTGATGGCCTTCGACGAGGATGGGCAGGCCGACAACCTGGCGCGGCGCAAACAGATCTGCGGGCGGGCCTACCGGATCCTGACCGACGAGGTCGGTTTCCCCGCCGAAGACATCATCTTCGACCCGAACTGCTTCGCCCTGGCGACCGGTATCGAGGAGCACGCGACGTACGGGACCGACTTCATCGAGGCCTGCGCCTGGATCAAGGAGAACCTTCCCGGGGTGCACATCTCCGGCGGCATCTCCAACGTGTCGTTCTCGTTCCGCGGCAACAACCCGGTCCGTGAGGCGATCCACGCGGTGTTCCTGTTCCACTCCATCAAGGCCGGCCTGGACATGGGCATCGTCAACGCGGGTGCGCTGGTGCCCTATGACTCGATCGACCCCGAGTTGCGGGAGCGGATCACCGACGTCGTTCTCAACCGTCGCGAGGACGCGACCGATCGACTCCTGGAGATCGCCGACCGGTTCAACAGCACCCAGAAAGCCGAGGACCCTGCCGCCGCGGAATGGCGCAGTCTGCCGGTCCGCGAACGGATCACGCACGCCTTGGTCAAGGGCATCGACGCCCACGTCGATGACGACACCGAGGAACTGCGGGCCGAGATCGCCGCCGCCGGAGGGCGGCCGATCGAGGTGATCGAGGGCCCGCTGATGGACGGTATGAACGTCGTCGGTGACCTGTTCGGCGCCGGCAAGATGTTCCTGCCGCAGGTGGTGAAATCGGCCCGGGTGATGAAGAAGGCCGTCGGGTACCTGCTGCCCTATATCGAGGCCGAGAAGAAGCCGGGTGACGCCGACTCCACCAACGGCACGATCATCATGGCGACCGTCAAGGGTGACGTCCACGACATCGGCAAGAACATCGTCGGCGTCGTCCTGCAGTGCAACAACTACACCGTGATCGACCTCGGTGTGATGGTGCCCGCGCAGAAGATCCTGGATGCGGCCAAGGAACACGACGCCGACATCATCGGGCTGTCCGGCCTGATCACCCCGTCACTGGACGAGATGGTCAATTTCGCCGTCGAGATGGAGCGGGCAGGGTTGGAGATCCCGCTGCTGATCGGCGGCGCGACCACCTCGCGCGCCCACACGGCCGTGAAGATCTCGCCGCGCCGTTCCGGTCCGGTGATCTGGGTCAAGGACGCGTCGCGGTCGGTGCCGGTTGCCGCCGCACTGCTCGACGACAAACAACGGCCGCCCTGCTGGAGGCCACCGAGTCCGACTACGCCTCGCTGCGCGAACGGCACGCCGAGAAGAAACGAGCGGCCGATGCTCACGCTGCAGAAGGCCCGCGCGAACCGGACGCCGATCGAGTGGGACGGATACACGCCGCCGGTGCCCGCGCAGGGGCTTGGCGTGCGGACGTTCGAGGATTACGACCTCGCCGAGTTGCGCGAATACATCGACTGGCAGCCGTTCTTCAACGCCTGGGAGATCAAGGAGCGCTTTCCCGACATCCTCAACAACCCGGTCGCCGGTGACGCCGCCCGCAAGTTGTACGACGACGCCCAGGCGATGCTCGACACCCTGATCAAGGAGAAATGGCTGACCGCCAACGGGGTGATCGGTTTCTTCCCGGCCAACGCCGTCGGCGACGATATCGAGGTCTACACCGACGAGACCCTGAACCGAGGTGCTGGCCACGCTGTGCAACCTGCGCCAGCAGGGCGAGCACCGGGACGGCATCCCGAACCGGAGCCTGGGCGACTTCATCGCGCCGAAGGACACCGGCCTGGCCGACTATGTGGGCGGCTTCGCCGTCACCGCGGGACTCGGCAGTCACGACAAAGTCGTCGAGTTCAAGGCCGCCCACGACGACTACAGCGCGATCCTGCTGGAGTCGCTGGCCGACCGGTTGGCCGAGGCGTTCGCCGAGCGGATGCACGAGCGGGTCCGCAGGGAGTTCGGGGATACCAGCCCGACGAGCATCTGGACAACGAGGCGCTCATCGGTGAGAAGTACGTCGGAATCCGCCCGCCCCCGGTTATCCGGCCTGCCCCGAGCACACCGAGAAAGCGACGTTGTGGACGTTGATGGACGTGCAGGCGCGGACCGGCATCGAGCTGACCGAGTCGATGGCGATGTGGCCCGGTGCCGCCGTGAGCGGGTGGTACTTCTCGCACCCGCAGTCGCAGTACTTCGTGGTCGGTCGGCTGGCCCAGGATCAGGTCGCCGATTACGCCAGGCGCAAGGGCTGGACCCTCCAGGAAGCCGAGCGCTGGCTCGGCCCCAACCTCGGCTACAACCCGGAGGACTTAGGGTTGGCGCGGCCGCGGAACTCAATTGGTCGACGGCGGGGCCTGCGGTTGGAACGGTTCGTACCACCACCACTGGGCCCGTTCGCCGGTCGGTCCGGGGCAGGGCGCGACGGACGGCGGCGGGCCGCTGGAGGGCGGGCCAGTGAGCCCGAGTGCAGTTCGTCGCCGTCGCCATCGGCGACGACGAGGCGGTCGGCCGGCCCGGTGATGGTGATGACGCCGCGGTGGTGCAGGCGATGGTGAAAAGGGCACAGCAGAACCAGGTTGTGCAGTTCGGTCTCGCCGCCGTTTTCCCAGTGTCGGATGTGATGCGCGTGCAGGCCGCGCGTGGCCTCGCAGCCGGGGACGGCGCAGGTGCGATCGCGATGCTCGAGCGCGCGGCGCAGCCGGCGGCTGATCGTGCGGGTGCTTCGACCGGAGCCGATCACCTCGCCGTCGCGTTCGAACCAGACCTCACAGGTCGCGTCACAGGTCAGGTACTGCCGCTCGGAGTCCGGTAGCAGCGGGCCGAGGTGCAGCGCGCCGATCTTCCGGTCGACGTCGAGGTGCACCACCACGGTGGTGCGTTGCCCGTGGGGCCGCGCTGCACCTCGCCATCCCATCCGGTCTCGACCAGCCGCAGGAACGCGTCGATGGCCGTCGGTACCGGGGCCCGCTCGTCGTCCCGGTCCTGTCGCCACTCGGCGATCAGCGCGTCGCGATGGGATTGCAGGGCGGCCTCGAAGATCGCTGATTCGGTGTGCGGCAGGGTGATCCGCCAGAAGTCGAACGCCTCATCGCTGGTCTTGGTGATCGCCGGCCGCGGGTCGGGCCGGCCCGGATCCGGGCGCGGTTCCAAATTGATCGCGGTGCGCAGTTGGCTGACGGTGGCCACGCCGGCCAACTGTGCGTAGTGGGTATCGATCCCTCACCCGCGCGTGCGGCGATGACCCCGACCTGGTCGAGGGAAAGCCGGCCCTCCCGCAGGCCCTGGACGCAGCGGGAAAGGACTCCACCCGGCGGGCCACGGTCGCGATGGCGGCGGCATTGGCGTGCGAGGTGGCGGTCTTCCACGCGACCAGGGAGATGACCAACCGGGCGCCCGTCGCACCCCACAGTCCGTCACGATCGATCTCGGCAATGATGTCGACGATGCGCCCGTCGATCGCGTTGCGCTGACCGGTCAACTCCGAAAGCTCCTCGAAAAGAACGCCGAGCCGTTCACCGGGAGTCACTTCGACATCCGTTGACGTTGCGGTCGAGGGCATGGCATGAGCATGGCACTTCGCTCTGACAAATTTGAGTGACACAATCACCGCCATGCGTGCCGTGCTATTCGACATGGACGGCACGCTGGTCGACTCCGAGAAGCTGTGGGACATCTCGATGCACGGCTCTACGACCGGTTCGGCGCGCAGATGAGCCCGGAGGTGCGGCGGGCCACCGTCGGCGGTTCGGCCGAGGACGTCATCCGCATCGTCTACACCGACCTCGGCCTGCCGGCGACCCGGTGACATGGCGGCGACCGCCGACTGGCTGCATGAGATCACCGGTGACCTGTTCGACGACGGCCTGCCGTGGTGCCCCGGCGCCCAGGATCTGCTGGCGAACCTGGCCGGTGCCGGAGTTCGGATGGCCCTG
>CAVQRL010000024.1:0-50800 GCA_963715145.1 uncultured Actinomycetota bacterium | reverse complement strand
TTCGGCGGGATGAAACTGGACATGCTGCTGACCGTCGACTGGGACTACTACAAGCGGTTCATGAGCGTGAACCTCGACGGTGCGCTGGTCTGCACGCGCGCCGTCTACAAGAGCATGGCCGCCAGGGGAGGCGGCGCCATCGTCAACCAGTCCTCGACCGCCGCCTGGCTGTACGCCAACTACTACGGTCTCGCCAAGGTCGGCATCAACGGCCTGACCCAGCAGCTGTCCCGTGAGTTGGGTTGGCAGAACATCCGGATCAACGCGATCGCCCCCGGCCCGATCGACACCGAAGCCAATCGGACCACCACGCCGGCGGCTATGGTCGACGACATCGTGAAGCGAATCCCGCTCAGCCGCATGGGCCAACCCGAGGATCTGGTGGGGATGTGTGTGTTCCTGCTCTCGGATCAGGCGAAGTGGATCACCGGGCAGATCTTCAATGTCGACGGCGGACAGATCATCCGGCCATGATCACGCATGACATGACGATCGGTTACATCGGCCTCGGCAGCATGGGCGCCCCGATGGCCATGCGCCTGGTCGACTGGCCGGGCGGGCTGACGGTGTACGACGTACGCGACGAGGCGATGGCACCACTGGCCGAGGCCGGCGCGACCGCCGCCGCGGATCTGGCCCAGGTCGCCGCCGCCGACCTGATCGATGTGACGGTGCTCGATGACGGCCAGGTGCGGGAGGTGGTCGGCGAACTCGCCGCTCACGCGGCGCCGGAAACCGTCATCGCCATCCACTCCACGATCGCCGACACCACAGCCGCGGAACTGGCTCTCGCCCTGGCGCCGCACGGTATCCACGTCATCGACGCCCCGGTCAGCGGCGGTGTGGGCGCGGCCCGCAACGGCGAACTGGCCACCATGGTCGGGGCGCCGCGGGAGGTGTACGAACGCATCAAACCGGTGTTCAAGAAGTGGGCGTCGCTGGTGATCCATGCCGGTGAGCCCGGTGCCGGCACCCGGATGAAGCTGGCTCGGAACATGTTGACCTTCACCGGTTTCGTGGCTGCCTGCGAGGCGATGACACTGGCCGAGCGGGCCGGGCTGGATCTGCAGGCGCTGGGCCGCGTGGTGCGCCACACCGACGCCCTGACCGGCGGCCCCGGCGCGATCATGATCCGCGACAACATGCATGAGATCGAACCCGGCCATTGGCTCTACGACACCTTCGAGCACACCCGCGAACTGGGGGAAAAGGATCTGAATCTGGCTCTGGCACTCGGTGATTCGCTCGATGTGGACCTTCCCCTGGCGCGGATCGCGCTTCGCAACCTGGCTGCCGGGCTCGGTGTGCCGCACCGAGAGGATTAGGGAATGGACGAGCTGCGCCGCAAGGGCCTCGCCAAGATGAACGAGGTCTACGGCTGGGAGATGCCCGACCTGCCGGGGGACTACTTCGCGCTGACCGTCGATCACCTGTTCGCCGACATCTGGAGCAGGCCCGGGCTGTCCATGCGCGACAAGCGGATCATGACGCTGTCGGTGGTGACCGCCCTCGGCCTGCCGGACCTCGCCGAAATCCAGGTGAACGCCGCCCTGGGCAACGGGGAGATGACTGAGGACGAGCTGCGGGAGATGGCGATCTTCATCACCCACTATGTCGGCTTCCCGCTCGGATCGACCTTCAACTCCGTCGTGGAGAAGGTCGCGGCCAAGCGCAGGAAGACGACTAACTGACTGCTGCGGTGTAGGCGATCGCGCCCAGGAAGAAGACCCCCAGGCACAGTGCCAGGGTGCCCACCGCGAAGGGCCAGGCCGTCTTCCGGGCGATGAGTCGAACGACCGTGGTGATGATGCCGGTCACGGCCAGAAAGCCCGCGATCACGACCGTCATCATCGACGCGGTGACCGCACCCTCGATACTGCACGTCCCCGGCGGGCAGTGATCGAGGAAGGCCAGCGAGAACAACCCCATCACCGCGCCGGCGCCCACGAGCAGCACCGTCAGCACCATCACGACGATGGAGGCGGTGATGTCGACGGCGCTGCGCGGGCGCGGCGGTGGTGGAGGCGGCGGCAGCCACGGTGGCGGCATGGGATAACCCATGGGGGAATGGTAGGCGCGTGGCAGTCGCGTGGTTAGGGTGTGACATCGTGCGCGTCCTCGTGATCGGTTCCGGTGCCCGCGAACACGCCCTTCTCCTGGGCCTGCGCAAGGACCCCGCCGTCGACTTCCTCGCGGTCGCACCGGGCAATGCGGGCACCGCCGCGATCGCCACCCACTACGACGTCGACGTCGCCTCCCCCGACGAGGTCACCGCTCTGGCGCGCCGGATCGACGCCGACCTGGTGGTGATCGGCCCCGAGGTGCCACTGGTCCGCGGTGTGGCCGACGCGGTCCGGGCGGCCGGCATCGCCTGCTTCGGACCGTCGCGGGACGCCGCCCGCATCGAGGGCTCCAAAGCCTTCGCCAAGGATGTGATGGCCGCTGCCGGGGTGCGCACCGCCGTCAGCGAGACGGTGGACACCCCGGCTGCACTGGACGCCGCGTTGGACCGGTTCGGCCCGCCCGCGGGGCAGCAGGCCTGGGTGGTCAAGGACGACGGACTGGCGGCCGGCAAGGGGGTGGTGGTGACCGCCGACCGGGACACCGCCCGCGCGCACGCCGCCGACCTGCTGGAATCCGGACATCCGGTGCTGCTGGAGTCCTTCCTCGACGGCCCCGAGGTATCGCTGTTCTGTCTGGTCGACGGCGCTACCGTCGTGCCGTTGCTGCCCGCCCAGGACTTCAAGCGGGTGGGTGACGGCGATGCCGGACCCAACACCGGCGGAATGGGCGCGTACGCGCCGCTGCCCTGGCTGCCCGATGAGGTCCGGGCCGCGATCGTGCGCGATATCGTCGAACCTGTTGCCGCGGAGATGGTCCGGCGCGGGTGTCCGTTCTCCGGGCTGCTGTACGCCGGCCTGGCGATGACTTCTGCCGGCCCGGCGGTCGTCGAGTTCAACTGCCGCTTCGGGGATCCCGAAACCCAGGCCGTCCTGGCGTTGCTGGAATCGCCTCTGGGACAACTGCTGCACGCCACCGCCACCGGTGCGCTCGTCGATTTCCCACCGTTGCGGTGGCACGACGACTACGCCGTCACCGTGGTGCTGGCGGCCGAGAACTACCCCGGCCGGCCGCGGCTGGGTGACGTCATCAGCGGTGCCGAGCAGGCCGGCGTTCTGCACGCCGGGACGGCACGACGCGATGACGGAGCCGTCGTCTCCTCCGGCGGGCGGGTGCTCTCGGTGGTCGGAACCGGACCGGATCTCGACGCGGCCCGCGCTGCGGCGTACCGGACCATGTCCTCAATCCGGTTGCCGGGCAGTCATTTCCGTACCGACATCGCCCTGGCTGCGGCACAGGGGCGGGTAGGCCTGTGAACGGGCCGGACCGGCGGCGCGCATTCCGGGCGGAACGCGCCGAGGTGCTGGCGTTCTGCGACTCGCTGGCGCCGGCGGATTGGCGGATGAACAGTCGGGCGCCGGGGTGGAGCATCACCGACGTCGTCGCGCACATGGCAGCGGGATGCCACGCGATGTTCGGTCTGTCGGCACTGGCGATCATGCGCGGCGACGATATCGAGCGAACGAACGACGAGATGGTCGCGGCAGGCCGGGACCGTCCGCCCGCGGAAGTGCTGGCCGAATACCGAAGGTGGAGCGGAGTTTTCGGCGCCGTGATCCCGGCCGTCGTACGGACTCCGCTGGGCCGGATTCAGATGCCGCTGGCCGAACTCGGCCGCTTCCCGCCGCGCCTGCTGCCCAGTGGGCTGGTTTTCGACCAGCACACCCATCTTCGCCACGACATGGCCCCCGCACTGGATCGCCCCGCCCCGGCGACCGACGCCAACCGGATGGCCGCGGTGCTCGAGTGGATGATGGCGGTGCTGGCCAACCAGTTGGCCGCGGCCGCACCGGCGTGGCTGGACCGCCCCCTGGCGCTGACCCTGGCCGGCCCGGGTGGGGGATCGTGGCGGGTCGAGACCTCCGGTGCGGTGACTCCGGGGCGCACCGAACCGGCGGCGGCGCACATCACCGGGGTGGCACTGGAGTTCCCGGAATGGGGCACCAGGCGGGCGAACTGGCGCGATCGGGACGTCACCGTCACGGGTGACGTGGACTACGGCGCGGCGTTCCTCGACGCCGTCAACGTCGTCTGACGCCGAGCGTCAGGCCGTCAGCAGCGGCGCCATCCAGGCGATCTCGGCCGGCAGTTGTGAACTCCAGTACGCCGGGTCGTGGCCACCCGGCGAGAACCCGCCGGCGGGCGGGTTGGGCAACTGGGCGATGAAGGCTTTGGTGGCGGCGTAGAACGGATCGCTGTCGCCGCAGTCGATCCGGACCGGTATCGAGGCCAGGGCCGGAAGTCCCCACACGCTGTTGGCCGCATAGTCCTCGGCCCCGTCGAACGCGCCCGGCGCGCTGGCGCCGGAGGAGAACCACAGGGCCGGGCTCACCGCGCAGATCGCCGCGGTGCGGGCCGGACCCAGCCGGGCGCCCAGCAGCAGGGCGCCGTAGCCGCCCATCGACCAGCCCATGAAGCCGACCCGGGAGGTGTCCAGGCCCTGCTCGCCGAGCATCGGCAGCAGTTCATCGAGCACCATGGCCCCGGCGTCCTCCCCGGACGCACGGCGGTGCCAGTAGCTGCCGCCGCCGTCGACGGCGACCACGGCGAACGGGGGAAGTCCGGCCTGGACCGCCTGGGCGAGGCCGCCCTCGACGCCGCCGGCCATCACCGACGCGGCACTGCTGCCTTTGCCGTGCAGAGCGATGACCGGGCGCAGGGGCTGGGTCTGGCCCGGCGGCCGGGCGATCGACCAGTTCGTCGGAATGCCGCCGCGCGCGGCGGAGATGAACGTCCCGGTGACCATGGTCGGCGCGGCTTGATCGGCGCCGGCCCGCATCGGTCTGGTCACCACGCCCAGGGCCGCCGCGCCGGCGACGCCCACACCGAGACGCAACGCCGCCCGCCGGTTGAACTCTGGCATCACGCCATCTTGCCAGCGTTGTTGTCCCGGCCGTCCCACGAGTCCCATCTTCAGGAAATCCGCGATACCACCGGCGGTGCTGCTGGCAGCATGACGAAGATGACCGCAGCGGTGACGCCGAAGGGGGAGCGTCGACGCTACGCGCTCGTCTGCGCCGCGGCTGAATTGTTGTGCGAGGGCGGATTCGAGGCCGTTCGCCACCGCGCGGTCGCCGACCGCGCGGGCCTGCCACTGGCCTCGACGACCTACTATTTCTCGTCCTTGGAGGAGTTGATCGAGACTGCGGTCGACCATCTGGGCACCGCGGAGGTCACCGCTCTGCGCGCGCGGGTTCAGGAGTTGCCACGCCGACGGCGCGGCGCGGAGGCCGCCGCGGATCTTCTGGTGGATCTGCTCGCCGGTGACCCGGATCGCGATCACCTGATCTCCCGCTACGAGCGGTACATCGCCTGTGCCCGCCATCCCGAACTCCGCGACGTCGAACGCCGCTTGATGCGGCAGCGCATCGCCGCCGTCGGAGAGGCCATGGCCCGGTCCGGCCGGCGGGCCCGCGCGGACATGATGACCGCGCTGCTGTATTCGGTGGACGGGGCGGTGGTCTCAGCCCTGGTCGACGATGCCGATGGGCCCCGCGACAGCGTTCGTGCCACTCTGGTGGACGTGATCGACGTATTGGCTCCCATCGACGACCGGATCTGAGATGGGCTTCTCGGATGTCGCCCGTCCAGTGACGGGGATTCTTGACGGCGCGATGGATCGCGCTCTCGTGCTCGGCTACACCAGGATCGGTTCCGGCCTGCGCCGGCACTGGTGGCCCGCCGACCCGGCGCCCGATGCGCTGGTCGGCAAGCGGGTCCTGGTCACCGGCGCAACCGCCGGCATCGGCCTGGAGATGGCCCGGGCGTTCGCCGGACTGGGCGCCACCGTCCACGTGCTGGGCCGCAACGCCGAGAAGGTGCGCCACTGCGTCGCCGACATCACCGCACAGGTTCCCGGCGCTGAGGTGATCGGTGAGGTCTGCGACGTCTCCGACCTCGACGCCGTGACCGCGTGGGCCACCGAGTTCGGCAATCGCGTTCCGGCACTGGACGGTCTGGTCCACAACGCCGGGCTGATGCCCAAGGAGCGGTTCGTCACCCCGCAGGGCCACGAACTTCAGTTCGCCACCCACATCCTGGGCCCGCACCTGATGACCGAACTGCTGCTGCCACTGTTGCGCGCCGCCCGCGGCGCTTCGGTGGTGTTCGTGTCCTCCGGCGGCATGTACAGCGCCCCATTGGTGGTCGACGACCTGGAATCCGATCACGACTACAACGGTGTGCGCACGTACGCGCGCACCAAGCGGATGCAGGTGGTGCTGGCCGACGCGTGGGCGCACCGGATGGCCGGCACCGACGTGAAAGTCGAGAGCATGCACCCCGGCTGGGTTGACACCCCCGGGGTGGCGGAATACCTGCCGAGGTTCCGGGTCATCACCCGGCCCCTGCTGCGGGGGGTCGCCGACGGCGCCGACACCGTGGTCTGGCTGGTGGCCACCCGTCCGGATTCCAAACCGGGCCACTTCTGGCACGACCGTGCGCAGCGGCCGACCACCTTCGGCTGGCAGCGCAGGCAGAACCCGGCCATGGTCCGCCGGTTCCTGCAGCAGGTCACCGATCTCACCGGGACGTCAAAGGCCTGGACCTGACACAGCTTTCAGAGTCGGGGTGACGATGCATCCCGTTGCCGGGTCACCGTAGACCGTGACGTCGTCCGGCCGAGTCCTGGCATAGCGGGCGATATAGGCGCAGACGACCGCATCGACCGGATCCTCGGCGCGGCGAAGCTGCGATTTGCGGTCCGCTTTGGACACAGCGTCTTTCAGTTGCGTCCACTGCGGGCACGCGGCCACCTCAAGTGACGGATGGGCCGTGTGCAGGCTCCCGAGGAGATCCATCAGCCGCGACAACTCCGACCGCAGGCCCGTCACATCTCGTCCGGGTTTCTGCTTGTACTTCAGGGTCTTCGGGAGACCGAACAGGGCCACGCTCGCGGCGTGCGGATACACCTCGACAGCGGCGCGCGGCGCCGGGGTGTGCGGGTCGAGGTCGAGCCCCAATGTGCGCGCACAGTCGGGCGCCCCGCCCACCGTCGGCGAACCAGGCCAACCCGGTGTTCGCCGGATGCGTTCCGGCCTCGAAGCGGCGGAAGTCGCGATTCAGGGCCGCCTCGCACGGACGGTTACCGCTCGGGTTCGTCACGATCAGGGGCGCATCGAAGGCCACCACGCAGGGTCCGCGGGTGAACGGCTCCAGTTGGTCGAGAACGTCGTCGTCCGACGCCGGCCGTCCCGACGTGACGCAGCACGCCACGGTCGTCGACAGCGGCCACTCCGGTCGGGTTGCGATCACCCCAGGCGAGGTCGACACCGACGAAGTACACGGGAACGAACCGTAAGCTTTCGGTCCGTGATCATTCCCGACGTCCTGGCCAACCGGTACGCCAGCGCCGACATGGTGTCGATCTGGTCGCCCGAGGCGAAGATCGTGGCCGAGCGCCGACTGTGGCTCGCGGTGCTGCGCGCGCAGCGGGAACTGGGTGTGGACGTCCCGGAAGCGGCCATCGCCGATTACCAGCGGGTACTCGATCAGGTCGACCTGGCCTCCATCGCCGCCCGCGAGCGGGTGACCCGCCACGACGTCAAGGCCCGCATCGAGGAGTTCAACGCCCTGGCCGGCCACGAGCACGTGCACAAGGGCATGACCAGCCGCGACCTCACCGAGAACGTCGAGCAGTTGCAGATCCGGCGCGTCGCTGGAACTGGTGCACGCCCACGGGGTCGCGGTGGCCGCCCGGCTGGCCGAGCGGGCGGTCATCTACCGCGACCTGGTGATGGCCGGACGCAGCCACAACGTCGCCGCCCAGGCCACCACGCTGGGCAAGCGGTTCGCCTCCGCGGCGCAGGAGACCCTGATCGCGCTGACCCGCATCCGCGAACTCCTCGACCGCTACCCGCTGCGCGGGATCAAGGGCCCGATGGGCACCGCCCAGGACATGCTCGACCTGTTCGACGGCGACGCCGGCCGGCTTGCGCGAGTTGGAGCGCCGCGTCGCCGAACATCTGGGCTTCGCCGCGGTGCTGGACAGCGTCGGCCAGGTGTACCCCCGCTCGCTGGACCACGACGTGGTCTCGGCCCTGGTGCAGCTCGGTGCCGGGCCGTCGTCGCTGGCGCACACCATCCGGCTGATGGCCGGGCACGAACTGGTCACCGAGGGCTTCGCCGCCGGGCAGGTCGGTTCCTCGGCGATGCCGCACAAGATGAACACCCGCAGCTGCGAACGGGTCAACGGGCTGCAGGTGGTGCTACGCGGCTACGCCTCGATGACCGCGGAACTTGCTGGGGCGCAATGGAATGAGGGCGACGTGTTCTGCTCGGTGGTGCGCCGGGTGGCGCTGCCGGATGCGTTCTTCGCCATCGACGGCATGATCGAGACGTTCCTGACCGTGCTTCGAGGAGTTCGGCGCCTACCCCGCGGTGATCCAGCGCGAACTCGACCGCTATCTGCCGTTCCTGGCCACCACCAAGGTGCTCATCGCCGCGGTGCGGGCCGGCATGGGGCGCGAGGCCGCCCACGAGGTGATCAAGGAGCACGCGGTGGCCGTCGCCCTGGCGATGCGCGAGCGCGGTGCCGAACCCGATCTGCTGGACCGCCTGGCGGCCGACCCCCGACTGCCGCTGGACCGGGCGGCGCTGGATGCCGCCCTGGCCGACAAGCGGTCCTTCACCGGCGCGGCCGGCGCGCAGGTCGATGCGGTGGTCGCGGCGGTCGAGGATCTGGTGCGCGCCTACCCCTCGGCGGCTGGCTACGCCCCGGGTGCGATCCTCTAGCGCGCTTCGGCGCGTTCGTCGTCGCTGCTCAGATCGCGTCGGCGGACCCTGACGGCGCCCGAGCCTCGGCCATGGCTGTTGCGCGGCACGGTCACTTCGAGCTGGTCCGGTTCGATACCGACCAGTCCAAGCCACCAGGCGGCGGTCAGACCGCTTGCCGTCGCGGCGGCACCGTGGCCCCACACCGCGGCCCGGATGCGGGCCGCCGTCGTGAACGGCCGGTCATCGGCGAAGTAGACGCCGTTGGAGCAGCGTCGCCATTGCCCAGACGTGACGCGGCGCTGGATCGCCGAGTGGCTGAGTCCGCTGCCGAGAGCTTGAGGGAGCGTGATCACGCCGTCATGGCGGCGCAGGTAGTCCTCGAGCATGCTTGCTTGGACGGCCAAGCCGCCCAATCGGTTCCAGGTCGGCGCGCTGATCGTCGCCTGGCGACGATCAGCGCGCCGACGTCACCCGGGCCACGCCCGCCGATCGCAGTTCCAGGGCCGCCAGCCCGCGGACGGCCGTCGGATCCTGCCGACGCCACGCCCCCACCGGGTCCTCGCTCACTTCGGTCAGCCGGCGCAGCGGCCGGTTGGCCAGGGCCCGCAGCGCCAGCAATTGTTCGCCGGCGGGCGTCTGGGCCAGTGCGATCACCGTCCACTTGCGGCGGAAGAACCGGATCCGCAGGAACAACCAGGGCATCCCGACCGCCAGGATCGGTGGGGCGGCCACCGCGATGGCCAGCAGCACGGCCAGCCAGGTTGCGGTCGAGTTGAGGTTCTGCCCCGCACCGGCGAGATCGAGGGCCGCCTCACTGGCAGCGCGCAGCGGTTTGGCCACCGTGTCCCCGACCAGGGGGATGCGGTCGGCACTGTCGCCGGCGGAGCTGAGGTTGTCGGAGATGCCGTTGGCGCTGTCATTGACCTGCCGGCCGACGCCGGCGATCAGCGCGATCGCGTGATGCACGGCGAGTCCGACCATCACCCAGACGGTGATCCAGGCGGCGACCAGCAGATCGCTCACCAGTTGCGCGGTCAACCGCACGGGTGTGGTGGCGTAGGGCAGGAAACGCGACGTCATGGGGACGATCCCAGCACAACCGGCTGCCGTTGCCCCGCTAGGCTGGCGCGGTGCGTCCCGCCCTGTCCGACTACCCCCACCTGGCCAGCGGCAAGGTACGTGAGCTCTATCGCATCGACGACGACCACTTGCTCTTCGTCGCCACGGACCGGATCTCGGCGTTCGACTACGTCCTCGACACCCTCATCCCGGACAAGGGCCGCATCCTCACCGCGATGAGCGTGTTCTTCTTCGGCCTGGTCGGACGCGCCCAATCACCTGGCGGGCCCGCCCGACGACCCCCGCATTCCCGCCGAGGTGCTCGGCCGCGCTCTGGTGGTACGCCGCCTGGAGATGGTTCCGATCGAGTGCGTCGCCCGCGGCTACCTGACCGGTTCGGGGCTGCTCGACTACCAGCGGACCGGGGCCGTGTGCGGCATCGAGTTGCCGCCCGGTCTGGTGGAGGCCAGCAAGTTCGACGAGCCGCTGTTCACTCCGGCCACCAAGGCCGAACTCGGCGCCCACGACGAGAACATCTCATTCGCCCGCACCGAGGAATTGGTCGGCGCCGGACCCGGCCGAAGAACTGCGGAGCCTGACCCTGCGGATCTACCGGCAGGCCGCGGACCACGCTTTGACCAAGGGCATCATCATCGCCGACACCAAGTTCGAATTCGGTGTCGACGACACCGGCCACCTCGTCCTGGCCGACGAGGTGTTCACCCCCGACTCGTCGCGGTACTGGCCGGCCGACAGCTACCGCGAGGGGGTGGTTCAACCCAGCTTCGACAAGCAGTTCGTCCGCAACTGGCTCACCGGGCCGGACTCCGGATGGGACCGCTACGGAGGGCAACTCCCGCCGCCGCTGCCCGACGGCATTGTCGAGGCGACCCGGGAACGTTATATCGAGGCCTACGAACGAATTTCAGGACTGAAGTTCGCTGACTGGATCGGTGGTCGATGAGTACGAACCAGATTGATGCCACCGGCGCGGCGGCGCCGGTCGCCAAGCGCGTCGAGACCAGGCGTATCCATCACGACGACGAATTCGTCGATCACTACGAATGGATGCGTGACAAGTCCGACCCCGAGGTGATCGCGCATCTGGAGGCCGAAAACGCCCACGTCGAAGAGGTCACCGCATACCAGGAGCCGTTGCGGCAGAGGATCTTCGAGGAGATCAAGTCCCGCACCAAGGAAACCGACCTGTCGGTCCCACTGCGCCGCGACGGCTGGTGGTACTACGGCCGCAGCTTCGAAGGCAAGCAGTACGCGCGTGCACTGCCGGTGCCCGATCGCCGGACCCGACGACTGGGCCCCGCCGGTCTTCGACGAGCACACCGACATCCCGGGCGAGCAGATCCTGCTCGACGAGAACATCGAAGCCGACGGCCACGACTATCTTCGCGCTCGGCGCCAGCAGTGTCAGCCCGGACGGCAACATCCTCGCCTATTCGGTCGACGTCAAGGGCGACGAGCGATACACCCTGCAGTTCAAGGACTTACGCACCGGTGAGCACTACCCGGACCGCATCCCCGGCGTCGGCATGGGTGTCACCTGGGCCGCGGACAGCGCCACCGTCTACTACACCACCGTCGACGAGGCCTGGCGTCCCGACACGGTCTGGCGCCATCACCTGGGCGTGGAGGGTCCCGCCGAACAGGTCTTCACCGAGCCTGACGAACGATTCTGGGTGGCCGTCGGCCGCACCCGGAGCGACGCCTACGTGGTGATCGCGGCGGGCTCGGCGATCACCTCCGAAGTCCGGATGGCCGACGCGTCGGACCCCGACGCCGAATTCACCGTCGTGCTGCCGCGCCGCGACGGCGTCGAGTACTCCGTCGAGCACGCCGTCATCGACGGGCAGGACCGTTTCCTGATCCTGCACAACGACGGGGCCCCGAACTTCACTCTCGTCGAAGCCCCCACGGCCGACCCGACCGCGCAGCGGCACCCTGATCGCAGCGCGCGACGACATCCGCCTGGAAGGTGTCGACGCCTTCTCCGACCACCTCGTGGTGCACTACCGCAAGGATGCGTTGCCGAAGCTGCAGTTGTGGCCGATCACCGACCAGGGCTACGGCACGCCCGAGGAGATCACCTTCGACTCCGAACTCATGGCCTGCGGTCTGGGCGGCAACCCGAACTGGGATGCGCCGCGCCTCAGGGTGGGCGCCACGTCGTTCCTCACCCCGATGCGGATCTACGACTTGGATCTTGAGGCTGGGGACCTGGCCACCGGCGAGCGCACGCTGCTTCGTGAACAACCGGTGCTGGGCGGCTACCGTCGCGAGGAGTACGTCGAACGGCGGGACTGGGCGCTCGCCGAGGACGGCACCCGCATCCCGATCTCGCTGATCTACCGGGACGGCATCGAATTCCCTGCTCCGGCGGTGCTCTACGGCTACGGGGCCTACGAGTCCAGCGAGGACCCGCGGTTCTCCATCGCGCGGCTGTCGCTGCTGGACCGCGGGATGGTGTTCGCCATCGCGCACATCCGCGGCGGCGGGGAGATGGGCCGGATGTGGTACGAGCGTGGCAAACTGCTGGAGAAGAAGAACACCTTCACCGACTTCGTCTCAGCTGCAACCCATCTCATCGACTCGGGCATCACCCGGCCGCGGAACCTGGTGGCACTCGGCGGCAGCGCCGGCGGCCTGCTGATGGGTGCGGTGGCCAACATGGCGCCGCATCTGTTCGCCGGCGTGCTCGCCGCGGTCCCGTTCGTCGATCCGCTCACGACGATCCTGGATCCCTCGTTGCCGTTGACGGTGACCGAGTGGGACGAATGGGGAAACCCCCTGGAGGATCGCGACGTCTACTTCTACATGAAGTCCTACTCGCCCTACGAGAACGTCGAAGCCAAGGAGTACCCGGCGATCCTGGCGATGACGTCACTCAACGACACCCGGGTTTTCTATGTCGAGCCCGCCAAATGGGTTGCCGCCCTCAGGCATACGAAAATCGACCGGAACCCGGTCCTGTTGCGCACCCAGATGGCGGCGGGCCACGGCGGCACCAGCGGCCGCTACGAGCGGTGGAAGGAAGCGGCATTCCAGTACGCGTGGCTGCTGGCCACCGCGGATCCGGACCGGTTCGGGCCCGACGCGGCGCGCTGAGCGTCAGCGCCCGGAGCCGCCCGCCGTCGTGGCGATTCCGCCGTCGACCGGGATGATCGCTCCGTTGACGTAGGAACCGGCCCGGCTGGCGAGGAAGACCGCGATGCCGGCCATATCGTCGTCGCGCCCGATCCGCCGCATCGGCGCCCCCGCGGCGATGGCGTCACCGAAGGCCTCCAGCGTGGCGGCCATCATCTTCGACGGGAACGGTCCGGGGGCGACGGCGTTGACGGTGATGTGCTGCGGCCCCAGTTCTTTGGCCAGTACGCGCGTCAACTGGTGGATCGCAGCCTTGCTCGCGGAGTAGGAGTAGGTGGGCATCGGGCTGACGTGGATGCCGTCGATGCTGCCGATGTTGATGATGCGCGCGGGGTCGTCGGCGGTGCCCGCCGCGCGCAGCGCGGGCAACAGCGCCTGGACCATCCAGAACGGCGACTTGACGTTGAGGTCCAGGACCCGGTCCCACGCCGACGCCGGGAAGCTCTCCAGCGGCTCGCCCCACGTCGCTCCCGCGTTGTTCACCAGGATGTCGAGGGTGTCGCCACGCTGCAGGACCTCGGCGGCCAGTCGCGTGCACTCCTCCTGGCGGGACAGATCGGCGGGGATTCCCCGAACCGGACCGAACTCCGACAGCGCCGCCACCGCAGAAGCGCAGGCGTCCGCCTTGCGGGAACTGATCGTCACGGTGGCCCCGGCCTGCAGCAGCCCCCGCGCGATCATCATCCCGATGCCGCGGGTGCCGCCGGTGACCACGGCGGTCTTGCCCTCGAGCCCGAAGAGCCGTGCCAGATCAGCTGTACTCACATCAACACCTTTCGGGTTGGTCAGAAGTGAACCGAATTCTCCTCGGGCAGCACCCGGAAATCGGTGTCGGTCATCTCGGTCAGGCGGCCGTAGAAGATGCCGCGGGCCTCGGGCGCAATGATGCCCTGGTGAATGGGGACCGCGTGTCGTGGCGCCACCGCCCGCAGATAGTCCACCGCCTCGGAGATCTTCATCCACGGCGCGGCCGCCGGCGTGGCGAGCACCTCCACCGGTTCACCCGGAACGAACAAGGCATCGCCGGGGTGCATCAGTTTGGCCGGATGCTCGCCATCCCCGACCAGATAGGAGATGTTGTCGATCACCGGGATTTCGGGGTGAATCACGGCATGCCGGCCCCCCACCCCGCGCAGCGTCAGACCCCCCACCCCGAACTCGTCGCCGACGTGCACCGCCCGCCAGTCACCGCCCAGCATTGACGCGGTCTGCGGGTCGGCGTAGAGCGCCGCCTGCGGATTGGCCTCCACCAGCGCGGGCAGTCGTTGCGGATCCGCGTGATCGGGATGCTGATGGGTGACCAGGATCGCCGACAGCCCGGTGATGCCGTCGAACCCGTGCGAGAAATTGCCGGGGTCGAAAAGGATTCGTTCGACACCAAAGTCCGCAAGCAGGCATGAATGGCCGAAATGCGTCAATTCCATGCTTACGATTGTGCGCGCACAGGAGGCGGCAGATGCGGATGGTCCTCACATTGGTGATGGTGGCCTCTTGGATGGCACTGTCCCCGCCCGCCACCGCGGAGCCCGCGGGCACCTGCCCGCCCACCTGCAACCGCATCCCGGAGACCGCGTGGATCACCCCGTCGGCGATCCCACTCGACTCCGTCTACTCCTGGCCGAAACTCGCCGGACTGGCGGTCACCTCCCGTCCGCCGCGGTTCCGGTTCGAGGAGCTATGCGGCACCCCTGCGATGCCCGGCGACCCCCGCAACTATGCGGTCGCCGAACGCGTGGTGGTGTCGAACCCGAGCGGCCAGTGGCAGCTGCAGGCCCAGGTGGTGCACTGGCGCGGGGACACCTGGCTCGGCGGTGAACTCGCACAGGGCACTTTCGAGGCCGCAGTCGCCGCATTGCGGGCCTGCCAGTCGACCAATCCCACCGCATCCCCCTCGCTGGTCGTCGACCAGGACGACCGGTTCGCCGCGGCCATCAGCGGCCCGGTGGTCCTGCACGAGTACCTGCTCGCCGATGCGGTGAACAGCACCGTCACCGAGTTGGCGCTGTGGTCGCAGTCCCCGCCGCAGATCCCGTGGCCGTTGGTCAGCGACACCGGTGTCCTCGACGCACTCGGCACACCGCTGTGCACCGCCTACATCGACTCCTGCGCCTGATCCGCCGGTAGGATCATCGGCGCACCAGTCGCCGACATGGAGACGACGGCGCGATAAACGCCGACTTAACGCCGACCTAAGGAGCTCAGTGCCCCGGGTAGTTGTCACCGTGATGCCGAAGTCGGAGATTCTCGATCCACAGGGCCAGGCGATCGTCGGTGCGCTGGGCCGACTGGGCCACGCCGGTATCTCGGATGTCCGGCAGGGCAAGCGATTCGAACTCGAGGTCGACGAGACCGTGAGCGACGACGAACTGGCCGAGATCGCCGAGACGCTGTTGGCCAACACCGTGATCGAGGACTGGTCGGTCACCCGGGACCCGTCGTGAGCGGCCAGCGAGAAGCCGAAGGCGGATCGCGCGTGAGCGCGCGCGTCGGGGTGATCACCTTCCCCGGGACCCTCGATGACGTCGACGCCGCCCGCGCCGTCCGACTCGCCGGGGCCGACGCGGTCAGCCTGTGGCACGGGGACGCCGACCTCAAGGGCGTCGACGCCGTCGTGGTGCCCGGCGGCTTCTCCTACGGTGACTACCTGCGCTGCGGCGCCATCGCGAAGTTCGCCCCGGTCATGGGCGAGGTGATCGCCGCGGCGGGCCGGGGCATGCCGGTGCTGGGTATCTGCAACGGCTTCCAGATCCTCTGCGAGGCCGGCCTGCTGCCCGGAGCGCTGGCCCGCAACGCGGGACTGCACTTCGTCTGCCGGGATGTCTGGCTGAAAGTCGACTCCATCACCACGGCGTGGACCTCCCGCTACGAGTGGGGGGCCGAGCTTCTCGTCCCGCTGAAGTCGGGCGAAGGGCGTTATGTGGCAAGCGAATCGGTGCTCGACGAGCTCGAGGGCGAAGGTCGCGTGGTGTTCCGCTACGCCGAGAACGTCAACGGATCCATGCGGGACATCGCCGGAATCAGTTCGGCCGACGGCCGCGTTGTCGGCCTGATGCCGCACCCCGAACATGCCACCGAGCCGCTGACCGGACCGTCGGACGACGGACTGGGAATGTTCTATTCCGCGCTCGACGCAGTCCTGGCCGTCTGACCCGATGACCGAGGCAACCGCGCAGGGGCTGTGCGCATTCGTCGACGCGTCCCCCTCGCCGTTTCACGTCTGCGCGACGGTGGCCACGCGGCTTCGCGCCGCCGGCTACACCGAACTCGCCGAAACCGACCGCTGGCCGACCGGGCGGGAGGCGACCGGCCGGTTCTTCACGATTCGCTCCGGATCGCTGATCGCCTGGAACAACGGCACCGACCCGCGCGGTCCGTTCCGGATCGTCGCCGCCCACACCGACAGCCCCAACCTGCGGGTCAAACAGCAGCCGGACCGGGTGGTCGCGGGCTGGCAGGTGGTGGCGCTGCAACCCTACGGCGGCGCGTGGCTGAATTCCTGGCTCGACCGTGAACTGGGCCTGAGCGGACGGTTGTCGGTGCGTGACCCCGACACCCGGGGCGGCGTCGCGCACTGGGTGGTGCGCATCGACGAACCGCTGCTGCGGGTGCCTCAACTGGCCATCCACCTCGCCGAGAACCGGGCAACGCTGAACCTGGATCCGCAACGCCACATCAACGCCGTCTGGGGCGGCAGCGACCGGCCGCGGTCGCTGCTGGCATTCGTCGCCGAACGGTTCGGCATCGCGCCCGCCGACCTGCTGTCCGCGGACCTGATGACCCATGACCTGACGCCGTCGTGCCTGGTCGGCGCCGATCAGGACCTGGTGAGTGCGCCGCGCCTGGACAACCAGGGCACCTGCTACTCGGGGATGGAAGCCCTGCTGGCCGCCGAACCGGGCGACTATCTGCCGGTGCTGGCCCTGTTCGACCACGAGGAGGTGGGCTCCACCTCCGACCACGGCGCCCAGTCCGATTTCCTGCTGACCACCCTGGAACGCATCGTGGGCGGCTGGGGCGGCGACCGCGAGGATTTCCTGCGCCTGCTGACGGCGTCGATGGTGGCGTCCGGGGACATGGCGCACGCCACCCACCCCAACTATCCGGAGCGTCACGAACCCGGCCACCTCATCACGGTCAACGGCGGCCCGGTGCTCAAGGTGCAGCCCAATCTGCGCTACGCCACCGACGGCCGCACGGCCGCCGCGTTCGAACTCGCCTGCCGCCAGGCGGGCGTGCCGTTGCAGCGCTACGAGCACCGCGCGGATCTGCCGTGCGGGTCCACCATCGGCCCGATGACGGCCGCCCGCACCGGAATCCCGACCGTCGACGTCGGTGCGCCGCAACTGGCCATGCACTCCGCGCGGGAACTGATGGGCGCTGACGATGTCGGGGCCTATGCTGCTGCGCTGGCGGCGTTCCTGTCACCTGCGTGAAAATGGAGGATTCGTGAATCTGGCACTGGACATGGTCACCATCGACTGCGCAGATCCGCACCGGCTCGCACAGTGGTGGGCCGACGCCGTCGGCGGCTCGCCGTCGCCGATCGTGCCCGGGGAGTTCGTCGTCGTGCCGCGGGTGCCGGGGCCGCATCTGGGTTTCCAGCGCGTTGATCTTCCCACCCCGGGCAAGAACCGGGTCCACCTGGATTTCACCGCGACCGATCCGGACGCCGAAGTCGCCCGGCTGGTCGCCCTCGGTGCCACTGAGACGGCACGGCACGATCTCGGCGGCGGTTTCCGCTGGGTGGTGCTCGCCGATCCGGACGGCAACGCGTTCTGCGTGGCCGCGCCCCGGCCCTGACCCCTCATTAGACTCAGCCCCGTGACGCAGACCGTCGACACCGTCGAGCATGCCGAGGCGACCCCGGACCACCCGCAGCCCTACCGGGAACTCGGTCTCAAGGACGACGAGTACCAGCGGATCCGCGACATCCTCGGCCGCCGGCCCACCGACGCCGAACTGGCCATGTACTCGGTCATGTGGAGCGAGCACTGCTCCTACAAGTCCTCCAAGGTGCATCTGCGCTACTTCGGAGAGACCACCACCGAGCAGATGCGCCGGTGCATGCTCGCCGGCATCGGTGAGAACGCCGGCGTGGTCGACATCGGCGACGGCTGGGCGGTGACCTTCAAAGTCGAGTCGCACAACCACCCGTCGTATGTGGAGCCCTACCAGGGTGCGGCCACCGGGGTGGGCGGCATCGTCCGCGACATCATGGCCATGGGCGCCCGCCCGGTGGCGGTGATGGACCAGTTGCGGTTCGGCGCGGCCGACGCCCCCGACACCCGCCGGGTGCTCGACGGGGTGGTCCGCGGGATCGGCGGCTACGGCAACTCCCTCGGCCTGCCGAACATCGGCGGGGAGACCGTGTTCGACGCCTCCTACGCGGGAAACCCGTTGGTCAACGCGATGTGCGTCGGCGTGCTGCGCAAGGAGGATCTGCACCTGGCGTTCGCCTCCGGCACCGGCAACAAGATCATCCTGTTCGGGGCGCGCACCGGCCTCGACGGCATCGGCGGGGTGTCGGTGCTCGCCTCGGACACCTTCTCCGGCGACGAGTCCGGGGCGGGCCGCAAAAAGCTGCCGAGCGTTCAGGTCGGCGACCCGTTCACCGAGAAGGTGCTCATCGAGTGCTGCCTGGAGTTGTATGCGGCCGGTTTGGTGGTCGGCATCCAGGATCTCGGGGGAGCCGGATTGTCCTGTGCCACATCCGAACTCGCCTCCGCGGGTGACGGCGGAATGATGATCGAACTGGACACG
Organism: uncultured Actinomycetota bacterium; assembly: GCA_963715145.1. Taxonomy (GTDB): domain Bacteria; phylum Actinomycetota; class Actinomycetes; order Mycobacteriales; family Mycobacteriaceae; genus Mycobacterium. The sequence continues at coordinate 31,987 of CAVQRL010000024.1, read as the reverse complement.
GTGCCGCTGCGCGCCGCGAACATGACCCCCGCCGAGGTGCTCTCCAGCGAGTCCCAGGAGCGCATGTGCGCCGTCGTCACACCGGAGAACGTCGAGAAGTTCATGGCCGTCTGCCGCAAGTGGGACGTGCTGGCCACGGTGATCGGCGAGGTCGCCGACGGTGACCGGTTGATCATCACCTGGCACGGCGAAACCGTCGTCGACGTTCCGCCCCGCACCGTCGCCCACGAGGGCCCGGTCTATCAGCGGCCGCTGGCCCGACCGGAGAGCCAGGATGCGCTCAACGCCGACACCTCGGACCGTCTGCCGCGGCCGCAGACCGGCGACGAACTCCGCGCGACGGTGCTTGCGCTGCTGGGCAGTCCGCATCTGTGCAGTCGGCGCGTTCATCACCGAGCAGTACGACCGCTACGTCCGCGGCAACACGGTGCTGGCCGAGCACGCCGACGGCGGCGTGCTGCGCATCGACGAGCAGACGCAGCGCGGGATCGCGGTGTCCACCGATGCCTCCGGCCGCTACACCCAACTCGATCCCTACGTCGGCGCGCAATTGGCGCTGGCCGAGGCCTACCGAAATGTGGCGGTCACCGGCGCCACCCCGATCGCCGTCACCAACTGCCTCAACTTCGGCTCCCCCGAGGACCCCGGCGTGATGTGGCAGTTCGCCCAGGCGGTCCGCGGGCTGGCCGATGGCTGTGCGGCCCTTGGCATTCCGGTGACCGGAGGCAACGTCAGCTTCTACAACCAGACCGGGGCCACGCCCATCCTGCCCACGCCCGTCGTCGGGGTGCTGGGCGTTCTGGACGACGTCCGCCGGCGACTGCCCACCGGGCTGGGCAACGAACCGGGGGAGACCCTCTATCTGCTCGGCGACACCCGTGACGAGTTCGACGGCTCCATCTGGGCGCTGGTGACGGCTGAGCACCTCGGCGGCATGCCGCCCACGGTCGACCTGGCCCGGGAGAAACTCCTCGCCGAGGTACTGGCCGCCGCCTCCCGCGACGGTCTGGCCTCAGCCGCGCACGATCTCAGTGAGGGCGGCCTGATCCAGGCCGTCGTCGAAGCGGCACTGGCCGGCGAAACCGGTTGCCGTCTGGTGCTTCCCGAGAACGCCGACCCGTTCGTCCTGCTCTTCTCGGAGTCCACCGGCCGGGCGCTGGTCGCGGTGCCGCGAACCGAGGAGAGCCGGTTCGTGGCGATGTGCGAGGCCCGCGGACTGCCCGCAACCCGCATCGGGGTGTCCGACACCGACTCGGATTGCGTTGAGGTGCAGGGTCTTTTCACCGTGACGCTGGAGGAACTGCGCAGCACATCCGAAGGGGTGCTGCCCGGTCTGTTCGGATGAGCCGGGCCTCCCTCGCGGCCGGTGCGCTCCGATGGGTTCGTCCTGATTCGGCCGGGGTGCTGTTCGCCGCGGTGTTCTTCTGCCTGTCGCTGACCCCGTCGCTGCTGCCGCGGGACTGGCTGAACAGCGGAATCATCGGCGGGATCAACGCCGCGATCGGCTACGGCATCGGGGTTCTGATCGGGCAGGGCGTTCGGCTTTTCCTGCGTGGCAGGGTGTGGTGGCCGCCGCGCCGAAGCGTGCGGTACAGCCTGCACGCCTCGGTCGCGGCGGTGGCCGTGGCCGCGAGTCTGGTGATGGTGGTGCCCGCCGCGGCCTGGCAACGGCAGGTCGCCGGATTGATGGGAATCGAAGGACCGGCCACCGCAACGTACGCCCGGGCGGTTGGTGTCGCGGTGCTCACCGGTGGTGTTCTGATCGGGGCCGCGCGTGTGCTCAAGGATGCCGTCAGAGCCCTGGCCCGGCTGATGATCCGGCGCTGGCACATCAACGACGAAGTGGCCATGTTCGCCGGCACCGCCATCGTGGTGATCCTGATCATCACTCTGGTCAACGGGGTGCTGGTTCGCGGTCTGCTGGCCGGAGCCAGGGTCGCTTTCCAGCCGCAGAACACCAACACCCGCCCCGGGGTCGAGCAGCCGCGCCAGCCCGAAAGATCGGGCAGCCCAGACTCATTCGCCGCGTGGGACACCCTCGGTTTCCAGGGCCGCAACTTCGTCGGCACCGGCCCGACCGCCGCCGAGCTCAGCGAATTGAACGGGACGCCCGCCAGGGAACCCATCCGCATCTACGCGGGGCTGCAATCCGGCGCCACCACCGAGGAGCGGGTGGCGCTGCTGCTCTCGGAGTTACAGCGCACCCGCGCCTTCGACCGCAAGCTGCTGGTGATCGTCCCCACCACAGGTACCGGGTGGGTGGACCCGATCGCCGCCCGTGCCGTCGAGTCGATGTACAACGGCGACACCGCGCTGGTCGGGATGCAGTACTCCTACCTGCCCAGTTGGATCTCCTTCCTGGCCGACCGGCAGAAATCGGTGGAGGCAGGCCGGGCCATGGTGGACGCGATCCACGAGCGCTGGCTGCAGTGGCCCCAGGACAGCCGGCCCAAGCTGGCCCTCTACGGCGAGAGTCTCGGGTCGATGGCCGGGCAGGGGGCGTTCGGCTACCTGCCCGACATCGTGGAGATGGGCTTCTCGTCGGTGCTGTGGGTGGGTCCACCCAACGAAAGCCGGCTGTGGAAAGCGCTGACCGATCGGCGCGATCCCGGCACCCCGGAGGTTCAGCCGCGGTACGACAACGGACGTACCGTGCGGTTCGCCCAGGCCGCCGGGCCGGCGGAGATCGCCGCCGTCGCGGCACCGCGGTGGGAGGGCACCCGGGTTCTCTATCTGCAGCACGCCTCTGACCCGGTGGTGTGGTGGTCACCGCATCTGTTCCTTCGCAAGCCCGACTGGCTCAAGGAGCCGCCCGGCTTCGACCGCACCCCTTCGATGCGGTGGTACCCGATCGTCACCTTCTTCCAGGTGAGCGCCGATATGGCGGGGAACGTCACCAATTCCGCCGGCACTCCGCCCGGGCACGGCCACCAGTATGGCGACCAGCAACTCGACGGCTGGGTGGCCGTAGCGGCACCGGAGGGCTGGACGCCGTTCGACACCGACCGCGTGCGGCGCGCCCTGGACAAGGCGATGGCCGCCGGCGGGCCGGAGTTCGGTTGAACGGTAAGCAGATCCGCGCACTCGGTTTGGCCGCCGCCCTGGTGGGTTGGAGCTTCACCGTCGGGATCGACCGGCCGTGGCGGCGCCACCCGGTGGCGCAGGCGCTGTACGGAACAGCGCTGGCCGTGGCGGCCCGGGCACCGTTGGGCATCCGGCCACCGGCGGTGCGGGCGGGCCTGCGACTGGGGGCGGCGGTCGCCGGCGCGGTCGGTGCGGGGGTGGCGTTGACGACGGCGGTTCCACGGGTGCGCGCGGCGATGGGTGACCGGGAACTGCCGGACCGCCCCGTGCACTGGCTGGGCGTGGAGATTCCGCTCGGGACGGTCTGGTCGGAGGAGACGGCGTTCCGCGGCGCGTTGTCGACCCTCGCCGCCGAGGCTTTCGGTCCCACCGCGGGGCGGCTACTGCAGGCGGCCACCTTCGGACTGACCCACGTGCCCGATGCGCTGGAGACCGGGGAGCCGGTGGTCGGCACCGTGCTGGCGACGGGGCTGGCGGGGTGGGCGTTTGCGCTGCTGGGCGAACGGTCCGGCAGCCTGCTGGCCCCCGTGCTGGCGCACCTGGCGATCAACGAGGCCGGCGCGGTGGCCGCCCTGGCCGTCCAGCGGCTGTCCGGGAGGCCCGATGGCTAGCCGCCGCCCACCGGATCCGGATGCCGTCCGCCGGGCCGTCGAGGCGGTCGCGCGAGTGGTTATGCGATGAGAGCGCCCCGACGCCGGAGCGGTCGGTTCTCGGCGAGGCGGTGCGGCTGACCGCCCGGGCGTTGGCCGCGGCGGATCCGGGGTCCAGCGTCGAGGTCAGGATCCCGCCATTCGCTGCGGTGCAATGCATTTCGGGACCGCGACACACCCGTGGCACCCCGCCGAACGTGGTGGAGACCGACCCGCGGACCTGGCTGCTGCTGGCCGCGGGACTGCTGGATGTCGACACGGCCGCCGACGAGGGGCGGTTGACGGCATCAGGTGCCCGCGCGACCGCCATCGCCAGATGGTTTCCCCTGGTCAGCATGCCTCGGGAATGAACCGGGCTCCGACAGCCGCGCGTCTCCGCCGTTCGATTGCCGCTTTCACCGCCGCTCCCCGTAGACTCAACACCGCCACCGACCCGCCAGGGAGGACGCGTGACCGGCCAACCGGAAGAACCCCCCAAAGAAGAGTGCGGCGTATTCGGCGTCTGGGCTCCCGGCGAGGAAGTCGCCAAACTCACCTACTACGGCCTCTACGCATTGCAGCACCGCGGGCAGGAAGCGGCCGGCATCGCCGTCGCCGACGGCTCCCAGGTGCTGGTGTTCAAGGATCTCGGCCTGGTCAGCCAGGTGTTCGACGAGCAGACCCTGGCCGCCATGCCCGGCCACGTCGCCGTCGGCCACTGCCGGTACTCCACCACCGGTTCCACCACCTGGGAGAACGCCCAACCGGTGTTCCGCAACACCGCCGCCGGCACCGGAGTTGCCCTGGGGCACAACGGAAATCTGGTGAACACCACCGAGCTCGCCGAGCGGGCCCGCAAGGCCGGTCTGATCAACCACAACATGCCTGGAGCGGCCACCACCGACTCCGACATCCTCGGCGCGCTGCTCGCCGGCGGTGCCGCGGACTCCAGCATCGAGCAGGCCGCCCTGGAACTGCTGCCGACCGTTCGCGGCGCGTTCTGCCTGGTCTTCATGGACGAGATCCACCCTCTACGCGGCCCGCGATCCGTTCGGGGTGCGTCCACTGTCCCTGGGACGGCTGGACCGTGGCTGGGTGGTCGCCTCGGAGACCGCCGCACTCGACATCGTCGGCGCCTCCTTCGTCCGCGATATCGAACCCGGCGAACTGCTGGCCATCGACTCCGACGGCGTGCGCTCCAGTCGGTTCGCCCCGCCAACGCCCAAGGGCTGCGTGTTCGAGTACGTCTACCTGGCCCGGCCGGACAGCGTCATCGGCGGACGATCCGTGCACGGCGCCCGGGTGGACATCGGCCGGCGGTTGGCGCGTGAAATGCCGGTGGAGGCCGACCTGGTGATCGGCGTGCCGGAATCGGGCACCCCCGCCGCCGTGGGCTACGCCCAGGAGTCCGGTATCCCGTTCGGCCAGGGCCTGATGAAGAACGCCTACGTCGGCCGGACGTTCATCCAGCCGTCCCAGACCATCCGTCAACTCGGCATCCGGCTCAAACTCAACCCGCTCAAGGACGTCATCCGCGGCAAGCGCCTGATCGTCGTCGACGACTCCATCGTCCGGGGCAACACCCAGCGTGCCCTGATCCGGATGCTGCGCGAGGCGGGCGCGGTGGAGGTGCATGTCCGCATCGCCTCCCCGCCGGTGAAGTGGCCGTGTTTCTACGGCATCGACTTCGCCACCCCGGCCGAACTGATCGCCAACGCCCCGGGAACCCAGACCGACGACGGCGAGATGCTGGAATCGGTCCGCCAGGCCATCGGCGCCGACAGCCTGGGCTACATCTCCCAGCAGGGCATGATCGCCGCCACCGAACAGCCCGCCAGCCGGCTGTGCTGCGCCTGCTTCGACGGCAAGTACCCGATCGAACTGCCGAGCGCGACGGCACTCGGCAAGAACGTCGTCGAGAACATGCTCGCCGCGGTGCAGGCCGACAACGACAACGTCTCCGCGCTCAGCCGACCGTAACCGGCTCAGCTGACCGCCGACGTCACCTTCCGCACCCGACGATCCAGCGCGACCGCCTGCAACGGCCGCCCGGCATACCAGTACGCCCGGCCGAGCAGCCCGCGCGGATAGAAGATCGCCCGCTGTTCGTAGCGACTTCCGTTGCCCTCCGGGGTGATTCGCACCTCCAGCCACCGGTCACCGGGGCGCTTGTGCGAAGACCGCAGCTTGAGCAGGCCGGGCTCACGCTCCTCGACCTTCCAGTGACTGGGCAGGCTGCTTTCGACCGCTTTCCACAACTGATCCGGGCCGGCCGAGGTATGCCGGGCGCGGGTGTCGGTGTAGACGACCTCGCCGGCCCACTCCGGGTCGCTGGGCAGATGAGCGGCGGTGCCGGTGTTCCAGGTGGTCTCGATCTCCCCGCGGGCGATCCGCGCCAGCGCCAGCGACACCGACCGCCGGTAGGGCGTGAGTCCACCTTCCGGCGGCGGGATGATGGTGTCGATGTCGTGGTTGTTCATCACCGCATCGCAGTGCAGCGACTCCACCAGGGGGCGGGCCAGGCCCGACGGGATCGGGGTCACCAGACCGACCCACAACGCAGCGATACGGGGGGTGAGCACCGGCAGGACCAGAATCCGGCGCGGATGCAGCCCCGCGACCTCGGCGTAGATCTGCATCATGTCGCCGTACTCCAGCACGTCCGGACCGCCGATGTCCCAGGTCCGCGACGTCGGGACCGGACACGTCGCCGCGGCCACCAGATAGTGCAGCACATCGCGGATCGCGATCGGTTGGATCTTGTTGTGCACCCACTTGGGTGTGGTCATCACCGGCAGGCGGTCGGTGAGGTGGCGGATCATCTCGAAGGACGCCGACCCGGAGCCCACCACCACGCCGGCCTGCAACACGATGGTCTCGATCCCGGACGCGATGAGGATCTCGCCCACGGTGGTGCGCGAACCCAGGTGCGTCGACAACTCGGTGCCCTCGGGATGCAGGCCGCTGAGGTAGACGATGCGCTTGACACCGGCCTTGCGGGCGGCGGCCACCACGTTCTGCGCGGCCCGGCGTTCCTCGGCGGCGAAGTCCTTCTCGAAGCCCATCGAGTGCACCAGGTAATAGACGACGTCGACGTCGTCGAACGCCGCGTCCAGCGACGCCGGATCGCCGAGATCACCCTTGGCCACCTCGATGCGGTCGCGCCACGGCACCGTCGCGAGCTTGTCGGGGTTGCGGGCCAACGCCCGCACCGCGAAGCCGTTCTCCAGCAGTCGTGGCACCAGACGTCCGCCGATATAACCCGTCGCCCCGGTCACCAGGCAACGAAGCTGCTGATCCGCCACGCGCACTCTCCCATCCTCAGAACCTCATTGAACCGCTGTTGACGCGCGGGCCGCAGGTGCTACGGCCCGGATGTCACAGCGTCGTCAGGAAACCGAGGTCCGTCAGGAAACTCCGCACCCGGCCGGCCCGGGTGCCTCCCGTGGGATCGCCCCGTGCGGGTCTTCATGACCCTCAGGGTGTCACAGCCCGAACGCGCGGTGCCGGTGATGCCGACGATGATGGGCGGGCCGGATCACACACGATGCCCGCTGACCGACGACAATGGCCGCTATGGCGTTCAAAGGGTGGCCCGTCGAGGCGGTCGAGTTCTACGAGGGACTGCAGGCCGATAACTCCAAGCCGTACTGGCAGGACCACAAATCCGTCTACGAGCAGTGCGTGCGGGCCCCGATGGAGGAGCTGCTCGCCGAACTCGCCGACGAGTTCGGACCCGGCAAGCTGTTCCGGCCCTACCGTGACGTCCGGTTCAGCGCCAACAAGGAGCCGTACAAGACCAGTTGCGCGGCCACCCTCGGCCAAGGCGTCGGCCAGGCCTACGTGTCCTTCTCGGCCGACGGTCTGTCCGTGGGCGGCGGGCTGTACATGCCCGACCCCGCGACCCTGCAGCGCTACCGCACCGCGGTCGATCGGGAGAAGTCGGGATCGCAGCTCGCTGAGATCGTCGACGATCTGCACAAGGCCGGCTATCAGACGATGGCCCATGAGGTGCTCAAGACCGCGCCGAAGGGCGTCGCCAAGGACCACCCGCGCATCGAGCTGCTCCGGCACAAGGGCATCGCGATGATGAAGGACTGGCCGGTCGGGGCGTGGCTCGGCACCGCCAAGGCCAAGGACCGGGTGGTGAGCACCCTGCGCGCCGGGGTGCCGCTCAACGAGTGGCTCCAGCGCTACGTCGGCTGACCCCATGACCGTGCCAACTCATGACCTCGTCGTCGTCGGCGCCGGGATCGTCGGGCTCGCGGTCGCCCGCGAATGGACCACACGTCGGCCCGACGACACCGTCGTCGTCGTGGAACGCGAATCCGGCCCGGCCCAGCATCAGACCGGCCACAACTCCGGTGTGATCCACGGCGGCATCTACTACCAGCCCGGCTCGCTGAAGGCGCGACTGTGCGTCGAGGGCGCACGGTTGATGTACGAGTACTGCGACGAGAACGCGATCCCCTATGAGCGGTGCGGCAAGCTGATCGTCGCCGTGGACGCCGGCGAACTGCCCCGCCTCGACGATCTCGAGGCACGGGGCATCGCCAACGCGGTGCCCGGTCTGCGCCGCATCAGCGCCGGGGAGATCGGCGAGATCGAACCCAATGGTGTTGGGCTGCAAGCACTTCACGCTCCCAATACCGGGATCGTCGACTACGGGAAAGTCGCCCGCTCCATCGCCGGCGAACTGCAGACGAGAGGCGTCCCGGTGCGCTACGGCGTGGCGGTGGAAGCGATCGATGGATTCCAGCCGGCCACCGTCCACACCGTCGAGGGACCCATCTCCGCGCGCACGGTGATCGTCTGCGCGGGACTGTGGGCTGATCGGCTCGCCCGCAAGTCCGGTGCATCCCGTGATCCGCAGATCGTCCCGTTCCGCGGCGCCTACCTCGGGCTGCGGCCGACGCCGACGCCGCGGCTGCGCGGCATGATCTACCCCGTTCCCAACCCCGATCTGCCGTTCCTGGGCGTGCACATCACCAAGCACATCAACGGAGAGGTCACCCTCGGGCCGACCGCGATGATGGTCGCCGCCCGCGACGCGTACTCGCTGCGGCGTGTCAGCGGACGTGACACCTGGGAATCGCTCACCTGGCCGGGTACCTGGCGGGTGGCGCGAAAGTACTGGCGCGTCGGTATCGACGAGATGCGGATGGCCGCCAGTCGGCGGGCGTTCGTCGCCGCGGCCGCCCGGTACATGCCGGGGTTGTCGGTCGACGATCTCGACGGCACGTCCCACGCCGGTGTGCGCGCCCAGGCCGTCGGCCGGGACGGCGGGTTGGTCGACGATTTCGTGTTCTCCCACGACAACGCGGTCACGCACGTCCGAAACGCGCCGTCGCCGGCGGCGACATCGGCGTTCGCAGTGGCCCGGGAAATCGTCGACCGGGTGGCCGCACCCTGAGAATCGGTGAGCGGCACTCGGCGGGCGCGCCGCGACCGGTAGCCTTATCGCCGATGTCTGGCGAGTCGGCGAGGAGAAAACGCGGTGGGGGTGCCCGCGTCTCCTATGCATCCGCCGGAGTGGACATCGAGGCCGGTGACCGCGCCGTCGAACTGTTCAAGCCGCTGGCCAAGCGCGCCACCCGGCCTGAGGTCCGCGGTGGGCTGGGCGGCTTCGCCGGGCCTGTTCGCCCTGCGCGGCGGCTACCGCGAACCGGTGCTGGCGTCCTCGACCGACGGCGTGGGCACCAAACTGGCGATCGCGCAGGCCATGGACAACCACGACACCGTCGGCCTCGACCTGGTCGCCATGGTGGTCGACGACCTCGTCGTCTGCGGGGCCGAACCGCTGTTCCTGCAGGACTACATCGCCGTCGGGCGCACCGTCCCCGAGCGGGTCAGCGCCATCGTCTCCGGCATCGCCGACGGATGCGTCATCGCCGGCTGCGCGCTGCTGGGCGGGGAGACCGCCGAGCACCCCGGGTTGATGGAGCCCGACCACTACGACATCTCGGCCACCGGCGTCGGCGTCGTCGAGGCCGACGACATCCTCGGACCGGACCGGGTCCGGCCCGGCGACGTCATCATCGCGATGGGCTCCTCGGGCCTGCACTCCAACGGCTACTCGCTGGCCCGCAAGGTGCTGCTGGAGATCGACCGGATGAACCTGGCCGGCCATGTCGAGGAGTTCGGCCGCACCCTGGGCGAGGAACTGCTCGAGCCGACCCGCATCTACGCCAAGGACTGCCTGGCGCTGGCCGCCGAAACCCAGGTCAGCACCTTCTGCCACGTCACCGGCGGTGGTCTGGCGGGCAACCTGGAGCGCGTCATCCCGCAACGGGCTGGTCGCCGAGCTCGATCGCGGAAGCTGGACTCCCGCACCGGTTTTCGGGATGATCGCCCAGCGCGGCCGCATCGAGCGCGCCGAGATGGAGAAGACCTTCAACATGGGCGTCGGCATGGTCGCCGTCGTGGCGCCGGAGGACACCGACCGCGCGCTGGCGATCCTGACCGCCCGGCACCTGGACTGCTGGACGCTGGGCACGGTCGCCAAGGGCGACGCAAGGGTAAAGACGGCCCGCGCGCCACGCTCGTGGGGCAGCACCCGCGGTTCTGAAGCGGCGCGGTGCGCCAGAGCAGAGCGAACGCTCAGCGCCGCCAGTCGTCCTCGTCGTCGTTCGGGTCATCGAACCGTTGCCGACTGCCCGGGTCGCCTGCCGCCGGAACCGGCCAGCTCCTCCTGGAGCCGGTCGAAATCAGTTTGCGGAGAGCTGTATTTCAGCTCTCGGGCAACCTTGGTCTGCTTTGCCTTAGCCCGGCCGCGGCCCATGGGGGAACCCCCTCGCGCAATAACGGAGCGGCCCGAAATCAGGCGGCTCCGATCTGAGTGTGGTTTTTGTCCTGCCACACTTTACCGTGCCGCGCTCGCGAAGTGCTGGCAGGCCCGTTCGGCCGAGCGCGGCGAACCAGTCAGCGTCATCGCGGCGGCCGCGTAGCCGGTCCACGGCGAGTCGGCCGGCACCGGCCGCGTCGGCCGGAGGCAGCGAGTCCGGGTCGATCTCGAGCGGTGACCGGGTGCTCACCGCCGGTGGTCAGCGGCGTGTCGGCCGGGCATGCCCCGCTTGAGCAGCGCGAGCGCGATCGGGCCGAGGTCGACGTGGTCGACGACGGTGCCCAGCCGGCCGACCGTCCGGCCGCCGGCCAGCACCGGATCGCCGGTCGCGCGGCCGCTCCGCCGAGCCGTCGAGATGCAGCAGGACCAGCATGCGGGGCGGCCGGCCCAGGTTGTGCACCCGCGCCACCGTCTCCTGACCGCGGTAACAGCCCTTGTCGAGGTGGACCGCGCCTCTCCCGGCGCCGATCCAGCCGACCTCGTGGGGGATCGTCCGCTCGTCGGTGTCCACGCCGAGTCGGGGCCGTTGCGCGGCCACCCGGTGGGCCTCGTAGGCCCAGACGCCCGCGCGGCGTACGCCGGCGGCGGTCGAGCCGGTCCAGCCACTGCTCCTTGTCCGGCCCGCGGTACCAGCAGGTCGAGCTCGACCTGGCCGTCGGCCGTCGGGCATCCGGCGCACGAACCCGCCACCGGGCAGCGCCGCGGCCGTCGACTCGCGCGGGCAGCGCGTCGAGGCCGAGCGCGGCGAGCACCGCCGGATCGGTCAGCTCGGGGACCGAGCAGCGACAGCACCGCCAGATCGGCCGCGGCCGGCTGCACATCGGACCAGAACACCATCTTCGTGCAGGTAGGCCAGCAGCGGCTCACCGCGCCACGGTTCGGTGTCCAGATAGGTGACGCCGCCGAGCTCGGTCTGCAGCCAGTGATCCTCGACCCGGCCCTGGCCGTCGAGGCTGAGGTTCTCGGTGCAGGCGCCGTCGGGGAGCGTCGGCGACGTGCTGGGTGGAGATCGAGTGCAGCCAGCTGCCGCTCGGTCGGCTCCGGTCAGCGTGATGACGGCCCGATGCGAGCGGTCCACCACCACCGCATCGTGCTCGGCGGCGCGCTGCTCGCCGAACGGGTCGCCGTAGTGCCACACCGCTCCGGCGTCGGGGGAGGTATCGGGTGCGGGTACGGCTGACACACCTCAACTCTACGAGCACCGCACGTAGGCTCTGACTCCATGTCCGAGCCAGCCTTCGGTGCTCGTCACCCTCGACGGCGATGTGCGCGACCCGGTCAGCCGCTGCTGTTCGCCGACGATCTGGCCGCCGTTCGCGGCGACGGCGTGTTCGAGACGCTGCTGGTGCGCGACGGTCGGGCCTGTCTGGTCGAGCCGCATCTGCGCCGACTGGTTCGGCTCGGCGGCGATGATGGATCTGCCCGATCCGGATCTGGCGGCCTGGCGGCACGCCATCGAGGTCGCGGTCGCCCAGTGGACGGCGCAGACCGCCGACGAGGGAGCGCTGCGGCTGGTCTACAGCCGCGGCCGGGAGAGCGGCTCACGCGCAGACCGCCTATCTCATGATCAGCCCGCTGGCGACGCGGGTGGCGGCCGCCCGCCGCGACGGCGTCGCCGCGGTGCTGCTCGACCGCGGGCTATCGCGGCCACCGGGGTCGACGCGATGCCGTGGCTGCTCGCCGGTGCCAAGACGCTGTCCTACGCGGTGAACATGGCCGCGTTGCGGCACGCCGCCGCAACGCGGGGCCGACGACGTCATCTTCGTCAGCTCCGACGGCTACATCCTGGAAGGGCCACGTTCGACGGTGGTGATCGCCGCCGCCGGCGCCGACGGGCGGGCGATGCCTGCTCACCCCGCCGCCGTGGTATCCGATCCTGCGCGGCACCACCCAGCAGGCACTGTTCGAGGTCGCTCGCGACGCCGGGCTACGACTGCGATTATCAGGCGATTGCGTCCCGCCGACCTCGTTGCCGCCCAAGGGGTTTGGCTGGTGTCGAGTATCACTCTCGGCGCACGGGTGCACACCCTCGACGGCCGCCCGCTGGCGCCGGCGCCGCTGCGCGCCGAGATGACCGCACTGGTCGAGGCCGCCATCCTCAGCGACCGCTGACCGCTGGCGGTGATCGCTGGCGAAAAACCCTTGGCGCACCCTGATCCGACGCGAGTACGGTCAGCCGTACACAAGGAAGGAGGTGGTCCGGAACTTTGAGTACGTCTTGGACATGTGAGGTGGCTGCCCGCTAGCAGCACCAGGTGTCGGAATCACCTGCGCCTGCGCGCGCTGGCGAATTCCAGGCAGCTACCCGGCCCCCGAGCCCCCGGTCCGTCCAACCAGGAACCACGGCTCGGGGGCCGCTCCATGTCGGGGTCCGCGCTACGTCCGGCGCCGGCGCCGCTTGGCTCGCATTCCCGCGGCCCGTTCGAGGTCGGCGAGAGCGGGCTCGACCGCGTCGGCCAGATCGCCGATGTCGTCGGCGATCTCCGGGGTGGTCACGAAACCGAAATCCAGCCACTCCCGGTAGCTGAAACACGTGACGTTGAGGGCGACATCCATCAGGAGTGGACCGATCGGCGTGGAATTGCTCCAGCACCGCACCCGCGGCATACAGCGGAACAGGCGGGCCCGGCACGTTGGACACCACCAGGTTGATCGGTGGGACGTTCTCGCCGAGTCGGCTGGCGGTATAGGCGCGGGCGGCCAGGCGGAACAGGCCGGGCGGCGTCGTCTCGGTGAGTCCCATGATCTGATGAGCCGTCATGGCCTCCGCCATCTGCTTGGCGGCTTGAGAGGAACGGTGGACAGCCCTGATCCGTTCGGCCGGATCCGCGATCTCGGTGGGCAGCGCCACCGTCATGGAACTGATGGCATTGCCGACGGCGGTGGCGTCGGTGCGCGTCGACACCGGAACCTGGGCCACCAGCGGTCGATCCGGCAGTTCCCCGCTGCGGTCCAGATAGCTCCGCAGCGCCCCGGCGACGATCGCCAGCACGACGTCGTTCACCTTGACCCCGTAGGCGTCCTTGACCGCCTTCACCCGCGCGAGTGGAACGCGGGCCGCGCTGACCCGGCGCTGCTGGGAAATCGGGGCGTTGAACCGGGTCGCCGGTGCCTCGAAATAGCCGGTCGGTTTCTCTGGAAGTGCGCGCGCCGCCAGTTGCTGTCGCACCGTCTGGTCGAGAAGCCGCAGGATGCGGTAGGGCGTCAGTACGGCGTTGGCCGCGGCACCCACCAGTCGCCACTCGGGTCGCGGCAGAACCGAGTCTCGGCGCGTTTGCGGCGCAACGGCTTTCGGCGCTCGCGGTTCGGCAGTGAGATCGAAGAGGATCTCACTGACCCCCGCCCCGGACACGCCGTCGACCAGGCAGTGGTGGATCTTGGTGAGCAGCGCGACCCGGCCGCCCTCGAGTCCCTCGATGAACCACATCTCCCACAACGGTTTCGCGCGATCCAGTTTGTATGACCACAGCCGCCCGACGAGCTCGTCCAGTTCCGCTGTGCCGCCCGGCGAGGGCAGGCCGATATGGCGGATGTGGAAATCCAGGTCCGGCTCGTCGTCGACGTACCAGGGGCGGTCCAGCCCGAGGGGGGCCTCGGCCACCCGAAAGCGTAGTTGCGGTAATTCGGCCAGCCGCTCGGCGACCAGTTGCCGGATCCGGTCGAAGGAGAAGTCGGGCGCCTGGCGCGGGTCGCAGATCGCGAGCGCGCCGATGTGCATATGCCAGGACAGCGTCTCGCCGAACCAGAACGCAGCATCCACGCTGGACATGCGGGGCATAACGGTCAGGTTAGGTCACGGTGCGGCAGGGCCGGGCGCCAACGTCGAACAGGCTTTCATCGCCGTGTCCCAGGCCGCCTGATCAACCCCGGCCGGCGGCCCGAGCACCGCGGCCGGGCCCCGCGCGTCGGGCACTCCGTTGGCCTTCAAGCACTCCGCGAGCGACGCCGTGCGCCGCCGGTGCCGGTCGCGTTGGTGCGGTTGCGGCGGCGACTGCTTCGAGGAGCAGGCGGCGATGACCAGCACGGCACTGATCGTCGCGGCGGTCCGTAGGCGCCTCATCCGACATGCCTGGTCAGCCGGGCGGACAGGTGCGGCACCAGGCCGCCGTCGGCGTCGACACGCTCCTCGACGTAGGCCAGGTCGCCGCCGTCGACGATGCCGTAGAGGCGTTTGGCGCCGCCGACCAGCATGCCGGACTTGCTGCGCGCCAAAGCGTCGGTCACCAATTCCCACGACGACTGGGTGCGCGGGTGGCCGTAGAACAGTTCGACGTAGCCGGTGGAATGAGCCAGCAGCAGTTCGATCGCCTGCGACTCGTCCGGGTCGCCGGGATCGTGGACGAACCGCCAGAAGCCGGTCTCCCGCAGTCCCGGGCCGTGGTACTCGCCGTCCTCGTCGAGACGCCAGGATCGGGCTTCCCAGTTCAGGTAGTCGGCGCCGTCGTGGGACACGATGATCTGCTGGCCGAACCGGTAGTCGCCGTTCGGCCCGCGGCCTTCGCCGTCGCCGCGCCACACGCCGACCAGCGGAAGCAGTGCCAGCAGGGCGTCGTGCAGGTTGGCGCCCTGGCGCAGGTTCGCGGTGTCGGCGACGGGAAGGTCGTCGAAGACCGGGATGTTGCGGCCTGCGGTCTGCTTGGCGCGTTCGACCGCAGCGGCTACCGCGCGATCACCGCTGCCGCTGATGTCGCTCGTCGCTCACGAATCGTCGGTAATCAGCCGGTACACCGCGTACAGCGCGAACCACGTGATCACGATGACCGCCGCGACCAGCAGGAGCTCGAAGAAGAGGACCACGGCGGAGAGTCTATCGTCCGGCTGGGTCGTCAGGCGACCTTGACGTCGATCTCGTGGATTCCGGCTCCGGTCGGGGCGACGGTGACATCTCCCTGGCCGACCCGGACAGAGCCCGAACGGTCCAGGTGCCCGGTGCGGCGAAGAAGCGGAAGTCGCCGGTCGGCGACGCGATCAGTTCCGCGGTGAACTCCTCGGTGTCGTCGAGCAGGCGCACGGACGCACCGGCGACCGTATGCCCGGAATCGTCGACGACCCGCCCGGTGATCACCGTCTCCTTCTGGAGGTCGATGCCGGCCGGCAGGGTCCGCTTCGGCGTGGTGGGAGCGCTCATGGCACGTCGTTCCTTTCGGTTTCGGGCCGGACGTCAGGCGGCGTCGCGGACGGGGCGCAATCGGGACACCAACGGGTAGACCTGGCAGCCCAGGCAGATTCCGAATGCCGCGTTGAGGAACGCGGCGGCCAGCGCGAATGCGGTCGCGACGATGCCGAGCAGGGGTGCGCCGGCGGCGAAGCCGAGGACGCCGACGACGGCGAACACGAGACCGACGAGTTGGGCGAACTGCAAGGGCGGCACGGGTTCCCGCTCGGTAACCGGGCCCAGGCGGGGTGCCACGACGGTGGCGAAGAGTCTCCCGTAGGGGTGGCGGCGTGGACCGCGCAACGCCCCGATCGCGAACACCACGGCCTGGATGCCGAGGAGGAACGCTGCGACGGTCGTGCTGACGGCCGAGACCACCAGCACCGCAAGTAGCACGGCGGTGGTGATCCAGGCGGCGAAGCGGGGGCCGCGAACGTCGACCTGGTCGATGGCGGTGGTGTGCTGACGCGATGTCGGAGGTGGTGATCGACATGGAATGAGCTCCTGTTGCTGGGCATGCGGAAAAGGACAGGCCTGGGGTCGCTGCGGGAGTAAGCGCGACAGAACGCGGAAGAAGGCGTGGCGGCTACTCAGCAGCTACAGCAACAACAGCAACAACCCGCGACGCGGCACAGATCGACTGCGCGGCGCTTGGTGAGCATCTGCTCAAGGCGGGTTGACACGGCGCCATGCTACCGAGACACCCGGTGTCAGGTCAACCCGTGCCGGTTCTGACCCGGCGTGTCAGGTCAGCAGGGGCGCCAGTGCCGCCTTGAGATCGGCCGCTTTGGGACGCCGGCCGACCGGTAGCGCTGCCGTCCGCCGGCGTCGAAGATGAACGTCGTCGGCAACGACAGCACCGAAAGCGTGCGGGCCGCAACGGGATTGGCGTCCATGTCGATCTCGACGTGCGCGACCTGCGGGAGGTCGGCCACACCTGGTCGACCACCCGTCGCACCGCGGCGCACGGACCGCACCAGACCGCGGTGAAATGAACGATGGTCGGTCCGGTGCTCGACAGCCCGAGGCCGGTGGTGTCCGGCGGCGCCGTTTCCTCGGGGTCGTGGGTGCGTCGGAGCACCCCGCACGGCGGTTGTGCAGCACCCCCACGGTGGCCGCGGCCCCGAGGGCGACGGCGATGGCCGCGGCGGCGGTGAGCGCAGCGCTCATCGCCGGAACCCGTCCAGGCGGACCGTGACATCCTCGGCGATGCCTTCGATGATGATGTCCGATCCGCGCGCGCCCTCGGTGGTCGGCCGCAGGCCGAACGGCAGCTTCTGGCCGGGCAGGGTCGCTCGCGAAGGCGCCCAGCACGGCGTCGCGTTTGTCGTCGGGTACCGCTTCATCGGCGGTGTTGGGGCCGGTGGCCACGCCGGTCGGGGTGAAGACCAGGGTGGTCTGGTCCGGCCCGGTGATGGAGAGATCGACGGTCACGCTGACCAGCTTGTCGAAGCCGGCCTTGGTCGGTGTGCCGGTGAAGACCGAACCCTGTGCTGCCGGAGATGCCGGACTCGGTGGTCCCGCCGGTGGGATCGTTGGTGTCCGCCAGGGGTGCCTCCACGGCCAGGTCCTTGATGCCGATGAAAGTGCCCAGGTGGCGGGAGTCGATGATGATCCGGCTCTCCAGCATGCCGACCGGAAGATCGGCGTCCGGCCGCATCAGCCACGTAGCCTGCGACAGACCGATGTCGTGCATGGTCGACTCGAGTGTGACGTTGCCCACCACGGGATGCTCGACACCGTTCGCCTTGATCTCCAACTCGTCGTACCGATGCCGCAGCGCCTGCGGGATGAACGGAAAGCCCAGGATCGCCACCCACGGGTCGAACGGCAGGCCCGCTGCGCTGCGGACATGGCGGGAAAGCTGGTACTCGGCATAGATCGCCGCACCGGTGTCGATGCCGGCCCCGACCAGGCCGACGGCAAGCGTCGACGCGGCCACTGCGGTGAACACCTTTCGCACCCGCACATTCTGGCCTACCGCGATGCCGGACCGTCCGGATCGGCGAAACAGCAGGTCGCGGGTTACAGTGACACCAAACCAGGAGAGTTAGTTGGACCTGTTGCTACTCACCGCCGACCCGAACCCGGAGTCGGTGCTGCCCTCCTTGGCGCTCCTCGCGCATTCCGTGCGGTCCGCGCCCACCGAGGTGGCATCGCTGCTGGAGGCGGGTTCGGCGGACGTCGCCATCGTCGACGCGCGCACCGATCTGGCTGCCGCGCGGGGCCTGTGCCGTCTGCTGGGCACCACCGGCGCGCCCGTGCCGGTGGTGGCCGTGGTCAACGAGGGCGGCCTGGTCGCCGTGAACGTCGACTGGGGTATCGACGAGATCCTGCTGCCCGGCACCGGGCCCGCCGAGATCGACGCCCGGCTGCGACTACTGGTCGGCCGCCGCGGCGGCCTGGCCAACCAGGAGAGCGTCGGCAAGGTCAATCTCGGTGAACTGGTCATCGACGAGGGCACCTACACCGCGAGGCTGCGCGGCCGCCCGCTTGACCTCACCTACAAGGAGTTCGAGCTGCTCAAGTACCTGGCGCAACATGCCGGACGGGTGTTCACCAGAGCCCAACTGCTGCAAGAGGTGTGGGGCTACGACTTCTTCGGCGGTACCCGCACGGTGGACGTGCACGTGCGCCGCTTGCGGGCGAAGCTGGGACCCGAGTACGAGGCGCTGATCGGCACCGTTCGCAACGTCGGCTACAAGGCGGTTCGGCCGGCGCGCGGGCGTCCGGGCACCGCCGACGGCGTGAGCGACGGCGAACTGGTCGACGACGCGGAGATGTCGACCTCGCTCGGTCAATGACGGTCGCGCACTGGCGAAGCGCGCTGTCGGCGGGCGAGCAGGACGGGGTCCGGGCGCTCGTCGCTGCCGCGGAACGCACCGACGGCGTGGCACCCGTCGGTGAACAGGTGCTGCGCGAACTGGCAGGCGAGGGAACCCAACACCTGCTGGTCGCCGACCCGGACGGGTCCCTCGTCGGCTACCTGAACCTGGCGCCCTCGGGATCGGCCGAGTTGGTCGTTCGCCCTGATGCGCGCCGCCGCGGTATCGGCGCCACCCTGGCGCGGGCAGCGATCGCCCGGGGTGGCGCGGCAACCCGGTTCTGGGCGCACGGCACCCTGCCGGCGGCGCAAGCCATGGCTGCCTCGGTGAACCTGCGGCCGGTGCGCGAGCTCATCCGGATGAGTCGCCCGCTGGCCGGTATTCCAGAAGTCGCTGTGCCGCAAAATGTTTCGATCCGAGCGTATCGCGGAGTCGATGATCATGCCGATCTGCTGAAAGTCAACAACGCCGCCTTCTCCTGGCACCCTGAACAAGGCGGATGGACGGAATCCGACGTCGCCCAGCGGGTATCCGAGCCCTGGTTCGACCCCGACGGCCTGTTGCTCGCCGTGGATGACGACACCGGA
Source organism: uncultured Actinomycetota bacterium (assembly GCA_963715145.1). Classification (GTDB taxonomy): domain Bacteria; phylum Actinomycetota; class Actinomycetes; order Mycobacteriales; family Mycobacteriaceae; genus Mycobacterium. Next base: position 12,863 of record CAVQRL010000024.1, on the reverse strand, counting down.
GCGATGCTGGGATTCCACTGGACCAAAGTCCATGACGGCGGGGTCCAGGACAACGGGTTGGGGGAGGTCTACGTGCTCGGCGTTGATCCCTCGGCGCAGGGGCGCGGGCTCGGCAGGACACTGACCCTGCTGGGCATGGCTCATCTGGCCCGTCGACTTGATCACACCGGCCAGCCGACCGTCATGTTGTACGTCGAGGCGGACAACGAGGCTGCGATCAGGACGTATGAAGGCCTCGGGTTCGTTCGAGCCGGCGTGGACACCTCCTACGCGCCCGCCTGACGCCCGGGCCGTTCACCGCCCGTTCACCGCTGATCTGCGATACGGCAACTCAGCCCGCATAGGTTTCGGCAGCGACGTGCATACAGAAAGCGGACAACGTGAACTCCAGTATTTTCGGCAAGGCCATCGTCATCACCGCCTCGGCGGCCGCCATCGCGACTCTCAGCGCCTGCGGTAGCGACAACAACGTGACCTCAGGCTCGGGCGGCGGGGCCGAGAGTGCGATGTCCTGTGGTGGCAAGAAGTCCCTGAAGGCCAGTGGTGCCACCGCCCAAGCCAACGCGATGACCCGTTTCGTAACGGCCTACGAAGCAGCGTGCCCGGGCTTCACCCTCAACTACACCTCGAGTGGATCGGGTGCGGGCGTCTCCGAGTTCGTCGGTGGTCAGACCGATATGGGGGGTTCGGATTCACCGCTCAACCCGGACAAGGGCGAGACAGAGAGGGCCAAGGCGCGTTGTGGCGGCAGCGATGCCTGGAACCTGCCGATGGTGTTCGGACCCATTGCGATTACCTACAACGCACCGGGGGTCGATTCATTGATCCTGGACGGGCCCACTGCGGCCAAGGTGTTCAACGGCACCGTCAAAACCTGGGATGCTCCGGAGATCGCCGCACTCAACCCGGGCAAAACCCTGCCGGCCCAGCCCATCGTCGTGATCTTCCGGAGCGACGAGTCCGGCACCACCGATAACTTCCAGCGCTACCTCGACGCAGCCTCGGACGGGGCATGGGGTAAGGGCGCCGGCAAGACCTTCAACGGCGGGGTCGGCGAGGGCGCCAAGGGCAACGAGGGTACCTCCGCCGCGATCAAAACCACACCCGGATCCATCACCTACAACGAGTGGTCCTTTGCGAAGAGCCAGGGCCTCGCCATGGCCGATGTCATCACCTCGGCGGGTCCAGATCCAGTGCGGCTGTCCGTGGAGTCGGCCGCCAAGTCGATCGATGACGTCCAGGTCAAGGGCCAAGGCAATGACCTCGTGCTGGATACTTCCTCGTTCTACAAGCCGACGGAGGCCGGTACCTACCCGATCATGCTTGCCACGTACTCGCTGGTGTGCTCCAAATATCCCGACGGGGAGGTGGCCGAAGCGGTGAGGGCATTCCTGACGGTCGCAGTCGGCAAGGGCCAGGAGGGTTTGACCGATAACGGCTACATTCCGGTTCCGGAAGCCTTCAAGGGCAAGCTGACCGCCGCCATCGATGCCATTTCCTGATCTGAACCCCTCCGAATGACCATCAAACCCGAACCAACCGCCCGCATCCGGAGCGCACGCGGCGAGCCGGTGGCGGATAATTCCGGGATGGCGGCCGATCCCGGGGTGCATCGCGGTTTGAGCGGCAGCAAAAATCGCTGGGGTGACAAGGTTTTCGCCGCCCTCGCCACCACGGCGGGAGCGACGATCATCGCTCTGATCGCGCTGATGGCACTGTTTCTGGTGGTCCGGGCCGTGCCGTCGCTGCAAGCCAACAAAGCGAACTTCATCACCAGTTCGGAATTCGCCACCACCGACGAGACCAACCTCCGGTTCGGGATCGCCGAGCTGTTCCAGGTGACCGTGCTGAGTTCGATCTTCGCGTTGGTGATCGCTGTTCCGATCGCGATCGGGATCGCGGCCTTCCTCACCAACTACGCACCGGTTCGGTTGGCCAAGCCGTTCGCCATCCTCGTCGACCTCTTGGCGGCGGTACCCTCGATCGTCTTCGGTCTATGGGGAATCTTTGTCCTGGCACCCTGGCTGGAGCCAATCGCGCGGTTCCTCAACGCCAATCTCGGCTGGCTTCTTCTCTTCTCGGACGGCAACGTATCGCTGGCCGGTGGTGGAACGATTTTCACCGCCGGCATCGTGCTCGCTGTGATGATTCTGCCGATCATTACATCGGTGACCAGGGAGGTCTTTGCACTGACGCCGAAAGGCCACGTCGAGGCCGCCCAAGCGCTCGGGGCCACCAAGTGGGAGGTCATCCGGATGACGGTCTTCCCCTACGGCCGCAGCGGAATGATCGCCGGGGCAATGCTGGGCCTGGGCAGAGCCCTCGGCGAGACCGTGGCGGTGCTCATCATCCTCCGTGCATCCGCAAAGGCGGGCAGCTGGTCTCTTTTCGACGGCGGCTACACATTCGCGTCCAAAATCGCCTCAGCAGCGGCGGAATTCAGTTCCAAGTTGCCGACCGGAGCCTACATCGCCGCAGGATTCGTTCTGTTCATCCTCACGTTCATCGTCAATGCGCTGGCTAGGGCGGCAGCCGGAGGAAGGGTCAGCGGAGGATGACATCTGCCGCCTTGGACGCCCCGGTCAAGGGGCCCACGTTTCATCCGATCAGCGCAACCCGCAAGATCAAGAACAAACTGGCGGCGATTCTGTTTGCCTCGGCTTTCCTGATCGCCACACTCCCCCTGGTATGGGTGCTCTACACCGTGCTCGAACGGGGATTCAAAGCCGTGATCAGCGCCGGATGGTGGAACCGGTCACTGTCCGGCGTGCTACCCGACCAGTTCGCGGGGGGTGTCTACCATGCCATCTACGGCACCATCGTCCAGGCAGCCATCGCTGCGGCGATCTCCGTTCCTCTCGGGATCATGGCTGCCATCTATCTGGTGGAGTACGGCACCGGAAAGCTCGCGAAAGTGACCACCTTCATGGTGGATATCCTCGCCGGCGTTCCCTCGATCGTCGCGGCACTGTTCATCTTCGCGCTGTGGATCGCTACTCTCGGTTTCCCCCAGAGTGCGTTCGCAGTGTCGCTGGCTTTGGTGTTGCTGATGCTTCCGGTGGTGATTCGAAACACCGAAGAGATGCTCAAACTGGTGCCCGACGAGTTGCGGGAGGCCTCCTACGCCCTCGGGGTGCCGAAGTGGAAGACCATCGTGCGGGTCGTCGTACCCACGGCATTGCCCGGGATGATCAGCGGGATACTCCTCGCGCTGGCCAGGGTGATGGGCGAGACGGCGCCGGTGCTGATCCTGGTCGGCTACGCCCGATCAATCAACTATGACGCGTTCGGCGGGAACATGGCCTCGCTGCCGCTGCTGATTTACACCGAACTGATCAATCCAGAAGAGGCCGGCCGCCTTCGGGTGTGGGGAGCCGCTCTCACTCTGATTCTGCTCGTCGCCGCACTCTACGTGGCCGCGGCCTTCGTCAACCGGTACCTCAACCGGAACCGGTCTTGAAACGCTAGGGAGCGCATCATGGCAAAGCGACTCGATCTCAAAGACGTCAACATCTACTACGGCTCGTTCCATGCCGTCGCGGACGTGACGCTGGGTATCCCGCCCCGCAGTGTGACGGCGTTCATCGGACCGTCGGGTTGCGGCAAGTCAACGGTGCTGCGGGCACTCAACCGTATGCACGAGGTCATACCGGGTGGCCGGGTGACCGGGTCGGTACTCCTCGACGGCGAGGACATCTACGGCGCGGGCGTGGACCCGGTGAGTGTGCGCAAGACCATCGGCATGGTGTTCCAACGGCCGAATCCATTCCCCACCATGTCCGTTCGTGACAACGTGATTGCGGGCCTCAAGCTACAGGGGGTGCGTAGCCGGACAGTGCTGGATGAGACGGCTGAGCGATCGCTGAGGGGCGCCAACCTGTGGAACGAGGTCAAAGACCGGCTCGACAAGCCCGGCGGCGGGCTGTCCGGAGGCCAGCAACAGAGGCTGTGCATCGCCCGAGCCATCGCTGTGCAACCGGATGTGCTGCTGATGGACGAACCGTGCTCGGCTCTGGATCCGATCTCCACGCTGGCGATCGAGGACCTGATCGCCGAGCTCAAGCGTGACTTCACCATCGTCATCGTGACGCACAACATGCAGCAGGCGGCGCGGGTCAGCGATCAGACGGCGTTTTTCAATCTTGAGGCCACCGGCAAACCGGGCCGGTTGGTCGAAGTCGACGAAACCGGAGTGATCTTCTCCAACCCCAGCCAGAAAGCCACCGAGGACTACATCTCCGGCCGCTTCGGCTGACGTTGAGGCGTCAGTACGTCGCGACCTCTTCCTCCGGGGGAAGTACGCCGGTGACCTGGAAGATCACCCGCCGGGAGATCTCTACCGCATGGTCGGCGAAGCGTTCGTAGAACCGGCCGAGCAGGGTCACGTCGACGGCCGCGGCGACGCCGTGCTTCCAGTCCCGGTCCATCATCACGCTGAACAGGTGCCGGTGCAGATCGTCCATCGCGTCGTCATCCTCCCGGATGCGGCGCGCCCGGTCCGGATCCCGCGAGATCAGGACATCGCGGGCGCTGTCGGCGAGATCGACTGCGACACGGCCCATTTCGGCGAAATAGCCGTTGACTTCCTCGGGAAGGGCATGTTGGGGGTGGCGGCGGCGGGCGATCTTGGCGACGTGCAGGGCCAAAGCACCCATCCGCTCGACATCGGCGACGATCTGGATGGAGCTGACGATGGCGCGCAGATCGCCGGCCACCGGGGCTTGCAGGGCCAACAGGACGAACGCCGCTTCTTCGGCGCGGGCGCTGGCGGCGGTGATCTGCTCGTGGTCGCCGATCACCTGTTCGGCCAGGACGAGGTCGGCTTGCAGCAGGGCCTGGGTGGCCCGTTCCATCGCGATCCCCGCGAGTCGGCACATCTCTGCCAGTTGGAGGGTCAGCGCGTCAAGCTGCTCGTGGTAGGCGGTCCGCATGGCCCCAGCCTACTGTCGAGCCGACGATCAGTTGGTGGCGCGGAACTGAACGGAGGGTGAATCGGTGGCTATTCGCAGCTGACGTCGGCGCCGTTGATCACGGTGAGGTCCGACGGCAGCTTGGTCGGGGTGCTGCCCCCGGTGTAAGTGACGTTGACGTTCAACGTTGTTCCGCTGGCTTGCGGATACTTGACCGTGGTGAATTCGGGACCGAGCACGACCTGGATCACTTCGCCGAGTCCGCTCATGCGCTCCACGTGGGCTCCGGGCAGGGTCGCCGCGATCGTGGCGGCGGCCTGTTCGTTGCCCAGGGAGTAGTAGACGGTGGTGGTGGTGACGGTGCTCCAGTCCGAGTAGTAATCCGGCTCGCGCACATCGAATCCGTACAGGTCGAATTGCTGGGTTGCGGCGTCTGCCAGGCCCGATCGCTCGGTCGCGTTCGCCACCTGCACGGTGACGTCGCGGGGGTCCGCGGCCACGGCCCGCACGTCCTCGGTGGTGGTCGTGGTGCTCTCTTCGGTGGTGGTCGTGGTCGTCGTCTCGGTGGACGTCGACTCCTCGGAGGTGCCACTGGAATCGGTGGTCTTCGTCGTGGAGGGGTGCGGGGCCAGCGTCTCGTTCTCGTCGTTTTCGCCGGGGAGGGGGTCGTCGTCGATGATGGCGTCGAAGAGGGCCCGGACGTCCTGCGTGCGGGGTATCTCGTTGCCCTCGTCGTCCGCGATCCCGGTCGTGGGCACGGTCACGAAGGTGATCCGTCCGGCGTTGATGCCCTGGAGTGACTGGCCGAGCCGGATCAGGTCGCGAGTCTGAACGTTGTCGACGTAGCTGTCGTCGATGAAGGTGTTGACGACCTCGTCGAGCCGGTCGAGGTCGAACAGAGTCTCCGAGGAGATCATCGACCTCAGCAGCGAGGACAGGAACAGTTGCTGGCGTTTGATGCGGCCGTAGTCGCCGTTGCCCTCGCTGGCGATGGAGCGCGCCCGCACGTAGTTCAACGCGGACGTGCCGTCGAGTTTCTGGCGGCCGGCCGTGGTCAGCACCGGTCCCAGTTCGGCGTCCTCCAACGGCGTGGTGCTGCACACCTCGACGCCGCCCAGGGCGTCGACCATCCTCTCGAAGCCGATGAAGTCGACCGCCATGAACCGGTTGATAGCCAGACCGGAGATCTTCTGGATGACCTTGACCAGGCATTTCGGGCCGCCGAGGGCGTAGGCCGAGTTCAGTTTGGTGCCGGTTTCGCGCTCGTTATCGCTCCACTCGCCGCTGTTCTTGTCGTAGACGGGTCCGTATTTGCCGGTCTCGGGATCCCAGGCCTGGCAGTTCATCGGGGTGATCGCGAGGTCCCGGGGGAAGGAGACCGCGACCACCCGCTTCCGGTTGGCCGGGATGTTGACCAGCATGATGGTGTCGGGGCGAGCCCCCTCCACGATGCTGGTGTCGCCGGCGCCGATTTCTCCGTTATCGCCGATGCGGCTGTCCACACCGACGATGAGGAAGTTCTCGTCGCCGATCTGGGCGTTGGGATCGCGGATATCGCTGGAGTTCGGGTCCAGGGCGGCGATGGTGTTGAGCAGTTTGTTCTTGGCCGACTGCCACTGCCAGGCCGCCCCGGTGATCGCCAGGGCGAACACCGCGATCAGCGCCGTGGCGATCCGGCCCAACACCAGCGCGGGACGGCGTCGGCGTTTGGGTGCCTCGTCGGGTGCCGCCGGCGGTCGGGGTCGGCGGGGCGGCGGCGGAAGCGGGGGGGTGGCCGCGGCGGCCGATGGCCGGCGGCCGTAGGCGAGGGCGGCGAGGTCGGGGATCTCGTCAGCCACGGCGATCGGCATGGTCGCGTCCTCGGCCGGAGGCCGTACGTCGACGCTGCGCCGGGTGACGGGATTGACGGTCCGGTCGCCGGTGACCTTGGCGATCAGGTCGGCGACCGCGACGCCCTCGGTGTGATTGCCGGGGTCGCCGCGCCTGCGTCCGCCGGGCGGGACACGTTCCCACGGCGGCCTCGCCGACGCGGGGTACGGCGTCCGCCCATCGCCCCGTGGACCGGGGACGCCGCTCTGGTCAGGAGTGGCGTTCTCGCCGTCACTCATGGTCCAGACAGCCTCCGGGTCAGATGGGTCACGGGCAGTTCGTGCGCCGCGCGACGGCGGTGCTGGTCATGGGCACCTGGGATCGGGCCGCAGCCCACGTCAAAGCCATGATGTTACTTAACGAACCTAAGAAGTTCCTAGCCACCCGAATTCATCACATCGGCATCGGCGGGCACCGTGCAGTCGTCCGGGTCGTCCAGCCAGCCTTCGGGAAGGCTGACCGAGGATGCTGACCCCTGCCGTCCGCGTGGGCCGTGCGCGGCGGTGGGGAAGGGGACGTCGGGATCGAGGTGGGTGAGCAGCCGATCCAGGTCGTCGAGAGTCTTGACCAGCGCGAGGGCCCGGCGCAGGTCGGATCCGGCGGGGAAGCCGTGCAGGTACCAGGCGATGTGCTTGCGGATATCGCGCATGCCCTTGTCCTCGCCGAAGTGGGTGGCGAGGAGTTCGCCGTGGCGTCGGACGATGTCGGCAACCTCGCCGAGGGTGGGAGGCGTGGGGATCGTCGTTCCGGTGAACGCCGCGGACAGTTCGGCGAACAACCACGGCCGCCCGAGGCAGCCGCGGCCGATCACCACGCCGTCGCAGCCGGTGGCGGCCATCATCGCCAGCGCGTCGCCGGCTTCGAAGATGTCGCCGTTGCCGAGTACCGGGATGGTGGTGACGGTCTGCTTGAGTTCGGCGATGCGGTTCCAGTCGGCCGATCCGGCGTAACGCTGCGCGGCCGTCCGGGCGTGCAGGGCCACCGCGGCGGCGCCTTCCTGCTCGGCGATCCGGCCGGCATCGAGGAAGGTCTGGTGGGCGTCGTCGATGCCGATGCGGAACTTCACCGTCACCGGGATATCGGTGCCGTGTGTCGCCTTTACTGCCGCGGCGACGATCTGGCCGAACAGCTCGTCTCTTGTAGGGCAGCGCCGCGCCGCCGCCGCGGCGGGTGACCTTGGGGACCGGGCAGCCGAAGTTCATGTCGATGTGGTCGGCGAGGTTCTCCTCGACGATCATCCTTGCCGCCCGATAGGTGGTCTCCGGGTCGACGGTGTAAAGCTGCAGGGACCGTGGTGACTCGTCGGGCCCGAACGTCGTCATGTGCATGGTGACGGGGTGACGCTCGACCAGGGCGCGGGCGGTCACCATCTCGCAGACGTAGAGGCCGCTGACGGTGTTCGTTTTCGCTTTTTCCAGGTCGCGGCACAGGGTGCGGAAGGCGACGTTGGTGACACCGGCCATCGGCGCCAAGACAACCGGGCTGCGGAGGGTCAATGACCCGATCCGCAGCCCGGTTGGCGGTGTCTGCTCTGGTGCTATGTCGAGGCCCCCGCAAGAGCCGCCTTGGCGGCGCGCTTCTCGGCGAGCTTGGCGTCGCGGTCGAGCTTGCGCTCCTTGGCTTCCTCGAACTTGACGCAGGTGTCTTCGAGTTCCTCGATGAGCTTGCCGAGTTCGTCGCGCAGGCGGGCGCCCTCTCCGGTGAAGTCGTCGCGCTCGAAGATCCGCCACTTCTTGAGCACCGGCATGACGACGTCTTCGAGGTGGATGCGCGGGTCGTAGACCCCGCCCATCGCGATGATGACGGCCTTGCGGCGGAACTCCGGAACGGTGAACCCGGGCATCTTGAAGTTCTTCAGGATGCGGTAGACCGACTGGATCGCCATGTTGGGGGCGATGTCCAGGCCCGCGGCGCTGACGTCGCGGTAGAAGATCATGTGCAGGTTCTCGTCGTTGGAGATCCGCGCCAGCAGCTGCTCGGCGACCGGGTCGTTGCAGGCCTTGCCGGTGTTGCGGTGCGAGACGCGGGTGGCCAGTTCCTGGAAGCTGACGTACATCACCGAGTCGAACAGGGTGTCGGCGAACAGGTCGCCCTGCTGGTTCTGGCCGGGGGAGAACCCGCGGGTCATCTGCTCCACCCGCAGTTCTTCGAGTTCGATGGGGTCGCAGTTGCGGGTGACCACCAGGTAGTCGCGGATGGAGATGCCGTGCCGGTTCTCCTCGGCGGTCCACCGGTTGACCCAGTAGCCCCAGGGGCCGTCCATCGAGAAGTTCATCGCGATCTCGCGGTGGTAGGCGGGCAGGTTGTCCTCGGTGAGCAGGTTCTGCACCAGGGCCGTGCGGGCCACCTCGGAGAGCTTGGCCTGATCGGGATCCCAGTCCTGGCCGCCGAGGGCGTAGTAGTTCTTGCCCTCTTTCCAGGGGATGTAGTCGTGCGGATTCCACTCTTTGAACATCGACATATGCCGGTTGATCAGCTTCTCGGCTACGGGCTCAAGCTCGCGCAGCAGCTCGACGTTGGTGAACTCTTGGGACATCGGTCCTCCGGTTATCTGTACCTCGTGGTTGCACCAATATATCTGTGTCTGGGAGTGACATTCAAGTTGCTTGGGGTGCGCGGTGTGTCTGCGGGCGGTGCGGGGGTAACGGGGGAGCGGTATCGTTGCGATAACTGGGGTAGTTGGCGTTTCAAGCGGAGGTGCAGTGGTGAAGAAAATTCCTGGTCGGGTGGGGTGGGCGTCGCGGCTGCGCTGTTGATGCTGTTCGGGGCGACGGCCAATGCCAATCCGTATGACGCGTATGCGGGCTTTACGTTTCGCGAAAGTCCAGGAACAGTCCAACGGAAACGCCAAGATCGGCACCCGGGTCGGGCGAATATCTCCCCACCGAGGAGTGCATCGTCACAGGCTCGCGCCGATTTACTGCGGCGGCAACATCTTCTGGTCGATCTGAACTGCAATGACCCGAAGTCGGCCGGCGGCGATGGCAACGATCACGCTGGTAACTCCGTGATGAGTCCCGCGGGACAGAAGGTGGCTGCTTTGAAAGAGAGGGCCGTCGCCCTCAGCAGCAACTATGAGAAAGCGGTCGCCGCCGGTAAGTCGCCCTCATGCGAGAAGCATTACGACTCTTGCGTGAGAATATGTCAAGAGATCGGGGGCATGTTCTGCCGAACTTGCGGAGTACCTGGGTCTTTAGCCGGGCGTTCGAAGCTCGTTGCCATTGGCAACTTGGTCTCCGACCCCAGCGGGCGGGCCGCCCTCAATTGAGGGGTGTTCCCTTTCGACCGGCTCCCCGATGGCTTGGCACATTGAACCGCCTGTAAGTCTTTACGTGGCTGGCCCGGTGCTGGCTGACAGGATCGGTGTCGCCGTCTTTGTTGGGTGTGACTCGTGAATCGCCCGGCCCCCGCGAGGGGTGCTCTTCCCGGGATCTGTCCACCCGACGAGGGCGGCGGCGCCGGCCCGGTCTTGCTTCGGTGGCTTGATGAGAAGCCTGCCCGACTCGTTGCCGCGAGTCGTGGCCCGTTACAGGCCTGCCTCGAAGTGCTTTTCCGGGCTGACGCCGCCAACGACGTCGTCTACAGGAAGGAACTCACGTCGCCATGGCCATCGTCGCAGAGCAGTACGCGTTTGTCATCGGGGTGGACACCCATGCCGCCACCCATTCATTAGCCCTGGTCAGCGCCGCGACTGGCGGTGTTGTCGATCAGGCGGTGTTTCCGAACTCTCCCGCGGGGTGTGATCGCGCGCTGGCTGGATCAGCCGCGGAGTCGCCGGGCAGTCGGCGCTGGTGGTGATCGAGGGCGTCGGCTCCTACGGTGCCGGACTGGCCCGTAGGGCAACCGAGGTCGGTTTGCTGGTTGCCGAGCCGGCGGCGATGGCGCCCGGTCAGCGGCGCGGCGTCGGCAAGACCGATGCACTCGACGCGGTTCGGATCGCTCGATCGGTGCTGGCCGTTGAGAGTTCGCGGTTGCGCTGGCCGCGCGCCGAGGGCCAGCGGGTGGCGCTGCGCGTGCTGGTCGTGGCTCGGAGCAGATGACTGCCGAGCGTACCCGCGTGATCAACGCGCTGACCGCTCTCCTGCGCACAGTAGCCTGGGTGTTGATGTCCGTAAAGCGTTGGCGCACAGCCAGTTCAAAGTCATCGCCGGGTGGCGCGGACGTCAGGAGGATCCGGTCACCGCGACCTGCCGGCAGGAAGCGGTCCGGCTGGCCAAACGCATCGTCGCCCTCGACGGCGAACTGGCCGAGAACCGCAAGGCCCTCGATGTCCTCGTCACCCAAGCCGCACCCGAGCTGTGCGCGCTGCCCGGTGTGGGCTCGGTCGTCGCCGCGACGGTGTTGACCGCCTGGTCGCACCCCGGGCGGGTCCGTTCCGAAGCGGCGTTCGCCACACTGGCCGGCACGCTGTCCGATACCGGCCTCATCAGGAAACACGGTGCGCTACCGGCTCAATCGCGGTGGTGATCGGCGACTCAACCGGGCACTGACAACCGTGGTGATCGTCCGGATGCGCACCCATGCCCAGACCCGCCCTATGTCGCCCGCAGGCGGGCTGAGGGCCGCACCACCAAGGAGATCATGCGATCCCTCAAGCGCTACATCACCCGCCAGATCTACCGAACCCTGGCCGCAGCACACCCGACCCCGACCGGAGCTTGACAACATATAGAAGCATCCCGGCTTTCATGCTGATGTGCCCCGGGTTGCATGGAGTCGGTTTGTTTGACTTTTGGTCACGACGTCCGATGAAGGAGCCGTTCCGTGCCCAAGCGTTACCCCGAAGAGTTCCGCCGCAAGGTGCTCGACCTGGTGGCCGCTGGCCGCCCCATCGCCCAGATCGCTGCCGATCTGGGTATCAGCGACCAGACCATCTTACGGCTGGCGTAAACAGGAACTGATCGACACCGGTCAACTCCTGGCCTGAACCGCGCCGAACAGGCCGAATTGACCGCGGCGAACGAACGCATCCGTGAGCCCGAGACCGAAGTGGCGATCCTGAAAAGAGCCCGTGAGCTGCTGCGGGAGCCGCACGACCCAAAAGGCTGTACGCGGCCATAGCCACTATGGCCGCAGAAGGACTGCCCGTGCAGACGGCCTGCCGGCTGCTGTCGGTGGCCCAGTCGGGCTACTACGAAAGGCGCAGCCGCCCGCCCTCGGCGCGGGAGGTTCGTCATGCGTGGTTGACCGAACAGATCAAGGCCGTCCACACGGCCTCACGGGGCACCTACGGGTCCGCCGGGTGCACGCGGAATTGACCCTCGGCCTGGGACTTCAGGTCGGCCAAACCAGGTCGAACTGCTCATGGCACGGGCGGAGATCAAGGGACTACCCGGCCACCGCCGGCCACGGCCACGTCACGAGACGCCGACAGCCACTGATCTGGTCGAGCGGATGTTTACACGGGATTCGCCAAATCGTCTGTGGGTCACGGTTGCGTCCACGAGAGTGGTGAACGAGTCGGAGCTGATCGTAGTCACCGGCGTGTCGTAGCCGAGTGATTGAAGGTCATCGCGTGATTCTTCGAGAGACCCGTCAAAGTCACTCGAGCAAAGGAATCAACGCGATGACCACTGTTCACGATATCGACCTGCCGACTGTGCTGGCCGACCGACTCACCTCTGCCAGCCCTGATGTGCTGCGCGAGATGCTTGCCCTGTTCATCCACACCCTGATGGGTGCCGAAGCCGACGCCCTGTGCGGGGCTGGCTACGGCCAGCGCAGTGCCGAGCGCACCAACTCCCGCAACGGCTACCGGCACCGCCGCTTCGACACCCGCAGCGGCACACTGGACCTGGCGATGCCCAAGCTGCGGACCGGCTCGTATTTCCCGGACTGGCTGCTCGAACGCGGCAAACGGGCCGAGCGCGCGTTGACCACGGTGGTGGCCACCTGCTACCTGCTCGGGGTGTCCACCCGGCGGATGGACCGCCTGGTGGAGACCCTCGGGATCACCGGGCTGTCGAAGTCGCAGGTGTCGGTGATGGCCAAGGAACTCGACGCCGCCGTGGAGGCGTTCCGCACCCGGCCGCTGGACGCCGGCCCGTACACCTTCGTCGCCGCTGACGCTCGGGCGGATTTAAG
>CAVQRL010000023.1:0-50434 GCA_963715145.1 uncultured Actinomycetota bacterium | reverse complement strand
GCCATGAACTTGTAGCCACCTTGAAGGTTGCTGCTTGGGCTGAGTGCAATGACACTTCTGGTCCTTGGATTCTGGCTGTTGCATGGGGCTTCTTCCTCATGTACTTGACAGTACTGTCCAATCTGCAGACTGAGATCTCTCTTATAGTCAAGCATCTCACCTGACATAATGGTCTTTTGACTGAGGGTGTCCAATAGTCCTCCCTTTGATGGGAAGAAATTAAGTAACTTGATGGACTTCAAAACAATGTGGATAACCAAGAGCTTGGGAATCCTGCTGAAGGGCATACTATGGTGGGTTGCCCTGGCATGTTCCTTGATGACTCTGATATATTGTTCAATCTTGAGAACATGTTCGTTCATGCTTGCTAGGTTGACACACAGTCCTCCTGGCAAGGCCTCAATCAACAGTTTGAGAGGCTGGAACTTGCTGTCTGCATGCACAGTGGTGATGACAAAATCTTTGGTGGAGATAGTACTGGTAACATCTCCTAAATGCTTTGAATATTTTGCTCACAGTTCTGTTGGCAAGATGGTTGACTGCCATGAAGTAGATTGTATGGCTCAACATTAGAAAGAATGGAATCTTGTTGACAAAGAAAATATCTGCCATCAGAAACACTTCCTTGTGAAGCTTGAGTAGTCCCTTGGGAATCTTTACTAAATTCATTGCCACTGGTGGCGGTTTGCGCCTTGTGGTCTTCCCTTTGAGTGCTGCCACATCCTTGCCCCAAACCTTGGTGGCAATGTTGATGTCCTGGACTGTGACTGGACAGTCCTTGATCTGGTTGCTCTGAACAACCCACTTGAAATCCCTCATGGATGGGTAGCTGAGCTTTGCATAGAGTGACCTGGTGAAATTCTGCACGCTGAATCTGTCACTTGGTGAACTGTTTCATGTTCTCTGTGACAGTGTTGATGAAAGTAAAACTCACATCTCTTGGATCAAAATAATGTAATCCACTTGAGTGCATCCAAAACTGCATGTTTGGCTTGCCATGGCTCTCTTGATGAACCATGAACATCTTGTCGATGCTGTCATACGTCACATGATACTGTTGTATGAGGTTCCTGAGTGCAATGATGTTGGTGATCATGCTTTTCTTGAACCAAATGGGCTTGTGATACCCTGGCACATGTGCTTGTAGCATCACCATCATGGTTCTACCATTGCTTCATAGGCACATGCTTCTGCTTGCTTTATAACTGTTTTTGATGAGGGCCTGGTTACAAAACAAATCCATCATTGACTGACTGTCAAGGAGGATAATCTCCCTGAGATCCAAGTCCATGGATTTGGCTCCATGTGACTGCTTGAAGAGCTCAGTGATGCATGGCTCAAAAACTTTCTCCAGCTGTGCAAACTGGAAAGCATGAGTCTGGAAGTGAGAGTCTTCTTCCTCTGCTTCTGATCCAGAGACATCCAAATTGACTTCCTGCAGCTTGGTCAGCTGCATGTTTATCATTGTGAACTTCTTCTTCATATCTTTAAGGTCCTTGGTGAGCTTCTTTATGCTCTTGGCTGAACTTGCACGTGACTTGTCATCATCATCATCTTCTTTATCCTTCTTAGGGCAATGTGAGGCTGGATGACCTTGCTTGTCACACTTGTAACATTTCTTGTCTGCCCAATACTTTTTATCATATTCATCTTCAGCATCCTTTCCTTTTCCTTGACCTTTTCCTCCTCCTCTACCACCTTTCTGTGTGAATGAGGATCCTTCTGATTTGATGGTCTTGGGTGCAGCTGGCTTGCTGTACTTGTCGAGCAAATGGAGGGTCTGTTGCCAATTCTTGGGGTACCAGTTGTCTCCGGTTGTAAAATCATTCTGAAGATCTGTTTTGAGATTCATGTGCTGTTTAGCACTCTGTTGCAGAAACACATATGACAAGTATCGCTCCTCTGCATCCATATGGACTGCTTGTTGGTCTGCTGCTGTGAGAGCTGCAAATGCCTGTTGATGCACATCCTGTGCAATGTATTCTAGGAGCACTTTATGCTGTCAGGTTATGCCAATCACATTAGCAACATCAACCTTGGTGTTGAAATGCTCATAATACTGTGGATTTGAAAGGGTCTCCTGTTGAAATGAGTAAAGTGCCATCTCTTGTTCATAGATGGTCACAAATGGGTACTGGTCTTCCATTTGTGCCAGCACCATTTTCTCTATTAAATGATATAATAGGAGAGGATTGTAGGACGTGCTAATGGCCTCCCAATCTGCATCCTGCTTCATCTTGTCCTGCAGCAACTGTGTGCACTGTCCCATGATCAGGGAAAATGCCTGTCCTCGGTTCCTGACGAGTTGTGAGTTTCTCTCATGGTAGGTCCTCCAATCATTGCTCCACTGAGTCTTCTCAGAATCAGTGAGATCGATGGGGACATCAACTGCTGCTTCAAACTCCGCTTGAGCCATCTCATTCTGGAGTACAGCAAGTTTCATTGGGGCTTCTGGATCAACCCCAGAATCTACCAGTGCTTCTAAGAGAAGCAACTGCACATGTCTTGCAGCTTGGAGATTCGTCTGACTGGTGCAAATCATCATTTCATGTGCCACATGTCTTGCAAGAACAGTAGCTGAGTGAGTCAGTTTGGCTAGTGTTATGACTGCCTTGTTTTGGAGCTCATTGCTGATATCTTGGCCATAGTTGGTGCCAATGTACTGCATGAGTTTCTCCCATGAGGTTCTCATCTGGTCTGCTGTGCCCTTGGTACCATAGTCAAAGATATTTGCACTGAGAGCAGTGCATAGACCTTTCTTGGGTGCACTTGCTGAGCCTGTGTAGTTAGAACCTCTTCCATGGCCTCTGCATCCTGTGTGAGCACTGCTGCTACATCCACTGCAGCCTCTGCCTCCTCTTGCACTCATCTTGCATAGGAGACTGTGACGTTATGGTCAATCTTGGGTTGTGCCAATGTTATGGTTGGACTGCAATTGTGCCAATGTTATGATCAGTACAACTGATTGGTGAGAACAGCATCCACTGCACTAGCTCTTCCTTTAACTGTAGATGATGATGATAGTGGTTATGCACTATCAAGCTAAACCCTTACCCTTTTGGTGATTAATGTTGGGAACACATCCAAACACTAGGATGGTTGTAAGTCCTAAAACTTTGATTGTCTTACTAGACTTCATTTTTCTAACTAGACTTCATTTCTCTTACTAGATTAATCACCAAAAGTGAGAGCTTCAGAATCAGCAGTTTGTGACTCTGCTGGGTTATCTGCTCATGTGCATTGTGATATCTTTTTACTAACCCACTTCAACTGCTCAGGTTTTCCAGGTTCTTCCAACAATGACCATGCCAACAATAAACTGTATGACTCATTCCAGCAGTCTCTTTGGTGATTGGATGTAAATTCTATTCAATGAATTGTCTATACTAATATCTGGAAGCAAAGTAATGCCACAGACAGGCATTTCTGGTGGATTGTTTGACCATTTCAGAGGCCATCATCAAAAAAGAGTTGCATTTCTTGTATTACCTTCTTGCAGGCTAAATCTTGTTCAACCTCCTCCAGAAAAGTCACAGACCCTTGTGCATACCTCTTATAGGTATGTGAAAAGGGTGGATAGCCACTGAAATGTAAACTATGAGACACTTTTCAGGTTGCCCAGTTCGGTGGCGGTGACCACCACCCGCCGCCAGCCGTCGACACTGGCCTCCACGGCGCTGCGGAAGTACGGATCGGCGAGCAGGGTGGGCAGGGCGGGATCGGCGTCGTACGCATCCTTGATGCGGTTGAGGAATTTCGCGCGGATGATGCAACCGCCACGCCAGATGGTGGCCAGGACGCCGGGGGTGATGCCCCAGTCGTACTCGTCGGAGCCGGCCTGGATCTGGTTGAAGCCCTGCGCGTAGGCGATGATCTTGGAGGCGTACAGAGCCTGGCGGACATCGTCGATGAATTGCGTTGCATCCGTTGGCCGTTGGCCCATTCGGCCGGATGCCAGCCCGGCCGCCGCGCGGCGCTGCGGCACCGAACCGGACAGGGCGCGGGCGAACACCGCCTCGGCGATGCCGGTGACGGGCACGCCGAGGTCCAGTGCGGACTTGACCGTCCAGCGGCCGGTGCCCTTCTGCTCGGCCTCGTCGACGATCACGTCCACCAGCGGCTTGCCGGTCTTGGCGTCGATCTGGCGCAGCACCTCGGCGGTGATCTCGACCAGGAAGCTGTCGAGGTCGCCGGCGTTCCACTCGGTGAAGACGTCGGCGATCTGGCCGGCCGTCAGCCCCAGGGCGTCGCGCAGCAACTGATAGGCCTCGCCGATGAGCTGCATGTCGGAGTACTCGATGCCGTTGTGCACCATCTTCACGAAGTGACCGGCCCCGTCCGGGCCGATGTGGGCACAGCACGGCACACCGTCGACGTGGGCGGAGATCTCCTCGAGCAGCGGGCCCAGCGACGCATAGGACTCCTTCGGGCCGCCCGGCATGATCGACGGCCCGTTCAGCGCGCCCTCCTCACCACCCGAGATCCCGGCGCCGACGAAGTGCAGACCTCTGTCCCGCATGGCCTTCTCGCGCCGGATGGTGTCCGTGTAGAGGGCGTTGCCGCCGTCGATGATGATGTCGCCGGGTTCCATGGCATCGGCGAGCTCGTTGATCACCGCGTCGGTGGCCTCACCGGCCTTGACCATGATCAGCACCCGGCGCGGGCGCTCGAGGGCGGCCAGGAACTCCTCGACGGTCTCCGACCGGACGAAGTTGCCGTCCGAACCGTGTTCGGCCAGCAGGGCGTCGGTCTTCGCGATCGACCGGTTGTGCAGTGCCACCGTGTAGCCGTGTCGAGCGAAGTTCCGGGCGATATTGGAGCCCATGACGGCCAGGCCGGTGACACCGATCTGCGCGGTCGGTTTCTGCGAAGAGCTCATCGATCGCCTTTCGTTGTGCGAGTGGGGGATTGAGTCAGAATCGGATGGACCACAGCCGGTGGAGCTCGGTCAGCCAGGGAACGGCGACCGCGATCGTGGGAAGCACCAGCACGGCGGTGGCGGCGAGGTAGGCGGCCGCTGACAGCAACGGGCTGTTCGGCGGCCCGGACAGTCGGCGTACCCGGATCACCGTGCTCGGTCCGCCCGCCGCCAGCGCGCCGGCCGGAGTGGGCCCGCAGGCGCAGGTCACCAGGGCCCGCGCCAGGGGCTGGGGGCCGCTTGCGCGGACCGCGGCGTCGTCGGCGAGCAGTTCGACCAGCAGACGCACCGCGCTCAGCGCGCTGGCGCTGCGCACGAAGCGCGGGAAAGCGGTGTGCACCGCGGTGAAGGCCTCGAGCACCAGATCGTGGCGGGCACGCAGGTGCGCGCGTTCATGGCGCAGGATCGCGGCCAATTCCGGATCGGTCAGTGCGGTGAGGGTGCCCTGGCTGAGCACGACGCGGCTGCGCACGCCCGGCAGGCAGTAGGCCAGTGGTTCGGCCACGTTCAGCACGCGCACACCGCCGAGTTCGCGGGGGCGATCGCCGAGCAGATCCACGATCATCCGGTGGCGTGCCCGGCGCCGGCGGGTGCCGATCGCCACGGCCACAGCGGCGATCACCAGCCGGACGCCGATCAACAACGTCACCGCCAGCACCAGGGCCGCGGACATCCACGCCGGCCAGCCCAGTGCCGCGATCTGCGCGGCGACGCTGGCGCTCGGATGGCCGTCCGGGCCCGGGGAGAACAATGGCACGGCCAGCGCAAGACCGGCGCTGAACGCCGACAACACGGCAGCCAGCGCGATCGACTGCCACAGGACCACCGCCGCCCGCGGAGCCCGCGTGGTCCAGGAAGCCCGGGCCAGCAGCGCCGGGACAGGCCCCGTCAGCGCAAGGGCGAGGAGGGCGAAGGCCAGCGCTGACACGCCTGACAGTCTCCCCCAGGGGTGCGGCGCCCGCTAGCAGATCCGCGGTGATTTTCCTCCGCGGCCGATGCTCAGCGGTGTTTGGCTTCCAGATCGGCAAGCGCGCCGCGAAGAGCGTCGGCCTCATCGGCGCCCACCCGCTCGACGAAATGCACCAGGGCGGCCCGCCGGTCGCCGGAGCCGGCGGCCTGGTCGAGCGCGTCGACCATCAGGCCGGCGACGAGTTCGTCGCGCCCGTGTGTCGGTGCGTAGCGGTGCGCGCGGTCATCGCGGATCTGTTCGACGAGGTTCTTCCGGGCAAGCCGTTGCAGGACGGTCATGACGGTCGTGTAGGCCAGTTCGCGCTGGATGCACAGCGACTCGTGAACCTGCCGAACCGTCTGCGGTTCATCGGCGCCCCACAGGTGGTCCATGACGGCGCGCTCCAAGTCGCCGAGCCCGGTCAGCTTCGCCATGCCCCCACCTCCATCATTCCCTTCGATGGTACTCCCGCGTACTACGCCACGTCGTACCACTGTTCCGGGGCGATAACTCCCCCCGGCGGCAGAAAGTTCCACCGGCGGTGTAGACACTGACACGTGCAATCCGAGGCCACCCCACCGCAGGAATTGACCGCACCGTTCGACGCCGAGATCGGACTGGTGTACACCGATGTCACCCCCGACGGGGTGAAGGCGGAGTTGACGGTCAAGCCCACCCTGCTGCAACCGATGGGCATCGTGCACGGCGGAGTCTGGTGCTCGGTGGTCGAATCACTGGCCAGCGTGTCGGCGTACACCTGGCTCGCGGCCAACGGGGGCGGCAACATCGTCGGGGTCAACAACAACACCGATTTCCTCCGGGCGATCACCGACGGCACGGTGTACGCGATCTCCGAGCCGGTCCATCGTGGTAGGCGTCAGCAGCTGTGGCTGGTGACCATCCGCGATGACCGGGATCGGCTGGTGGCCCGGGGTCACGTGCGGTTGCAGAACCTCGAAACCCCAGCCTGACCAATGCGCGCCTCGACGCGCCGGGGGCCGCGCGATCGTCGCATCATGACGAGGGATGACCGGCGAGCCTGAGGGTGAGTCTGGCCCCGCCGAGCGGGCTGGTAGCCAGAGACGCTGTTCCGCTGTGCAATTCAGCTTGCTGGGCGACCAGGGCCAAGCCCAGGCCGGAGCCGGAGTGCGATGCCGTCGAGCCGCGCGAGAACCGTTCGAAGACGCGGGCCCGTTCGGACTCGGGCACGCCGCGACCATTGTCGTCGATGGTGACCGTGACGTTATCCGCCGACGTGCTCACGGCCAGGCGGACCTCCGTGGCGTCGCCGTGGCGAACAGCGTTGGCGATGGCGTTATCGATCACCAGGCGTAGCCCCACCGGCATCCCGACCATCAGCACCGCCGGCGAGGGAACCAGCGCCACCTGCAGATCGGGATAGGTCCGCTCGGCGTCGTGGGCAGCGCGGTCGAGCAGTTCGGTGATGTCGAACGGCACGAAATCGTCGGCGGTGGTCAGCTCGCCCTGGGCCAGCCGCTCCAGCGCGGTCAGGGTGGCCTCGATCCGGCTCTGGGTGCGCATGGTGTCGCCGATGACCTCCTTGCGCTGTTCGTCGCCGAGGGCGAGGGTGGACAGCACCTCGAGGTTGGTGCGCATGGCGGTCAGCGGCGTGCGCAGTTCGTGCGAGGCCACCGCGGCGAAGTCTCGGGCCGACTCCAGTGCCGCCCTGGTTTTGTCCTGCTCGTC
This sequence comes from uncultured Actinomycetota bacterium, assembly GCA_963715145.1. GTDB lineage: Bacteria > Actinomycetota > Actinomycetes > Mycobacteriales > Mycobacteriaceae > Mycobacterium. The sequence continues at coordinate 42,860 of CAVQRL010000023.1, read as the reverse complement.
GCCGATACGGGCGAGCATGCCCTCGACGGCCTCGCCGATCTCGACCGCCTCGCTGACCCCGCGCACCTGAACCTCCTCGGGCTTGGACTGGGCGTTGATGGCGCGGGCCTGCTGGGCCAGCAACCGGAACGGGTCGATCATGATCAGCGAGAAGAACCAGCCGACCACCACGGTGCCGATGATGACTCCACCGCAGATCAGAACCACCCGCCAGTGCAGTTCGGCGATCCGGCGCTGGGTTTCGGCCACCGGTGCGCCCAGGGCGATCGAGGCCCCGGCCACCGAGAACGTCCGCACGCGGTACTCCACGCCGTTGATGGTGGTGTTGGCGTAGCCGTCGGCCAGCGCGGGCAGCGAAATGTCGGCCGGAACCGACATCGTCATGGCGCCCACCCGCACCGTCCGCACCAGGTTGCCGTCGGGACTGGGGCTTTCGGGCGGCGGGGGACTGGACAGCAGCGTGGACAGGTCGCCGAGGCTGCTCACCGAATCAAGCCTCCGGTCCAGCTGGCTGTACTGGTCGTTCGTCACGCCCACCCACACCCAGGTGCCCAGCGTCAGAACCAGGATGACCACCGCCATCGCCGCGACGATCACGATGGTGCGCAGTGAGAGCATCCGAGTCGGCAGCCGCTGAAGCAGCCGGTAGACGAGTTCCTTGGGTTTCACCACGGCGGTCACCCGAACGGGTCCGGCACGGCGCGCTTCGGCCCGCCGGCCTTTAGAGGCTGTCGGCGAGGATCAACGCGCGCTGCGGCAGGTTGCAGCGATCGCGGAAATCCCGGGACGGCTGGCGGATGGCATCCAGATCGGCACGGACGGTCGGATTGGCGTTCAGGTAGGCCTCGGTCTGATCCCGGACCGCCGTCTTCGGCTGCCCCTGCAGGCCGGAGAAGAACGCGTTGACGTCCGGGTGGCTGAACAGGTAGCCCGACATCGCCGTGGAGATTCCCGACATCACGCCGGTCATGTCGGCGGCGGTGCAGCCCGGGGGCGGGTCGTCGGCATGTGCCAGGCCCGCCGATCCGAATAACAACGCACCGGCAGCCAGCACCGACGCCGCCTGACGAACCGATCGACGTGCCGCGGCCATGTTGTCCCCTTGCTTCGGTGTGGTTCGCCACCATGCTATTTCAGCCCACCTCGCTTTTTGAGCTCAGTGGTTGTCCAACCGGCCGCGCCGCCCACTGGGGCCGCGTTCAGTAGCGGACGGTCTGCGGGTCTTCCTCGATGACGCCCTCGACGATCTCCTCGAGTTGTTCGATCCTGGTGCGGGCGTAGGCCTGCTGCTCGGTGATGGTCAGCTGACCGCGCTGGCTGCCGATGAAAGTGCCGACCCACGACAGTGCCGTGGTGAGCCGGGCCCGGAAGCCGACGAGGTAGATCAGGTGCAGGAACAGCCACGCCAGCCAGGCGATGAAACCGCTGAATTCGATCGGGCCGACCTGCGCGACCGCCGAATAGCGCGACACCGTGGCCATCGAACCCTTGTCGAAGTACTTGAACGGCTCCCGCGCAGCCGGATTGGCGCCGCCGAGTTCGGCCTTGATCAGCTTGGCGGCGTACCGGGCACCCTGGATGGCGCCCTGTGCCTGACCTGGGACGCCCTCGACCAGGGCCATGTCCCCGACGACGAAGACGTTCGGGTAGCCGGGGACGGTGAGGTCGGGAAGGACCTTGACCCGCCCGGCGCGGTCCACCTCGGCGCCGGACTGGTCGGCGATCAGCTTGCCCAGCGGGCTGGCCGCGACGCCGGCCGACCAGACCTTGGTCTGGCATTCGATGCGCTCTTCATGCCCGTCGCCGTACTTCACGTTGATGCCGTTGCGGTCGACGTTGGTGACCATCGCGCCGAGCTGAATCTCCACGCCCAGCTTTTCCAGCCGCGCGGCGGCCTTCTTGCCGAGTTTCTCGCCCATCGGCGGCAGCACGGCTGGTGCGGCGTCGAGCAGGATCACCCGGGCCTTGGTGGAGTCGATGTGGCGGAACGCGCCCTTGAGCGTGTGGTCGGCCAGTTCGGCGATCTGCCCGGCCATCTCGACGCCGGTCGGGCCGGCGCCGACCACCACGAAGGTGAGCAGCTTGGCGCGGCGTTCGGGGTCGCTGGACCGTTCGGCCTGCTCGAACGCACCCAGGATGCGGCCGCGCAACTCAAGGGCGTCGTCGATGGTCTTCATGCCCGGTGCCCACTCGGCGAAGTGATCGTTGCCGAAGTAGGACTGACCCGCGCCGGCCGCCACGATCAGCGAGTCGTACGGCGTGCGGTAGGTGTGGCCGAGCAGCACCGAGTCGACCGTCTGGTTGGCCAGGTCGACGTTGGTCACCTCGCCCAGCAACACCTGGCAGTTCTTCTGTTTGCGCGTGATCACCCGGGTCAGCGGGGCGATCTCGCCTTCGGAGATGATCCCGGTGGCCACCTGGTAGAGAAGCGGCTGGAACAGGTGGTGGGTGGTCTTGGCGATCATCTTGACGTCGACGTCGGCCCGTTTGAGCTTCTTGGCGGCGTTCAGGCCACCGAAACCCGAGCCGATGATCACGACCATGTGCTTGTCCGACGGGGTTGCGCCGGGATGGGTCATCTTCGCTCCTGAATTACGACTGCGCAGGACAAGTAGAGGTCTACCTTAATCGCACGATGGCCGAGTGGTGCACCGTCAGTGTCCGACGACCGGCCGCAGTGCCGCGCCGACTTCGGTGATCGATCCCGGCCGATAGGACGGCAGGTTGACGATCACCCCGTCGATGCCGGCGTCGACGACGTTGGTCTTGACGGTCTCGGCGATTTGGTCCGGACTACCCACCACCATCCGGCCCCGCATCGCCTCGGGCAGTTTGTCCTCGGTGAAGGTGGGGTCGGGAATCGCCGTCAGCAGAACGCTGGTTTCCAGGGTGGAGGGGTCGCGGTCGACGTCGGCGCAGCGGCGCTCGAGTGCGTCGACCTTGCCCGGCAGTTCGGCGAACGACGCGATGATGTTGAGGTGGTCGAAGAACCGGGCCGCCAGGCCGAAGGTCTTCTTCTCCCCGCTGCCGCCGATCATCAGGGGGATGTGATCGCGCATGCGGGGTTCGGCGAATGCGCCCTCGGTGCGGTAATACTCGCCGGTGAACGTGACCCGTTCACCGGCGATCATCGGCAGCAGGATCTGCAACGCCTCCTCGAGCTTGGCGAAGCGCTGGGTGAAGGTGCCGAAATCGAAGCCCAGTTGGGTGTGCTCGAGCTCGAACCAACCGGTGCCGATGCCCAGCACCGCGCGGCCCCGGCTGACGACGTCGAGGGTGGTGATGATCTTCGCCAGCAGTGTGGGGTTGCGGTAGGTGTTACCGGTCACCAGGGTGCCGAGCAGCACCTTCTCGGTGGCGGTGGCCAATGCGCCCAAGGCCGTGTAGGCCTCGAGCATCGGCTGGTCGGGACTGCCCAGCATCGGCAGTTGATAGAAGTGGTCCATCACGAAGACGGCGTCGAAACCGGCGGCCTCGGCTTCCTCCGCCTGCGCGAGCACGGTCGGAAACAACTCGGCGACCGGCGTGCCGTAGGAGAAATTCGGGATCTGCAGAGCGAGTCGGATCGTCACGTCGCCGACAGTAGTGCCCAGCGGTGCCGCGGCAGGGCCGATAGCCGTCTCAGCTGTAGGTGACGGCGGCGCCGCGACCGACGTGCAGGGTCTGCCCGGAGATGTGCCGGGCGGCGGGTGTCGCCAAAAACACTGTCATCCGGGCGATTTCGGTGGCGGCGGAGGGCGGTTCGCCGGCCAGGCCTTCGTAGCCGGGCTGGGCGGGCCGACCGCAGGCCACCGTGTTGATGGTGATGCCGCGGGCGCCGAAATGGTCGGCCTGGGATGCGGTCCAGGTGGACAAGGCGGCTTTGGCTGCGGCTTCGGGCCCGGATTCCGCGCCGGAGCCCACCGGCACGACAGAGACGATGGACCCGCCGGAGCTCAGGTGCTCGGCGACGGCCTGCACGATCAGGACCGTCGAGACCACCGTGCGGTCGAAGGTCGACCGCCAGACCGCTGCGGTCTCGCTGAGGGTCAAACTGCGAGGGTCACCGAGTGTCCACGCTGGCGGCGGAACGATGACGACGGCATCGAGGTCGTGCGGAATGCCGGGCTGGGCCTGCGCGAGGCTGGCCGGATCGGCGGGGTCGCACACGACGGCCTCGGCCTGCAGGTCACGTGCCACCGCCCCGAGGGCATCGGCGTCGGCGCCGGCGAGGTGCAGGCGATGGCCATGAGCACCGAAACCCTCGGCGACGACGCGCCCCAGATCGGTGTCGGCGCCGGTGATCAGCACGTCCATGACCATCACCCTAGGGTGGGACGTCATGAGGCCTGCCGGGGAGTCCACCGCAGCCCTGCCGAGGTGGGTGTACGTGCCGGCATGTGCCGGCGCGACGTTCCTGGCGCTGCCGCTGTTCGCCATGGCGGCCAAGCTCGACTGGACCCGGTTCGGTTCGCTGATCACCAGTCCGGCGTCCCGCATCGCGCTCGGGCTCAGCGTGCGCACCGCCGCCGCCAGCACGCTGCTGTGTCTGGTGCTGGGTGTGCCACTGGCCCTGGTGCTGGCCCGGCACCGTGGCCGCCTGGTGCGCCTGGCGCGGCCGCTGATCCTGGTCCCGCTGGTTCTGCCACCGGTGGTCGGGGGTATCGCCCTGCTCAGCGTCTTCGGCCGGCTTGGCCTGCTGGGCCAGCATCTCGAGGCGCTGGGCGTACGAGTCGCCTTCACCACGACAGCAGTCGTGCTGGCCCAGACGTTCGTATCCCTGCCGTTCCTCGTCATCGCCCTGGAGGGTGCGGCCCGCACCGCGGGCACCGACTACGACACGGTGGCTGCCACGCTGGGGGCCAGGCCGGCCGCAGTCTTCTGGCGGGTGACGCTGCCACTGCTCGCACCCGGCCTGCTCTCCGGGGCGGTGCTGGCGTTCGCCCGGGCGCTGGGCGAGTTCGGCGCCACACTCACCTTCGCCGGGTCGCGCGAGGGCGTCACCCGCACCCTTCCCCTGGAGATTTACCTGCAGCGCGAGGTCGACCCCGAGGCGGCCGTGGCGCTGTCGATTCTGCTGATCGCCGTCGCCGTCGTGGTGGTCGTCGGCCTGGGCTCCCGGCGCCTGAGCGGGTGGAGTTCCACGGCGGGCGCCGGTGGCTGATCTCGTGGTCTCCGCCACTGTCGCCGAACGCGGGCTTGACGTGGCGTTCGGCGTCGCGGCGGGCGAGGTGCTGGCGGTGCTGGGGCCCAACGGCGCGGGGAAATCAACGACGGCGGGGGTGATCGCGGGACTGCTACGGGGCGACCCCGCTCGGGTCAGAGTCGGGGACCGTACGCTGACCGACACCGAGCGCGGGGTGTTCGTCCCGGTCCACGACCGCCGCGTCGGCCTCCTACTCCAGAACCCGCTGCTCTTTCCGCACTTGAGCGTGCTGGGCAATGTGCTGTTCGCGGCCGGCCGCGGCGAGGGTCCGCGGGCCGACCGCAAGGTCGATGCCCGGACCCGTGCCCGGCGCTGGCTGGAGCGGGTGGGCACCTCCGACCTTGCCGACCGCACACCTGGGGAGCTCTCCGGGGGGCAGGCCCAGCGGGTCGCGTTGGCCCGCGCACTGGCCGCCGACCCCGACGTTCTGGTTCTGGACGAACCGCTGCGGGGACTGGATGTCGCGGCTGCCGCCGGTATCCGTGCGGAACTGCGGAGCGTGCTGACCGAAGGAGGCCGTGCCGCGGTGCTGATCACTCACGATCTGCTCGATGTCGTCGGCCTCGCGGACCGGGTGATGGTGCTCGAGGAGGGCCGTATCGCCGACCTCGGTGCGGTCACCGACGTCCTGGCCGCCCCGCGCAGCGGGTTCGGTGCGCGAGTCGCCGGGGTCAACGTGGTGCGCGGTGTGATGGAGGGCCCGACGGTGATGAGCGGAGCGGGGAATCGCTGGGTCGGCGTTCCGGCCGTCCCGCTGGCGCCGGGCGCCGACGCGGTGGCGGTGTTCGCCCCCTCGGCCGTGGCGGTGTTCGGCGATCAGCCGCACGGCAGCCCCCGCAACAGTGTGTGTGTGCGGATCACCGCCCTTGACGCCATCGGCGGAGTGGTACGGGTGCGCGCCGCCGACACGAACGGCGGTTTGCCGGCCCTGTTCGCCGATATCACTCCCGAAGCGGTGGCCGATATCAGACTTTCGGTCGGTGATTGCGTGTGGTTCACAGTGAAGACACAGGAAGTCGCGTTGCACGCGGCGAGCCGGACCGGGGGTCGCACCGTTGGACAACTGTGACCGACACAGCCGACCACGGAACTTGCGTCACGGGTGTAACACGGTAGGTTTTGCGCCATGACGCAGTCGGACCCGACTTCACGACGCCCTGGCCTGTGGACGGCCCTGGCCGCCACCGCCATTGCCGGCGCCAGCGCCGTCACGATCGCACTGCCGCCGACCACGGCGACCGCCGATCCCGTGCCGCCGCCACCCTCGACCACCGCCGCTCCGGCCCCGGCCGCCCCCGCGCCACCCCCGCCGCCGGCTGATCCCAACGCCCCTCCGCCGCCAGCCCCGGCCCCGGCGGCTCCGCCGCCTGCCCCGGCAGCACCCGCTGCGCCCGCGCCGCCGCCCCCGCCGGCCGACCCGAACGCTCCGCCGCCCCCGCCGGCCGATCCGAACGCACCGCCGCCCCCGCCGGCCGATCCGAACGCTCCGCCGCCCCCGCCGGCCGATCCGAACGCTCCGCCGCCCCCGCCGGCCGATCCGAACGCGCCGCCGCCCCCGCCGGCTGATCCGAACGCGCCGCCGCCGCCGCCGGCCGACCCGAACGCACCGCCGCCCCCACCGGCTCCCGGTGGCCCGGCGCCGGGTCCGGCCGATCCCAACGCCCCGGCTCCGGCGCCAGCCCCCGAAGCCGGCCGGATCGAGAGCGCCTCCGGCGGGTTCAGCTACGTGTTGCCCGCCGGCTGGGAGGTAGCCGATGCCTCGCGGCTGAGCTACGGCCAGGCGTTGCTGCTCAAGCCGACCGGTCCGGCGCCGCTGCCGGGCCAGCAGCCGGCCACCTCCAACGACACGAGCATCCTGCTCGGCCGTCTGGACATGAAACTGTTCGCCGGTGCCGAGCAGGACAACACCAAGGCGGCGGTCCGTCTGGCGTCGGATATGGGTGAGTTCTTCATGCCGTTCCCGGGCACCCGCATCAACCAGGCGACCACGCCCCTGCAGGCCGGCGACCTGTCCGGGTTCGCCGCGTCCTATGACGTGAAGTTCACCGACACCGCCAAGCCGAACGGCCAGATCTGGGCCGGCGTGGTCGGCGACGGCGCCGCGCGGGGCAGCGAGCCCCCGGGCCGGTGGTTCGTCGTGTGGCTGGGAACCTCCAAGGACCCCATCGACACCGTGGCCGCCAAGGCCCTGGCGGAGTCGATCCGTCCGTACAGCCCGCCGGCGCCGCCCGCGCCACCGGCGCCCGACCCGAACGCTCCGGCCCCGCCGGCCGCCCCGTCGGGTTCAGCACCGGGTGCAGCCGCCGTCGGTGTTCCGGTCCCGGTGACCACTCCGGTTCCGGGGATGACCCCCGGCACCTGATCCGCGGGCCGGTTCGTCGGCCCGTTCACGAAAGTGTGGCTGTTTCGACGGGTGGTTCGTTACCCGGCGGCGGTACCTTCACGGAATACGGCCGGTGGCCATACCGGCCGCTGAATCGAGGAGGTCGGCGTATGGACGTCGTTGCTACCACCGAATTTCTCGCCCGTTCAAGCACGCTTACCAGCGTCGGCTGGATCGGCTACATCGTCATCGGTGCCCTTGCCGGCTGGATCGCCGGCAAGCTCGTCCGAGGCAGCGGGGATGGCCTGCTGATGAATATCGTGATCGGTGTCGTCGGCGCCCTCATCGGGGGCTTCCTGCTCAGCTTCTTCCTGAACACCGCCGGCGGTGGATGGTTCTTCACCTTGTTCACCGCGATCCTCGGTTCGGTCATCCTGTTGTGGATCGTCGGCAAGGTTCGACGCTGAATCCCCTGTTCAACGCCGACCCGGCAGCTCAGCGGGTCGGCGTTGAACGCTGTCGGAAGCCCTTGGTTCGCGCAGCGTCGGGCGGCACGATGGGCTGATGACCGTCGGTGATGCCGTAACCGTGCCCACGATGCGCGCCTGGCGGGTACGCCGGCCCGGTCCGATGCGCGACCACCCGCTGGAGTTCGACGAGCGGGCCGCGGTCCCGGTCCCGTCGGCGGGCGAACTGCTGGTGGCGGTCCGCGCCTGCGGGGTGTGCCGCACCGATCTGCATGTCGCCGAGGCGGACCTTGCGGTGCACCGGCCCGGGGTGACGCCGGGACACGAGGTCGTGGGGGAGGTGGTTGAGATCGGGCCCGGCGCCGAGGGGTTCACGGTGGGCGACCGGGTCGGGATCGCGTGGCTGCGTCACACCTGCGGCCGGTGCGCCTACTGTCTGCGCGGCGACGAGAACCTCTGTCCTGATTCGCGCTACACCGGCTGGGACGCCGACGGTGGCTACGCCGAATTCGCCACCGTGCCGGCCGATTTCGCCCACCGCCTTCCGGCCGGGTACACCGACAGTGAACTGGCGCCGCTGCTGTGCGCGGGCATCATCGGGTATCGGTCACTGCTGCGGGCACAACTTCCGCCCGGGGGGAGGTTGGGGCTCTACGGGTTCGGCGGCAGCGCGCACATCACCGCCCAGGTGGCATTGGCCCAGGGAGCCGAGGTGCATGTGATGACACGCGGTGCCGACGCGCGGGACCTGGCGATGGCCCTGGGGGCTGCGTCGGCGCAGGGCGCCGCCGATCCGCCTCCCGTGCCACTGGACGCCGCGATCCTGTTCGCTCCCGTCGGTGATCTGGTGCTTCCTGCGCTCGAGGCTCTCGACCGCGGCGGGACGCTGGCGATCGCCGGTATCCACCTGAGCGATATCCCGCCACTGAATTACCAGCGCCACCTGTTCCAGGAGCGTGAAATCCGGTCGGTCACCTCGAACACCCGCGCGGACGCCCGGGAGTTCCTGGCCTTCGCCGGTCGGCACCGCATCGAGGTGACGACGCCGGAGTACCCCCTCAACGAGGCGGATCGGGCGCTCACCGACCTTGCCGACGGCAGCATCGCCGGGGCCGCGGTACTGGTGGTTTAGGTGGACAGATGCCAGACCAGGGCGGCGGCCAGAGCACCCATGCCGTTGAGCGACCAGTGCAGCGCGATCGGGGCGATCAGACTGCCGCTTCGGCGGCGTAGCCAGGTGAACACGAACCCGGCAGCGCCGGTAGCCACCACGGCACCCGCAATGCCCAACACCATGCCGGCGACGCCGCCGCCCAGAACGCGGGTGAACCCGACGTTGCCGGCGGTCAGTCCCAGCGAACTGGCGATGTGCCACAGGCCGAACAACATCGACCCGGCGGCGGCTACTCCGCGAAAGCCCCACGCCCGGTCCAGCGCGCCGTGTAGGACACCGCGGAACGCCAGTTCCTCGGGGATCACCGTCTGCAGCGGGATGATCACCATCGAGGCGACCACGGCTCCGGACAGGGTGGCGTAGCGATCGTTGAGGAACATCGGCCGCGTCCAGGGCAGCAGGGCACCGATCGCGATCACGGTCAGCACCAGGGCGATCGCCGCCAGGGCGTATCGCGCCCCGGATTTCCAGTGCTCCCGGCCCAGGCCGAGCTCGGCCCAGCCCAATCCTCGCGCCCGCACCAGCAGCAGCAGTCCGACCGCTGCGGCGGGCACCATCACGACACTGGCCCACGCGGCGGTGAAATGGGCGACCACATTGGTGATCGCGAGCACCACCACGACCACGCCGATGTCGACGTAGACCCGCAGGTGATGCAGCGCTGCCAATTGTGCGACCGCAGGGTGGGGTTGCGCGATCGCCGCGCAGGATTCAGACATTTCCATTAGCTTAGCTGTGGGAATGGCATTTGACGCCGGCGTGTAACGCACCTGACAGTCGGGAATAAACGGCGCCCCGGATTCCGGCAGTCGGGTGCCGCACACCGCCAGGCCCACCCATTAAGCTCGGCGCGGACGACGGAAGGCACGGCGTTGAGCGAGAACGAGCCATTGCTGGCTGGAATGCGGGTCCTCGACCTGTGCGACGGCGATGGTGACGCCGTGACGCGGCTGCTGGCCGATCTCGGCGCCGACGTCCTCAAGGTGGAACCGCCCGGCGGGAGCGCGGCGCGCACCCAGCTTCCCAGCCTCGACGGGGTGAGCATTCCGTTCGCCCTGCACAACGCCAACAAGCGTTCGGTCATTCTGGATCCCGGCCTCGAAGCCGACCGTCAGGCGTTGCTGGACCTCGCCGCTTCGGCGGACGCCGTCATCGACAGCGGACTGCCCGGGCGCGCGGCGGCATACCGCACCTCGTGCGCGGCATTGGCCGACCGGTTCGGGCACCTGGTCGCGATGTCGGTGACGGACTTCGGACGCACCGGCCCCTATGCGTCCTGGCGCGCCACCGACCCGGTGCTGTACGCGATGTGCACCGCACTGTCCCGGTCCGGACCTTCCGTCGGCACCCCGGTCCTGCCACCAGAGGGAATCGCGTCGGCGACCGCCGCGGTGCAGGCCGCCTGGGTGCTGCTGGCGGCGTACTTCAACCGGCTCCGTTGCGGCGCAGGCGATTACATAGACTTCTCCCGGTTCGACGCCGTGGTGATGGCCCTGGACCCGCCGTTCGGAACCCAGGGCCAGGCCGCGACCGCCCGCAAGTCCGGCGAGCGCTGGCGTGGCAGGCCACGCAATCAGGATCTGTACCCGATATTCAAGTGCCGGGACGGGTTCGTCCGGATTTGCGTCATGTCGCCCCGGCAGTGGCACGGTATGCGGGCCTGGCTCGGTGAGCCCGAGCAGTTCCAGGACCCACGCTTCGAGGTGCTCGCCGCGCGGGCGCAAGCCTTCGCCGAACTCGGTGCGCTGATGGCCGCGATGTTCGCCGACCGGACCCGCGATGAACTGGTCGCCGAGGGGCAACGGCACGGCGTCCCGATCGCCGCCGTGCTGACCCCCTCGGAGGCCCTGCACTCCGATCATCTCGACGCGGTCGGGGCACTGGCCGACGTCGACCTCGTTGGGGGCGTGAGCGCCCGGGTGCCGGTCGGCTACTGGTCCGTCGATGGCGAGCGGGCCGGTTTCCGCAGCGCCGCTCCTGCGGCGGGATCCGGCGAGTCGCATTGGCGTACAGAACGTTTCGATCCCACCCCAGTCGGCTCGGTGGGTGACCTGCCGCTGGAGGGAATCCGTGTCATCGACCTCGGGATCATCGTGGCCGGGGGAGAGCTCAGCAGGTTGTTCGGGGATCTGGGGGCCGAGGTCATCAAGGTGGAGAGTGCCGCCTACCCCGACGGCCTGCGCCAGAAGCGGGAGAGTCAGGCGATCGGCGACTCGTTCGCCCGCGCGCACCGCAACCATCTGGGCTTCGGCCTGGACCTGCGCAGCCGGCCCGGCGCCGAGCTTTTCGCGAAGCTGATCGCCGCTGCCGACGCCGTGTTCGCCAACTTCAAGCCGGGAACCCTTCGCGCGCTTGGCTTCGACTACGAGCGACTGAGTGCCCTGCGCCCCGGAATCGTGCTGGCGGAGAGCAGCGCCTACGGCGACGAGGGGCCGTGGAGCACCCGGATGGGCTACGGCCCGCTGGTCCGGGCCGCGACCGGCGTCACCAGCCTGTGGACCTCCGATCAGGCCAATCCCGCTGCGCGCCATCCGTTCTACGACGCGACGACGATCTTCCCCGACCACGTGGTGGGCCGGATCACAGCGATCGGCGCGCTGGCGGCGCTGATCCGCCGGAAGCGCTGCGGCCTCGGCGCGCGGATCCACGTCTCGCAGGCCGAGGCCGGCATCAACCAGCTGGACACCGGGTTCGTCATGCTCGCCGCGGAGTCGGCCGGCGATGCAGCCGAGGTCGTGCACGCCGACGTCGAGCACCTGGTGCTGCCCTGCGCAGGGGACGACGAGTGGTGCGTCGTGTCGATCACCTCCGACGCCGACCGCCGCGCCGTATCGGGCGTCACCGGCGATGCGCCGCTCGCCGATTGGGCCGCTTCGCACACGCCGCAGCAGGTGGCCGAGCGGCTGCAGGCCGCCGGGGTCGCGGCCGGGCCGATGAACCGACCCGACGACGTCTACGAGCATCCGCAGCTGCGCTGGCGGAACCTCTTGGCCGACATGGTGCATCCGCTGTTCGAGGTGCCGCTGCCCGCCGAGACCGGCCCCGCTCCGTTCCGCAACATCCCGGCGTCTCCGCAACGCCCGGCACCGCTTCCGGGAGCCGACACCCGCCGCGTCTGCAGCGACGTGCTGGGTATGACGGACCGGGAGGCCGAGGAGCTGATCGAATCCGGGGTCCTGTTCGCCGACGACCATCGACAAGGAGTTCCACTGTGACACCGAAACCCCAGCCGCAGCTGTACATCGACGGGAAGATCCGCGTCGCCGACAAGGCGGAACCGGTCCTGGAGGCCGCGACCGGGGAACTGCTGGGCGACGGCGCCAGCGCCACCGAAAGCGATATCGACGCCGCGGTGGCCGCCGCACGGGCAGCGCTTCCCGAGTGGCGCTCATCCTCTCCCGACCACCGCGCCAAGCTCCTGACGGCGTTCGCCGCCGCACTGCACGAGCGCGCCGCGATGACCAGTGAACTGGTGAGCCGGGAGAACGGCATGCCGATGCGGTTGTCCCGCAGCGCCAATGGGCTGTTCCCAGCCGCGTTGCTCGGCTACTACGCCAAGCTGATCACCGAGACGCCGATCGAGGAGGTCCGGCCGAGCATGACCGGGCACACCATCGTCCGCCGGGAGGCCGTCGGAGTGGTTGCCGCCATCGTGCCGTGGAACTACCCGCAGGCTCTGGCCGCCTTCAAGCTCGCCCCGGCCCTGGCCGCCGGTTGCACCGTCGTTCTCAAGGTGTCACCCGAAACCGCACTGGACGCTTTGGTTTTCGCGGAGGCGGCGACCCAGGCCGGTATTCCGCCGGGGGTGTTGAACATCGTCCCCGGCGCAACGGAGGCCGGCGCGCATCTGGTGTCGCACCCGGGCGTGGACAAGGTGAGCTTCACCGGGTCCACCGCGGTGGGCCGCATCATCGGTGAGGTGTGCGGGCGGTTGCTGCGTCCGGTGACACTGGAACTGGGTGGTAAATCGGCGGCGATCATTCTCGACGACGCGAACCTGGACGCCACCATGAAGGGCCTCAAGTCGGTGTCGATGATCAACAACGGCCAGACCTGCTTCCTCAGTTCGCGGATTCTGGCTCCTCGTTCGCGCTACGGCGAGGTGGTTGATGCGTTGGCGACTCTGGTCGGCGGACTGAGCGTCGGCAACCCACTGGACATGGCGACCGACATCGGCCCGGTGGTCAGCGCGCGTCAGCGCGAACGGGTGCTCGGCTACATCGCCGATGGTAAGAGCAGCGGTGCGAAACTCGTTGTCGGCGGTGATGTTCCGAGTGACCAGCCCCGGGGCTGGTTCGTCGAGCCGACGGTCTTCGCTGACGTCGACAACTCCGACCGGATCGCCCAGGAGGAGATCTTCGGGCCGGTGCTGGCGGTCATTCCCTACGACAGCGACGCCCAAGCCGTCGCCCTGGCCAACGACAGCGAGTTCGGTCTGGCCGGCACGGTGTGGTCCACCGACGTCGACCGTGCCACCGAGGTGGCGCGCGAGATCCGCACCGGGACCGTCGGAATCAACGACTATCAACTGGATATGAACGCGCCCTTCGGCGGGGTGAAGGCCAGCGGCATCGGTCGCGAACTCGGGCCGGAGGGGCTCGAGGAGTTCTTCGAACTCAAGTCGATCTACCGGGTCGGCCCGGCCTGACCGGGTCGCGGACCGGTCAGTCCCGGGCGAATGCCGCAGCGGCCTCCCTTTCCAGATCCAGGTACTGCTCCTCGCTGATGTCCACGCCGACGCCGAGGATCTGGCCGCCCGTGAACGGGAAGCCCGGCGGGTAGGAGCGGCTGACCGGGTCGGCGCTGTCGAACCCGATGCACAGGCCGTCGCCGGACAGCGTGAACTTGCCGACCTGGGCGCGCATCGGCCCCTCGGCGACGACCTTGTCGTCGACGTAGAGCTTGGCGGTGCCGGTGGACTCGCCGTGCTCGCCGGCGCCCTCCCGGATGAATTCCACGCCGAGAGTGTGGTTTCCGGGCTCCAGCGTGTCGGAGGTGAACGTCTGCTCCGGCTTGATGCCGAGGAAGTTGTAGACGTAGTTCAGCTTGCCGTCCTTGATGAACAGCGTGTGCCCACCGAACCGAGAGCCGTGGGCGAAGATCACGCCCTCGGTGTCCGCGGTCACCACCACGTCGGCGAGGATCTTGTAGGACCGGCCACGGACATTGACCGCGACACCCTCCGGCACCGGGGCGGTGTCCGGGTAGTAGACATAGCGGGTCCGGGGCGGCTCGGCCTGCGGCCGTTCGGTGCCCAGCACCTCGATCGCGGTCCGGTCATCAAGGGGCAGAACGAAGTTCTTGTCCGCCTCCTCGAACCACGCGTCGATCAACTCCTGGAGCTTCTCCGGGTGCTCCGCGGCGAGGTTTTTGGCCTCGGCCCGATCCGCGTCGACGTGGTAGAGCTCCCAGACGTCCTGGTCGAAGTGGCCCCTGCCGCTGATCGGCGCGTGCAGTGCCGCGGCCTTCCAGCCGTCCTGCCAGATGCCGCGAGTGCCGAGCATGGTGTAGTACTGCCGCTTCTTGGCGGTCGGCGCATCCGCGTCGTCGAAGCTGTAACGCATCGAGACCCCGTTGAGCGGGTACTGCTCGACGCCCCGGTACACCGGGGGCATCTCCAGACCGGTCACGTCGAGGATGGTCGACACCACATCGGTGGAGTGGTGGTACTGATGGCGTATCCCGCCCTTGTCCTTGATCCCCTTGGGCCAGTGGATGATCAGCGGGTCGCAGGTTCCGCCGGAGAACTGCGAGTAGCGCTTGAACATCTGGAACGGCGTGGAGAACGCCACGGCCCAGCCGGTGGGGTAGTGGTTGTAGGTCTCCGGGCCACCGAGCGTGTCGAGATACTGCATGTTCTCCGACAGCTCGTCGGGATAGCCGTTGAAGAACTTGTTCTCGTTGACCGAGCCGTTGGGCGAGCCTTCGCCGGAGGCGCCGTTGTCGGCGCAGTAGAAGATAATGGTGTTGTCCAGCTGCCCGGTCTGCTCCAGGTAGTCGACGATCCGGCCGACCTGGACGTCGGTGTACTCCGAGAACCCGGCATACACCTCGGCCATCCGGGCGAACAGCCTCTTCTCGTCATCGTTGAGTTCCGCCCACGGCCGAACGTAGTCGTCGGAGTTGGCGACGTCCTCCGGCATCGGATTCAGGGGGGTCAACTCGGTGCCCGCCGGCATGACGCCGCGTTCGATCATCCGCGCGAGCACCCACTCGCGGTAGGCCTCGTAGCCGTCGTCGAACTTGCCTTTGTACTTGTCGATGTAGTCCTGCGGGGCGTGGTGCGGAGCGTGATTGGCACCGGGGCAGAACCACATGAACCACGGCTTGGACGGGGTGGCCGAGTGCTGGTCGCGCAACATCCGCAGCGCCTGATCGGCAAGGTCCTTGGAGAGGTGATAACCCTCTTCCGGGGTGGCGGGCGGCTCGATGAAGCGGTTGTCCTCGACGAGGTCGGGATACCAGTTGTTGGTCTCGCCGCCGAGGAAGCCGTAGAACCGGTCGAAGCCCTTGGACAGCGGCCATTCCGAGCGACTGCCGCCCGCCGAGATGTCCTCCTCCGGGACGTTGTGGTTCTTGCCGATCCAGAACGTGCTGTAGCCGTTGTCCTGCAGCACCTGGCCGATGGTGGCGCATTCGGCGGGCAGTCGACCCGAGGCCCCCGGGAAGCCGTTGGACCCCTCGGTGATGGCGGCGCACCGGTTGACGTGGTGGTTGCGGCCGGTCAGGAAGGTCGACCGGGTCGGGGAGCACAGCGCGGTGGTGTGCCATTGCGTGTAGGTCAGGCCGTCCTGCGCCAGCCGATCCAGAGTGGGCATGTTGATCGCGCCCCCGTAGGGAGACCACGCCGCCAGGCCGGTGTCGTCGTACAGCACGATCAGGATGTTGGGCGAGCCTTCGGGCGCTCTCGTCAGTTCATACGGGCCCCAGTCCGGAGTCGAGTCCCGGACATCGAGCTTGATGACTCCCGTGAACGGCTTTGTCACGCTTATCCCTTCGTCGTTGCGGCCTGCACATGATCGCATGAGTCCGCCGGAGGCCGGCTGCTTCTGATCGTTGCTGGACCCGTGGCGCTGCAGCGCTGGTCCTGACCACGAAATCAAGCGAACGGTTTGTTGTCAGCCACAAACATGAGCCCGGCGGCCGGCGAGATGGGCTGCCACCGCGATGCTAAATTTTTGACAGCCGTCAAGTGCAGGAAGGACACGCCGATGAGCCTGGACCCCCGAACACCGGTACTGATCGGGGCCGGGCAGATCAATCAGCGCACCGAGCAACCCGACACCGAACCGGTTGATCTGATGGCACAGGCCGCCCGGGAGGCCGCCGATCCCCGGGTGCTGGCCGCACTCGACTCCATTCGGGTGGTCAACCTGCTGTCGTGGCGGTATCGCGACCCCGGGTTGCTGCTTGGTCAGCGGATCGGGGCGCCCGATACTGCGACCCAGTACACCGGGATCGGTGGCAACACCCCGCAATCGCTGGTCAACCAGACCTGCCTGGATATCCAGTCAGGTCGCGCCGACCTGGTGCTGCTGGCCGGCGGCGAGACCTGGCGTACCCGGATGCGGCTGCGCGCCAAGGGAATACGCCCCGACTGGACCCGCCAGGACGAGTCCGTCCCCGTGCCGCCCGGGGCGGGCGGCGACGTGCCCATGTCGGGTCCGGCGGAGGACCGCATCGGGCTGGACCGGCCCTCGTTCGTCTATCCGATGTTCGAGGAGGCGCTGCGAATCGCCGGTGGCGAGTCGATCGAGGACCATCGCCGGCGGATCGGGGCATTGTGGGCGCAGTTCAGCGCAGTCGCCGCCGCCAATCCGAACGCCTGGGTCCGCGACGCACTGACCGCCGAGCAGATCGCCGAGCCAGGCCCGGACAACCGGATGATCAGTTGGCCCTACCCGAAGCTGATGAACTCGAACAACATGGTGGACCAGTCCGCCGCGCTGGTGCTGTGTTCCGTCGAGAAAGCGCAGTACCTCCAGATTCCCCGCGACATGTGGGTGTTTCCCTGTGCCGGAACCGATTCCCACGACACCTACAGCATCGCCGAACGCCACGAACTGCACCGCAGTCCGGCCATCCGGATCGGCGCCGCGCGTGTGCTGGAACTGGCCGGCGTCGGCCTCGACGATATCGATTACGTCGACGTCTACTCATGCTTCCCGTCGGCCGTTCAGGTGGCCGCCCGCGAAATCGGCCTGCCACTGGGCGATCCGGACCGTCCACTCACCGTCACCGGTGGGCTGACCTTCGCCGGCGGACCCTGGAACAACTACGTCATGCACTCGATAGCGACGATGGCCGACACGGTGCGGGAGAACCCGGGCTCGCGCGGGCTCGTCACCGCCAACGGCGGATACCTGACCAAACACAGTTTCGGCGTGTACAGCGCCACTCCGCCCGCTGCGGCGTTCCGCTGGGAGGACGTTCAGAGCGCCGTCGACGCCGAACCAACTCGTACGGCGCTGGCAGAGTGGCAGGGCGTCGGCACGGTGGAGTCCTGGACGACGCCCTATGACCGGGATGGCAGGCCGGAGAGGGCATTCCTGACCGTGCGCACTCCGGACGGCGCCCGGGCGCTGGCCGTGATCCCCGACGCCGACGAGGCGGCGGCCACGATCGTCACCGACATCGCCGGTGCGGCGGTGCGGGTGCATGCCGACGGCACCGCCACATTGCGCGGCATCGACTAGGCAGTGGCCGGTAAACCGCCCAACCGGCCTCAGCGCGCCAATAGGCTCGGTGACCATGGCGGAGTTTCATCGCGGCGATGCGGTCATCCACTACACCGACACCGGTTTCCCCCATGGCCGGCCCGACGCCGCCACCGTGTTCTTCGGGCACGGTCTGTTGTTCAGCGGGTGGATGTTCGGCCCGCAGATTGCGGCGCTGAGCAACGACTACCGCTGTGTGACGATCGACTGGCGCGGCCAGGGCGAGAGCCCCGCCTGCCTCTCCGGCTACGACATGGACACCCTCGCCGGCGATGCCGCAGCCCTGATCGGTCATCTCGGCCTGGCGCCGGTGCATTACGTCGGGCTGTCGATGGGAGGGTTCGTCGGGCAGCGCATCGCCGCGCGGCAGCCTGGCCTCGTGCGCTCACTGACGCTGTTGGACACCAGCGCGGGACCCGAGGATCCGGATAAGGCAGGGCAGTACAAACTGCTCGCCGCGATATACCTGTTGAGTGGAATCCGGCCGCTGCGCAAGAGGGTCTTGCCACTGATGTTCGGGTCGACGTTTCTCGCCGACCCGGCCAGCTCCGCGGTGGTCTCGGAATGGGAGCGACGGTTGGGACGCTGCCGGCGTTCGGGTATCGCCAGGGCGGTGCGGGGCGTCGCTGACCGGCCCGCGGTCGAGTCGGAGATCGGATCCATCACGGCGCCGACCCTGATTGTGGTCGGCGCCGACGACGTCGCCACACCGGTCCCGAAATCGCGGCGCATCGCCGAACTCATCGCCGGCTCGCGCCTGGAGGTCGTTCCTGACGCCGGCCACACCAGCACGCTGGAACAGCCCGAGGCCGTGACCCGGCTGATCCGTGAGTTTCTCGAAGGTCTGCCCGGGCCGGTTCAGACATGACAGCAGGCCTGCCGCCCCGAGTGGCGACAGGCCTGCTGGTAAGGCGAATTCTCAGGCGCCGGATGGGTGAGCGCCGAGAACCCGCTGCATATCGGGGATCATCTGCTGGAGCTGCTGGCCCCAGTATCCCCAGCTGTGGGTGCCATTGGCCGGGAAGTTGAACACGCCGTTCTTCCCGCCAGCGGCCAGATAGTTCTCCATGAAGGTCTTGTTGGTGCGCAAGGTGAACCCTTCGAGGAACTGCGCGGCCATCAGGTTGCCGCCACCGCCGGAGGTGTCCAGATCCGACGGCGTACCGGTGCCGCAGTAGATCCAGACGCGGGTGTTGTTGGCGACGAGCTGGTTGACGTTGACCATCGGGTCATTGCGCCGCCACGCCGGGTCCGACGAGGGCCCCCACATGCTCTGCGCGTTGTAACCGCCGGCGTCATTCATCGCCAGGCCGATCAGCATCGGCCACCAGCCCTCGGACGGGTTCAGGAAGCCCGACAGCGAGGACGCGTAGACGTACTTCTGCGGGTAGTAGATCGCATAGGTCAGCGCGGTACTGCCGGCCATCGAAAGCCCAACCACCGCATTGCCGTTCGGGTTGATGCCCTTCTGGTCCTTGAGGTAGACCGGCAGCTCCTGGTTCATGAACGTTTCCCACTTGTAGGTGTAGTTCTGACCATTGCCCTGGGACGGCTGGTACCAGTCGGTGTAGAAGCTGGACTGCCCGCCCACCGGCATGACCGCCGACAAGCCGGAGTTCAGGAACCACTCGAATGCCGGTGTATTGATGTCCCAGCCGCTGTAATCGTCCTGCGCACGCAGTCCGTCCATCAGGAAGACGGCATGCTCACCGCCGGGCTGGAACTGGATGCGGATGTTGCGGCCCATCGAGGCCGACGGCACATCGAGGTACTCCACCGGCAACCCGGGCCGCGAGAACGCGGACGCCGTCGCCGAACCTCCGGCGACACCGATCAAACCGGGCAGAGCGAGCGCGGCCGCGGCCGTCGCGGTAGCGCGGCGAAACCATGTGCTTCGCACCTTCTCGAGGATTTTCATCAGGACTCCCATCACCTTTGGTACACGTTCCCAGTCAGCGGTCAACTGCCTGTGTTCCGGTAGTGAAGCATTCGGAGAGTTAGTCGACGGGTACGCGATGCGGTGTGCCAAGTCGCAGTTGCGCAACGATCAGGTCACGCGTCGGATCAGCTGAGATCAGAGGGTATTTCGGTGTCGGAATCCGCTGCGGCGGTGGCTTGTCCGGCTTGATTGGCCGCGATGCGGGCGCGCTCGCGGCGTTCGTCGATCGCCTGGCTGAGATCCTGGAGAAGGTCGGGTTTGCGAAACACCAACTGCTCCAATGTTTTACGCTCGATCCGCAGCATCGTCACCTCACCGATCGCGTAGGCGTTGCCGGTCACGGGCTCGCGGGTCAGGGCAGTCTGGCCGATGAAGTCGCCCTCGTGCAGTGTGGTCAGCGGGATCAGGGCCCCGTCCGTGCCCGAGACCACCAGTCGCACCCGGCCCTTGACGATGAACGACATCGCCGATGGGGTCTCGCCGCTGTGCTGCATCACCTCGTCGGCCCCGTACCGGTTCACCTTGACCTGCGGCAGCAGTGTCTCCAGCTCCGAACTGCTGGCCCGAAGGATCGGCGCGATCTTGCGCAGCGCCTCGACCCGCCGTTTGGGAGTGCAGAAGTCATCGTCCAGGCCGTCGAGTTTCAGGCCGGCGCGGCGTGCGGCGTACCAGAGCCAGCGCTGGAACGTCGACCGAGCGGCCGGATCGTCGGCGGGAGAGCGCACCGGGATCGCGACGGTGTAGTCGGTACTAGAAGTGGCGTTGACGATGGGCTGGCTTCCGGGGTGCAGATGCGGGAGGCTCGCCGCAACCGATTCCAGCAGCGCACAGACCTCGTCCGGGGCGTCGGCGCCGGAGAACTTCACCGGCACAGTAATGGTATGTCCGCCGGCCGGGCGGCTCAGGTTGGCGAACGCCTGCCCGGCCAGCACCGAGTTGGGGATGATCTCCAGGCCGCTGCCGGTGTTGATATGGGTTGCGCGCCAATTGACTTCGACCACGCGGCCCTTCGCTGATGTGGTCTCCACCCAGTCGCCGATCTGGAACGGCTGCTCGAAGAGCAGCAACAGACCTGAGATGATCTGGCCCACGGAGTTCTGCAGGGTCAGGCCGAGAACGATCGAACTGATGCCCAGGGCGGTGAACAGACCACCGACGTTGGCGCCCCACACGTAGGCGAAAATCATCGCCACGCCCACCGCGATGATCGCGAACCTCGCCACGTCGATGAAGATGGCCGGCATCCGCCGTCGCCAACTGCCGGCCGGCGCGCTGTCGAAAACTTTTGCGCTCACACCGGAGAGCACCATGATGAGGATGAGAACGCCGAAGACGGTCGACAGGACGCGAATCGGCGTCGCTTCGACAGAGATTTTGGTGGTCTGCACCAGCAGCAGCAGCAGCGCGCCCAGCGGCACGATGAAGGTGCGCAGCAGCCCGACGGGCCGGGCCAGGGCGCTGCCCCTGCGGTCCAGCCCGTGCTGCAACTCGGTGAGCAACACCAGCACGGTGGGCAGGCCCGCCGCGACGATGATCGACCAGTAGAACCACGGTGCGGTGAAGACGTTCACGCGCGGATCCTCACGACCGCTCTTCGGACAGCCGCCAAGCGGGCTCGTCGCGGTCACCCACCGTGATCGTCCCGGCGGGGGTATAGCGTAGCGAGTCGCGGGTGGCTTGGTAGACGGCGTCGCTGACATAGATACCCGGTTCGGCCTGCCCGCGCCTCATCCGGGATGCCAGATGCACCGCACCGCCCCACAGGTCGTAGACCAGGCCGGCACGGCCCACCAGGCCGCTGGTCACCTCCCCGGTGTCGATACCGGCGCGAAACTTGATGTCCGAACCCATCTCGGCGTTGAAGCGGTCGACGATGCGCTGCATCTCCAATGCGAAATCAACGGTGCGATGAACATTGTCCAGCCTCGGCACCGTCAGCCCGCAACTGGCCAGATAGCCGTTGTGGGTGTTGCGGACCCGTTCGATTCCGTTGCTCTCGGCGGCGGCGTCAAACTGGTGCACGAGTTTGTTGATCGCCCTCAGCGACTGGTCGGCGTCAAGGTCGGCGGACAATTCGTCGACGCCGATCAGATCGGCGTAGATCACCGTGACGTCCTGATGGGACTCGGCGATGGTCTCCTCGCCATCCCGGTAGCGTTCCACCACCGATTCCGGCATCAACGACATCAGCAACCGGTCGTTCTCGGCGCGCTGTTCGTTGAGCAACTGATGCTTGACCGCCAGGGTGTGGCTCATCTCATTGAACGCCACCGTGAGATCACCGAATTCGTCGTTGGTGTCTTCCGGAAGCCGCACGTCATAGTCGCCGGTGCTGACCCGTTCAGCCCCCTCTTCGAGACGCTTGATGGGGCGGACGAACAACCGTGACCAGATCATGGCGGCCAGGCAGGCCAGGAAGATGATCAGTGCCGTGGACCGCACGAGTCTCTGCGCGAAGTTCCGCTCCGGGGCGAACGCCTCGTCGGAGTCCACCGTGGCGACGACGACCCAGTCCAGACCTTTGAGGTCCAGCGGGGCGTAGGCCTGAAGCGACCGGTGGCCGAGATAGTCGGTGGCGATCAGGGTGCCGGTCTCGCCGCGCTGCGCGGCTTCGGTGGCTTTGGTGCCGACAGGTTGGATCAGAACGGTGGTGCCCTGCTTGATGGCGCGTTCGGCCACCGCCGGCGGGGTACCCGCGCTGATGACGTCGGCTTTGTAGGCTTCGGGGTCCTGCAGGAACAGCCGTGAGTCCGAGCGCATCAGGTCGTCCTTGCCGACCACGAAGGTCTCCCCGGTGCTGCCCATGCCGGCGCGCTCCCACTGCCGGTTGCCGGTCATCAGGTTGCTGACGATGGTCGCTGGATACTCCAAGACCATCACCCCGGACGCCCGGCCGGTCGGCCCGACCGGAACCAGCATCCAGGCGGTCGGTTGTCCGGACGGCAGGTACTCGGAGAAGTCAGTGCTGTCGACATAGTCGATGTCGTTGGAGGCCATCGCCTTTCGGAAGGCGTCGGGCAGGAAGCCCTCTCCGCGGAAGGGCCCGGTGAGGACGTTGCTGCCCAGTTCGACACCCTTGTTCACGGTGTACACGACGTCGCCCTCGGCGTTGATGAGGAGGGCGTCCCGGAAACCCATCCGCGTGACGATTTCGCTGAAGTACCCGTTGTAGCGCGCGTTGGCCCCGGACCAGATGAGGCTGTCACGGATGTCATTGACCGGCGGCGGCTGGTCGCGGCCGGGGGGCCCCACCGTATAGCGGGCCTGCAGATAGCGTGCTGCCGGAGAAGTCGGCAGCAGCGCGTTGATATCGAGACGGCTGTCCTCGGCTCCGGAGAACTTGGCCTGATAGAAGTCGGCGATCGCCCGGTCCTGCTCCGGTGTCACGGTGGCGTCCGAGAGTTGCTTGAAACCGGCGTTGAACGCGTTCATGGCGCCGCTGACGGTTTCTCCGCGGGCGAACACCCCCAACGCCCCGGTGATATCGCGCAGTCCCAGCTCGAGCACCCGGGACTGCGCCTCGCGGATGCCGGTGAGGCGTTCGAACACCGCCGCGCGCAGGGAGCTGCGGCCGGACTCGAACCCGATGCCGCCGGCGATCCCGGTGGCCAGCACGCTCATGGTGAGCAGCATCAGCATCAGCTTGGATTGGATGCTCACCCGCTCGAGCAGGCTGCGCTTCGACTTGCGGCGCCGCAAGCGTTCGGCGAGGACGGACCGGGAATCGGCCGATACCCCGTCGGTAGCGTGATCGGGCGGTGCCGACATCGAGTCCCTTCCCTCTGCCAGCCACGATGGCGTTGACTTCGACCAGCCGAGGGTAGCCTGTCGAGGGTGGCCGACCCGGGTAGCCTGCAGCGTTTCGTCGACGCCCAGTCCGACGGCTACCGGGATGTGACCCGCGAACTGACCCGCGGCCGCAAGCAGACGCACTGGATGTGGTTCGTCTTTCCGCAGTTGAAGGGACTTGGCCACTCAGCGACCGCGCAGCACTTCGGCATCGCGTCGCTGGACGAGGCGCGGAGCTACCTGGCACACCCGGTACTGGGGCCACGGCTGCGGGAATGTGCGGGCTTGCTGCAGAACCACCCGGGCCGGTGCCCGATCGAACTGATCCTCGGTTCGACTGACGCCCTCAAACTCCGGTCCTCGATGACGCTGTTCGTGCGGGCAAGCGCCGAACCGGCCGACCGCGACCTGTTCGCGGCGGTGCTGGACCGCTATTACGGGGGAGAACCGGACCCACGCACGCTGGCGATGCTCAGCGCGGACTGAGGATCAGCCAGCCCTGCGGGGCGATCACGGTATCGCCGACCACCTCCCGGGGCGGGGCGCCCGCCCCGGCGAGCACTTCGGCCGGGCGGCCGGTCAATTCCGCCACCGGCAGCGCCGCCGCGGTGTCCTGGAGGTTGAGCGCGACGATGAGCGCCTCGTCGCCGTGCCGGGCCTCGTAGACGTAGCAGCGGTTTTCCAGGCGCAGCGCCGATGTCCGGGCCTCGTGGAGCCACGGGTGCCGGCGGCGCAGGCCGATCAGATGGCGGTGCAGGGTGAGGATGTCACCGCCGGCCTCGGTGATATCGGTCGACGGCGCAGCGAACTCGGGGCGCACGGCGTCGTCGCCGCCGGCCCGGTCCTCTTTGATTCCGAGATAGCCGAGTTCGTCGCCGGCATAGATCGACGGCACTCCGCCGGTGGTGAATAACAGCACCAGTGCGTGGCCGAGGTGCTCCGGGCGCTCCAACTTGCTGGCGATGCGGGTGACGTCGTGGTTGCCGACGAAGGTCAGCGGGGCGAAGGTGTCCTGAAAGGTGTTGTGGCGCTGCAAAGCCCAGTCCAACTCGTGGAAATTGCCGTCGTTGAGGCTGCTCCAGACCGCCTTCCACAACTCGTACTGGGTCACCGAGTCCGCGCCGGAGCCGGCGACGAAGGCGCTGTAGTCGCCGTGGATCACCTCGGCGAGGAACCAGGCGTCGGGGTGGCCGGCCCGGACCCGCGGGATGACCTGGGCCCAGAAGGATTCGGGCACGGCGTAGGCGGCGTCGAGACGCCATCCGTCGGCGCCGCGGCCGAGCCAGTGCGACATCACCTCGACGGTGTAGTCGACCACCGCGGGGTTGCGGTGGTTCAGCGCGATCAACTCAGCGTGGCCTTCGAAGGTGTGAAACCGCCCCGGTCGGCCGCGAAACCACGACACCGCCCCGGGATCCTGGTGATCGACGGCGGCGCGATAGCGCGGGAAGTCGGTTCCGACGTGGTTGAACACGCCGTCGAGCAGGATCCGCAGGCCCCGCTGATGTGCCTCGTCGACCAGCCGGTCGAAGTCGGCGTCGTCACCCAGCCTCGGGTCGATCCGGTAGTGGTCGCTGGTGTCGTACCCGTGAGTTCGGGAGGCGAACACCGGGCCGAGTGCGATTCCGGACGCGCCGAGGTCGATGGCATGGTCGAGCCAGTCGACCAGCCGGGCCAACCGGTGCTGGCCGGGGCCCGGCGGTTCGGCGGCCGGAAAGGCGCCGACGAAACCGAGCGGGTAGACCTGCCACCAGATCGCGTGGCGCACCCAGTCCGGCATCAGCTCAGGTTAGATGCAGGGGTGCTGGAGTTCACCGCCGAGGACTGGTCGGCCGAGGACGTCGCCCGGTTGCGAGGCATCTACGAACCGCTGACGGAATCGGTTCGCGCCCTGGTGGACGCCGCCATCCGCACCGAGGCCGATGCCGACACCGTCGCGGCGGCGAAGCGGGATATCGACGCCGCAGTCGCCCGGCTGCGCCAGCGGCAGACCGACGGTGCCTTCGGCGTGCGGATTACCGCGGAGGGCAAGGGCCTCAGTTGGGGTAATGCGGTCATCGGTGTCCGCAACGCACTGGCACCGCCGGTGGTGACCCGGCGCGACGAGTCGGGCCGGGTCTGGGCGCAATTCGACCTCGGGGCCGCCTATGAGGGTCCGCCCGGCCACGTCCATGGCGGGGTGTCGGCGCTGATCCTGGACCACCTGCTGGGTGAGGCCGCCAGTCCCGATCAGAAGCCTCGGTTCACCGGCAGCATCACGGTGCGCTATCTGCGCGCCACGCCACTGGGGCCCCTGCGCGCCGAAGCCGTCCGCACCCGTAGCGAGGGCGTCAAGACCTACTGCGCCGGCAGCATCGCCGACGCCGAGGGGATCACCGTCGAGGCCGAGGGAGTGTTCATCACCCCGCGCTGGCTGCGTGACTGATCATTGCTTTCCCATCGCCAGGTTCAGCCGGTCCTCGGGCTTGATCAGGTCGTCGTGGCTGTCGTCGCCGATATCGATCTGCACCCAGTCGATCTTTCCGGTGAACCGGTTGCCGGTAGGGTCCGTAGTCGGGCGACGCCGGCGATCCGGTGTCGCGACCCGACGTCGCAGGCCTCGTCGGCTGAGTAACCCATCGGAATGGTCATATCCACCCGGCCACTGCCGACCGGCTTGCCGTCGTAATAGAGCGTGACGGTGCCGCCCTTGGCCAGCCCGCCGCCGTCGTAGGCGAACTCCATGCGGACCTGGTGCCTGCCGGCGGGCACCGGCTCGTCAGCGGCGGTGATGAAGTGCTGGATGCCGAAGAAGTTGTAGCAGTACTTCAGCCGGCCGTCGTGAACATAGAGCGACCAGCCGCCGACCTGACCGCCCTGGGTGACGATCACGCCGGCGGCGCCCCCGTCGGGAACCGTGAGTTCTGCAGTCACCTGGTGGGACTTGTTCTTGATGCTGATGGTCGAGCCCTCACTGACCCGCATGCCGGGGAACAGCAGCTGGCTGTTGCCGCGAATCAACTGCGGCCGTCCGGCAATGTCGGGGTTGATCCGCTCGAAACCGCGGTCGTCGAGCGGAACGACGTTGTACTTGACCGCTTCGATGAGCCAAAGCCGTTGCAGCTCAGCGAGTTTTTCCGGTTGGTCCGCGACCAGGTTGCGCGCCTGGGTCCAGTCGTCGGGCGCCGTAGAGTTCCCATACGTCCGCATCGAACGGCGGCGGGGTGTCGGCCTTCCACGGGGTGCGGTGCTTGGTGCAGGCCGTCCAGCCTTGTGGTAGATGCCCCGGTTGCCCATCATCTCGAAGTACTGCACGAGTGCGATTCCGGGGCCTTGGCATCGCGCAGCGTGGGAAGCATGCTCACTCCCTCCAGCGGCGCCTGCTGAATCCCGTTGACATACAACGGGGCCGGAATGCCAGCGGCCTCCAGGATGGTCGGCGCGACGTCGATGACGTGGTGAAACTGGCTTGCTGGCGGTGCCCCTGTCGGCCAGTCCCGCCGGCCAGTGCACGATGGTTCCGTTGCGGGTGCCGCCCCAGTGCGAGGCGACCTGCTTGGTCCACTGGTACGGCGTGCACAATGCATGCGCCCACCCCACCGCGTAGTGGTTGTAGGCATCCGGGGTGCCGAAGTCGTCGATCTTGGACGATCAGGAATTCGGGGGTCTCGATGCCACCCATGCCGTTGAGGGTGCACATCTCGTTGAAGCAGCCCGTTCGGCGTGCCCTCCGCCGAGGCCCCGTTGTCGCCGATGATGTAGTAGATCAGCGTGTCGTCGAGCACGCCCAGATCGGCGATCGCCTCGACCAGTCGGCCGACCTCGTGGTCTGTCTGCTCGAGGAAGCCCGCGTAGATCTCCATCTGCCGCGCCAGCACCGGCTTGAGTTCGTCGGGCATGTCGTCCCACGCCGGTATTTCGTCGTGGCGCTTGGTGAGTTCGGCGGTATCCGGGATCACGCCGAGTTGCTTCTGGCGTTCGAAGATTTGTTCCCGCAGCGCATCCCAGCCCCCGTCGAAGTTGTCCGCGGTACTTGTCCGACCATTCCGGCAGGTACGTGATGGGGCGCGTGGGTGGCTCCGGGGGCGAAGTACATGAAGAACGGCTTGTCCGCCGCGAGGGCCTTCTGCTGGCGCACCCAGTTGATGGCATGGTCGGCAAGGTCCTCGGTGAGGGTGTACCCCTCCTCAGGGGTCCTGGGCGGCTCCACCGGAGTGGTGCCCTCGTACAGGCCGGGGTAGTACTGGTTGGCCTCGCCGCCGACGAAACCGTAGAAGTATTCGAATCCGGACCCGGTGGGCCACTGATGGAACGGCCCGACGGGGGAGACTTCCCACAGTGGCACCTCATGGCACTTCCCGAACTGCGCCGTCGAATATCCGTTGAGACGCAACGTGTCGGCGATAGGCGCCTTGCTCTTGGGCCGGATGCTGTTGTTACCCGGCGCCGACGTCGCCATCTCGGTGATGGCCCCCATGCCCACGGAATGGTGGTTGCGGCCGGTCAGCAATGCCTGGCGGGTCGGTGAGCACAGTGCCGTGGTGTGAAACCGGGTGAGTTTGAGACCTTCGGCGGCCAACCGTTCGGCGACCGGGGTGTGGCACGGGCCGCCGAACGCGGAGGATCCTGCGAAGCCGACGTCATCGAGGAGGACGATCAGCACGTTCGGCGCACCCGCAGGCGGCCGCAGCATTCTGATGGGGGGATAGCTGGTGTTGGGGTCTTTGGCGTCGTAGGTGGTGATGCCGACATGCTGCGGGTCGGGGATGGGAAGGACGTCGCGGCGAACGGGTGGTTGATCGGCATTGGCCATGGGCCTCACGCTAGCGGCCGGGAGTAGCTTTGGGCGATGGAAAAAGTGATCGTGACATTGCGATCGGGGCACTGCGACGGCGCCTGGGTGGACGCCATGTGCGGTCCCGTCGCAACCCGGCTGTTGGGTCTTGGCGTGCCGGGCCTGACACTCAATGTCCGCGATGCGCCGGTGCGGGATTCGCTGATGAGACTGACCACGCTGGAGCCTCCGGTGCAGGGTCTGGTCAGCCTGTGGACCGATCAGCACTACGGCGAGCAGATCCGCGCCGCACTCGAGGTGCTCTCCCCGCACGCCGAGCACCTGGCCGCCTATCTGGTGACCGAATCGGTTCCCATGCGTCCGCCTGCGTCGCCGTACGGGCAGCGCTGCCCGGGGTTGGCCAACATCGCCCTGCTGCGCCGGCCCGAGCAGATGGACGAGGCAACGTGGTTGGCCCGGTGGCTGGGGGATCACACCCCGGTGGCGATCGCGACCCAGTCGACCTTCGGCTATGTCCAGAACTACGTGGTCCGGGCGCTCACACCGGATGCCCCGCCGGTGTCGGCGATCGTCGAGGAACTGTTCCCCATTGAGGCGGTGGGAAGCCTGCACGCGTTCTTCGGCGCTGCCGACGACGCGGACCTCGCCGACCGGATGGGCGCGATGATCGCCAGCACCTCGGCGTTCGGGGCCAACCAGAACATCGACACCATCCCCACCGGACGGTTCGTGTTCGCCGGCTGATGGTCGCCGAACTGTTGCGCGGTTCGCCCTAGGCTGATGCCCGTGACACTGCTCATCGCCGACGAGAACCGGATCCGCACGTTGACGCTGAACCGTCCGGAGGCCCTCAACGCGTTCAACGAAGCGCTGTACGACGCCACCGCGGAGGCGTTGAACGCGGCCGCTGAGGACCCGGAGGTCGCTGTCGTGGTGATCACCGGCACCGGGCGGGCATTCAGCGCCGGGCAGGACCTCACCGAGATGCAGGCCCGCATCACCGACCCGGGCTTTGTTGCCGGTCGGTACGGATTCCCCGGTCTGATCGACGCGCTGAGCCGGTTTCCCAAGCCGCTGATCTGCGCCGTCAACGGTCTCGGTCTCGGTCTCGGCGCCACCATCCTCGGCTTCGCCGACCTGGCGTTCATGTCCAGCGCGGCGAAGCTCAAGTGCCCGTTCACCAGCCTCGGTGTGGCACCGGAGGCGGCATCGTCGTACCTGTTGCCCAGACTGATCGGCCGGCAGAACGCCGCCTGGCTGCTGATGTCCTCGGAATGGGTCGAGGCGGCCGAGGCCCTGCGGATGGGCCTGGTCTGGAAGGTCTGCGAGCCCGCCGACCTGCTTGCAGAAACCCGTCGGCACGCGGAAGTGCTTGCTGCCAAACCGATTTCGAGCCTGATGGCCGTGAAGGAATCCATGGCCGAGCCCACTCGGTCCGGCATCTCCGCCGCACGGGCACGCGAGGACGCCTACTTCGCCGCGATGATGGGCGCAGCGGCCAACGCCGAGGCGCTGGCGGAATTCCAGCGCGGTCGAGGCTAACTCGCCACTGCGACGACGCCGGCGGACTCCGCTTCGATGATGGCTTTGAGATTGCGCAGGCAACGTCCGCAGTCCAGGCCCGCGCCGCAGGCAACGGCCACCTGTTTGCAGGTCGAGGCTCCGCGCGCGACGGCGTCGGTGACCGTCTTGCAGGTCGCGCCACTGCACAGGCACACGTACATCCAGGCGTCCTTCAATCGTCGGCGGGCAACAGTAGGCGATGCTAACCTAAGTAAGGCTGACCTACCAGTAGGCCCCCGGGTGGAGTACGAACTGAGGAGACCACATGCAGGGCGACCCCGATGTACTGAAGCTGCTCAACGAGCAGTTGACCAGCGAACTCACCGCCATCAACCAGTACTTCCTGCACTCCAAGATGCAGGACAGCTGGGGCTTCACCGAGATCGCCAAACACACCCGGGCCGAGTCGATGGAGGAGATGGTCCACGCCGAGCGGATCACCGACAGGATCCTGCTGCTCGACGGCCTGCCCAACTATCAGCGGATCGGCTCGCTGCGTATCGGGCAGACGCTCCGCGAACAGTTCGTGAGCGACCTGGCGATCGAACATGAGGTCGTCGCCCGGCTCAAGCCGGGGATCGCCATGTGCCGGGAGAAACAGGACACGACGACGGCCAACCTGTTCGAGGAGATCCTCGCCGACGAGGAAGAGCATATCGACTACCTGGAGACCCAACTGGAGTTGATGGACACGCTCGGGGAGCAGCTCTATTGCGCCCAGTGTGTGTCGCGTCCTCCGGCCTGACCCTTGCCAACGGGCCGGATCTTCCACGCCGACCGCGGCTGTCAGTACACCAGCGCCCAGCTGGCTGCGGTCGCCGAGGAACTCGGTGTCCGGCTCTCAGTGGGGCGGACCGGGGTGTGCTGGGACAACACCCAGCAGGAGAGCTTCTGGTCGACCCTGAAAACCGAGTTCTACCAACGGCATCAATTTCCGACCAGAGCCGAGGCGATCCACGCCGTCAGCATCTGGATCGACACCGTCTACAACCACCGCCGGCGCCACAGCTCACTCGGCCAAATCCCTCCGGTAGCCTTCGAGCACCGGATCACCACCGCGGCCGACCAGGCCGCTTAACCGATGTCCAGGAAACGGGTTGACCGACGCCGCCCAGGCCCGCGGGCGGGCCGTCAACGCACCGCACCTGGTCGCCCTGGTCCGTGCCGGTGCGGTCTTCCACAAAGGCAAACTACTCGAACGACCCACCGACATCACCCCACCGACACCGCCATCAGACGGCGATCAGCAAGCCGCAACGGAGGCCGCCTCAAACACACCATCTTCTGGACCATCCGAGGGCCTACCATGCAAGGATGGAAGTCACCCGCCACTGCCGCCGCCTTGCCGTCGCCGGCCTCGCTCTCGCCGGGCTGCCCGTCATCGGGGTCGCGGCAGCGCCGACCAGCCTCGCCGACGATTTCGACTGCATTGCCAGCGTGTCTCTCGATTGCATGATGAACTCTGACGACGGTTTCGGAGGTTCCGGGGGTTTCGGAGGTTCTGGCGGGTTTCAACCCGGGGACCTCGTGGTGCCGGCCGGCGGCGGGCCACCACAGGTTGTCGTCGCTCCCGCGCCTGACGGTGGCCCGGTAATCACGGGAGGCGGCGGCGTAGTCGTCCCAGCCGGGCCGCCAATCGGATAGCCCGCGGCGTCCCACTCGCGCCTCTCTTCGCCCGTGCGGTTCGACCAGGGTCGGCTGAACATGGTCTGGACCTCCGGCATCACCTACCTGAGCACCGGGCAGGGATGGCTGTACCTGGCAGCGGTCCGCGATGGGTGCTCACGCCGGGTGCTCGGGTACGCGTTCAGCGACACTCTGCACACCGACATCGTCGAGACCGCGCTGCGGCGGGCGGTGATGTTCCGTGACCCCGCTGCCGGCCCCGTAGCCGGGGTGATCTTCCACGCCGACCGCGGCTGTCAGTACACCAGCGCCCAGCTCGCTGCAGCCGCTGAAGAACTCGGTGTCCGGCTCTCAGTGGGCCGGACCGGGGTGTGCTGGGACAACGTTCAGCAGGAGAGCTTCTGGTCGACCTTGAAAACCGAGTTCTACCAACGGCATCAATTCCCGACCAGAGCCGAGGCGATCCACGCCGTCAGCACCTGGATCGACACCGTCTACAACCACCGCCGGCGCCACAGCTCACTCGGCCAAATCCCTCCGGTAGCCTTCGAGCACCGGATCACCACAGCGGCCGACCAGGCCGCATAACCGATGTCCACCAAACGGGGTCAACCCCATGTTGAGTGTCGGGAGGCTAGAAGGGTGGCGGATCGGCAGCCCAGCGCCGTTCGTTCAGGTGGCGTTCCCAGCTGACTCGCGCTGCGTTCTCGGCCGCGCGACTGCGCCGCCGCATAGGCATCATCAGGGTTCGTCCCCGTTCCGATTGTGGCCGCGACGGCCGGCTCGCCACGGGGTCGGTCGGCGCTGCGAGCACGGGGAAGAACAGTGCGCCACCGGGCTTGGTGGTGTAACAGCGTCCGGACGGTGAGGTCCAGGTGATGGTGCCGTCGGCGAATTGCTGCTCGGCCCAGCCGTTTTCGCCATAGAAGAACGTCTTCAGGAGATGATGCGCTCGGCACAGCAAGGCCAAATTGGAGGGGTGGGTCAGGCCGCCCCGATGCCACGGCACGGTGTGGTCGATGTCACAGACCTCAGCGGGTTTGTCGCATCCGGGGAAGCGGCAGGTGAGATCGCGGCAGCGGATGAACTCGGCCAGAGCGGTGGAGGGTCGGTATCGAGGTTCGGACTTCAGCTGGTCCGGCCGGGCCAACGGCCGCAGACCGGCACGCTTCGCCAATTCGCGGACAGTCTCTGCGGGAACCGCGCCGTAGCCGGGCAGGTATCCCGGTGCTGAACTCGCAGACGTGACTGTGGCGGCTTCGGCCAGCAGGTGGATGACGATCTGACCGGGCTCCGCGTCATGGTCCCGGG
This sequence comes from uncultured Actinomycetota bacterium, assembly GCA_963715145.1. Classification (GTDB taxonomy): domain Bacteria; phylum Actinomycetota; class Actinomycetes; order Mycobacteriales; family Mycobacteriaceae; genus Mycobacterium. Next base: position 9,992 of record CAVQRL010000023.1, on the reverse strand, counting down.
CGGAGCAGTCCGGTGATCCGCAATCGCACGCCAGGGCCGACAGCCCGGCGGCCAGAGCCCCGACCGCGTCGGCGCGACGCTGCCGAGAGGTGCGGGGATCTCCTTGGCAGACGGTGGCCGCCAGTTGATTCAGCCGCCGGTCCAGGGCGGCTGCGTCCGGGGACCGCACCGAACCCCACAGTTCGGCCAACCCGTCACGGCCAGGGCCGATTTCGATGTGCCGATCGAGGCGCGCCTGTCGGCCGACACGCACGCCGGCTGGGTCCAGCGCACTGACCCACCAGTCGATGAGTTCGCTGAGCCGGTCGCGGGAGAACGCGTTCCACCCGGGTGCCAGGCCTGCCAGCTTGGCGTCGATTGCGGCCATCACCTCGTCGTCGGTAATCAGTCCGGTGCGAAACACGGCGATGGCGATAACCCGGTAATCGACCTCGCCCGCGGCGAAAACCTCCGCCAACTTCGGCAGCCGCTCGAGGAGTTGCTGGCCGGTGTGCATCTGCGCTGACGCCCGGTTGCGGCTGATACCCAGTTCGGCGCCTACCTCAGCTGCGACTGCCTCCCAGTTGTCGATGCACCATTGAGTTCGGTCGATCTCGTCGACGCCGGCCATGCGGAGGTGGCAGAGGCGGCCTGCGGCCAGAAGCCGGTGGGCGACCGCGATCCGTTCCGCCCGTTGCGCCGACCGCATCAGTTCACAAAGTTGCGGGCCGTCCAGTGTCTCGAACATGTGTTCGATTATAAAGTCCGGCACGGACAACTAGCATCGCGTCATGAGTCGAATCGGATCTTTCGCCGACGACGACGTGGCGGGGTGGATCGCCCTGTCACCGGAACTCGGAACGGCGATGGCGGCGTACAGCAGGGCGGTCTACGACCGCAATCGGCTGCCGATGCGGGTGCGGGAGATCGCCCGCGCGGTGATCGCCCATGACAACGAATGCGTGGTCTGCATCAACACCCGCGACGCCGACGGGCCGGCCGCCGGGGTCGACGAGGACCTGTATTCGCATGCAACGCAATGGCGGACCTGGCCGGGGTACTCCGAGCAGGAACGCCTGGCCGCTGAGTTCGCCCACCGTTTCGCCACCGAGCACACCGCACTGCGCGACGACGACGAGTTCTGGCAACGGTGCCGTCAGCACTTCACCGACGAGTTGCTGGCCGACCTCGCCCTGTCCTGCGCGATGTGGGTCGGCATGGGCCGGATGCTGCGCACCCTCGACATCGGTCAGGCGTGCACCATCACCCTTCCGAGCCGGGCCTGAGGATGACCTCGGACAACGGCGACGGCGTTGTCATCGGAACCATCGTCAACCCTGCCGGGCTGACCCTGGCCAAGGTGGTCTCCGCGAGTGCGGTGAGCCGATTCGCCGATCCCGGACTGGGCGCCAGTCCCACCTGGCACGGGTTCGCGATCGACCGTGCCGGTATCGCCTTCACCGAGGCCATCAGCGTCGTGGGTGACCAGCGGCTGCGGATCGATCTGCACGCGATGCACCCGATCGAACCAGGTTTGACCTGGGCACCGGCGTCGTTCTTCGATCAGGACGGCAACCGGGTGGCCGAGTGTGCCCGAGGAACGCTCACTCGCATCGAGTCGCAACTCGAGCAGGAGGGCCTCGACGCTCGGGTGGGCCACGAGATCGAGTTCCTGGTCGTCGGCCCGGCGGGCGACCGGCTACCCGGACAACTGTGGGCCCAGTACGGACTCGCCGGAGTGCTTGAGCACGAGGCATTCGTCCGCGATGTGGTCGCAGCCATGACGGCAGCCGGGGTCGATATCGAGCAGTTCCATCCCGAGTACGGCGTCAACCAGTTCGAAATCTCGCTGTCGCCCGCCTCTCCGGTGGCAGCCGCCGACCAGCTTGTGTTGGCTCGCATCCTGCTGGGCCGTGTTGCCCGCCGGCACGGCATCCGCGTCAGCTTCTCGCCGGTCCCGTTCGCGGGCAGCGTCGGCGCCGGCGCCCATCAGCACTTCTCGCTCACCCGGCAGGGCAGCCCGTTGTTCTCCGGCGGGCACGGCCCGCACGGGCTGAGCCCCGACGGTGCGGCCGCGATCGGCGGGATCGTCGCCGGATTGCCCGAAGCGCAACTGGCTTTGTGCGGTTCGATCGTCTCCGGGCTGAGGATGCAGCCGGGCAACTGGTCGGGAGCGCACAGCTGCTGGGGGACCGAGAACCGGGAGGCCGCGGTGCGGTTCCTGCCCGCCACCCACGGCAACCCACACGGCGCCAACGTCGAGGTCAAGATCGTCGACCCGTCGGCGAACCCGTATCTGGCCACCGCGGCCATCCTGGGCCTGGCCCTCAACGGCATCGAACACCATGCCGCGCTGCCACCCGAGGTGACCGTCGACCCGCAGCATCTCACCGACGTCGAGCGCCGCGAGGCCGGTGTCGTGCGGTTGACCGACCGGCAGGCCGACGCCATTGCAGCACTTGACGGTTCGTCGCTGATGCGGGGGATTCTGGGTGACCCGGTGGTCGAGGCAATGGTCGCGGTGCGGCGCTACGAGCACGACAACTATTCGACGCTGACGCCGCAGGAGCTCACCGACACCTTCCGGATGGCCTGGAGCCTGTGACGGCTCTCCAGGCGATCGCCGAGCACATCGCCGACCTGGAACTGGTCGACAATCACGTCCACGGGTTCTGGCCGGACCCGGTGGACCGCCGGCGCTTCGAAAACGGCCTCAACGAGGCCAACACCGAACCGCTGGCCGACTTCGATTCCGGGTTCGACACCCAACTGGGCTTCGCCGTCCGGGCCCGGTGCGCGCCACTGCTCGGCTTACCGGCACACGCCGAGCCGCAGACGTACTGGGCGGCCCGGGAACGGCACGGCCAGAGCGAACTGGCCCGGATCTTCCTTCCCGCCGCCAAGGTGAGTGACTGGCTGGTGGACACCGGACTGGCTGGTCTGGTCGGCCTGTGCGAGATCGACGCCCACGGCCGCGGCAACGTGCACGAGGTGGTCCGCGTCGAACAAGTCGCTGAACAGGCGGCGGCATCGGCCGGTGACTACGCCGCGGCATTCCGGGAAATCCTCTGGGACAGAGCGCAATCGGCGGTCGCGACCAAATCCGTCCTGGCCTATCGAAGCGGCTTCGACATCGACCTGTCCGAGCCCCCGGCGACTGCGGTGGCCGCAGCGGCCGACCGCTGGCGCGAGACCGGGGGAGTGCGGTTGAGCGATCCGGTTCTGCTGCGCTTCGGGGTGCACGAGGCCCTCCGGCTGGGCAAACCGCTGCAACTGCACGTCGGCCTCGGCGACCGCGATTGCGATCTGCACCGCACCAATCCGATGCACCTGCTCGACCTGCTGCGCGGATCCGGCGATGTTCCCATCGTGCTGCTGCACTGCTATCCCTACGAGCGCGAGGCCGGATATCTGGCGCAGGCGTTCAACAACGTCCACCTCGACGTCGGGCTGAGCGTGAATCATCTCGGTGCCCGAGCGGCGGCATTCGTCGCGCGCACCCTGGAGCTGGCGCCCTTCCGGAAAATCATGTACTCCTCCGACGCGGTGGGCGTCCCTGAGTTGCATTACCTCGGTGCGCGGCTGTGGCGCGACGGGATCGCCTGTGTGCTCGCTGATTTCGTCGACCGTGACCAGTGGAGCCAGCAGGACGCCTGCCGTGTCGCGGGGTTGATCGGCCGAGGCAACGCGCTGCGGGTGTACGGGCTGGCGGGGTGAGAGTCAGATGAGACCCGTCGCATCGAACATCCACGACATGTCGGCGGCCGCCAACTGCTCCATCCAGTCTTTCGGGGCATGGTTGGCCAGCGCTGCGAAATCCCAGTAGTCCTTCCACAGTGTGATCTGACCGTCACGCACCCGGTGCACCGTGACGAACTGCAGCACCGCGCTCTCGCCGGTGACCCAGGTCCACGTCTCGGAATGCTCGTACATCAGGTCGGTACCGTTGCTCAGCAGCAGGCCGTCATGGTTGACGTAACCCGCCAGTGGCTCCAGACCCACCTTCAGCCGCTTGACGATGTCCTCCGGGCCCCGCGCTGCCGCGGCCGGGCCGATCGGCATGTCGACGTAGATGCAGTCCTCGGCAAGATAGGGCTTCATCGCGGCCCAGTCCCGGTTCGACAGTGCGCGCCACATGCCCAGCACGTACGTCGGCGCCATCAGCCGGCATACGCCACCGCCCTGGCCGGGGTGCGCCTGGCCGGCGCGCAGGAAGCTACCGGTCCGCTCGGTGCCGAGCACCGGAGTGGGTACACCGTCGCGCACGACGGTGCGGCCGCCGATCAGCACCGCAGACACCGCGTCGTCGTTGCGGTTGACCATCCTGGGCAGACCGGCGTACTGGGGAACCGGGGATTCCGCATAGCCGTCGAGACACTCGTCGAGGTGGTCGGGGTCGACGATCACCAGATCCGCGCGGTCGCCGATGCGCAGGTGGCCGGCGTCGATGTCGTACCAGTCGGCCAGTTCGCCGGTGAGCCGGTGCACGGCTCTCTCGATCGTCATGAACGGCTGTCCGGCGCGATCGGCGTCGCGGACGTGTCGCAGCAGTCGGAGCCCGAAGTTGTAGAACGCCATATTGCGCAAATGCGCCCCCGCGTCGGAGAACCCCATCTGGATGCCGTCGTCCCGGGCGAGTTTCTTGAGCACCTCGGGACGGTGGTTGGAGATCGTGGTGCGCCAGCGCAGCTTCGTGCCGTGCTCGACGACGAGGTCGAGGAAGGCGTCGACCGGATGCAGCCCGCCGCGGTCGAGGCCCACCTGCCCGAAGGATTTCCCGACCACCGAATCGTCCGGGCAGGCGACGATCTCGGCGTCGAAGAAGTCGCGGTGCCAGACCCGCACCCCGAACGTCGAGTCGTATTCCTTGCGGAATCGGCGGCGGTACTCCTCGTCCTGCAACAGCGCATCGCGCTCCACCGAATCACGCAGGTGCAGTGCCGCCGCGCCCGAACCGAACTCCTCGAAGACCACCAGATCGATGCCGTCGGCGTACACCTCGAACGGCACCGGCAGATGCTGCCACCGGAAGTCGGCGCCGAAGCGGTTGACGAGCCGGGCGACCGGTCCGAGGGCCGCAATGGCGAAGGGGTTCGCCTTGATGTCCGCAGCTGACAACAGACTGGTTTTGAGTTTCTTGCGCAGCACCGGAAGCGACTGTGCCACTTGGGAAATCAGATTGGCCGGATTGGTGATGTCGGGGCCGGACTGCAGCACCCGGCCGCGCCGGCGGACCAGGTTCTTGAGCCGGCGCAGCTCGCGCGGTTTGGCGAAGGTCGACGGAAGCGTCCGCGACCGGCAGGTGTCACCGTCGATCTTGTCGAAAAGCAACTGCTGCGAGGACAGGCCGATGAAGCCGGCATCCAACGCCTCGTCGAGCATGCGCTCCATCTCGGCCTGTTCACCGGAGGTGGGCCGCATCTCGGTGCGGGTGGCGCGGTCGAGTCCCATGGTGGCGGTCCGGATGTCGGAATGTCCGATGAAAGCCGCAATATTGGGACCCAGCGGCCGGTCCTCCAGTGCGCTGACATATCCCTCGGCACTGTTCCATGTCCTGGCGCTGTCGACTGCGGCGATGACGTGTTCCCGGGGGATCGCCTCCACGCGGCCGAACAGGTCTCCGGCGTCCTGCCCGCCGACATGAACCGTGGACAGCGAGCAGGAGCCGATCACAACGGTGGTGACACCGTGCCGAACCGACTCGGGCAGTCCGGGACCGTCGAGCACTTCGACGTCGTAGTGCGTGTGGATGTCCACGAACCCGGGCAGCACCCACTTGCCGGCCGCGTCGATGACCTGCGGACAGCCGGTGTCGTCGAGTTCATGCGGGGTCACCGCGACAACGCGGCCGCCGATGATGCCGATAGTGCGAACGGCCGACGGAGCACCGGTTCCGTCGAACCAGCGTCCGTGTCGAATGATGGTGTCGTAACTCGGTCCGTTACCCATCGTCACAGCAAACCCCGCTGGTAGGCGGGTGTCAACGACGCTGGTCGGGGCGCGGTCGGTAGGTGTGATTGCGCTTGGACAGTCCGATCATGAGCTTTCGGCGCCGCTAGCCGGCGACCGTCGCCGGCGTGCCCAGGCGGACCGGAAGGCGGGCCCAGCCCCGCAGTACCCGGGTGTCACGGCGACTGCCCCCGCCGGCCAGTTGCGCATCGGGGAAGTGCGTGAAGAACCGTCGCAGTCCCACTTCGCCCTCCATTCTGGCCAACGCGGCCCCCAGGCAGAAGTGTCTGCCGCCGGAGAAGGCCAGATGACGGCCGGCGTTGGGCCGCTGAACGTCGAAACGGTGCGGATCGGGAAACACCGCCGGGTCACGATTGGCACCGGCGAGGAAGATGACCACGAATTCCCCGCGCCGGACCGGAGTGCCGGCCACCACGGTGTCGTTGAGCGCCAATCGGCCGGTGAGTTGGACGGGGGAGTCCAGCCGGAGAATCTCCTCAACGGCATTCGGCCACAATGATGGGTCGTCTTTGAGCAGGGCCAACTGGTCGGGGGCGTTGAGCAGCATCCGGATTCCGTTGCCCAGCAGGTTCACGGTCGTCTCGAAACCAGCGGCCAGAACCAGGCCGGCCACGGCTCGCAGTTCGGTCTCATCGAGGTGGACGCCGTTGTCGGAGGCTTCGATGAGTTGATTCATCAGCGTGTCGCCGGGGTTGTTCCGCAGCCGCTGAAGGTGCAGACCGAGCCAGCTGTTGAAGCCTTCAAGGCCGCTTCGCACACTCTGGTACTGACGCCAACTCAGTCCGAAATCCAAACTTGGAGCGGCTAATTCACCGAATTCGAGGACTTTGGCCCGGTCCTCGGCAGGCACCCCGAGGATCTCGCTGATGATCGCAACCGGGAGCTGGGAGCAGTACTGTTCGACGATGTCGACGACCCCGCCGGCGCCGGAGAGTTCGTCGAGAAGTGCGGCGGCGGTGTCCTCCACCTGGTCGCGCAAGGCGGTCACCGCGCGTGAGGTGAACACCGATGACACCGTCTTGCGGTAGCGGGTGTGCTCGGGCGGTTCGACGGCGAGCAGTGACGGTGGCAGCAGCGGGTGCAGGGTGTCGGCGCGGGTGTGGCGCTCCAACCATCGCAGCGGCGGCGGCAGGGCGTTACCGGCGACGATGACCCGGAAATCGTCGGAGCGCAGCAACTCGTGGGCCAGCGCGTGGTCGACGGTGAGGAAACTGACCCGCGCGCGCACCAAGGGTCCTCGGGCGCGCAACTCCTCGTAGAACGGGATCGGATCGGCGCGCAGCGCAGGGTCGGTGGCGAACCGTCCCTGCGGATCGCCGTGGCGGGCCGCGTAATGGGCGCCGGCCCGCACGAACCCGTGCATCGTCAGCCAGTGCAGGCGATCCTTGATACCAGCCATCAGACCGGTGGGGTCCAGCTGACCGGCAGTCTCTTGATGCCGTGGATGAACGCCGAGAGCAGCATGGCCGGCTCCTCGGTGACGGTGATGTCGGGGATCCGGCTGTGGATCTCCTCGAACACCACCGAGATCTCGCGCCGGGCCAGATTCGCGCCGAGGCAGAAATGCGTTCCGCCGCCGCCGAATCCGACGTGATGGTTGGGCGTGCGCGTCACATCGAACAGCCACGGGTCGGCGAAATGCCGTTCGTCGCGGTTCGCTGAGGCGTACCACATGGTGACCTTGTCACCCTGGGCGATCTCCACACCGCTGACCTCGACGTCGCGAGTGGCGGTCCGGCGCATGTAGATCACCGGCGACGCCCATCGCACGATCTCCTCGACGGCGGTCGCACTGTGCGCTCCGAAGTCGTTCCACCAGATCTCCCGCTGCTCGGGATAGCGGGAGAGTGCAAGGACGCCGTGACTGATCGCATTGCGGGTGGTTTCGTTGCCGGCGACCGCGAGCAGGATGAAGAACGACGCGATCTCCGCCGATGTCAGCCGTTCGCCGTCGACCTCGGCGGCCACCAGAGCGGTGGTCAGGTCGTCACGGGGGTTGTCCCGGCGGTCTTCGGCCAAGGCGGTGGCGTATGCGCCGATGTCGATGGCCACCTTCATGAACTCCTCGTAGTCGGTGGTCAGATCGGGATCGCCGAAGCCGAGGATGATGTTGGTCCAGTGAAAGATCTGATGGTGATCGGTCTCGGGGATCCCCATCATGTCGCAGATCACCTGCAGTGGTAGCGGACCTGACAGTTCGTTGACCAGTTCGGCCTGTCCGTCGGGATGATTGGCGATCAAATCGTCCACCAGGCGGTGGGCGCGGGCACGCACCGAATCCTCCGTGCGCGCAACGACTCTCGGTGTGAACGCAGTGCGGACGATGCCGCGTAACCGGGCGTGGCGGGGGTCGTCCAGAGCGATCATCGAGCCAAAGTACTCGGCTACCTCGGGCTGCTGGTCGGCGATCGTGATGTTCGGGTAGGAACTGAAGATCTCCGGGTGGCGGCTGGCGAAATGGACGTCCTCGAATCTGGTCAGCGCCCAGTGGCCGGGACCGGCCTCGAAGCCCTCGAATTCGATCTCGTTGAAGAAGGTGATCGGCGCCTCGCGCCGGAGCGTCGTGAACGCACCGTCGCGAATCGAATCGTCGAGCCCCCAGAAATCCAGTTTCCCGAGATTGATGTCCTCAAGAGGAACGTCAGGAGGCGGCTCTCCGTTGACGCGGGGTGCAATGCCCATGAATCGCCCTCCTCGAATCGGGTCTTGTGTTCCACATTAGCGACCCGGTGCGTGGATGTTCCGGCGTAACACCGCCGCAGGCCTGGCCCGGTTACTCCTCTTCGACGACCTTCTTGATGCGCTCGAGGGTGGTGCGCATGTCCCGGACGTTGCGTCGGCCCCGCAGATAACCGGCGAACATCCAGAAGACCCGGACCGGAAGCGAACTGGTCAGCCGGAAGGACTCGGTGACATCGGTGCCGTCACCGCGCGGGGTGAGCTGATAGTGCCAGTTGTTGACGGCCTGGTCCCCGGGACCCAGGACGGCGAAGCCGAACTCCCGGCCGGGTTCGCAGGCGGTGACCCGGCAAACGGTCCAGTACACCGGCCCGATCTCGTTGCGGCGCACGTGCCCACGGAACTTGGCGCCCAGCGCCGGGCCGGTGGCGCCGTCGAGCCACTCGGCCTCGAACACCTCGGGGGAGAAGCGGCCGGTATTGCGAACGTCGGCGATCAGATTCCAGATCTTCTCGGCCGGCGCATCCATATGGACCGTCACGGAGCCTTCCATGATGTCGATCCTAAGCGCAGCGGCTACAGCCGGTAGCTGTGGTCCCGGGCGATCACCGACGTCACTCGACCAACTGAGGGACGGCCGTGGCGGTGAAGGTCTCAGGCATCATGCCGGTGGGCGTAGCGTCGTACCGGTGGGAATCCGCAGCGTCGACCGGGACATCCGGGTGCCACCGGCAGTGGCCTGGGGGCCGCTGGTCGACCTTGAGCAGTGGCCGCGGTGGGGTCCGTCGGTGCGCCGCGCCGCCCTGGATGACGGTGGTCGGGTGCTGAGCGCCGGAGCGCAGGGAACGGTATGGACGGCCGTGGGTGTTCCGTTGCGGTTCCGTGTCACCGACTTCGATCCCGGGCGGCGGTGGGCCTGGACGGTGGCGGGTGTGCCGGCTACCGGACACGAGGTCATCGGCATCGAGGGTGGCTGCCGGGTCCGGTTCGATGTGCCATGGTGGGCGGCGGCCTACCTGCCGGTCTGCGCGGCGGCACTGGGGAGGATCGAGAAACTGGCCACGACTGGATAGCCGCAGGACCCGATGGGGCCCTTGTCCTTACGTTCTGCCGGGCCAGTCGCAGTACGACCGGGTCGCGGAATCGAGAGCCTGCAGGAACAGTGGATCCAGGCCACGGGCAGCGGCGACGGCGGCCTTCGCGGCGTCCAGTCGGGCCTGGGCACTCGGGTGAGTGCAGCACCGGCCACTGCCCGGCGATCTCGTCGACCATTCGGTGGTTCAGTCCGTCGATCAGCACCCGGGACGAGGACAGATCCGGGGCGACCGCAGGTGCCGTGGCCGGGTTGAGCTTCCACCACGAGA
>CAVQRL010000022.1:0-210980 GCA_963715145.1 uncultured Actinomycetota bacterium | reverse complement strand
CCGTAGTCAGATGCTCTATCCGTTGAGCTACGGGCGCCGATCTTCAGTTGTGTCGTGGCTAAGCGAGTCAGCCGCGGCGGAGGCGAGAGGATTTGAACCTCCGGTCCCCTGTAAGGGGGACAACTCATTAGCAGTGAGTCCCATTCGGCCGCTCTGGCACGCCTCCTGAACCACCGAGAGCGTACACAGGGCCGCCGAGGGATGGCAAAGCCAGGCCAGAGCCGTTCCGGAGCAGCCAAGGGCCGCCCCTAGACTTGACCCGGTGACCGCGCGCCTGCGCCCCGAACTGGCCGACATTCCCGCCTACACCCCCGGTAAGACCGTGCCCGGCGCCATCAAGCTGGCTAGCAATGAGACCGTGCACGGCCCGCTGCCCAGTGTGCGGGCGGCCATCACCGCGGCCACCGAGACCATCAATCGCTACCCCGACAACGGCCACGTCGAACTCAAAGAGCATCTGTCCCGGCATCTCGGCCCGGCCGGCGAGGTGCCCCGGAACGGATCGCCGTGGGCTGCGGATCGGTGAGCCTGTGCCAGCAGCTGGTCCAGATCTCCTGCACCGTCGGCGACGAGGTGGTCTTCGGCTGGCGCAGTTTCGAGGTGTATCCGCTGCAGGTCCGGGTGGCAGGCGCGGTTCCGGTCCAGGTACCGCTGCGCGAGCACACCTTCGATCTCGACGCGATGCTGGCCGCGGTGACCGAGCGCACCCGGCTGATCTTCGTCTGCAACCCGAACAATCCGACCTCCACGGTCGTCGACCCCGACGAGCTGGCCCGTTTCGTTGCGGCCGTCCCGCCGGAGATTCTGGTGGTGATCGACGAGGCCTACGTCGAGTACATCCGCGACGGGCTGGTGCCGGATAGCCTGGCTCTTGCCCGGGATTATCCGAATGTGGTTGTGCTGCGGACCTTTTCAAAGGCATACGGACTGGCGGGGCTCCGCGTGGGTTATGCCGTCGGGGATCCGGAGGTGATCACGGCACTGGGCAAGGTGTACGTGCCCTTCACGTCCAGCACGATCTCACAAGCTGCCGCGATCGCCTCGGTGCTGGCGGCTGATGAGTTGCTGGCCCGTACCGACGCGGTGGTCGCCGAGCGCCGCCGGGTCAGCGACGAACTCGTCCGACTCGGCTACACCCTCCCGTCGTCGCAGGCCAACTTCGTATGGCTGCCCCTGGGCGCCGACACCATGGACTTCGCCCGGCACGCCGCCGAGGCCCGGGTGCTGGTGCGGCCGTACGGCGACGAGGGGGCCCGGGTGAGCATCGGGGCGCCCGAGGAGAACGACGCATTCCTGAGCTTCGCCGCGACGTGGACCCGCCGCTGACCGGCACCGTGGCGGCACCGATTAGCGTAGAGCCAGCAACCGCCTCCAGGAGGGATTCAGCCGTGGGCAGGATCTATGGCAACGTCAGCGAACTGATCGGTGGTACCCCGCTGGTCCGACTCAACCGCCTGACCGAGGGTCTCGACGCCGACGTGGTGGCCAAACTCGAGTTCTACAACCCGGCCAACAGCGTCAAGGACCGCATCGGTGCGGCGATCATCGATGCCGCCGAGCGCTCCGGTGAACTCCAGCCCGGGGGCACCATCGTCGAGGCCACCAGCGGCAACACCGGGATCGCCCTGGCGATGGTCGGCGCGGCTCGCGGCTATCGCGTGATCCTGACCATGCCGGAGACCATGTCCACCGAGCGCCGGGTCATGTTGCGGGCCTACGGCGCACAGATCGTGCTCACTCCCGGTTCCGAGGGCATGGCCGGGGCGGTCGCCCGCGCCAAGCAGATCATCGCCGAGACTCCGAACGCGGTTTCGGCCAACCAGTTCGGCAACCCGGCCAATCCGGCGATCCACGAAAAGACCACCGCCGAAGAGGTGTGGAACGACACCGACGGGAAGGTCGACATCTTCGTCGCCGGGATCGGAACCGGCGGCACCGTCACCGGTGTCAGCCGGGTGCTGAAGTCCCGCAAGCCGTCGGTGCAAATCGTGGGGGTCGAGCCCAAAGACTCCCCGCTGCTGACCGAGGGCACCGCCGGGCCGCACAAGATCCAGGGCATCGGCGCGAACTTCGTACCCGAGGTGCTCGACCGGGACAGTTACGACGAGATCATCGACGTCGACCTCGACGACGCCGTTCGCGTCGCCCGTGAACTCGGCACCGAGGAGGGCATCCTCGGCGGCATCTCGTCGGGTGCCATCGTGTGGGCCGCACTGGAACTGGCCAAGCGCCCGGAGAACGCCGGCAAGCTGATCGTGGCGGTGGTCTGCGACTACGGCGAGCGCTACATCTCCACGGTGCTTTTCGACGACATCAGGGATTGAGGACGCTGGTGAGGCTGCTCGCCACGCTGCGCGAGGATCTGCGCAACGCCCGGGTGCACGACCCCGCCGCCCGCGGTGATGTCGAGAACGCGCTGGTGTACTCCGGCCTGCACGCCATTTGGTCGCACCGGTTGGCGCATCGCATGTGGGCACGCCCGGCACTGCGCGGGCCGGCCAGGATCCTGAGCCAGCTGACCCGCTTCCTGACCGGCATCGAAATCCATCCCGGCGCACGCATCGGCAGGCGCTTTTTCATCGACCACGGCATGGGCGTGGTGATCGGTGAGACGACCGAGGTCGGCGACGACGTGATGCTCTACCACGGCGTGACCCTCGGCGGACGTTCCCTCGAGCACGGCAAGCGCCACCCCACCATCGGAGACCGGGTCACCGTCGGCGCCGGGGCCAAGGTGCTCGGCCCCGTTCATATCGGCAACGACAGCGCCATCGGCGCCAATGCCGTTGTCACCCATGATGTTCCGCCGGATTCGATCGCCACCGGGATTCCTGCGGTGATCCGTCCCCGCGGTGACCGGCAGCGTGAGCCACTGGTCGACCCCACCTGCTACATCGACCCGGCGATGTACATATAGGGCGACCTGACCACCGCCGGGAAGGCGCAGCGACGTAGCCTTTGGCCCATGAGCAAGCCCTACGAAGCCCTCGCCGTCGAGGTTAAGGACAACGTCGCCCAAGTCACCCTGCTCGGCCCGGGCAAGGGCAACGCGATGGGCCCCGCTTTCTGGTCCGAGATGCCGGTGGTGTTCGGCGAACTCGATGCCGACCCCGAGGTCCGGGCCATCGTGCTCAACGGCTCGGGGAACAACTTCTGCTACGGCTTGGATCTGCTCGCGATGGGCGCAACCCTGCCCTCGGTGGACGGCGGCAAAGAGGCATCGGCCCGGCCGCGCGCGAAGTTCCACACCGAGGTCAAGCGCCTGCAGGACTCGATCACCGCGGTGGCCGACTGCCGCACCCCGACCATCGCCGCCGTCCACGGGTGGTGCATCGGCGGCGGGGTGGATCTGATCAGTGCGGTGGACATCCGCTACGCCAGCGCCGATGCGAAGTTCTCGGTGCGCGAGGTCAAATTGGCCATCGTCGCCGATGTGGGCAGCCTCGCCCGGCTGCCCTACATCCTGTCCGACGGACACCTGCGCGAACTGGCTCTGACGGGCAAGGACATCGACGCCGCCCGCGCCGAGAAGATCGGCTTGGTCAACGAGGTGCTGCCCGATGCCGAATCGGCACTGGCCGCCGCCCATGCGACAGCCGCGGAGATCGCCGCGAATTCCCCGCTGACGGTGCGCGGCATCAAGGACGTCCTCGACGAGCAGCGCGTCGACGACGTCGCGGCGAGCCTGCGCTATGTGGCGGCGTGGAACTCGGCGTTCCTGCCGTCGCGGGACCTCAAGGAAGCCGTCACCGCGATGTTCGAGAAGCGGCCGCCGAACTTCACCGGGGATTAGCCCACCGAAAATGCGGACAGATCGCGTTTTCGCGTTGAAACGCGATCTGTGCGCAATTTCGGCGTGAGGCCACGGCGCGGTAGCGCTGCCAGACGCCACCGCCGAGCGGTGGCGGAGGGATTTGAACCCCCGGACGGTGTTAGCCGTCTCTCGCTTTCAAGGCGAGTGCATTAGGCCGCTCTGCCACGCCACCGCGCAATAGCGTAGCGGTCCGCCGTCAGGGCTTTCCGATCCTCCCCGAAGCGCCGCCGGCTTTCACCGCGTCGCTCAGACGCCCGCAGTTGTCCCCGATCGCGGAAATCTGCGGACGGCTCAACGGGGCAAGGAACCGCTGACGGACCGCCTCGGTATAGGTCACCATCGCCGCGGCCACCACCTCGCGGCCCCGGTCGGTGATGCTGGCCAGTACACCGCGGCCATCCTCGGGGCTGGCCTCGCGTCGGACCAGCCCGGCGTCCTCGAGTCGGCGGATCTGGCGGGTCACCCGACTCGGCAGCGACACCAGTTGCTCGGCGAGATCGCCCATCCGGGTCGAACCGGACTCCGACGCGTCGAGGATCTGCAGCAGACGAACGTCAACCAGGGTCAGCTTGTGCCCATCGGACAAAGTCCGGTTCAGCGACCCGTAGATGCGCAGCGTGGCATCCAGGAAGTTCTCCCAGGCGCGCTGCTCAGCAATCTCCAATCCGGGCATCGCAACGCCCGGTCGTCCCCCGATGGTCCCACCCATGGCCAGATAGTAAAGGATCGTTCGGGTCGGCCCGGGAGTTTTCCTCCGCGGAGTAGCGTGACCGTATGCGCGCCGTCGTTTCGACTTCCGGCCAGCTGGTGTGGCAGGAAGTGCCCGACCCGGCGGCCGGATCCGGCCAGGTGCTGATCAAGGTGCGGGCCGCCGGCGTCAACCGCGCAGACCTTCTGCAAGCGGCCGGGAAGTACCCGCCGCCGCCCGGGGCCAGCGACATCCTGGGCCTGGAAGTATCCGGGCAGATCGTCGATGTCGGTGAGGGTGTCACTGATTTCTTTGTGGGACAAGAGGTTTGCGCACTGCTGTCCGGCGGTGGGTATGCCGAATACGTCGCCGCGCCGGCAGCCCAGGTGATGCCGATTCCCGCCGGCGTCGCGGTGGAGGATGCCGCGGCGCTGCCCGAAGTCGCCTGCACCGTCTGGTCCAACGTGGTGATGGCGGGACGGCTGGCGGCCGGCGAGTTCATCCTTGTGCACGGCGGCGCCAGCGGTATCGGCAGTCACGCGATTCAGGTTGCCCGGGTGCTGGGCGCACGCATCGCGGTGACCGCTGGGGCGCCGGCCAAGCTGGAGTTGTGCGCGGGCCTGGGCGCGGAGGTTCTCATCGACTATCGCGCCGACGATTTCGTCGAACGGGTGCTCGCCGCGACCGGCGGCCGGGGAGTCGATCTGATCCTGGACGTCATGGGCGCCTCGTACCTGGAACGCAACCTCTGCGCGCTGGCCGTCGACGGCCGTCTGGTGATCATCGGAATGCAGGGTGGCGTCAAGGCCGAACTCAACATCGGATCGCTGATCGGCAAGCGGCTGACAGTGCTGGGAACGGCGCTGCGCAACCGGCCGGTCGACGGCCCACACGGCAAGGCCGCCATCGTCGACGCCGTGGTGGAATCGGTGTGGCCGATGGTCGCCTCCGCCCGGGTGCGGCCGGTCATCGGCACCCGCTATCCGATCGATCGGGCCGCCGAGGCGCACCGGGTGCTGGCGGCCGGCGAGACCTACGGCAAGGTGCTGCTGGACCTGCCCGGCTCAACCCAATGACGCGAGCGTGCGTACCAGATGGTCGATTTCGGCCAGGGTGGAGTAGTGGGCCAAGCCAAGGGTGACCGCACCGCCGATTTCATCGACCCCGATCTGCTCGAGCACCCGCGACGGGGCATTGCCGATGGCGAGCACACCGTTGCCGGCAAGACGCTCCACCACCCGGTCGGCGGGAATCCCCGACACCACGAAACTCACCGTCGGGATCCGCACCGGCGGGTCGCCGATCACGGTGACCAACGGCAGCGAGCGCAGTGAGTTCAGCAGATAGTCGAATAGACCGTCGAGGTAGTACTGCGCGGATTCCATTGACTGCGTGAGTCTTTCGCGCCGGCTACCGTGAGCTTCCTCGTCCAAACCGGCAAGATATTCCACACTGGCCACCGCACCTGCCAGGAGCCCGTACTGATGGAGGCCGAGCTCCAGGCGGGCCGCGCCGACGGCATGCGGGTCGGTCGACACCGAGCCGAAGGTGTCCACGAGCCCGGGGTTGCGGAAGACCAGTGCGCCGATCGGCGGACCGCCCCAGGCGGCCGCGTTGACGGCCACCACATCGGCCTCGACGACGGCCATGTCGAGTAGCCGGTAGGGCGCGGCGGCGGAGTGGTCGACGATCACCAGGCCACCTGTGCGGTGCACGAGTTTGGTGACGGCCTGAACGTCGACGAGTGTGCCCAGCGTCGAAGACGCCGACGGTATCGCGGCCAGGCGGGTGTCGGAGGTGAGCAGGTCCTCCCACTGCCAGGTGGGCAGTTCGCCGGTTTCGATGTCCACTTCGGCCCACTTCACCGTGGCCCCGAAGCGGTCGGCCGCCCGCAGCCACGGAGCGATGTTGGCCTCGTCGTCGAGTCGGCTGACGACGACCTCGTTGCCCAGTCCGGCGCGCGTGGAGGATGCGTCGGCCAACGAGGCGAGCAGAACGGCCCGGTCGGCGCCGAGGACCACTCCGGCGGGGTCGGCGTTGAGCAGATCGGCGAACGCCTGCCGGGCCGCCTCGAGAACAGTGGCGCTGCGCTGGGCCGCCGGATGGGAACTGTGGATGTTGACCGTCGCGGCACGGAATGCGGTCGAGACGGTCGTCGCCACCGACTCCGGGACCACCATCCCCACGGGGGCGTCGAAGCGCGTCCAACCGTCGCCCAGCGCGGGGTGGAGGCCACGCACACGCGCGACGTCGTACGCCATCCCACCACCTTCGACCCGACCTCGGAATGCGTGGGACACGCCCGAAGCGGTGTCACCCGCCCGGCGGCCATCCCGATCGCGTCACCATACTAGGGCAGTGAACTTCGGCTCCGGAGTCCTGATAGCGGTTTTGCTGTTGACCGTGCCCGGGGCTCTTGTCGCTCGAGCCGGCGGCCTGCGCTGGCCGCTGGCCGCCGGTGTGGCGCCTGCGCTGACCTACGGCATCGTTGCGCTGGCCATCGTGCCGTTCGGGGCGATCGGCATCCGGTGGAACGCGCTGAGCGCGGCGGTCGTCCTGGTCGTCGTGAGCGCACTGCTGGCCGTCTACCGGGTTTTGCTGGCGCGCCGTGGAACCGCCCCCTCGGGGTTACCTCGGGGTGGGCTGGACCGCCCGGCTCTGGCCGCCGGAGTCGGTGTGGTGTTCGGCGCGCTGGCGATCGGCTACGCCGCATGGCGCGGAATGCCGAACTGGCAGTCGATCCCGAGCAACTGGGATTCGGTCTGGCACGCCAACACCATCCGCTGGATTCTCGACACCGGCCAGGCCTCACCCACCCACATGGGCGAACTGCGCAATGTGGAGACCCAGGCCGCCCTTTACTACCCGTCGACGTTCCACGCCCTTGCCGCGGTGCTCGCCCAAGTGACCGCAGCGGCTCCCACCACCGCCTACACGCTCAGCTCACTGGCCGCCGCGGTGTGGCTGTTTCCACTCAGCGCCGCCCTGCTGACCTGGCACCTGCTGATCGTCCGGACCACCCGGTGGCGCACCGCGGGGGCAGCGGCCGCCGCGGCAGGCCTGTCGGCATCCTTCACCGCCGTTCCCTATGTGGAGTTCGCCACCGCCTCGATGCCGAACCTGGCCGGGTACGGCATCGCGGTGCCCGCCTTCGTCCTGGTGACCTCGACCCTCGCGCACCGCGACCGCATCCCCGTCGCGGTGATCGCGGTTACCGCGGTCTTCTCGGTGCACATCACCGGGGGCGTCGTGCTGCTGACCTTCCTGGCTGCGTGGTGGCTGCTGGACGCACGACGTCAGCCGGTCCGAGGCCGCGTCGCGGACCTGGGCACGCTCGCGGCGGTCGGCATCGCAAGTCTGGCGGTGCTGCTGGCTCAGTTCCTGGGCGTGCTGCAGCAAGCCGACATCATCACCGGCCACGAATTCCTCACCTATGCGGGCCGAAGAAGAGCGGTGTTCGACGCGGTGACGCAGCACACCCGCCACCTCAACGACTTCCGCATTCAGAACATCCTCATCGCCCTCGCCGGCGCCGGCTTCCTGCTGCTGTTGTTCCGGCGGATCTGGTGGCCGGCCGCGGTGTGGCTGCTGCTGGTCGTGTCGATCGTCTACTCCTCGGCACCGTTCGGCGGCCCGGCGGGAGCCGTCATCCGCGGGTACAGCGAGCTGTTCTACAACGACCCCCGCCGGCTGTCCGCGGTGGTGACGTTGCTGTACACGCCGATGGCCGGGGTGGCGCTGTTCTGGCTGGTCCTGGTGGCGCTGACGTGGGCCCGACGGCTGGCCCTGCAGCGCGGACGCGAACCGGGCCGATGGTTCTGGACCGGGGCCGCCGCGGCCCTGCTGGTCACCGTCTGCGGCGGCCTGGCCTGGCTCTACCTGCCGCGCCACAGCTTCCTGATGGGCGACAAGTACGACCGGGTGATGGTCGACGACAAGGACCTGCAGGCCTTCGCCTACCTGGCGCAGTTGCCCGGGGCGCGGGACACCCTCATCGGCAACGCGAACATTGACGGCACCGCATGGATGTACGCGGTCGCCGGCCTGCACCCGCTGTGGACCCACTACGACTATCCGGTGCAGCAGGGGCCCGGCTACAACCGGTTCGTCTTCTGGGCCTACGCCGACGACGCCGACCGCGATCCGCGGGTCGCCGAGGCGGTGCGCGCGTTGAACATCAAGTACGTCCTTGTCAGCAGCCCCGTCGTCGGTGGGTTCGTCATCCCCGATGGACTAGTTTCGTTAGACAAGTCCGCGTCGTGGGCCAAGATCTACGACAACGGCGAAGCCCGGATCTACGAATGGCGTGGATGACCGGGTGCTCACCGAGGAATACGAGGGAATGCCCAGCGCATGACAGCGAACGCCGACGATGACAACATCGAGGTCCTCCCGGGCCTCGACGACGACGCAGCAGCAGCCGAGGGGCAGCGCTCGGTGACCGACCTCGTCGAGCAGCCCGCCAAGGTGATGCGGATCGGCACCATGATCAAGCAACTGCTGGAAGAGGTGAAGGCCGCGCCGCTGGACGAGGCCAGCCGCACGCGGCTGCGCGAAATCCACGCCACCAGCATCCGCGAGCTCGAGGAAGGTCTGGCCCCGGAACTGCGCGAGGAACTGCAGCGGCTGGCGCTGCCGTTCTCGGAGGACTCGGTGCCCTCCGACGCCGAGTTGCGCATCGCCCAGGCCCAGCTGGTCGGCTGGCTGGAGGGCCTGTTCCACGGCATCCAGACGGCCCTGTTCGCCCAGCAGATGGCCGCACGCGCGCAGTTGGAGCAGATGCGTCAGGGCGCCCTGCCGCCCGGAGTGGCTCAGCCCGGGGGCGCCACGCCCCACGGGACCGGGCAGTACCTGTAGGCCGCCCGCGTTGGTACCCGACCCCTCTATCGAGACCCGAAACGCCTGGGTCGAGTTCCCGATCTTCGACGCCAAGGCGCGTTCGCTGAAGAAGGCCTTCCTCGGCAAGGCCGGCGGCGCGATCGGGCGCAACGCGGACAACGTCGTGGTCATCGAGGCGCTGCGGGACATCACGCTGACGTTGAAGACGGGCGACCGGATCGGACTGGTAGGCCACAACGGTGCCGGCAAGTCGACGCTGTTGCGGCTGCTGTCCGGAATCTACGAACCGACCCGCGGACGAACCGTGATAAGAGGCCGCGTCGCACCGGTTTTCGACCTCGGCGTCGGAATGGATCCGGACACCACCGGCTACGAGAACATCATCATCCGCGGTCTCTTCCTGGGCCAGACCCGCAAGCAGATGGAGGCCAAGGTCGAGGAGATCGCCGACTTCACCGAGTTGGGCGACTATCTGTCGATGCCGCTGCGGACCTACTCGACGGGTATGCGGGTTCGGCTTGCCATGGGCGTTGTCACCAGCATCGACCCGGAGATCCTGCTGCTCGACGAGGGCATCGGAGCCGTCGACGCCGAGTTCCTCACCAAGGCTCGGAACAGGTTGCAGGCACTGGTCGAGCGATCTGGAATCCTCGTGTTCGCAAGCCATTCCAACGAATTCCTGGCCCGGCTCTGCAAGACGGCAATGTGGATCGACCACGGCACCGTTCGACTCGAAGGCAGCATCGAGGATGTGGTGCGGGCCTACGAGGGCGAGGACGCCGCCCGCCATGTCCGCGAGGTGATCGCCGAGCACGCCGGCGAATGGACGGACACCGCTCCGTGACCGAGATGGTGTGCGCCGTCGTCGTCACCCACCGTAGACCCGACGAACTGGCCACGTCACTGAACGTGGTGGCGAATCAGAGCAGGATGATCGACCACCTCATCGTCGTCGACAACGATCACGACGATCGGGTCCGCGCACTGGTCGATGCCCAGCCGGTCCCGACGACGTATCTGGGATCACGCTGGAATCTCGGTGGCGCAGGCGGTTTCGCGCTGGGCATGCTGCACGCGCTGGCACTCGGCGCCGACTGGGTGTGGCTCGCCGACGACGACGGCCGGCCCCGCGATTCCGAGGTCCTGGCAACCCTGCTCGCCTGCGCCGAGCGGCACAACCTGGCCGAGGTCTCTCCGATGGTGTGCGCACTCGATGATCCGGAGAAGTTGGCCTTCCCCCTGCGCCGGGGACTGGCATGGCGGCGGCGCGTCGACGAGTTGCGCACCCGGGATTCTCCGGACAGCGATCTGCTTCCGGGCTACGCGTCGTTGTTCAACGGCGCGCTCTTCCGCGCCCAGACCATTGCCGCGGTCGGCGTCCCGGACATCCGGCTGTTCGTCCGCGGCGACGAATACGACGTGCACCGCCGACTGGTGCGCAGCGGCCTGCCGTTCGGCACCTGTCTGGACACCGTGTATCTGCACCCCTACGGCAGCGACGAATTCAAGCCGATCCTGTTCGGCCGCATGCACACCCAGTACCCGGAGGATCCGGTCAAGCGGTTCTTCACCTACCGCAATCGGGGCTATGTGTTGTCCCAGCCGGGTTTACGCAAGCTCATACCCCAGGAATGGCTGCGCTTCGGCTGGTACTTCCTGGTGACGCGTCGCGATCCGGCCGGACTGCGCGAGTGGATCCGGTTGCGGCGGCTGGGCCGCCACGAGAAGTTCCTTCCCCCGGGAGCAGCGCATGACGATCATCGACGCGGCCAACCAGTCCAGGACATTCCGCCGCGCCTGGGGTGATCTGATCGACGGCTTCGGTAAACGCGAACTGTGGCTGTTCCTCGGCTGGCAGGACATCAAGCAGAAGTACCGCCGATCGGTTCTGGGGCCGTTCTGGATCACCATCGCCACCGGCACCACCGCGGTCGCGATGGGACTGCTCTACTCCAAGTTGTTCAAACTCGAACTGTCCGAGCATCTCCCCTACGTGACGATCGGTCTGATCATCTGGAACATGATCAACGCCTCGATCCTGGAGGGCGCCGATGTGTTCATCGCCAACGAGGGCCTGATCAAACAACTGCCGACCCCCCTGAGCGTGCATGTCTACCGGTTGGTGTGGCGGCAGATGATCCTGTTCGCGCACAACATCGTCATCTTCGTGATCATCGCGATCATCTACCCCAAGCCATGGTCGTGGGCGGACCTGACGGTGTTCCCGGCCATCGTGCTCATCATGCTCAACTGCGTGTGGGTGTCGTTCTGCTTCGGCATCCTGGCCACCCGCTACCGCGACATCGCTCCATTGCTGGCGTCGCTGGTGCAGTTGCTGTTCTTCATGACACCGATCATCTGGAACGCCGAAACTCTTGAGCGCCAGGGCGCCGGGAAGTGGTGGCGGATCATCGAACTCAATCCGCTGCTGCACTACCTGGACATCCTGCGGGCGCCACTGCTCGGCGCTCAGCAGGAGCCGCGGCACTGGCTCGTGGTGATCGTGCTGACGGTGCTCGGCTGGTGTGCCGCAGCGCTGGCGCTCAAGCAGTACCGGGCGCGGGTGCCGTACTGGGTTTAGCCCGGCACGCTTCCCTGTTGGGGCTCCGGACCGAACCGGAAGTGCCGGGCGCTGATCTCCGTCGGCGTGACCCGCACGAACCGTAGTTTTTCGGTGGGAACCCACGGAATGAGGCCGGCCTGTTCGGCGTCATGGATTTCCTCGGCGCTGCTCAGCATCCGCGCGGTGCCGCGAAGGATGACGCTCCAGCCCTCCTCGGCGCTGTGATGGTCAGCCTCGAAAAGCACCTTCTCGTTCATCACCGTCGTGAACAGCTTCGTGCCCTCGGCGGTACGGAACAGCACGGAGCCGTCCTGCGCGACGAAGTTGACCGGGAAGATCTCCAACTGTCCGCCGAAATAAGTCACCAAACGGCCCAGCGCGACGCTGGACAGCAGATTCCACGCCTCTGTGTCGTCGAGAACCGATATCGGACCCTGTTCGATCGCCATGGGGCACATCGTGCCATCTCATCGCCCTGATGCAAGGGCCGAACGGCTTTTTGGCACCGGGGTCGTCACCGGGATCGGGCTCAGCCGGCGAGCGCGGCCAACTCGGCGCGCAGGTTCCGCCGGGCCGCGTCCTCCCAGCGTTGCCTTCCCATCGGGGTGCGAAAAACCCCGGGGCCGTCCAACAGGCCGACGAGCACCTGCGTCCGGCCCTTGCGGAAGACCTCGTCGGGAATGTGGGTGTACTCGGCACGGATGGCCGCGGTGTTGCGCCGGTAGCTCTCGCAGGGCAGCGCGAGCGCGGCGAAATCGGCATCGGAGAGCACCTCGCCGTTATGGTCACCGGGCGCCGGATCGTGGGTGACGGTCATCCGGACCAGGCGCGCCACCTCGTCGACAAGTGGAGCCGCGAGGCCGAGCCGGGTCAGATCCCGTCGGGCGCGCTGGGCGCTGCGCTCCTCGTCATCGGGCAGGCCGTTGTAGACCACGTCGTGGTACCAGGCGGCCAGCCGGACCGCATCGGCGTCGTCGGCGTAGTCGGCGAGTTCCTCGACACTGGCCAGGATGTCGCGGAGATGGGCGATGGAGTGGTAGCGGCGGTGCGGCTCAGCCCAGGCGGCGAGCACGGCCCTGCCGGTGTCGACGGCCCGGGCGTCACGAGTGTGCCGCGAGATCAGCGCGGTCCACGCCTCCAGGAGTTCCTGCACACCTTCATGGTGCATCGTCGGGGACGTAAGCTTCCCGCGATGTCCGAAATCGCGCCGTCACCAGTGCTGAGCCTGAGAACTCAGCTGGTGCGGTTCGTGCTCACCGGCGGGTTCTCGGCCATCGTCGATTTCGGCCTGTACCTGGTGCTCTACAAGGTGGTCGGCCTTCAGGTCGACCTGGCGAAGGCCATCGGATTCATCGCCGGCACGCTGACCGCCTACCTGATCAACCGGCGCTGGACGTTCGGCGCCGCGCCCAGCCGATCGCGGTTCGTCAAGGTGATGGTGCTCTACGCGCTGACGTTCGCCGTGCAGGTCGGGTTGAACCACCTGACACTGCGGATTCTGGAGTACAAGGACTGGGCGATACCGGTGGCCTTCGCGGTGGCGCAGGGCACGGCGACGGTGATCAACTTCATTGTTCAGCGGGTGTGGATCTTCCGGCGGGCGGGAACCTAGCGACCCGCGGAGAGCCCCGCTGAACGGCCCTGACGGTACCCTCGTCACGATGTCCGCAACGACCACTCCCCGGCGGCTGACCGGCTGGGGACGCACCGCTCCCAGCGTCGCCGAGGTTCTGACGACTCCGGATCCCGAGCAGATCGTCGACGCCGTCGTCCGCGCGGCCGAGGCGGCCGCCGACGGACGCCATCGCGGCGTGCTCGCCCGCGGGTTGGGTCGCTCCTACGGAGACAACGCCCAGAACGGCGGCGGTCTGGTCATCGACATGACCGCGCTGAACCGGATCCACTCCATCAACGCCGCGACCCGGATGGTCGACGTCGACGGCGGTGTCAGCCTGGATCAGCTGATGAAAGCCGCACTACCGAGCGGCCTGTGGGTCCCGGTGCTGCCGGGCACCCGGCAGGTGACCATCGGCGGCGCGATCGGCTGCGACATCCACGGCAAGAACCACCACAGCGCCGGCAGCTTCGGCAACCACGTCCGGTCGATGGATCTGCTGACCGCCGACGGGCAGATCCGGACGATCACCCCCGATGGACCAGAGGCCGACCTGTTCTGGGCCACCGTCGGCGGCAACGGACTGACCGGGATCATCATGCGCGCGACCATCGAGATGACCCCGACGGAGACGGCCTACTTCATCGCCGACGGCGACGTCACCCGCAGCCTCGACGAGACCATCGCCTTTCACAGCGACGGCAGCGAGGCCAACTACACCTACTCCAGCGCCTGGTTCGACGCGATCAGCGCGCCACCGAAGCTGGGCCGCGCCGCGATCTCCCGGGGATCGCTGGCCCGGCTCGATCAGCTACCGGAGAAGTTACAGCGCGACCCCTTGAAATTCGATGCGCCGCAACTGTTGACGTTCCCCGACATCTTCCCCAACGGCCTGGCCAACAAGTACACCTTCGGACCCATCGGCGAACTCTGGTACCGCAAGTCCGGTACCTACCGGAACAAGGTGCAGAACCTGACGCAGTTCTACCACCCGCTCGACATGTTCGGGGAGTGGAACCGCGCCTACGGCCCCGCCGGCTTCCTGCAGTACCAGTTCGTGGTTCCCACCGAGGCCGTGGAGGAATTCAAGGCGATCATCGTCGACATCCAGGCCTCGGGGCACTATTCGTTCCTCAACGTGTTCAAACTCTTCGGTCCGGGAAACCAAGCGCCGCTGAGCTTTCCGATACCGGGCTGGAATGTCTGCGTGGACTTCCCGATCAAGGCCGGACTGAACGATTTCGTCAACGAGTTGGACCGCCGGGTGCTGCAGTTCGGCGGCCGGCTGTACACCGCCAAGGACTCCCGCACCAGCGCCGAGACCTTCCACGCCATGTATCCGCGCATCGACGAGTGGATTGCCGTGCGCCGCAGCGTCGATCCGCACGCGGTGTTCGCCTCGGACATGGCCCGACGTTTGGAGCTGCTCTAGATGGTGCTTGACGCCGTGGGTAATCCACAGACGATTCTGCTGCTCGGCGGCACCTCGGAGATCGGCCTGGCGATCTGCGAGCGCTACTTGCGCGATGCTCCGGCCCGCATCATTCTGGCGGCGCTTCCCGACGATCCCGGTCGCGAGGACGCCGTCGCGCAGATGACCCGGGCGGGCGCGAAGTCGGTGACGCTGGTGGACTTCGACGCGCTGGACACCGTCCGCCATCCGGCGGTCATCGACGAATGCTTCGCCGACGGTGACGTCGACGTGGCGATCGTGGCGTTCGGATTGCTCGGTGACGCCGAGGAACTCTGGCAGGACCAGCGCAAGGCCGTGCAGATCGCCGAAATCAACTACACCGCTGCGGTTTCGGTCGGCGTGCTGGTCGGCGAGAAGATGCGCCATCAGGGCTACGGCCGGATCATCGCGATGAGTTCGGCTGCCGGTGAGCGGGTGCGCCGGTCCAACTTCGTCTACGGCTCCACCAAAGCCGGGCTCGACGGTTTCTACCTCGGTCTCGGCGAGGCACTGCGGGAGTACGGGGTGAACGTCCTGGTCATCCGCCCCGGTCAGGTGCGCACCAGGATGAGCGCCCACGTCAAAGAGGCTCCGCTGACCGTCGACAAGGAGTACGTCGCCGATCTGGCCGTCACCGCGTCGGCGAAGGGCAAGGAATTGGTCTGGGCGCCAGGCGCGTTCCGCTACGTGATGATGGTGTTGCGGCACATTCCGCGGTCCATCTTCCGCAAACTGCCGATCTAGGACACTCCTCCGGTGGGCAGCGGCCAAGCGACTAGGGCGGATACTTCGGTGCACACTGCCGTGGCCACCATCGGCCAATTGATCGCGGCCGTGCTGATCGCCGTCGCCGTCTCGGTGGCGGCGCTGGCGGCGATCTCGACAGTGGAGTGGCCGGCTTTCCCGTCGTCGAATCAATTGCACGCGTTGACCACTGTCGGTCAGGTGGGCTGTCTGCTCGGTCTGGTCGCGGTCGGGTGGCTGTGGCGCCGACGATCCGGTGCGGCCGCACAGTGGACCGCGCGTCTCGGTGCGGCCGTGTTCCTGAGCGCCTTCACGGTGGTGACCATCGGGATGCCGCTGGGCGCCACGAAGCTCTATCTGTTCGGCATCTCGGTGGATCAGCAATTCCGCACCGAATACCTGACCCGGTTCGCCGACAGCCCCGCGCTGCGCGACATGACCTACGCGGGTATGCCGCCCTTCTATCCGCCGGGCTGGTTCTGGCTGGGCGGCCGGGCCGCGGCGCTCACCGGCACCCCCGCCTGGGAGATGTTCAAGCCGTGGGCCATCACCTCGATGGCGATCGCCGTCGCCGCGGCTTTCGTGCTGTGGTCGCAGATGATCCGCTTCGAGTACGCCCTGGCCGTCACTACGGCCACCGCCGCCGTCACTCTCGCCTACAGTTCGCCGGAGCCCTACAGCGCCATCATCACCGTGCTGATCCCGCCGGTTCTGGTGCTGGCCTGGTCCGGACTGCGCGGCGGCCGCGGATCGACCGGCTACTCGGGCTGGGCGGCGATCATCGGGGTAGGGGTATTCCTCGGCTTCACCGCGATGTTCTACACGCTGTTGTTCGGCTATACCGCCTTCACCGTGGCGATCATGGCGTTGCTGGCCGCGGTACTGCGGCGCAGCGTCGGCCCGCTGCTGCGGGTTGTGGTCATCGCGGCGGTGGCGGCGGCGTTGGCGGCCATCACCTGGCTGCCGTTCCTGCTGCGGGCCATGCGTGGGCCGCTGTCCGACACCGGGGCCGCGCAGCACTATCTGCCCGGCGACGGCGCGGTGCTGACCTTCCCGATGCTGCAGTTCTCGTTGCTGGGCGCGCTGTGCATGCTCGGCACGATCTGGCTGGCCTGGCGCGGCGCCGGTTCGGTCCGGGCCGGCGCGCTGGGGATCGGCGTGCTGACGCTGTACGTGTGGTCGTTGCTGTCCATGCTCACCACCCTGGCCGGCAGCACGCTGCTCTCCTTCCGGCTGCAGCCGACGCTGACCGTGTTGCTTTCTACGGCAGGGGTTTTCGGCTTCATCGATATCGCGCGCGCCGCTGCCGCCCGGTGGAACCGGCGCATCATCCCGGTGGCCGTGGCGGTCGGCCTGATCGGCGCCATCGGATTCAGCCAGGACATCCCGCATGTGCTCCGCCCCGACATCACGGTGGCCTACACCGACACCAACGGCGACGGCCAGCGCGGGGACCGGCGGCCCCCCGGCTCGGAGAAGTACTACCCGCAGATCGACGCCGCCATCCGGGAGGCCACCGGCAAACCCCGTGACGAGACCGTGGTGATGACCGCCGACTACAGCTTCCTGTCCTTCTACCCCTACTTCGGGTTCCAGGGACTGACGTCGCACTACGCCAACCCACTCGCCCAATTCGACAAACGGGCGGCCGCCATCGAGTCGTGGGCCACGATCACAGACCCCGAGGAGTTCGTTCGCGCCCTGGACACCCTGCCCTGGCCGGCCCCGACGGTATTCCTGATGCGCCGGGGCGGCGCGGCGGGCTCGGCCAACACCTACACGCTGCGACTCGCCGAGGACGTCTACCCCAACCAGCCCAACGTGCGCCGCTACACCGTCGACCTGGACGCCGATTTGTTCAGCGAGCCGCACTTCAGCGTGAAGGACATCGGACCGTTCGTGCTGGCTGTCCGCACCGGTCGCTGAAGCTCAGCGCGAACCGACGTGCCGCGTGATCCGGATCCGCCGCCAGCCGCTCAGCGATCTCCCTGGCACGGGGAGTATCGGCGACCACCTCGAACAAGCACGACGCATCAACGACGAGCATCGGGCCACTCACCGCGCCACTCGTCGAGTGTCGAGAGCACCTCGGCTGTGGAAACCGAAGGCACAAGTGCATGACTGCTGACGGTGGGCGGAGCCCCGGCGCGGGGCAATTACGATCTACCCCCGTGACACAAGCCAGGGCGAACTACCGAACCGCCCGGCTTGTCGCGCTCGTCGCCGGCCTCCTCGGAGCGGCGCTGGCGATACTGACGCCGTTTCTTCCGGTCACCCAGACCACCGCGCAACTGACCTGGCCGCAGAACGGAACGCTGGACAGCGTCACCGCGCCGCTGATCGGTTATGTACCCACCGAGATGTCCATCAGCGTGCCGTGCCGGGCCGCGGCCGGTCTGAATGCGACGGAGAACACGGTCCTGCTGTCCACCGTGCCCAAGCAGGCGCCCAAGGCGGTCGACCGCGGCCTGCTGATCCAGCGCGCCAACAACGACCTCGTGGTCGTCGTGCGCAACACCCCGGTGGTGGTGGCACCGATGAGTCAGGTGCTCAGCCCGTCCTGCCGGGAACTCACCTTCACCGCGCACGCCGACAAGGTGACCGGCGAGTTCGTCGGCCTCACCAAGGGCAAGGACAGTGACGATCCGGGCGCCCCGCTGAAAGGTGAGCGCGGGGGCTACGACTTCCGCCCCCAGGTGGTCGGCGTCTTCACCGACCTGACCGGTCGAGCCCCACCCGGTCTGAGCTTCTCGGCCACCATCGACACCCGCTACAGCCTGACGCCGACACCGTTGAAATGGGCGGCGATGGCGATCGGACTGCTGGCCACCTTCGCCGCATTGATCGCCCTGCACATTCTCGACACCTCCGACGGCACCCGGCACCGCCGCCTGCTGCCCGCCCGGTGGTGGTCGGTCAGCGCACTGGACGGACTTGTCGTCGCCGTCCTGGTGTGGTGGCACTTCGTCGGCGCCAACACCTCCGACGACGGCTACATCCTGACCATGGCACGGGTGTCGGAGAACGCCGGCTACATGGCCAACTACTACCGCTGGTTCGGCACCCCGGAATCGCCGTTCGGCTGGTACTACGACCTGCTCGCGATCTGGGCCCACGTCACCACCGCCAGCATCTGGATGCGGCTGCCCACCCTGCTCATGGCCATCGTGTGCTGGTGGCTGATCAGCCGTGAGGTCATCCCCCGGCTGGGCCGGCCGGTCAAGGCCAGCCGGGCCGCGGCCTGGACCGCCGCCGGCATGTTCCTGGCCGTCTGGCTGCCACTGAACAACGGCCTACGTCCCGAACCGATCATCGCCCTGGGCATCCTGCTCACCTGGTGCTCGGTGGAGCGCGGCGTGGCCACCAGCCGTCTGCTGCCGGTAGCGGTGGCCTGCATCGTCGGCGCGCTCACACTGTTCTCCGGCCCCACCGGCATCGCCTCGATCGGCGCCCTGCTGGTGGCCGTCGGACCGCTGCGCACGATCCTGCACCGCCGCTCGCGCCGGTTCGGCCTGATGCCGCTGCTGGCGCCGATCCTGGCGGCGGCCACCGTGACGATCATCCTGATGTTCCGCGACCAGACCTTCGCGAGCGTGGCGCAGGCCAACGCCCTCAAGCGCGCGGTGGGACCGAGCCTGAGCTGGTTCGACGAGCACACCCGCTACGAGCGGTTGATGATGGCCACCCCGGACGGGTCCATCGCCCGCCGGTTCGCGGTGCTGGCTTTGATTCTGGCGCTTGCCGTTTCGGTGGCGATGATGCTGCGCCGCGGTCATATCCCCGGAACCGCGGCCGGACCCAGCCGGCGGATCATCGGTATCACCATCATCTCTTTCGTCGCGATCATGTTCACCCCCACCAAGTGGACACACCACTTCGGGGTGTTCGCCGGTCTGGCCGGATCGCTGGGCGCCCTGGCCGCCATCGCCGTGGCGCCGGCGGTGATGCGCTCGCGGCGCAACCGGTGGGTGTTCGCCGCAGCGGTGCTGTTCATCACCGCGCTCGCGTTCGCCAGCGTCAACGGCTGGTGGTACGTGTCCAATTTCGGGGTGCCCTGGTCGAATCAGATGCCCGAGTTCCGGCTCGGCTTCGCGACCATCCTGCTCGGCATGTCGGTGGCCGCATTGGTGATGGCGGCCTGGATTCACTTCTCCGGCCTCCAGGACACGCCGGCGGGCCGGCACCGGTGGTCCCGGCTGGCGGCCTCCCCACTGGCCCTGGTGGCGTGGCTGCTGGTCGTGTTCGAGGTGGCATCGCTGACCCTCGGCATGATCGGCCAGTACCCCGCCTGGTCGGTCGGGCGCTCGAATCTGCAGGCCCTGACCGGCAAGACCTGCGGGCTGGCCGACGACGTCCTGGTCGAGTCCGACCCGAACGCCGGGATGCTGCAACCGGTCGATGCCCCCGTCGCCGAGGCCCTCGGCGCGGTGAGCGCAGAAGGCTTCTCCCCCAACGGCATTCCCACCGACATCTCCACCCTGATCGAGCCGCCGGCCAGCGGGAACTTCATCGATCTCGGGGCGACCGACTCCGGCGGCAGCGGATCGGCTCCCGAGGCGGGAACCGAGGGCGGCGCTCCGGTGGCACCCGGGGTGAACGGCTCCCGCGCCCCGCTGCCCTACGGCCTGGATCCGGCCACCACCCCGGTGCTGGGTAGTTGGCGGGCCGGGACCCAGCAGCCGTCCCGGTTGCGGTCGGCCTGGTACCGGTTGCCGGCGCGGGACGCCCTCGGCGACGATTCCGCGCCCCTGGTGGTGATCTCGGCGGCCGGACGCTTCGATCAGGACGAGGTCAACGTGCAGTGGGCCACCGATGCGCAGGCGGCGGCCGGCAAGGTGGGCGGCTCGCTGGGCTTCGCCGACATCGGGTCGGTACCGGCCTGGCGGAACCTGCGCGCGCCGCTCACGGCGATCCCGGCCGACGCGACGCTGATCCGGGTGGTCGCCGTCGACGACGACCTGGCTCCGCAGCACTGGATCGCCGTCACGCCGCCGCGCATCCCCAAACTGCGCACCCTCCAACAGGTGGTCGGCACGCAGGATCCGGTGCTGCTGGACTGGCTGGTGGGCCTGGCCTTCCCGTGCCAGCGGCCATTCGGGCACTCCAACGGCGTCACCGAGGTGCCGCGCTGGCGCATCCTGCCGGACCGTTTCGGCGCGGACTCCAACTCCCCGGTGATGGACAACATCGGCGGCGGCCCGCTTGGCATCAGTGAACTGCTGTTCCGTGCCGTCACCGTGCCGACCTATCTGCGCGACGACTGGTTCCGCGACTGGGGGTCGCTGCAGCGGCTGACGTTGTACTACCCGGACGCGATGCCGGCCCGGCTGGAACTCGGCACCGCCACCCGCAGCGGGCTGTGGAGTCCCGCCCCGCTGCGCCCGACCTAGCTCCGCCGGGCTTCCGGCGCGGTTTCCCGACCAGAGCGCCGGTGCTTGCGCCGAAACGCCCGGGTTACCGGCCCGGTGTCCCGTGCCCCGGTGATCCCGTCGCCTACCATCGACCTTCGTGCCCAGAGTCAGCAGGGATTCCAGCCGCAGGGCCGCGCTGGGTACTCGGCCTTCCGGCTCCGCGGCTATCGCCCGACTCGTCGCCGTCCTGGCCGGACTCGCCGGGATCATCCTGTGCTCGCTGACGCCACTGCTGCCGGTGAACCAGACCACGGCCACCATCGTGTGGCCCCAGGCGCCGGGCCCCGGCGGCACCGTCGGCGACATCACCGCGCCGTTGGTGTCCGGTGCCCCCGAAGCGCTCGAGGTGTCCATTCCCTGCACGGCGATCGCCACCCTGCCGCCCAGCGGCGGCGTCGCGTTCTCCACCAATCCGGCCGAGGGCATCGACGCGGCCCGCAACGGCCTGTTCGTTCGGGCCAACGCCGAGTCGGTCCTCGTCGCCTTCCGCGACACCGTGGCCGCGGTCGCCCCCCGCGCGACGGTCGCCTCGGGAACCTGCAGCACGATCAATGTCTGGGCCAACCCGGGTGGTGTCGGGGCGGAGTTCGTCGGGATCCCGGGCGCGGCCGGAACCCTGCCGCCCGACAAGAAGCCACAGGTGACCGGCGTCTTCACCGACCTGAAGCTGCCGACCCCCGGGCCGGCGACGTGGGGTCCCGCGCTGTCGGCGCGCATCACCGTCGACACCCGGTTCATCACCAGTCCCACCCCGCTGAAACTCGCCGTGATGGTCGTCGGCGTGCTGTGCGTCATCGCCTCGATCGGCGCCCTGGCAGTCCTGGACGGCAAGGGTCCCCGGGCCCCGGCGGTGCGCCGCGGCCGGCTGCGGCACTGGCCGGTCGATCTCGGGGTGATCGGCACGCTGGTGCTCTGGCACTTCATCGGAGCCATCTCGTCGGACGACGGCTACAACCTGACCATCGCCCGGATCTCCGGCGAAGCCGGTTACAGCGCCAATTACTACCGCTTCTTCGGCACAAGCGAAGCCCCGTACGACTGGTACCAGTCGGTGCTGGCTCACCTCGCGTCGGTGAGCACCGCGGGCGTGTGGATGCGACTGCCCGCTCTGGCGGCGGCGATCGGCAGCTGGCTGATTCTGTCCCATCGGGTGCTGCCCAGGCTGGGGTCGGCCAGGGGCGGACTCGATCACAACCGGATCGCCGTGGCCACCGGTGGCGCGGTGTTCCTGGCCGCCTGGCTGCCGTTCAACAACGGCCTGCGCCCCGAACCGCTGATCGCCTTCGGCGTGCTGGTGGTGTGGATGCTGGTGGAGCGCACGATCGCCACCGGCAGGCTGGCCCCGACCGCGGTGGCGATCGTCGTCGCGGTGTTCAGCGTGACGTTGGCGCCGCAGGGCCTGGTGGCCGTCGCCCCACTGCTGGTGGGTGCTCGCGCGATCGCCCGGATCATCGGCAGCCGCCGCTCCCGGGACGGCGTACTGGCACCGCTGGCCGCGCTGGCCGCGGCGCTGTCGGTGTTCTTCGTGGTGGTGTTCCGCGACCAGACCCTGGCCACCGTCGCCGAGTCGGTGCGCATCAAATACGTTGTGGGGCCGACGATCTCCTGGTACCAGGACTTCCTGCGGTACTACTTCCTCACCGTCGAGGAGCACGTCGAGGCTTCCCTCACCCGCCGGTTCGCCGTCCTGGTGATGCTGCTGTGCCTGTTCGCCATGCTGGTGGTCCTGCTGCGCAAGGGCCGCCTCGCCGGAGTGGCCCGCGGTCCGGTGTGGCGGCTGATCGGCAGCACCGCACTGGGCCTGCTGCTGTTGACCTTCACCCCCACCAAGTGGGCGGTCCAGTTCGGGGCGTTCGCCGGGCTCACCGCGGCGCTGGGAGCGGTGACCGCGTTCGCCTTCGCCACCGTCGGCCTGCACAGCCGGCGCAACCTCGCCCTCTACGTGACCGCCCTGCTGTTCGTGCTGGCGTGGGCGACGTCCGGCATCAACGGCTGGTTTTACGTGGGCAATTACGGGGTGCCGTGGTATGACCGCCAACCGGTTCTGCTGCACCGTCCGGTCACGTCGATGTTCCTGGCGCTGGCCATTCTCACCGGACTGCTGGCCGGCTGGCTGCACTTCCGGATCGACTACGCCGGGCACACCGAGGTCAAGGACACCCGCCGCAACCGCCTGCTGGCCGCGACTCCCCTGCTGGCGTTCTCGCTCATCATCGTGCTGCTGGCGGTGGGCTCGATGGCGAAGGGATTCGTCCAGCGCTATCCCGCCTACACCAACGCCAAGGCCAATTTCGCGGCACTGACGAAGAACAGTTGTGCGATGGCCGACGAGGTGCTCGTCGAAGCCGACACCAACGCCGGGATGCTACGCCCGGCGCCCGGCCAGAGGTGGGGCCGGTACGGACCGCTCGGTGGCGAGAACCCGGTCGGCTTCACCCCCAACGGCGTCAGCGACAACCTCGACCCCGTCGCGCCGTTCGTGGCCAACCCCGGAACGGTCAACAACGACGGCTCGCCGAACAAGCCGAACATCGGGATCGGGTTCTCCGGCGGCACCGGCGGGGGCTACGGACCGGTCGGGGTGAACGGCTCAAAAGTGTTCCTGCCGTTCGGGCTTGACCCCAAGACCACGCCCGTGATGGGTAGTTACAAGGAGAACACCCTGGCCGCCAAGGCCACCTCCGCGTGGTACGAGCTGCCGCCGCGCTCACCGGACCGGCCGCTGGTCACCGTCGCCGCCGCCGGTGCGATCTGGTACTACGACGACGAGGGCGAGTTCCACTACGGACAGTCGCTGAAGCTGCAGTGGGGGGTCCGGCGGTCGGACGGCACATTCCAGGCGCTGGACAAGGTCTATCCCATCGACACCCAGGAGCAATTGGCCTGGCGCAACCTGCGTTTCCCGCTCAAGGATGCACCCGCGGAAGCCAACGTGGCGCGGATCGTCGCCGACGACCCCAACCTCAGCAGCGAGCAGTGGTTCGGCTTCACCCCGCCGCGGGTGCCGATCCTGCAGACCGCGCAGAAGTTCCTCGGCACCCAGACCCCGGTGCTGATGGACATCGCCAGCGCCGCCCAATTCCCCTGCCAGCGGCCGTTCTCCGAACATCTCGGCGTCGCGGAGGTCCCGCAGTACCGGATCCTGCCCAACCTCAAGCAGGTGGTGGTCTCGTCGAACATGTGGCAGTCCGCGCGGGCGGGCGGACCGTTCCTGTTCATCCAGGCTCTGCTGAGCACATCCACGGTGCCGACATATCTCAACGACGACTGGTACCGCGACTGGGGCGCCATCGAGCGCTACATCCGCGTCGTGCCCGCCGCCCAATCCCCCAACGCCGTCATCGAACAAGGCACCCAACGGGTTTACGGATGGAGCCGCAACGGACCGATCAGGGCGCTCCCCTGAGATGAGGTGCGCATGACACAGACTCTCGCCGCGTCGGCCCGCGAATCCGCCCAACAGGTCACGGTCACCCGATGGGTGGCGACCATTGCCGGGCTGCTGGGTTTCGTGCTGTCGGTACTCACCCCGCTGCTGCCGGTGGTTCAGACCACCGCGACGCTGAACTGGCCGCAGGGCGGACAGCTCAACAACGTCACGGCTCCGCTGATCTCGCTGACTCCGGTGTCGGTGACGGCCACGATTCCGTGCGAGGTCATCCGGTCGATGCCGCCCAAGGGGGGCATGGTGCTCGGGCTGGCACCGCAGAAGGGCAAGGACGCCTCACTCAATTCGCTGTTCGTCACGGTGAACGCCACGCGGGTCGACGTCACCGACCGCAACGTCGTGGTGGCCAGCGTTCCCCGCTCCCAGGTGCAGGCCCCGGGCTGCCAACGCATCGAGATCACCTCCTCGGAAGAGGGCACCTTCGCCAGTTTCATCGGCGTGCCGCCGGACACCAACGCCGAGGACGAGGACGAGGATTCGCCGCAGAAGGGCTATGACTACCGCCGCAGCGGCTTCCAGGATCCGAACCTCCGTCCGGCGATCGTCGGGGTGTTCACCGACCTGACCGGCCCGGCGCCGGCCGGACTGAACGTTTCGGCGACGATCGACACCCGGTTCACCACCCGGCCGACGGCGCTGAAACTGGCCGCCATGCTGCTGGCGATGGCCGCGACCATTGTCGCGGTGGCGGCGCTGTGGCGTCTGGACCGGCTGGACGGCCGGCGCATGCACCGGCTGATCCCGAAGCGCTGGCGCACGTTCACCTCCGTCGATGTGACGGTGGTCGGCGCATTCCTCGTCTGGTACGTCATGGGGGCCAACTCCTCCGACGACGGCTACATCCTCGGGATGGCCCGGGTCGCCGACCGCGCGGGCTACATGTCGAACTACTTCCGCTGGTTCGGCGTGCCCGAGGATCCGTTCGGCTGGTACTACAACGTGCTGGCGTTGATGACCCACGTCAGCACGGCCAGCCTGTGGATACGGCTGCCGGACCTGGTCTGCGCGATGATCTGCTGGCTGCTGCTCTCCCGCGAGGTGCTGCCGCGACTGGGCCCCGCCGTGGCGGGCAGCCGGGCGGCGCTCTGGGCGGCCGGACTGGTGCTGCTGGCGGCGTGGATGCCGTTCGACAACGGCCTGCGGCCCGAGGGGCAGATCACCACCGGCGCACTGATCACCTACGTTCTGATCGAACGGGCCATCACCTCGGGACGGCTCACGCCCGCCGCGCTGGCGATCATCACCGCATCGTTCACCCTCGGCATCCAGCCGACCGGGCTGATCGCCGTCGCCGCACTACTCGCGGGCGGACGCCCGATCCTGCGAATCCTGATGCGGCGCAGGGCGGTTCTGGGGACCTGGCCACTGGTGGCCCCACTTCTCGCGGCAGGCACGATCATCCTCACCGTGGTGTTCGCCGACCAGACCCTGGCGACGGTGCTGGAGGCCACCCGGATCCGGACCGACATCGGCCCCAGCCAGGCGTGGTACACCGAGAACCTGCGGTACTACTACCTGATCCTGCCCACGGTGGACGGTTCGCTCTCGCGTCGGTTCGGCTTCCTGATCACCGCGCTGTCGTTGTTCATCTCGATGTTCATCATGTTGCGCCGCAAGCGGATTCCCGGAGTGGCGCGGGGGCCGGCGTGGCGGCTCATGGGCGTCATCTTCGCGACGATGTTCACCCTGATGTTCACCCCGACCAAGTGGGTGCATCACTTCGGATTGTTCGCCGCCGTCGGGGCCGCCGTCGCGGCGCTGGCGACGGTTCTGGTCTCCCCATCGGTGCTGCGCTGGTCGCGCAACCGGATGACGGTCGTCACCGCGGTGCTGTTCCTGCTCGCGCTGACCTTCGCCACCACCAACGGCTGGTGGTACGTCTCGAGTTACGGCGTCCCGTTCAACAACGCGATGCCCAAGATCGGCGGAATCAGCGTCAGCGCAATATTTCTGGCGCTGTTCGCGGTGGCGGCCCTCTACACCGTGTGGCTACACATCACTGCCCGCCGGCACGGCGAAGGGCGGGTGACCCGGGGGGTCACCGCCGCGCCGATCATGCTCGCCGCCGGTTTCATGGTGCTGGTCAACCTGGCATCGATGACCGCGGGGGTGATCCGCCAGTATCCCACCTTCTCCAACGGCTGGTCGAACGTGAAGGCCCTGGCAGGTGGCTGCGGACTCGCCGACGACGTCCTCGTCGAGCCTGACACCAACGCCGGGTTCCTCAACCCGCTCCCCGGGGATTACGGACCGCTGGGCCCACTGGGGGGCACCAAGCCGGTGGGCTTCAGTCCCGACGGCGTGCCGGAAAAGATTGTCGCCGAGGCGATCCGGGTCAACAATCCGACGCCCGGTATCGACCACGACTGGGAGGGTCCGTTCACGCTGTCCAAGGCGGGCGTCAACGGGTCCACCGTTCCCCTTCCCTACAAACTCGACCCGGCCCGGGTTCCGCTGGCAGGCAGCTACGTCGACAAAGGACAGCAGGAGAGCCTGCTGACCTCGGCGTGGTATCAGTTGCCGCCCAACGACGATGGCCACCCCCTGGTGGTGGTGACCGCCGCGGGCACCATCGCCGGCAACAGCGTGCTCAACAACCACACCGACGGCCAGACGGTCGAACTGGAGTACGGCAAGCCAGGCCCCGACGGCACCCCGGTGGCCGCCGGGCGGTTGGAGCCCTATGACCTCGGGCCCGCTCCGTCGTGGCGCAACCTGCGCTTCGCGCGGGCCCTGATGCCCCCCGACGCCACCGTGGTTCGCATTGTGGCCCAGGACAAGTCCCTGTCGCTCGGGGACTGGGTGGCGGTCACCCCGCCGCGGGTTCCGGAACTGCGCACGGTGCAGGAGTACGTCGGATCCACCGATCCGGTCCTGATGGACTGGGCGGTGGGCCTGGCCTTCCCCTGCCAGCAGCCGATGCTGCATTCCAATGGCGTGACCCAGGTGCCGAAGTTCCGGATCACCCCGGATTACCTGGCCAAGAAGCAGGACACCGACACCTGGGAGGACGGCCGCAACGGCGGCCTGCTGGGCATCAGCGACCTGCTGCTGCGGGCGCATGTGATGGCGACCTACCTGTCCCACGACTGGGGCCGGGACTGGGGCTCGCTGCGCAAGTTCGACATCATCGTCGATGCCACCCCCGCCCAACTGGAGTTGGGCTCCGCGACCCGCAGTGGCCTGTGGAAGCCCGGAGAGATCCGGATCAAGGCCTAGGACGGAGCCGACATGACAAGGCGCCGAGCGGTTCTGGTGAGCGGATTGGTCGTCATGCTCATCGCCGCCGCAGTGGCGATGTGGATGTACCGGTCATCGCAGCGCGCCCCGGCAGGCTGTGACACCGTGCACGCCCTGATCGCATACAACACCGAGTTCGCCGCGCAGATGAAGTCCGCCGCCGACTCTGACAAGGCCAGTGCCGTAACGCCCGATCAGTACATCGAATGGGCCGACCGGGTGCGGGATTACGCCGGCCGGATCTCCGAACCGGAGTTGTCCGGGAAGGCGAACACCGCCGCCGACCTCGCGGGACGACTGGCCGAACTGGTGCCGCGGTACCGGGCGAACCCCGACGACCCGGCGACGTCCCGGGAATACGCCGGGCTCGGGATCGAATATGGCAATGCGATCAACCGGCTGGAGTACGCCTGCCTTCCGGTGGGCTAACAGGTTTCATTCCCGGCCGCGGTAGCCGGGCGGATCGGTTCACCTTTCTTGCGAAGCGTCACCGCTGTCCGGTTCTGCCGATCTGATCGCATTCCTTCGACGGACTCGGCTCATCTGTCTGGCTGCGAGTACCGCCGCAATAGCGACGGCAAACACGCTCAGAAAATCGCCTTCCGTGATTCCGTTGCCTTCGCTGACGACATGCACGGTGCGGCCGCCGAGGGGTTTGTCCACGAATGGCCAGATCACGGCGAACGTCATGACCGCCAGAACCGAGAGCACGTTGGTACGCGCCAAACACCAGGCAAGGGAAGCGAACAGCGCGTTCAATGCCACCACGGCGCCGAACAACTGGTGAGGATCCAAGACCGATCCCTCCTACCGGGTGGTTCGCGCCG
The DNA here is from genome assembly GCA_963715145.1 of uncultured Actinomycetota bacterium. Lineage (GTDB taxonomy): Bacteria > Actinomycetota > Actinomycetes > Mycobacteriales > Mycobacteriaceae > Mycobacterium. Next base: position 182,338 of record CAVQRL010000022.1, on the reverse strand, counting down.
CCGGGCTCCCGGCGGCGTCGTCGTTCTCGACGTCAGTCCCCGCACCGTCTGCCACGTTGCCGTCGGCGGCGCGCCACAGGCCCACGGCGACCAGGGCCACTCCGGCCAGGGCGGATAGCCAGGCGAGTGGGATCAACGCAAACGGCTCGCGCAGCCAGCCGTCGGCGTCCACGTGGGAGCCGATGAGTTCGTAGGCGAGGCCGAAGGCGACGGTCAGCACGATCAGGAACAGCCCAGCGGCAACCATGGCGACCATGGTAGAGACCGCGACGGGAATGAGTCGCCCGGGGCTCCTACAGTCCCGCCTCGGCGGGCAGCGGCGCCGGGGCCAGAACGAGAAGCGGTGCGCCCGCGCTCACCTCACCTTCAGCCGTCACCTCGACCCCGCCGAATTTCTTGGCGTTGAGGATCACGATCGGTGTGATCAGCGGATAGCCCGCCGCCTCGATGACCTTCGGATCAAAGGTCACCAGCGGGGTCCCGGCGGTCACCCGGTCACCCTTGGCGACGTGGACATCGAATCCCTCGCCCTTGAGTTTCACGGTGTCCAGGCCGATGTGGATGAGGACCTCCACTCCGTTGTCGAGAGCGAGGCCGAAGGCGTGACCGGTCGGCTGGGCCGCGACGACGACGCCCGATCCCGGCGCATACGCGGTGTTACCCGATGGCTGGATCGCCACACCCGGCCCCATGATGCCCTTGCCGAACACCGGATCGGGCACGTCGCTGAGCGCCACCATGGTGCCGTCGAGGGGCGACACGACGGTGGCCTCGAGGCCGGCGTCGCCGACAGCTTTGGTGGCGGATGCGGCGACCAGCGTGTCGGCGCTGGCCTCACCGAGCGGGCCTTCGAGGTCGGCGACCGGCACGCCGGCTGCGGCTGCGGCAGCTGCCTGCTCGGGAGTGCGGTAACCGGACAGGATCACCAGAATCATCGAGGTGAAGAAGGCCGCCAGCACAGCCACCGCGTAGAGGCCCATGTTGCTGAACGCGGGGATCGTCAGCAGCGAGGTGAACACGAAGGCCTTGGTGGTGACGCCCCCGCCGATGCCGATGATCAAGCCGCCGACCAGACAGCCCACCAGCATCCGCGGATAGATCCGTTTGAACCGCAGATGAATACCGTAGAGCGACGGTTCGGAGATACCGCCCAGCAGACCTGCGGCAAGGCCACCCACGGCGGTCTGCCGCATCGCCTTGTCCCGCTCACGCCAGGCCAGGAACAGCACGCCGGCGGTGGCGCCGAAGCAGGCGAAGTTCCATGCGCCCATGGGCCCTTGGATGAAGTCGTAGCCGAGCGTCTGAATGTTGATCAGCATGATCGCGTTGATCGGCCAGTGCAGGCCCAACGGCACCATGAACGGGTACGCCAGCGGGATCAGGATGGCGAAGATGAATGGGGAGAAGTCGTTGATGGACTTGAGGAAGCTGCCCAGCGCAGCGCCGGTGTAGACGCCGATCGGACCGATCAGGAAGGCCGTCAGCGGGATCATGATCAACATTGCCAGGAACGGCACGAAGATCAGTTGCACGTTCTCGGGGATGACCCGCTTGAGGAACTTGTAGAGCGGGCCGAGCGCGGCAGCCATCAGCAGTGGCGGGAACACCTGAGAGCTGTAGTTGTGGATCGTGAGCGGCAGGCCGAAGATATCCACCACATTGACCGTCGAGCCGAACACGTTCTGGGGTTGGGATGCGTCCTTGAGTGCGGCGAACCCGGGCAGCATCACCACGGCCATGACGGCGAAACCGACCCACGGGTCGGCGCCGAGTTTCTTCGACGCGTTGTAGGCGACCATCAGCGGCAGGAAGACGAACACGCTCTGCCAGCACAGATTGATGAACTGCCACGACGGCGACAGCTCGGTGCGCGGGTCGGCCCAGTTCGGGATCACCTTCAGCGTGCTCATCAGAGCCATGAACGTGATGAACAGCGACGCGCCCAGCAGCGCGCCCAGGATCGGGCGGAACGAGTCGGAGAGGAACTCGAAGAACGAGTCCATCCAGGCGAACTTCCCGCGCGGACCCTTGGCGCGGGCCGCGGCCTTGACGGCGGCGGCATCGTCGCCCTCTGCGCCGCCGCCCATGCCCGGCAACTCCTTGATCTGGTTGTAGACGGTCTGCACGCCACCACCGATGACGACCTGGTACCGGTTGCCGGCCTGCGGAACTGCGCCCATCACACCCGACACCGACTCCAGGTCGGACTGCTTGACCCCGGAGGCGTCGCGCAGTTGGAAACGCAGGCGCGTGGCGCAGTGCGAGAGGCTTTCGATGTTGGCGGCACCGCCGAGTTTCTCAACGATGTCCGCAGCTGTTTTCGACATACCGACCCTCCGGGAAGCGCCTCGTACCGTCCCGGCCGAGGTGAGTGGATGGTATCGACCAACCGGCGCCGATGGGTTCCGAATGCGCGAGTCGAGCGACGACACAGGCGGCCTCCGCGAGCCCGACTCAGGGCGTGGGCGGCGGCTGGGTGGTCGCGGTGCGCAGGTTTTCCGGTTGCAGCGACCAGACCGTCGCGGCTGACTGCGAGTCGACCCGGGCGCAATACGCCGGCGCATCGGTTTCGGTGACCGCGGCCGCGCCGAGCACCGCGCAGTCTGCACCGATGACGACCACCGGCAGGTCCATCCGGGATGAGACCGCCGGCGGCGGGGGCGGCGACATCGGCGGGGGCGCCGTCTGCACCTCGGGATCGCGGTGCTGGGAGGCGAGGACGGCCGCCGCACCGACCGCCCCGGCGAGCAGCAGGCCGCCCAGCCCGGCAGTGACCCACCGGCTGCGAACCTGGCCCGGTCCGGATTTGCGGTGGCGCGCCGATCCGCCGGATGCCGCCAGGGCGTCCTGCAGGGCCCGCGCGAAATCGCCGCAGCGGTCGAACCGGTCCGCGGGGTGCTTGGCCAGCGCCTTGGCGAAGGCGGGCCCGAACCGTGCGAGATCGGGGTGTCCCGAGCCGATCTGGGGCGGCGGCGCACTCAGGTGCGCGCTGATGACGGCCGTGGGGTTGGTGTTGTCGAACGGGGCCGTACCGGTGAGCAGGTGAAAGGCCGTGGCAGCTAACGCGTACTGGTCTGCGTGGCCGTCGATCTCCTCGCCCTTGAGTTGCTCGGGCGCGGCATAGGTCACCGTCCCCACCGTCATGTCGGTTCCGGTGAGGGCGCTGGTCTGGCCGACCCAGCGCGCAACTCCGAAGTCCGCCAACATGATTCGACCAATGCCCCGACCGCTCTCGGCGGCTGCGGCGTCGCCGGAGTCCGGGCGCCCGAGCAGAATGTTGGCCGGCTTGATATCACGGTGCAGCAGTCGGCGGCCGTGGGCGTAGTCCAGTGCAGCCGCCACGGCGGTGACGATATCCACCACCTGGGCTGCCGGGATGCCGCGGGGATAGCGCTCGGTCAGCAGTCGCGCCGCGTCGGTGCCGTCGACGAACTCCATCGAGATCCACAACTGACCGTCGCAGTCACCCCGGTCGTAGATGGTGACGATGTTGGGATGGCGCAACGTGGCCACCATGTCGGCTTCCTGATTGAAGCGCTGTCGGTATTCGTCGTCGTGGCTGACGGCGGTTCCGAGCACCTTGAGCGCGTCGCGGCGCGGCAGGCGGGGATGCTCGGCGAGATAGACCTCACCCATCCCCCCGGTGCCCAGAACCCGCAGGATGGTGTAGCCGGCGAAGACCTCGCCGTCGGCCAGCGGCATGGCTGATTCCTAGGCCGGGACGGCGGCTTTCAGCGACTCCAACGCAGCCGCGGACAACCGGGCGAGTTCCTGCGCCTCCTCGACGGTCAACGCGGCGGCGAAGATCTCGGCCATCCGGTTGTTGGTGGCCTCCTCCACTTCGGCGTAGCGCTGCTTCTTGTCCGCACCGTCCGCGAACGGGGGAGGCCAGCCGAACATCCGGGTGTAGTCCTCGCCGGCGTGGAGCATGTGGGCCTCGACCGGGGTGATGTCGGACAGGCTCAACGCACTGAAGTGCACATCGCCACGCAACTCGCGCAGCACGAACATCACCTGCAGTGCCCGGGCCGATGCATCGTCGGCCAGCGGCATGGCCCGCCACCCGGTGAACATGGGCAGCCCTCCGGTGGGAGCGGCGGCGATGACCTTCTCCCCCAACTCCGCAATCCGTGCGGTTCCCTCGGCACCGGCGAGGTACCTGCGGCCGAACTCCGCGACCTGATCCCAGTACACCTGCGCTGCGCCGGCCGCGCCACGCACCGCGACACCCTCGTCCCACAGCCCGGCGGTGAAGCCCGGCTCGAAGATGGAGAACACCGCCGCGACGGTCGCCCCGGTGGCTTCACCCAGCACCCCTCCGCGGCCGGCGACATAAGCGGCCAGCGGGTTGGCGTACCCGGCTGCGATGCTGCCGGCGAAGGTCTCCGGGTGCAGCATGAAAACACCGATGGCCTCGCCCATCGAGGCGCCGGCCGTCCGGGCTGAGTCCTTCATTCCGTCGTCTCCTGAACTAGATGGGGATGAGTCCGTGCTTGCGCTGCACCCGCTGAATCTGCTTGTCGCGCAACAACCTCATGGATTGCCGCAACAACAGCCGGGTCTGATGCGGCTCGATGACGGCGTCGATGAAGCCGCGCTCCGCGGCGATGTAGGGGATCGCCATGTTGAGGTTGTAGCCCTCGATGAAGTCCGCGCGGATCTTCTGGACCTCGGGCGCGGTGGGATCGGGGAAACGCTTGACCAATAACTGCGCGGCCCCCTCGGCGCCGATCACGGCGATCCGCGCGGTCGGCCAGGCGAGGTTGAGGTCGGCGGTGAGCTGCTTGGAACCCATGACCGCGTACGCCCCGCCGTAGGACTTGCGGATGGTCAGGGTCACCTTCGGCACGTCCGCCTCCACCACCGCGTAGAGGAACCGTCCGCCGCGCTTGATGATGCCGTTCTTCTCCTGTTCCACACCGGGCAGGAAGCCGGGGGTGTCCACCACGAACACCAGTGGCACGTTGAAGGCGTCGCAGAACCGCACGAACCGGGCCGCCTTGTCGGAGGCCTCGTTGTCGATGGCGCCGGACATGTGCATCGGCTGGTTGGCGATCACACCGACCGGCCGGCCGTCGACCCGGGCGAAGCCGGTGATGATGGCCTGCCCGGCCTGTGCGGCGACGTCCAGGAAATCGCCGTCGTCGAAGATCCGGATCAGGATCTCGTGCATGTCGTAGGCCATGTTGTCCGCGTCCGGAACGAGGCTGTCGAGTTCCAGATCGTGCGGGGTGATCTCCGGCTCCAGTCCCGGGTTGATCACCGGGGCGTCGTCAAAAGTATTCGGCGGCAGGAACTCCAGGAAGTCGCGCACGTACTGGAAGGCGGCCTTCTCGGAGTCGACGACCTGGTGGATGTTGCCGTAGCGGGCCTGGTAGTCGGCCCCGCCCAACTCGTCGAGGCTGACGTCCTCGCCGGTGACGTCCTTGATCACGTCGGGTCCGGTGACGAACATGTAGCCCTGGTCGCGGACGGCGACCACCAGGTCGGTCTGGATCGGCGAGTACACCGCACCGCCGGCGCACTTGCCGAGGATGATCGAGATCTGCGGGACCACACCGGACAGCAGTTCGTGGCGGCGGCCCAGTTCGGCGTACCAGGCCAGCGAGGTGACCGCGTCCTGGATGCGCGCGCCGCCGGAGTCGTTGATGCCGACGATCGGGCAGCCGACCATGGCTACCCACTCCATCAGCCGGGCGACCTTGCGGCCGAACATCTCTCCGACCGAGCCGCCGAACACGGTCTGGTCATGCGAGAAGACGCCGACCGGGCGGCCGTTGATGGTGCCGTGGCCGGTCACCACGCCGTCCCCGTAGAGGGCGTTCGGATCGCCGGGGGTGCGGGCAAGCGCCCCGATCTCCAGGAAGGTGCCCGGGTCGAGCAGTTCGTGAATGCGGGCCCGGGCGCTGGGGATGCCGCGCTTGTCGCGCTTGGCTGCGGCGGCCTCACCGCCCGGTTCCTTTGCCAGCTCGAGCTTTTCGCGCAGCTCGGCCAGCAACTCGGCGGTGGACCTGTTCGTCACTTGTCCTGGGTCTCCTGTTGGGCCTGGATGCGGTCGATGGCCTCGCTCATATGCGCGCCCACCTTGGCAATGTACGGCTCGTCGATCGCCTGGATGTGCTCGCCCCCGATCGGCACCACCTCCAGGTCGGCGACGAACTCCCCCCAGCCGCCGTCGGGCTTGCGGGTGCCGTAGCGCGGCTCGAACATGATGGCGTCGTCGTGGTAGCGGTCGGCCATGTAGAGCGTCACGTGCCCGTCGTAGGGCTCGATCTTCGCGGTGTCGATCGCCCTGTTGTCCAGATAGGAGGTCCGCTGGTGCTCGATGACACCGCCCGGGATGTCGACCCCGCTCTGCTTGACCGCATCGAGGACGAAACGCACCTGCCCCTCGTCGTCGAGCACCTCGAGCTGTTCGTAGGGGATGGCCGGGATTTCGACGTTGAACGTCCGCTGGGCGAACAGCGCGTAGCGGTCCCAGCGGGCCCGGATCTCCTCCTTGGTCTGCGGAATGTCCTCGCCGGCCCGCACGGTGTCGATCAGACCGACGAACTCCACGTCGGCACCGGCCTTCTTGAGGCCGATCGCGCACGCGTAGGCCAGCACGCCGCCCAGTGACCAGCCGGCGAGGATGAACGGGCCGTTGCCGCCCATCTCCATCAGCTTGGGCACGTATTCGGCGGCACGCTCTTCGATGGAGCCCTCCACCCGCTCGAGCCCGTACATCGGGGTGTCGGCGGGCAGCCGCTTCAACAGCGGCTCGTAGACCACCGTCGAACCGCCGGCCGGATGAAAGACGAACACCGGGATACGGTCCGAGCCCTCCTTGCGGGCGCGCAACGTGCGGACGAACCCGTCCAGTTCGCCGGCCTCGAGGTACTCGCGGACCGTGGTGGCCAATTCCTCGATGGTGCTCGCCGCCCTGACGTCCTCGACGGTGATGGTTCCCTCGCACCGCTCGGTCAGCCGCGCGGCGATCTTGGTGGCGGTGTCGTCGTCGATCTTCGGCAACTCGTTGAAGATGCCACCGGGCGACTTACCGGTCACGATCGCCCAGGTGGCGAAGGTGACCCGCTCGGCGGCTTCGCGCGGCGGGACGTCGGTGCCGAGCGCATCGACGACGGCCTGCTGGGTGAGCACTTTCGCCGCGGCCCCGGCAGCGGTGTTGGCGGGGGCCGCATTCCGGTCGGCGCCCGGACCCGACGGATCGGTGGGCGGCGGCGGGATGTCCGGGCCCGCCGGGTTGGTGGGCGGCGGAGGTACCCCATCGGTGGGCGGCGGCACGTGCGCTTCCGGGTGCTTGGCCGCGAGCTTCTCCGCCAGCGCCTCCGGGATCTCGCCGGCCGCCAGCTTGGCCTGCTCGGCGGCGATCTCCTCGGCGGTCAGGCCCTTCTGGTGCTCGGCGAGTTCGGCCACCTGTTCGCGGTTTTCGATCGCGTAGACGATCAACTGCTCGACGGCGTACAGGTTGGCATCACGGACCGCGGTCAGCTGGATCGGCGGCAGGTCGAAGTCGTACTCCACCCGGTTCTTGATCCGCACCGCCATCAGCGAGTCCAGACCCAGCTCGATCAGCGGCACCTCCCACGGCAGGTCTTCGGGCTCGTAGCCCATCGCGCTGCCCACGATCAGCCCCAGCCGGTCGTGCACGGTCTCCGGGCCGTCCGGCGACCACTTGCCGAGGCCCGCGGCCAGCCCGGCGCCCGCCGTGAGGTTGTCATGAAGAATGTCCGCATCCTCGGCCGGTTCCGGCTCCGCTTGTGCAGCATCGGTTTCGGTGGTCACCGCCACCCCGGTCGCCACCGCCGGCGGCAGCGCGCCACCCGCAGACAGCGGGAGTCCGGCTCCGGGGGCACCCGAGCGCGCCACGATGGCGTCGTACACCAGGGTGAACGACTCCCCGATCCGGGCGTGCACCTGAACCGACGCACCTCCGGGGTGGCGGGTCAGTGTGGTCACCAAGCGGGAGTCTTCGCCGGGCACCGCCCGTTGTTCGAACGCCGTCAGCGTGGCGTCCGGGATCACCTGGATCGCAGCGGCTTTCACCAGTGCGGCCAGGTCGGTGTGTCCCTGTGCGGCGTATTCCCAGACATGCCGGCCGTCCGGCGTCGCGACGTGCGTACCCGGGATCAGGGCCGAGCCGTCGGCGGAGAAGCGGGCGTTGAGCCAGTGCTCCTTGCGCTTGAACCGAGTCGGCGGGATGTCGGCGTAGTCCTCCGGGCCGGAAGCGGGGGTGAACAGGGTGCGGAAGTCGAGGTCGTGGCCGTAGACGTACAACTGCGCCATGGCCGCAACCATCGAGTCGACCTCGTCCTGCTTGCGTGCCAGGGTCGGGATCAGCTGCCCGTCATGCAGACCGGCTGACGCCGTGGTGAGCCCAACCTGCATGAGTGCCACCGGATTCGGCGCCAGTTCCAGGAAGGTGGTGTGGCCGCTGTCCACGGCGTTACGGATACCGTGGGTGAAGTAAACGCTGTGCCGCAGACCCTTCTTCCAGTAGTCCACCTCGTGGATCGCCTCGCCGGGGCGGATGTAGTTGCCCTCGTGCACGGTGGAGAAGTAGCCGATCTTCAGCGGCTGCGGCGCGATCCCCTGAAGTTCTGCGGCGAGTTCTCCGATCAGCGGATCCATCTGCTGGGTGTGGCTGGCGCCCTTGGTCTGGAACTTGCGGGCGAACTTGCCCTCCCGTTCGCAGCGCTCGATGATCGCGTCGACCTGGGCGGGCGGCCCGCCGATCACGGTCTGCGTGGGCGCGGCGTAGACGCACACCTCCAGATCGGGGAAATCGGAGAAGACCGTGCCGATCTCGTCTGCCGAATACTCGACCAGCGCCATCAGCCGGATGTACTCGCCGAACAGCATCGCTTCGCCTTCACCCATGAGATGCGAACGGGCGCAGATGGTTCGGGTGGCATCGGCCAGCGACAGGCCGCCGGCGAAGTACGCTGCGGCCGCCTCACCGAGTGACTGGCCAACCACCGCGGCCGGGTGGGCGCCGTGATGCTTGAGCAGTTCACCCAGGGCGATCTGGATGGCGAAGATGACCAGCTGCACCACTTCGATCGGGTACTCGCAGGTCTCGTCGGTGTAGTCGATCGAGTCGTCCAGAATCAGTTCGAGGACCGAGTAGCCGCGCTCGTCCTGGACCAGGGCGTCGACCTTGTTGATCCACTCGGCGAAGACCTCGTCGCGCAGGTAGAGACTCTTGCCCATCTTTCGGTGCTGGGCACCGAAGCCGGCGAGCACCCAGACCGGCCCGTTGGACACCGGCCCGTCGGCGCTGTAGACGAGCGGATTCTGCTTACCTTCGGCGATCGCACGCAGGCCCTTGACGGCCTCATCGTGGTCATGGGCCATCACCACCGCGCGCGACCGGCCGTGGTTGCGTCGCGACAGCGAGCGGCCGATGGCCTCCAGCGATATCGCGCGGCCGGCAGGGCTGTCGATCCAGTCGGCGAGTTCGGCAGCGGTGGCCCGCTTGCGCGAGGTCAGGAAACCCGAAACCGCCAGCGGGACAACGGGGGTGTGCGGTTCGGCGGCCTCCGTGGCCGCGAGTTCCTCGCGGGCGACCTCCAGCAGGCGCAGCGCCTCGTCGGTCAGGCCGGGCAGTTCCGGCTCCTCGTCGACGTCGTACCCGGCCGACTCGTAGTCGTAGGCGACGGTGACGTCCAGCTCGTCTTCGTCGTCGTCCTCGATCAGTACACCGCCGACATAGACACCGGCGGATGCCGAATCCTTCTGCCCACCTTCGGGTTCCGGCTCGGGCTCGGGCTCGATCAGATCCTCCGGCAGCACCTCGCGCAGAACCAGGTGGGCGTTGGCGCCGCCGAATCCGAACCCGGACACCCCGGCGACGGCGTGGCCGCTGTAGCGCGGCCATTCGCTGACGGTGTCGGCGACCTTCAGGTGCACCATGTCGAAGTCGATATAGGGGTTGGGCCCGGCATAGTTGATCGACGGCGGAATCTGGTTGTTGCGCAACGCCAATGCGACCTTGGCCAGGCTCGCCGCACCGGCGGCCGACTCCAGATGCCCGAGGTTGGACTTGACCGCACCGAGCAGCGCAGGCTGATCGGCGGCGCGGCCACGGCCGACGACACGGCCGAGTGCGTCGGCCTCGATCGGGTCGCCGAGGATGGTGCCGGTGCCGTGCGCCTCGATGTAGTCGACGGTGCGCGGATTGATGCCGGCGTCGTGGTACGCCTTGCGCAGCACCTCGGCCTGGGCATCGGGATTGGGCGCGAGCATGCCGTTGGAGCGGCCGTCGTGGTTGATCGCGCTGCCGGCGATCACCGCCAGGATGTCGTCGCCGTCGCGGCGAGCGTCCTCGAGTCGTTTGAGCACCAGCATGCCGCCGCCCTCGGAACGGGCGTAGCCGTCGGCATCGGAGGAGAACGACTTGATCCGGCCGTCCGGCGCGAGCACACCGCCGACCTCATCGAAGCCCAGCGTCACCGCCGGCGTCACCAGTGCGTTGACGCCACCGGCGAGCACCACGTCGGCCTCGCCGGTACGCAGTGCCTGAACACCCTGATGAACAGCGACCAGCGACGACGAGCAGGCGGTGTCGACGGCGACCGAGGGGCCGCGGAAGTCGTAGAAGTACGACACCCGGTTGGCGATGATCGAACTGGCGGTGCCGGTGATGGCGTACGGATGCGCGGTGCGCGGGTCCATCATCGCCAGGTAGCTGTAGTCGTTGGTGGAACTGCCGACGAAGACGCCGACGCTCTGACCGCGCAGGCTCGACGCCGGGATACGGGCGTTCTCCAACGCCTCCCAGGTGAGTTCCAGAGCCATCCGCTGCTGCGGGTCGATGTTGTCGGCCTCCATCTTCGACAGCGCGAAGAATTCGGCGTCGAAGCCCTTGATGTCGGTGAGGTAGCCGCCGCGGGTGCGGGCCTTGCGGATGCGCTCCGCCAGGCGCGGCTCGTCCATGAACTCCGACCAGCGGCCCTCGGGCAGGTCGGTGATGGCGTCACGGCCTTCCAGCAGCGCCTGCCACATCTCGTCGGGGGTGTTCATGTCGCCGGGGAAGCGGGTGGCCAGGCCGACGATCGCGATCTCCGGTACGTCGGGCTTGCGCGTCCAGTCCTCGTCATCGTCGTCGGATTCGAGTTCCGGCTCGCCCTCGACGATCACCGTCGCCAGCGCCTCGATGGTCGGATGCCGGAACGCCACGGTCGCCGTCAGGGTCACCCCGGTGAGGTCCTCGATGTCGGTGGCCATCGCCACCGCGTCGCGCGAGGACAGCCCGAGTTCGACCATCGGCACCGACTCGTCGATCGAGCCCGGCGGCTGGCCGGTCGCGTTGGCCACCCAGTTGCGCAGCCACTCCCGCAGCTCGGGCACGGTCATGTCGGTGCGAGGGGCGGTCAGCTCCCTCTCCGGAGCAAGGGTGAAGTCGGCGCCGTCCGGGGTCTCTTCGGCCATGTCAGTGCGCCTCGTCGGGGAAGGCGTTGGCCACCTTCCCGGACCTGCAGGCTGCCGTCCAGATACGCCGAGCGGCAGGCACTCCGGCCGATCTTTCCGCTGGAGGTGCGCGGGATGGCGCCGGCCGGGGTGAGCAGCACGTCGCGCACGGTCACGCCGTGCCGGACCGCGATGGCGGCGCGGATGGCGTCAGCGACCGCTGGAGAGTTCGATCTTGTGCGAGCCGGCGGCGCGCTCGGCGACGATCACCAACTGCTCGGAGGTGTCGGTGGCGATCCCGTTTGAGGCCGGCGTGCGCGTCGGCGAACACCTCGTCGGGCAGCTGGTTGGCCGGGACCGAGAACGCCGCGACGAAGCCGGTGCGCACGGCCTTGGTGGCCTCCTGAGCGGAGAACTCGAGGTCCTGCGGGTAGTGGTTGCGGCCGTCGATGATCACCAGGTCCTTGGTGCGGCCGGTGATGTAGAGCTCGCCGTCGTGGTAGGCGCCGAGATCGCCGGTGCGCACCCAGGTGGCGTCGTCGGCCGCGCCTTCGGCATGCGAGGGGCTGGTCCGCGACTTCAGGATGTTCTGGAACGTCTCGACCGTCTTCTCGGGCTTGTTCCAGTAGCCCGGTGCCCATGTTGTTGCCGCTGATCCAGATCTCGCCGATCTGACCGTCGGGCAAGCTCGGTGGCGGTCTCGTGGTCGACGATCACCGCCCACTCGCCCACACCGATCTTGCCGGCGCCGGCCTGTGCGACGGCCTTGGGCGAGTCGTCGGGCACCGGGACGAACCGCGCCGGCGTTGAGTTCGTCGCGGTCGACGGAGATGATCGTCGGGCTCCTCGGACGACGGGGTGGTCGACACGAACAGCGTCGCCTCGGCCAGGCCGTAGGACGGCTTGATCGCCTTGGGCGGGAAGCCGAACGGGCCGAACGCGTCGTTGAACCGCTGCACGGTGGCCGCCGAGATCGGCTCGCTGCCGTTGAGGATCGGCCTTGACGTTGGACAGGTCCAGCGGCTCCTCGCCGTCCTTGGGCAGCACCGCGGGCCGCGGCGTGGTCGAAGGCGAAGTTGGGGGCCACCGAGATGGTGCCGCCGGTGTCACCGGGCTGGCGGGCGATCTCGCGCATCCAGCGGATCGGGCGGCGCACGAACGCCGCCGGCGTCATGAAGGTGAAGTAGTGGCCGATCATCGGCGGCAGCAGCGCGGTGATCAGGCCCATGTCGTGGAAGAACGGCAGCCAGGACACACCGCGGTCGGCTTCCTCACCCTCGAGGGCCTCGATCACCTGCACGACGTTGGTGGCCAGGTTCGAGGTGGGTGATCTGCACGCCGGTGGGGATGCGGGTGGACCCGGAGGTGTACTGCAGGTAGGCGATGGTGTCTCTCGTTGACCGTGTCGATAGTGCTCCCACGTCGCGCCGACCTCGTCGGGTATCGCGTCGACGGCGATGACACGGGGGCGTTCCTTGGCCGGGCGGGTGCGGAAGAACTTGCGCACCCCTTCGGCGGCCTCGGTGGTGGTCAGGATCGCCGAGGGCTGGCAGTCGTCGAGAACGGCGTGCAACCGGCCGACGTGGCCGGGCTCGGACGGGTCGAACAGCGGCACGGCGATACGGCCGGAGTACAGGGTGCCGAAGAAGGCGACCAGGTAATCCAGGTTCTGCGGGCACAGGATGGCGACCCGGTCACCGGGCTCGGTGACCTGCTGCAGGCGGGCGCCGAGGGCGCGGTTGCGGGTGCCGAAGTCGGCCCAGGTGCAGTTCGCGCGCAACGCCGTCGCGTTCGGTGGAGAAGTCGAGGAACCGGTAGGCCAGCTTGTCGCCGCGGACCTTGGCCCAGCGTTCGACGTGCTTGACCAGGCTGGCGCCCTCAGGGAAGGTGATCCGTCCGTCCTTGATGAACGGGTTATGGAACGGCATACCACTCTCCTGTCGAAAACACGTTGCGTGTCGGCCCTCGGTGTCGGCGGCGCGGCAGCCTGCTGCGCGCGCACCACCAACCGCCGACACATGGTCCGAACGCCTCACAGATGGTACCGATGATCCGGCGGCCGCGATCAAGCCGACCGGATCGTCGCAACCCCGCCGAACCGGCTGTCGTCAGCTCCTTATTTTTTTCTTAATGTTAGGCGCACTCGCGGCGGTATCCAAATCGAATCGCCGTGTGGGTGCCGCCGTCAGCCGTGTGTCGGGTGCGGCGCGTTCTCGATCAGGTCGCGGGCCCAGTTCAATGTCCACGACGTGGCCGTTTGCCCGTCGACGTTCCAGAACTCCGGCGTGGCGTACATCGCGTGCATCGGCTGACCGGCGCCGGCGGCGAGCACGTCGAGCGTCTGCGGCAGGTTGGTGATGTTGAACGCGGACTGTGGCGCCGCGCAGATCAGATCGCCCGGGCGCGCAGATCTGATTGGTCCGGTTGTTCAGCGCGCCGAAGCCACCGGGGCGCTCCCCGCTCATCGTCAGACCGAGCGCCGACAGCGTCGGGACCTCCTGCGAGGGTGATCTCCGCGCCCTGCCCCGGCGGGTTGGGACCGACGTCCTGGCCGACGCCCGCCTGGCGGCGGCCGTCGGCGATCAACGTCACGCCGAGCACCAGGTCCTCGTCGACCGGACCGCGCCCGTTGCCGATGTCGCTGGCGAGGTCACCGGCGATCACCGCACCCTGGGAGAACCCGACCAGCACATAACTGGTCAGCGGGCAGCGGTTGTTCATCTCGGTCATCGCCCGCACCGTCGCCGCGGGTGCCCTCGGCGCGGCTGTCGTTGTAGGACATCTGCTTGTCCGCCGACAGCGGATTGTGGAACTGCGCGGTGTAGGGAACGGTGTACACCTGCACCCGGTCGGGCCCGAACTGCTGCTGGATCGGCCGAGTGACGTTGAGCAGCAGCGCGATCGGGAACTGCGCCGGGTTCAGCGGGTCGTCGGTCGGTGAGGACTCCCAGGTCCCCGGGATCGACGATCATGTCGACGTCGGGGCAGCTGGCGTCCTGGAATGCCGGTCGCGGTTTCTGTCCCCGGCTGGCTCGGTGCGGCGGAACGGCGGTGGGCGGGATGGCCGTGGTGGAGGGCCCTGGCCGGCGCACGACGATCACGATGATCGCCACGATCAGCCCGACCACCAGTGCGACGGTTCCCGCGGCGACGAGAGCGAGGATGCGGTGCCGGCGCCGACGGGCGTTCGTCGGAGGTGGCGCCCCTCGAACCCTTCGATCCCCGGGAGCCCTTGGGTCCCCCGGACCCGCCGGAACCTCTGGACCGTTTCGGCCCGTTCGTGTTGAGGGTCATCGATCAGCAGAGTCTTTGGGTGGCGATGTGAATGACGTCCCCGACAGCGGTATCGACGTCCGCCGTCATCGCCGGCGTTTGCCGGGAGCCCGCGGAGGTTTCGATCACCTCGCTGCGGACCATCGGCGCCACCGAATCCCAGACCGTCTGATCGCTCTGGCCGGCGGCACGGGCCTGGCAGACGTAGAGCCCCGATGCTCAGCGCCCGCAGTTCGTTGGACGGATGGATACCGGCGTCGGCGAGTGCAGTCGAGGTAGTCACGCTGCGGCGGGGTCAGGTCCGGCTGACCGCTCTGGCGGACAGACTCCGGCGAGATCGGCATATCGACCCCGTCGGCATAGTCGATGGTCTGTTGGGACGGGAGTGCGACGGTGCTGATCAAATCGCCACCGGAGCCACAGCCGGCAAGTAGCCAGGCGGCCGGAGCGACGAATCCGACGACCAGCACCCGATGGCCGGGGACCCCGAGTGGCCGTCTGCCCACCACGAAGGGTTTGCTGAGGAATCCGCCGCGCGCATGATTCACGCCGACCACAGTACCGATCGAAACTGAGGATTCACCAATAGAACCGGATCGGCACCGGGTCCGGCGATTATCCGAGCGCCGCCGCGATGTCGCCCGCCATCGCACCCAGCTGTCCGGCCCAGGTGCCCCAGTCGCTGCTGCCGCCAGCCGGTGATGTCGAAGTGGCCGTTGCGGCCGCCCAGGGAGCGGTAGTGCGCGTAGAAGATGCGGTTGCTGCCCTGCGCCACGCTGCAGTCGCCGCCACCCATCGCCGCGGGGTCGCCGCAGCTGGCGTTCAGCGGGCTGTACACCCACAGCCGGGTGTTGTTCTGTACCAGCAGGTTGGCGTGGACATTCGGGTCGTGCCACTTCCAGCGGCCGAGCTGGGGGGCGCCCCACATCGCGTCGATGTTGTCGCCGATGTTGATGGCGTTGGAGATGACGCCGTTGGTCTGGGTGTCCGACGGATTGAGGAAGCCCGACAGCGAACCGGCGTAGCTGTAGCGGTCCGGGTGGAAGGTGGCCATCATCATCGCACCGGTACCGCCCTGGGAGGCGCCGACGATGGCGTGCCGGTTAGGGGCCAGGCCCTTGTTGGCGGCCAGCCAGTTCGGTAGCTCGGCGGCCAGGAAGGTCTCCCACTGCTTGGAGCCGTTGCGTTCCCAGTTCGTATACAGGCTGTACGCGCCGCCGGCCGGCGCGGCCACCGAGAGCCCGCTGCCGGCCAGCGTGTTCATCGCATTGCCGGCCGTGACCCAGTTGCTGACGTCGGGGGCGGCGTTGAAGGCGTCCAGCAGGACAACCGCGTGCGGGCCGCCGGCCTGGAAGGCCACCGGGATGTCGCGACCCATCGCGGCGGAGGGAACCATGAGGTACTCGACGCCCGCGGCGGAGGCGGTCGGGGTCGCCGTGCCCGCCGCACCCCACATCCCCATAGCCAGGCCGACCGCACTGACAACACGCAACAGTTTCATCAGACCGCTCATACTCACCTCACGTCGACTCTCACGCGCTCCTGCGTCATCCCGGAACGAGGACTCACGTAGTGAATCACACCGCTGATCTGGCGGCTTCGGGATTGGGCCAGCCCGGCCGGATCCAGCGTCACCATCAGGGACCGGTTGCCGGCAGTCCCGTGTAGGGCGGCGGGGCCCCCTCCAGGAGCGGTTCGGGAAGGCCGCACCGCAGAAGTTCGTATTCGGGAACACGGTCGATCCGGTACCGGGTGAACTCCCACGCACGGTTCAGATTGCCGATGAACCGCGGCCGGGTCATCGGGTCACGGATCATCTCCAGCATTTCGACCGTCTTCGGGCATTCCAGGGCCACCTGCGCCTCCTGGATCCAGCCCTCATCGAGGTACTGCGGAATCCAGGGCCGCTTTTTCAGCCACGGGCCCTCGGCCACGGCCCAATCGGGGAAGAGATTTTTGTCGTGGCCGATACGGCCGTCCTCCAGGCGCGCGGTGTGCGCCGCCAACGGGTTGGCCAGGCCGATCTGGTCGATGACGCGGGTGCTCAGGCCCACGTTCATGCCGACCATGCCGAGATTGGTGAAGAAGACGGTGTGGGTGGCATGCTGGCGCCGCCATTCCTCGTCGGTCACCCCCGGCGGCGGCGGCTCGATCGGGGGCTTTTGCGGTACGACGTCCCAGACGTCGTAGTTGCCCGATGGCAGCAGCAGCGCCCCGTCCGGGGTGTTGTTGATGGCCACCATGATCGCCCGCATCCTGGGGTAGTCGAGGTAGTCCGCCGCGGTCAGCGGATGTGCATGGCCGGTGGCCTGCGAATAGAACCGGCGCTCGTCGACGATCCCGGAGTAGGTGACGCGGGTGGCGTCGCGGCCCATGCCGGGCGAGTTGGCCGCCCACAGCGCCCAGCCCACCAGGGCCAGCCACAGCGCCGCGGCCACCCCACCGAGCAGGTTCCCCTTCTCGCGGTGGAACCAGGTGCCGTGCGGCACGGCCATCGGAACCACGGCGATCGGGAGCAGTAGGCAGAACAGCGGGGCCAGCAGCACCCGCCCGTGCATGAAGTCGCCGCCCTGGCGGATCCAGTAGAGGCCCTGCAACAGTCCGCTGACGAGCATGAACACCACCACGGCGGCGGGACTCTGCACCCGGGCCGCGAAACCGGACCGGCCGCCGCCCGACGGTGCGGCGCGCGCCCCGGTCCCGAGTCGGTCCGCCATCAGGACGACGGCCAGCCCGATCAGCAGCACCGTGGGGATCCACAGGGCGTAGGGACCGGTGAAGTTGCGCAGGTAAACCATGCCCTGGTCCCATTTGCTGCCCGAGGCGTCCTTGGCCAGCGCCGTCTGCGGTACCAGCAGGCCGTAGTAGCCCATCCGGAAAATCTGATAGGCCACCGGCAGCAGCCCGCCGGCAAGGAGAGTCAGCGCCCGCCGCGGCCGGCCGCGCTCGGCGATCAGCATCATCACCAATGCCAACCCGCCGATCAGCGCGAGTTCCGGGCGAACCAGCACACTCAGGCCCGCGACGAAGGCCAGTGCCGCGGTGAAGAGCGGCCCACCGCGCCCGGGGTTCCGCTCCGGTTGCTGCGACCAGGCGACCATCATCCACCACAGGCCGCCCAGCCAGGCCGTCACCAGACCGTTCTCCAGGCCGGAGGTGGCGAAGTCCCGGGCGGGCGGGACGGCGATGTACACCAGGGCACCGGCGGGCAGGATCAGCGCGCGTCGACCGATCAGGCTCGGCGCCCACAGCCGTGCGGTCCCGAGCATGGCCATCGCCACGCCGGCCACGCTCAGTGCCAGTGCGAGCGCCAGTGCCACGTACTCCAGTCGAAGGGGGCCGCCGATCAGGCTGCCCAGGTACACCAGATAGGTCCACGCGGTGGAGGTGTTGGACTCCACCCGTTCCCCGGCGTTGAATACCGGCCCGTCGCCCGCCAGGAGGTTTCGGACCGTCCGCAGCACGATCAGGCCGTCATCGGCGATCCAGCGCCGCTGCCAGATCCCCCACGTCCACAGGACGGACACCACAGCGACGGTGACCCACAGACTGAGCCGGGTCACCGTCTCGTACCGGAACATCGGCCATGCCCGGGCACCCGAAAGCACTGCCGGCCAGGTGATCCGGGCCGAAGCCGCCGAGGCCTCCGGCGCGCTAAGTGAGGACTGCGGCGGCAATGACGGTTCCGATCCAGGCCAGTGCCAGTAACTGCAGCACCCGATCGCGCAGGGCGATCTCCTCCGGTTCCCCGGCCACTCCGCCGTCGACGTCGACGGCGTAGCGCAGGATCGCCACAGTGAACGGGATCATCGAGATGACGAACCAGGACGGATGGTTGCCGTCCCGTTCGAAGGCCCACAACCCGTAGCACAGGACGACGGCGGTCGCCGACAACGTCCAGACGAACGTCAGGTAGGTGCTGGTGTAGCTCTCCAGCGACTTGCGGATCCTCGCCCCGGTCCGCTCGGCCAACTGCAGTTCGGCATAGCGCTTGCCGGCCGCCATGAACAACGAACCGAACGCCATCACCAGCAGGAACCACTGCGACAGCGGAATGCCGCCGGCCACGCCGCCGGCGATGGCCCGGATGAGGAAGCCCGATGACAGGATGGAAATGTCCAGTACCGCTTGGTGTTTGAGTCCGAAGCAGTAGGCCAGCTGGATGATCAGATAGACCGCCATCACCAGCGCAAGGCGCGGGGTCAGCCACCAGGAGATCGCCAGGGACGCGACTGCGAGGGCAATGGCGATCCCGTAGGCCATTCCGACCGGCAGGACGCCGGCCGCGATCGGACGGTACCGCTTGGTGGGGTGCGCCCGGTCAGCCTCGACGTCGCGGGCGTCGTTGACGAGATAGATCGACGACGCCGCCATGCAGAACACGACGAAGGCGATCGACACCCGCCAGAGCACGGTGCGGTAGTCATAGGTGTCGGTCCCGCCGAGTGCGGCCAACGGAGCGGCGAACACCAGGAGGTTCTTCACCCACTGGCGCGGCCGGATCGCCTTGACGACGGCGCTGAACAGATTGCTCGGCGGCTCGGTGACCGTTGCCTCACTCATCGATCGGTTCTCCCTCCGGGGCGGCCCAGGCGACCGGTCACCCGCGCGACGGCGGCGCCGACGGCCATCCCGGCGAGCACGTCGGTGGGGTAGTGCACACCGAGCACCAGCCGGGACAGTGCCATCAGCGGCACCGCGAGCAGCGGTAGCGGGGACCCGGTGGCCCGGCACAGCAGCATAGCCGCGGCCGTGCTGGACGTCGCGTGTGCCGAGGGGAAGCTGAGCGCACTGGGCGTGCCGACGTTCACGGCGATGTCCGGGTGGTGCGGTCGGCGGCGTCTCACCGCGAGTTTGATGAGGATGGCTGCGCCGTGTGCGGCGACCGCGCCGACCCCGACCAGCAACCAGTCCCGGCGGTGGTTGCGGTCCAGCAGGGCGCCGATCCCGGACAGCGCCACCCATCCGGCCGCATGCTCACCGAAGTGCGACATGCCCCGGGCAACCGCGACCACCGGCGGGGTGGCCAGCCGGGACTGCACGTCGACGAGCAGGGCCACCTCCCCGGCCGGCGGGCCGGTCTGGTCAGCCATCTGATCTCCACGGGCCTCAGACATGAGCCGACGATTCGTCGAGCAGCACCGGCTCCCACTTCTGCGGGCTGGACAGCACCGGAAGCGCCTCCCGGTACACCCTGCGCATGCGGTTGTACTCGCGGGCCAGCCGGAGGTGTTGGCGCAGTGAGGTTTTCAGCAGTTCCGTCATCTTGGCGCGGTCGCGCTGGCGGAACACCACCCCGCGGCCGTCGGCGGTCGTGACCGTCACGCCGTCGACGTTGCACAGCAGGAACCAGCGGGCGTCCTGGGTGGCGACGTTGAGCTGCGGGCGTTCGTGATGGGCCGGATCGGCCTCCCGGAGTTGATGCAACAGGCCTCGCGCCAGCCGAGCACCGATCACCGGCAGCGCCACCGGCGGCTTGTGCACCCGGGTCCGCCCGCTTGGCGCCGGCAGCGACGTCGCCCCCGCCAGCACGACCGCGTCGGGGAACTGCTGGCGCAGAGCGCGCACCTCCGGCAGCGCGGACTCCAGGATCGAGAAGATGTGCTCCGGCCCGGCCAGGAAATCGTCGATCGCTTTGTTCTGGATGGCCACAGTCGAATACTCAAGGCAGAGAAGGTGTTTCATCGTCGCCTTGAGCGAACTCTTGATCAGCCCGCTGACCGGGGCGTCCCAGTGCAGGGCCGACACCACCAGTCGGTTGCGCAGGTGAAAATAGGCCTGCCAGTCGATGGCGTCGTCCTTGTCGCTCCACGCCATGTGCCAGATCGCGGTGCCCGGCATCGTCACGGTGGGGTATCCGTGTTCCCCGGCCCGCAGGCCGTAGTCGGCATCGTCCCACTTGATGAACAGCGGGAGGGGCTGGCCCAGTTCCTCGGCGACCCGGCGCGGGATCATGCACATCCACCACCCGTTGTAGTCGACGTCGATGCGCCGGTGCAGCAGCTTGCTGCGGCCCTCCTCGTCGTCGCCGGCGAGGGGGTACTTGGCGAAATCGTGGTCGTATTCGGTGTGCGGGGCGTTGGTCCACATGAAGTCGGCCCGGTTGACCACTTCGCCCATCACGTGCAGATGCGAGGGCTCCTGCAGGTTGAGCATCTGGCCGCCGATCAGTGTCGGGGTCTTGGCGAACCGGCTCAGGGCGAGCGCCCGCAGGATCGAGTCGGGCTCGATGCGGATGTCATCGTCCATGAACAGGATCTGCTCACAGTCGGTGTTGCGCAGCGCCTCCAGCATCACCCGGCTGTACCCGCCGGAGCCGCCGAGGTTCGGCTGGTTGTACACCGACAGCCGGCCACCGAGCGCAGCCGCGGCCTCCTCGAATCCGGCGTGCTCCCTGGCCTTGTCGGTCCCCTGGTCGACGACGATCACCGCGCCGATGACCCGGTCCACCAGCGGATCCGAGGTCAGCGCCGTCAGCGCGTTGACACAGTCGGCGGGCCGGTTGAAGGTCGGGATGCCGACGGCGATGTCGGCCCGGCCCGGCGCCGGCACCGGCGCGTGCCAGGCTGCGGCGTGCACCGTGGTTTTGGTGTCGGTGGTGATGTCGAACCAGATCCATCCGCCGTCCTCGAACGGCGCCAGTTCCACTTCGAACTCGCATGCCCCCGGCGTGAGCCCGTCGCTGATGATCTCGGTGCCGCCGACGCTGATCCGTGCGCCGGTGGCCTTGGAGCGGTAGACGTCGACGCGGGCCGAGCCGGTGAGTTCGATCTTGAGGATCACTGAGGTCAGCGTCGACCAGCGCCGCCAGTAACTGGCCGGGAACGCGTTGAAGTAGGTGGCGAAGGAGACCTCGGATTCCGGGCCGATCTGCAGCGTGGTGCGACTGGAGGCGTGTGCGCGGCGTGCGTTGGTGTCGGACTCCTCGATGTAGAGTTTGCGCACGTCGAGCGGTTCGCCGGGGCGCGGCAAGATCACCCGCTGCAGCAGGCTGACCGCCCGTGTCTGTCCGGCCGGGACGGGGCCGGAGGGAATATCACTCATGCTGTGTCGCTTTCGTCGACCGTCAGCGGCGCACCGTCCCGCAGGTGCGGCGCCAAGATGTTGTCGTACATGCTCAGCGCGCTGGCGATGGCCATGTGCATGTCAAGGTATTGGTAGGTACCCAGGCGGCCCCCGAAAAGGACCCCGGCCGATGCGGTTTCGGCCTTGGCGCGCGAACGGTACGCGGCCAGCACGGCCCGGTCCGTCTCGGTGTTGATCGGGTAATAGGGCTCGTCGTCGGCCTCGGCGAAGCGCGAGAACTCCCGCATGATGACGGTTTTGTCGGTCGGGTAGTCCCGCTCGGGGTGGAAGTGCCGGAACTCGTGGATACGGGTATAGGGAACGTCGGCGTCGTTGTAGTTCATCACCGGGGTTCCCTGGAAGTCCCCGGTGGGGAGGACCTCCATCTCGAAATCCAAGGTGCGCCAGCCCAACCGGCCGTCGGCGTAGTCGAAGTAGCGGTCCAGCGGGCCGGTGTAGACGACCGGGGCGTCCGGGCTGGCGGCCCGCAGTGCGTCGCGGACGTCGAACCAGTCGGTGTCCAGCCGGACCTCGATGCGATCGTCGGCGGCCATGTTCTGCAGCCAGGCGGTATAGCCGTCGACGGGGAGGCCCTCGTAGGTGTCGTTGAAGTAGCGGTTGTCGAACGTGTAGCGGACCGGCAGCCGGCTGATCACCGAGGCCGGCAGTTCCTTGGGATCGGTCTGCCACTGCTTGGCGGTGTAGTCGCGGACGAAAGCCTCGTAGAGTGGGCGGCCGATCAGCGAGATGGCCTTCTCCTCGAGGTTCTGCGCAGCGGCGGTGTCGATCTCGGCGGCCTGCTCGGCGATCAGCGCGCGGGCTTCGTCGGGGCTGAAGTAACGACCGAAGAACTGCGACACCAGACCCAGGCCCATCGGGAACTGGTAGGCCTGCCCGTTGTGCATAGCGAATACCCGGTGCTGGTAGCCGGTGAAGTCGGTGAACTGCCGAACGTAATCCCAGACCCGGGTGTTGGACGTGTGGAAAAGGTGCGCGCCGTAGCGATGGATTTCGATGCCGGTCCGCGGCTCGGGTTCGGAGTAGGCGTTGCCGCCGATATGCGGGCGGCGCTCGAGCACCAGGACCCGCTTGCCGAGTTCGGTGGCGGACCGCTCGGCGATCGTCAGTCCGAAGAAACCGGAGCCGACGACGAACAGGTCATAGCCCTCGGAAGCCGCCTGGGAACTAGTCGAGCTCATCGGCGCCTAGGTTATCGGACCCAGGGTCGGCCAACCGCGCGCCGAACCGGGCCGACCCGCAGAAAGTCCTGTTGAGCGGTCACGGCCCCACCGCCCGTCGGGGGCGCCCCGCCGCTCGGCAGCGCCCCGCCGCTCGGCGCCTCGCCGCTCGGCGCGGGTTGTCAAGTTATCTTCACAGCCCCCGCCAAATGTGAAGCTAACTTCACAACGGCAGGGCGGTAACCGGATGTCGCGATTGGCTCACGATTCAGCATCGCCACTCCAGTCTCAGCAACCTCACTCGTAACATCGACTTTGTCAGCGTGGATTGCCCGGCATGGTGCCGGAATCCGGGGCTGGCGAACAGGTTCCGAACGTGAACCATGTAGTCGCAGATTGAGGAGACTTCCGTGCCGAACCAACGTCGACGCAAGATTTCGACCGCCATGAGCGCGGTCGCCGCCCTCGCTGTCGCCAGCCCGTTCGCGATCATCGGCGTCATCGAGCTGACCTCCGGCCAGAAGGCGCCCGAGAACCGGGAGTTCACCCGCGCGGCCGTCGTCACTGACCTGCCCAACGAGATCATGTCCGCGTTGCAGGCGGGGCTCTCGCAGTTCGGCATCAATCTGCCACCGCTCCCGACGGGTCTGAGCCCGGCCGGCGCCCAGCCGGTGCAAAGTGGGCCGCTGACCGCGCCGGGCCTCACTACGCCCGGCCTCACTACGCCGGGCCTCACTACGCCCGGCCTCACCACACCTGGCTTGACCACTCCGGGCCTGACCACTCCCAGCCTCACCGCGCCCGGCCTGACCACCCCCAGCCTCACCACCCCGGACCTCACCACACCCAGCCTCACCGCGCCCGGCCTGACCACCCCCAGCCTCACCGCGCCCGGCCTGACCACCCCCAGCCTCACCACCCCGGACCTCACCACACCCAGCCTGACCCTGCCGAGCCTCGATTCGGCCGCCGCGGTTCCGTCCCTGACCGACCCGGCGCTGACGAATCCCGGACTGACCGCACCGCAGGTCGGGCTGACCGCACCGTCCGGGATCGGCCTGCCCACCGAGCAGCCGATCACCACACCGCTGACCCCGCCGCCCGGCACCTACCCGATCCTGGGCGACCCGTCGCTCACCCTGCCGGCCGCGCCGGCCGCATCGAGTTCGGGCGGCATCATCGGTGATCTGACCAGCGCAGCCAATCAACTCGGGGTCGGCCAGGCGATGGACCTGCTCAAGGGTGTCGTCGTGCCGGGTATCCAGCAGGCCATCCAGAACGCCGCCGTAGCACCCGCGGCCGCCGCCCCGGTGGCTGAGGCCGCCGCCCCGGTCGCCGAGGCCGGTGCCGTGGCCGCCGCCCCGGCGATCGAGGCCGCCGGAGAGGCTGCCGCGATCGGCTAGAGGCCGAAGACCTGCACCAGAACGGCACCGCAGGGCGGGTCCGGCCGGTAGGCCGAGGCAATCCGGAGAGACCCCTGCGGTGCCGTTGCAGAACACTTCAGCCACATAATCACCAACAGCCCGTGTCGAAACGCTAGTAACAACTAGCGCATACGTAACATCGCGCTATGCCGTCCCGCCGTCCAGCGCCGACGATCCTGTTCACCGCCATCATGGCGAGTGTCGTCGTGGTCCCCTGGGCGGTTAACGGCATACCCCGCCCCGGCCCGCGCACCGATGCCGTCGCCGAGGACACAGTTCTCGTCCAGCAACCCCTCACCGGCGTCGGCGGCGGCGAGACGGTCCGGGAGATCAACCAGGACGCGCCGTTCTCGATGGTCGCCCTGACCGGTACCGACCTCACCGGCACCTCCGCGCAGATCCGGGCCAAGAAGCCCGACGGCTCCTGGGGCACCTGGTACCACCTCGAGGGATCCGCAGATATCACCGATGAGGCGGGCAAGGTTTCACGCGGCACCGACCCGGTCTACGTCGGTTCCACCACCGCCGTGCAGATCGCGGTCAAGCGTCCGCATGACGCGCCGGTGACCGTCGCGCCGCCGGACAGCGGCTTGGATGCCGGCCGGGATCTGGGTTACGTACCGGCAAATGCCGAGCAGTCGTTGTCCCAGAACCTGTCCGCGATCCTGATCACTCCCCCCAAGTCGCCGGTGGAGCGGCAGTGGACACCCCCCAACGCCACCCTGGGCCCGGGGCAACCACCCAACATCATCAGCCGCGCCGAATGGGGCGCCGGGAGCGGAATGCGCTGCGGCGGGCCCTACTACGGCAACGGCATCCGCGCGGGGGTGGTCCATCACACCGCTACCGGAAATGACTACGCGCCAGAGGATTCCGCGGCGATCATGCGCTCCATTTACGCCTACCATACGGTGACTCTGGGCTGGTGCGACATCGCCTACAACGCCCTGGTCGACAAGTACGGACAGGTCTTCGAGGGCAGGGCCGGGGGAATCACCAAGGACGTCATGGGTTCTCACACCGGGGGCTTCAACAGCGACGTGTGGGGTGTGTCGATGATCGGCGACTTCGAGGACGTCCCGCCGCCGGACATCATGATCAGGACGGTCGGCCGCCTGCTGGGGTGGCGACTGAGCCTCGACCATGTCGATCCCCTGGGCACGGTGCACCTCAAGTCCGCGGGCGGTCAGCACACCGTGGTTCCGGGAGGCAGGGTGGTGGAACTGCCGGAGATCTTCGCCCACCGCGATGTCGGCAACACCGAATGCCCCGGAGACCTCGGTTATGCCGCCCTGGCCGAAATCCGCAGGATCGCAGCGGCGTTCAACGGACCGCCGGACGTGGCGGATTCGCTGCGCGGTGGAGCGATCCTGGCCCGCTGGGAAGCCGACGGCGGCGATAAGGGCCCGCTGGGCAAGCCCACCTCCCCGGAGGCCGCCGGTGACGGCGCCGCCCGGTACGCGACCTTCGAACACGGTGCCATGTACTGGTCGCCCAAGACCGGCGCCCAGCCCCTTACCGGGGCCATCTACGCGGCATGGGCTTCGCTGGGCTTTGAACGCGGGGCATTGGGCCTGCCCACGAGCGGGGAGATCGCCGAACCCGAATGGATCGTGCAGAACTTCCAGCACGGCACCCTGAACTTCGACCGGCAGACCCACAACGTGATCCGGGTGATCGACGGCGTCACCCTGGTCATGCCGCCGCCGCCGGCCGACGGGCCCCCGACGCAACTGGAACGCTTCAGCCGCGTGGTGTCGGGAGGCTCATAACCCGATCGCGACGTGCTTCTCGGCGCACGCGGCGGATGCTGCGGCGACAATGTCCTGGGCACGTAAGGTCTCCAGATCTGCGATGGTGACAGAACCCTGATTCATCCGGTTCTGTGCCGCTACCCGTGAATCTCGCAGTCGCTCGGCACGTTCGACGACATTGCGGGCGAACCGCCCGTTTTGCATCAGGTCGATGCCATGGGTGCCGTCGGCTGCCAGGTGGGCCCGCAGTTTCACGCAGGCGGCGTTAAGCGCATCGCACGCGTCCGGGTCGAGGACGGTGGCGCGGGGCCGGCCGTACCGAACGGCGATGTCGACGAGTTCGTCCGGACTGTACGACGCGAACCGCAGCATGCGATTGAACCGGCCGGCGAGGCCGGGGTTCACCTTCAGGAACTCGTCGATCTCCCGTTCGTAACCCGCTCCGATGAAACAGAAATCGAATCGGTGTACCTCAAGTGCCACGAGGAGCTGGTTCACAGCGCGGCGGCCCTCGCGCCGACGTCGGAGGCGAAATCAGCGACGGCGCCGTGGTTGTACGTGATGTTCTCAGTCATGGGATGAACCTTTCGTGGTCTTTGGGATCAGGAGTTGGTGGCGAAGCCGCTGAGGCCGTGAGCGGCGTCGATTTCGTGTTGTTCCATCAATGCGGCGGCCTGGCCAAGGCCGTGGGCCAATCGCATCCCGCCGGTGATGGTCTGCTGGAGGTCCTGGTTGATCTGGGCCGCGGTATTCACCGATGCCGCTTGGGCCTGCCCGCCCCAGACCGCAGATCCGAGCCCCTCATGGGTGCTGAGGTAGCCGTTGGCGATGGACGTGGCGTGCTCCAAGGCCGATTCGATGGCCTGCCGGGTGCTGCGGAGCACATCGGGTGTGACGACGAGTGGCATGAGGGTTTTCTCCTTTTTCTGAACGATCTGATGGTCAACCCCGAACCGGGGGGTCCGACGAGTATTGGGCGTTGCCGCGGGGATGTCACTTCACCCCTGTGGCAAACCCAAAATGAATACACCCCCTCATGCGAGAACTTAGCTGGACCGAACATCGCGGGTAGCGTCCACGGCGATCACGATGCGCGAGAGCGCAGCGTTGGCTTTGTCGTTCTGGCCTTTGCTGTGCCCGAGCATGCCGGCACCCGCGGGCGGCACCGGGACCGGCGCGCCACCGGTCATGGCTGGGCCGTGCAGCTCGGCGGCACTGAAGAACCCTGTCTTCAAGCCCACTGGGCGACCGCTGGTCTCCGGCGCGAAACTGCTGGTCGGGCGGGTGTAGCTGGTCAATGAGGCACCCGTTGCACCGCCCACGCCCCCCGCGCCCGAAGCCCCGGCGCCGCCCAGACCGCCCGGGGCTGACACTCCGGGGGCGACGGTGGCGGCGAGCGGCGCCGCCGGGACCGCAGGCGCACCGGCCGACGACGAGGCGGACAACCCGCCGAGCTTTCCCATCAGGGACTGAGGGAGGCTGCCCAGACCTTGTGCAGCCTGCATGGGTGCCCCGAACATCCCCATCAGCGGCTGCATCGCCGATTGCAGGGGCTGCATCAACGTCGAGGCCGCCTGGCCAATACCTTCGGCCGGTGCGGCGGTTCCCTCGGCGGCCAGCTTGGCGAACTGGCCGGATTCCTTCATCGCCTGGCCGGCAGCGGTCTCGCCGGCGGTCTCGGCAACGGCGGCGGCGGCGGATGCCGGGGCGGCCGGGGACGCCCCGGGGGCAGCCATCGGCGGCGGCACGGCCAACGCCGGCACCAGGGCGTTCAGCGCCGCACCGTAGGCCGCGCCGGCGCCGGCGTTGTGCGGCCAGTGCTCACCGAAGTATTCGGCGTCCAGCGCCACGATGGCCGGGGTCAGAGCGCCCAGCACCAGCGGGTTCATGGCGACATCGGCGGCCTGTGTCGTGCGGTTGGCCAGCGACACCTCGGCCGGGATCATCGATGAGACGGCCGTTTCGTACGCCGCGACCGCGCTGGCCAGGATCGGCGGCTTTTCCTGAACCCAGCCCGCGAGCATCTGCAATGCGGTGTTGAGGCCGGTGGCGGCGGTGGCCGATCCCAGACCGCCGAGTCCCTCGAAGTTGACCGCGGTAGCGGCGCTGTTCAGGGTGGAGGCCGAAAACGCCACTTCATGGCCAGCCATCAGGGCCTGCCATACGGCGGCGCTGGCGAGCGTTGTCGCCGTCCCCGTCGCTCCGGGCCCGACCAACCGCAGGTAGTTGGCTTCGGGCGGGGACGACGGCCAGGAGGGATCGGGCATGGCTGGGGTATCTCTTCGGCGAATCGTCCAGCAGGTCTACAGACCGAGCGCGGTATCGCGGATGGCTTCGGTGGCCGTGTACGTGGCGGCCGCCAGATTCTGCGCGCCCGCGAACAGGCCCCGATTGGCGGCATGGTCGGCGGCAGCGCCGACATAGGAAGCCCCAGCCGCGTTCAGCGCCGCCGCGAACGCAACCGAGTCCAGGTCGGCGCCCATCGGAAGCACCGCCGTCAACGCCGCCGCGGCAGCCGACGTGGTCGCCGCGATTCCGACGCTGATGCCGTCCTCCGTGACGGCTGACGCAGCGACTGTTGCTGGATCGACGTTCAAAACCATCTCAACACCCTCCCCACCGCCGCTTCTCCGTGAAGCGGGACGCCTCACTGTAGAGTCGCCGGCGAACTCTGTCGAATCACCTCTCAGCTAACTTCTTAGAGACGGTGTCATCGCCGCTAGGAGTTTGCGCGTTTGGCCGCCCGTAGCTGCACCCACCACCGGGCGGCTTCGCGAATGGACTCCTCCACCGGTCGTGGCCGCCAGCCCAGTTCCCGTTCGGCCTTGCTGCAGTCGACCGGGGCTTCGGCGCGCATCAGGC
Source organism: uncultured Actinomycetota bacterium (assembly GCA_963715145.1). Lineage (GTDB taxonomy): Bacteria > Actinomycetota > Actinomycetes > Mycobacteriales > Mycobacteriaceae > Mycobacterium. The sequence continues at coordinate 153,370 of CAVQRL010000022.1, read as the reverse complement.
GCAGGGCGTTCAGGGTCAGGCGTTCATCGCTCCCACGCAACCGGGCCTTGGCGGTGCCGAGCACCGCGATGGCGTAGGCCGCCGGCAACGGCAGGGTCCTCGTGGGTGCCGGGACACCGGCGGTCTCGGCGGCGATACGGACCACCTCGGCATTGGCGATCATCCGCTCCGAGATCAGGTACCGCTGACCGATGCGCCCGCGTTCGGCGGCCAGAATCATCGCGGCCGCGGCATCGTCGATTCCGACGGCCTCCAGTTCGATACCGCAGAGCACAAACGGCAGCTTGCCGAACGCGGCCCCGGCAATGATGGCCCCGTGCGGGGTGCGGCCCCAGTCGCCGGCCCCGTAGGTGGTGGACACGCACATGGCCACCGCCGGAATCCTCCCGTCGCGGGCGCACGCCAGCACCAGGCGTTCGGCGATCAGTCGCGACTTCACATAGTCGGTGAGCCCGCCCTCGTCGGTGATCTCGTCGGCCTCACTGGCGATCCGGCCGCGACGACGTCCGACGGTGGCGTAGCTGCTGGTGAATACGAAGCGCCGCAACGGATGTGACGCATGAACCGCGCACGCGACGTCGAGCACGTTGCGGGTGGCCTCGACGTTGGTTCGGTACAACGGGGCCGGATCGGTCAGCCAGCCACGGGCATCGACGACGCAGTAGTAGACGTCGTCGCAGCCGGTCATCGCCTCGCGCAGTACGTCGTCGTCCCAGATGTCGCCGAGGAAACGGGTCACGTCCAGGTCGTCGATCGCGATGGTGTTGGCGTTCTCGCGCACCATGATTCGCACGTTCTGGCCGGCGGCCACCAGCTGCCGGGTGACGTGAGAGCCGAGGAATCCGTTGGCGCCGATGACCAGCTTGGGACTCACTCACCGGCCCCGTGTGAGCGCATCCAGGCTGCGGCGTCGTCGTCGAGGGTGCCCAGCGACTGGGCCCTCGCACACCACTTCAAGCCGGCTTTGAGGAACCGCAGGGGGTTGTAGACGTCCTCCTGACGGCACCACAGACCGTCGCCGGCGTAGGTGAGGATCGAGATGTTCGTTGCGCTGATGATGGTGCCGTCGCCAGGGTCGCGCATCGGGTTGTCCAGTTCGCAGATCACCCGGCCGGTGTCGGAGTCGATGACATGCCACAGCGAGGGAAATGCGGTCATGTGGCTGCCGGGGAAGGTCGTCATCGTGCGGTAGATCCAATCCCGCACCTGCGCGCGCCCCTTCATGGTTCCCATCGCGTGTTCGATGTAGTCGACGTCCTCGGTGTAGTGGGCCACCCAGGCGTCCCAGTCCCGGGTGCGGGCGGCGTTGTCGACGGTCGCCTCGAAGGTCGTGAAGGCCTCGGCGAGTTCGGGGCGGGAGAAGCGGGGGGCCACAGCTCCAAACTAGAACACGTTCTATCCCCGGTGGCGAGAGCGCGGAAATCCCCCTCGGTATGACCAACAGTAGGATGAATGGTATGGCGAAGGAGAAAATTTCGATATCGATCGATGTCGCGGTCTTGGCTGCCGCAGACGCGGATGCCAGAGCGTCCGGGCTCAACCGCTCGGAACTGATCGAGAGGGCATTGCGCAACGAGCACCTTCGCCATTCCCTGGCGGAATACACGAAGCACACGGTGCCGGCGTTGAACATCGATGAATACGCCGATGGGGTGTACCGCGCGAACCGGTCCGCCGGACTGTGATCACACCCGGGGACGTCGTTCCCCGCCGCGACACCACGGCGGAGTTGTATGTGGCGGTCCTCTCGGGCGACGCCCATATCCAGGCCGGAACCGGGCGGCTCATCACGTGCCCGTTCATTCCCGGAGACCTCGGCACAGATGCGATGGCCCTCGTCGTCGCGGTCGACCAACCCAGGGGCGTGCTGCTGCCCGAACTCGTCCAGTGGTTGCCGTCGTCGGCACTGGATGCGCCCATCGGGAACATCGGACCAGCGTCGCTGGACGAGGCCACCGCCATCATCGGTGCCCTGGTCGGCCCATGAGCGCGCGCTCTCTGACATCTCTATAACCGCCGCCTCCGCGACCGGCGCGGCAGCTCCGATCTGGAGCAGACTGGGTACCGATGACCTATCGCAAGGATCCCGACGCGATCAAAGCGCTGACCCCCGACCAGTACCGGGTGACTCAGCGCAACGGCACCGAGCCCGCCTTCACCGGTGAGTACTGGGACCACCACGAGCCGGGCATCTACGTCGACGTCGTCTCCGGTGAGCCGCTGTTCGCCTCGGTCGACAAGTTCGACAGCGGCACCGGCTGGCCGAGTTTCACCAAACCGATCGGCAACGTCGTCACCAAACGCGACTTCACCATGCTGTTCCCACGCAAAGAGGTGCGCTCGGCGCACGCCGGCAGCCATCTGGGGCACGTGTTCAAGGACGGCCCGCGCGACCGCGGCGGGATGCGTTACTGCATCAACTCCGCGGCGCTGCGGTTCGTCCACCGCGATGATCTCGAGGCGCAGGGGTACGGCGAGTACGTCAGCCTGTTCAACGCCAGCCTGTTCAACGAGGAGGAAAACATGAGCGACGACAAGACCGCTGTCCTGGCCGGTGGCTGTTTCTGGGGGATGCAGGACCTCATCCGCCGCCAGCCCGGCGTGGTGTCGACCCGGGTGGGCTACACCGGCGGGCGCAACGCCAACGCCACCTACCGCAACCACCCCGGACATGCGGAGGCCGTCGAGATCGTCTACGACCCGGCCAAGACGGACTACCGGGCACTGCTGGAATTCTTCTTCCAGATTCATGACCCCAGCACGAAGGACCGGCAGGGCAACGACCGCGGCAGCAGTTACCGCTCGGCGATCTTCTACCTCGACGACGAGCAGAAGCAGGTCGCGCTGGACACGATCGCCGACGTCGACGCCTCCGGCCTGTGGCCGGGCAAGGTCGTCACCGAGGTGGTCCCGGCCACGGAGTTCTGGGAGGCCGAACCGGAGCACCAGGACTACCTGCTGCGCATCCCGAACGGTTACACCTGCCACTACCCGCGGCCGGGGTGGAAGCTGCCGAAGCGCGAAACGGTCTAGCGCTCCGGCTGCTCAATCGACCACGGCGGACGAACTCCGATATCGCACTCGGCTCGCGGGTGCGGGTCGTCCCGGCGCGCCGTCAAAACCCTCCTGACGGGGACATCCCCAGGTGCAGCGTGCGGCTCTGACTATGGTTGGCCGGACGGGTCAAGAGCGCCCGGGGGGACCGGATCGACTTCTCGGCGGCCAACGCCCTGGATTACGTCCCTCTCCTGCGACTGCGGTGTGGGGTCAGCGGCAACGAGATCTATCGGGCCCGGCTGGCGCATCCGGCTTGACCCGACCCACCTGGCGTTCGCGCAGCAGGTCGACGGCGGCCGGTCGATCCGCGAGATCGCCGCCAGGGTGGCTCAGAGCGGGGTGCTGTCGACCGACCAGTCGGAGTTGGAGTACATCGGCCTGGAACTGTTCGAAGGGCTGTGGCGGAAGGACTTCGTCGCGATCGATCTCGGCGGCGCCGGACGGGCAGCCATGGCTCCTTCACGGCCATCCAGGCCTCCTGTGTGCTGCACCACAGGCATCGGATGGTCTGCGAGTCCATATCGTGCGCTGCGCTGCGGGTACCGTGGTCCAAATTCAGACAATTCTCAGGTATGCTACGGCTATTCTTTGCAAATTCACACGAGCCAAGCTGCGGAGGGTTGCAGGTGTCAATGGTGACGACCGCGACAAATGACCCCGGCCGGGGACGCTGATGCTTCCCCGACTGTTCTTCTCGCGGCCGGCGACCGTCCTACCGGAAACCCCCGTGGACAACGAGACCTCGCTGGCGCGTCTGCGCGAATACTTCCGCGGTTCGACCGCCGAATGGGAGATGGTCGAGCAGGGCGTCCGCTGGGTCTTCGACCGATGCAGCACCCAGGTCCGCTATTTCGAGGGCGAGGAGACCGCCTCCCCCGGGGAGTGGGCGGCACGCGCGGCGACCGCATGCCTTGAGGAGAACGGGGTCGACGCCTCCGACATCGACCTGCTGATCTACGGCGGGATCGCCCGTGACGCCTTCGAGCCGGCGACGGCAGCGGAGGTAGCCGGACGGCTGGGCGCCACGCCGGTGATCGCCCTGGACGTCACCTGCGCCTGCGCCGGACTCATCGAGGCGATGCACGTGGCCGCGGGCTACTTCGCCCTGCACGACGACATCAACACCGCGCTGATCTGCTCGGGTGAGATCACCCGCGACCGGATCACCTACGACATGCAGACCGTCGAGGAGGTGACGCTCGGCGTCGCCGGCCTCACCCTCGGCAACGCCGCGGCCGCCCTGCTGATCACCCGGGAGGCACTGCCCGCGGGCGGCGCGCTGCTCAAGGGGTTCACGCACCGGTCACTCCCGGAGAACTGGGAACTGTGCCGGGCCCCCGTCGACGGCGTCTTCATGTCGCACTCGAAAGAACTGTTCGCGCTGTCGGTACACGTCGTCCCCGAGGTTCGCGGACTTCTGGACCAAGTCGGCTGGACGCCGCAGGAAATCGATCACTACGCCTTCCATCAGCCCAGCCAGGCCGTCCTGAAGCGGATCTTCTCCGACCTCGACGCCAAGCCCGACGCCGGCATCTACACCCACTCCCTGTACGGGAACACCGCAAGCACCGCATGGGCGCTCGCTCTGGACCACCGCCTGCGCAACGGCACGGTGGCCAACGGCGACAAGATCGTCATCGGCAGTGCGGCGGCCGGCTTCACCATGGTGGCTGCGGCCGCCGAGTGGGTGTGCTGAGTTGCGCCATTACGTCGAGCTGTACCGGACCATCAACAAGACCTTCGGGTTCCGGCTACGACCGCTCGGAACGTTCGCGGTACTCCAACTGCGGCAAGCGATTTCGTCGGCGACCATGGGCCTGGATCGCATCTTCTTTCCGGCCTACCGCAAGCAGCCCATCGACCGGCCGATCTTCATCGTCGGCAACCCGCGCAGCGGCACCACGTTCCTGCATCGGCTCCTCCTCGGGTCGGGCGACGACCTGGCCGCTTTCGAACTGTGGGAGATGCTGTTTCCGGCCATCACCGCGCGCAAGCTGCTCGGCCCGATCGTCCCCCGCTTCGACCGCCTGTCACCGGCCCGCTACCACCCCTCCGATATCCACGACACCAACCTTCGCGGCATCGAGACCGACGACGTGCTGTGGTTCTTCCGGACCATGGACGGCCCGTTCGCGTGGGCGTATTTCCTTGCCTGGCAGGACAAGTGGGGCAGTGAGCTGTGCCGGCGGGAAATGGGTGTCGAAGGGGTCACCGACCGCGACCGGGAACGCTTCTTCGGCTACCACGAGGAATGCTGGAAGCGGAACCTGACCTATAAGCACGCCAAGCGCATCCTTGCCAAGACGAGCATGCTGACCTTCCGCCTCGACGAGGTGCTCAAGCGCTACCCGGACGCCAAGCTCGTCTACATCATCCGCGACCCGGTCGAGGTCATCCCGTCCGGCATGTCGCTGGTGTCCGGAGTGCTCGAGAACGGGTACGACGCCTGGAACCACACCACCGAGGCTGACCAACGGCGCTGGGTGGAGAACCTCTACCAGGCCTCGTGCGAGATGCTCCGCTCCTTCCACGAGGCGTACACCTCCGGCCGCATTCCGGAGAAGAACCTGTGCGTGGTGCGGTACACCGACCTGCTGCAGAACCTCGAGCCGACGATGAAGCGCATCCTCGACTTCATCGAGATCGAGCCCACCCCAGCCTTCGTGGAGGAGGTGCGGGCCCAGGCGGAGAAGCAGCGCTCGTACAAGAGCCGCCACCAGCATTCGCCGGAGAAATTCGACCTCGATCCCGAACGGATTCGCCGGGATCTCGGATTCGTCTACGACACCTTCGAACTGACCGATCAACCTGGCTAGGGATTAACCCAACCCCTGACGAGAGATGGAAATATGAGCGCAGCAACGTATGTCGGCCGTGTCGGAGCCCTCGCGGCCGCTTTCGGAGTCGGCGCGGCGATCCTCGGCGGCCCGACGGTCGCCTGGGCCAATCCCGCGGCCTCGGACACCTCGGGCTCGTCGGCGCCGGATTCCCGCCGCGGTGCTCAGGCCGAGGGGGATGACGCGTCGACTCCCACACGCCGCCACGGGACGCGGGGTCCCCGTGCCGCCCGGCCGTCGAGCAGTGCCGCGGCACCGTCGGCGACCGGCCAACCATCGTCGGACGCAGATGCCCCCGACGCGGTAGAGGTGGACGTCCCCGACGTAGTGCAGCGCGATACCAAAGCCCGCCGCGGAGGCGACTCCACGGAGTCGGCCAAGCCGGAGTCGAAGGCCGACCTGACTCCCGGGCCGGCCGCCGCCACCACTTCGGACAGCGACAACACGGCGAACGGCGACACGACCGCCAAGAGCGACGACAGCGCTGGGGCCGTCACCTCGTTCGCGGCGGACTCCGACGCACTGGCCCCCGCTGAGTCCTCGGAGTCGGAGGCGGCGGCAGTTCCGGCCGCCGCGGCGGCACAGGACGTGACATCACTGGTCGAGACGGTCACGACGCCGGTCGCCCCGGCGCGGTCGGTCACCTCCACCGCGGTGACGCCGACTCTGGTTTTCCCGACAGCTCTGGCGAAGGTCGCCAATCAGATCTCGACGGTGATCAACTCCGTCGTGACGCAGCTGGTGAACACCTTCTCCGGTTATTCGCCGTTCGGTCCGCAGGTGGAATCGCCGGCCAACTGGCTGCTGCTCGCCGCGGCCCGGCGTCAGCCTCTGGCCGCGGCCGCCAGTTCCGCTGTAGCCAGCGCTCCGGCGACCCCGACGATGGTCCTCAACGGTTACGGCGTCGTCCCCACGTCCGTGGAGATCATCCACGCCTTCACTGGCCGGTGGGCGTACTGGCCGGGTCAGCCGAACATGCTGCAGGGCAGCCAGGACTTCAACCTCGTCGACCCGAACACCGGGGACGCGGTCGGCAGCTTCAGCGCGCTGGTGACCTCAGGTGACCCCACCTCCATCGGTGCCCGCTACGTTCAGATGCTCGTCACCGCCAATGACGGGGTCAACGTGGGCACCGAGGCCGGGCAGACGCCTCCGGTGGGGTCGATCCTTTCCGAATTCACACTGGGCTTAGTCGGGTTGACCTACTCGGCGATGCCCACGGCGTCCGGCGACAAGGTTTCGGTCAAGCTGAAGACGGTCTTCGGTTCGATTCCGCTGCCGATCGGTTACGACGCCGCGGAGGGCATCGCTGACCACACCTTCGACAACAGGCCGATGGACATCACCGACGGCTTCAGCATCGCACCGGCCAAACCGGTCGCCGAAAAGATCACCGCGACGATCGGACTGCTGCCGCTGTTCAACAGCGTTCAGGGGAACCAGGTCTTCGGCGTCTTCGACTCGGATGGCAAGCAGGTCGGCAGCTTCGACGGCGAATTCACCACCACATCCGACGCAATCGGCATCTACACCCAGGCCATCCTCGTCACGGGCAACGACGGAACCAACGTCGGCACCAAGCCGGGGCAGACCCCGCCGGTCGGCACCGTCTACAACGTCGCGTACTTCGGCAGCGACAAGGTCTGGCTGCTCTACTCATCGATGCCCGCGCTGTCCGGCGACGTGATCTCGCTCAAGCTGGGCACGCCGCGGGGCGTCACCGATCTCTCCAGCCTTCCGCTGCCGTCCTTCTTGTTCCCACAGCTGTACTTCAATGCATCCCAGGAGCCCCCGATGAAGCCCCTGATCGCCCCGGGCGGTCAGAAGTTCGTCCCCAGTTCCAGCGCGATTCCCAGCGGGGTGAACGGTCTGCCGCCCCGCGATGTTCAGATTCAGGGCTACCAGCAGTTCGATGTCTATGACTTCCTGGGACGAAAGATCGGGACCGTCGACGCCGACGTCCAAAGCCAGTGGGATTCCAGCACGGGTACTCACAGCAAAGCGATCCTGATCACCAAGGTCACGTCCGGCGAGGTTGGCGCGACTCCGCTGACGGTACCCCCGGTCGGCACGGTGATGAACTTCATCGACTTCGGCAACGGTTTGGGGATCTCCGATACCGTCATCCCCCAGAACGGCGTGAACCTGAACTCATTCCAGTTCACGACGCCGCTGGGGAATATCCCCCTGCTCCCCACGGTCCTCCCGGCGAGTCCACCCCGAGGTTGTGTACACCAACCCGTTCGCGTGATCTGAGGCTGCCCTCCGGAGGCCAACCGGCTCAACCGAGCGGGTTGGCCCTCCGGTAGACCGCCATGCGTCCGCCCTTTTTCGGGGTGAACGCCACACCGCGGTGGTGCCACCTCTCGCCGGGGGCTGACGTGGTACGGATGGTGAAGTGCCGCAACACCGTTCGGAGTACGACGTCCATCTCCATGTTGGCGAACGCGGCACCGACGCAGCGTCGGGTTCCCCCTCCGAACGGGACCCACGAGTACGTGCTGGGCTTCTCGTCGAGGAACCGTTGCGGATCGAACCGCTCCGGATCCGGATAGACGTTCGGGTCGCGGTGCAACTGCAGCAGGCTCACCAGAATCGAATATCCCTGCGGCAGAGTCCATTGGCCGAGTTGGTACACGGGTGCGGCGACATTGCGGCCCGCGAAGTCGATGACCGTGCGGTTGCGCTGGATCTCGAAGATGGTGGCCTGCCGGTAGGTGTTGCCCTCCCCCGCCACCTCGGCGACCAGTCGTTCGAGCACCTGCGGGTGCCGGGAGATCCGCTCGAATGCCCACGCCAGAGTGGACGCGGTGGTTTCGTGCCCGGCACCCAGCAGCGTCAGCAACTCATCGCCGATCTCGCTACGGGTCATCGCCGAGCCGTCGTCGTAGGTGCTGCGCAGGAAGATCGACAACACATCGGTGCGGTCCGCGAGGTGCGGATCCTGGCGGGCGCGGGCAATCAGGTTGTCCACCAGTGCCTCGTAGGTCCGCCGGTAGTCGGCCAGCCGGCGCCACGGACCCCAGCGACCCGGGGCAATACCCGGGGTCGGGAACAGCGCGAGTCGCGACCCGAGCGTCACCCACTTCGGCAGTAGTTCACGCAGACGCTGCAACTCGGTCCCGTCGGCGCCGAACACCGCGCGCAGGATCACGTTGAGCGTGATCCGCATCATCGGTTCCAGGGTGGCGAACTCCGTCCCCTCCGGCCAGGTCGCCATCTCACGCATCGTCTCCTCCTCGACGATGCGGCTCGTAGGCGGCGATGCTCTTGCCGTGGAACGGCGGGGTGAGCAGCTTGCGCCGGCGGCGATGCTCGGCGCCCTCGAGGCCGAACACCGACCCGGCCCCCAGCAGCCGGCTCAAGTTGGGCTGGATGTTGTGCAGCACCTCGGGACTGGTGGTGAAGACCTGCTTGGCCAGCACGGGGTCGGAGACCATGACGGTGTCGCCGAAGACCGGAATCCGCAGGGTGACCGCTGGGCCGTACCTGCGGTGCAGCCAGGCCACGGTGCCCCGGCGCGCAGCGGTGAACGCCACTCCGACCAGCGCGCGTGGTGGCTGTGGGGCGGGAGGCAGCAGCGCATCGTCGGCAATGGTCAGATCTACGGTCGGCGCCGATGTCATCGAGACTCCCAACTCACGCGGTACCGGGGTGTACCAGGTGCATGCTCTTGTACGGTACCCTTCGGTACCAGATGCTGACAAGGTATTGAGGGGAGGACCGACGGTGAGCGCACCGGTCGCCGAGCGGGCCGCCAGCCCGCACAGCACTCCCGACTTTCGCCGCCGCCTGCTCGACGGACTCGCCGCGTGCATCGAGGAACGCGGCTACCGCGACACCACCGTGGCCGACATCGTCCGGTTGGCGCGCACGTCGAAACGGACCTTCTACGACCACTTCTCCACCAAGGAGGAGTGCTTCGTGGAGTTGCTCACGGCCAACAACGAGGACCTCGTCGACGCGGTGCGCGCGGCGGTCGATCCCGAGGCCGCCTGGCAGGACCAGGTACGCCAGGCCGTCTCGGCCTATGTCGACACCATCGACGCCAACCCCGCGGTCACCCTGAGCTGGATCCGCGAACTGCCCGCCCTCGGCGACGCGGCGCGACCGATGCTGCGGCGCGGGTTCAGCCGGCTTGCGGCGATGATCGTCGAGTTGACCGCAGGTCCGGGGTTCCAGCGCGCCGGGCTGGCGCCGCTGACCCCCGGAGCCGCCGTGATCCTGGTGGGCGGCCTGCGCGAACTCACCGCCCAGACCGTTGAGGACGGCGCCCCCGCAGCCGGCATTCTCGAACCCGCGGTGTCAGCGTCGATCGCCCTACTACGGGTCTGACAACTTCTCCCCGGCGACGGGTTCCGCCGTATCCGGCAGCACGAAGGCGAACGGGCGGGGAAAACCCAACGCATTCAGCCGACCCTCCCGGATCGCCGCGGCCTCGACGGTGTGCAGCCGTCCCGAGGACGGTTCGTAACACCGCATCGCCGAACCGGTGATCTCGGTGAGCAGCACCCAGTGCCGGGGTATCGCCGCACCGATCAGCATCGCCACCGGCCAGCCCCCGGACAGCGCCGCGCTGACGTCGGCGAGGGCGTCACCTCGGCGCACGGGCCGCCAGCGGTACCGTGCGCCGCGCGTCGCGCTACGGGCGGAGATGGCGCGAGCCATCCCGGCCGGGGTGGTACCCAACGCCCGGGGCCACACCATGTTCACCGCCCGGTGGACCCGGCGCTGTTCGGCGTCGAACCACTGCTGGGCACGGTCGGTATGCCCGGACAACAGGGGGCCGCCGTAGTCGGCGTCGAGCAGCGCCCCAGCCATCACCGCGACACTGGGCCCGCAGGTCACGCCGTCCCGTTGCCGCACCCAGGCCATGGCCGTCACTCTATCGACCCAGGCGTAGGTTGAAGGACGACGAGGGAGAACGCCATGCCTGAGATTCCAACCACGATGCGGGCCGAACGGTTCTACGCCGACACCAAAACCGTTGTGGTCGAGGATGTCCCGGTTCCCGAGCCGGGACCCGGCGAGGTCCTCGTCAAGGTGGCGTTCTGCGGTATCTGTCACTCCGACGTCAGCCTGATCAACGGGACCTTCCCGGCCCAGCGGCCGGTGGTCATCCAGGGCCACGAGGCCGCCGGCACCATTGCCAAGCTGGGCCCGGGTGTGACGGGCTGGTCGGAGGGTGACCGGGTGGTGGTGGCGGCGGGCCGGCCGTGTGCCGAGTGCCCGAACTGCCGGCGGGGTGACACCGCGAACTGTCTGCAGATGCTCATCATGGCCTTCGCCTACGACGGCGCCTGGGCGCAGTACACCGTCGCGCTGGCGTCGGGGCTGACCCGCGTGCCCGACAACGTTCCCCTGGAACAGGCGGCCATCCTGGCCGACGCGGTCTCCACTCCGTACGGGGCGGTGGTGCACACCGGCAAGGTGGGCGTCGGTGAGGCGGTCGGAGTGTGGGGAGTGGGCGGCGTCGGCACCCACATCGTCCAGTTGGCCCGACTCGTCGGTGCGGCACCGATCATCGCCGTCGACATCAACCCGGTGGTGCGTGACCGCGCGCTGGAACTCGGTGCGGACTACGCGTTCGACTCCCGCGACCCGGACGTCAAGGAACGCATCGGCGAGGTCACCGGCCGGCCGCAAGCTCGACGTGGCATTCGACGCGGTGGGGTTGAAGGTCACCTTCGAGCAGGCGCTGGACTGCCTGGCCGTGGGCGGCCGCCTGGTGGGTGTGGGGATGAGTGCGGAGTCCCCCACGATCGGACCCACCTCCATGTTCGGCCTGACGAAGAAGCAGATCCTGGGCCACCTCGGCTATCGGAACGCCGACATCGAGACGCTGGCCATGCTGGTGTCGCTCGGCCGGCTGGATCTCTCCCGCTCGATCAGCCGCATCATCCCCCTTGAGGACATCCGCGAGGGGATCGAGATGCTCGAACGGGCCGACGGCAATCCGATCCGAATCCTGGTGCAGCCCTAACGGTTCGGCGACTCAGGCGGCCAGTGGCTCCGCTGTGGCCGGTCTGCTCGCACTGCGCGCCGGCAGCGCCAGGCGGACGATCTTGCGCACGACGCTGGCGAACTGCCTGGGCAGGGACCCGCTGTTGTAGGGCAGGCCGTAGCGCTCGCAGATCTCGCGCACCTGCGGGGCGATCTCGGCGTAGCGGCGGGCCGGCATGTCCGGGAACAGGTGGTGCTCGATCTGGTGGGACAGGTTGCCGGACAGGATGTGGAAGAGCCTGCCGCCGGTCAGATTCGCCGAGCCGAGGATCTGCCGGAAGTACCACTGGCCCGCGGCTCGTCGTTGCGGGTCTCCTCGTCGCGAGAACTCCTGGGCGCCCTCGGGGAAGTGCCCGCAGAAGATGATCGAGAACGCCCAGACGTTGCGGATCAGGTTGGCCGTCACGTTGCCGGCGAAGACGAACGGCGCGAACGGCCCGGCCAGCAGCGGGAAGGCGACGTAGTCCTTGAGCACCTGGCGGCGGGTCTTGCGCCAGATCCCCTGCAGCACCTCGCGCTTGTCGGCCAGCGTGATCTCACCGGCGCGGATGCGTTCGATCTCCAGCTCGTGCAGCGCCACGCCGTACTGGAACAGCACCATCAGCAGGAACGGCGTAGACCGGGTTGCCCAGGTAGTACGGGCTGCCAGGGCTGGTCCTCGCTCATCCGCAGGATGCCGTAGCCGATGTCGCGGTCCATGCCGACGATGTTGGTGAAGGTGTGGTGGGATGAAGTTGTGCGAGTGCCGCCACTGGTCGGCCGGGCAGGCGGTGTCCCACTCGAAGGTCCGGCCGCGACAGCGCCGGGTCGCCGGTCCACTCGTACTGGCCGTGCATGACGTTGTGGCCGATCTCCATGTTGTCGAGGATCTTCGACACCGCCAGCAGCGCGGTGCCGGGCAGCCAGGCCGGCGGCAGGAGCCGCGATCAGCATGGCCCGGCCGGCCACCTCCATCGCCGCGCTGGGCCTTGATGACCCGGCGGATGTAGTCGACGTCGGCCTGGCCGAGGTCGGCGACCACCTTCTCCTTGATGGCGTCGAGCTCGCGGCCGAACTCCTCGAGTTGGGCCGGCGTGAGTGTAATCGTATGTGTCATTGGATCAATTCCCTTGTGAAAGATGTTGGTTAGAGGTCGATCTCGACGTTGCCGAGCGGGACGGACACGCAGATCTGCACCGCATCGTCGTCGTCGGTCGAGATGGATCCGGTGGTGATGTTGCGCACCATGCCGCGGACCTTGCGGCGGGTGCAGGTGTGGCAGATGCCCATCCGGCAGCCGGTTGCCGGTGCGAGGCCGGCGGCTTCAGCCTGATCGAGCAGCGTTCGCCCGTCATCCGGCACGGCGATCCGGCTCTGGCCGAAGGTGATCCGTCCCCCGCCCGGGGAGTCGGGAATCACCGCCGGCACGGGTGCGAAGCTCTCGGCGATTGCTCCCGGGTGGTGCTCCCGCGACGGCGTCGATCAGTTCGCGCGGGCCACAGACGTACACCGCATCCGGGTGGGGCATCGCGGTGGCGAGGTGCCGCGCACTGAGGTGGCCGTCGAGGTCACCACCGGGAGCGCGGGTGCAGACAAGCAGCACCCGGACATCGGGCAGCGTCGCCAATTGCTCTCGGTAGCAGGCATCGCCGACGGTGCGGGCGTAGTGCAGCACGGCGATCTCGCCGTCGTGGCCGCGCTCCTGCCGCAGGGTGCGGACCATCGACATGATCGGTGTGATGCCGCTACCGCCGGCGATCAGCAGCAGGCGACGCGGACGCGGGTTCGGCAGGACGAAGTCGCCGGCCGGGCCCGACAGGCCGACGGTCATTCCGGGCCGGGCCGTCCGGTGCAGGTACTCCGACACCGCCCCGCCGTCATGGCGGGTAATGGTCAGTTCGATCACCGGCACGCCTTCGGCGTTCGCCGGGGAATAGCAGCGGATGTGCCGGCGACCATCGATCTCGACGGTCACGGTGAGGTACTGCCCGGCCCGGAAGAAGATCGGGTGGTTGGGCCGCAGCCAGATGGTCAGGCTGCGCGCGTTGGGCCGGCGAACCCGCACCACCGTGGCACGGTCCTCGCTGGTCCACATCGGGTCGACAAGTTCGGTGTAGCGGTCCACACCGTGCGGGCCGGCAAGCAGGCCGAGCAGCCGCGACGGCAGCCGGCCGGCCGGAGGGTTTTGAGTGAACATATGTACACCGTTGCGCAGTTGCCGAGTTCACGTCAAGCGTTTTGCCCCGATGTGTTAGCGTTCACACCAGTGAATGGTCGTACACCCAGTGCGCGTCGGGAGAGACCCGGCCGGTCGCGGTCCCGCGACAGCCCGTCGCGCGAGGAACGCAAAGAGGCCACCCGCCGGGCCATCATCGCCGCCGCTCTCAAGCTGCTGGCCGAGACCAGCTTCAGCGGGCTCAGCCTGCGTGAGGTCACCCGGGAGGCCGGCATCGTTCCGGCCGCCTTCTACCGCCACTTCGAGTCGATGGAGGCACTCGGGCTGGTCCTGATCGACGAGTCCTTCCGCTCGCTGCGGGAGACCCTTCGGACCGCCCGGGCCGGCCGCCTGGATTCCAGCCGGGTGATCGACTCGACGGTGGAGATCCTCACCGCGAGCGTGACTCAGCAACGGGAGCACTGGCGGTTCATCGGCAGAGAGCGCTCCAGCGGAGTGATGGTCCTGCGCTACGCGATTCGCACCGAGATCCGGCTGATCACTTCCGAACTGGCGACCGACCTGGCGCGCTTCCCGGAGCTTCGCGACTGGAGCACCGAGGATCTGAACATCCTCGCCAGTCTGTTCGTCAACTCGATGATCATCATCGCCGAGGCACTCGAGGACGCCGGGGACGCGGCTTCCGTTGACGAGATCACCCGAACCGCGACCAGACAATTGCGGATGATCGTTCTGGGCGTCGCGGGCTGGCGCAGCGAACCCGCCGAATGACCGCCCCGATGGCACACATACGGGCGCACGACGTTTTGCCGGATGGCGCTGGGGGTAAAGGAATGCTATGACCCAGGTTGTGGAACACGTGACGGCCGGGACGGGGCTCGGCGAACTGGCGCCGCTCTACGCCGACGCGCCCGACGGGGTCCGGGTGAACATGATTATGTCGGCCGACGGCGCTGTGGCGTTCCACGGACTGGTCGGCCCGCTGTCCAACGCGTGCGACCAGAACCTGCTGCTGGCACTGCGCGGTTACGCCGACGTCGTCCTGGTCGGGGCGGGCACGGTACGGGCCGAACGCTACGGCCCGGTCCGCCTGACCCCCGCGCAACTGGCCGAACGCCGAGACCGCTGGGGGATCACCGACATCCCCCCGATCGCCGTCGTTACCCGGTCCGGCGACCTGCCCGCATCGTTGTTCGCTGAGCACACCCAGCGTCCGCTACTGATCACCACCACCGAGGTCGTGCGCACGCACCCGCAATTGCGCGATCGGGCCGACGTGCTGACCGCCGGGGCCACCGAGGTCGACATCAGCGCCGCAATCGACCGGCTCCAAGCCCGCGGCTTCCGGCGGGTGCTGTGCGAGGGCGGCCCCACCCTGCTCGACGAGTTGATCTCCGCCGACCTCGTCGACGAGATGTGCCTCACTCTCTCTCCGACGCTGGCGGCGGCCAAACCGGTGCGGCGGGCGGGCGTACCGCTCCGCGATCCGGCGCGTCTCTCGCTGCAGCACGCCTGCACGATCGACGACTATGTCTATCTCCGTTACCGTCGGGCCCGCCGTTGAGTGCCCCGGCCATGGAGGTGTGGCCGGGTAAGCCGTACCCGCTGGGATCGAACTACGACGGCTTCGGCACGAACTTCGCGCTGTATTCCGACGTTGCTGAACGGGTCGAGTTGTGTCTGTTCGACGCGACCGGTGCTGAAACCCGCGTCGCTCTCCCCGAGGTGGATGGCTTGATCTGGCACGGCTATCTGCCCAACGTCGAACCGGGACAGTTGCTACGGCTACCGGGTGCACGGCCCGCACGACCCTGCCAACGGCCAGCGGTGCAACCCGAACAAACTGCTGATCGACCCCTACGCCAAGGCGATCGACGGCCACTTCGACTGGCAGCAGTCACTTTTCGGATACAACTTCGGCGATCCGGACAGCCGCAACGACGACGACTCCGCGCCCGCCATGCCGAAGTCGGTAGTGATCAATCCGTACTTCGACTGGGGAATGGACCGCCCGCCGCAGCGGGACTACGCCGACAGCGTGATCTACGAGGCGCACGTCAAAGGACTGACCCAGACCCATCCCGACATCCCCGACGCCATTCGCGGCACCTATTCCGCGATCGCGCACCCGGTCATCATCGACCATCTGAAGGCGTTGGGCGCCACCGCGATCGAACTCATGCCGGTCCATCACTTCGCCAACGACTCGGTGCTGCTGGACACGCGGACTGTCGAACTACTGGGGCTACAACACCATCGGCTTCTTCGCCCCCGACAGCAAGTACGCGGCCAGCAGCAGCCCGGGTGGGCAGGTTCAGGAGTTCAAGGCGATGGTGCGAGCCCTCCACGAGGCGGGCATCGAGGTGCTCCTCGACGTGGTCTACAACCACACCGCCGAGGGCAACCACCTCGGCCCCACCCTGTCGTTTCGGGGTATCGACAACGCCTCCTACTACCGTCTCGTCGAGGACGACCGGCGCTACTACATGGACTACACCGGCACGGGCAACAGCCTCAATGTCGGGCATCCGCACGCGCTGCAACTGATCATGGACTCGCTGCGCTACTGGGTCACCGAGATGCACGTCGACGGGTTCCGGTTCGACCTCGCCGCGACGCTGGCGCGGGAGTTCTACGACGTCGACCGATTGAGCGACGTTCTTCGAACTGGTGCAACAGGATCCGACCGTCAGCCAGGTGAAGCTGATCGCCGAGCCCTGGGACGTCGGCCCGGGCGGCTATCAGGTGGGCAACTTCCCGCCGCAATGGACCGAGTGGAACGGCAAGTTCCGCGACACCGTGCGCGACTTCTGGCGCGGCGAGGCCGCCAGCCTCGGCGAGTTCGCCTACCGGATCTGCCGGCTCAGCCGACCTCTACGAGGCCACCGCACGCCGGCCGGTCGCCTCGATCAACTTCGTCACCGCCCACGACGGCTTCACCCTGCGCGACCTGGTCTCCTACCACGACAAGCACAACGAGGCCAACGGCGAGAACAACAACGACGGCGAGAACCACAACCGGTCGTGGAACTGCGGGGTCGAGGGGCCGACCGCCGACCCGGAGGTCAACGCCTTGCGCAGCCGCCAGCAGCGCAACTTCATCACCACCCTCCTGCTGTCGCAGGGCGTTCCGATGATCAGCCACGGCGACGAGTTGGGCCGCAGCCAGTGCGGGAACAACAACGGCTACTGCCAGGACAATCCGCTGACGTGGGTGGACTGGGCACAGCCCGACACCGCCCTGCAGGAGTTCACCGAGTCGGTGTCGGCGTTGCGGGCCGCCCACCCGGTGTTCCGGCGTAAGCGGTTCTTCGACGGGCGCCCGGTCCGCCGGCGTGGCAGCGAAGGGTTGCCCGACATCTCATGGTTCACCCCCGACGGCTCGGAGATGAGCGATGAGGACTGGGACTCCGGATTCGGCAGGTCGGTGGCGGTGTACCTCAACGGCCAGGGCATCCCCGACCTCGACCCCCGCGGCCGTCGGGTCACCGACGACTCGTTCATCATGTGTTTCAACGCCCACCACGAGGCCCTCGAATTCGTACTCCCGCCAGCGGAATTCGGGGTCGCCTGGCAGCCCGTGGTGGACACCGCCGCCGGCCCGGGCGAGATCGGTGAGGCCGCTGCGGTCAAAGCCGGCAACCCCGTGCGGGTACACGCGCGGGCGATGGTGGTGCTGCAGGCGGTCGGTTAGCGCAGACCCCGGGGTCGCCGCCTCTGTGTGCGACCGACGGCTGCGAGAACGCCTCCACCCCCGCCCTTTCGCAATAGCCTGGGGTGATGCGCAATCCGCACGCCGGCGAGCCCTTCACCGACTCCGACGACGAGATCGCCGCCGCCCTGCAGGACGTATCGGTGCCGGCTCTGCTGCTGTCGTGCGTGCATATGACCGAGGACGACGCGGTACGCCGGGACATCCTCGATGGCTCCCTGCGGCCGGCCGGCATCTTCCTCAACGAGGTGCAGGGTTTCATGTCCGAGGAGGCCAAGGCCGCCGCCCGCAGCCTGGCCCTTGACGTCATCCGCGACTACCGCGACCGCGGCTGCCCCGAGCCCGCTCCGATCGACCGGGCCTTGCTCATGCGCATGATGAACTGGATCGTCGCCGGAGAGGTCGCCGACGAATACGTGCCGATGATGCTCGAGGAGATGGGGCTCGACGGCCGCGACGCCCGCGGCGATGCGCTGGCCTCCGACCCCCGGGACCGCTCCGAGTTCCCGGTGATCGTCATCGGCGCCGGGCAGTCCGGCCTCCTTGCGGCGATCCGGCTCACGCAGGCCGGCATCCCCTTCACCGTGCGTCGAGAAGAACCCGGGGGTCGGCGGGACATGGTGGGAGAACAGCTATCCCGGAGCCCGGGTCGATGTCGGAAATCACTTCTACTGCTACAGCTTCGAGCCGTCCGACCACTGGACGGAGTTCTTCGCCCGGCAACCGGAGCTACAGACCTACTTCTCCGACGTCGTCGACCGGCACGGGCTGCGCGACCACATTCGCTTCGACACCACCGTCAGCGCCGCAACATGGGACGATGAGACATCGAGCTGGTCGGTCACCGTCCAGAGCACCGACGGCGATGCCGAGACCCTGCGAGCGCGTGCGGTCATCTGCGCCGTCGGCCAACTCAACCAGCCGTTCGTCCCCGACATCCCCGGAGCGGACGGCTTCGCCGGGCCCGCATTCCACACCGCGCGCTGGGACCACGGCGTCGACCTCGCCGGCCGCGACGTCGTGATGGTCGGCGCCGGGGCCACCGGCTTCCAGGTCGCACCGGCGATCGCCGACACCGTGCGCAGGCTGACGATCTTCCAGCGCACCGCTCAGTGGATGTTCCCCAACCCCGACTACCACGCCGCGGTAGGCACCGGAATGCGCTGGGCGCTGCAAGCATCTGCCGTTCTACGGGCGCTGGTACCGGTTCCTGGTCTTCTGGCCGGGCTGCGACACCGGACTGGCGGCGGCGAAGGTGGACCCGCGAGTGGCCGGATCAGCAGACGGCGGTCAGTGAGGCCAATGACCTTGCCCGGATGATGTTCACCGAGTGGATCACCAGCCAACTCGACGGCGACGAGGAACTGGCGGCCAAGGTCCTTCCCGACTACCCGGCCACCGGCAAACGCACCCTGCAGGACAACGGCAGTTGGCTGCGGACGCTGCGGCGGGATGACGTCGAGTTGGTGCGCCTGCGGCATCGACCATATCGAGGCCGACGCCGTCATCGACACCGACGGCAACCGTTATCCCGCTGACGTTCTCATCTACGCCACCGGTTTCCGGGTCAACGACTTCCTGGGATCGCTGAGCGTCACCGGGCGCGACGGGGTGGACCTGCACCGGATGTGGGGGGAGCGACCGGCGGCGTATCTGGGCATCACGATCCCGGGATTCCCGAACTTCTTCTGCATGTACGGCCCGGGCACCAACCTCGCCAGCGGCGGCAGCCTGATCTTCCACTCCGAGTGCCAGATTCGCCACATCATGGGGTGTATCGACCTGTTGCTGACATCCGGGAAGTCGGCCATCGAGCCGCGGGCCGAACGCTACGACGACTGGTATGCCCGCACACAGGCCGAGTTGAGAACCATGGTGTGGTCGCAACCCAGCATCACGCACAGCTTCTACAAGGACGCCCGCGGCGTTGTGCACTCGCTCAGCCCCTGGCGACTGGTGGACTACTGGACGTGGACGAGGTCGGTGGACCCGGCCGATTTCATCGTGCGGTGAACCGTGCCCAGCACTGAACCCGGGAAGGCGGCGACCACCGGGAAGGTCAAAGACCTCACCGGGCCGGGTTTGACCGACCAGTTCGGCGTGACATGTACCGATTTGGGCGCTTCGGTTCTCGCCGCCGACGGCCATCTGGTGTCGGTGTTCGGAGATACGTTCTCCGGCGACCGGGTTGGGTCCGGGGACTGGCGCTCGCCGGTCATCCTGATCGGCACCGGGGACGCCACCCATCCCATCGTCTACCGGAAGGCCGGCGGCGCCGACGCGCGCTATGCCCGTCAACTGTGGCATTACAAGCACCGGAACACTCCCGGTTTGCTGCGCCGCAACATCAGCACCGTCATCCCGTCGGATCTGCTGCGAGTCGGCGACACGCTGTACCTGCACGCGATCGTCAACCAGGGTTTCGGCAACGTGGTGTGGACCGAGATCTGGCGCTCCGACGACGATGGCTTGTCCTGGCGCAACCTCGGCAGGCCGGCGAAGTTCCCGGCCGGCCTGTACAGCGGACACGCCCAGTGCTGGACGTGGGACTACAACCCCGAGGACGGGTGGGTGTACGTGGTCTCGACGGGCTTTCAGCGCAACAAGGGACTGATCCTGCGTCGAGTCCGTCCGGAACATATCGGGGATCAGTCCCGGTATCTGGCGTGGGCGGACGGCGCGTGGGGCGAGGACGCGACCGTGATCACACCACCCGGGGAGACCTGGGGCGAGTTATCGCTGCGCCGATTGGACAGCGGCACATGGGTGCTGGGCGGATTTCTCTCGTCCGCTTACGCGCTGGGCTACCGGACGATCGCCTCCCCCACCGCCGATCTGAGCCGGGCGCCCGTGCAGCGGCCGGTTCTGGGCTGCGGCTGGGACACCGAGGATCATGACGGCTGCCAGGTCGCCCAACTCTACGGCGGCTACGTGCTTCCCGGTAGCCGACTGGATGTCACTGGAGGTGTGGGACTGGTTGTGTCGCAATGGAATACCGCCCGCGGCTGGCCCTACCGGGTGATGCAGTTCCGGGTGACGCTGACCGACACCACGCGCGCGGACGCTTGACATCTCGCCGGCGGGAGGGCCGGCTGCCGCCACGAACCCTCATCGTGGCTGCCGCCACGAACCCTCATCGTGGCTGCCGCCACGAACCCTCATCGTGGCTGCCGCCACGAACCCTCATCGTGGCTGCCGCCACGAACCCTCATCGTGGCTGCCGCCACATGGGCCACAGGGACGGGCCGTCCGGCAACGTGATCTCGCCCGTCACCTCGAAACCGAACCGCAGGTAATAGGGGATGTTGTCGGGATTGCTCGACTCCAGGTAGGCCGGCGCGCCCTCGGCATCGCAACGGTCCAGCCGGGACCGCATCAGCGCACTGCCGAAGCCGCCTCCGCGCACCGCGGTATCGCTTCCGATCATCGCCAGATACCAGTGCGGCTCCTCGGGGTGGGCCGCCTTCATCTGATCGCTCAACGCCCTGGCCGCGCCAGCCGGCCACGGAACAGCCGGACCACCGCGGGCAGCATCGGGATCTGCTCGCGCGGCTGTTGCGCCCAGCGGCCGGGCGGATCCCACAGGGCCGCCGCGACGACACCGGAATCCGACAGCGCCACCTCGACGCCGCCGCCGGCCAGGTGATGGTGGCGGGCGATGGCGCTGAAGAACCCGGGCAGCGCCGTGGCCCGCCGTTGCGGATCGGGCACCAGCCACCGGAACACCGGGTCCTCCCGGAAGGCCCGGCCCAGCACCTGCGCCAGATCCGGGACGTCGTTCCTGCGCGCCGCGCGCACATCGATGGGCATCGTGGACAGGCTACGCGCGGCTATCGGCCCGGCAGATGGTCGGCCCAACCGGGGGTCAGCCCAATAGCTCGGTGACACCGAGGGTGATGACGCAGACCACCACCACCGCGGTGGTCAGCCCGTAGACCAGTGTGCCCGCCCGCCCGGTTGCGAAGCCGCCCATCAGATCACGATCACGGGCCAGACCGACCATGGCCACCAGCAGTGGGATGAGCAGTACCGCGTTGAGCACCTGGGTGCCGACCAGGATGGCCACCAACGGTGCGTCGGGCGCGAGCACGAGTGCGGTGCCGATCAGCGTGATGATCCCGTAGGTCAGGTAAAAGGTGCGGGCCTCGCGAAAGGGGTCGTCGATGGCTGCTTCGGCGCCGGCGTATTCGCACACCGAGTAAGCCGTGGACAGCGGCAGGATCGAGGCGGCCAGGATCGAGGCGCCGATCAGGCCGACGGCGAACAGCCGAGAGGCCGCCTCTCCGGCGAGGGGTTGCAGTGCGACGGCGGCGTCGGCGGCGTCGGTGATGGTGCGGCCGTCCCGATGCAGGGTGGCCGCGCAGGCCACGACGACGAAGAATCCGATGACGCCGGTGAGCACCGCGCCGGTGACCACATCGATGCGTTCGAGCTTGAGATCCTCCACCCGCAACTTCTTGTCCACCGCATACGACTGCATGAACGACAGACCCCACGGCGCCAGCGTGGTCCCCAGGGTTGCCGTGACGATCGCGATCGCCTCGCCGGTGAGCGGCATGCTGGGCACCACCGTGCCGTGCAGCGCTGCGCCCCAGTCGGGGTGCGCCATGAATCCCGAGCCGATGTAGGCCAGGAACACCGTCGACAGCATCAGCAACAGCCGCTCGACGCGGTGGAAACTTCCCCGCAGGACCAGCAGTGACACCGTCACAGCGGCTACCGGGACGCTCAGGTAGCGGCTGATCCCGAAAATCTCGAAACCCGCTGCGATACCGGCGAATTCGGCGCATGTGGTACCGATGTTGGCGACCACCAGCGCGGCCAGCACGGCTCCGCCGACACCGACGCCGTAGCGCTGACGCACCAGTCCGATGAGGCCCTGCCCGGTGACCACGCCCATCCGGGCCGCCAATCCGTGGAAGATCACCAGCGCCACCGTGGACAGCAGCAGCACCCACAGCAGCTGATAGCCGTGGTTGGCTCCCAGGACCGAGTAGGTGGTGATGCCTGCCGGGTCGTCATCGGACAGCCCGGCGAGCAGGCCCGGGCCCAGCACTGCGAGCAGCGCGGCCAGCCGGGTCCGGAACCGCGGTGTGAGCACCCTCATCTGCGCCGCCAGTTGAGGTGCCGGCGCACCCACACCCCCGAGCGCAGGAAGCGCCGCCCGCGCCGCCGGGTCAACCGGCCTCGCCACCGGACGGCGTGCTCGGCCGGCATGGCATCGACGATCCGGCCCGCCTGGTTATCGGGCATGGCGCGCAGGACCCGTTCGCCGACCTCGGGGTCCGCCGAGCGGACGGCGTCGGCGGCGAGCGCGGGTTCCTCGGCGGCCAGGATCTCGGTCGCCGAATCGGTGTCGACCCGGCTGACCAGTGCCGCCAGGCTGCGGGCATCGAGTCGGTGCACCGCTGCCCGCGGGGTCGCCAACTGGACCTGATGACCCCGCTCCGAGGTCAGATGCAGGTCCGACCAGGCCACCATGTCGTCACCGATGCGCCCGCCGGGGAAGCGTAGCCGCCGCAGCACGCCGCCGAATCCGACCTCCACGCCGAGCGCCTCCAGCCGGCCGTCCGCAGTGCGTGCCAGCAGGACGTCGGCGACCCGGGCCAGGCGTTGGCCGACGACGTCGACGATCTGGGTATCCAGCACATCGCGCTTGAGCAGGATCTCGTCGGGCGCCAGGGCCTCGGCGGCGGCCGCGACCTCGAATCGGGGGAGTTCACCGGCCGGCAGGCGCACCCTCAGGTGGTCACCGGTGAAGGTGGCCGCGGAGCACGGCAGCACCAGCGCGCGGGCATTGGCCCGGGTGACCACCAGGTGTTCCACGATGGGCGGTTCGGAGCTCAGCCGCACGGACAGATCCGCGAGCCGCCCGATCAGCAGTCCGTCTGATCCCCGCACCTCCCGACCGGTCACTCGGCTGAGCAGGCGCACGCGACCAGCATGCCGTATTCACCTGTGCCCGCCGGGTATGAGGGGATGTAATCGTCGGGACGAAGGAGGCGACATGCGGGCGTTGCGGATGGTGGGGTTCGATCGTGAACCCGAACTGATGGAGATCCCGGAACCCACCCCGGGTCCGGGCGAGGTGGTGATCAAGGTCGGTGGGGCCGGTGCCTGCCACTCCGATCTGCACATTCTCTATGAACTCGACGCGTCGTCGGTGTGGCAGTTGCCGATGACGCTGGGGCATGAGAGCGCCGGATGGGTGCACACCATGGGCAGCGGAGTCGAGGGCTACGGCGAGGGCGACGCGGTTGCGGTCTACGGGGCGTGGGGGTGTGGGCTGTGCCAACGCTGCGCGGTCGGCATGGAGAACTACTGCGAGCGGCCGTCGGTGATCGGCGGCGGCGGACTGGGGCTGGACGGCGGGATGGCCGACTACCTCCTGGTGCCCCATCAGCGGCACCTGGTGCCGCTGCCGGCGGGTCTGGACCCGGTGATCGCCGCACCGCTGACCGATGCCGGGCTGACGCCGTATCACGCGATCCGGCGGTCCTGGCCGAAGCTGACCCCCGACGCCACCTGCGTGCTGATCGGCGTCGGCGGTCTCGGCCACGTCGCGGTCCAGATCGCGCGGGCGACCACGGCGGCACAGGTGATCGCCGTCGACCTCAAGCCGGAGGCCCTGGAACTGGCCCGCAATGTGGGCGCCCACCACGCGGTGCTGTCGAATGAGACGGCCGGGGCGGCGATCCGCGAGCTCACCGGCGGGCGCGGGGCCGATGTCGTCATCGACTTCGTTGGCGCCACACCGACACTCGATTTGGCCCGGTCGGTCGCACGAAACATGGGCGATGTCACCCTCGTCGGGATCGGCGGCGGCGAGGTGCCGCTGTCGTTCTTCTCCCAGCCCTACGAAGTAAGCATCGCGACCACCTACTGGGGTAGCCGCCCCGAACTCGTGGAACTGCTGGCCCTGGCCGCCGGGGGCCAGGTGGGCACCGAGCGCACCGTGTACTCGCTCGACGACGCCCCTGCGGCCTACCGCGACCTGCGCGACGGAAAGGTGACGGGCCGCGCCGTCATCGTGCCCTGACCCTGGGACACTGCTCATCATGTGGGATTTCGAGACCGACCCGGAGTATCAGGCCAAGCTCGACTGGGTCGAGGAGTTCATGCGCGACGAACTCGAGCCGCTCGACCATGCGCCGCTGGACCCGTACGACAAGAAGAACCCCGAGTTGATGCGGGTCCTGCGCCCGTTGCAGCAGAAGGTCAAGGACCAGGGCCTGTGGGCCGCGCATCTGAGCGCCGAACTCGGCGGGCAGGGCTACGGTCAGGTCAAGCTGGCGTTGCTCAACGAGATCGTCGGCCGATCACGTTGGGCACCATCGGTTTTCGGTTCGCAGGCTCCCGACTCCGGTAATGCCGAGATCCTCGCGTTGTTCGGCACCGAGGAGCAGAAGACAGCGCTACCTGCAGCCGCTTCTGAACGGCGAGATCTCGTCGTGCTATTCGATGACCGAGCCGCAGGGCGGTTCCGATCCGGGACTGTTCACCACCACCGCCGTTCGCGACGGTGACGACTGGGTGATCAACGGCGAGAAATGGTTCTCCTCCAACGCCCGCTACGCGTCGTTCTACATCGTCATGGCGGTCACCAATCCCGAGGCCCGAACGCACCAGAAGATGTCGCTGTTCATCGTGCCGGCCGAAACGCCGGGTATCGAGATCGTGCGCAACGTCGGGGTGGGCGGGGAGTCCTCGGCGCACGCATCGCACGGTTACGTCCGCTACACCGACGTCCGGGTGCCCGCCGACCACGTCCTCGGCGGTGAGGGACAAGCGTTCGCGATCGCCCAGACCCGGCTCGGCGGTGGCCGGGTTCACCACGCGATGCGGACGATCGCGTTGGCGCGCAAGGCATTCGACATGATGTGCGAGCGGGCGGTGTCGCGCCAGACCCGCCAAGGGCCGCTTGGTCGACTTCCAGATGACGCAGCGAGAAGATCGCCGACAGCTGGATCGAGATCGAGCAGTTTCGGCTGCTGGTGCTGCGGACCGCCTGGAAAATCGACAAGTATCACGATTACCAGAAGGTGCGCCGCGACATCGCGGCAGTGAAGGTCGCCATGCCCAAGGTGCTGCATGACGTGGTGATGCGGGCCATGCAGTTGCACGGATCACTCGGGGTGTCCGACGAGATGCCCTTCGTGAAGATGCTGGTGGCCTCGCAGTCCCTGGCGATCGCCGACGGACCGACGGAGGTGCACAAGCTGACGGTGGCGCGGCGCACTCTGCGGGAGTACGAACCGGTGGACACCCTCTTCCCGTCGGCGCATCTGCCGACCCGCAAAGCCGCCGCACAGGAACGCCTGGCGGAGTTGCTCGAGCATGAGGTGGCCGAGTTGTAGTCCGGTGACCCCCGTCACAAACCCGTCACTTTGCCGGTCTTCCCAAACACGAAACCAACTCCCACCATTGAAATCAGCGTCTGCTGTTCAGCGAGGACGCAGGCGCTGGCACCGCCACCAAATATCGGGAGTCACCATGGTTCTAAATTTCTCCACCACACCACTGTTCATCATCTTCGCCGGCACGGTCCTGATCGCATTGATCGCGTTGACCATGCGGTCGGTGGTTCGCCGCGAGAAGGCGATGATCAAGTCTGCGATGGACGAGCCGCATGAGGTCGCGGCTTACGAGAAGCGCTGGCGCAGCGCGGCGTAGCCCGTCCGGACTCGCGGACGCGAGAGCCACCAGGCGCTAACCTCGCCGGGCGGCCTGCCCCTCGTGCACGAGCGTCGCCACCCGTGCCCCATCGGCGCCGAACAGACCGGCGACCATCACCCCGCGGCCGCGCCCGGCCGCCGGCGACTGCGAGTCCAGGACGTTCCACGCGTCGGCAGCGATGGCGCGATGAAACCAGATCGACGAATCGGTTGTCGCCGCGTGGTGGCTGCGGTCGGTCATCGAGTGGCCGTGCACGGCGAGCACCGGGTCCACCCCGTAGATGTCGGTGACGTAGACGGCGATCGCCGAGTGCAGGCGCGGGTCGGCGGGCAACGGCGCGTCGACCCGCCACCACAATCGGCGGGCGAAACCGGTACCGCTGCCCTCGTCCTGGATCCGGATGTCGATCTCGTCGAGCGGCAGCGCGGGCGCAGGTCCGATCGGCCCGGTGCGGGGCAGGCGCTCGGGATCCCCGGCCGCCGCCCGGTCGCTGTGCTGAGGTCCGGCCGCCGGAACGGCGAACAGCGCCGTGGCGGTCACGACGAGACGCCCGCCCTGCTGGGCAAGCACCCGGCGGGAGGAGGTCGTCCGCCCGTCGTGGACCCGCTCGACCTGGTAGTCGACCGCATCCCCGGCGTCCCCGCCCCGCAGGAATTGGACGTGCAGAGCGGTCGGGACACGGTCGGCGTCGACCGTGCCGCACGCAGCGGTGAACGCCTGGGCGGCCAGGAGTCCGCCATAGGCACGCTTTCCGGCCGGCCCGTTGGGCACGCCGGTGAACACATCCCCGCCGGCCGGCGTCAGCGTCAGCAGTCGGGCAAGCACGCTCATCGTCATTGCCCCAGCCATTCGGCCGGCACCTCGAGGTTGTCGTCCCCCAGTGCCGGCGCCGGGGCGGCGGGGATGTGGGCACCGTCTACCGACATCGGCAAACCCGGGGCGAGATATCTACCGATCCGGTCCTGGTCGAGCGGCGCGAACAGCGGATTCGCATTCACCCGTGGGCTGTTCACCACGTCCGCGAAGCTCTGATACCGCTCCCACAGCACCGAACTGGCCGACAGCGCGGCGGTGACCTCCGCGGCGGTGTGCGATCTGAACCACTCGGCGAAGACTTCGTTGAGGACCTCCCGGTGCTGATAGCGCTGGCCTTCGTCGGTGAAGTCCGCCTCCAGCGACTCCTCCAGCGCTGCAATGGATTTGACGCATCCGGTCAATTCGGTGAGATCACGGAAGTGCCGCGGGGTCAGGGCCACCACCATGAACGATTCGCCGTCGCGGCTGGTGAAGTCCCGGCCGTACTGGCCGAAGATGGCGTTGCCCAGCCGGGGCCGCTGTACGCCGTTGACCATCACTTCGGTCAGGAAACCGAGGTTGGCCGCGGTCGCCAGTGCGACGTCGTCCAACGGCAATCTGATGCTGCTGCCCAGGCCGGTGGTGTCGCGGCGGCGCAGCGCGGCGAGGATCGCAGTCGCGGCATACAGCCCGCAGCTGACATCCCAGGACGGCATCACATGGTTGACCGGCCCGACGTGGTCGGCCGGTCCGGTGACCAATGGGAAGCCGGTCGCGGCGTTGACGGTGTAGTCCACGCCGGTGCCGCCGTCGGCGCGGCCCACCACCTCAAGATGGATCAGATCGGGCCGCAGTGCGCGCAGCGTGTCATAGGAATGCCATTGCCGCCCTGTGGCGTTGGTGATCAGCACACCCGCCGCGACGATCAGCCGGGTGGCCAACTGCCGACCTTCCGGCGTGCGCATGTCGACCTCCATCGACCGCTTGCCCTTGTTGAGACCGGCCCAGTAGATGCTGTCGCCGTCGGCGGTCTGCGGCCATCGGTGGTAGTCCGCGGCCCCGCCGGCCGGGTCGATGCGCACCACGTCGGCACCCAGTTGCGCCAGCGTCATGCCTGCCAACGGCACCGCGACGAAGCTGGAGATCTCGACGATCCGGACCCCGGACAACGGCCGGAATTCCTGGGCTGCACTCACCCGATGAGTATGGCGGGCCGCCCGCCGCTCAGGTCAGGCCACCGAGAACGGGACTCCCAGGCACACCAGGAACACCATCAGCAGGAACCAGCCTGCAGCCTGCCAGATCGGCCACACCCCGTCGGCGCGCCAGACCCGATAGGTCTGGACGAAGGCCCCGACACCGCCGACGAACAGAATGCCGGGCACCAGGATTCCAGCGAGAAGTGACCGCCAGACCACCGTGGCTGTGAAGGCCAACCCGGCCAGGGCGATCACCATGACGACATATGTCACCGCTGCCCGTACCAGCGCCGGATCGTGCCAGCGCTTCTCGACGTCATTGGTGTCGCCTTCTGTGGCCATACCGTTAATGCTCATCTGCGACCTCGATCCCAACCTCCAGGGTAGACCTCCATCCGAGGGCGTGCAGCGGCCTGCCGTCGTACCGTGACGCCATGCGTCTGGTGCTCATCTCCGACACCCACCTGCCACACCGCGGCCGGGATCTGCCCGAACCGGTCTGGGGCGCGGTGGAATCCGCCGACGTGGTGTTCCACGCCGGTGACTGGGTGAGCGCGGACCTGCTTGACGCCCTGCAGGCGCGATCGGCCCGGTTGGTGGGCTGCTGGGGCAACAACGACGGGCCGGCGCTGCGCGAGCGGTTGCCGGAGCGCGCCGACGTGACGCTGGCCGGGGTGCGGTTCACGGTCGTCCACGAGACCGGCCCGGCCGCCGGACGGGAGGCGCGGATGGCCGCCCGCTATCCCGGCACCGACGTCCTGATCTTCGGGCACAGCCACATCCCCTGGGACACCACGGCCGCCGGCGGCCTGCGGCTGCTGAATCCCGGGTCGCCGACCGACCGCCGCCGGCAACCGCACTGCACCTACATGACCGTCGCGGTCGACGGATCACTCGGCGAGGTCACCCTGCACCGGCTGCCGAACCGCGCTTAGACGCTCAGTTGCATCTGGCGCAGCGTCTTGCGATCCGGTTTGCCGACCGACGTGACCGGGATCGCGTCGAGGAAGACCACCTCCCTGGGCACCTTGTAGGCGGAAAGGCTGGCCTTGCAGAATTCCCGTACCTCGTCCTCGGTCATCTCCTCGCCGGGCTTGAGCACCAGAGCCAGTTTGAGGCTCTCGCCCCGCTTGGGGTCGGGGATACCGAACGAACAGGCCTGCAGCACCTTGGGGTGGGTGTACATCAGTTCGTCGATCTCGCGTGGGTACACGTTGAACCCGCTGGAGAGGATCATGTCCTTCTTACGGTCGACGATGAAGACGTGGCCGTCGGTGTCCAGATAGGCGATGTCGCCGGTGTACAGCCACCCGTCGCGCAGCGTCTTCGCCGTCTCCTCCGGGTTGTTCCAGTACTCCTTCATCACCGTGGGGCCTTTGCAGATGAGCTCGCCCGGCTCGCCCAGCGGCATATCGACTGTTCCGGTCTCGAGGTCGACGATCCGAACGTCGTTGTCGGGGAACGGAAGTCCCACACCGCCCGGCTTGCGCACGGTGTGCAGGGGGTTGGCGGTGACGATATTGGAGGTTTCCGACATCCCGTAGCCCTCGGTGATCACCGCACCGGACAGTTCCTCGAAGGTGCGCATGGCCTCCACCGGCAGTGGCGCGGAACCCGAGATGACCCCTTTGACGGATCCGATCTTGGAGGTCTTGATGTCGGGATGCTGATTGAGCCCGATGATCATCGTCGGCACGGCCGGGAAGATGTTGGGCTCATGCTGGTTGATCGCCGCGAGCACGTTCTCGACGCTGGGCTGGGGAACCAGGATGATCGTCCCGCCGAAGACGTGGTTGACGTTGACGTTCATGTTGAACCCGTAGATGTGGTAGATCGGGACCGCCGCCAGGCAGCGCAACTGCTCGTCCTTGGCGATGATCGGCGACATCCAGTAGCTCTCCTGGTAGGCGATCGAGACCAGGTTCTCGTTGGTCAGCACGCAGCCCTTCGACAGGCCGGTGGTACCGCCGGTGTACTGCAGCATCAGGATGTCAGCAGGGCGGATGTCGATTCCCGGCTCGGCGTCGTCGGCGGCGCCGACCAGTTCGTTGAAGTCATGGATTCCCTGGCCGCTCCCGACTTCGGTGGTGACACTGGGTATCTGGAAGGTGATGACGTTGCGCAGCGGGGTGTCCTTCGCCTTGAGGATGTCGATGGGCCCACCGGCGAAGGCGGCCAGCACGATGATCGTCTCGGCCCCGCTGTCCTTGATGTAGTGGTGTACCTCCGGTGCCGCGGCGAGGGGATTGACCTGCACGACGATCGCGCCGATTTTCGCGCACGCCTGGAAGGCGATGACGTACTGCGGCACGTTGGGCGACATCAGCGCAACCCGGTCCCCCTTCTTCACCCCCAGCGAGATCAGGGCGTTGGCCGCCTTGCGCGCCATCATGTTGACCAGCCCGTAGGGCATCCGGATGTCGTTGATGATCAGGTAGTCCCGGTCGGGGTTGGCCTCCGCGCACGCGTTGAACATCTGCTTGATCGACAACGGCGGGTAGATGACGGAGTAGGGCACCCCGGCGTCGTAGAGCTTGAACCACGGCTTGTTCTTGTCCACCATCGACTGCCCCTGATCCTCATGCGCTCCAACGGTCCGGAGCGTCGTCGACGACAGCGTCGCACCGCGCAGGTTCGCCGGTGCGGGAATCGACGATGTTCGCCAGGGGCTACCGCGGAAGGCTCTCCTGCAGGCGGCCACTGAGGCCGCTGGCCCGCACGGCCCGTCGGCCGATCGCCGCGCGGATCTGGTCGGCGGTGCCGATCAGCCGGACCTTCTCCCGCGCCCGGGTGACGGCGGTGTAGAGCAGTTCGCGGGTCAACAGACGGGAGTCCACCGGCGGCATCAGCACAGTGACCTCGGTGGCCTGGCTGCCCTGGCTCTTGTGGATCGTCATGGCGTGCATGGTGTCGACGTCGGACAGCCGGCCCGGAGCGAACTCGGGCGGCCCGCTCCCCGGCGGCAGGGAGCGGACCATCGCGGGGGAGGGTACGGCCGCCATCGCCACCCGCAATGCCCCGTCCCGCAGAACCGTCACTCCGGTATCGCCGTTGTAGAGGCCAAGTCCGTAGTCGTTCGCCGTCACCAGCACCGGTCGGCCGACGTACCACTGCGACCACAGCGGTATGTCGGTCTGCTCGGAGAGCCAGCGCTCGATCTGGCGGTTCCAGTACGTGACGCCGTAGGGACCGTTGCGATGCGCGCACAGCATCCGGTGCTGCTCGAGGATCTCCAGCGCGGCGCCGGCATTGCCGAGGACGGCGGCCTCCCGCAACCGCAGGGCATGCGGCACCAGGACTTTACGAAGCGTGTCGGCGGGCTTCTCGGTGACCACCCACTCGATGTGGTCGCCGCCATCGGCGAGGATCTGCAGCGCACCGTCGGCATCGCCGTCGCGGATCGCGCTCGCCAGTGAGCCGATCGAGGCCCCGAAGCGGTGTGAGGTGACCAGGCTGGCGATGGGGCTCTCGCCGGACGCGGCGAGCCCTTCGACCAAGTCGGCCAGCACTGCACCGGCCTCCACCGAGGCAAGCTGATCGGGGTCGCCGACCAGCACCAGCCGCGATTCCGGGCGAACGGCTTCGAGCAATCGGGCCATCATCGACAGCGACACCATGGACGTCTCGTCGACGACGATCACGTCGTGGGGTAGCCGGTTGTCCCGATTGTGCCGGAACCTCGATGAGGTGTCGGGACGGCTGCCCAGCAAGCGGTGCAGCGTGGTGGCGGTCAACGGCAGCAGACGCTCCCGGTCGCGGGCGTCGAGTTTGTCGACCTCGACCTGCACCGCCTCCGACAGCCTCGCGGCGGCCTTGCCGGTCGGCGCGGCCAGCGCGATCCGCCGTCGCGGCTTGCCTTCCATGTCAGCCTGTTCGGCGAGCAGCGCCAGCAGGCGCGCCACGGTGGTCGTCTTGCCGGTGCCCGGCCCGCCGGTCAGCACGGTCAGGGACCGGGACAGCGCCATCTCGGCGGCTGCCCGCTGTTCGGCGAAGCTGTCCGGGAAGAGCCGATCGATGTCGGGCGTCGGGCCCGGGCGGCGACTCGCAGCCAGGGCCAGGACGTCGGCGGCGACGCGGCACTCCTCGATCCAATACCGGTCGAGGTAGACCAGACCCGCCTCGAGGTGCAGCACCGGGGGGTCGCCGGTCAGCGCGCTGGCCGAGATCGCCGCCAGCCACTCCTGGGGCTGCGGCCACGGCAGCTCGTCGACGCCGATCTGCTGCCGAACGGCGGCCAGATTCACGCACACCGAACCCCCGCGTACGGCACGCACGACGAGGGCCACCGCCAGCGCAACCCGATCGTCGTGTTCCCCGGCCAAACTCGTCAACCGCTGGGCCACCAGAACGTCGGCGGCCTCGAGCACACCCGCCTCGTTGAATTCCCGCAGCAGGCCCTGCGCGCCGATGCTGCGCCGCCAATCGGCGGCGTCGACCGACGGAGTCCCGGTCATCGCGCCACCTGCTGCCCGTCGAGCAGATCGGAGACCGCAATCACCAGCGCCGCCGGCGGCCGCCACCCGAACACCCCGGCGGGATTGCCGCCGATCACCGGCGTCGCCGATCCGCACATCCCGCGCAGGAACAGATACAACACGCCACCGAGATGCTTCTCGGGGTCGTAGCCGGGCAGTCGCCACCGCAGGAACCTGTGCAGGACAACGCAGTACAGCAGCGCCTGCAGCGGGTAGTCGGAGTGCAGCATCGCCTCCGCCATCCGTGCCGGGGTGTAGTCGGCCGAGGTCAGCGGACGATCGGACTCACCGAGCCAATTGGTCTTGTAGTCGACGACGATATAGCGGTGGCCCGACCCGGAGGGGATCCGCAACACCGCGTCGACGGAGCCGCTGAGGTATCCGCGCAGGGACTGGCGGCCCAGTGATTGGTCGGTCAGTCGGGCCGCGTATCCGGACAACAGATCGTCGGCCGGCACGTACCGGCCGAACAGCCGGCCCAGCTCAGCAATCCGGATATCCGGCGCCGCGCCGCCGGAATCGCCTCCGGCAAGGGGGAATTCGAAGTCCATCTCGCACAACCGGTCCGACAGTCCGATCTGTCGCAGCGTGCGGCCGTCCGCCAGCGGGCCTAGCGGGGTGTCGTGCATCGGGATCAGCGCGGCAGCCAGCTCCGCTGCCGGGACGTCGACCGGCCACCACACCGAGTGCTTCTCGATCTGGCGGCGCAGTTCGGCGCCGAGGTCCGCCGCCAGCGGATCGGCGGTCTCCAGCACGGCATGCACCAGGGTGCCGAACTTCGCTCCGGCGGGTAGGTCAGCCATCGGCGAGGGGACGGCGGGTGCGTCATCGGCCGGAGTCGTCAACGGGAGGTCGGCGACTTCGTCGTCGAGTTCGACGACCTCCGGCTCACTGGCCACGCCGGCCCGTTCCTGGGCCGAGCGGACCAGGCCGGAATACGATGTGCGCCGCCAGGTGGTGTCGATGGCCCGGTGGAAGTGCCTGGCGGACGGGTTCTTCGGCGGTTCGGTCGCCGGCAGTTCCGGTACGTCGGTGATCACCGACTCTTCGACCACCGGGCCCCCGGCGGCCTCCCATTCCCGGAATCGTTCCAACGCGACCTCATCGGTGACCATCTTGGGTTCACAACGGTTACGAATGGTGTTCTCACCGGGCCCGCGGTCGCGCAGCAGCCGTGACAGCCCCCCGTTGTGCTCGTCGTACGACGGCGCCCACCAGGTGACCACCTGGGCCTGGGCCCGGGTCAACGCGACGTACACCAGGCGGCTGTCATCGCTGGCTGTCTCGCTACGGCCGAGCAGTTCGACCTCGGCGAAGTCCGGCGTGTCCGCACCGCCGACGTGCAGGCAGCGAACATCGTTGTCGTGGAACAGAATCAGGTCACGATCCTGCACATTGCGGTTGAAGGCGAAAGGCAGGTACACGATCGGGAACTGCAGTCCCTTGCTGCCCCACACCGTCATGATCTGCACGGCCTCGGCGTCGCTGTCGAGGCGCCGGTTGCGTTCGACCGCGCCCTTCTTCTCCTCGCGGCGGTTGCGCAGCCAATCCCGCAGGGCGGGCAGGGTGAAGTGCTCACGATGGGCGGTCTCCTGAAGCAACTGGGTCAGGTGCGCCATATCGGTCATGTAGCGCTCGCCGCCGTGCCAGGACAGCACGCGCTCGCCCATACCGTTGAGTTTGGCCGCTTCGAACACCACCGCCACGCCGACCTCACGGGCGTGGTCCGCCCATTCGCGGATGGTCTCCGACATGGTGTCGGTCAGCGAATCTCCAGCCAGGGCAAGGTCTTCAGCGGTCTTGCCGAAGAAACCGGTGGTCGCCGCCGCCCGGACCACCCCGGAGCGGTGCGGCTGGTCGAAGGCTTCCATCAGGGCCAGCCAGTCGGTGCAGGCGTCGGAGCTGAAGATGTCGGAGTCTCCGGTGTAGACGGCGGGGATGCCGGCCTCGGTCAGTGCGTCGAAACAGGCCCGGCCGTCCTTGTGCTTCTCGATGATGACGGCGATATCGCGGGCCCTGACCGGCTTGCCGTCGAAGGTGGCGCCCCCGGTTGGCCGGCACTGGCGAGCAGGGCGCCGATATCCGCGGCGAGATCGCGGGGGATGTGATCGCGTAGATCGCCGATCAGGATCGCCTGGGTTCGGCTGCGCCCGAACGGTTCCCGGGACACCACGCGCAGCCGGAAGGGAGCGCTGCACGGGGCACCGGCGAGCCGGCTGCCGTGGTGCTGCGGTTCGACGTCGTGCACGACGATGCGCGGGTCGCCGAGCGCGGCACCCCCGAGCACGGTCTGCAATCGGGTGACCAGTTCGGCGTCGCTGCGCCAGTTCTTGACCAGGGTCTGTTTCTCGCCCGCGGTCTCCGCGGCCTTCAGGTAGGTGACGATGTCGCCGCCGCGGAACGCGTAGATCGCCTGCTTGGGATCGCCGATGAGCACCAGGGTCGACGAACCGCTGAAGGCGCAGTCGATGACCCGCCACTGAACCGGATCGGTGTCCTGGAACTCGTCGACCATCACGATGGGCCAGCGCTCACTCATCCGGACCCGCGCCGGAGCATCCGGTTCGGCCAGCGCATCGGCCAGTCGGCTGAGCAGGTCGTCATAGCCGAGGATGCCGCGCCGGCGCTTGCGGATCTCCATCTCGGCCTGAACCGCTGTGGCGAATTCGATGCACAGCGCGGCGCGGGTTCCCGGCTCGGGATGACGGGGACGCAATTCGGTCGACGGGTTGTTGACCACTTCCCGCGCCAGTCTGAGCGCCTGGTCGTAGGTGAGCGCCGACTGCTCGCGTTCGCGGCCGAATCGGGCCAGGTACAGATCGTCGACGACCTCGGTCACCAGATCGTCGAGGCTCTCCACCAGTTCCACCCCCGCGTCGGTGTCGCCGGCCACCCCGAGCGAGCCCAGGACCAGGTTGCAGAACTGGTGAATGGTGGCGATCGTGGCGGCGTCGAAGCCGGCCAGGGCATCGGCCAGTTTGGTGCGGCGGCTCTCGAGTTCCTCAGGTGTCCCGGTCAGCAGATGGGCCAGCAACTCGTTCCCATCGGCCGGTTCGGGATCGCTCAGCGCTGCCAGCGCATCGGCGATCTGGCGGCGTACCCGGTCCCGCAGTTCCTGGGTGGCTGCCCGGCTGAAGGTGATGAGCAGCATCTGGTCCAGCGTCGCCACGCCCTCGGCGATGTACCGGGTGACCAGCCCGGCCAATGCGAACGTCTTCCCGGTACCCGCGCTGGCCTCCAGCACGGTGGTCGTTCCCGCCGCGGGCAGCGGACCGACGAGATTGAACGGTGTGGGCTCCTTGGTGCCCGGCATCAGTGGGCTCCCTGCTCGGCTCGCAGCAGTGGAAGCCAGAGACGGGCGGCGTAGGCGCCCAACCGGTTGTCCTCGCCGGCGGGTTCCTCATCGGGGCGCAGCGGCTGCAACAGCGTGTTCAGCGGGGCTGCGGGACCCCAGGCCCGCTCGTGCGGCGGATGGGCGTCATCGCCCGGAAAGGTGCCGGACTTCCACTTGCCGGCCGCTGCGGACACCGGATTGCCGCCCCCGTGGCGGGCCTCCGCATAGGCGTAGGACGTCTTGAGCGGCAGGGGCAACGGTTCGCGCCGGCCGAGGTCGTAGATCGCCACCAGATCCCTGAGCAGGTCCACGGCCGGGACGTCCGGTCGGCCGAGGCGCCGCAGACGGGCTTGCTTCCCACGTTTGGCCCGACCGATGCAGGCCGCCGACCAATCACCCTCCGGCGCAGAGGCATACAACGCCAGCAGCGGGAGCCAGGCCGGGAGCAGATGTTTGCCGTCCAGTTTCGAGTAGGTGGCCGAGACCAGGCGGGTGCCGAAGATCGGTGAGACGGTTCCGGTCAGGCGCCGGCCCCGGCCGAGGTCGATGTCGACGTCGACGGCCCGGGCCGGGTCGCTCCGCAGCGGTAACGCCTCCCTGGCCAAACCGACGGACTGTTCGAGGATCTCCTTGGCCTTGCGCCAGCCCAACTGCCCCGGGGGGAGCGTGCCGCGGCACCATTCCGCCCGCAGTGCCCGGTCGGGGTGCAAACCGCGCAGGATGTCCTGCAGCATGCGTTCCCCGACGGTCCACTCGCGCAACGGGTCGATCTCCAGTGGCATCGCGTCGTCGATGCCCTCGACCTCGGCCGGGAAGGTGTAGTCCAGGGCGCGGAAGAAGCCGCGCACAGGGTCCCGGAAGAACCCTACGAGGTCGGCCAGCGAGACGTCGGCGTCACCGTCGGCCAGGGTCAGCGGGCCGGTGACGAACGGTGGCCGCTCGTCGCGATCGCCGATCGCCGCCCGCGCCGCGTTGAGCACCGTCCGATCGAAGCTGAAGGGTTGGCCCGGGACCAGCGCCCCGGCCTCGACATTGCGAATATCGAAGGGCTGCAGCGGATGACGGACCAGGACGCGCTCGCGTACCGGCTCCTCCGTGGTGGCATCGAGCGCATCGAGCAACTCCGCCAGCGGAACGGCCGGCGGGCGTTCCTGTCCGGTGTACTCGTTGGCCCCGGTATAGGTGATCACCAGCGTCTCGGTAGCCGCACCGATGGCGTCGAGCAGTAGCTGGCGGTCCTCCGACCGGATGTCGCGCTCGCCGGTCCGGGGCTCGCGCGCCAGGGCATCGTCGCCGTCGACGGCGCCGATCCGGGGAAAGACGTTGTCGTCCAGTCCAACCAGGCATACCACCCGATGCGGCACGGATCGCATCGGCACCATGGTGCAGACGGTCAGGGTGCCGGCGCGGAAGTTCGCGCGGGTCGGCCGGCCGGCGAGCTGGCGCCCCAGCATGGCCTGCACGTCCGGCAGGCGCAGCGGGGTGCTGTCACGCGCGCCTGCCCGGGCCAGGACGTCGTTGAACTCGCGCTCGAGTTGACTTCTCTGCCAGCCGTCCTCGTCGCCGACCCGGGTGAGCAGCCGAATGCCGTCGGCCAGGGCCGTGAGCCATTCCCGCAGCGGACGAGTGCCCTGAAGCGCCTGCACCACCCGTTGCAGCCGGTCGCAGAACTCCGAGAGCCGGCCCGCCAGTTCGACGCTGTTACTGCCCACGTCATCGAGGGGCAGGGTGGTCTCGAGCCAGCTCGGGGAGTCATCGGACAATGCCACCCCGGCCAGGATGCGATCGAGGCCGAACCGCCAGGTGTTGTGTACGAAGTCCACGCCGTAGGGCTGGCGGTGTTGCTGGTCGAACCCCCACCGGATGTTCGCCTCCCGCACCCAGTCGGTGATGGTCTCCAGGTCGTCATCGGTGAAGCCGAACCGCGCCCGTACCGGGTCGCCGTGCGCCAGGTTGAGCACCTCGCTCGCGGTGGCACGGCCGCCGGCCAGGGTGAGCAACTGGGAGGTGATTCCGAGCAGAGGATTGGTCTGAATCAGTGACCGGTCGGCCAATCGCACCCGCAACTGATGCGCCGGATGCGCGCGGGGGACCACTTCACCGAGACCGAATCCGGCGACGATCAGCGGTGCGTAGGTCTCGATGTCGGGGCACATCACCAGGATGTCGCGCGGTTCGAGCGTGTCGTCGTCGGCGAGCAGTCCCAGCAGGACCTCGCGGAGTACCTCGACCTGGCGGGACACGCCGTGGCAGCTGTGCACCTGGACCGACCGATCGTCGGGGGCACACGACCGTCGCTGCGGGCGAACGGTATTGGCGGCGATGTCGGACTGCAGCCAGCCCAGCAGCGTGGCGGGTCGGTCGGCACCGGGCAGGAACTCGTCGGTGCCGGGCGCCGCCGGCAGGCTGCGCTGCAACTCGCGCAGATCCCGGCCGAGGGTGGCCAACAGAGGATGCCCGACGCTGCGATGGCTCTGATCGTCGCGACGGCGAACCACTCCGCGCTGGTCGGCCAGGGCCGTCCACAGCCGCGCACTCGGGTGCGGCAGCCAGAGGTGCACGTCGTGGTGGACGGCCAGCGCCTCCAGCAGTTCGATATCGGTGACCGACAATCGCGTGTAGCCGAAGAAGGACAGCCTCCTCGGCAGATCGGCTCCCGAACTCCTGAGCTGGGCAACGGTTTTGGCGTGCCGGATATGCGGCGGGTCGATCGCCATCGTGGCGACCAGCCGCCGCCAGAGTTCCGGTTGCCAGCTCAGGTCCGCGGGCAGACCGTCGGCGTCACCGTCCAGCCATCCGGCCGGCAATTCGGGCCGCTGGCGGGCGTAGGAGGCGAACAATCCGGCCAGCCGCCGGGCGACCGAATAGCGGCGCCCCAGGCGGAGGTCGCGCTCGCCGGGACCCGGACTGAAGTGGCCCAGGTGGTTGGCCAGGGTGTGGCACCACGGCTCCTCGAGGCTCGCGTCGATCACCTCCAGCAGCGGCCAGGTGATGACCTCGGGCGACCACGGATCATCCTCGCGGGTGCCGGCGATCTCGCCGATCAGCGAGGCCGGCGAGCGGAAGGCGACTCCGGCGCATACGCCGTCGGCGCCGGATCCGCGGCCCAGCACGTGGGACAGCCGCTGGGACAGCCAGCGCTCCACCCCGCGTGCGGGCACCACGACGAGATCCTCGTCGA
Source organism: uncultured Actinomycetota bacterium (assembly GCA_963715145.1). GTDB lineage: Bacteria > Actinomycetota > Actinomycetes > Mycobacteriales > Mycobacteriaceae > Mycobacterium. The sequence goes on along the minus strand of CAVQRL010000022.1, from coordinate 113,946 downwards.
ACGGGTCGGCGGGTGGCGTGGCCAGCAGTTCCCCCAGCCCGTCCGCGAGGATGTCGGTGCGTTCCGCGCGGTGAATGTGAAAGGCCATCGTTGGACCACCGTAGACCGGCCCACCGACACGACCGGCCAACCTCCGCGCACCGGACCGCGGCTGATCGGCCGCGTTCGGCTCAGTCCGACCAGATCCCGGCGACCGGAGCCGTCGAGGCCGCCAGGCCGGTCTTCGGCAGTCGGAAGATCTCCTCGATCGTCGACAGCACCGAGTAGTGGGTGATCGGCGCGTCATATGCTCCCGGCCGCACCCCGGCTCCGTAGAAGATCGTGGCGATGCGGTTGTCCGCCCTGTCGTCGTCCTCGTCCCAGGTCACGATCAACAGGCTGTTGTTGGCCTTGGCCCAGTTCGCGTAGCCGGAGAGGTGGGCGGCCAGCCAGGCGTCGCCGTCGGCGATGCTGCCGTCGTGCATGTCGTTGTCGAGATCGGGGACGACGAACGACACCGTAGGAAGCGAACCGTCACCGGTGAAGGCGCCCAGCGGCTTTGACGCGCTCGGCGGCACATTGCTGAAATTGGCCCACGGCGCATGCTTACGGGCGTATCCCCCGGCCTTGCAGACCGTCGAACCCTCGGTCGGCAGTCCCTCCGAGAAGCCGCCGAAGCTGTAGCCGGCTGCCATCAGTTCCGAGGCGAGGTTCGGCGCGTCGCCGAGTCTCAGCGGGCACACGTCGGAGTCCACCCCGAAGGTGTCGCCGGCGAACAGTGCGAGGTAGTTCGGCTGGCTCGGGTGCGCGACGGCGTAGGACCGCGTCATCAGTGCCCCGCCAGAGGCCAGGGAGTTGATGAACGGCGCCGCCGCGTTGCCCAGGATGGAGGAAGCGCTGTGATTCTCCTCGACGACGACCACGACGTGGGAGTACGCCGGAAGTTGCTGCGCCGCTTGCGCATTGTTCGGGGCGATGACGCTCGCGGCGGCCAGGCCCAGGACGGCGCCGATCGGCAGCCCCCGGCGTACGGCGCTCATGGCGCAAGAGTGTATTGCGCCGCGACACTCCCCCGACGAGTCACCCGACGAGTCGGGCAATGGATCTCAGCGGGATGTGCAGCCATCCCGGCCGATGGCGCGCCTCGTAGCCCGCTTCGTAGACGGCCTTGTCCAGCTCATAGGCGGCCAGTACGTCGGCGTGCGCGCGGGGGTCGACTTGAGAGGCGGATGCGTATCCGTCGCAGAACGCCGCACTGTTGCGGTCCACCCATTCCCGCGCCCTGGCCTCGCGCTGTCGGTCAGCAGGCTCGCGCGAGCGGGTGGTAGGCGGCGTAGGCGAACGACCGCAGCATGCCGGCGACGTCCCGCAGCGGCGAATCCGGCTGGCGCCGTTGGGAAAGCGGCTGTCCCGGCTCGCCCTCGAAGTCGATGAGCAGCCAGGTGTCGGGAGTCCGCAGCACCTGACCGAGGTGCAGATCGCCGTGCACCCGCTGCATCGTGATCGGTGCACCGGCCACTGTCGCATAGCACTCCTCGATCGCCGAAACGTACCCTGCCAACTCGGGGACCCCGGCCGCCGCGTCGGACAGCCGCGCCCGCATGGCCTCGACGGGCACGGTGCCGTCCGACGTGCCCAGCGCACGCGCCAGATCAGCGTGCACCGAGGCTACCGCCTCACCGAGCCGGAACGACTCACCGGCGAAGTCACCGCCCACCTCATAGGCATAGAGATCGCCTTCGGCGTACAGATCCCGGGTGCTGGCCGTCGCCATGTCCCAGCCCTCGGCCGAGTTGGCCGCATACGCGGTGACCATGCCCAGCGGACACGGTTCGCCGTTCTCGGCGATCTCGAAGGAGCCGAGGAGTCGGGCCACATGCGGGTTATCGGCGCGCGCCAGCACACGGTTCAGTTCGATGTCGGGATTGACCCCGCAGGCCACCCGGCGGAACAGCTTGAGGATCGCCCGCTCCTCGAAGACCACGCTGGTGTTGCTCTGCTCGGCCTCGGTGACCCGCGCGGCGGCATCGACGGGCAGTACCGCCCCCGGCTCCCTGCTGAATCGCACATCTCCGATCAGGGCGGAGGAGTCGATGAGCGACAACAGCAGCCGGGCCGAATCCGCCTGGTACAGAGCGTCGTAGGCGGTGTGATCTCCCACCGTCCCGATGGTCGCGAGCTGCCCGTACTCGGCCAGGGGCCGTGAATCCCACTGCACCACAACCTGATAACGCTCGGAGGGCCCATCGGCATAGGTGGCGTCGACGAGGACCAGGTCGAGTCCGTCGCCCAGCGTGATCATCGTCTGCGGCTGAGCCGACGACAACGTGCGGTTGCGCCCGGCGTACCAACGTTGGCGCGCAAGCCACTGGCGCCAGGGCAGTTCGGCGATCGCGCTCATGGGTTCTCCGTCCCTATGGTCGGGCTCATGCGCCCTCCTCGGTGAGCTTGAACCAGTAGAAGCCATGGCCGGGCAGCGTGAGCAGGTAGGGCAGTTGGCCGATCCGCGGGAAAGGCACATGGCCGGTCAGTTCCACCGGTGTCCAGGACGACCAGTGCTGCAGTTGCAGTTCGATGGGTTGCGGGAACCGGGAGAGGTTGTTGACGCAGAGCATCACCTCGTCGCCGCCCTCCCGCAGATAGGCCAGCACCGATGGGTTGGAGCCGCCGAGTTCCCGGAACGTCCCGGTGGCGAAGGCCTCATGGCGCCGCCGCACTGCCAGCATGGTGCGGGTCCAGTTCAGCAGTGACGCCGAACTATCACGCTGCGCTTCGACATTCACCGCCGGATAGCCGTACACCGGGTCCTGGTTGGGCGGCAGATACAGCCGGCCGGGGTTGGCGGTGGAGAAGCCGGCGTTGCGGTCCGGGGTCCACTGCATCGGGGTTCGAACCCCGTCGCGGTCGCCCAGCCAGATGATGTCGCCCATGCCGATTTCGTCGCCGTAGTAGATGACGGGCGATCCCGGCAATGACAACAGCAGCGCGGTGAACAGTTCGATCTGATTGCGGTCGTTCTCCAGCAGTGGTGCGAGGCGGCGGCGGATTCCGACGTTGGCCTTCATCCGCGGATCCTTGGCGTACTCGGCGTACATGTAGTCGCGCTCGTCGTCGGTGACCATCTCCAACGTCAGCTCATCGTGGTTGCGCAGGAAGATGCCCCACTGCGCCATCTCAGGGATCTGCGGGGTCTGCGCCAGGATCTCCGAGATCGGGAATCGCGATTCCCGGCGCACCGCCATGAAAATCCTTGGCATCAAGGGGAAATGGAACGCCATGTGGCACTCGTCGCCGCCGGTTGCCGGGTCGCCGAAGTACTCGACCACGTCGGCCGGCCACTGGTTGGCCTCGGCCAGCAACACCCTGCCGGGAAACTCGTCGTCGACCACCGTGCGGCACGACTTGAGGAAGGCGTGCGTCTCGGGCAGGTTCTCGCAGTTGGTGCCCTCCCGTTCGAAAAGGTAGGGCACCGCGTCGAGTCGAAAGCCGTCGATACCGAGGTCCAGCCAGAACCGCAGGACGTCGATCATGGCCTCCTGGACGGCCGGATTGTCGTAGTTGAGATCCGGCTGATGGGAGAAGAAGCGGTGCCAGTAGAACTGGCGGCGCACCGGGTCGAAGGTCCAGTTCGAGTCTTCGGTGTCGACGAAGATGATGCGTGCGTCTCGGTAGCGATCGCTGGTGTCGCTCCACACATAGAAGTCGCCGTAGGGCCCGTCGGGGTCCCGGCGCGACTCCTGAAACCACGGATGGCTGTCGGAGGTGTGGTTCATCACCAGGTCGGTGATGATCCGGATGCCGCGGCGGTGCGCCGCGTCGAGCAGGGCGACGAAGTCCTCCACCGTGCCGAATTCGGGCAGCACCCGGTAGAAATCGCGGATGTCGTAGCCACCGTCGCGCAGTGGGGAGTCGTAAAAGGGCGGCAGCCAAAGGCAGTCCACCCCCAGCCACTGCAGGTAGTCCAGCTGTTCGATCAGCCCTCGCAGGTCGCCGGCACCATCGGCGTTGGAGTCGAAGAACGCCCGGACCAGTACCTCGTAGAACACCGCGCGCTTGAACCAGGTGCGGTCGGTGGGCAGGCTGCGGGCGTGGGCGTAGTCACCGGCGTTGGGGTGCTCGACGGTTCGCCCCGACGGGCCCGTCTCCACATGCGAGCCCTGCGCCGGGTCGCTACTCATGTCCATCGACGTTCCATTACCCCGCCCCGGCCTCGGTGAACCGTCCCGGCGCTCAGCCCAGACCGCGCACCCGAACCACCACTTTGCCGCGAGCGGTCCGATTCTCCAGCGACGCCACCGCGGCGGCGGCCTCCTCGAACGGGTAGACCTCCGGCTGCGGGGGTGCCAGTCGCCCCGAGTTCAACAGTTCGGCCAGGCCGTTCCACTGCTCCTGCAGCGCGCCGGGGTGGCGCAGCGTCCAGGCCCCCCAGCCCACACCCACGACGTCAATGTTGTTGAGCAACAGTCGGTTGACCTTGACCGTCGGGATCTCCCCGCCGGTGAAGCCGACCACCAGCAGCCGGCCGGCCGGGGCCAGGCACCGCAGTGAGTCGGTGAAGCGGTCACCGCCGACGGGGTCCATCACGATGTCGACGCCCCGACCGCCGGTGAGTTCGGCGACGGCGTCCTTGAATCCGTCGGCGAGCACCACGTCGGTCGCACCGGCCGACCGGGCGATCTCTCCCTTGTCCTCGGTGCTGACGACCGCGATCACCCGGTCGGCTCCGAGTGCCGGCGCAAGCCGCAGCGTCGAGGTTCCGATGCCGCCGGCGGCCCCGTGCACCAGCACGGTCTCACCCGCCGCCAGTCGCCCGCGCACGGTGAGCGCGAAATACACGGTGAGGTCGTTGAACAGCAGACCGGCGCCGGCCTCGAAGCTGACGTTGTCGGGCAGCGGGAAAACCTGCCCGACCGGCAGCACCGCCGTCTCGGCCATGCGCGCCGCCGATCATCGTCAGTCCGGCCACCCGGTCCCCGGCCCGCACGTGTGCGCCGTCGGGCGCCGATCGCACCACACCGGCCAATTCGGCGCCGAGTGTGAACGGCGGCTCCGGGCGGTACTGGTAGAGGCCGCGGGTCAGCAGCGCATCGGGGAAGGCCACACCGGCGGCGTGCACGTCGACGACGACACCGCCGTCGTCCGACGGTTCGTCGACCTCGAGTAGCTCGACGGACTGTGGGCCGGCCAGCGTGGTGACCCGGACCGCCCGCATCAGGGCTGCTCGATAGCCAGCAGGTCGACCTGGAGTTCGCCGCGGGGCGTGCGGTAGGTGATGGTCTCGCCGGCCTTGCGCCCGTACAACGCCAGGCCCAGCGGGCTGTCGGCGGTCAGCGTGGTGTCCTCGGCGCCGGCGGGGGTCTCCTCGATGTAGTTGATCACCCGCATCTCCACCTCCTCGCCGTCGGGCCAGCGCAGCTTCACCTTTGTTCCGTTGGGCAACTGGCCGTCGACGGTGCCGTCGCCGCCGGCCAGCAGGTAGGCGATTCGGTTGATCTGTTCCTCCACGCCGCCGAGGTCCTCGGCGCGCTGCAGAGCCTCGGCGGCGTCCCCCCGATCACCCACGGTGTCGGCGTCCGCCACCATGTCGGCGCGCAACTGGTCGCGGCGTCTCCGCAGATCGGCGAGTTCCGCCTCCAGGCGGGCGCGTTCCTGCTCGGCGAAGTTCGTGTCCTGGCTCATGCACGACAAGGTACCGGCGCCGTCAAACGGTCCGTCATCCGGTGAGGTGATTCCAGGGTGAACCGGCGTTCGAGGCCCAATAATGGCCGCCATGCCTATCGTCGCGGCGATCATCGTGGTCATCACGCTCGCCGTGATCGTCAGCGGCCGGGCCCCGGCCGTGCTCGCCCTGATCTGTGCGCTGGTGGTGGCCGGGTTCCTCGGGATCGCCAAACCGTCGGAATTGTTCGCCGGTTTGAGCAACGGCGGCGTGATCACCATCGCCGCCATGCTGGTGATCGCCAAGGGCGTGTTCTACACCGGCGTGGTGTCCCGGATCACCTACCGGCTGCTGTCCGGCGTGGACTCCGTGCGGCAAACGCTGGTGCGGTTGATCCCCCCGGTCGGGGTCCTGTCCGCGCTGATCAACACCACGCCGATCATGGCCATGCTCATTCCGGCCACCAGGGAGCTTGAACAGCAGTCCGGTATCCCGGCGCGCGGTGTGCTGCTGCCGATCGCCCACGCCACCACGCTGGCCGGATCGGCCACCCTGATCGGCACCAGTTCCAACCTGCTCATCGCCGGCATCGCGAAGCCGCTCGGCGTCAACCTGTCGATGTTCTCCTTCGTGCCGGTGGCCGTGCCGGTCGCGATCGCCGGCTGGGTGGTGCTGGTGCTCACCGCCCCGTTGCTGGTCCGTGAACAGCCGGCGGCCGAGGCGCTGGACCTGACCTGGCGGGCGGAGATCCCGCTGTCCGATGTGGCCAACAGCATCGGCCGTACCGCCGGCGAACTGGGAATCGAACGCACCCCCGAGTTCGTGCTGGAGAAGATCCGGCGTCTGAGCGAGACGATGGGTTCCGATGCCCGCCTGGAGGCCGGCGACGTTCTGGTCTACCGCGCCACCGAGGCCGGGGTCCGCATGCTCTGGGGCAGCCCCCGGTTCGGGCTGGCCCGCCAGGACCTTTACCTGGTGTCGGTGGCCGCCGACGAGGCGACGGCGATCCAGGAACTCGACGAGGACGAAGAGATCATGGTGGTGGCGGCTCAGAACACCGAATCCCTCCGGAATACGGCGCCCAAGCCCGGGGACATGTGGCTGGTGTCGGCGCCGTCCGCCGAGGTGCTGGCCGACCATCCGCTGGTGGGACTGTGGCAGAAGGTGGCCGGCAAGGCCCCGCAGACCGGCAAGACCACCGCCGCCATGATCATCCTGCTGGGCGTCATCCTGGCCAGTTCGTTCGGCGTGGCCCCGGTGGAGCTCATCGCCACGGCCGGTGCCACCCTGATGGTCCTGACCCGGGTGCTGACGCCCCGCTCGGCGGCGCGAGCGCTGAACTGGAACATCCTCGCGATCATCGCCTTGTCCATCGGTCTGGGCACCATCGTGATGAAAAGCGGCCTGGGCGAGATCATTTCGGACGGGATCACCAGACTGTCCGGCGGGCAGGCCGTGCTGGTGGCCCTGGTATTCGCGGTCGTCACCGCGGTGGTCACCAATGTCGTGACCAACGCCGCCGCCGCCGCGATCCTGACACCGGTTGCGGTCACCGTCGCCAGCAGATGCCGGGCTCAACCCGGCGGTCCTGCTGGCGCTGATCGGCACCTGCATCTCGCTGACGTTCCTCAACCCGATATCGCATCAGACCAACCTGATGGTGATGGGCCCCGGCGGTTATTCCACGAGGACGTTCGTGCGTTTCGGCATCCCGGTGACGATCGTGGCCCTGGGCGTCAGCGTGCTGATGGGAACGCTCCTGCTCAAGTAGCGCCCCCACCGCACGGCCCGGTACCCGGGCGAGGTCGCGGCGGTATCGTCGCCGGCATGGCCCGAGATCACGGCGACCCGGGCGACGCCCCGACCATGGCGCCCCCGCTGACCGAGATCGCCGACGCGACCCGCCCCTCGGCGGCCGAGGAAGCACGCACCATCGCCGCCTCCACCAACACCGGCACGCTGGCCAGCCTCACGGCGGCCGGTGACCCGTGGGCGTCGTTCGTCACCTACGGACTCCTCGGTGGCGCCCCGGTGCTCTGTGTGTCCCACCTGGCCGAACACGGCCGCAATCTGGCGGCCGACCCCCGGGCCAGCCTGGCCGTCGTGGCCCCGCACGGCGAGGCCGACCCGTTGGCCAGCCCCCGCATCACCCTCGCCGGTGTGGTCGAGAAACCGGTGGGGGCGGAGTTGGAGGCCGCCCGCGGCCGCCCATGTCGCGGCGGTTGTCGGCGGCGAAGTACTACATCGACTACAGCGATTTCTCGGTATGGGTGCTGCGGGTCCAGCGGGTGCGCTGGGTCGGCGGCTACGGCCGGATGGACTCCGCTCGGGCGAGCGACTACGCCGAGGCGGCGGCGGACCCGCTGGCGCCGCACGCCCGCGGCGCCATCGAGCATCTCAACGTCGACCACTCCCCCGCACTGGCGGACATGGCCCGGGCGCTGGGCGGCTTTCCCGATGCCGAGTCCGCGGTGTGCACCGGCCTGGACCGCTACGGTCTGGATCTGAAGGTGCAGACTCCGCGCGGCGGTGCCTACACTCGAGTGGGTTTTGGCCGGCGACTCAGCTCCGTCGACGAATTGCGTTCTGCGACAGTTGAGTTGGTGCAGCGGGCTCGAGCAGCGGGTTAACCCATCCCCGGCACCACGCGTCGCAGGAACTCCACCTGATCGGCCTTGGCCTGCGGGTCGTTGTAGATCACGAAGTGCCCGTAGGGATAGCGGCGCAGCTCCCCGCGGGGTGCCGCACCGGCGGCCCGGACCGCCGACGGGGGCGGCGTGGTCGTGTCGTCGTCACACACACAGAACAACACCGGCATGGTCAGGGACGACGCCGACCGGACCGGTCGGAAGGCGGCGAAGCTGAGAATGAGGCGCGCCGCGAACTCGTTGCGCCACAGCGTGTGCGGGCCCCGGATCGACGCGTAACCGGACTCGGCGTCGGGCTCGGTCAGCGCCGCGAAGGAACCCGGCGGACCGACCGCCGGCATATAGACCGGCCGACGTCCCGCGAGCGAGCCGATGCGGTCGGCAAGCCCGAGCGCACTCGCTCTGATCAGCGTGCGCGCCGACATCCGGCGGATCACCGGAATGCTGTCGGTGAACGGCGCCTGCGCGATCACCGCGACAATGCGCCGATCGCCCGCTGCCACCACGAGCACATGCCCCCCGCTGAACGACGAGCCCCAGAGCACGATGCGGTCCGGGTCGATGCCCTCGGCCCGACGCGCCCATGCCACGGCGGCGCGGTAATCGTCCTGCTGGCAGGCGACATCCAGCAGTTGGCGCGGCTCACCGCTGGACGCACCGAAGTAGCGGTAGTCGAACAGCACCACCGCGAAGCCAGCCCGCTGGAAGGCCTCGGCGTAGCCGGGCAGGCCGTCGTCGCGCGTACCGGAAAACCCATGTGCCATCACCACACACGGCACCGGCGAACCCGTCTGATGCGGACGGTACAGATAAGCGGCGAGGTGCTCGCCGGCCGACGGTATCCGCACGTCCTCGCGCTGGGGGCTCACCGGAGTCAACCTAGTACCCTCGAACCGACCGCTCAATCAAGGAGAGATCAATGACCACCGCGACTGACGAGCGGAAGACCGTGGCCGACCTCGCCGAGGAGCAGGGTTGGCAGCGGCGGGTGAGCCTGGACCGGCATGACGTCTTCCTGCGCGGGACGGTGCGCATCCGGGCGATGTGGGCCGGCGATGACAAGCTCAACGGCGCGACGCTGTTCCACGACGAGATGTATGAGTCCTACACCCGTGAGGTCAAGACCCTGCAGGCCTGGTTCAAGCGGTAGCAGGCACCAGCACCGCAGCCAGTTCCCGCAGCGCGGGGCGCGGATCCCAGGCCGGGTTGCCGTCGCCGAGCACCTGGACCAGGACGTGGTCGGCCCCGGCGTCCAGGTGCGCGGCGAGGGTCGCGGCGGCCTGCTCGACCGACCCCATGCCGACGATGCCACGGGCCAACCGCTCCGAACCGCCGGGCACGAAGTCGGATTCGTCGAACCCCAGCCGCTTCCAGGAGTTGCGGTAGTTCGGCAGCCCCGAATAGATCTGCAGATGAAGGTGCGCGCGGCGCAGTTGTTCGCCGTCGTCCGCGCCGACGACCACGGCCTGCTCGGGCACCACCCACTTGTCGGGGCCCAGGATCTCGCGTGCGGTGGCAGTGTGGGCGGGCGTTGCCAGATAGGGGTGCGCACCGTCGGCATCCGTGCCGGACAGCTCAATCATCTTGGGGCCCAACGCCGCAAGCAGACGGGTCGGGCGCCCCGACCCCGGCTCGATGATCTCCGGGAGTGCCGCCATGCGGTCGAGGTAGCTGCGCATGGTTGCCAGCGGCTTGGCATAGTCCACGCCGAATCGTCGCACCAACGGCCCGTGGCTGACCCCGAGGCCCAGCACGAATCGCCCGGGGTGCAGCGCGGTCAGCGTTCGGCCGGCGGCCTCGGCGGTCTCCGGTATGCGGGCGTGGATGTTGGCGATACCGGTGCCGATCACCAAACGTTCGGTGGCCTCCAGGAAGGCCGCCGACTCGATGAGCGCGTCCTTGAATCCGATCTCCGGAAGGAACAGCGACCCGTAGCCCATGGCTTCGATATCGCGGGCCACCTCCTGCGCCGCGGGCATCGGCCAGGTGTCACTGGCCCACCAGACACCGATGCGGGACGGGAAGTCGATGCGGGCTTTGCTCACGGAGCGCTCCTGGTGGTTGTGGGTCTCAGGTCAGCATGGCGATAGACCGGCGGAGGTCTTCGGGCGGGGTCGGCGGCGGCAGGGTGGAGCGCGGTCCGGTGCAGAACGCGTCGACCATCAGCGCGGCGAACCGTCGCCAGGCATCGGGGGCGTGTGCGTGCGTCGCCTCCAGCACGCCCGCGTTCGCCAGCAGGATCACCACCACGTCACCCACCCCGACGTCCGGGCGCAGCAGCCCCGTCGCGGTGCGCCCGTTCGATCACCTCCCCGACCTTCTCCACGGTCTCGGCCGCCCGCTGCTCGATCAGCGAACTGGCCGGGAAGGCGGTGGTGAGCAGGGCCCGGCGACCCGGGTCGGCGGCCTGCAGCGCGCACAGGTCGAAGATCAGGTCCCGGAACCCGTCGGCGGCCGACGGATTGTTCAGCGCCGCGTCGACCGCGTCGGACATAGGCCGCCATGTTGCGCTCGAAGACCTCGATCGCGAGATCGGTGCGGGTGGGAAAGCGCCGGTACAGGGTCGCCACGCCGACGCCCGCGGCCCGGGCGACCTCCTCCAGCGGCACTGAGAGCCCGCGTTCGGCGAACAGGTCGGCGGCCGCGGTGACGATGCGTTCCCGATTGCGTTCGGCGTCGGCCCGAAGTGGCCTGGGTCGCTCCAGCACGTCCGCTGCGTCTGGAATCACGCCCTCACGGTACCCGCTGAAGTGGAGGCGTACCACCGTTTACGAGGTACCGTCCGGAGGAAGTGGTGGCATACCTCCACTTATCGAAAGGAAGTGACTTCATGTCAATCACCGCAGTTCAGCGGCCGGTTGATCCGGCCCCGGACGGCCTCGGAGCGCGCCGGACGGACTCAGGCCGCGGCATGCCGCTCCCGACTCACCCGGATCGCGCCTGCGCGGCAATCCCTGGTGGATCCTGGCGGCGGTGTCGGTCGGCGTCATCATGGTCGGCCTGGACGCCTCGGTGGTCGCCATCGCCAACCCGCGGATCGCCGCCGACCTCAACGCCTCGCTGTCAGATCTGCAGTGGATCACCGACTCCTACCTGCTGGCCCTGGCATCGCTGCTGATCTTCGGCGGCAAACTCGGCGACATGTTCGGCCGGCGCCGGATGTTCCTGATCGGTGCCGTCGGCTTCGCCGCCACCTCGGTGGGCATCGGACTGATCGGGAGCGTCAGTGGCGTCATCGCCCTGCGCGCCCTGCAGGGCGTCTTCGGCGCGCTGCTGATGCCGAGCACACTGGCGATCGTCCGCGAGGCATTCCCGCCGCACAAACTCAACACCGCGATCGGCATCTGGGGCGCGGCCTCGGGTGTGTCGGTGGCGGCCGGCCCCATCCTGGGCGGCCTGCTCATCGAACGCTTCAGTTGGGAGTCGGTGTTCTACATCAACGTGCCGATCGCGATCGTCGCGGTGCTGCTCGGCTCGGCCGCGATCGTCGAAAGCCGCGCTGAGGACGCCCGGCACCTCGACATCGGCGGCGCCCTGTCGCTGTCCGGCGGGCTGTCACTGCTGGTGTTCGGTCTGATCAAGGCGCCCGAATGGGGCTGGTTCGATTCGGCGACCCTGGCGTTACTGCTCGGCGGCGCTCTGGCGCTGATCGCCTTCGTGATCATCGAACGCACCACCGTCGAACCCCTGTTGCCGTTGCGGTTGTTCGCCAACCCGTCGCTGTCGATCGGCACCGCGGTGGTCACCGTGAACTTCTTCGCGTTATTCGGTGCGCTGTTCTTCATGACGCTGTTCCTGCAGAACCTGCAGGGCTGGAGCCCGCTGGCCACCGGTGTGCGCACCCTGCCGCTGTCGGCGGCCATGGTCATCGCCGCGCCGCTGTCGGGCGTGCTGACCGAGAGGTTCGGGCCGCGTCCGGCGATGGTGAGCGGTCTGCTCGGGGTGGCCGGCGGCCTGGTGCTGCTGGGCCGGCTGACGGCCGGTTCCGGCTACGCCGCGATCTGGCCCGCCTTCGCCCTGCTGGGCGCCGGCATCGGGCTGGTGCTGACCGCGAGTTCCGAGGCCATCGTGGGCAACGCCCCGGTCGACGACGCCGGGGTGGCCGGCGGCCTGCAGAGCACCTCGGTGCAACTCGGTGCGGTGCTGGGTACCACGATCCTGGGCTCGGTGCTCAGCAGCAAGGTGGGTGCGACCCTGGCGGACAGCCTCACCGCCAACGGCGTACCCGCAGCCGTCACCGAAAGGCTTTCAGCTGCCGGTGAGTTGGTCTCCAAGGGCGTGGCACCGTCGATTCCCGGCGCCCCCGCGCCCTTGGCCGACGCCATCACCCGCGGCAGCCACGAGGCGTTCATGGCCGGCCTGCATCTGGCCATGGAGGTGGGGGCGCTCGCCGCGGCGATCGGTGCCGTGCTGGCACTGTTCGTGCGTCGCACCTGATGTGACGAGGCGATGAACGCCGGCTTGGCGGGCCGGACTTACCGCCGCCAAGCCGGCGTCGCCGCCGCATAGAGTGAGGCGCATGCCGGAAACCTGCTTCAATCTCTCCACCGTCTTCCGCACCGTCGCGGACACCGTGCCCGATCAGCAGGTCCTGGTGTGGCGGGATAAACGGCTGACCTACTCGCAGATGGACGCCCGCATCGACGGGATCGCCCACTACCTGGTCAGCCGTGGACTGGGCTGCCACATCGAACGCGACCAACTTCAGGGCCACCAGTCCGGCCAGGACCACATGGGCCTGTACATGCGCAACGGCAACGAATACCTCGAGTCCATGGTGGCCGGCTACCGCGCCCGGGTGGCCCCGTTCAACGTCAACTATCGCTACGTCGAAGAGGAACTGCTGTATCTGCTCGCCGACGCCAAGGCCCGCGCCCTGGTGTACGCGGCTGAGTTCGCGCCGCACGTGCAGTCCATCCGCGGCCGACTGCCCGACCTCGAGGTGCTCATCCAGGTGGCCGACGATTCCGGCAACGAACTCCTGCCCGACGCCGTCGACTACGAATCCATCACCGGCACACCGGAACCCGCCTCCGGCATGCCCACCCCCAGCGGCGAGGATCTCTACATCCTCTACACCGGGGGCACCACCGGGATGCCCAAGGGTGTGCTGTGGCGCCAGCACGACATCTTCATGTCGGCCATGGGCGGGCGGCCGTTCATGGCCGGTGGTGAGCCGCTGAACTCCTATGACGACCTCGCCGCCCAGGCGCGGGCCCAGGCCGGCTTCCGGTCCATGCTGCTGATCCCGCCGCTGATGCACGGCGCCGCGCAGTGGGGCGTGTTCAACGCCATCAGCACCGGCGGGTGGATCGCCCTGCCCGACGACGTGAGACGCCTCGACGCCGCGGCCGTCCTGCGTCTGGCCGAGCGGGAGCGGGTGCTGGGGATCCCGGTGGTCGGCGATGCGATGGCCCGACCGCTGGTCGACGAGATCGAGAAGGGCGACTACGACCTGTCCGGGCTGATGGCCCTGACGAACGGGGGCGCGACGCTGTCCCCCACGATCCGCGACCGACTGCTCGCGGCCGTGCCGAACCTGATGATCATGGACGCCGTCGGCGCCTCGGAATCCGGTGCGCAGATGACCACGATCGCCACCAAGGGCGCCGACGTCACGACCGCGACCTTCACTCCGCTGGCCGACACGGCCGTCGTCTCCTCCGACTTCACCCACGCGCTGCAACCGGGCGGGGGCGTGGGCTGGCTGGCCCGCCGCGAGTTCGTGCCGCTGGGCTATCTCGGCGACGCCGAAAAAACCGCGCGCACCTTCCCCACCATCGACGGAGTGCGCTGGTCGATCCCCGGCGACAAGGCCCGCTATCTCGACGACGGCCGTATCGAACTGCTTGGCCGCGACTCGGTGACCATCAACTCCGGCGGTGAGAAGATCTTCGCCGAGGAGGTCGAGCGGGCGGTGGCCAGTCACCCGGCGGTCTACGACGTGGTGGTGACGGGCCGTCCCTCGGAGCGCTGGGGAAGCGAGGTCGTGGCGGTCGTGCAGTTCGCACAGGGCCGTACCGCCACCGACGCCGAACTCGCCGAGGCGTGCCGTCAGCACATCGCCGACTACAAGGTGCCCAAGGCGTTCGTCCGCACCGACCACATCGTCCGCTCCCCCGCCGGCAAGGCCGACTACCGCTGGGCCAAGGCCGTCGTCACCGCGGCGACGGACGCGAGCTGAACCCACCACCTGCTCCGTCGACCGTGTGCGCTGTGGTCGGAATTCGCCGCTGATATGACCACAGGGCCCACCCTCGGCCCAACGGGCTCTTGACATGCCCGGGCTATGTATGTCTACATACATAGATGGCCGGGCACCGGGACCGCATGATCGCCTCCGCCGCGATGCTGATCCGCGAACGGGGCGCCCGGCCGACCGCGATCGGCGACGTCCTCGCCCACAGCGGGGCACCCCGCGGTTCGGCCTACCACTACTTCCCCGGCGGCCGGAATGAATTGATCTGCGAGGCGGTCGACTACGCCGCAGGCTACGTCGCGGCAACCATCGCCGACGCGGACTCGAGCCTGCAGATGCTCGACACCGCCGTGCGGTTCTACCGCGACGGTCTGCTGGCCACCGACTACCGGGCGGGCTGCCCGGTCATGGCGGTCGCCGTCGAGGCCGGCGACCCCGATATCAGCACCGATGTCGTGCAGCACGCCGCAGGCGCCTTCGACCGCTGGCGCGACCTGATCAGCAGCAGGCTGGTCTCCGACGGCGTATCGCGCGGCAGGGCAACCGAACTGGCGACGCTCGTGATCGCCGCCCTCGAAGGCGCACTGGTGCTGGCCCGCGCCGGACGCGACGTCGCACCACTGGACACGGTGCACCGGCAGTTGCGCGGCCTGCTCAAGGCCGCAACCGAAAGGAAGCGCTCATGACCGCCGAATGGACTCCCACGGCCTGCATTCTCTGTGAGTGCAACTGCGGCATCGTCGTGCAGACCGACGGCGGTCACCTGACGAAGATCCGCGGCGACAAAGACCATCCGGCATCGCAGGGCTACACCTGCAACAAGGCGCTGCGCCTGGACCACTACCAGAACAACCCGGCCCGACTGACGTCACCGATGCGCCGCAGGCCCGACGGGACCTACGAGGAAATCGACTGGGACACCGCGATTTCGGAGATCGCCGACGGCTTCCGCCGCATCGCCGACAGCTACGGCGGGGACAAGATCTTCTACTACGGCGGCGGCGGGCAGGGCAACCACCTCGGTGGCGCCTACAGCGGTGCCTTCCTGAAGCCACTCGGCTCCCGGTACCGCTCCAACGCGCTCGCTCAGGAGAAGACCGGCGAGGCGTGGGTGGACGCGCACCTCTACGGCGGCCACACCCGCGGGGAGTTCGAGCACGCCGAGGTGTCGGTGTTCGTCGGCAAGAACCCGTGGATGTCGCAGTCTTTCCCGCGGGCCCGGGTGGTGCTCAACGACATCGCCAAGGATCCCGCCCGGTCGATGATCGTCATCGACCCCGTGCGCACCGACACCGCCGAACTCGCCGACTTCCACCTGCGCGTCAGACCCGGCACGGACGCGTGGTGCCTGGCGGCGCTGGCCGCCGTTCTGGTCCAGGAAAACCTTTGCGACGAAGACTTTCTCGCCGAGCACGTCCGCGGTACCGACGAGGTGCGCGAGGTGTTGCGCACCGTACCGATCGCCGACTACGCCGAACTCAGCGGCGTCGATGAGGCCCTGCTGCGGGCCGCCGCCCGCCGCATCGCCGGAGCGGACAGCGTCGCAGTGTTCGAGGACCTCGGGGTCCAGCAGGGACCCAACAGCACGCTGTGCTCCTATCTGAACAAGCTGCTATGGATCCTGACCGGCAACTTCGCCAACCGCGGCGGACAGCACCTACATTCGAGTTTCGGGCCGCTGTTCAACCACAGCACGGGGGTGGGCAGGACACCGGTGACCGGGGCCCCGATCGTCGGCGGCCTCGTTCCGTCCAATGCGGTACCCCGGGAGATCCTCACCGACCACCCCGACCGATTCCGGGCGATGATCGTCGAGAGCAGCAACCCGGCGCACTCGATCGCCGACTCGACGGCCTGCCGCGCGGCCTTCGAGGCCCTGGAACTACTGGTCGTCATCGACGTCGCCATGACCGAGACCGCGCGACTCGCCCACTATGTGCTGCCCGCGGCGAGCCAGTTCGAGAAGCCCGAGGCGACGTTCTTCAATCTCGAGTTCCCGCACAACACCTTTCAGCTGCGCCACCCGCTGTTCGACCCGCACCCGGGAACCCTGCCCGAGCCGGAGATCTGGGCTCGGCTGGTGCGCGCACTCGGCGTCGTCGGCGAAGACGACCTGCGTCCGCTGCACGAGGCGGCCGCGCATGGCCGCGACGCGTACACCGCGGCATTCTTCGCCGCACTGGCCGCCAACCCCATGCTGAACAAGGTGCTGCCCTTCGTGCTCTACGAGACCTTGGGACCCACCCTGCCCGACGGACTGGCCGCGGCCGCGGCCCTCTGGGGCCTGGCCCAGAAGGCTTTCCTGACCTACCCCGACGCGGTCCGGCGCGCCGGGCACACCGACGGCAACGCCTTGTTCGACGCCATTCTCGCGGGGCGGTCCGGGGTGACGTTCACCGCGCACGAGTACGCCGACGACTGGTCGCTCATCACCCACCCCGACCACATGATCGCGTTGTCGATGCCGGACATGCTCGACGACATCCGGGCGTTGCAGCACACCCGCCCCGGGTGGACGACCGCGGAGTTCCCGATCGTGCTCTCGGCGGGTGAACGGCGCGCCTACACCGCCAACGACATCTTCCGCGACCCGTCCTGGCGCAAGCGCGACGCCGACGGGGCACTGCGGGTCAGCCCCGAGGACGCTGCCGCGCTCGGCCTGACCGACGGCGGACGTGCCCGCATCACCACCGCGGCCGGCAGCGCGGAGGCCGTGGTCGAGGTGAACGATGCGATGCAGGCCGGGCACGCCGCGCTGCCCAACGGGTTCGGCCTGGACTTCGCCGGGGCCGACGGGGTGGACCGGACGCCGGGAGTCGCGCCGAACTCGCTCACCTCGACGGACTGGTGTGACGCCTACGCCGGCACGCCCTGGCACAAACACGTGCCGGCCCGCATCGAGGCCGTCGCCGCGCAGGTACCCGCCTAAGATCAGGCCCCGTGGATTCACCATGGGGTGACGAGGTCGTCGCCGGCCATTACGCCGGCCATCCCGGCCTGGTCTACCGGGAGCGTCCCCGCACGTTTGCCGATCTGCTGTACGGCGTGGGGCGCTGGGCGCGGCGAACCTTCCTCGTCCACGCCGACCGCCGCATCACCTTCGGTGAGTTCTTCGCCGCCATCGACGAGGCGCGCAACATTCTGGCGCCGTTGGACATTCAGCGCCGCGACCGCGTGCTGCTGCAGGCCTACAACAGCCCGGAGTGGGTGCTCGCCCTGTGGGCCATCTGGTCGCTCGGCGCGGTGCCGGTCCTGGGCAACCGCTGGTGGAGCCCCCCGGAGGCCGCCCACTGCATCGACCTGATCGCACCCCGGGCGGTGCTGACCGACGCCGAGCACCTGATTGCAGACGTACCCGTCCTCGACATCGCGGATCTGGCGGCCTGTTTCGGAGTCGCCGGGTCCCCGGCGCCACATATCCCGGGGCCGTTGGACGAGGAGGACCCGGCGGTCGTCCTGTTCACCTCCGGCAGCACCGGCATGCCCAAGGCGGTCGAACTGCCGTTCCGATCGGTGGTGGCCAACCAGCAGAACGTGCTGGCCCGCTCACGCCAACTGCCGCACCTGATTCCGGCCGACGGGCCGCAGTCGGTGAATCTGATCTCGACGCCGCTGTTCCACATCGGCGCGTTCGCGACGTTGATCACCCAGACCATCACCGGTGGCCGGATCGTGTTCAGCACCGGCCGTTTCGATCCCGAGCAGGTGCTGGCCCTGATCGAAAGCGAGCGGGTGCAGCGCTGGGGAGCGGTGCCCACCATGGCGGCCCGCCTGCTGGAGCATCCGGCCTTCGACTCCCACGACCTGCGCTCGCTGCGCTCGTTCCCGCTGGGCGGCGCGCCGGTTCCACCGGTGCTCCTGGAGCGGCTGGCAGCCCGGCTTCCGCAGTTGCAGGGCCGCGGCATGGTGAACATGTGGGGTATGACCGAAGGCGGCGGCTTCTTCACCGTCGCCACCGGTGCGGACCTGCAACGATTCCCCCGGACGGTCGGCCGCGCACTGCCCACCGTCGAACTGCGGATCGACGATCCGGACGCCGGCGGGACCGGCGAGGTGCTCGTCCGCTCCCCCACCGTCATGCTGGGATACGCCGGAATCTCGGATGGCACAGTCGATTCCGAGGGCTGGCTTCGCACCGGCGACCTCGGACACCTCAACGACAGCGGCGATCTGTTCATCGACGGCCGCAGCAAGGACATGGTGATCCGCGGCGGCGAGAACATCGCCTGCCCGCACGTCGAGGCCGCGCTGATGCGACATCCCGATGTCGTCGAGGCGGCGGCCATCGGCCTGCCGCACCCGGACCTCGGCGAAGAACTCGCCGCGGTGGTCGTCTACCGCGCAGGCGGCCGGGCTCCCACCGAGGACGAACTGGCCACGCACATGCACAGCGAGGTGGCCTATTTCGCCGTGCCCACCCGATGGCTGATCCGCACGCAACCGCTGCCCACCATCGGCACCGAGAAGGTCGACAAGAGACTGCTGGCAACGGAATTCACGTGAGGGCCACCGTCCTGCTGGCGCGCAGCGCCCACCTCGACCCGAACGGCACCGTGCACGCCCTGGGTCTGGGCTGGACCACCACCACAACCCCGGCACCGCAGCATGCGCTGATCGTCTTCGTCGATGTGCAATGGTCGGAGATCGGTGCGGAATTCCCGATCCGAGCCGAACTGGTCGACGGCGACGGCCACCGCGTCGCGGCAACCGAGGAGAACGTCATCAATGCCCGTCGCCACCCCGTCCACCCGGAGGGGACCTCGGTGACCATCCCGTTCGTCGCGACCATCCCGACCCTGAATCTGACTGTGGGACATCGGTATCAATGGCGGGTGACCATCGCCGGCGAGATGCACGAGGAGTGGCTGGCCGGTTTCACCGTCACCTAGTCCGCAGGGACCTGAAGGTTCCCGTTCACGCCGCGAGACCCGCCCGGTTATCCACAGTCTCGTCTTTGTCCACAGTCCGCTTGTCGAGCAATTCCGGCCCGCGGATCGCCCCATTATGATTCGAACATGCTTTCGAAATCCGTATCCGACTCGCTCGCCGAGCTGGATTCCGCGGTGCAGGCGGTGGAGGCGCTCGACTGGGACCGCCTACCGGCGGCTGAGCAATTGGAGGCGATGGAGCGACTGGAGGCGATGGGTCGACGCACCCGCGCATGCTTGTCGGACGCGGCGGCATCGGTTAGCCGCGCCGGACCGAAGGTCCAGAACGGCACCGCCCACAGGTTGGTCGCCGACGTCCTTCGCATCAGCCCGGCCGAGGCTCGCCGCCGGATCCAGGACGCAACTCAGTTGGCCCCGCGCACCACCCTGACCGGACAGTCCCGGCCTCCGGAGCTACCCGCAACCGCAAAGGCGTGGCACAGCGGTCTGCTCGACATCGAGCATCTACGGGTCGTCCAGCGCTTCATGCGCGACCTGCCCGAAGACATTCCACCGGCCGCCGCGGAGAAGGCCGAGGAGTTTCTTGCCGAGAAGGCCGCCGAGTTGCGCCCCGACCAATTGGACAAGCTCGCCCAGCGGCTGGCAATGACACTGAATCCCGACGGGGCCTTCTCTGACGAGTACCGAAGCAGCCAGCGGGGCTTCCAGTGGTGCGGTCGCCAACGCCCGGACGGAATGAGCGTCGCCAGACTGGTCGCGACGCCGGAGCTTCGCGCGATGCTGGAGGCCTGGATGGCCAAGTTCGCCGCGCCGGGTATGTGCAACCCGGCCGACAACACTCCAACGGTCAGTGGCGAACCCAGCCAGGACCGCATGGACCGCGACGCGCGCACGAGCGCCCATCGCCAGCACGATGCCCTGGCTGCCCTGGTTCGAGGCCAGTTGGGTGACCCGAGCCTGGGGAACCACAACGGTTTACCGGTCACCGTCGTCGTCAGCGCCAAGCTCGAGCAGTTGCAGACGGCAGCGGGGGTGGCCGTCACCGCCGGCGGAACGCTGCTGCCGATGCGTGACCTCATCCGGATGGCCTCGCACGCGTATCACTATCTGTGCATCTTCGACAAGCACACCGAACGCGCGTTGTACCTCGGCCGCACCAAGCGAATTGCTTCCGCCGATCAGCGAATTGTGTTGCACGCGAAAGACCGCGGCTGCACCGCGCCGGGATGCGACGTTCCGGGCTACCTGTGCGAGACCCATCACGTCGACGAGTGGACCGACGGCGGCCGCACCGACGTCGATCGGCTCACGTTTGCCTGCGGACCACACCACCGACTCATCGGCCCGGGTGGCTGGCGGACCCGCAAGCGCCGCGACGGCAGCACCGAGTGGCTGCCACCGCCGGGGGTTCCCCTACGAGGCGGCACGAACGATTACCACCATCCTGAGCGGCTACTCCCCGACGGCGACGACATCGCTTGAACGCGGGTGCGTCTCGTACATCCGCACGCCCACCACGACCGCCGCGGCGACCGTGATCGCCGCCGCCGCCCAGACCGCAGCCCGCAGTCCCCACAGGTCGGCAGCCACTCCGCCAACCACCGCCCCGACGGCGTACCCGCTGTCGCGCCACAGCCGGTAGACGCCGACCGACCGGGCGCGCCAGAGTGGGTGTGCGACATCGCCGATGACCGCGAGCAGCGTGGGGTAGACCATCGCGGTGCCCGCACCGAGCAGCGCGCCCGCGGCCAGCCACGACCCGAACGTCTGACCGGTGGCGATCAGCATGAGGCCGACGGCCTGGGTGACCATCCCGGCGGTGATGAGGTGCTTACGGCCCCAGCGATCCGACAGCGCCCCGGTGAGGATCTGAGCGACGCCCCACACCGCCGGGTACACCGCGACGAGCAGACCGATGCGGTCGACCGGCATTCCCCCGGCGGCGAACAGCAGCGGGAACAGCCCCCACGACAGTCCGAAGTTGAGGTTGTTGACCAGCCCGGCCTGGCTGGCCGCCGACAGCGCCGGTTCGGTGAAACTCGTGCGCCGGAAGATCTCCCGGTTGGGCAACTCGGCGTCGGCCGCGTCGGCGACCGGGTGACGAGAGGCCTCCAGCCGGGCGTAGTCCCGGGTCTCGCGCACGAACAGCGCCGACACGCCCAGGCCGATCGCCGCGTAACTCAGACCGAGCAGGAACGGCGCCGGCCGCAGGCCGTGGTGGGCGGCGAGGTAACCGGCCAGCCAGGCGGTGATCGCCACCGCGCCGTAGCCGGCGGCCTCGTTGAGACCCATGGCCAGGCCACGCTGCCGGGGGCCGACGAGGTCGATCTTCATCACCACCGTCGTCGACCACGTCAGCCCCTGGCTTGCACCCAGCACCACGTTGGCCACCACCACCCATCCCCACGAGGGCGCCCAGATGAGCAGCAGCGGGACCGGGATGGCCAGCAGCCAGCCGGCCACCAGCACCGGCTTGCGGCCGAACCGGTCCGACCAGGTACCGGCCAGGTAGTTCGTCGCCGCCTTGGTGATGCCGAAGGCCAGCACGTAGGTGAACAGGAAGGTGTAGCCGGTCAGCCCGAACACCGAGGTGGCCAGCAGTGGCAACACCGTCTGCTCCTGGCCGACCATGCCGCCGACCAGGCCGTTGACCGCGACCAGCAGGCAGAACTGAACGACGTTGGGGCGCAAGCCCAGCCGGAGCGCCGGCACGGTCAGCGGCGGGCGAAGGCCGGCGCACGCTCCGGCCGGATGCCCACCCCCACCACATAGGCCGGAATGACCGCCAACCATGGCATCCGGCGCAGCAGTGTCACCAGCGACGCTGGCGGATCAGGGCTCTGTCCGCGCAGGATCGGGCCCATCAGGCGGCGGTGAAGAAGACGCTGCGCCGCCTGGGTGAGCACCGCGGCCGGCATTCTGCGCCGCTGCACACCGGCCAGATCCCGCTCGGTCACCGTTCCGCGGCGCAGCGGTTCGGCCAGCAGGGTGGCCGCGGCGACGGCGTCCTGGACCGCGAGGTTGATACCGACGCCGCCCACCGGCGACATGGCGTGCGCGGCATCCCCGATGCAGAGCAGACCCGGCGCATACCAGCGCCTGAGCCGGTTGAGTTTCACGTCGAGAAACTTCACGTCATCCCAGGACGTCAGCTGCGTCACGTCGGCTTCCGGCGCCAGGCTGCAGACCTCGTCCCGAAAGGCCTGCAGGCCGCGGGCGCGCAACTCCGCGTCGCTGCCCTTGGGGATCAGGTAGGCGATCTGGAAGTAGCTCTCCCGGGGAATCATGATCAACACCCGCCCGGGAGCGATCCGCGGAATCAGCGAGTACTGCGCTGCGGCGTCCCGGGGCAGCCGGAACCACCACACGTCGAAGGGCACCGGCCATTCCTGCACCGGCAACCCGGCCTGGCGCCGCAGCAGCGACCACCGCCCGTCACAGGCGATGGTCAGGTCGGCGCGCAGTTCGCCGTCGCCGTCGGGCCCGCGGTAGCGAACCCCGGCCACCCGGCCGCCGTCGTACACCAGGCCCAGCACTTCGTGGCGCAACCGCAGCGTGAACGTCGGCTCCGCCTCGGCCGCCTCGGCGAGCAGGTTCAGCAGATCCCATTGCGGCACCATCGCGATGAAGGGGTGCGGTTGACGAAGGCGGCGGAAGTCCACCATGGTCAGTGATTCGTCGCCGACCGTCAACGACGCCTGCTCCACCCTGCTCTGCGGAAGTTCGGCGAAGCGCTCCCACAGTCCGAGTTCGTCGAGCAGCCGCAAGGTGCTGGGATGCACTGTGTCGCCGCGGAAGTCGCGCAGGAAATCGGCGTGTTTCTCCAGCAGTGTGACGGTGACGCCGGCCCGCGCGAGCAGCAAGCCGAGCACCATTCCGGCGGGACCGCCGCCCACGATCGCGCATGTCGTCGTATCCGGCATCAGTCAACCCTAACCAACCAGTTCGGGCTGGTTGAGGTACTCCGCGCTCACCTCGCCATGACCGTCGGGATGGGGTGTGCAGGCCATGGCGCGTGCGCCGGAGGCCTGCCGAGTTCACCGACCACGGTCATCTCCCAACTGTCGGGTCATGGCACTGTGGGCTGACCAAGGGATGCGATCGACGATGACCACCGGGACGGAGGCGTGGAGGATGTCAGCACCGCCCGACGGCCGGCACCGCCGGAAGTGGTCCCGATTTCGCCTGTTCATGCTGTACGAAGCGGCCTGGCTGGCCTTCGTGATCGCCTGCACTGCTCTGGTGGCGCGGTTCGTGCCGGTGACCAACCACGTGATCCTGTTCCTGACGGCGTGGTCGCCCTATCTGATGGCGGGTGCCGGCGTGGCGGCACTGCTGCTGTTGCTTGCCCGCGAGAGGTGGACCGCGTGGGCCGCGATGGTCCTGACCGCGGTGGTGGTCTCCGTGGAGTTGCCCTTGTTCATCGGTTCCAACCGAGTTCCGGAGCTCAGCGTCCCGATTCGGGTGCTGACGGCAAATCTTCGCTTGGGCCGCGCCGACCCGACGGCGTTGGTCGCCATCGCCCGAGAGCGGGCGGACCTGCTCGCCGTTCAGGAGCTCACCCCCGAACTCGCGAACAGCCTGATCCAAGAGGGCCTCGAACAGCATTTCCCATATCGGGTCCTCGATGCCCAGCCCTATGCCGCCGGTGTCGGCATCTGGAGTCGCCATCTGATCGTCCGATCGAGTCGGATCCCCGGTTACACCCTGGGTGCGGTGCGGGCCGACATCCGGGTACCGGATGTGGCCGACGACGTGATCGCGGTGAGCATCCATCTGGTCGGCAACTGGCCGCAACCGATCGACACGTGGCGCGATGAGATCACCAAACTATCCGGAACTCTGGACAGAGTTGCCCGCGGTGCCGATGGGGCGGCGGCAGTCGTCGCCGGGGATTTCAATGCCACCTTCGACATGCAGCCGTTTCGCCGGCTTCTTCGTAACGGGATCCGCGATGCCGCCGAGCAGTCGGGGGCAGGTCTGACCCGATCGATTCCCGCAGAAACCGCGGTACCGCCCCTGATCGGAATCGACCGCATCCTGACTCTCAACAGCTCGGCGAGCAACGTCGAGACCGTGCGAATACCTGGATCAGACCACCTCGGGCTCAGTGCGACCGTCCATATCCCTCGAGGGTGAGGCCTCGACGCTCGCGCTTTTTTGGGGGGGCCACCCCGTCGGCGGAACCGACTCATAGGCGCGCCCCATCCGCGCTCGCACCGAAAGGCCGCACTGGTGCCACGCTGTGGCGAAGACCGGTTTCAGGTCGTCGTTGGCCCACCACGCCAGGCGCGGGCGGCCCACACCACCGGTCCAGGGCTGGTTGCGGTCGGCAGCCAGACTCATGAGATTCCAGGGTTCGACGATGAACCGCTCCCCGTCGATGGGAGTTGGCTGAACCAGTCCTCGCACGTCTCGTCGGGGAGATATTCCTGGATCAGCGTCGAGAACGGCTCCCGCCACCTCCACGCGAGATCAAGCAATTCCCGGTGGCTGTCGACGACAGTGGTGTTCTGCACGCTCTGGACCTGCCCGCGCAGGGCCGTGCTTTTCACCACGACGGGCGCGGGAAGGCCCTCGAGGACCGCCTCGAGGTCACCCATCGAATCAACCAACACCGACCTTGGAGTGACAAAACCATGGCGGCGGCACAGAGCGGCCAGGGTGTTCTTGTCCGCGAGCTGCCCGGGCAGCTCCGCCGCCACGGCAGGCAGGACGAAGTACTCCTCGAGAACGTCGCGGTACTTCGCGACGAGCACAGCCTTCTCGTCACCGGTGCACACGAGCAGCGATCGGCGCCCCAAACGACGGCCGAAGTCGGTAAGACGCTCGAGAAGATCGGCGTGAGTCCCACCAAGCCACAGAATTCGACCGGTGGCGTACCGCGACGTGGCGACGGGCGCACTGCTCTGAGTGAGCGCCGCATAGACCGGCACGCCCGCCCTCCCCAACGTGATCAGGTGCGGGTTCACGCGATGTGAGTGGCCGTGATGAATGGTTCCTCGGATACGGCCGGCGCTGTCAGGTTCGCTGCATTCGCCACCTGGTTGATCGGTGGCTGGTCGTACGGGGACCCGGGCTGGAATCGCTAGATCTCGATCCGCGCGCCGATGATGACCGTCCGGTCCATGGGCAGCCCGAAGTACTCGGCGTCGGAGGTCATCCGGGAGATGGCGATGAACAGCCGTTTGCGCCACTGCGCCATCGTCGGTTGCGGGCCCGGCCGACAACGCGATGTTGGACAGGAAGTACGAGGCCGTGTCGACCTCGATCGGCCCCTCGGCCGACGCGGGGTCGACCAGTCGCAGGGCGGCGGGCACATCGGGTTGCTCCATGTAGCCGAATCGGGCCACCACGTACACGATCCCGTCATCGGGGTGGCCGAGGTGATCGACGGTGATGCGCTCGGCGTCGGGCACCCGCGGAACGGGCGGGATGTCGATCCAGATGATGACGACGTGCTCCGGTAGCGCGTGCATGCTGTCGACGTTGGCCCGCACCGACATCGGGGTGACGTCTCCGCCCCGGCTGAGGAAGACGGCCGTGCCCGGCAGTCGCGGCAACGGTGGGGTGCGCACGGCCAGCGAGTCGACGAAACCCCGCAACGGGCCCACCGCCTTCTCGCGGGCCGCCATGGCGATCTCATGACCGCGCTGCCAGGTGGTCAGCACCGTGAACGAGATGATCCCGATCAGCAACGGCAGCCACGCACCGTGCAGCAGCTTGGTCAGATTGGCGGCCAGGAACAACAGATCCACGGTCAGCAGCGCGCCGCCGCCGATGACGAGCAGCCACACCGGGGCGTGCCACTTGGTGCGGGCGACATAAAGGAACAGCAGGGTGGTGATCGTGATGGTGCCGGTGACGGCCATGCCGTAGGCGTAGCCCAGCGCCGCGGAACTGCGGAAGGCGAAGACCAGGATCAGCACCGCCACCCAGAGGATGGCGTTGATCCACGGCACGTAGATCTGACCGATCGAGGACTCCGAGGTGTGCGCGATCCGAAGCCTGGGCAGATAACCGATCTGGGCCGCCTGCGAGGCCACCGAGTAGGCGCCGGTGATCACCGCCTGGGAGGCGATCACCGTGGCCGCGGTCGACAACACCACCATCGGAATCTGGGCCCAGTCCGGGACCAGCATGAAGAACGGCGCGTTGACCACGCTCTGATCGCCCAGCAGCAGCGCCCCCTGCCCGAAGTAGTTGAGCACCAGAGCAGGCAGGACGAGGCCGAGCCAGCCCCAGGTGATCGCCGCGCGCCCGAAGTGGCCCATGTCGGCGTAGAGCGCTTCGGCGCCGGTGACCGCCAGAACGACGGCGGCCAGCGCGAAGAACGCGATGTGGAAATGCCCGGCCATGAATTCCAGCGCATAGGTCGGTGACAGCGCGCGCAGAATCTGCGGGTGTCCGGCGATACCGCGCACGCCGCAGATTCCGATGACGATGAACCACCCGATCATGACCGGGCCGAAGAACCTGCCGACCGCCGCGGTGCCGTGTCGCTGCACCAGGAACAGCCCGCTGATGATGACGGCGGTGATCGGCACGACGAGCTCGCCCAGGCCCGGATCGATGACCTTGAGGCCTTCGACAGCCGAGAGTACCGAGATCGCCGGGGTGATCATGCTGTCGCCGAAAAACAGTGCGGCGCCGAGGATTCCCAGGGTCGACAATGCGCCGATGACGCGCGGGCTGGACTTCGTGCCGATCCGGCGGATCAGGGTGATCAACGCCATCACGCCGCCCTCGCCGTCGTTGTCGGCGTGCATCACCAGGCTCACGTAGGTGAGCGTGACGATGAGCATCACCGACCAGAAGACCAGCGACACCACACCGTAGACATTGGGGATGCTGATCGGCACGGGGTGCGGATCACCCGGATTGAACAGCGTCTGCAGGGTGTAGATCGGGCTGGTGCCGATGTCGCCGAACACCACGCCCAGGGCGCCGACGATCATCCCCGCACGCAATCGTTGCGCGCCCGGATGTGACGTCACTGCAGTTTCGCCGGACACAGGTCGACGATCGTATCCCCGCCCTCCGGCGCTGTCTCGGGAAAACGGCCCGCCCGAATCCCGGCTAGCCGGACACCACAGGGCCTAGATTTCCTGTGGGGGGATTTCCTGTGAGGTCCGACGCGAAAGGAGAACGGTTCGTGCGAAGTGTCCGTGCCACCCTGTTCGGCGTGGTGGTCCTGCCGGTTGCCGTCGCCGTGGCCCCGACCGCCCACGCCGGGATGCAGACCGGCCACTACAACGCCTACATCGACGGCCGCTACGACTTCCACACCTGGATCTTCACGTTCAGTTCGTGCAATCCCCCCGACGGCATCAGCGAGTGCGCCCAGGTATCGGCCAACCCGATGCCGATCGCCAAGGCCTTCCAGTGGTACGCCACGGCGCATCAGGCCAACGGCGTCTACACCCTGGCCGTCGATGTTCCGGACGGCCTGCGTTGCGGCAACGTCTATTACGGCCCGGTCATCCCGACCCACGACGTGTACACCTGGGACGCGGTGACACTCATGGGAACACTGCAGTCGACATTCGCCCAGGGTTGCGACAACGCCCCCGGGGGGACACTGACCTACCCGTTCCGCCTGACGCGGTTGTAGCTCAGCGCTGTCCGCTCATCCGGGCGGCCATGTCGATGATCTCGGTGGTGCGCCAGGACACCAGCATGAAGAACACCGCCAGCAGACCGATGCTGAACCCGGCCTGCACCAGCGTGCGCTGACCACGCGGCGCGTAAACGTAGACCGCGGCCACCAGTGCGCCGGTGATCAAGCCGCCGAGGTGCCCCTGCCAACTGATGCCGGGAACGGTGAAGGTGATGAACAGGTTGATGACGATCAGGCCGATCAGCCAGCGCACGTCGAGGTTGAGTCGCTTGGCGGCCACCAGCGTCGCCCCGAACAATCCGAAGATCGCCCCCGAGGCGCCGGCCGTCGCCGCGTTGAGCGGTGAGAACAGGTAGACGACGACCGACCCGCCGAGTGCACTGAGGAGGTACAGCGCGGCGAACCGCAACCGCCCGAGGTGCTGCTCCAGCGGAGGGCCCAGGACATACAGCGCCCACATGTTGAACAGGATGTGGATGATGCCGTAGTGCATGAACGCCGAGGTGAGCAACCGGTAGTACTGGCCGCCGGCCACCGCCACCGGAAACAGGCTCAGCTTGTACTGCAGAGTCCGTGACGCGATCTGCAGCACGAACACCGCCACGTTGACGGCGATCAAGGTATAGGTCACCACCGGCATACCCTGCCGGAGGATTCCGCCGGCGGCGGTGCGGACCGGGGGCACCGCATAGGCCGCGGCCTGAACGCAGTCCACGCACTGGTGTCCCACCGCCGCGCTGCGCATGCACTCCGGGCAGACTGGCCGGCCGCACCGCGTGCACCGCACCGCGGTCGGCCGGTCGGGATGTCGGTAGCAGGTGATTTGCCCGAAGGGGCTCTGCGCTGGATAGGGCATCGTCATGGTTCTCGCCACGACCATACTGTGCCGGTGTGCGAACAGGCGCCACCCACCGCCGAACCGCCCGGCGGTGCGGATTCGGCAAACATGCAGTGCTTGAAGTACGGATTCCGTTGTGAAGCGCCCGGCCGCGTGCGATAAGTCAGCTTTCCATTCGTTGACGCCAACGAAAATGTACCTCTTGAACA
Organism: uncultured Actinomycetota bacterium; assembly: GCA_963715145.1. GTDB lineage: Bacteria > Actinomycetota > Actinomycetes > Mycobacteriales > Mycobacteriaceae > Mycobacterium. Next base: position 84,905 of record CAVQRL010000022.1, on the reverse strand, counting down.
GGCAGCATAAGAACATACCGGCACCCCCTCCCCCTGCGACGAAATCCGTAGTAGATTTCTTTTTGTAGGTTGAGCTCACAGCCTCTCGCAGGACATCAGAACGCCGGGGGTCGGAGTTTTCCCGCACCCGATGCGGCGCCCTTGACAGTCCCGTTGGACCACGACCGATGGAGGCGTCATGGTGGCCATCCACTCCGCGAACCCTCTCGCGATCCCGCGTTCGGCGGGCAATCCCACCAATCCGGACCACGTTCGGATCCGGGAACTGACTGCCGGCACCGTCCTGGTGACCGGCGTCGGGGCCGTCGACGCCGCCAGCGCCGCAGCCCTGTCGGAGAGCATCGAGCAGCATCTGCCCGGCTATCGCCAACTCGTCCTGGATCTGTCTCATCTGGAGTTCTTCGGCACCGCCGGCTATTCCCTGCTGCACCGGGTGCACTCCCGGTGCGCCCGCACCGGAGTGGATTGGGTGCTGGTTGCCGGTCCGGAAGTCGACCGGCTGTTGCGGGTGTGCGACCCGGACGGGATCCTGCCCACCGCGCCCAATATCGTCTCCGCGGTCGCCACGCTGGCGCGCAGTCACACGGCCCGGGTGAGCTGAGCGACCACCCGCGATCGCGACTGCGGCATACTCCCCCTGAAGGTACGTCGGGCCTACAAGGACGTCGGCATGGGGAGAAGAGGGCTGGCATGACCACACCGGGTCGGCAATTCAATGCGGCGGTCACGCGATTCTGGAGTGTGGCCGCACCGCTCTACGACCTGCCGTTCCTGCAACGGTGGGTCTACCGGCCGGCCCAGGACCAGGTGGTCGCGGAGTTGCGCGCGCACGGAGCCCAGCGCGTGGCCGACATCGCCTGCGGCACAGGAATACTGGCGGCCCGGATCGCCGATGAGCTGCGTCCGGCGAAGGTCTACGGGGTGGATATGTCCGACGGCATGCTGGAACAGGCCAAGGCCCGCTCCGGCGCCGTCACCTGGCTCAAGGGTCCCGCCGAGCGGCTGCCCTTCGAGGACGGATCCCTGGACGCCGTCGTCACCACATCGGCCTTCCACTTCTTCGACCAGCCGGCCGCCATGCGGGAATTCCACCGGGTGCTGGCACCCGGTGGCCTGGTGGCCGTGGCCACCATCAGCCCGCCGCCGGCCAAGCTGCTGCACCGGCTGGCGCCGGAGAACTCCAGCGTCGCCCACAGCCCCTCACCGGCCGAGATGCGCAGGTTGTTCACCGACGCCGGCTTCACCATCACCAGCCAGCGACGGGTCGACCGGCCGCTGTGGACGAGGGCGGTCTGGGACCTGATCACCGTCGGCACCACCGCGAAGGGTTGAAACGGAGATGACCGTGGATCTTCTCGCCACCAGCCTCGAGATCGGCGTGGTGACCACCGACCTCGATGCCATGGTGGCCTTCTACGAAGGGTTCCTGGGCCTTCCCCACCAGGGCGACCTGGACTTCCCCGGCGGGTCGATGAAGCGCTACGCGATCGGCTCCAACGTCCTCAAGCTGGTCACCTATGACACCGCGACCCCGGCTCCGGCGGCACCGGGCGGCGGGCGCGCCCAGGCCGGCTTCCGGTACATCACCCTCGTCGTGGCCGGCGTCACCCGCGCCGCCGGGCAGGCCGCCGAGGCCGGTTACCAGGTGGCCGAACCTCCCACCGACTTCCCTGCTGTTCCCGGAATGGGTTGGTCGTTCGTCGCCGACCCGGACGGCAACTGGGTCGAACTGGTCGGCCCGCTCTGACCGGTGGGTACCGTGGCACCCGTGCCCGATCTGCATCCCGGAATCGCCGCCCTGGCTCCCCTACTCGGTGATTGGTCCGGCGGCGGCACCGGCGACTACCCCACGATCGCGCCGTTCGCCTACACCGAAGAGGTCACCATCGGCCACACCGGTAAGCCGTTCCTGACCTACACCCAGCGCACCCGATCCGAGGATGGCCAGCCGCTGCACGCCGAGACCGGCTATCTGCGGATGCCCACGCCGCGCCGGATCGAACTGGTGCTCGCCCATCCGACCGGGATCACCGAGATCGACGAAGGGTCGCTGACCGAGCAGGACGGTGGGCTCCTGATCGATGTCCACTCGACGACGGTCGGCTTGAGTTCGTCGGCCAAAGACGTCATGGCGCTGCGCCGTTCGATCACGGTGAGCGACGACGAGCTTCACTACACAGTGCTGATGGCCGCGGTGGGCCAGCCCCTTGTCCATCATCTGACCGCAACGCTGCACCGACGGTCGTGAACCCCGCGCGCGAGGGCCGGATCCGGATTCCGTCCAACCTCGACGCCGTCACCGATATCGGCGCCGAAGACGGAGCCGCCCTCTCCCCCGCCGCCGTCGACCGGATCTGGGACGCGGTGCGGCATTGGTATCTCGCCGGAATGCACCCGGCGATCCAACTGTGTCTGCGCCACAACGGCGCCGTGGTGCTCAACCGCGCCATCGGGCACGCATGGGGCAATGGCCCGCGGGATCCCGATGGCGCCGAACGGGTCCCGGTCACCACCGAGACCCCGTTCTGCGTCTATTCCGCGGCAAAGGCCATCACAACGACGGTGGTGCACATGCTCGTCGAGCGTGGTGAGCTGTCGCTCGACGCCCGCGTCTGCGAGTACCTGCCGTCCTACACCGGGCACGGCAAGGAGCGCACGACCGTCCGGCATGTGATGACGCACAGCGCGGGCGTGCCGTTCGCGACCGGTCCCCGCCCCGACCTGAAGCGGATGAACGACAGCGACTACGCCCGCGAGAGACTGGGCGAACTGCGGCCCATCCACCGACCCGGGTTGGTGCACATCTACCACGGCCTCACCTGGGGCCCGTTGATCCGCGAAATCGTCTCCGCTGCAACGGGTCGCAGTATCCGGGAGATCCTGGCCACCGAGATTCTGGACCCGCTCGGCTTCCGCTGGACCAACTACGGGGTGGCGCCGGAGGATGTGCGGTTGGTGGCGCCCAGCCATGTGACCGGAAAGCCACTTCCGGCCCCGATTGCCGCCGCGATGAAGGCCGCCATCGGCGGGTCGATGCAGCAGATCATCCCGCTCTCCAACAGTGAGCGCTTCCTCACCAGTGTGGTTCCGTCGTCGAGCACCATCTCGACGGCCGACGAGCTGTCACGGTTCGCCGAGATCCTCTGTCGTGGTGGGGAACTGGACGGGGTGCGGGTGATGCGTCCGGAGACCCTGCGCGCCGCCACCCGCGAATGCCGGCGGTTGCGTCCGGACGTGGCCACCGGCCTCGCACCGATGCGCTGGGGTACCGGGTTCATGCTGGGGTCCAAGCGATTCGGGCCGTTCGGGCGGGATGCGCCCGGGGCTTTCGGACACACCGGCCTGACCAACATCGCCATCTGGGCCGATCCCGAACGGCGACTGTCGGTCGGTCTGGTCAGCAGCGGCAAGCCGGGCGGGCACCCGGAGGCGGGGCGTTACACCGCCCTGCTGGATCGCATCAATGCAGAGGTCCCCCGCGGGTGAATTGTGGGCGGATCTGCCTACGGCTAGCGTGGCGATATGGCTGAGTCGCTGCTGCAACAACAACTCGACGAGGTGCGTTCGCTGCTGCGGCGGGCCCGCGAGCTGTTCGGCTCGAATCCCATTGCGCCACCGGAGGATATCCGCCCGCCCATCGACGACGGGTCAGCCCGGTAGCGAACGGTCCGGATCGGGTGGTCAGGACTCAAGTCGATGGCTGTGCAGGGCCTCCTCGGCCCGGGTCAGGTCCGCGGGAGTGGCCATCTCCGGCGACGGGCTGAAGCCCGCGGCGGTGATGTCTGCGCGGATCTGCATCACGGCCTTGAGATGCGACACGTCAGCGCACCGCAGCACCGCGTCGGCCAGCGACGCGGCGTCGTGTCCGCGCACCGCCTCGGAGAGCACGACGCTGTGCAGATAGCCGCCGTGAGCCGACCGGAACATCAGGTGCCCGCTGGGGTGCACCGCGTCGAAGGCCGGATCGGGCTCGTCCGGCCGGCTCACCTGCCGTCCCCGGCGACATCACGGAGCTTCCGCGCCGCGTCCGCCTCATGCTGCTCCCAGGACCCGGCGGCGTCGAGCAACCGATCGGCGAGTTCGGCATGGGCGGCGGCCTGCTGCTCGTAGCAGACCCGGCGCTGGTCAAGCAGTTGCTGTCCGGCGGCGCGGAATTCGGCGAAGATCGGCCCCAGCGAGTCCAACGTCGCCATGATCTCCGCGTGGCCGGCGGGTACCGCGGCGAGGCACTCGGCGGTCTGGCGGTGCTCGCCGGCAGCCCGGCGGAGTTCCTCGGGCACCACATTGAGTCGTTCAGCCATTGCTCACTCCTGTCAGGACGGGGCCGTCGCCGCGGCCCGGTTCGGCGCCGGACCATCCGGCGTCGCGGTCGTGGTTGCAGGCTCGTCGGGATGTTGCCAGCCTAGGAATCCGGGCCCGTTCACGCTGGCGATGGGCTGAATCCTGGTGTCCAGTAGGGCTGTGCCGTCACCGAGGGCCAGGGCGTGCCGGTCGGCGAACAGACCGATATCCCCGGCCGTCAGCCCGGCTGGGTCGAGGGGCGCGCTGACCGGAGAGCCGGGCGCCGGAATGGTGATGCCCTGCAGCCGGAAGGCATCGGGTACGGGTGTCCCCGCCACGGCGGCGGTGATGACGGCGGCCAGTTCGGGACTCGGTGCGGTGATGGTCTGGCCGTCGGGCAGATCCACGGTGCAGTCCCCGGTAGCCGGCGGACCGCCCTCCCCCGCTTCAGCCGTCCCGGCCGCGGCCTCGACCGCACCGGGGTCCGGATCGGACCCGTCCTCTCCCGCATCCGGGGCATCCCTGGTCCGTTCGGGCGGGTCCGTCGTGGAGAGTTCCGGCAGAGGGGCGGGCATCGGCGGTCCCGCGAGCGTCGGCATCCCGCCGAACGGTGTGCCGCCCGGAAGACCGCCCCAGGCGGGTGCGGCCATGGCCGGCATCGGGGGAGCGGGCATCGGGGGAGCGGGCATCGGGGTGGTGGGCGCTATCCCCGCGGGGGCGGGAAGCGGGCCGGACAGCGGGGGATTTCCCCAGCGGGGATCGGCCCAGGGTGTATCGGCCCAGGGTGTATCGGCCCAGATCGGGTCAGACAGCAGCGTGTCGAGATCTTGCGGCGGCAGCCCCTCCAGCGGGTCGGCGTACCGGGGAATTCGTGGCTTTACCGTTGTGCTGCTTGGTGTTTCATCGGGATCGTCGCGACGGGCGGATTCGGCTGACGCCGGATCGGCATCGGTCCGCCCGCCGTCCGACGGCGGTGGTTCCGGTGTCGAGGAGGCGTACAGCGCCGTCAGTGCCGCGGCCAGGGACGCCTTGGAGGTGGCGTCGAGGCCGGCGGTCTCCACGACGGTGCGGATGTCGCGCACCTTGCCGCTCAGGAACCGCTGGAACTCCCGCGCGCCGGCCGGGGTGTCAAGGTTGGTCCGGTCCACCACCGCAGCCTCGATATCGCGTTGCAGCGCAACGAGTTCGGCCACACCCTCAGCGTGGGCCGCATGGGCATTCAGCACCGCGGTGACGACCTGGAGGTCGACGTGCGCGGCGTCGGTGTTCTGGTGCGCCAGGGCTGCTTCAGCATCCCGGATCGCGTCTGCGGCGGCGCCCTCGCCGATCCGTGGCGGTGGGGACGGCGCCCCGGCGGGGGAGGCGGACAGGAAGACCTCGGGATGGGCCGCGGTGACCTTCGCCAGAACCGCACCCAGTTCCGCTGCCGGACTCGCCGGGTTGCAGACGATCGCGACGTCTTCTCCGGTCAGTCCCTTCTTCCAGGCGTCGGGATCACCCGTGACCGAACGGATGCGGGCTATCGCGTCGAGCAGATCGTGGTACGACGCCACCGGAAACCTCTCATGCCGGAGACTGTAAACGCGGAGGCCGGCGCGGACAATTCACCGCTGTGAATGCCGTCGAAGGCTACCGGTAGCGATCGGTAAGTGTCTGGAGGGCAATGGTTTTGGCGTGTACGGCGGCCCGCGCCTCGCTGACTGCGGCGGCGATGCCGCGGTTTGTGGCGATCAGATGCCGACTGAGCTCATGTGCCACCGCGGGGCTGTCCTGCGGCCCCTGGACAGCCACTGCGTCAAGGTCGGCCGCGATGGCGTCGAATCGGTCGATCGACTCGACCGCGATGGCATGGGCGCCGGCGATCACCTCGGCCAGAGTTCGGTCGGCGTCGGCAAGGTCGGCATCCCGGGCGGCCAGAATCCGCCGGGCCGACTCGAGCGCGTCTGGAGAATCGCCGTGCTGCGACATGCGCCCGACCGTACCCAGGGGCGCCCGGCCGGACAACTCACCTCTGCCACGGGACGCCCGGAACGGGGGCTAAGCCGGCCGGCGGATCGCCACGGCGTTTCCCATCCGGCTGATCTGCACCGTCGCGCCCGGTTGCGGCGCCTCGACGACCATGCCGTTGCCGATCGCCATCTGGACGTGTCCGGTGTGGGGGAAGACCAGGTCGCCGGGCCGAACCTGGGAGCGGGCCACCGGCACGCCGTCGCGGATCTGCTCATAGGTGGTGCGGCGCAGGCGCACGCCGGCCTGGGCATAGGCCCACTGCACCAGCCCGGAACAGTCGAATCGGTCCGGCCCGGTGGCTCCCCACACATAGGGGCGGCCGAGCCTGCTCAACGCGGCCCGGACCGCGCCGGCCGCCCGGGAGTCCCGGCCGGCGGTGCGGTGCGCGCGGTACCGCAGTCGGTGCAGGGTGGCTCGATGCCGGTCCGCGCGGATGCGAGCGGTACGCACGTGGGCATGCTGGGCACGCAGCCGAACGGCTCTGCGGCGAAGTAGTTCTCGCGCGGCAATCGGGTTGCCGGGCGCCGTCGTGGCGTCGAACCGGGCGGCGGCCAACACCGCGCCGGTGCCGCGGCGGGCGTCGCCGTGATCGCGAACCGCCTCGCCCAGGATCCTGATCAGCTGAACGTCCACGTCATGGGCGGCGCGCGCCTGCATCCGGCGGTCGGCGGCCGCCAGCCGGTAGGCATCATCCGTCTGTCCCGTGCAGCGCACCGTGTTGCCGGCCACCGGCACCGGGGGAGTGCCGGCCGGTTGCCCCGGCGCGCCGGCGAACAAGGCGTGGGCACGGCGAAGTGCCTCGAGGTCCGCGGTCACGACTCCACCTCGACGAACGCCCGCACCCGGGGCAGGGCCCCCGGCGGGACCAGCCCCCGATTGCGGATCGCCCACATCTCCTCGGCGGTCACGCCGAGGAGCGCCGCGATCACCGCATCCGGCAGCCCGCTGCGGTGGCAGGCGCGGTCGAACCGGGCGCCGATGCTCGCCGGCATCCGGGCCAGCAGGCCGGACCGGATGCCCTCGAGAGTCTTCAGATGGGTCATCAGCCGATCCGCCGAACCCGATCCGGCATTGACCGCCACCCGCCACGAATTGGCGGCGAGCATCTCGGCCTTCACGCACTGCGCAACCACAGACTGAATATACGTCTCATATTCGTTTGACGTCTCCGCCGGCAGCCGAGCGATCAATGAGTTCAGCGATTCCAGATGCGCCTCGGCGTGTGCCTCCAGCACGTCGGCATCGGTATGGCGGCTGACCACCACCGCACGCCGGTCCCGGGGATCCGTCGGAAGGTCCGGCACCTCAGCGAGCAACTGGGCCAGTTCGGCTGCCGGGTCATCGGCCACAACCAGTTTCGCATAGGTCCCCGGGGGCAGGCCGAGTCCATTTTCAACCTTCTGAACTGTGCCTTTGTGGGGTTTGCGGGCTCCCCGCTCCAAGTAGCTCAGGCCCATGATGCTCACACCCGTCGCGGCGGCGAGGTCCGCGAGCGAGAAGTCCCGCGATTCCCGCAGGGCGCGGAGGGCGGCACCTGCCGCTTCACGGCTCACCGTCGGGCTCCGGACATGGCCGAATCGTACACAGCGGCGCAGATGTATACGTTTTTGTGTATGTTTTTGTTGCGCGGGTACCTATGTGTGTATACGCTTTCGTCATCGAATCTTCCCAAGGAGGTTGCCATGGACACTCGCCCCTGCTCAGCGGACCCCGACCTGTGGTTCGGGTACGCCGACGACGACGCCAGTGACGGCGCGGCCAAGGCCCGGGTTTACGAGCAGTCCGCCACCCGCGCCCGGACCATCTGCCTGCGCCGCTGCCCACTGGCCCAACAACGTCACTGCGCCCGCCAGGCCGTGGAAGCCGGCGAGGAGTACGGCGTCTGGGCCGGGGTGAAGCTGCCGGGCGGCCAGTACCGCAAGCGCCACCAGCTGGCCGACGCCCACGCCGTGCTGCGACAGATCGCCGAGGGTCTGATCACCCCGCGCCAGTTGCCGGAGAGCGCTGAGTTGCTGTCTCGGGCCGATGCCCCGGCCACCGAACCGACCGTCGTCCACCTGGCCCTGGGCCGGCCGTCGGCCGCCGCCTGACCCGACTGGTGGCGTTCATCGGAGGTCCGTCAAGCCGGCCGAACACGCGGGCACAGCCCCACATGTGGGCATGACCGGCCTGACGGGAGCAGACTGTCGGGGTGCGCGCTGTCGCGATTCTGGCCATCGCCGGGCTGATCGCCCTCGTCGTCGCCATGCTGACGGGAAGCACCCCGCTGGCTGTCGTGGTGATCGGATTGGCCATCGCCGGAATCGTGCTGCTGCTCCGGGACTGGCGCGCCGAGCGCAACCGGCCCGGCTCGGAGGCCGATGAACCCGGCGCCTCGGCCCACGGGCTCTCCGCGGACGAGTTCTCCCCGGACATCTCCACCGACCCCAACGGGCCGTCCTCCGACGCCCGCGCGGACTGACCCGGCCCGGCGCTACCGCGGCGGAATCAAACCCAGGGTCCCCAATTCGCGGATGGCCCTACTGCCACGCGCGAGCATCGCGAGCACCATATCGTCACCGCGGTCGGTGGCAGCCGAGAACGCGAACCCCAACGTGGTGATCAACGGGACCTGGAGCATGCCGAAACGGTAATCCTGCCAACAGGTTTGCGCGTCGTAGTCACGAACTCCGTGGCCTTCCAGCGCACGGTGGTAGACCTCGACGAGCTCCCGCTCATACAACGCGCGATCGTCCGGCGCCAGGCTGGTGGCGATGAAGTAGGCCAGGTCCCGGGCGGGCAGGCCCACGGCCAGGGTCTGCCAGTCGACGACGGTCACCCGGGTTCTGGCGGGGTTGAACAGCAGGTTGTCGAGGCGGTAGTCGCCGTGCAGCAGACTGAACCGCTCCGGGGCGCCCAGCAGCCACGCGGCGATCAGGTCAGCGGACTCCAGGACGGTGGCGGCGTCGGCCGGATCCATCCGCGGGCCCAGCCGATCCAGGGTGGTCTGGGCGGCCAGGCGGGTGATGTCGCCGAGCCCCCGTGCCGTCGCCTCGTCGGCCTTGGGCATGACGGTGCCGGCGAAAGACAGCCACGCCGGATCGCACCAGCGCGGCCCGTGCAGTCCGGCGAGCGCGGCCACCGCCAGGCGGGCCTCCTCGAGGGTGCATCCCCGGATCTGGTCGCCCTGTTCGGCCGGTGCCATATCCGCCAGCAGTAGGGCGAATTCGGCACCGTCGTCGGCCAGGGCGCAGTGGTAGCAGCGGGGGAGGGGAACCTCGACCGTGTCGGCGACCCCGGTGTAAAAGGCATGCTCGGAGCGGTAGCTCAGAGCCACCCGGTCGCGTACGGCATCTTCCTGCGCCGGCAACTTGACGACGAACGAGTCCGGCAGGTCGCCACGCCCACCGGCGTACCGAACGGCGACCCGGTACGTCGCGCCGGTCTGTCCGGTCCCGATCGGGCTGACCTCGACAGCCTGCACCCGCACCGCACGATCGGCGCCGCTGAGAACCTCCGAGAGCCAGTCGGCGGACACGTCCTCGGGAGAAGCCGGAATCGCCTGACCCACGGGAACCATGGACGCGATTAGACCACCTCCGACGACCGTTGTGGTGGCCGACCGGGCCGTACGATCACCGACCATGACCCGGCGCCGGTTCGTCGACCTCTCCGTTCCGCTTCAGGCCGGAATCGCTTCCGACCCGCCCGGGCATCTGCCGGAGATCGAGTACTACGACCATCGGCAGACCGCCGCGGAGGTGGTGTCGTTCTTCCCCGGCGCCACGATCGACGACCTGCCCGACGGTGAGGGCTGGGCCATCGAGCGGGTCCGCATCACCACCCACAACGGCACGCACCTCGACGCGCCGTACCACTACGCCTCGACGATGGACGGCGGAAGGCGTGCGATCACCATCGACGAGGTGCCACTGGAATGGTGTCTACAGCCCGCGGTGAAACTGGACTTCCGCCACTTCGATGACGGCTACGTGGTGACGGCCGCCGACGTCGAGCAGGAACTGACTCGCATCGGCCACGACCTGCAGCCGCTGGACATCGTGTTGGTGAACACCAGCGCCGGAACGCATTACGGTCAGCCGGACTACGTGGGCAGCGGGTGCGGCATGGGCCGGGAGGCGACGCTGTACCTACTCGAACGCGGCGTGCGGCTCACCGGGACCGACGCCTGGAGTTGGGACGCACCGTTCAGCTACACCGCGCAGCGGTACGCGAACAGCCACGACGCGTCGATCATCTGGGAGGGTCACCGCGCCGGCCGCACGATCGGCTACTGCCACATCGAGAAAATGCACAACCTGGAATCCCTACCCGCCAACGGATACGAGGTGTCCTGCTTCCCGGTGAAGGTTCACGCCGCATCGGCAGGATGGACCCGCGCGGTGGCGATCTTCACGGAGTAGCCGCTATCCGGTGAACTTGCCGCTGCGGATTCGATCGGCCTCCATCAGGGCCAGCTCCTGGGCTCCCGGGATCACGATCTCCGGATCCGGCACGAAGTCGACGTCCTCGGCGCGGCCACTGTAGGGCACCGCGTCGAGGATGACCCGGATCGCGTTGAGCCGGGCTTTGTGCTTGATCTCCGACCGAATGACGGTCCACGGCGCATCAGGGGTGCTGGTGCGGCGCAGCATGCGGTACTTGGCCTCGGTGAAGTCGTCCCAGTGTTCCTGGGCCTGCACGTCGATCTCGCTGAGCTTCCACTGCCGCAGCGGGTCGTCGCGGCGGCGCTCGAACCGGCGGGCTTGCTCCTCTTTGGTGACACTGAAATACAACTTCACCAAGGTGGTGCCCTGGCGTACCAGATCCTTCTCGAAGCCGACCACGCCCTTGAGGAAGTTGCGGTACTCCTCGTCGGTGCAGAAGCCGAACACCGGCTCCACCATCGCGCGGTTGTACCAGGACCGGTCGAACAACACCATCTCGCCGCCGGTGGGGAACTGCGCTACGTAGCGCTGGAAATACCACTGATTGCGCTGTTCCTCGGTGGGCCTGCCCAGCGCGACCACCCGGTAGTGCTTCTCATTCATATAGCGGGTGACCCGCCGAATGGTCCCGCCTTTGCCCGCGGCGTCGCGACCCTCGAAGAGGACGATCATCCGCCGGTTCTCTTCTTCGAGGTAGCGCTGCAATTTCAGCAACTCCACCTGATAGGGCTTGAGCTCTTCTTCCTCGCGAATGCTGCGTGGGGCCATGCACCTATCTTCGCTCAGCGGTCGACAGCCCGTGGCGTTAAGGGTCGGCTATCTCTGCCGTCTCGGTCGAATCGTCGTGGACCCTCGACGTACGGCGTCCCCGTCAGCTGGCCCGTGGCTGCGCGAACCTTCCACTTCGGAAGAAAACGCCGCATAGCGTCCGGGCTGCCCTGTATGTGTTCAGCATGAACGCGCTGACGCTACGGAGTGCGCGGCCGTTCATCGCGGCCGGCGGATGCGGGAAAGCCCGTCCCCGGTCCGGTCGTGAGAGCTACCTTGACGGCGGGGTATTGACCTTGGAGCGCCGTGGCTGATCTACCGATCCTGCGGACCGTATGCGGTCCGAAAGCTCTGGAGGCGATCGTCGACGCCGTCCGGGCGGCGTGGTCGGCGAACCCGTGGGTTCCCGAGACGATCCGAAGCCAGGTGGAGATCGCGGTCGCCGAGATTGCGGCCAATATCGTCGAACACGCGGGACGGTTCCATTCGGCGACGGTGGAGATGCGGATGCGGATCCATCCCGACCACGTCAACATCGCCTTCACCGACACCGGGGTTCCCGCCGATATCGATCTCGACAACGTCCAGATGCCCGATGAGCTCGCTGAACGGGGCCGCGGTCTGGCGCTCGCCAAAGCCGTTCTGGCCCACCTCGGTTACAGCCGAAGCGAACTCGGCAATCACTGGACGCTGATCAGCCGCATATTCCGCTGACGTCGTCGGCCCACTGCCGTCTCGGCGCCGTCATGGTCTTGTCCTTGTCTGGGCGATGTCCTGCTGCCAAGCTCTCTACCATGGCGTTCGATCTCAAAATCGTTGGTGGCACCGTCGTCGACGGGACCGGGGCCGACCGTTTTCGCGCCGACGTCGCGGTCAAGGACGGCAAGATCGTCGAGGTCAGGCGTCGAGCGCGCCGGTGATCCCCCACTGCAGGGTGAGGCCGCGCAGACCATCGACGCCACCGGCAAGATCGTCGCGCCCGGGTTCGTCGACCTCCACACCCATTACGACGGCCAGGTCAGCTGGGACGACGTTCTGGAACCCTCGGCCAGCCACGGTGTGACGACGGTGATCTCCGGTAACTGCGGGGTGGGTTTCGCCCCGGTTCGGCCGGGCACCGAGGAATGGCTCATCGCCTTGATGGAGGGCGTCGAGGACATCCCGGGGACCGCGCTGACCGAAGGCATCACCTGGGGGTGGGAAAGCTACCCGGAGTACCTCGACGTCATCGGCCGGCGTGAACTCGCCGTCGACTACGGCAGCCAGATCGCCCACGGCACCGTGCGTGCCTACGCGATGGGGGAGCGCGGCGCCCGCAACGAGGCCGCCACTGCCGAGGACATCGCCCAGATGAGCGCGATCGTTCGGGAAGCGATCGAGGCTGGGGCGCTGGGCTTTTCGTCGTCGCGGACGTTGGCGCACCGGGCGATGGACGGTGAGCCGGTGCCGGGCACGTTCGCCGCCGAGGATGAGCTGTTCGCGCTGGGCCGGGCGGTGGCGGCGGGGGGTGGCGCGGTATTCGAACTGGCCCCCCAGGGCGCGGCGGGCGAAGACATCGTCGCGCCGAAGAAGGAACTGGAGTGGATGCGCCGGCTCGGCGAGGAGATCGACTGCGCCTTGAGTTTCGCGCTCATCCAGGTCGACGCCGACCCGAACCTGTGGCGCGAACAATTGGATCTGTCGGCGGCGGCACACCAGGCGGGTAGCCGGCTCTACCCACAGGTCGCAGCGCGGCCGTTCGGGATGATGCTGGGATTCCCCGGCCACCATGCCTTCACGCACCGGCCCACCTACCGGCGTTTGAAGGCCGAGTGCACCCGCGATGAGCTCGCGGCGCGGCTGGCCGATCCGGCAATCCGGGCGGCCATCCTCGCCGAGGAGGACCTGCCGATCGACCCCACCATCCTGTTCGACGGGATGTTCGCCTTCGCGCAGTACTCGATCGACCGGCTCTACGCACTGGGCGAGCCACCGGATTACGAGCCCACCGAGGACCGCACGGTGGCCGCCATCGCCCGCGAGCGGGGTCAGGATCCGCTGGCCACGATGTACGACCTCATGCTGGAGTCCGATGCCGGCGCCATGTTGATGATGCCGCTGTTCAACTACGCCGACCGCAACCACGACGCCATCCGGGAGATGATCACCCACCCGGCGGCCGTCCTGGGGCTCTCCGATGGCGGCGCGCACTGCAGCATGATCTGCGACGCGTCCTATCCGACGTTCCTGCTGACCCATTGGGCCCGGGACCGTCACCGTGGCGAGAAGCTGCCCCTGGAATACGTCATCCGGAAGCAATCCCATGACACTGCAACTCTTTTCGGCCTGAATGACCGCGGTGTGATCGAGGTCGGCAAGAAGGCCGACATCAACGTGATCGATCTGGAGGCGCTGACCCTGCATGCGCCGCGGATGGCCTATGACCTACCCGCCGGTGGGCATCGCCTGATCCAGGGGGCTTCCGGGTATGACGCCACGATTGTCAGCGGAGTGGTGACCCGGCGCGATGGATCCGACACCGGGGCACGCCCGGGCCGACTGGTCCGCGGGGCACGCTGAGGATGGCTCGTCTCGACGGCGCGACGGTCGTCGTCACCGGGGCGGCGTCGGGTATCGGGCTGGCTACCGTACGGCGGCTGCTGGACGACGGCGCCACCGTCGTCGGCTGCGATCTGTCCGCTCCCGCCGACCTGGTCGGTGCGGAGAGGTTCACGTTCGCCGTGGCCGATGTCACCGATGAGGCCGCGGTCGGCGAGGTGTTCGCCACGGTGCCGGGAAGGCTTGCCGGCGTGGTGCATTCCGCCGGTGTGCCCGGCGGTGGGCCGGTGCACCTGCTGGACGCCCAGGAGTGGGCGCGGGTGATCGACGTCGACCTCACGGCGACGTTCCTGGTGGCCAAGGCGGCGGTCACCCGAATGCTCGGCCAGGACCGGGTCGCCGGTGAACGAGGATCGATCGTCACCCTCGCCAGCGTCGAAGGTTTGGAAGGCACGGCCGGCGGCAGTGCCTACAACGCCGCAAAGGGCGGTGTGGTGCTGTTGACCAAGAACATCGCGCTGGATTACGGCCCGAGCGGAATCCGCTGCAACGCAATCTGTCCCGGGTTCATCGACACACCGATGCTCGACGCGGTGCTGTCCGCTCCGGAGATGGCCGAGATGAAGGCCGCGGTAACCCACGAGCACGCGCTGAGGCGGCGCGGACGACCGGAGGAGGTCGCCGCGGTCGCGGCATTCCTGCTGTCGGCCGACGCGTCGTTCGTGACAGGGCAGGCCCTTGCCGTCGACGGTGGCTACACCGCCGGCCGCGATCACGGTGTGACGAACATGCTGGGCCTGGGCGGCCCCTGATTGAAGGAGATGTCATGACGGCGAGCGTTGTCAGAGGCGATGTGGTCGACCTGGCCCGCGGGATGCGGCCGGTGGTGGCGGCGCACGCCGCAGACTCCGAAGCCATGCGGACCATGTCGCCGCCGATCGTCGACGCCCTGTGGTCGAGCGGGCTGATGACGCGCCTTCAATCCCCGCGAAGGCGGCGGTGCCGAGCCCACGCTGGCCGAGATGATCGAGACCTGGATCGAGATGGCCTGGCAGGACGGGTCTTTCGGGTGGATCGGGATCGCGAACTTCCCCTCTACGTTCGCCGCGGCGTCCTACCTGCCCGATGCCGGGTTCGAGGAGGTGTTCGCCGGGAATGGCAACCAGGTCACCATGGGCGGGCAGTTCGCTCCGCTCGGTCAGGGCGTCGTCGCCGACGGCGGCTACCGACTGACCGGGGCATGGAACTTCGGCTCCGGCACCGGCCACGCGCAGTACGTCGCCGCCGGTTTCATGCCCATGCAGGACGGGATTCCCCGCATGATGGACAACGGCATGCCGGTGATGAAGGTCGCTCTGTTGCCGCGCGAGCAGGTGGTCTTCACCGACGGCTGGCATGTGCAGGGACTCAAGGGCACCGGCTCCTACGACTACAACGTGACCGATGTCTTCGTGCCGGAGCACCGGACGTTCGAACTGTTCACCCGTGAGCCACTGCGCGGTGGATCGGCCGCGGGCCGGATGGGACTCATGGCGGTCACGGCCGCCGGTCATGCGGCGTGGGCGCTGGGCGTGGCCAAGAGCATGCTCGACGACGTCCAGGAGTTGGCGGCCACCAAGTTCCGGATGAGCGACATGGCCTCACTGGCCAGTCGGCCCACCTTCCAGAAGGACCTGGCTCACCATGTGGCGGCCTGGCGTGCCGCGCGGTTGCTGGTGCTCGACGTCTTCGCCCAAGCCGAATCCGCCGCGGCCGGTGCGGGACTCACCCCGACGATCCGGGCCGATCTGCGTGCGGCGGCTGTCTACTGCACCGATGTCGCGCGGGAGTGCGCCCAGTGGGCACATCTGGCGGCCGGCACCACCTCGATCCGCGAGGGATCCCGGCTGGAGCGGGCGTTCCGCGACATCTACACCGGAACCCAGCACGCCTTCATCAGCGAGAAGGTCGCGATGGAGGCCGCGTCGGTGTGGCTGGGGATCGTCGACGATCAGTTCTCGCTCTAAAGCTCCCCGACAAAGTCGGTTACTCGGCTGTTGAATCCATCGTGAGTAAGAACCACGCCGAGCTCTCAGGCCCGATTCCCCCCAAGCAGGAAGGCTATCGATTCGAGCTGCTCCCAAGCCTCGTGCTCGTCTCCCACGAGCGCGTATCGCTCCGCGCGCTCGCGGAACTCCTCGATGGAGACGCCCAGCCGTTCAAGAATCGTGGCTCGCCGCTTCCGGAGTTCATCGTCGGACAACGTCGCGATCTTCGTCATCTCGAGTCTCCCTGCCAGTTAACGCTCCACTTAGGTGTGGCACTCGATCCCGAATCGGGCTGTATCAACCGCTTGAACCAAGTGTGTTCGTCCCCACCGACAATTCGGTCCGGCTCGTCGCTCCTGGGGACTTCGCGACCCAAATCCCCACCCAACGTCAATACTGCCGCCAGCAACCTCGCCCCCGGCCAAACACAAAGGTCACGACCTCTTTCGAGTTCGTGACCTCAGTGCTGTCGGTACGTAGAACCGCTCGTGGTGGGCGAAGGGGGACTTGAACCCCCACGTCCCGAAGGACACTGGCACCTGAAGCCAGCGCGTCTGCCATTCCGCCACTCGCCCCGAACGACGCGCGCAGCCTATCACGGTCGCCATAGCCGTCCCCAATTGCGCTGGCGGTGAGGGGGCCAGCGGGATGGCGTTGACCTGCACCGATGGGACTCGCGGACCGCTCAAGGCGGTTATCGGCCGACCTCGGCCGATACCATGGTGA
Source organism: uncultured Actinomycetota bacterium (assembly GCA_963715145.1). Taxonomy (GTDB): domain Bacteria; phylum Actinomycetota; class Actinomycetes; order Mycobacteriales; family Mycobacteriaceae; genus Mycobacterium. The sequence continues at coordinate 68,128 of CAVQRL010000022.1, read as the reverse complement.
AAACCACACGCGGGTGGGGGAATCGAGGTAAACGGTCCGATGGGGAACCAGAAGGGCCTTGCTGCGCGGATCGAGCGCATGCTGGAGGACAGCGTTGGCGACGCGTTCGCCCGGGTCTTCGGCGGCGCCATCGTGCCGGCCGAAGTCGAATCCCTGCTGCGCAGCGAGGCTTCCGACGGTGTCCGGACTCTGTCCGGCGATCGATTTTTGGCGCCCAACGACTACGTCATTACCCTCAGTGCATCCGACTTCGAGAAGGTAAGCGCCGATCAAGATCTCACTGCAGACACATTTGCCAAACATTTAGCCGCATACATTCACGAGCAGGGCTGGCAGACCTACGGTGAGGTGGTGGTTCGGTTCGAGCCGGCAGAAAGCCTGCACACCGGCCAGTACCGCGCCCGAGCCGTCGTTAACCCCGACGCCGACCCCCGCCCGCCTGCTCCCGCACCCGTACCAGCAGAATCGATCCATGCGTACACCGCAGAACCAGGAGTGCCAGCAATGACCGACAACCCGAACTACCGCGGACAGGGCCGCCCGGGCGACGAGTACTACGACGATCAGTACGGCCGTCCCCAAGAGGATCCGCGCGCCGGGGCCCCCGATGCACCCCGGCCTCCGTACGTCCCCGAGCAGGGCTACCCCCCAGGTTACGAGCAGGGCGGCTACCCGCCCCGTCAGGGGTATCCCGAGCAGGGCGGTTATCCCGACCAGGGTTACGGATACGGCGGCCATGACCGCCCAGCCGCCGCCCCCGGCTACGGCGCACCGGGCTACGACCAGGGATACCGGCCTGCCCCGCAGGGTTACGGCGCCCCGCAGTACGGGCCTCCGCCCGGCAGTGGTTACGCCCCCCCAGCCGGCGAGTACGACTACGGCCGCCAAGCTCCGGGACGGCACGAGGGCCCCGGTTACGGCTACGAGCAGCAGCGTCCCGGCTACCAGGATCCGGGCTACCAGCAACCCGGCTACGGCGGCGGTTACGGGCGCTCGGAGTACGGCCAGCCTGATTACGGGCCGTACGACCAGGGCGGCTATCCGCCCCCGCCGGCCGCCCCCGCCGCACCGGCGGCCCCTGAGTACGGCTACGGCCAGCCCGAGCAGGCCGGATACGGTGGATACGCCCCGCCGGCGCCGCAGGGCGAGTATCCGTCCAGCGGGCGTGCGGTGACGTTGCAGCTCGACGACGGCAGCGGCCGGACCTACCAGCTGCGCGAGGGCGCCAACGTGATCGGTCGCGGCCAGGACGCGCAGTTCCGGTTGCCCGACACCGGGGTGTCCCGGCGCCATCTGGAGATTCGGTGGGACGGTCAGACAGCCATGCTTCAGGACCTGAACTCCACCAACGGCACTACGGTGAATAACGCGCCGGTCCAGGAGTGGCAGCTCGCCGACGGGGATGTGATTCGGCTCGGTCACTCCGAGATCGTCGTCCACGTTCACTGAGGTCGGCGGCAGACCGGCACGGGCGGGAGCCTGGTGGCTTCGCCCTCGGGCGATCAGGTGTCCAAGTATCCTGTGACGTTGCCGAAGTCCGCCGGGTTGCTGGCGTCACACGAGGCTGCAACCGCGACAGGAGGATGGAGGGGCGCCGCATGCAGGGTCTAGTTCTGCAGTTGACGCGTGCCGGATTCCTGTTGTTGCTGTGGCTGTTCATCTGGGCGGTGCTGCGCATCCTGCGCACCGACATCTACGCACCCACCGGTGCGGTCATGGTCCGACGTGGTCTGCCGCTGCGCGGCGCACGACCGAGTCGCCAGAGCCGCGCGGCGGGTGCCCGCTATCTGGTGGTGACCGAGGGTGCACTGGCCGGCACCAGGATCAATCTGGGCACCCAGCCCGTGCTCATCGGCCGCGCTGACGACTCCACCCTGGTGCTCACCGACGACTACGCCTCCACCCGTCATGCCCGGCTCTCGCAGCGCGAAGGGGACTGGTTCGTCGAGGACCTCGGGTCGACCAACGGCACCTACCTGGACCGCTCCAAAGTCACGACCGCAGTGCGGGTTCCGATCGGAACGCCGGTGCACATCGGCAAGACGGTAATCGAGCTGCGCCCGTGACCCTTGCCCTGCGCTATGCCGCCCGCAGCGACCGCGGCCTGGTCCGCGCCAACAACGAGGACTCCGTCTACGCCGGCGCCCGGCTGCTGGCGCTGGCCGACGGCATGGGCGGTCACGCCGCCGGCGAGGTGGCCTCCCAACTGGTGATCGCGGCGCTGGCGCACCTGGATGACGACGAGCCCGGCGGCGATATCCTCAGCAAGCTCGAACACGCTGTGCACGAAGGTAATTCGGCGATCGCCGAGCAGGTCGAGATCAATCCGGAACTCGACGGAATGGGCACCACACTCACCGCGATCCTGTTCGCCGGCGACCGGCTGGGGCTGGTTCACATCGGCGACTCCCGCGGCTATCTGCTGCGCGACGGTGAACTGGCACAGATCACCAAAGACGACACCTTCGTGCAGACCCTCGTCGACGAGGGCCGGATCACCGCCGAGGAGGCGCACAGCCACCCCCAACGCTCGCTGATCATGCGGGCCCTCACCGGCCAGGAAGTCGAGCCGACGCTCATCATGCGGGAGGCCCGGGAGGGGGACCGCTACCTACTGTGCTCCGACGGCCTGTCCGATCCGGTCAGCCATGAAACCATCCTGGAAGCGCTCAAGATCCCGGACGTGGCCGAGAGCGCCGACCGGCTCATCGAACTCGCCCTGCGCGGCGGGGGCCCGGACAACGTCACCGTGGTCGTCGCCGACGTCGTCGACCAGGACTACTGGGGCCAGACCCAGCCCATCATCGCCGGGGCGGTCTCCGGTGACGATGACAACCGCATCGCACCACCCAACACCGCCGCCGGCCGCGCCTCGGCGATCGCACCCCGTAAGCCCGTTGCGAAACCCGTCGTACCCCAACTGGAGCCACCGCCGAAGCCGCGGTCCCGCAAGCGGATGTTCATCGCCGCGGCCTTGGTGGTGCTGCTGGCAGTGATCGGGATCGGCATCGGCTACCGGATCATCCGCAACTATTACTACGTCAGCGCCGAAGACGGGACCGTGGCCATCATGCGCGGTGTCCAGGGCTCGATCCTCGGCGTTCCGCTGCAGGAGCCCTACCTGCTCGGGTGCATCAACGCCCGCGGCGAACTGTCGCAGATCAGCTACGGGCAGGCCCGCTCGGAACTGGGCTGCGAACTGATGCGGCTGGAGGACCTGCGCCCCTCCGAGCGTGCCCAGGTGTCGGCCGGCCTGCCCGCCGGGAGCCTCGACAACGCCATCGGTCAACTACGCGAACTGGCCCGCAGTTCTCTGCTTCCGCTGTGCACCCCACCGCCGGCCGCCCGCACGACGCCGCAGCCGACCTCGGCCCCACGCACGGTTACCAGCGCACCGACGGCCACGGCCGCACCGACGGCGCCCACCACGACCACCGCACCGACGGCCACCACCGCAACGACCGCACCGACGGCCGCCACCACGACCACCGCACCGTCGGCGCCCACCACGACCACCGCACCGTCGGCGCCCACCGCGCCGTCTCCCGCGCCGCAGAAGCCGGGCACCGATTGCCGGGCGGCCGCATGAGGCGCAGCAAGGCCGGGGCGGACGGCGCGGCGGACACCGCTCCGCAGTCGCCGGTACGGATCACCCCACCGCTGCCGACGCGCCGCAACGCCGAACTCGGCCTGTTGTGCTTCGCGACCCTCATCACCGGGATCGCCCTGCTGATCGTCGAAGCCAACCAGGAGCAGGGCCTGAGCTTGGACCTGCTGACCTACACGGCGGCGTTCCTGGTCCTGTTCGTGCTGGCGCACCTGGCGATCCGCCGGTTCGCGCCGTACGCGGACCCACTGCTGCTGCCGGTCGTCGCCCTGCTCAACGGCCTGGGCCTGGTGCTGATCCACCGCCTGGATCTGGTGCCCGGCACGTCCCGCGACAACCCGAGCGCCGAACAGCAGATGCTGTGGACGCTGCTCGGGGTCATCGGCTTCGCGGCCGTGGTCATCTTCCTGACCGATCACCGAATGCTGGCCCGCTACGACTACATCTGCGGCGCCGCCGCCGTGGTGCTGCTCGCCATCCCGGCCCTGCTGCCCACCCGGCTGTCGGAGACCAACGGGGCCAAGATCTGGATTCGGCTGCCCGGCTTCAGCATTCAGCCCGCAGAGTTCTCCAAGATTCTGCTGCTGGTCTTCTTCGCCGGGGTGCTGGTCGCCAAACGCAGTCTGTTCACCAGTGCCGGCAGGCACTTCCTCGGCATGGACCTGCCCCGGCCGCGTGACCTCGCCCCACTGCTGGCGGCATGGATCATCTCGGTGGGGGTCATGGTCTTCGAGAAGGACCTCGGCACATCCCTGCTGCTGTATGCGTCCTTCCTGGTCATGGTCTACATCGCCACCGAACGGTTCAGCTGGGTGGTGATCGGCCTGAGCCTGTTCGCCGCCGGAAGTGTTGTGGCGTACCACCTTTTCGGCCACGTACGCGGGCGCGTACAGACGTGGTTGGACCCGTTCGCCGACCCCGAGGGCGCCGGCTACCAGATGGTGCAGTCGAGATTCAGCTTCGCGACCGGCGGGGTGTTCGGCACCGGGTTGGGTAACGGACAGCCCGGGACCGTACCCGCCGCCTCGACCGACTTCATCACCGCCGTGGTCGGGGAGGAACTGGGCCTGGTGGGCCTGTCCGGGGTACTGCTGCTGTACACCATCGTGATCATCCGGGGACTGCGCACGGCGATCGCGGTGCGCGACAGCTTCGGCAAGTTGCTGGCGGCCGGACTGGCGTCGACCCTGGCGATCCAGTTGTTCATCGTCGTCGGAGGTGTCACCGGGCTGATCCCGCTCACCGGACTCACCACACCGTGGATGTCCTACGGCGGCTCGTCGCTGGTGGCCAACTACATCCTGCTGGCCATCCTGGTGCGGATCTCGCACTCGGCCCGCCGGCCGATCCGCACCGGTCAGCACACGCCCATCGCGGCGGCCCGCACCGAGGTGTTCAGCAAATCATGAACACATCGTTGAGGCGCGTCGCAATGATGGTGATGGCGTTGGTGGTCCTGCTGCTGGTCAACGCGACCATCACCCAGGTGTTCCGGGCCGACGCCCTGCGCGCGGACCCGCGCAATCAGCGGGTCCTGCTCGACGAGTACGCCCGACAACGCGGACAGATCGCAGCCGGCGGCCAGTTGATGGCGTACTCGGTGTCGACCACCGGTCATTACCGCTATCTGCGGGTATATCCCGACCCGATGGTCTACGCACCGGTTACCGGCTTCTATTCGCTGCGCTTCTCCAGCAGCGGGCTGGAGCGGGCCGAGGATCCGGTCCTCAACGGTTCCGACGAGCGGTTGTTCGGACGACGGCTGGCCGACTTCTTCACCGGCCGCGACCCGCGCGGCGGCAACGTCGACACCACCCTGGTCCCGCGGGTCCAGCAGGCCGCCTGGGAGGCCATGCAACAGGGCTGCAACGGGCCGTGCCGGGGCTCGGTGGTGGCCCTGGAGCCCTCCACGGGGAAGATTCTGGCGATGGTGTCCGCACCGTCCTATGACCCGAATCTGCTGTCCACCCACAACACCGAGGAGCAGGGTGCGGCCTGGGAGCAGCTGCGCGACGATCCGGCCTCCCCGCTGACCAACCGGGCGATCTCCGAGCGCTACCCGCCGGGGTCGACGTTCAAGGTCATCACCACCGCCGCGGCGCTGCAGGCGGGGATCACCGAGAACGAGCCGTTGACCGCCGCTCCCCAGATCACGCTGCCGAACAGCACGGCGACGCTGGAGAACTACGGCGGAGCGCCGTGCGGCGCTGCCCCAAGGCTCCGCTGCGCGAAGCCTTCGAGCGCTCCTGTAACACCGCCTTCGTCGAACTCGGAATCCGGCTGGGTGGCAACGCGATCCGCGACACCGCAGACGCCTTCGGATTCGACACACCGCCCGCCCCGATTCCGCTGCAGGTCGCCGAATCCACCGTCGGGCCGATGAGCGACGGCGCCGCCGTGGGCATGTCGAGCATGGGGCAGAAGGACGTCGCGGTGACACCGCTGCAAAATGCGATGGTCGCTGCGGCGATCGCCAACGGCGGCGTGGTGATGCAGCCGTATCTGGTCGACCGCCTCGAAGGCCCCGACCTTGCCGAGATCAGCAACACCGCACCGGTCGAACAGCGGCGCGCGGTTCCCCCGCAGGTCGCGGCTAAGCTAACAGATTTGATGATCGGCGCCGAGAAATTCACCCAGCAGAACGGGGCGATACCCGGCGTGCAGATCGCCTCCAAGACCGGCACCGCCGAACACGGCACCGACCCGCGGAACACCCCGCCGCACGCCTGGTACATCGCGTTCGCGCCCGCACAGAGCCCCAAGGTCGCCGTCGCGGTACTGGTCGAGAACGGCGGAGACCGGCTCTCAGCGACCGGCGGTGCACTCGCGGCGCCGATCGGCCGGGCGACCATCGCGGCGGCACTGCAGGGGGCGCCATGAGCCCGCGCAGGCGAGCGAAGCGAGACAAGCCATGAGCCCGCGCGTAGGTGTCACCCTGTCCGGCCGCTACCGACTGCAGCGGCTGATCGCGACCGGCGGCATGGGCCAGGTGTGGGAGGCCACGGATAGCCGGCTGGGGCGGCGGGTCGCCGTCAAGGTGCTCAAACAGGAGTTCTCCTCCGACCCGGAGTTCCTCGAGCGGTTCCGGGCCGAGGCCCGCACCGTGGCCATGCTCAACCACCCCGGCATCGCGGCCGTGCACGACTACGGCGAGACGGATATGGACGGCGAGGGCCGTACCGCCTACCTGGTGATGGAACTGATCAACGGGGAACCGCTGAACTCGGTGATCAAGCGCACCGGGCGGCTGTCCCTGCGGCACGCACTCGACATGCTCGAACAGACCGGCCGGGCGCTGCAGGTGGCCCACGCCGCCGGACTGGTGCACCGCGACGTCAAACCCGGCAACATCCTCATCACGCCGACGGGGCAGGTGAAGCTCACCGACTTCGGTATCGCCAAGGCCGTCGACGCCGCGCCCGTGACTCAGACCGGCATGGTGATGGGTACCGCCCAGTACATCGCGCCGGAACAGGCGCTCGGTGAGGACGCCACCGCCGCCAGCGACGTCTATTCGTTGGGAGTCGTTGGCTACGAGGCGGTTTCGGGGAAGCGGCCGTTTACCGGCGACGGTGCGCTGACGGTCGCGATGAAGCACATCAAGGAGACCCCCGCGCCGCTGCCGGCCGACCTGCCGCCGAATGTGCGCGAGCTCATCGAGATCACCCTGGTCAAGAACCCGGGGATGCGGTACCGCACGGGTGGCCAGTTCGCCGACGCGGTCGCCGCGGTGCGTTCGGGACGGCGCCCGCCGCGGCCGAATTCCGCACCCACGATCAAGGCCACCCCGGCGGCGATTCCCGGAACGGTGGCCAAGCGGGCGCCCGCAGAGGTCCGGTCGGCCCCCGCGGTACGGCCGCCGGCCGCCGCCGCCCGGCCCCGTCCCAGCACCGCCCACCGTCCGCCGCCGCCTGCGCGGCGGACCTTCAGTTCGGGACAGCGGGCGCTGCTGTGGGCCGCCGGGGTGCTCGGAGCGCTCGCCATCATCAGCGCGATCCTCATCGTCCTGGCCGACCGGGAGCGCCGCTCCAACACTCCGGTCGAACAGACCATCACCGACACCGTGGTGCCCGCTCCCGCTGCACCGGCGCAGCCCTCCGGGTGGACCGACCGCGGGCAACCCGGCGGCTCCGGCACCGGGATTGCGTCGGTCCCCGCAGTGGTCCGGCTGACCGCACCCGAACCGGCGAACGTAATCACCCCTGACGGCGAGACACCGCGATGACCACACCGCACCACCTGTCCGACCGCTACGAACTGGGCGAGATCCTGGGCTTCGGCGGCATGTCCGAGGTGCATCTGGCCCGCGATCAGCGGCTGCACCGCGATGTCGCGGTGAAGGTGCTGCGCGCGGACCTCGCCCGCGACCCGAGCTTCTACCTGCGCTTCCGCCGCGAGGCCCAGAACGCCGCTGCGCTGAACCATCCGGCCATCGTCGCGGTGTACGACACCGGCGAGGCCGTCACCCCCAGCGGGCCGCTGCCCTACATCGTGATGGAGTACGTCGACGGGGTGACGCTGCGCGACATCGTCCACAACGACGGCCCCATGCCGCCGCGGCGGGCCCTGGAGGTCATCGCCGACGCCTGCCAGGCGCTGAACTTCAGCCATCAGCACGGCATCATCCACCGCGACGTCAAGCCGGCGAACATCATGATCTCCAAGACCGGCGCGGTGAAGGTGATGGACTTCGGCATCGCCCGCGCCATCGCCGACACCGGAAACCCCGTCACCCAGACGGCGGCGGTGATCGGCACGGCGCAGTATCTGTCACCCGAGCAGGCCCGGGGCGAGCGCGTCGATGCCCGCTCCGATGTGTACTCGCTGGGCTGCGTTCTGTACGAAATCCTCACCGGCCAGCCGCCCTTCGTCGGCGACACCCCGGTCTCGGTGGCCTACCAGCACGTCCGCGAGGACCCCGTCCCGCCGTCGCACAAACACGGCGGCATCTCGCCGGAACTGGACGCCGTGGTGCTCAAAGCCCTGGCCAAGAACCCCGACAACCGCTATCAGAGTGCCGCGGAGATGCGGGCCGATCTGGTTCGGGTGCACAGCGGGGAGAAGCCCGAGGCGCCCAAGGTGCTGACGCAGGCCGAGCGCACGCTGATGATGGCGTCGCGCCCGGGTGCCCGGGGCGACGGCGCGCCCGCTCAAGCCGTGTACCGCTACGAGCCCACCCCGCGCCGGCCGATCGGACGCTGGCTGATCGCCCTGGCCGTCCTGTCGATCCTGACGGTGGTGGTGGCGGTGGCGATCAACCTCGGCGGCGGCAAGCCGCGCGAACTCCAGGTGCCCGACGTCCGCGGCCAGATCTCCGCCGATGCGACCGCCGCCCTGCAGAACAGGGGCTTCAAGGTCCGCACGCAGCAGAAGCCGGACAGCACTGTGCCCCCTGATCACGTCATCAGTACCGAACCGGCCGGCGACGCCTCGGTCAAGGCGGGCGAGGAGATCCTGCTCAACGTGTCCACCGGGCCCGAGCAACGCGAGGTGCCCGACGTGACGGGGCTCAGCTACGCCGACGCGGTCAAGAAGCTGACCGCCGCGGGGTTCGGGAAGTTCAAGCAGGCCGAGGCCGCCTCGACGGTGGCGCAGCGCGACAAGGTGCTCAACACCAACCCGCCGGCCAATCAGACCCTGCCGATCACCAACGAGATCACCGTGGTCATCGGGACCGGGCCGGTGACCCGCGGTATCCCCGACGTCACCGGACAGACCGCCGATGTGGCCACCAAGAACCTCAACACCCTGGGCTTCCAGACCATCCTGACCGCGCCGGTGGACAGCGTCGAACCCGCCGGTCAGGTGCTGGGTATCGATCCGCCGTCGGGTACCGACGCCGCCCTGGACACCGCGATCACCCTCAAGGTCTCCAAGGGCAACCAGTTCGTGATGCCCAATCTCGTCGGCCAGTTCTGGGTGGACGCCGAACCGAACCTGCGTGCGCTGGGCTGGACCGGTGTCCTGGTGAAGGGCCCGGATGTGCCGAACAGTGGCCAGCGGACCAACGCGGTGGTGACCCAGAACCCGGCAGCGGGGGCCGGGGTGAACTTCAGCGGCTCGGTGACGCTGAGCTTTGCGTCCTAACCGGCGGCGGTGGCATGCCGCACGGTGTCGGCCACTTCCTGCTCCAGCCGTCGCACCAGCGATTCCTGCGGCGCCTCACCGCAGTAGCCCAGCCAGTTCGCGAGCATGCGGTGCCCGCCCTCGGTGAGGATCGACTCGGGATGGAACTGCACCCCGTGGATCGGCAGGTCGACATGGCGGACCGCCATGATCACTCCGCCGCGGGTTCGGGCGATCACCTCCAGTTCGGCCGGCACCGTCTGCGGCAGGATCGTCAGCGAGTGGTAGCGGGTCGCGGTGAACGGGTCCGGAAGGCCGTGCAGCACTCCGACATTGACGTGGAAGACCGAACTGGTCTTGCCGTGCAGGAGCTCGGGAGCGCGGTCGACCGTGGCGCCGAACGCCACGCCGATCGCCTGGTGGCCCAGGCAGACCCCGAGCAGCGGGGTCCGGGCCGAGGCGCACGCACGCACCAGGCCGATCGACGCTCCGGCACGTTCGGGGGTGCCGGGACCGGGGCTGAGCAGCACTCCGTCGAAGTCCTCGGCAGCGTCGTTGATCCCGTCATCACCGGACAGCCGACGGTCGTCGTTGCGCCAGACCTCCGCGTCCACACCGAGCTGGCCCAGGTACTGGACGAGGTTGAACACGAAGCTGTCGTAATTGTCGACGACCAAGACCCGCACGCGAGACAGGCTACCCGCCGGACTTTCCTGGTCGTAGCCTCGCTGCGTTAGTCTCATAGGCGTTCCGGCACCATCATCCCCACCGATGCCGTCAGCGAAGGTAGCCATGCCCAAGTCAAAGGTCCGCAAAAAGAACGACTTCACCGTCAAGCCGGTGAGCCGTACGCCGGTGAAGGTCAAGGCCGGTCCCTCAAGCGTCTGGTTCGTGGTCTTGTTCATCGGCCTGATGCTGATCGGGCTGATCTGGCTGCTGGTGTTCCAGCTCGCCGCATCCGGCTACGACACCCCGGACCCGCTGATGTGGATGTCTGACCTGGGCCCCTGGAATTACGCCATCGCGTTCGGCTTCATGATCGCCGGGCTGCTGCTGACGATGCGCTGGCGGTGACCTCAATCACATCAGTGTGATTCATCCCCACTGTGGATAGCGCCTGTGGATAACTCGCTCGGACCCGCGCCGCATGCGTGGGGGCCGTCGGTTCCCGCGATCGCCGGCGTCGCCGTGGCCGGAGCTCTCATGGCTCTGGGCTGTACGACGGTGGCCACTGATCCGCCCGGCCGCTTTCTCACCGGGATCGCGGCGGTGGGCCTGCTGATCTTCGCCGCCGGATCCTGGCGGGGCAGGCCGCGCCTGGCCATCACCGCCGACGGCCTGGTCTACCGCGGATGGCTGAGCGCACAGACCCTTCGCCGCGAGGACATCGACTCGATCCGGATCACCCAGTTCCGTCGCTGGGGCCGCACCGTGCGGCTACTCGAGATCGACACTGGGGGAGGACAACTGTTCGTGCTCAGCCGCTGGGATCTCGGGGGTGATCCGTTGGACGTGCTAGACGCCCTGACCGATGCCGGCTACGCGGCCCCGCAGACGGGGAGGTAGCCGTACCGGCTGCGCGATGACATCGCGCTCGTCAGGAGATGGTGATCGACTCGATGACGACGTCGTCGTTGGGGCGGTCGTTGCGGTCGACCGCAGTGGTGGCGATGGCGTCGACCACCTTCTGCGACTCCGGGTCGACGACCTCGCCGAAGATGGTGTGCCGGCGGTTCAGATGCGGGGTCTTGCCCACCGTGATGAAGAACTGCGAACCGTTGGTGCCCGGGCCCGCGTTGGCCATCGCGAGCAGGTACGGCTTGTCGAACTGCAGTTCCGGGTGGAACTCGTCGGCGAACTTGTAACCCGGGCCGCCGCGGCCGGTGCCGGTCGGGTCGCCGCCCTGGATCATGAAGCCGTCGATGACCCGATGGAAGACCGCACCGTCGTAGAACGGGCCGGTGGCGCCACCGGAGGCGTTCTGGGTGGAGTAGTCCTTGGTGCCCTGGGCCAGGCCGACGAAGTTGGCGACGGTCTTGGGGGCGTGGTTGCCGAAGAGGGCGATCTTGATGTCACCGCGGTTGGTGTGCAGGGTCGCGGTCGCGGTCGCAATGGGGCTTGTGGTCACGGGCCTCAGTGTGCCACCCGCCGGCCGCGCACCCGACCGCAGGGTGGTGTCGGCGCCGCGCCGAATGTGCCGTGGAGCCTAGGAGATTCGAACTCCTGACATCTGCCTTGCAAAGGCAGCGCTCTACCAACTGAGCTAAGGCCCCGGGTCAGTTCTGGTCGGCAAGGGTGTGCCACACCTCGCCCCGGCGACGGCCGGCGAGCACCAGTGCCGCGCCCGCCGCCAGCCCCGCCGCGAGGGCGAGTGGGATGGTCCAACCTCGTGTCAACCAGGACATCGTGGGCCTAGGAGGACTCGAACCTCCGACCTCTTCGTTATCAGCGAAGCGCTCTAACCGCCTGAGCTATAGGCCCGTGTGACGCGCGACGACATTACCGCACCCGCGGCGGGCGGCCCAAACCGCGATTGTCCGGCCGACTAATCCAGATCGGCGAGGGTGACTTCGACACCGCCGACGATATCGGTGCTGAGGTTGTAGATATAGGCGCCGATGGTGGCCATGGCGGTCAGCAGCACGATGTTGACCAGACCGACCAGCGCCGCCCCGCCGAAGATGGAGCCGGCCGACACCAGATCGCCGCCGCCGCCGCTGCTGCCGCTGGTCAGCAGGTCGCCGACGTTGCTGTTGAGCTTGCTCCACACGCCCATGGCGCCGAGCACCACGTACAGGAACGCCACCGCGATCATCCAGACGAAGAACAGCGCCACGTTGAGCAGCAGGGAAATCTTCAGCGCACTCCACGGGTCGATCCGGCGCACCTGCATGGTCGCCCGCACCGGGCCGCGCGGCCGACCCCCGGCCTCGATGCGGGTGGTCGGAGCGGAGGAGGCCCGGGTGGGCGGTTCGTCGACGGCCTTGCGCGCGGGTGCGGACTGCTGAGGTGGCCTGGGCACCGAACCCGAGAGGTCGGGCAGCTCGCTGCGGTACGGCTCGATGCCGACGACGTCGGTGCGCTCGTTGGCCGGAACCAGCGAGGAGAGGTCCGGCGCTGCCGACCCGGTGACGAACCGGCGGGGGTCGCCTCCCGGGGCCGATACCGCCGCCGCCCGCGCCGGCGCCTCGGCCGTCGGGCGGGTGGTGCTCCCGTCACCACGGTTCCGGGCGGCGTTCTGCCACGGCGGCGCCTCGGGCGAACCCTCTCCGTTCGCCGGGCGATCTCCGCTGCCCGGTTCGTTCGGTGAACTCACCACATCTCCTTAACCTGCGGCCCGCTGGGTCGCGGCCGAATCACTCTTCCGACCCGCCTTCGTCGGGGTCGTCCTGCTCCTCGGCGTTGCGGGCAATGGCTATCAGTGTGTCGCCCTCGCCGAGGTTCATCAAGCGAACGCCCTTGGTCTGGCGTCCGGCCTTTCGGACCTGCCGTGCCCCAGTGCGGATCACTCCGCCGCCGGAGGTGATCGCGTACAACTCACTGTCGTCGTCAACGATCAACGCGCCGACCAGACTGCCACGCTTGGGGTCGTACTGGATGGTCAGGATGCCTTTACCGCCGCGGCCCTGGGCGGTGTACTCCTCGATGGCGGTCCGCTTGGAGTAGCCGTGGGACGTCGCCACCAGCAGATACGTGCCCTCGCGAACCACATTGAGACTCAACAGCTCATCGTCGGCGTTGAACCGCATGCCCTGGACACCGGAGGTTGCCCGGCCCATCGGCCGCAGTGCCTCGTCGGTCGCGGAGAACCGGATCGACTGGCCCTTGGCGCTGACCAGCAACAGGTCGTCGGAGGCCGAGCAGAGCACCGCCCCGACCAGTTCGTCGCCGTCACGCAGGTTGACCGCCACGATGCCGCCGGACCGGTTGGAGTCGAAGTCGGTCAGCTTCGACTTCTTGACCAGCCCGTTGCGGGTGGCCAGCACCAGGTACGGCGCATCTTCGTAGCTCTTGATCTGGATGACCTGGGCGATGCGCTCCTCGGGCTGGAAGGCCAGCAGGTTGGCCACGTGCTGGCCGCGCGCCGTGCGCAGTGCCTCGGGCAGTTCGTAGGCCTTGGCCCGGTAAACCCGGCCCTGGGTGGTGAAGAACAGGATCCAGTCGTGGGTGGAGCACACGAAGAAGTGGCGCACGATGTCGTCCTGCTTGAGGCCGGCGCCCTGGACGCCCTTGCCGCCGCGCTTCTGGCTGCGGTAGAGGTCGGTCTTGGTGCGCTTGGCGTAACCGGTCTCGGTGATCGTGACGACGACGTCCTCGCGGGCGATCAGGTCCTCGTCGGAGACCTCGCCCTCGGCGCCGATGATGCGGGTCCGCCGGTCATCGCCGTGCTTCTCGGCGATCTCGGCGAGTTCGTCGCGCACGATCCCACGCTGCCGCTCCGGCTTGGCCAGGATGTCCTCGAGGTCGGCGATCTCGCGCTCGATCTCGGCCAGCTGATCGACGATCTTCTGGCGTTCGAGGGCGGCCAGCCGACGCAACTGCATATCGAGGATGGCCTGGGCCTGGATCTCGTCGATGTCCAGCAGCGCGATCAGGCCATCGCGGGCGACCTCGACGGTCGCCGAGGCACGAATCAGGGCGATGACCTCGTCGAGGGCGTCGAGCGCCTTGACCAGCCCGCGCAGGATGTGGGCCCGCTCATTGGCCTTCCGCAGCCGGTAGGTGGTGCGCCGGACGATCACGTCGAGTTGGTGCTCGACGTAGAGGCGGATCATCTGGTCCAACCGCAGCGTGCGCGGCACCCCGTCGACGATGGACAGCATGTTGGCGCCGAAGCTGGTCTGCAACTGGGTGTGCTTGTAGAGGTTGTTCAGCACCACCTTGGCCACGGCGTCGCGCTTGATCTCCACGACGATCCGCAGGCCCACCCGGTCACTGGACTGATCCTCGATGTTGGAGATGCCGGCGAGCTTGCCCTCACGGACCTGGTCGGCGATCGAGGTGATGAAGTTGTCGTGGTTGACCTGATACGGCAACTCGGTGATGACGATCGAGGTACGCCCGCGGGAGTCCTCCTCGATCTCCACCACGCCGCGCATACGAACCGATCCGCGGCCGGTGGTGTAGGCGTCGTTGATGCCCTGGGTCCCGACGATCAAACCGTGGGTGGGGAAGTCGGGTCCCTTGACCCGCTCCATGCACGCCGCCAGCGTCGCCTCCTCGTCAGCCTCGTAGTTCTCCAGGCACCAGTAGACGGCCTCGGCCAACTCCCGCAGGTTGTGCGGCGGGATGTTGGTGGCCATACCCACCGCGATTCCGCCGGAACCGTTGGCGAGCAGGTTGGGGAAGCGGCTCGGCAGAACCGTCGGCTCCTGCACCCGGCCGTCGTAGTTCGGGATGAAATCGACTGTCTCCTCGTCGATTTCACGCAGCATGTCCATGGCCAACGGGGTCAGCCGGGCCTCGGTGTAGCGCATGGCGGCAGGCGGATCGTTGCCCGGCGAACCGAAGTTCCCCTGCCCGTCGACCAAGGGATAGCGCAGCGACCAGGGCTGCGCCATCCGCACCAGGGTGTCATAGATCGAGGCGTCGCCGTGCGGGTGGTAGTTGCCCATGGTCTCGGCCACCGACCGCGCCGACTTGGCATGGCTGCGGTCCGGACGGAATCCGGAGTCGTACATCGCGTACAGCACGCGGCGGTGCACCGGCTTGAGGCCGTCGCGGACCTCCGGCAGGGCGCGGCCGACGATGACGCTCATCGCGTAATCGATGTAGCTGTTCTGCATCTCCTGCTGGATGTCGACCGGTTCGATCCGGTCGCCGGCAGTCCCGTCGGGCGGCAGGGTGGTGTCAGTCATGTGTGTGGGTCCCTATTCAGCTAAAAATCGGCGCTAAACGTCAAGGAAGCGAACATCTTTGGCGTTACGGGTGATGAAGCTGCGCCGGGCCTCGACGTCGTCTCCCATCAGGATGGAGAACAACTCGTCGGCGGCGGCGGCGTCGTCGAGGGTGATCTGACGAAGCACTCGGACGGCCGGATCCATCGTGGTCTCCCACAGTTCCTTGGCGTCCATCTCGCCAAGACCCTTGTAACGCTGGATGCCGTCTTCCTTGTTGATCTTCTTGCCGTTGGCCAACCCGTACTCCAGCAGGGCGTCGCGCTCGCGGTCTGAGTACGCGAATTCCGGTTCGCTGCGTTGCCATTTCAGCTTGTAGAGCGGCGGTTGAGCGAGATACACGTGCCCGTGCTCGATCAGCGGTTTCATGAACCGGAACAACAGGGTCAGCAGCAGTGTCGAGATGTGCTGGCCGTCGATATCGGCGTCGGCCATCAGCACGATCTTGTGGTAGCGCAGCTTGGAGATGTCGAACTCGTCGTGAATGCCGGTGCCCAGGGCGGTGATGATTGCCTGGACTTCGGTGTTCTTCAGGACGCGGTCGATGCGGGCCTTCTCGACGTTGATGATCTTGCCCCGCAGCGGCAAGATCGCCTGGAACATCGAATCCCGGCCGCTCTTGGCCGAGCCGCCGGCCGAATCCCCCTCCACCACATACAGTTCCGAGGCCTTCGGGTCGGTGGAGCGGCAGTCGGCAAGCTTGCCCGGCAGACCGCCGATGTCGGTGGCGCTCTTGCGGCGCACCAACTCCCGCGCCTTCCGGGCGGCCAGACGCGCCTGTGCGGACTGGACCGCTTTGTTGACGATGGTCCTGGCGTCCGAAGGATTCGACTCGAACCAGTGCGTGAGCTGCTCGTTGCAGACCTTCTGCACGAAGGACTTGACCTCGGTGTTGCCCAGTTTCGTCTTGGTCTGGCCCTCGAACTGCGGCTGGGCGACCTTCACCGAGATCACCGCGGCGAGACCCTCGCGAATGTCTTCCCCGCTGAGGTTCGGATCCTTGTCCTTGAGCAGCTTCTTGTCCTTGGCGTACTTGTTGACCACGCTGGTCAGCGCCGCCCGGAAGCCTTCTTCGTGGGTACCGCCCTCGTGGGTGTTGATGGTGTTGGCGAAGGTGTGCACCGATTCGGAATAGCCGGCGTTCCATTGCATGGCCACCTCGAGTTCATGGCCCTCGCCGCGGCCGCCGCCGGAGAAGTCGACGACGCTGTTGGTGATCGGCTGCTTGGTGCGGTTGATGTGCTTGACGAAGTCGACCAGACCGCCGGGGTAGTGGAAGGTGCGGGTCTTGACCTTCTGCGGGGCGGCCTGCTCGGCGGCCTTCTCCTCGGCCGACTTCGGGGCTTCGGCGGTGTCGCTGACGATCTCGTCGACGACCTCCTCCGGAGTGACGCGTTCGTCGGTCAACGTGATGGTCAGCCCCTTGTTGAGGAAGGCCATCTCCTGCAGGCGACGGGCGACGGTCTCGAAGTCGTAGTCAGTGGTCTCGAAGATATTCGGGTCGGCCCAGAACCGGATCGTGGTGCCGGTCTTCTTGGACTTCTCACCTTGCTTGATGCTGCCCGGAACGGAGTGGTCGTAGGTCTGGAACCACTCGTAACCGTCGCGGCAGATGTCGGCTTCGAGACGTGAGGACAGCGCGTTGACCACCGACACACCGACACCGTGCAGACCGCCGGAGACCTGGTAGGCGCCCTCTTCGAACTTGCCGCCGGCGTGCAGGACGGTCATCACGACGTCGACGGTGGGGATGGCGGCCGACTTGTGCATCTCGACGGGAATGCCGCGGCCGTTGTCGCGGACCTCGACGCCGCCGTCGTCGAGGAGTCGCACGTCGACCTGTGTCGCGTACCCGGCCATCGCCTCATCGACGGCGTTGTCGACGACTTCCCAGATCAGGTGGTGCAGGCCGCGCTCGCCGGTCGAGCCGATGTACATGCCCGGACGTTTGCGGACGGCTTCGAGACCCTCGAGGATCTTGATGTCGTCCCCGGTGTAGTTGTCTGATTTCTTCTTCGGGGCAGCCACGATCGAACCGGTCTCCTCGGGATCAGCAGGCGAGCGGCCAAGGAGGCCGCGCGGACGTCTGTGTCGAGTCTACCGGGAAGGGGTGACAGGACCGATTCTGCGGCAGCGTTTCTACACAGCTATTTGAGCCGTGCATCGAATTTTTCGGGTCGGGCGGCGTTCTGAAGGCGGACACGCCCACCTATGACCTTCTCGCGGCGCTGAGACCACTGTGGTAGATGGTGTTCGGGCCTGGCGCCGAATCCTTCTGTTCCGATACCCTGTGGGGTATGAATCCGGCTTCCCGTCTCGTTGCGATGTCCACCTGCGCCGTCGGTCTCTGCCTTCCGGCCGCGCTGACCGGTTGCTCGGCCGACCCCACCGCCGCCGCAGTGGGGTCGGAGCACAGGGCCGAGCGGCCGGCCGCCCCGGGGCGGGTAGGTGTCGAGAACTTCGCGGCGATTGTCGCCACCCCGAACGTGCAGATCATCGATGTGCGGACACCCGAAGAGTTCTCCGAGGGGCACCTCGCCGGTGCGGTCAACATCCCGGTTCAGGCCACCGATTTCACCGAACGCATCGCAAGCCTCGACCCGGCCGCCACCTACGCCGTCTATTGCCGCAGCGGCAACCGGTCCAAGCCTGCCGTCTCGGCGATGAAGGGCGCCGGCATCGCCGCCGTCTACGAACTGGACAGCGGGACGATCGGGTGGACGGCGGGCGGGCAACCGCTGGTCCGCTGAGGTCCGGTCCTCAGCCGTAGGTGTCGCGGGGGCCACGGCCGGAGATATGGCGCGGGCCCTTGCGCCAGGACGGCCGGCTGGGGCCGCTGATCCGCAACGATGTGACGACGCCGTCGCCGACGGCCGCGGCGATCTTGGCCAGCACCTGGGCCTGAACCATCCGCAGCTGGGTGGCCCACGCGGTCGACTCGGCCGAAATACTCAACACCCCGTCGCGCAGTGCGGTCGGCTGGGCGTGCTCGGCGATCTGATCGCCCACGACCTGCGGCCACTGCGCGAAGACGGTGCCCTCCGCTACCCGCGGCGACCAGCCGCGGGTGTCGGCCAACTCGCGTGCCGCCCGCCCGAGGGGTTCGGGATCTCGTCCGTCGGGTCCCGGACCCGACCAGCGGCGGCGGCTGTCGGGCGGGGATGATCGTCGCCCCGACGGCGAGCGCCGGCCCTGTCCCACCTGCTTGCCCTGACCGCGGGCCGCCGCGCGGGCCTCCTCGAGCGCACGCCGGACCAGATCCATCCCGGCCAGGCCGGCCAGATGCTCCGGGGGAGTGCTTGGGTCGGGGTCGTCGGGATCAGTCACGGAGCCACCACCTCCGAGGCACGCCCCGCATCGTCCTCGCGCAGCACCACACCGATCCGCGTGGCATCGTCCCAGTCCGCAGGGATGTCCTCGGCCACTGCCGCGGTCACCAGAACCTGCTCCGCGCCGGCCGCCACTGCGGCCAGTGCGGACCGCCTCGCGGTGTCCAATTCGGCGAAGACATCGTCGAGAATCAGCACCGGTTCGCTTCCTTCGCTGCGCAGCAGTTCGTAGGCGGCCAGCCGTAAAGCCAAAGCAAGTGACCAGGATTCGCCGTGGCTGGCGAAACCTTTCGCGGGTTGGTCACCCAAGCGCAATTCCAGATCATCGCGGTGCGGCCCCACCAGACACATGCCCCGGTCAAGTTCGGCGTCCCGGCGAGTGGCCAGTGCCGCCAACAGCGCGGCCTCCAGGAACTCCACGTCACCGCAAGCATCGCCGGCCGCCTCAATCGTGCTGCGGTAGGAGATGGTCGCCGGCCGCGAGTTCGGCGCCAGGAGTTGATAGGCCTTCTCCACCTCGGGAGCCAACTCGTTGACCAGGTCCAGGCGGGCGGCCATCAACGTCGCTCCGTGCGCGGCAAGGTGTCCGTCCCAGACGTCGAGGGTTTCCGCAACACCGGCGTCGCCGCGCATCCGGTGACCCGCGGCTGACTTGAGCAGGGCCGTGCGCTGCCGCAGCACCTTGTCGTAGTCCGCCCGCACCCCGGCAATCATCGGGCGGCGCACGGTGGCCAGTTCGTCGAGATAACGGCGGCGCTCACCCGGGTCGCCGCGGACCAGGGCCAAATCCTCCGGAGCGAACAGGACCGCCCGCACGGCACCGAGCACCTCGCGGGTGCTGCGGACCGGTGAGCGATTCAGCCGCGCCTTGTTCGCCCGGCCCGCGGCGATCTCGATATCGACGGCGAGTTCGCGACCTTCGCTGACCACGATCGTCGAGACCACGGCACGCTCCGCACCCGCGCGGATCAGCGGCGCGTCCGTGGCCACTCGGTGTGAACCCAAAGTTGCGCAATACCAGAGGGCCTCAACGAGATTGGTCTTGCCGAAGCCGTTCTGGCCGACGAAGACCGTCCGCCCCGGCGCCAGCTCCAGATCGACGGCCGGCCAGGACCGGAAGTCGCGCAGCGCCAGGTGTCGGACATACATGGGTTAACCGGAGAGCGGAACCCGTTTGACGGCATGTCCACCGAACTGGTTCCGCAGGGCCGATACGGCTTTCATGGTGGGCGACTGCTCCTGACGAGACGCGAAGCGGGCGAACAGCGACGCGGCGATGACCGGGGTCGGCACCCGATGATTGATGGCCTCTTCGACAGTCCACCGGCCCTCACCCGAATCCTCGGTGTAATCGGAGATATCGGCGAAACTGGGATCCTCTTTGAGTGCTTTGGCCAACAGTTGCTGCAGCCATGACCGGACCACCGTGCCGTTGGTCCAAGCCTGGATGACCGCTTGGGTGTCGGTGATCAACGGTTCGGCGGCCAGTAGTTCGTAACCTTCGGCGTAGGCCATCATCAGGCCGTACTCGATTCCGTTGTGCACCATTTTCGCGTAGTGGCCGGCCCCGACGGGACCGGCATGGACGAACCCGTCGGCCACGTCACCGCCCGGCCGCAACGCATCGAAAATCGGCATCAGCCGGGCGACGTCGTCGTCGCTGCCGCCGACCATCAGTCCGTATCCCTCGGTCAGACCCCAGATTCCGCCGGAGACGCCGGCATCGACGAAACCGATTCCGCGGGCGGCGAGCAGTTCGGCATGCGGTCCATCCTCGGTGTACCGGGAATTACCGCCGTCGACCACGATGTCACCGGGCCCGAGCACCTCGGCCAGAGACACGATCGTGTCATGGGTGATCGGTCCGGACGGCACCATCACCCAGACGACCCTCGGTGCGGTCAGAGCTTCAGCCAACGCCGCCAGGCTGGCGACATCGGAGACCTCGGGGCGGGGGTCGTAACCGATGACCTCGTGTCCGGCCTGGCGCATGCGCTCACGCATGTTGAAGCCCATCTTGCCCAAGCCGACTAGTCCGAGTTGCATGGCGCGCTTCCTTCTTGAGTTCGGCTCAGCCCGGCAGTCGGACGGGCATCAACAAGTACACATAGTCGGTATCGCCGGCCGGGAACGGTCCCAGTCCGGAAGGTGCATCTTCCTCGCCCGCGGGTCGCAGCACCGCGGGCTTGCTGGGCGTGGTGAATCCGAAGGTCACCCGGTCCGCATGCAGCGAGCCCAAGCCGTCGGTGAGGTAGGTCGGGTTGAACGCGATGGTCAGCGGTTCACCGGCGAAGTCCACCGGAAGCTCTTCCTCGGCCATGCCGACACCGTCGGCCCCCGCGGACAGTTTCACCGCACCGTCATTGAACTCCATTCGGACCTGGGCACCCCGATCGGCGACCAGGGCCACACGTTTGATCGCCTCGGCCAGATCCGCGACGGCGATCGTGGCGACCGCCGTGTGTTCGGTGGGCAGCAACTGGCGGTATTTGGGGAACTCGGTGTCGAGCAGGCGGGTGGTACTGCGCCGACCGCCGCTGCGCAGACCCAGCAGTCGTTCCTCACCGACCGAGTCACCGGTGCCCAGAGCCAGGTGCACATCGGATCCCGGTGTCACCGACTTGGCGGCCTCGGCCAGCGTCTTGGCCGGTACCAGGACCGCCGCGTCGATATCGGGGGCCGCACTCGACCAGGTGAGCTCGCGTACCGCCAGACGGAACCGGTCGGTGGCGGCCAGCACGACTTTGTCCCCGGAGATCTCCACCCGGATGCCCGTCAGCATCGGCAGGGTGTCGTCGCGGCCGGCGGCGATGGCCACCTGCCCGACGGCCTCGGTGAACAGATCCGCGGCGACCAGTCCGGTCTCATCCGGCAAAGCCGGCAGCGCGGGGTAATCCTCCACCGGCATTGCCGGCAGCGAGAATTTCGCGCTGCCGCACGTCAGCAGCATTCGGCTGCCGTCGACACTGACTTCCACCGGCTTGGCCGGCAGTGCCCGGGTAATATCGGACAGCAGCCGACCTGACACCAAAACCGTTCCCGGCGAAGCGATCTCGGCCGGAACCTGGACTTCCGCCGAAACGTCGAAGTCGAATCCCGCGACGGTCAAGCCGTCATCGGAGCCGGTGATGAGAACACCGGCCAGGACCGGGTTCGACGGCGGCCTGCTGGGCAGACTGCGAGCGACCCAGGCCACGGCGTCGGCGAAATCTTCCCGAACCAGGCGAAACTTCAGGTCGGAGCCAACCGTCGTGGTCGCCACGTCTAATTTGTCCCTTCATCACCCCGGCCGAATGGCAGCCGGATACGGCGGTTAGATCACTCACCGTAGAGCGTCGCCCGTCATCTTGAACGCTAATGCGCGGGCCTGACAAGTGGGGCCCGCGGCCCCTCGAAGAGCACCATGACGGACGTTTCCCCAGGGCCCTTCTTCTGAGAGAAATGTTTCGAAGATATTTCAATAACAGTAATAGGTGCTGTGGATGCTGTGGATGAACCGGTATCGGTGCTGTTCAACGTATCTTCCGGCCTGTGGATGGTGTGTGGACAAGTGGGGGCCGGCATGGGTGCGGATGTGGAAGACGGCGGGTTGTTCGCGATGGTCCCCGCCCGCCGGCACGGCTATCCCAAGGTTGTGCACAACATGTTCACAAGGCAGTGCTGTGACTGGTGATACGCAATACAGCCAAAGTTTTTTGCCGGGACGCGCTCGAACGGCCGAGAAAGTCGACCGGCCGACCGGAAAAAGGGCGGCCCGGGTCAGTGCTTGGAACGCTGACGGATTCTGGTGGTGAGTTCTTTGACGTGATCGAAGACCTCGCGGCGGTAGGCCATCTCGTTGAGGATCTTCTTCTGCGCGTACATGACGGTGGTGTGATCGCGGCCGAATGCCTGACCGATCTTCGGTAGCGAGAGATCGGTGAGTTCGCGGCAGAGATACATGGCGATCTGGCGGGACTGCGCCAGCGCACGGGTCTTGCCCGGCCCGCGGAGTTCCTCGACGGTGGTGTCGAAGTACTCCGCGGTGGCGGCCATGATCAGGGCCGAACTGATGTGCGCGGTGCTGGCGTCGGCGATGAGGTCTCGCAGGACGATCTCGGCGAGAGCGGTGTTGATGGGTGTCTTGTTCAGCGATGCGAACGCCGTGACCCGGATCAGGGCGCCTTCGAGTTCGCGGATATTACGTTCGATGCTGCTGGCGATGAGTTCGAGGACGTCGTCGGGAACGGCGAGGCGTTCCATCTGTGCTTTCTTGCGCAGAATGGCGATGCGCGTTTCCAGTTCGGGGGGTTGAACGTCGGTGATCAAACCCCACTCGAACCGGGTGCGTAGACGATCTTCGAGGGTCGCGAGTTGTTTGGGCGGCCGGTCGGAGGAGATGACAATCTGCTTGTTCGCGTTGTGCAGGGTGTTGAAGGTATGGAAGAACTCCTCCTGGATGCCTTCCTTGCCCTCGATGAATTGAATGTCGTCGACCAGGAGCACGTCGATATCGCGGTAGCTTCGCTTGAATGCGACTTTGCGGTCGTCGCGCAGCGAATTGATGAAGTCGTTGGTGAACTCTTCGGTGGAGACGTACTTGACACGCATGCCGGGAAACAACCGCTGGGCGTAGTTGCCGGCGGCGTGTAACAGATGCGTTTTGCCCAAGCCGGATTCGCCCCAGATGAACAGCGGATTGTAGGCACGTGCGGGTGCCTCGGCGATGGCCAGGGCCGCGGCGTGGGCGAACCGGTTGGACGAACCGATGATGAAGGTGTCGAAGGTGTAGCGGCGATTCAGGCTGGTGCTCGACGGTTCCTCGGAGGGATGGGATCGAGGACGGTCCATGAAGTAGCTCGGCCAGGTGTCATGGGCGTGGTCCAAGGCCTGGCGCTCTTCGTCGACCTCATCGAGATCAAGACCGGCGAACGGCACGTCGTGATCGGGGGAGTCGTCGTGGTGGTGGTCCGACGGTTCGATCCGCACACCCAACTCGATGCGCTGTCCGAGTCGGCGGCTGAGGGCGTCGATGATCGGAGTGCGCAGGTGCCGTTCGATCTCGTTCTGGACGAACGGGCTGGGGACCGACAGCAACGCGAAACCTTCGGCAATGGTCAGCGGGCGAGCGAGCTTGAGCCATGCGCGCTGCTGCGGGGTCAATTGGCTGCCGTAGTGCCCATCGGGCGAACTGCCGTCGCCGTTGAGTTCGGCAACGACGGCGCTCCATACCGAGGCGAAATCGGTACCGGAACTACCGGGAGCATCGGTCAACGACAGATCCCCCTGGTTCGAATCGGGCTACAACAGGTAAAACAATCGAAAGCTGTCCACATGGTTATCCACAGGTGTGCACAGGTACAGACGTCCTAGAGTCGCAGCGTATTGGCAATAGTTTGGTTGAGCGACGAACCGGCAAACAGGGTGTTACCAATCTGTGCCCCGTGGTGAAGCTAACAGGTTTCAGGTGCAGTGCCAACACGTGGGTGCGTTGTTCGCAAACCCGACACCAGTGATCCGAATCGGTGCGGTTTGACCTGCGCAAGCCACCTCAGTACCCTCGAACAGTCGCCCAAACGTCGGTGACACGGCAGCGACCGGTACCCCGGGACCGCGCCGGTTCGAGAGAGCTTTAGCAACGGCAGCCCGGTCGCCGGGGATGCACAGGTCGTCCAGTGACCGTGGCTGCCAGAAGTGACGAGGAGACTGTCGTGGCCAAGGGCAAGCGCACCTTCCAGCCGAACAACCGGCGTCGTGCCAGGGTCCACGGTTTCCGGCTGCGCATGCGGACCCGTGCCGGCCGCGCCATCGTCACGGGTCGGCGTCGCAAGGGCCGTCGTTCACTGACTGCCTGACGCGCGGTCGCCGACCAGTGCTCCCGGCTCAGTACCGGATGAGACGGTCTGCGGAGTTCAGTCACACCGTCAAACACGGAGTGCGAGCTTCGCAGGCGGACATCGTCGTGCACGCCTGCCGTGCCGCGGCGACCGACGGCGCAGTGCCCCACATTGGGTTCATCGTGGCGAAATCCGTTGGCGGCGCGGTGGTTCGCCACCGGGTGGCGCGGCGTTTGCGGCACGCGGCGCGCGGCGTTCTCGGTGAGTTGGACCCGGCTGACCGGATCGTCGTCCGGGCTCTCCCGACGAGCCGGGAAGCCGAGTCAGCTCGGCTCGATGCCCAGGTGCACGCCGGCGTGCGCCGCGCCCACGTTCTGATGGATCGCCGGCGATGACTCGCAAAGCCACCCGGTCGGTGGGGCTGCTTGCCCGCGCGGTCATTGCGGTCATCGAGGCCTACCGCCACATGATTTCTCCACTGCGTCTGCCGACATGCCGGTTTATGCCGACGTGCAGTCAGTACGCGGTCGATGCCCTGACCGAGTACGGCCTGCTGCGCGGCGGTTGGCTGGCGATGGTCCGGTTGGGGAAGTGCGGTCCATGGCACCGCGGAGGATGGGATCCGATACCCGAACGGTCCGGCGCCGGCGACGGCTCCCAACCGCATCTCAGGAGCGCCGATGTTTAACTGGTTCAGCCTCGACTACGTCTACTACCCGGTGTCGGGCATCATGTGGCTCTGGT
The DNA here is from genome assembly GCA_963715145.1 of uncultured Actinomycetota bacterium. GTDB lineage: Bacteria > Actinomycetota > Actinomycetes > Mycobacteriales > Mycobacteriaceae > Mycobacterium. The sequence continues at coordinate 42,669 of CAVQRL010000022.1, read as the reverse complement.
ACAAGCTCTTCGGCCTGATTCTGGGACCGAGCAACTTCTTCACCTGGGCACTTTCGGTGATGTTCCTGGTGTTCACCCTGCGCGCGGTCCTATACCGCCCGTTCGTGAAGCAGATCCGCACCACCCGCAAGATGCAGGAATTGCAGCCGCAGATCAAGGCGTTGCAGAAGAAGTACAGCAAGGACCGCCAGCGTATGGCGCTGGAGATTCAGAAGCTGCAACGCGAGCACGACTTCAACCCGATTCTCGGCTGCCTGCCGATGCTTGCCCAGGTCCCGGTGTTCCTCGGCCTCTACCACGTGTTGATGTCGTTCAACCGGACCCAGAGCGGGTTCGGACGGCTGGGGTTGTCCGTGGAGGAGAACCGGGAGCTGCCGAACTACTTCTTCAGCGCGGCCGACGTCGGCCATTTCCTCTCGGCGAACCTGTTCGGTGCGCCGATCGGGGCGGCCATGACCCAGCAGCATGGCCTGGATGCGTTCACGGTGTTCAGCCGGCCGGCGGTGGCGGCCGTGTCGATCCCCCTGATGCTGATGGCCGGTATCGCCACCTACTTCAACAGCCGGGCCTCGATTGCGCGCCAGACGCCGGAAGCGGCAGCCAATCCGCAGACCGCGATGATGAACAAGCTCGCGCTCTACGTGTTCCCACTCGGCGTCATCGTCGGCGGACCCTTCCTGCCGATCGCGATCATCCTCTACTGGGTGTCGAACAACATCTGGACCTACGGTCAGCAGCACCTGGTGTTCGGGAAAATCGAGAAAGAGGAAGAGGCCAAAAAGGAGGAGGCGCTGGCCCGGCGTTCGGCCAATGCCCCGCTGCCCGGTGCCAAGCCGGTGAAGGGCCGCAAGAACGCATCCGAGGCGGTCGTCGCCGAGACCGAGTCCGATGCGGCGGTCGCTGCGGGCGAGGATTCGGCGCCGACGGAGACCGCAACCGGATCGCCGCCGGCGAAAGGTGCCACCGGTGCCGGTGCAAAACCACGGCCCGGCGCGCGGCCGAATGCGCGCCCCAAGAAACGGAAACGCTAACCCCGCGAACAGAGGGAGACATTCATGACGGAAACCGAAGCCCAGGAACTCACCGAGGCGGTGCCCGCGCCCAAGGGGGATCGGGAGGACCGATTGGTTGCCGAAGGCGAGATCGCCGGCGACTATCTCGAGGAACTGCTGGACCTCCTCGACTTCGACGGCGATATCGATCTCGATGTGGAGGGGGACCGGGCGGTCGTCAGCATCGACGGTGGCGATGACCTGAGCAAGCTTGTCGGCCGGCGCGGCGAGGTACTGGATGCGCTGCAGGAGCTGACCCGCCTGGCCGTGCACCAGAAGACCGGGGAACGCAGCCGGCTGATGCTCGACATCGCCAACTGGCGCCGCCGCCGGCGCGACGAACTGAGTGCGCTGGGGGACAAGGTCGCCCGGCGGGTGCTGGACGGCGGGCAGCGCGAGGAGCTCGCACCGATGACGCCGTTCGAGCGCAAGATCGTCCACGATGCCGTCGCCGCCGTCGACGGGGTGCACAGCGAGTGCGAGGGCGTGGAACCGGCGCGCCGCGTCGTGGTGTTCAAGGACTGAAGTTACAACTGTGTAGTTCCGACGCGGCGGGAGGATGTTTCACGTGAAACACGACGCCGCGCCGGGAGCCGCCGTCCGCGGCTGCCGAGGTGTTCGGGGACCGGCTGGACACCGCGCGCCGGTACGCGGATCTGCTCGCGGGGCCCGGAGTCGAGCGCGGCCTCATCGGGCCGCGCGAAGTCGAGCGACTCTGGGAACGGCATATTCTGAACAGCGCGGCGGTGGGGGAGATCGTGGAAGCGGGCGCCCGCCTCCTGGACATCGGAAGCGGAGCGGGTCTGCCCGGGCTGCCAATTGCGATCGCCCGCCCGGACGTCGGCGTCACATTGGTGGAGCCGATGCAGCGGCGCAGCGCCTTCCTCGAGGAAGCGGTCGAGGCGCTTGGACTCGACGCTGCCGTCGTTCGCGCTCGCGCGGAGGATCGGGCGGTGGTGACGGAACTGGGCGGGGCCGACGTCGTCACTTCGCGCGCGGTTGCCGACCTTCTCAAGTTGGCGCGGTGGAGCTTGCCGCTGCTGCGTCCGGGCGGGCGGATGCTTGCGCTCAAGGGGCAGCGGGCCGAGGACGAGGTAGCGGAGTACGGGCCGGCGTTGGCGCGGTTAGGCGCGGTGGAGGTGGAGGTGGTGAGATGTGGGCGGGACTATCTGAGTCCGCCCACCACCGTCGTCTCCGCGGTGCGCGCAGACCGATCGCCGTCCGCCCGCCGACGATCCGAGAGGAGAAGACGATGACCACACCGCCGTTCGACGAGGCAGCCCCCGCTGATGTTTCACGTGAAACGTGGGTGGACACCCCGATCGGCGCCGCCGCGGAACGGGCGATGAAAGTTCTGCACACGGCTGCCGGCCAACTTCCGCGACCCGCCCGCCGACGGGTCATCACCGTCGCGAACCAAAAGGGCGGCGTCGGTAAGACCACCACCACCGTCAACCTTGCCGCGGCGCTCGCGGTCCAGGGCCTCAAGACGCTGGTAATCGACCTCGACCCCCAGGGCAACGCGAGCACCGCCCTCGGGATCTCCGATCGGCACTCGGGAACACCGTCGTCCTACGACGTCCTGCTGGGCGAGATCCCGGTGAAGGAGGCGGTCCGCCAGAGCCCGCACAGCCTGCGGCTGTTCTGCGTCCCGGCGACCATCGATCTGGCGGGCGCGGAGATCGAACTCGTCAGCATGGTCGCCCGCGAGAACCGGTTACGGAACGCGCTTGCGGAACTCGACGAGATGGACTTCGACTACGTCTTCATCGACTGCCCGCCGTCGCTCGGCCTGCTCACCCTCAACGCCCTCGTCGCGGCACCGGAGGTCCTGATCCCCATCCAGTGCGAGTACTACGCACTCGAGGGGGTCTCCCAGTTGATGAAGAACATCGAGATGGTCAAGGCGCACCTGAATCCGCGCCTCAATGTCTCGACCGTCATCCTCACGATGTACGACGGACGGACCAAGCTCGCCGATCAGGTGGCGGTGGAGGTCCGCCGGTTCTTCGGGGACAAGGTCCTCAACACGGTCATCCCGCGCAGCGTTAAAGTGTCTGAGGCGCCCGGTTACGGCTTGACCATCATTGATTACGACCCCGGTTCGCGGGGTGCGATGAGTTACCTGGACGCCAGTCGTGAACTGGCGCACCGTCCGATTCCCGAGTAAGTGGAGGCACACATATGACGCAGCCGGCACGGCGCAGGGGCGGCCTCGGCCGCGGCCTGGCATCGCTGATCCCCACCGGTCCCGCCGATGGGGGACACCGCCTGGGGGAGGCGGCAGCCGACGTCGTCATCGGGGGCGTATCGGCAACCGCGACGACGGCTGAGCCGATGGGCGCTGTCTATCGGGAGATCAGCCCGTCGGATATCGGACCCAACCCCCGTCAGCCGCGACAGGTCTTCGACGAAGAGGCGTTGGCGGAACTGGTCCACTCGATCCGCGAGTTCGGTTTGATGCAGCCGATCGTCGTACGGGAAGTCGTCGACCCGTCCGAATCCGACAAGCGCTACCAACTGGTGATGGGGGAGCGGCGCTGGCGTGCATCGCAGGAAGCGGGCCTGACGGCCATCCCGGCCATCGTCCGCGAGACCACCGATAACGACCTCCTGCGCGATGCCTTGCTGGAGAACATCCACCGGGCACAGTTGAATCCCCTCGAAGAGGCGGCGGCCTATCAGCAATTGCTGGACGAGTTCGGCGTCACGCATGAGGAACTCGCCAGCCGGATCGGACGGTCACGACCGGTGATCACCAACATGATCCGCCTGCTGCGGTTGCCGATCCCGGTCCAGCGCCGGGTCGCGGCGGGGGTACTGTCCGCCGGCCATGCCCGTGCGCTGCTGGCATTGGACGCCGGGCCCGAGGCCCAGGAGGAACTCGCCGCCCGCATCGTGGCCGAAGGGTTGTCGGTCCGCGCCACCGAGGAGGCTGTCACGCTGGCGAACCGCGACGATGCTAAGAAGCCCGGACCGCAGCGGCGCAAGCCCATCCAGATGCCGGGCCTGAAGGATGTCGCCGAGCGGCTTTCCGGCACCTACGACACCCGGGTGACGGTCAGCCTCGGCAAGCGCAAGGGCAAGATCGTCGTCGAGTTCGGCTCGGTCGACGACTTGGAGCGAATCGTGGCCCTGATGGACCGCTCCACCGCGAAATAGCGAGCCCAGAGACATCAGGGCGTTACGTCACTGTGACAGAAGTGCGCTCAGGCTTGCGGTCCGCCGCCCCTGCCTTGCCGAATTGCCAACTGCTGCAACAATTTTGGACAATGACGCGGTCCGGTACGGTGCCGTGGGCCAATAGCCGGTCAGCGGTCGGCGGCTCTCCTATCCTGAAACTGCCGTGCACCTCCGCACGGCGGGAAGCCCGGGGAGATTAGTGTCCGTATCCATCAGGCCGCTGCAGCTCGAGGTATTCGAGCAGCTGCCCAAGCACGCCCGGCGGTGCGTGTTCTGGGAAGTCGACCCGCAGACGCTCGGGGAGGGGGAGCACCTGGCCGATCCGGAGTTCGAGAAGGAGGCGTGGCTGTCGATGGTCATGCTGGAGTGGGGATCATGCGGTCAGGTGGCCACCCCCGAGGGCGCCGACGACGCCGACCATGACGACGACATGTCTGGGGTACGTGCTCTACGCGCCGCCGCGGGCGGTGCCGCGGGCCCAGCGGTTTCCCACCGGACCGGTCAGCCGCCGACGCGGTGCTGCTCACCTCGATGGGGGTCGAACCCGGCCAACCCGATGATCTGCCGGCGGCTGCTGATCGCACAGGTCGTCAACGAGTTGGTCCGGCGCGGTGTGCGGGCACTGGAGGCCTTCGGCCGCACCGCCCAGGCATCGGACCTCCTCGACATCGACGCCGTCGATCCGGACCTCGCCCCGTCGATCGCCGCGCTGGGGGACTGCTCGTTCGAGCAGTGCATGATCGACGCGGACTTTCTCCTTGATGTCGGGTTCACCGTCGTCGCACCGCACCCGTACTTCCCGCGCCTTCGGCTGGAACTCGACAAGGGTCTCGGCTGGAAGGCGGAGGTGGAAGCGGCGCTGGAGCGGCTGCTGGAATCGCTCTCAGCTGCAGGAGGTCTCGCTCCGCTGACGATGCGGGCGCCGCGCCTAGACCGCCGGGCGACCGTGTTCCACGGACTGTTCGTGAGCCAGCAGTTCGGCGAAGGTGAAGGTTCCGGTGGGGCGGTCGTTCTTGCCCAGCAGGTACAGCCGTTTCACCGCGGCGAGGATGCCTTCGGCGACCGCGTCGCAGACACTCCCGGGTGACCAGCCTCGCCTGGTCATGGGGGCTGGTGATGTAGCCGATGTCGACCTGAACCGTCGGCATCCGCGTCAGGCGCAACAGGTCCCAGGTGCGACCGTGGGTGCGACAGTCTCGTAAACCTGTGCGCGCCACCACTTCTCGTTGGATGAAATCGGCCAGGTTGCGGCCGATGGTGGATACCGAACCGTGCGCGCTTCCGAAGTAGAAGCAGGCGACGCCGTTGGCCGCCGGCGTGGGCTGACGCTCGAAACGGAGGCTGATCATCAGATCGGCGCCGACCGTGTTGGCCGTCGCCGCCCGTTCGGCATCGGCGGGGCTGTGATTGAGCGGTCGGGACAGGAAGGTCTCCATCCCGATCGCGGTCATCCGGCCCTCGAGGCGACTGGCCAAGTCCCACAGGAGGTCCGCCTCGCTGATCGGGCCGTGCGGGCCGTTCACGATCAGGCCGCGGTCGCTGCCACCGCGTCCCGGATCGATGATGATCCGCTTGCCGGACAGCCGCGGGCCGGATACCCGGACATGCTCCTCCTCGCGGATCGCATGCAACGAGCCGCCGGTGACCCGGGAACCCAGAAAGTACAAGGAGCGCAACGTCTCCGGCCCGCAGATACCGTCCGGCGCGAGGCCGTACTCGCGCTGATAGGACATCAGCGCGTTATGGGTCTGCAGGCCGAAGTAGCCGTCCACCAGAGCCGTGTAGAAACCGAGGTCCTGCAACCGGGCCTGCAGGGTGGCCACGTCGTCGCCGTACATCGGGGCGCCGAACTGATGCGCCAACGTCCGCGCACCCAGTCGGTAGGACGCTTCCCGGAGCGCGCGGTAGGTGGCCCCGCCGACGATCCCGTCGACGATCAGGCCGCGGCGCTGCTGGAAGGCGCGTACCGCGTGATCGAGCTCGGCATCGAAGACATTCAGCGCTACCTGCTTGCCGGTGGTGAAGTCGTCATCCGGATTCTCGAGCAGCCCCAGGGCGGACAGTATGGTCCGGATTTCGATGACGGGCCGGCCGCGGTCGCCGCGGCGCAGTGTGTCCGATGACGGACCGGCCTGCCAGGATGCGGCCTCGCCGGGCCCGTGGCCATGGCCGGGAGTGGACATGCCTGGCATTGTCGCAGAAGAAGGGGTGTTCGAGGAAACGAGTCACCCAACCCAGCGGGTCACAAATTCGTCTCCATGACCGCAGCGGCGAGGCGTCTACAGAACGTCGGCAAGCTCTCTCAGCAACGCCGCCTTGCCCTTGGCGCCGACGATCCGCTTCACGGGCTGACCGTCCTTGAACAGGATCAGGGTGGGGATCGACACGACCTGGAAGTCGCGGGCGGTCGCCGGGTTGGCGTCGACGTCGACCTTCGCGACGGTCAGCGAACCGGCCTTCTCCTGGGCGATCTCCTCCAGAACCGGTGCGACCATCCGGCACGGTCCGCACCAGGCGGCCCAGAAGTCGACCAGGACGGGGGTGGGACTTGCCAGGACCTTATCGGCGAAGCTGGCGTCGGACACGGTCACCGTGCTCACGGCTGGGCTCCAATCATCTCGGTGGATCGTATCGGAATCGTGCGCGTCGGCGAGCCAACGCTCGGCGTCGATGGCCGCCGCACAGCCGCTGCCGGCCGCGGTGATGGCTTGGCGGTAGGTCCGGTCGACCAGGTCGCCGGCCGCGAAGACGCCCGGCAGTGAGGTCTCGGTGCTCTGGCCGCGGACCAGCACGTAGCCGTCCGAATCCACCTCCACGGCATCCCGGACGAGTTCGGAGCGGGGATCGTGACCGATGGCCACGAACACCCCGGTGACCGGGAGGGTCGACTCGTCGCCGGTCAGCACATTGCGGACCCGCAGTCCGGTCACCGTGCTGTCGCCCTCCACCGCGACCGGCGTGGTGTTGGTCAGGAAGGTGATCTTGTCGTTGGCCCGGGCGCGTTCGAGCATGATCTTCGACGCGCGGAACTCGTCGCGGCGGTGGATGAGGGTGACGCTGCGGGCGAATCGGGTCAGGAAGGTGGCCTCCTCCATGGCCGAGTCGCCGCCTCCGACCACCGCGATGTCCTGGTTCTTGAAGAAGAACCCGTCGCAGGTGGCGCATGCGCTGACACCTCGGCCGAGCAACTCCTGCTCGCCCGGTACGCCCAGGTAGCGTGCCGCCGCGCCCATCGCCAGGATGACGGCGCGGGCCAGATGGGTTTCGCCGCCGGCCGTCACGACCTTCTTGACCGGACCGTCCAGCGACACCGATTCGACGTCCTCCATCTGCAGGTCGGCGCCGAACCGCAGCGCCTGCTCACGCATCTCGTCCATCAGCTCGGGGCCCATGATGCCGGCGCGGAAGCCGGGGAAGTTCTCGACCTCGGTGGTGGTCATCAGGGCACCGCCGAATGAGGTTCCCTCGAAGACGAGTGGTTTGAGTTCTGCACGCGCGGTGTAGATCGCCGCGGTGTAACCGGCCGGGCCGGATCCGATGACGATGACGTCGTGCAGGGTTTCGTCGGTCATTACAGCCTCTCTGCCCAGGACATTGCCCGCGATGACGCGGCACTGTTGTCAAACAACAGGGTAGGCGGGCGTGTTCCCGCAGGCGCGGTCAAGGGTGCTCCGAGGGCGACACGGTGATGAGTTGGGCGCTCGTCGGCGTGCTCCGGGTGGGACCGGTCGACCCCAGCAGCGCCCAGACCCCCAGACCGAATGCCGCGAGGGCAACGCCACCGGCGGCGATGGTCGCGATCAGCCGGGCGGGCGGCGGTGCAGGGCGTGCGGCGTGTGTTGCTTTTCCGCGGGGCGGGCCGGTGACCGTATGCCAGGCCGGATGCGAGGACATCTGCCCAGTGTGCCGTCACGCGGCGGGGGAGAGGCCGCACAGCAGTACGGCGAGCCTCGCCCGGCCCCGCGCGCACCGGCTCTTGACCGTTCCCTCGGCGATGTTCAGCAGCGCCGCCGCGTCGGCGACCGAGTACCCCTGCATGTCGACGGCGACCACCGCGTTGCGCTGATCGACAGGCAGCCGCACCAGCGCCTGGCGCACCACCAGCGCTGTTTCCAACGCCGCCGTCCGGTCGGCCACCGGCACGCAGTCGTCGTCGGTCAGCGCCGTCGTCGGCCGAATGGCGTTGCGCCGCAATCTGTCCCGGCAGGCGTTGATGACGATGCGGTACAGCCAACTGGCCACCGCGGCATCGTGGCGAAAGGAGGCAGCCGCGCGATGGGCCGACAACATCGCCTCCTGGACTGCGTCGTCGGCGTCTTCGTCGGTCAGGCCGCGCTGCCGGGCCGCACGGTACAACCGGGGCCGGTGGCGGCGGAACAGTTCCTCGAAAGCGCGGCGATCACCGGCGGCGTGCGCGCTGAGCAGATCGGCATCGCTGAGAGCGGCGGCAGGAAGGCTGGACACGTCCGCGGACGTTAACCGCACGTGGCGGCGCGGGCACTTCACCCCGCACGATCAGTGGATCAGGACGCGGCGCGGACGGTGATCTCGGAGATGTCGGTACGGCTCTTGCCACCGGTCTGGCCCATCGTCGAGATCCACACCAGCAGATAGGAGGTGGGCTCTGCGGCCGGCACCGTGATCGTGTTGGTTCCCGGCTTGAGCAGGGTGGGCCCGGTCAGCAGTGTGGTGTCATCGAGGGAGTCCGGGCTCGCCGAGGTCGCCGAGCGGATCTGAACCTGGGTTCCGGTGCTCGACAGCGCGACGGTGACATTGCCGACCTTGGTGGGCTCGGGAAGCTGCAGCATCAGCCCGACACCGTTCTTGAAGCCGGGGAACGGAACCGTATCGGTGTAGGTGTCGGTCGGCCAGACGGTCTGCGGATCGCCGTCGATGGCCAGCCCCGCTAGATTCGGAGCGTCGGCCCCGCCCTCGGGGGAGAAGACAGTCGCCGCAACAGGTTTCACCAGCGGACCGGTTGCTTCGCTACTGGCGGAGGGCGTGGTGGTCAAGCCGAGCCGATCGCCTTTGAGTCCACCGTCCACATCGCCGAAGATGCGCCCGAGGAACGACGCCAGAACAACCAGGGCCACGGCGAGGATGGCGGCGCCCACGCCCAGGCCGATGAGCAGGTTGCGGCGGCGCTGTGCGTCGCCGGCCGGATCCTTCTCCGCCGGCGCAGCGGGAGGTGGGGCATGCCGGGGCCGGCCCGGCATGGGCGCCGCGGCCGGTACCGGCGCGGCCTGGGTCGGCGCGCCGGCCTGCTCGGCGCGGTCCGGCGCCTGCTCGGTACGGTCGGCGACTGCGGTGGCCTGCTTGAGCAGATGAAGCAGCGTGGGAGCGGTGCTGATGCCGCCGCCCGGCTCCACCGCGCGCACCGCCGCCGTGCTGATCTGAAACGGGATCGAGCCGTTGATCGCCCGCGGTTCGATCAATTCGCCGGAGGCCCCGGTGTCGGCGCGGCGCAGCCCGCTGGGAACGCCGGTTTCCGGCAGCGGCCAGCGGTCCACCAGCAGCGCGTACAGCGCGGCGCCGATGCCACGGACATCGCCGGCCGGGCGTCGCGTCGGGCAGTGTCGCGGGGAAGGCCAGCGCCACGTCACCGTCGATGCTGACCCGGATGCGGCTGGGGTGATCCACGGACAGCGCCACACCGGCCCGGTGGGCCTCCTCGGCGGCGGCGGACAGCGCCTGGATCGCGCGGGCCCCGCCGAGTGCCGATGGTGAGGTGGCGGCGACTTCCTTCAGCGAGCCACCCCGGATCCATTCGGCCACGACCAGAGCGCTGCCGTTGTTGATGGGGGTGACGTCCAGCACCCGGGCCAGCCCGGTTCGCTGGATTCGGCTCAGTTGCTGGGTCCGGGTCAGGATGGCCTCGACCTGCTGATCAGTCAGCCTGCGGTCGGGGTCGACGAAGGTGAGCGCGACCTGTCGGTCCAGGGACGTGTCCAGGGCCTGCCAGAACTGCAGGCCCGCGGGACCTCCGTGAAAGACCAGGAGCCGGTAGCGGCCGTTGGCGACGGTGGCACCCGGGGCAAGTGGCAGCGCGCCACGCGTGTCGTAGCGCTCGGTGCGGGGCGGCGCCTCGTCGGGCGGCTCGCCGGCGACATCGGGCCGGAAGTCGCCGGCGGCGCGGCGCGGGATATGCGCCGTGACGTCGTCGGGGGGCCCGGGAGACGGGGCACCCGGCGGTTGATCGCTCAGATCCGGTCCTTTCCCTGTCGACGGCGGGGCCGTCTGCGCAGTTCGGCCGGATCCAGGGTACGTGACGTGAGGATGCTTGTGGGGCAGGTGGGAGTTCGCTGGCGAGGCGGCCGCCGCCGCGCGGCGCGGAATCCGGCGCTGCACCGCCCGCCACGCCGCCAGCGCGTCGGGCACCCGGGCAGCCAGCATCACCGCGGCCAGGACCGGCAGCATCACCGCGGCGAAGATCAGCAGACGCAGCATCGACCCCGCTCCGCCGCCGCGGACGGTCAGCTTCGCGTCGAGGCCGAGGAACCGGTCCACCGCGCCGGCGGCCAGGGCGGCAAGCACCGAGGCTGCCGTCGTGGCCAGGACGGTGCGCACCACGGTGGGGTCCCACAGGCGGGCGGGGGGACCTGCCCCGTCTGCCGGCGGGCGCAGCGACCGGTGGAGCAGCAGGTGGCCGAGCGCCGCCCCGGCGAGGAAGCCGACACCGTTGGCGGTGCCCAGGTACCCGGCCACCAACTCGGGGTCGTCGGTCAGGTGCGGTGCCAGCAGCGAGGCGACGATCTTGACCGCCGTGATCACGACGATCATCAGGATCGGCGTCCACGGGTCGTCGCGTGCGTAGAAGACCCGCAACTGCAGTAGCACCAGCGCATACGGGATCAGGGTGAACGATGACAGCGTGATCGCCATTCCGAGGTAGTTGGCGTCGACTTCACCGAAGTTCCCGTAGGCGAACAGGGCGCTGCCGATGGCCGGCCCGGCGACGGTCATGAACGCCACCGCAGGGATGAGGGTGACCATGGTCAGCCGGGTGGCCAGCGAGAGGTCCGCGATGACGGCCGGGGTGTCGTCGGCGGCGGCGTTGCGGCTCAGCCTCGGCATCACCACGGTGAGGATCGTGACGCCGATCATCCCGAACGGCAGTTGCAGCACCAGCCAGGTGTAGGTGTAGATCGCCGGCCCGGAAGCCGCTGCGGTGCTGGCGATCTGAGTGCCGACCACCAATCCGATCTGGCTGATCAGCACGTAGAGCACCATCGCGGCGGCCATCGTGCCGAACCGCTTGAGCCGGTCGTCGAGACCCCACAGCGGGCGCAGGCTCACCCGCTCGCGCCGGATGGCGATCAGCAGCACGCCGGCTTGCGCCACCACCCCCAGCGTCGTCCCGATGCCGAGCACCAGCAGTTTCGCGTTGCCCATCCGGACCGGGTCGACCGACAGCTCGCCCGGCACGATGAGGTACAGCCCCAGTGTGGCGATCGCCACGACGTTGTTCACCACCGGCGCCCAGGCAGGCGGCCCGAAGACGTTGCGGTTGTTCAGGATTGCCATGAACACCGACGACAGCCCGTAGAAGATCACCTGCGGCACCAGGAGGTAGGCGAACGCCGTCGTCAACGGCTCGTTGACCTTCGGATCCCCACCGAGCATCAACCGCACCAGCAGCGGAGCGGCGGCCGTCGACAGCAGGGTCGCCACCAGCAGCACGGTGGTGGCCAGTGTCACCAGCCGGCGGACGAATGCCTCGCCGCCGTCGGGGTCGTGGCGCTCGGCGCGGGCCAGCACCGGAACGAAGATCGCGGTGAAGGTGGCCTCCAGCACCAGGGCGGCGATCAGGTTGGGCAGTTGGTTGGCCACCGCGAAGGCGCTGGACAGCGCCGCTCCCAGGATGGCCGCCAGCAGCACGATGCGGACGAACCCGGTGATCCGGCTGACCAGCGTGGCCAGGGCCATGCCCCAGGAACGGGACACCACCGCGGCGTCGGAGAGTTCCTCGCGCACCGGCCGGGTCTGCGGCTGCGGCGTCATCGATCCTCCCGCAGGCGGTGGCGGGGCCGGTCGAGGTCGGCCCGGTCGGGTTGGCCGCGGAACCGGTGGTAGAGCCGGCGGCCGACCAGCAGCGCCAGCACGGCACCGCCGGCCAGCGTGATGGCGAACAGTAGCTTGCCGTAGGCGTTGGAGTGCACCGAAAGCCGCACCGCCTCGCCGAGTTGAACGCCGTCGGGCGTGCGCAACGTGACGTCGACGGCGACCCGCTGGGTGATGTGGACCTCCACCGGAATCCGCAGGGGCAGGTACCCCGGCGGTACCTCCTGCTCGCCGATGTCGCTGACCGTCATGCCCGGCGGGACGTTCACCGCCAGCCGGACCCTGATCGGCACGGACAGGTCGTTGCGCAGCGCGAGCGGCAGAGCACTGCGTTCGGTGGCCAGCGTGTAGGAATCGCCCGGGCTGACGATCGTGACCGCGCCGAAGAGGTCCTCGATCGTCGCCGCGACGACGGCAAGACGTTGGCGCGCAAGGTCGTTGCGGCCCGAGACCGGCTCGGTCTGACTCAGCGCCCGCAACATGTCCTCGCGCAGCGGCGCGGTGTACTGCAACCCGGTCAGGCCGGTGCGCTCGTCGGTGGTCAGCGCGTCGGTGAGTTCCCACTGCCGGGCCACCGCCGCGCGGACGGTGTCGATGACGTCCTCGTCGAACCGGGCCGATGCATCCTCGGCAAGCGTGTACTCGGACTGTTCGGGTGGCGTTGCGGCGGACTCGGAGATCACCGCGGCCAGCGGCCGGGGCGTGGCCGTGCCGCCTCGCATGGCGTTGGCCAGAGCGCTCAGGATGGCCCGGGCGTCGTCGGGTTGAGGGCTCCACTTCAGCGGCGGCAGCAGGATCTGCGTACGCGGTTCCACCGACGGCTCCAGGGTCCGCCACAGTACGGCCGCGACGGCGTCCTGTCGCCGGGCCACCGGGGAGTCGTGGTCGACCGGTGCGGCGTCGGCGTCGGCCAGATACGCCGGGATGATCGGGCCGGTGCCGACACCGGCGAGCGCGGCGCCGATCGCGGGGTCGAACGGCGCCATCACGACCTTGTCGGACAACCGCCGGACCGCCAGATCCGCGCCGGCGGACTCGGCGCTGATCGCGACCGTCGGGCTCTGGGTATCCAGCAGGTCGACGGCGGTCCCGGTCAGGGGCCCGTCGCCCAGCACGGTGGCACCCCGCACCGAGGTGACGCCCAGGATCTTGTCGACGATGTCGGCGCCGGAGGTGGTGGCCGCCGCGCCGAGGCGCGCGTCGCCGACCCGCTGCAGCGCCCCCAGGTCCGCCTGCGCATACGGCGTGGCTGTCACGCACATCCGGCGGGCCAGGCCGCGCAGCCGGTCCAGCCATGCCACCGCCGCCGCCTGCCCGGTACCCGGGTGGGACGCGGTGCCCAGACCGTTGGGGGCGTCGGCCACAACGTAGCCGCCGGTCATCGCGTTGACGGTCACCAGAAGGTCCGGATCCACCGCCAGACACAGGGCGCGGTCGATCCCGGTGGCGGGGTCGATGGCCCCCGGGCTGGTGGCGAACTCCGCGGCGCCCAGCAGACTGTCGAGCCGGCCACCCGCCGCCAGCGAGACGGCGAGGTCATCGTTCATCAGCCGGACCGGGGTGGTGCCGCCGGGCTGTCCGGGGGCCAGCCGCGGTTTGTCGGCCAGCGGCCACAGCATGGTCACCGCCACCGGTTTGGTGGTGTCCGGGGCCACCACGTCGGCCAGCGCGTTGCCGGTGGAGGTGAGCGGATCGGCCGGGACCCCGGTGACCGGCAGCAGGAACCGCGCCTCGTCGAGGCGGGCCGGTTCCCCGCCGTCGGGGGTGCCGTCGACTGTGGTCAGCACCGGGTACACGCCGGGGGTCTCGATACCCAGCGATGGCTGTCCGCCGGCCCGTATCGGCACGGTGAAACTGAACCCCGCGGTCTGTCCCCGTTCGAGTTGCGTTGTGACACTGACGAAGTCGCCGACCGGCTCGAACTGACCGCCGACGTACAGACTGGTGCGCAATCCGCTCGACGACGTCACCGCCGGACCGTGCTCAAGGCGGGCGGCGACATCCCGGACGATCTGATCGCCGACGTTGGTCACCGTCGCGGTGACGGTGACGGTCGGCTCGCTCGAGGTGGTGACGACGTCGGGGGTGACGCTGTCGATCCGGACGGTGAGCAGCGCCGCGGGATCGGGTTCCGCGGCGATCGGCGGCGCACAGAGCAGGGCGAGCAGAGCCAGGATCGCCGCGATCCCCGGCAGCCGCAGCGGCAACGTCACGCTCCCGGACCGTAGCCGTTCGACCGGCGCGGGCCGGACTCCCCGTCGGGGGGCCGGTTGCGGGTGTGCGAATGGGTTTGGGGCCGCCGGCGGGGTTCCGACGGCGGCAGCGGCGGCAGCGCGGCCGGGCCGTCGGACTGCAGCAGTTCGAGGAGTTCATGGGCCACCCGGGCCAGCCGGCGCTCATCGGCGTAGGCCAGCCTTTCGGGCAGTTCGGATACCGGCACCCAGGCGACTTCGGTGACTTCGACGTCCTCGTCGCACAGCTCGCCGCCGGAGAATCGCAGCAGGTAGTGATGCACGGTCTTGTGCACACGCCGACCATCGGTGACGAACCAGTAGTCGATGCTGCCGAGCGCGGCCAGCACATGTCCGTGGATGCCGGTTTCCTCGGCGACCTCGCGGATCGCGGTCTGCTCGGCCGTCTCGCCCTGCTCGATATGCCCCTTGGGCAGCGACCACAGCACGCGTCCACGCCGGTCCATGCGGCCGATCAGGGCGGCGAGCTGCTCCTCGCGGGGCCGATCGATGCCGTCGATGACCAGTCCGCCGGCGGAGGTCTCGTGGACGGTCCGCAGCCGCGCCGGGGACCGGCGGTGCTGTCGGGGCTGACGTGGCCGGGCCTGGTCGGGGGTGCTTTCGGGCTGGCGATCGGGGTCGGGCGACGATACGTCGCCGCCTCCGGTCACCTGCTGCGGCGGGCCCGATGCACGGCTGCCGCGGCGCCGACCGCGGCGCCGTCGTGGTTTGGCCCCTTCGCCCTCCGACACCCATGTGATGGTAGCTGCCGCCGATATCCCCGCCCGCTGAGCACTCGCCGGTTCCGCGCGAGCATTAGGCTCACCGGACGTGCCCGATGCCACCGACGACGCCGAGCTGCTGATGCGCGCCGCCGTCGCCCTGAATAAGCACGGTCACGTGCTCCGCGAGATCGGTGGCCGGTTCGCTCTGGCGGGCCGCGATCTCTTCCTCGTCGGCGGAAGCGTGCGCGATGCGGTCCTGGGCCGGCTCACCAGCGACCTGGACTTCACCACCGATGCGCGGCCCGAGGAGATCCAGCACATCGTGCGGCCGTGGGCCGACGCCATGTGGGACACCGGGATCGACTTCGGGACCGTTGGCGTGGGTAAGGCCGGACACCGGCTGGAGATCACCACCTTCCGCGCCGACAGCTACGACCAGGTATCGCGAAATCCGCAGGTGCGCTTCGGCGACCGGCTCGAGGACGACCTGGTGCGTCGGGACTTCACCGCCAACGCGATGGCGGTGCGGATCACCGCCGACGGCCCGGGGGAGTTCCTCGACCCGCTCGACGGTCTGGCGGCGGTCCGCGAGCGGATGCTGGACACCCCGGCCGAGCCGTCGGTGTCCTTCGGCGACGATCCGCTGCGGATGCTGCGGGCCGCGCGGTTCGTCTCCCAACTGGAGTTCGCCATCGCCGACCGGGTACGCGACGCCATCGTGGCGATGGCGCCGCAATTGGCGCGGATCACCGTCGAACGGGTGGCCGTCGAGCTGGACAAGATGCTGCTCGGCGCGGATCCGGTGGCCGGAATCGAGCTGATGGTCCAGACCGGGATGGGGGAGGTGGTGCTGCCCGAGATCGGCGGCATGCGGATGACCATCGACGAGCACCATCAGCACAAGGACGTCTACCAGCATTCGCTGACGGTGCTGCGGCAGGCGATGGAACTGGAGGAACCGGGCCAGCGGGATCTCGTCCTGCGCTGGGCGGCGCTGCTGCACGACATCGGCAAGCCGGCCACCCGGCGCCATGAGTCCGATGGCGGGGTGAGCTTCCACCACCACGAGGTCGTCGGCGCGAAGATGGTCCGCAAGCGGATGCGGGCGCTGAAGTACTCCAAGCAGATGGTCGACGACGTCTCCCAGTTGGTCTACCTGCACCTGCGTTTCCACGGCTACGGCGAGGGCCGCTGGACCGACTCCGCGGTGCGTCGCTACGTGGCCGACGCCGGACCGTTGCTGCCGCGGCTGCACAAGCTGGTGCGCGCTGACTGCACGACCCGCAACAAGCGGCGGGCGGCCAAGCTGCAGGCCAATTACGACAGCCTCGAGCAGCGGATCGCCGAGCTGGCCGCGAAGGAGGACCTGGCCAGGGTGCGGCCCGACCTCGACGGCAACGCGATCATGGAGATCCTCGGCATCCCGGCCGGCCCCGAGGTCGGCGAGGCCTGGAACTACCTCAAGGAACTTCGGCTGGACCGCGGTCCGCTGTCCCGCGAGGACGCCACCGCCGAATTGCTGTCCTGGTGGAACGCACGGGGCGGCCAGTCCGTCTAATCCAGCATGGACTACTGCCTGGATGCCGGTGACGGAACCGCGTCGATGTGGAGCGGCCCGCCCGACATCGACCTCGACGGTGACGGCGTATTCGACGGTGTGCGGCTGGACTTCGACGGCGACGGGCTGTTCGACGACGCCATCGCCGACGGGGACGGCGACGGCCTGGGCGACTACGCCACCCTCGATATCGACGACGACGGGAATCCGGAGGCGCGGTTCACCGACGACGGCTCGGGCGGTTGGGCGGTGTCCGGTGTCGGCGCCCGCCCGTTGCGCTGGTTCTCGTTCGACGGCGTCGAGCACGCCGGTCCCGGCGACATCGACGGCGACGGCGTTGCCGATCGTCTGCTCGACCTCGACCGCGACGGTCTTGCCGACCGGGCGCTCGTGGACGGCGGCGACGGAACCTTCCCGACCGGCTATGTCGACATCGATGGCGACGGCCGGTGGGACCTGACGCTGACCGACCTCGACAGGGACGGTGCGGCCGACGCGGCGGGGCTGCTGTAGGCCCGCTCAGCGCCCCGCGCCCGGCGGCCCCGCGAAGGCCTGCGCGATCGTCAGCCACGTCTGCGCGTCCGGCCCCTCGGCCACCACGTCGAGCTTGCCGCGTGGGCGCCGCTGGGTCACCAGGTAGCAGAAGTCGAGCGCGGAGCCCCGAACCCGTTGCGCCGCGTCCTCGGGGCCCCATGCCCACACTTCGCCGCCCGGCGCGGCGAGTTCCACCCGGAACGGCTCGGCCGGCGGGGTCAGGCCGTGCACGGTGAAGGCGAAGTCCCGGGTGCGCACGCCGAGGTGCGCGATGGACTTCAACCGCGGGGAGGCCACCACCTCGACCCCGAGGGCGTCGGCCACATCGAGGCCGTGCGCCCAGGTCTCCATCAACCGGGCGGTCGCCATCGAGGCGCCACTCATCGGCGGGCCGAACCACAGCAGCTTTCGGCCCCCGGGCACCGCGCGCAGCGCGGCGTGCAGTGCGCTGCGGGTGCGCCGCCAGTCGGCCAGCAGTTCGGCGGGCGGTGCGGCTGCGGTCTCCTCGGCGGCGTCGTCGACGAAGGTGGCGATCCGGTCTTGTGCGCCTGCGACGAGGTCCCGGAAGCCGGGCTCATCGGTGATCGACATCAGTGCCACCCGGTCGGTCCACAGCAGGTGCCCGATCTGGTGCGCGATCGTCCAGCCCGGGGCCGGGGTGGCCAGCGCCCACTGCTCGGCGGGCAGTGGCCCGACCAGGGCGTCCAGGGCGTCGCTCTCGTTCTGCAGATCGTCGATGATCGGGTCGGCAACGCTCATGGCGCACCAGCCTAGATCGGCCCGGTCAGGCTTCGACGGCCCAGGCGGGCGTGCGCGGCCAGCCCGGCCAGGTAGATCACCGACCCGGCCAGCGCCAGTGCCGCGGAATGGCCGTCGGGCGGGATCACCGCGGCCGCCGCGGTGATCGCCACGATGAATGCCATCCAGAACAGCGCATCCTGAACGGCGAAGACGTGGCCGCGAAGCGCGTCGTCGACGTCGATCTGCATGGCGGTGTCGGCGCACAGCTTCACGGTCTGTCCGGCCAGGCCGAGGAAGAAGCCGCACGCCACCATCACTGGAAGGTCCAGGGTCGCGCCGGCGAGCTGGATGCACGCCGCGCACAGCAATGCCACGTTGGCGGTGGCGTACCGGCCCCACCGCCGAACCGCCGTCGGGGTCAGCACGTTGGCCAGGAACGAGCCGCTGCCGGTGGCCGCAACGAACACGACCGCGGTGCCCAGGCCGCCGAAACCCGATGCGCCCGTGTACCGAACGATCACCAGAACCAGCAATGTGTTGATACCGAACACCATTCGGTGGGCGGCAAGACCCGACAGCGTCGCCGCGACCGACGGGGTCGCCACCACGGCCCGGACTCCATAGCTCAGGCCGGTGGCCACCGCGTAGAACACCGAACCGTGCACGGCGGTGTGGTCGGGACCGAGCGCGTGCGGGCGGAACCGGAAGGACAGCAGGAACGCGATGGCGACCGGGATGGCGACCAGGGAGATGACGGTCGCCGCGCCGGCGTCGCCTTCGCCGGCGAGCCAGCGCGGCACCAGCATGAAGTTGGCGCCGAGGAAGGTGGCGGTGGCGCCCGTCGCGGTGGCCACCGAGTTCATCGTGACGACGCGATCGCGCGGAACCACGTGCGGCAGCGCCGCGGAGAACCCCGAGGTGACAAACCTGCTGAAACCGTTGACGGTCAGCGCACCGCCCAGAACGAACAGATCACGGGCGCCCACCGCCAGCAGAGCGGCCACCCCGAGCACCGCCACCACCCGGGCGGCGTTCGCCACGATCAGCACGCTGCGACGGTCCCAGCGGTCCAGCAGCGCGCCGGCGAACGGGCCGAGCAGCGAGTAGGGCAGGAACAGCACCGCGAAAGCTCCGGCCACCGCCCACGGGTCGGCGGCCCGCTCCGGATTGAACAGCAGCCCGCCGGCCAGGCCGGCCTGGAAGAGCCCGTCGCCGAACTGGCTGGCCGTCCGCAACTCCAGCAGACGCCAGAAGTCGGGGAGGCTGCGGACCGATCGCCACAGCGTGCCGGAGGCGCGGGCGTCGACCACGGGCCAACAGTACAAAGCCTGATGGCGGCGTTGAGCCGTGCCATGATGGTGAGGTGGCGCAGCCGGAAGATCCCGAGGACTTCGTGGCGCCCGCAGCGAACAGGGTGCGGGCGGGAACCCTGTTGCTGGCCAACGTCGATCTGTTGGAGCCGACGTTCCGGCGCAGTGTCATTTACGTCGTCGAACACAATGACGGCGGCACCCTCGGTGTCGTGCTCAACCGGCCCAGCGAGACCGCGGTGCACAACGTGTTGCCCCAGTGGGCCGACCTGGCCGCCAAGCCCAAGACGATGTTCGTCGGCGGCCCGGTCAAACGCGACGCGGCGCTGTGCCTGGGCATCCTGCGCGTCGGCGCCGACCCGGAGGGGATCACGGGTTTGCGCCACGTGGCCGGCCGGATCGTCATGGTGGATCTCGACGGCGACCCCGAACTGATCGCCGCGTCGGTGGAAGGCATCCGGATCTTCGCCGGCTATTCGGGCTGGACGATCGGCCAGCTTGAGGGAGAGATCGAGCGCAGCGACTGGATTGTCCTGTCGGCCTTGCCCTCCGACGTTGTGGCACAGCCGCGGGTCGATCTGTGGTCTCGGGTGCTACGCCGCCAGCCGATGCCGTTGGCGATCCTGGCGACCCACCCCATCGACCTGAGCCGCAACTAGGGCGTCTGGGAACCGCAGACTTTCGCGCAGCCCCCGCACCCGTCGCCGGATCCGCATCCCCCGCCGGCCGCGGCTTCGCGGCGGGCGGCATAGCGGGCGCCCTGCCAGGATCCGGCCGCGATCGTGCCGATCGCCCCGACCACGCCGCCGATCAGGCTGATCCTGCCGAGCGCGCCCGGTGCGGCGAGGCCCAGGACCGCCCCCGCGGCCAGCATCAACGCCGCCGCGAGTTGGGTCGGCGCCACGGCGCGCAGCACCTGCCCGGTGAGGTCCACGCCCGGCCTGCGGGCCAGCGTCCACAGGCCGGAGCCGCCGATCAGCACGGCCAGGCCCAGACACACCACCGCAGCCACAGTCATGGGCTTGAGGATACGAGCCCGGGTCCGCTGCTACTGCGCGGGCTGTGCGGCCACCGGCGGTGCCGGCGGTGCCGGCGGTGCTACCGGGGCGGGTGGCGCCGGTGCGGGTGCCGGGGGTGCCGGCGCCGCGGGGACCGGGGCAGCCAACGGCGTGACCGGTGCGGCCGCGGCCGGCGGGGCGGCGGGTGCCCCCAGCGCCGCCGCGGCCGGCGGTGCCGGGGGTGCTGGCGGTGCCGGAGCGGGCGGTGCCGGAGCGGGCGTGGTCGGCGTGGCAGCCGGGTCGGTCACCCGGAAGCCGTTGAGGATCGCGTCGGTGGCAACGGCCGAGGCGACCGCCTGGTTGGCCGCCGTCGTCACCGACAGCGACACCAGATAGCGATCGGGGCCGGAGTTGGCGATGAGATACCGGCGCGTGGTGTTCAGCGTCAGATCGTTCTCGCGGTAGGTGCCGGTGATGACCGACGACGGGAACCCGCCGAAGTCCGCCATCGACGCCGACGTGGACTGCCAGGCCCGGAGCTTCTGACTGTCGACGTACCCGTGGCTGATCGCCTCCTTCGGGTCGACGTCTCCGACGAGCTTGTAGACCACCACCTGAGCGTTCGAGGTGTACAGACCGTCACCGCCCTTGCGGTCGGCGATCACGCCGAAGGCGTCGGGGACGTTCGGGTCCGGGACCACGCTCCAGCCCGGAGGGACCGGCAGCACGATGTTGAGTGCGGTGAACCCGGCCGCCTTCTGCGGCTCGAGCACCACGCCCTTGTCCTTGAGGAACTCCGCGATGGTGCCCGACGTCGCCGGCTGCAGCGGAGGCGTCGTCGGCTCCGCCGCTGCCGGGGTGGCCGGGGTGGCGGGGGCCTGCGGTGCGGGGGACGCGGCCGGGGCCGGGCTGGCCGGTGCCGCCTCGGGGGCCGGGGTGGCCGCGGCGGGTGCGTCGGGCGTCACGGTCACGGTCTGCGTCACAGTCACCGGGGCAGGCACGGGCGGTGCGGGCGGAACGGGTTCAGCCGAGGCACTTGCGCCCGCGAAGCCGATAACGGCCGCCGACCCGGCTGCGAGACCACCAATCACCACCCGCCAGTTACGGGCATTCCTGTTCATTGTCGTCTCATCCTTATTCACACGGTTGGGCCGCCGGAGTTGCGCTGTGCGGCCCACTGTCCGAGCCCCACCTAACCAGCCCCGCGGCGGCCCGGACACCGATGGAACCGACCTGGAACCAACCCCTGACCGCCCTGCGACGCAACCGATACCGCGCCGTTGCCAACCGGGGGTTCCACCCGCGCTGCTCCGGCGTCGTCGGCCGGTGCGGTGCACCGATACCCTGTCTGGCGTGACCGAATCGCCGACTGCCACCACGGACGGCTCCGATGCCGACGTCCCGCGGCACCGCTACACCGCGGAGCTGGCCGGCCGCATCGAGGCGGACTGGCAGGACAACTGGCAGCGGTGGGGCACCTTCAACGTGCCCAACCCGGTCGGCTCTCTGGCGCCCGCCGACGGCAGCGCCGTCCCGGCCGACAAGATGTTCGTCCAGGACATGTTCCCCTACCCCTCCGGTGAGGGCCTGCACGTCGGGCACCCGCTGGGCTATATCGCGACCGACGTCTACGCGCGCTTCTTCCGGATGACGGGACGCAATGTTCTGCACGCCTTGGGTTTCGACTCGTTCGGCCTGCCCGCCGAGCAGTATGCGGTTCAGACCGGTACCCATCCGCGCACGCGCACCGATGCCAACATCACCAACTTCCGCCGCCAACTGGGCCGACTCGGGCTCGGGCACGATCAGCGCCGCAGCTTTTCCACCACCGACGTCGACTTCTACACCTGGACGCAGTGGATCTTCCTGCAGATCTACAACGCCTGGTTCGACCCGCAGCTCAACCAGGCCCGGCGCATCAGCGAGTTGATCGCCGAATTCGACAGCGGTGCAAGAACTCCGGACGACGGCCGGCAGTGGTCGCAGCTGACCCCCGGTGAGCGCGCGGACATCGTCGACGGCCACCGGTTGGTCTACCGGGCCGACTCGCTGGTGAACTGGTGTCCCGGGCTGGGGACGGTGCTGGCCAACGAGGAAGTGACGTCCGACGGCCGCAGCGAGCGCGGTAACTTCCCGGTCTTCCGGAAACGCCTGCGGCAGTGGATGATGCGGATCACCGCCTACTCGGACCGGCTGCTCGAGGACCTCGATGTTCTGGACTGGCCGGACAAGGTCAAGGCCATGCAGCGCAACTGGATCGGCCGGTCCACCGGGGCTTCGGCGTTGTTCGCGGTCGGCGATGCCGACATCGAGGTCTTCACCACCCGGCCCGACACCCTCTTCGGCGCCACCTATCTGGTGCTCGCACCCGAACACGACCTGGTGGATCGGATCGTCGGCGCGCGCTGGCCCGAGGGTGTGGATCCGCGGTGGACGGGCGGGGCGGCGATGCCCGGCCGACGCCGTGGCCGCCTATCGTCGCGCCATCGCGGCCAAGTCCGATCTCGAGCGACAGGAGAACAAGACCAAGACCGGGGTGTTCCTCGGCAGCTACGCGGTCAATCCCGCCAACGGCCAGCAGGTTCCGGTGTTCATCGCCGACTATGTGCTGCTCGGATACGGAACGGGCGCGATCATGGCGGTGCCGGGACACGACCAGCGGGACTGGGAGTTCGCCGCCGAGTTCGGACTGCCGATCGTCGAAGTCATTGCCGGCGGAGATATTTCGCGGGAAGCCTATGTGGGTGACGGCACGCTGGTGAACTCCGACCATCTCGACGGCCTGACGGTGGGGGAGGCCAAGGCGGCCATCACCGCCCGGTTGGAAGCCGACGGCAGGGGCCGGGCCCGCGTCGAGTACAAACTGCGCGACTGGCTCTTCGCCCGCCAAAGATACTGGGGCGAACCGTTTCCCATCGTCTACGACGCAGACGGTCGCGCACATCCGCTGCCGGATGCGATGCTGCCGGTGGAACTACCCGACATCGCCGACTACTCGCCGGTGCTGTTCGACCCGGACGATCCCGACAGCGAACCCTCTCCGCCGTTGAACAAGGCCGGCGAATGGGTGCACGTCGACCTCGACCTCGGCGACGGCCTGAAGTCCTACACCCGCGACACCAACGTCATGCCGCAGTGGGCCGGGAGTTCCTGGTACGAGTTGCGTTACGCCGACCCGCACAACAGTGAGCAGTTCTGCGCCAAGGAGAACGAGGCGTACTGGATGGGTCCCCGCCCGGCCGAACACGGACCGAACGACCCCGGCGGGGTGGACCTCTACGTCGGTGGGGTCGAGCACGCCGTTCTGCACCTGCTCTACTCGCGTTTCTGGCACAAGGTGCTCTACGACCTCGGCCACGTGACCTCGCGAGAGCCCTACCGCCGCCTGGTGAACCAGGGCTACATCCAGGCGTTCGCCTACACCGACTCGCGCGGCGCCTACGTGCCCGCGGCGGAGGTCGTCGAACGGGACGGCCGGTTCCACCTTCCCGGGCCGGATGGCGAGATCGAGGTCTTCCAGGAGTTCGGCAAGATCGGCAAGAGCCTGAAGAACTCGATCTCCCCGGACGAGATCTGCGACTCCTACGGCGCCGACACCCTGCGGGTGTATGAGATGTCGATGGGCCCACTGGAGGCCTCACGTCCGTGGGCCACCAAGGACGTCGTCGGCGCATACCGGTTCCTGCAGCGGGTATGGCGGCTGGTGGTGGACGAATCCACTGGCCGGACAAGGGCTTCCGACGATGCCCTGGAGGACGAGACGCTGCGGGCGCTGCACCGCACCATCGCCGGCGTTCGCGATGACTACACGAACCTGCGCAACAACACCGCCGCCGCCAAGCTGATCGAATACACCAACCACCTCACCAAAGCCGGTGTGACCGCCCGCGCGGCGCTGGAACCGCTGGTGCTCATGACCGCACCCCTCGCCCCGCACCTCGCCGAGGAACTGTGGCGTCGCCTCGGCCACGACACCTCCTTGGCGCACGGTCCGTTCCCGGAGGCCGACGATCGCTATCTGACCGCCGACACCGTGGAGTACCCGGTTCAGGTCAACGGCAAGGTCCGCGGTCACATCACGGTCGCCGCCGACGCCGGCAAGGACGTCCTGGAGCACGCGGCCCTGGCCGACGAGAAGGTGGCGGCGTTCCTGGCCGGAGCGACGCCGAAGAAGGTGATCGTGGTCGCCGGCCGACTGGTCAACATCGTCGTCTGAGGCGACTTCGGCGCGTTCGTCGCCGCTCAGCGGCGAAAACCGCTCCGAATCAGTCGGGAAGCGGCCCGCGCGGGCGGATCACCACCTGGTGGGTATGCGCGTCGGGCGGGGTTTCGACGGCCTGCAGCACGGCCCGCGCGACGGTCTGCGGCGTCAGGAACCTTGCGGTGTCGTATTCACCGCCCTCGTAGGCCACCAGGTCGCGCTGCATCTCGGTGTCGACGCGGCCGGGATGAATGCTGGTGACCCGCAGCAGCGGTTCGTCAGCGCGCAGCGAATCGGCGAAGGCCCGCAGCGCGAACTTGCTCGCCGAATAGGACGCCAGCCCGGGCGAGACGTTCAGTCCGGAGCCGGAATTGATGAACACCACCTGACCGCGGGCCGCCCGCAGGGCCGGCAGCAGCGCGAGTGTCAGAGCCACCGCACCGGTCACGTTGACGTCGAAGGTGGCCCGCCATTGTTCGGGGGCGGACTCGGCGACCCGGCCGGGGTAGGCGACCCCGGCGTTGTGCACCAGCACGTCGAGTTCGGTCAGCACCTCGGCGGCGGCCTCGATCCCGGCGATGTCGGTCAGGTCCAGCGGCCAGGTGGTGGCCCCGAGCCGGTCTGCGACCGCGTCCAGGCGCGCAGACGGACGTCCGGCCAGCAGAACGGTGTGGGTCGGTGCCAGCGCCTCGGCGATCGCGGCACCGATGCCACCACTTGCTCCGGTAATCAGCGCGGTGGGCATCTGGCGCCGGTCCTCCTCATCGCCGGGTTGGAATGATCACCCTACCGACCTGCGCCGGATGCACCTCGCCCCGCAGAATGAACGGGTGGCATTCGACGCCGGCTATTCGCCGACCCAGCTCGCCGCCCGCGCGGCCTATCTGCTGCGCGGCAATGACCTGGGTGTCATGACCTCGGCCGCGCCCCGGCTGTACCCGCACATGTGGAGTTGGGACGCCGCGTTCGTGGCGGTCGGACTGGCCGCGCTGAGCGTCGAACGGGCGGTGGTCGAACTCGACACCCTGCTCTCGGCGCAGTGGGCCAACGGGATGATCCCGCATATCGTGTTCGCGCCGGGGGTGGACGGCTACTTCCCCGGACCGGACCGGTGGGCGTGCCCGCAGTTGGCGCAAGCGGCCCCGGCGGGCCGGCCCACCTCCGGCATCACCCAGCCGCCGGTGCATGCCATTGCCGTGCAACGCATCCTGGACCGGGCCCAGATGAGCGGCCGCTCGACCCGCGCCGTGGCCGAGGCGTTCCTGGATCGGCGCTGGGATGATCTGGTGCGCTGGCATCGCTGGCTCGCCGAGGCCCGCGACCCGGACCAGCACGGGCGCATCACCCTCTACCACGGCTGGGAATCCGGCATGGACAACTCGCCGCGCTGGGATTCGGCCTACGCCAACGTGATCGCGGGTGCGGTGCCGGAATATCAACGGGCCGACAAGAACATCATCACCGATCCGAGCCAGCGGCCATCGGACGGCGAGTACGACCGCTACCTGTGGTTGCTCGAGGAGATGAAATCCGTCGGCTACGACGACACCCGGTTGCCGACGGTGATGAGCTTCGCGGTCGAGGACGTGTTCGTCTCGTCGATCTTCTCCGTCGCGTGCGAAGTGCTGGCCAATATCGGCGAGGAGCACAATCGTCCCAACGCCGACGTTCGCGACCTGTACTACTGGGCCGAGCGGTTCAGGGTAGGCGTGGTTGCTACCACCGACGAAAGGAGCGGCGCAGCAAAGGATTACGACCGGCGGGCCAGGTCCTGGATCAGAACCGAGACGGTGGCCCAGTTCGCTCCGTTGCTGTGTGGCGGGTTGCCGCACCAACGGGAGCGGGCCCTGCTGAAGCTGTTCGAGGGCCCGCGGTTCTGCGGCCATCCCGACCTGCGATATGCGCTGATCCCGTCAACCTCGCCGGTATCCAAGGACTTTCGGCCGCGCGAGTACTGGCGCGGCCCGGTATGGCCGATGCTGACCTGGCTGTTCTCCTGGGCCTTCGCCCGCCGCGGTTGGTCGGAGCGCTCCCTGATGCTGCGCAGGGAGGGCCTGCGGCAGGCCAGCGACGGCACTTTCGCCGAGTACTACGAGCCTTTCACCGGTGAACCGCTGGGCAGTATGCAGCAGTCCTGGACCGCGGCCGCCGTGCTCGACTGGCTGGGCTGATCAGTCCTCGTTCGCGGTCAGGCGCTCCAGGGGTTTGAGTGCGCGCACCAGGTCGGCCCGTTCGTCGTCGGTGAGCCGGCCCAGCAGTTCGGCCAGATGTGTCCGGCGCGCATCGAGGGCGTCCTGGTACTGGACGAGTCCTTCGGGCGTCACCTCGACCAGGACCGCACGCATGTCCGACGGATCGCGCGACCTCTTCACCAGGCTGAGCTTCTCCAGTCGGCGGATCGCCACGGTGGTGGTGGGGGTGCGAACGCGTTCGCGGGCGGCAAGTTCGGTCATCCGGATCGGTCCGCTGTCGATCAGTGTCAGCAGGATGGACACCTGCGCCATCGTCAGGTCGGGCCGGGATCCGGCACCGGCGTCCCCGCGGCGCATGACGGTGATCAGCCGGGCCAGCACGCGTTGCAGATCCGCAGCCAAGGCGGTGACCTGCGACTGGACCTCGGACATGGTTCGCCAGTCTAACCGCTTTGCGGGGGACGCAGGATCTCCTCAGAGCACCTGTGAGAGGCGGCTGTTGCTCCGCGTGCGGCGGGCCGCGAAGATCAGGGCGTGGAATTGCGTGGCGTGGTGCGAGCGGATCGTCCGCTCCTCGTCGTCGCGCTGCCGGAGGAGGCCGACGCCCTCGACGACCAGTTCCCGATCCTGGTCACCGGGCCCGGCAAGGTCCATGCGGCCACCGCGGTGACCGTTGTGCTGGCATCAGACCGCCCGGCGGCGGTGATCAACATCGGCACGGCCGGCGGCCTTCACGACGGTCTGCACGGCGTGCACGACATCGGCACCGTGATGCAGCACGACTTCGACGGGCAGGCGATCAGGGCGTTGGTTGATCGCGACTACGGAATACCGATCGAACTGGATTCCGGCGCCGGCGGATTGGTGCTGGCCACCGGTGACCGCTTCATCGCAGACAGCCGGGTCCGCGGCGAACTAGCGCGCTCCGCTCATCTGGTGGACATGGAGGGCTATGCGGTCGCCTGGGCTGCCCGGACGGCCGGAGTGCCGGTGCGGCTGATCAAACTCGTCAGCGACGACGCCGGCGAGGGTGCGGCGCGGACCTGGGCGGAGACGGTCGGTGAGCATTCGCGATCGCTGGCCAGGTGGGTCCACGAGCAGCTTTTCGGGTAGCGCTACCCGTGTGCGCGGTTGTCGCGCCAGCGGATCAGCGTCTCGGCCGGGCCGAGGTCGTAGTCGGGGCCGTCGCAGCCGACGGTCATCAGCGTCACGCCCAGGCGGGCCAGCGCCTCGGCATTGGCGACCAGCGCTTCGGCGTCGCGGCCCTCGACGCCGGAGGACCGCTCGACGGTGGCCGGGTCGCGGCCGACGGCCTCGCAGTGGCCCGTCGAGCACGGCCGCCTTGCCGGGGTAGGTGTCGGCGTTGGTGAAGCCGTGCCAGATGTCGGCGTGCTCGGCGACCAGTCGCAGGGTCTTCTTCTCGCCCTGCCGCCGCCGATCAGGATCGGGATGTCGCCGGGTGGGTGCCGGGTTGAGCTTGGCCAGCCGAGCCTCGATCCGGGGCAGCGCCGCGGCGAGGTCGTCGAGGCGGCTGCCGACGGTGCCGAACTCGTAGCCGTACTCGTCGTAGTCCTTCTGCATCCAGCCCGAGCCGATGCCCAGGATCAGCCGGCCGTCGGAGATGTGGTCGACGGTGCGGGCCATGTCGGCCAGCAGTTCGGGGTTGCGGTAGGAGTTGCAGCTGACCAGCGCGCCGATCTCGATGCGCGAGGTCTGCTCGGCCCAGGCGCCGAGCATGGTCCAGCACTCGAAGTGCGCGCCGTCGGGATCGCCGTAGAGCGGATAGAAGTGGTCCCAGTTGAAGGCGACGTCGACGCCGATGTCCTCGCAGCGGCGCACCGCGTCGCGGATGTAGCCGTAGTGGCTGGAGTGCTGGGGCTGCAGTTGGACACCGATGCGGATGGGGAAGGCGGTCATGGCTCAGCTCAAGCACGGAGCGCAGGATCTCCACCAGTGCCCGCGGCTGATCGCCCTGCACCGAATGGCCGGAATCCGGGACGACGATCACGCGCTGGAATCCCGGTGCGGTGCGGGCGAATTCGTCGGCGTCGTCGTCGTTGACGAAGAACGACTTGGCGCCGCGGACCAGGGTGGTCGGCGTGTGCAGGGCCGGCACGTCGTCCCACAGGCCGACGAAGCCGTCAACCTGATTACCCGATTCGCTCCGCTCATCGGAGGGCGCCTTGCGGAAGGTGTCGTAGCGCCACGTCCAGCGTGCCGTCGTCGAGCTGCTTGGAGTTGTGGAACACGCCGCGGCGCAACGACTCCCGCGACCGGTGCGGTGAGGCGGCGACGGTGGCGTCGACCATGGCCTCGAAGCTGGGGAAGATGCGCTCACCCTGAACCAGGGCGACGGCTCCCATCTGGGCCTTGGTCATCTGCTCGTGCCGTTCAGGCGCCGACGGGGTGACGTCGACCATCACCAGGTTGCGCACCAGGTCCGGGGTGGTCACCGCCAGGCGCATCGCGGTCAGCCCGCCCAGTGACATGCCGACCAGCAGGTCGGCGTCGGGGGCGAGATCGCGGACCACCGGCTCGACCGCGACGGCGTTCAGAACGGGCCCGTAGTCCCCGTCCTCGCGCCACTGTGAGCGGCCGTGGCCGGGCAGGTCGAGCGCCAGCGCCGGCAGGCCCAGACCGAGGATGACGGTGTCCCAGGTGTGGGCATTCTGGCCGCCGCCGTGCAGGAAGACCACCCGCGGCGGTTCGGCCCCCCAGCGCAGAGCGCTGACCGGGCCCCGCTCCAGGCGCTGCACCTCAGGCAGGGGCCCCGTCATCCCGGCCTGCGCCGCGTTCTCCGGCAGATAGGCGAATTCGTCCACACGACCAGTTAACGCGAAAATGCGCCCAGATCGTGCTGCGGCGTGAAACCGCGATCTGGGCGCATTTTCGATGGGGAGTTACCCCTCGATGAACTCCTCAAGCTGTTCGCGAGCGACATCGTCGGCCAACTGCACCGGCGGGCTCTTCATCAGGTAGGCCGAGGCCGGGATGATCGGGCCGCCGATGCCGCGGTCCTTGGCGATCTTGGCCGCGCGCACCGCGTCGATGATGATGCCGGCCGAGTTCGGCGAGTCCCACACCTCGAGCTTGTACTCCAGGTTCAGCGGCACGTCACCGAAGGCGCGGCCCTCCAGGCGGACGTAGGCCCACTTGCGGTCGTCGAGCCAGGCGACGTGGTCGGACGGGCCGATGTGGACGTTCTTGTCGTCGACCTTGCCGGCCAGCGAGCCGGTCAGGTTGGAGGTGACGGCCTGGGTCTTGGAGACCTTCTTGGACTCCAGACGCTCACGCTCGAGCATGTTCTTGAAGTCCATATTGCCGCCGACGTTGAGCTGGTAGGTGCGGTCCAGGGTGACGCCGCGATCCTCGAACAGCTTGGCCATCACGCGGTGGGTGATGGTCGCGCCGACCTGGCTCTTGATGTCGTCGCCGACGATCGGAACACCGGCGTCGGTCGAACTTCTTGGCCCACACCGGATCCGAGGCGATGAACACCGGCAGTGCGTTGACGAACGCCACGCCGGCGTCGATGGCGCACTGGGCGTAGAACTTGTCGGCCTCCTCCGAGCCCACCGGCAGATAGGACACCATGACGTCGACCTTGTTGTCCTTGAGCACCTTGACGACGTCGACCGGCTGATCGTCGGAGAGCTCGATGGTGTCGGCGTAGTACTTGCCGATGCCGTCGAGCGTCGGCCCGCGCTGCACCACCACGTTGGTGGGCGGCACGTCGGCGATCTTGATGGTGTTGTTCTCGGAGGCGAAGATCGCCTCGGAGAGGTCGAAGCCGACCTTCTTGGCGTCCACGTCGAACGCGGCGACGAACTTGACGTCGCGCACGTGATACTGACCGAAGGTGACGTGCATCAGGCCGGGGACGTTCGCGTTCGGGTCCGCCTCGGCGTAGTACTGAACGCCCTGAACCAGCGAGGACGCGCAGTTGCCGACGCCGACTATGGCGACGCGCACCTCATTCGACCCATTCGGATTCGACGCCGTGTGCTCAGTCATTGGCGTTTACCTTTCTAGTACTTCTACTTCTGAAATTTCTTCGGTGGTGTTCAGCTCTGGCCCTGTTCGGCGCGGGTCTGGGCGACCCGCTCCGCGGCGATGAGTTCGTTGAGCCAGGTGACTTCCCGCTCGCTGGACTCCAGGCCCAGCTGATGCAGTTGTCGGGTATAGCGGTCCAACGAGTTGCTGGCCCGCGCGACGGCCTGGCGAAGGCCCTCGCGACGTTCCTCGACCTGGCGGCGACGGCCCTCGAGGATGCGCATGCGGGCTTCTGCCGGAGTCCGGTTGAAGAAGGCCAGATGCACCCCGAACCCGTCGTCGGTGTAGTTCTGCGGGCCGGTGTCGGCGACCAGTTCGGCGAACCGCTGCCGACCCTTGTCGGTGAGTTGGTACACGCGCCGAGCCCGCCGCAGCACCGGGGTGCCTTCGGGGGCGGCGTCCTCGGCGATCAGGCCGTCGGCTTGCATCCGGCGCAGCGCCGGGTAGAGCGAACCATAGGAGAAGGCGCGGAACGCCCCGAGCAGGCCGGTCAGGCGCTTGCGCAGTTCGTAGCCGTGCATCGGAGACTCGAGGAGAAGACCCAGAACGGCAAGCTCCAGCATCTCCCTCACCTCCTTATGGATGCGCCGTTACGGCGTCACGACACGTATCGGAATAGTATCGGACCGATATATTCTGCGCCAAACATGCAGTTCGGCGAGCGGCCCCGTCAGGGGTAGTTGATGCGCTTGACCGAGCCGTCCGGATTCAGCGTGATGTAGCCGCTGCCGAATTCACTCGACACGTACACCGAGATCTCCAGCGCCTCGGGGTTCGTCGGATCTCGGGCCGGATCCAGGGTCAGGTAGATGCTCCGGACCTCGCCGGGCTTGATGTTCAGGGTTTCCGGCGCCCCGCGCAGCACCCCCACGATGGCCGCGACGTCGAACTTGCCGAGGTCCACCGCGCGGGTGTCGCTGCCCTTCGCCCCGGTGGAAGGATCGTCGAAGCCGCCGCGGTAGGTGTAGCTCAGTTCGCGGCGCGCATCGCCGGGATCCGGGCGGTCCAACACGGCGTAGTCGGGATAGATGACCAGGCTGTAGCCGAGGGTGTCACCGAACTTCTGGCGCATTTGTTCCAGCAGGCCGTTAAGGCCGCCCAGGGAGTGCAGTTGGCGCGGCGGGGTCAGCACCACCGGTGCCACTCCATCGGGCTTGGCGCCCGGATCGGGGGTGAGGCTGAACGGCGAGCTGGTGTTGCCGTAAAGGCCCCAGCCGATCCCGATGCCGAGAGCCACCAGAACGGCGGCGGTGGCAAGCCGGAATCCCCAGGCCGACCGTGAAGCGGCCAGCGGTTTCGGCGGGCGCAGCGTCGGAAGCTGGACCGGGGCGTTGCCCGTCTGCAGGTCGCTCACCAGTGCCCGGAGGTCCCCCAGCGTCGTCGCGGCCGTGGCGGCCTTGACGCGATCGCCGTGCTCGGCCATCGACAACTGGCCTTCGGCCAGCGCGGTGTCGAGAATCTGGCAGGTGTCGGTGCGGTCGCTGTCTTTGGCGCGGGTCCGGGCCGTCTGACCGGTAGTCACGGTGCCGATCGTAGGGAGTTCTGCGGTCGGTCGCGTATCGGAGGCGCGCCTACCGACGTACTCTGGTCACCGTGCGATTGCAGCGGCAGGTGGTGGACTACGCCCTTCGGCGGCGTTCCCTGCTGGCTGAGGTGTACTCCGGTCGGACCGGGGTGAGTGAGGTCTGCGACGCCAATCCGTACTTGCTGCGCGCCGCGAAATTCCACGGCAAGCAGAGTTCGGTGATGTGCCCGATCTGCCGCAAGGAGCAGTTGACCCTGGTCTCGTGGGTATTCGGCGACCACCTCGGGGCCGTCTCCGGCTCGGCGCGCACCGCCGAGGAGTTGGTATTGCTGGCCACCCGGTTCAGCGAGTTCGCCGTTCACGTGGTGGAGGTATGCCGGACCTGCAGTTGGAATCACCTGGTCAAGTCGTACGTGCTCGGTGCGCCCCGCCCCGCGAAGGGCACGCCCGGCACCCGGACGGCGCGCCGCTCCGGCGCGCGTACGGCCAGTGAATAGCGGCGAGGGTCCGGACCGGTCAACCGCCACGCCGAACTCGGCTGGCGGTGTGCCCGCCGGAGCCCGGCATCGCGCTGAAGACCGCCTCATGTCCGAAACCCCCGCGCCGGAGGCCGCTGTCACGATGCGCCGTCAGACCCCGCCCGACGACCGGGTGACCGCGATCATGGCGCCGGTGACCGACGACCCCGCAACGGCCGGGATGCGCGACCCCATCGACGAGGTCAAGGCGGCTCTGGACGGAGCGCCGGCATCGACGCGGGTCCCGTCCAGCCGACCGTCGACCCCGCCCCCGGGCACCCCGCCCCCGCCGGCGCACGACCGCGGCGGTGACGGCGATGATGACGACGAGGAGCCCCCATTGCTACGCCGGGTGTTCGGCGGCTGGGGCCTGCGCCGCTGGCTGGCGGCGGCCGTCGCGGTATTCGTCCTGCTGCCGATCCTGACCTTCGCCCTGGCCTACGTGATCGTCGACGTCCCCAAGCCGGGGGACATCCGCACCAACCAGGTGTCGACGATCCTGGCCAGCGACGGCTCGGAGATCGCGAAAATCGTTCCGCCGGAGGGCAACCGGGTCGACGTCGATATCAACCAGGTGCCGGTGCACGTCCGTAACGCCGTCATGGCCGCCGAGGACCGCGACTTCTACAGCAACCCGGGCTTCTCCATCAGCGGGTTCGGCCGTGCGCTCAGTAACAACCTGTTCGGCAACGACATCCAGGGTGGTTCGACGATCACCCAGCAGTACGTCAAGAACGCGCTCGTCGGCGACCAGCGCACCGGTCTGGGCGGGTTGATCCGCAAGGCCAAGGAACTGGTGATCTCCACCAAGATGAGCCGGCAGTGGTCGAAAGACGAAGTGCTGCAGGCGTATCTGAACATCATCTACTTCGGCCGCAGCGCCTACGGCATCTCAGCGGCGTCGAAGGCCTACTTCGACAAGCCCGTCGATCAGTTGACCGTCTCGGAGGGCGCGCTGCTGGCCGCGATCA
The DNA here is from genome assembly GCA_963715145.1 of uncultured Actinomycetota bacterium. Lineage (GTDB taxonomy): Bacteria > Actinomycetota > Actinomycetes > Mycobacteriales > Mycobacteriaceae > Mycobacterium. The sequence goes on along the minus strand of CAVQRL010000022.1, from coordinate 8,816 downwards.
TTCAGCGTCCGTCGACCCTGGACCCGGCCGTCGACCTCGAGGGTGCCACCGCACGGTGGAACTGGGTGCTCGACGGCATGGTGACCATCGGTGCGCTGTCGCAGACCGAACGCGACCAGCAGGTGTTCCCGCAGACGGTGTCGCCGGACCAGGCCAAGACCGAGAACCTGACCACCGGCCCCAACGGGCTCATCGAGCGGCAGGTGATCAAGGAACTGCTCGAGCTGTTCAACATCGACCAGGACACCCTGAACACCCAGGGCCTGCAGATCACCACGACGATCGACCCGCAGGCCCAGAAGGCCGCCGAGGACGCCGTCGCCACCTATCTCGACGGGCAGATGCCCGAGATGCGCTCGGCGGTGGTCTCGATCGACCCGAAGACGGGCGGGGTGAAGGCCTACTTCGGCGGAACCGACGCGTCCGGCTGGGATTTCGCCCAGGCCGGCCTGCCGACGGGCTCGTCGTTCAAGGTGTTCGCCTTGGTCGCCGCCCTCGAGCAGGGAATGGGGCTGGGCTATCAGGTCGACAGTTCGCCGCTGAAGGTCGACGACAAGCTGACCATCAACAACTCCGAGGGCGAGAGTTGCGGAACCTGCAGCATCGCCGAGGGGCTCAAGCGCTCGCTGAACACCGTCTACTACCGGCTCATGCTGAAGTTGAAGGGCGGCCCCTCCGATGTGGCCGACGCCGCCCATCGGGCCGGAGTGGCCGAGAGCTTCCCCGGTGTGGACTACACGCTGTCCGAGGACGGTAAGGGTGGCCCGCCGGCGCCCGGTGTGGTGCTCGGCAAGTACGAGACGCGCGTGATCGACATGGCCTCTGCGTATGCGACGCTGGCCGATTCGGGCATCTACCACGCGCCGCACTTCGTGGAGAAGGTCGTCAACGCCCAGGGCGAGGTGCTCTTCGACGCCAGTTCCGAGGAGAACGCCGGGGAGCGCCGCATCGAGGCCGACGTCGCCGACAACGTCTCCTCGGCGATGTTGCCGATCCCGGGCTACTCCAACGGCCACACCCTGGCCGGCGGTCGGCCGGCTGCGGCCAAGACCGGCACCCACCAACTCGGTGACACCGGCCAGAACCGCGACGCCTGGATGGTCGGCTACACCCCGCAATTGTCCACGGCGGTATGGGTGGGCACCGTCAAGGGCGATGTGCCGCTGGTGACCAGCTGGGGCGGATCGGTGTACGGGTCGGGCCTGCCGGCCGACATCTGGAAGGCCACCATGGACGGCGCCCTGGAGGGCACCGACTTCGAGTACTTCCCGACAGCCGGGCGAGATCGGCGGCTATGCGGGTGTACCCCAGGCGCCGCCGCCGCCGGTGTACACCGCTCCGCAGCCCACCTCACAGCCGACGACCCAGGCACCCCCGCCCCCGGCCGGCGTCGAGGTGCTGCCGGGCATCACCATTCCGCTGCCCCCGCCCCCGCCCCCGGGTCAGTTGCCCCCGCCGCCGTTCCCGGGGCAGCCGTTGCCGCCGCCACCGCCCCCGCCCGGCTTGGCGCCGCCCCCACCCCCGCCGGGCGTGCCGCCGCCACCAGCGCCGCTTCCTCCGCCGGCTGAACCCGTCGCGCCCCCGCCACCGGGGCCGCTTCCGGGACCGCCGCCGCCTCCGTGACACACGGTTCGCTCGTCGGCGAGACGGGGGAGTGGGCTCGGCCCACGGTGTCGCCGCAACCGCTCGCCGACGATCTTTCCAGCGCGGACGATCGCGACCTGCCCAGCCGCAACGACGTGATGGGCGCGGCGCTGTCGAACGTGGTGGGCGGTCCGGTGGGCCGTCACGCACTGATCGGCCGCACCCGGGTGCTGACGCCGCTTCGGGTGATGTTCATGATCGCCCTGGTCTTCCTGGCCATCGGATGGTCGACGAAGTCGCCGTGCCTGCAGACGGTCGGCAGCGGCCCACCGGACCGGCGGGTGGCCAACTGGGACAACCAGCGCGCCTATTACGAGCTGTGCTATTCCGACACCGTGCCACTCTACGGCGCAGAGTTGTTGAACCAGGGCAAGTTTCCGTACAAGTCCAGTTGGCTCGAACTCGACGGCAAGGGCAAGCCACGCACGCAATTCGACGGCAGTCCCGCCGTGCGCTACATGGAATATCCGGTGTTGACCGGCGTCTACCAGTACGTTGCGATGTCGTTGGCCAAGACCTACACAGCGATCGCCAAAATCAGCAAGCTGCCGGTGCTTCAGGGTGTCGCCGAGGTGGTGATGTTCTTCAACATCGCCGCCTTCGGGCTGGCGCTGGCCTGGCTGGCGACGGTGTGGGCCACCGCGATGCTGGCCGGGCGACGGATCTGGGATGCCGCGCTGGTCGCTGCGTCGCCGATTCTGATCTTCCAGATCTTCACCAACTTCGACGCTCTGGCAACGGCTTTGGCCACCGGCGGGCTGCTGGCGTGGGCGCGCCGACGGCCCGGGTTGGCCGGCATTCTGATCGGGCTCGGGGTGGCCGCCAAGCTTTATCCCGCGCTCCTGCTGCTGCCGCTGCTGGTGCTCGGGGTTCGGACCGGACGGCTCGCCGATGCCGCGCGCACCTCGGCGATCGCCGTCGTCACCTGGGCGGCGATCAATCTGCCGGTGGCACTGCTCTATCCGCGCGGCTGGTCGGAGTTCTTCCGCCTCAACTCCCGCCGCACCCAGGACATGGACTCACTGTTCAACGTCATCAAGTCCTTCACCGGCTGGCGGGGATTGGATCCCAACCTCGGCTTCTGGCAGCCGCCCATGGTCCTCAATACCGTCGTCGCGGCGGTGTTCGTGTTGTGTTGTGCGGCAATCGCTTACATCGCACTGACCGCTCCGCAGCGGCCGCGGGTGGCCCAACTCGCCTTCCTGGTGGTCGCGGCGTTCCTGTTGGTCAACAAGGTATGGAGCCCGCAGTTCTCGCTGTGGCTGGTCCCACTGGCGGTCCTGGCGCTGCCGCACCGTCGGGTGTTGCTGGCCTGGATGACCGTCGACGCACTGGTCTGGATTCCGCGGATGATGTATCTCTACGGTGAGCAGAACAAGGGCCTGCCGGAGCAATGGTTCACCGCGACGGTGTTGGTGCGCGATCTCGCGGTGGTGACGCTCGTCGCGCTGGTGATCCGCCAGATCTATCGTCCCACAGAAGATTTGGTGCGGATGGGCGGCCGGATCGACGACCCGTCCGGTGGCGTCTTCGATCGGGCTGCCGATGCGTTCCCGGCCTGGTGGCCACGGCGGCTGCGTCCGGTCCGACAACGACGAGAGGTATCCGATGCGCGTCGCCATCGCCCTGTTCCCGCGTAACACCGCACTGGACGCCATCGGGCCCTATGAGGTGCTTCAGCGGATTCCGAGCATCGAGGTGGTGTTCGTCGGCCACCGTCGGGGAGAGGTGCGCACCGACAACGGCATGCTCGGGCTGATGTGTGACGCCACGTTCGACGAGGTGACCGATCCCGACGTCCTGCTGGTCCCCGGCGGCGTCGGCACGCGGGCGCTGATCCGCGACGAGGCGATGCTGGAGTGGGTGCGCGAGGTTCACCGCACCACCGTGTTCACCACGTCGGTGTGCACCGGCAGCCTGGTGCTGGCGGCGGCCGGACTGCTCGACGGCCTGACCGCGACCACCCACTGGTCGTGCCAGGACATCCTGGGCTCGCTGGGTGCGGTGTACACGCCGCAGCGCGTCGTCGAGCACCTGCCGGAGCGCATCATCACCGCCGCAGGGGTGTCCAGCGGTATCGACATGGCGCTGCGGCTGGTCGAGTTGCTCGTCGACCGCCAGGCGGCCGAGGCCAGCCAGCTGATGATCGAATACGACCCGCAACCGCCCTTCGCCTCGGGAAGTCTGGCCAGCGCCACGGAGGCCACCTACCTCCTGGCGTTGGAGTACGGCCGTCAGCGCAGCTGATTTCGCTGATCAGGCGGGGTTGCGGTAGCCTTGCGGGGTTGCCGACGCAGGCGACCCTCCTGCCACGGAATCCGCCGTGGCCGCGACGACCATAGGAGGTGATGAGGTTCCCATGCGTCCATACGAAATCATGGTCATCCTTGACCCCACTCTCGACGAGCGCACCGTTGCCCCGTCGCTGGACACGTTCCTGAACGTGATCCGCGGTGACGGCGGAACGGTCGACAAAGTCGACATCTGGGGCCGGCGCCGGCTGGCCTACGAAATCGCCAAGCACTCTGAGGGCATCTACGCCGTCGTCGATGTCAAGGCCGAACCGGCCACGGTGTCCGAGCTGGACCGCCAGCTCAACCTCAACGAGTCGGTCCTGCGCACCAAAGTGATGCGCACGGACAAGCACTGAGTCACACGCTCGGTGGAGACCGTGCGCGCGGCGTCGTAGTCCCTACGTAGTCTCGCGTGTACCCCGCCAACTCCAGGAGGAACTTGTGGCCGGTGACACCACCATCACCGTCGTCGGAAATCTGACCGCCGACCCCGAACTGCGGTTCACCCCGTCCGGGGCAGCCGTCGCCAACTTCACAGTGGCGTCGACTCCGCGCATCTACGACCGCCAGAGCGGTGAGTGGAAGGACGGCGAAGCGCTGTTCCTGCGCTGCAGCATCTGGCGCGAGGCTGCGGAGAACGTGGCCGAGAGCCTGACCCGCGGTTCGCGGGTGATCGTCACCGGGCGCCTCAAGCAGCGTTCCTTCGAGACGAGAGAGGGCGAGAAGCGCACCGTCATCGAGGTCGAGGTCGACGAGATCGGCCCGTCGCTGCGCTACGCCACCGCGAAGGTCAACAAGGCCTCCCGCGGCGGCGGGGGTGGCGGCGGCTTCGGCAGCGGCGGCGGCGGCGGCGGTTCACGGCCGACAAACCCGCCCACCGAGGACCCGTGGGGCAGCGCGCCGGCGTCGGGCTCCTTCGGCGGCGCGCGACGACGAACCGCCCTTCTGATCACCCACGCGCCACCGGCGCACACCTTTGAGAACGAAAGAGATTGACAGTGAAGGCCAAATCCACCAAGCGGCGTCCGGCACCGGACAAGCCGATCAAAACCCGCAAGTGCGTGTTCTGCTCCAAAAAGGGACAGGCGATCGACTACAAGGACACCGGGCTGCTGCGGACCTACATCAGTGAGCGCGGCAAGATCCGCGCCCGCCGCGTCACCGGCAACTGTGTGCAGCACCAGCGCGACATCGCGATCGCCGTCAAGAACGCCCGCGAGGTTGCCCTGCTGCCGTTCACCTCGGCGACGCGATAAAGAACGGAGACAACCGATGAAACTGATCCTCACCGCTGAGGTCGACCACCTGGGCGTCGCCGGCGACACCGTCGAGGTGAAGGACGGATACGGACGCAACTACCTGCTGCCGCGCGGCCTGGCGATCGTGGCCACCCGCGGCGCGCAGAAGCAGGCCGACGAGATCCGCCGCGCCCGTGACGCCAAGACCGTCCGCGACCGCGAACACGCCGAGGAGATCAAGGCCGCCATCGCCGCCATTGGACCGGTCGCGCTGCCGGTGAAGGTGGCCGGCGACACCGGAAAGCTGTTCGGTTCGGTGACCGCCAACGACGTCGTCGTGGCGATCAAGAAGGCCGGCGGCCCGAACCTCGACAAGCGTATCGTGCGACTGCCCAAGGCGCATATCAAGGAGACCGGCAGCCACACCGTGGCGGTGCACCTGCACCCCGAGGTCGACGTCGACGTCACCCTGGACATCGTCGCTCAGGCGTAGCCAGCCGAATCCTCTCGAGATCCCCGGCGCGGCCATTGGCCGCACCGGGGTTTTCGTATTTTCTGGCGAACACGCGCGGTCCCCGGCTGATCACAGCTAACGTCATCCCGCGTTAACCCGTTGCATACGCAAAGGCAAAGCAACACGCCCGAAACGGTGACCGGGACCGACACGCCGATACACTTCCCATCCACAGCCGTGAAGTGCCGTTACTCTGCGGTTTACATGGAGCAATGCCCGAATAATTCATAGCGATCCACAGGTTGTCCACAACCCGCCAACACCGTTATGCCCAGGTATCCACAACCGGCTAACAGATTGGCTAACAGGCCTGGTTTCAAGCGTCTCCAGCAACGTCTACCGTTCTCCTCGGCCCGTCCTCGGCGGGGCGTTCAGTTCGAGAGTTTTGTCGGTGTGCCGACCTACCGTGACGGCGAGGATCGAATCTTCGTTCGGTATTGCGCTCCGTTGAGAAGGAGGTCAGGTCAGCCAGATGGCGGTCGTCGACGATCTCGGTCAGCAGTGCAGCGGACAGCCCGCCGCCGGCTGAGGATTTCGGGCGCCAGCCGCCGCAGGACCTCGCCGCCGAGCAGTCGGTGCTGGGCGGCATGCTGCTGAGCAAGGACGCCATCGCCGACGTGCTCGAGCGGCTGCGGCCCGGCGACTTCTACCGGCCCGCCCACCAGAACGTCTACGACGCCATCCTGGACCTCTACGGCCGCGGCGAGCCGGCCGACGCCGTCACCGTCGCCGCCGAACTCGACCGCCGCGGGCTGCTGCGCCGCATCGGCGGCGCACCCTATCTGCACACCCTGATCTCCACGGTGCCGACCGCCGCCAACGCCGGCTACTACGCGGGCATCGTCGCCGAGAAGGCGCTGCTGCGCCGGCTGGTGGAGGCCGGCACCCGGGTGGTGCAGTACGGCTACGCCGGTGCCGAGGGCGCCGATGTCAACGAGATCGTCGACCGCGCCCAGGCCGAGATCTACGACGTCACCGAGCGGCGCACGGCCGAGGACTTCGTGGCGCTGGAGGAACTGCTGCAGCCGACGATGGACGAGATCGACGCGATCGCCTCGCAGGGCGGTATCTCGCGCGGCGTGCCGACGGGATTCACCGAACTCGACGAGGTGACCAACGGGCTGCACCCCGGGCAGATGATCGTCGTCGCGGCCAGGCCCGGTATGGGGAAGGCCCTGAAGCTCGACACTCCGCTGCCGACGCCGACGGGCTGGACCACCATGGGGGACGTCGCCGTCGGCGATTTCTTGATCGGTGCCGACGGCCGGCCGACGCGAGTGGTCGCTGCAACCGAGGTGATGCTTGGGCGGCCGTGCTACGAGGTCGAGTTCTCCGACGGAACGGTGATTGTCGCCGATGCGGAGCATCAGTGGCTGACCGATACCCGGGCATCGCGGAAGTCGGCCCAAGCCGCCGCGGTGGGATACAACCGGACGAAGAACCAGCGGACCTTCCCGGCGATCCGCACGACGCGGGAAATCGCTGAGACACTGCGCTGCCCGACCGTGGACCGCCGACTCAATCACTCGGTGTCCAACGCCCGTCCACTCCACGCACCGGAGGCGACCTCTTGGTCCCGCCGTACACCCTTGGCGCCTGGCTCGGAGACGGGACAAGTGCCAGCGCGCAGATCACTTCCGCCGATCCAGAACTCATCATGCGGATCGAAGGTGAGGGCATTGAAGCGCGGAAGTCTTCGGCTGCAAAGTTCCGCTACCAGCTCCGGTTCCCCAGTGCCCCCGAGATCGGGCCGCGCGAGTGTGTTGTGTGCGGCAGGACCTTCGTTCCGCAGACCAGTCAGGTCCGCACCTGTGGCAGGTCGTGCGGTGGCCGCGCCCGCTTCGCATCAGCCCCTGTGCCGGCTCCCACGTGTTCGCGGTGTGGTGCGCCGTCCTGTGGTCTGAAGCTCTGCCAATCGTGCCGGAACAGTGTGGGCACATTGCAGGCTCGTCTTCGGTCTATCGGGGTCCTCCGGAACAAGCACATCCCGATCACTTACCTCCGGGCTTCTGAGTCACAGCGCCGCGCGTTGCTGGCGGGACTGCTCGATACCGATGGAACCGTCACCAACGGTGGCGCGGTCCAGTTCAGCGTCACAAACCGGAGGCTCGCGGACGATGTTTTCGAGCTTGTCGTCAGCCTCGGCTATCGCTGCCAGCGTGCGACGAAGCGTGTTCGCGGCCGATCGCGAGGAGACCTCCACCGCATTTATCCTGAATTTCTCGACCGACGACGACGTGTTCTACCTGTCTCGAAAAGCGTTGGCGCACAAGCAGCGCCGCGCGGGTGTCGGCGCAGCTCGTTCGGGGTCGAGGTTCATCACCGATGTCCGGCCGATCGACAGCGTGCCAGTGCGCTGCGTCGAGGTCGACAACGACGATCACATGTATCTCGCCGGACGAGCGATGATCCCGACACACAACTCGACCCTTGGACTGGACTTTTTGCGGTCCTGCTCGATCAAGAACCGTCTGTCCAGCGTCGTGTTCTCGCTCGGAGATGAGCAAGTCCGAGATCGTGATGCGGCTGCTGTCGGCGGAGGCGAAGATCAAACTCGCCGATATGCGCTCGGGCCGGATGAGCGATGACGACTGGACGCGGCTGGCCCGGCGGATGAGTGAGATCAGCGAGGCCCCGCTCTACATCGACGACTCGCCGAACCTGACGATGATGGAGATCCGCGCCAAGGCACGGCGGCTTGAAGCAGAAGTCACGATCTGCGACTGATCGTGATCGACTACCTGCAGCTGATGACCGTCGGGCAAGAAGGTCGAGTCCCGCCAGCAGGAAGTCTCCGAATTCTCCCGGCAGCTCAAGCTTTTGGCGAAGGAGCTTGAGGTTCCGGTGGTCGCGATGAGCCAGCTGAACCGCGGTCCGCGAGCAGCGCACCGACAAGAAGCCGATGCTCGCCGACCTTCGCGAGTCCGGCGTCCATCGAGCAGGATGCCGACATGGTGATCCTGCTGCACCGGCCCGACGCCTTCGAGCGTGACGATCCGCGCGGCGGCGAGGCCGACCTGATCCTGGCCAAGCACCGCAACGGCCCGACCAAGACGATCACCGTCGCGCATCAGCTGCATTTGTCGCGGTTCACCAACATGGCGCGGCGAATACGGCGTTGTAGGT
>CAVQRL010000021.1:0-50009 GCA_963715145.1 uncultured Actinomycetota bacterium | reverse complement strand
CCTCGATCCGCTTGGCGAGCTCGACCTCCTCTTCGGCGTTGAGCAGTGCCACCTTGCCGATCTGCTTGAGGTAGGCGCGCACCGAGTCGGCCGATGCGGTGAGTTCGGCGTCCTTGCGTGCCTGCCGAAGCGCTTCGGACTCCTCCTCGTCCCAGACGAAATCCCCGGAGGCCTTGTCCTTGTCGGACGGCTCGTTGATGTCTTCGTCATCGGCGGCTTCGGTTTCGGCCGCCGGCGTGGCCACCGCGCCGGGGACGTCGGCGGTCTCGGTGCCGTCCTCCTCGGCGACGGTTTCCAGGTCGTCGAGCACGAGGTCGGCGGTGACTTCGAGTTCCTCGGCTACCGGCTCGACATCGACGTCGACGTCGTCGACGGGGACCTCGACCTCGACCACGGGGGCGGCGGAGTCCGCCGCGGCGGTCGTTTTCTTCGCGCGGCTGCGTGTCGGCTTCGTCCCGGGCGCCGCCTTGGCCGCAGGAGTCTTGGCGGCCTTGGCCGGTGCCGCTTTCGCGCCCTTGGCGGGCGTGGCCTTGGCCGGTGCCGCTGTCGATTTGGCGGCGGGCGCCTTCGAGGGAGTGGTCTTGGCTGCTGCTTTGGCTGCTTTTGCGGGTGCCTTGGTGGCCGATGCCTTGGTCGCTGAAGCCTTGGTGGCCGGTGCCTTGGTGGCCGATGCCTTGGTCACTGAAGCCTTGGTGGCCGATGCCTTGGTGGCCGGTGCCTTGGTGGCGGGTGCCGGTGCGTCGTCTCTGGCGGGGGCCGACTTGCCGGTGGCCTTGGCCGCGACCCGCGCCAACACGCTTCGTGCGGTTCTGGCGGGCGTGGACTTCTCGGCCTTGGCCGCTGTGGCCTTGGCCGGAGCCGAGCCGTTGGAGTCCTTGGCGGGCGTCGCGGCGCGCTTGGCCGGCTTTCCGGTTGCCTGGCTTGCTTTCGTCGCTGCCACGTACACCCTTTCAATACTGCGGGGCTTCGCCGAGCGCAGCCATGCGCCACCGGAAAGCATCGGCTATCGGAGATATCGGCGTGATCTGTATGGACCCTCGCCGCTCAGGTGGCGGCCGCCGCGTTCCATTGTAACGGGATATCCGCAGGGCAGCGTCACGCATCGCCGCCGCCGGCCTCAGCCGCCGGCCTGCTCCTGCGCCGCGGCCAAGGCGGCACCCACGATGCCGGCGGTATTGAGCAGCTGGGCGGCGACGACCGGTGTCCTGTTCTTCAGCAAAGGTATCCATTTGTCGGCCTTTTTGCTGATCCCGCCGCCGGCGATGATCAGATCCGGCCAGATCGCGTTTTCCACGGCAACGAGGACCCTGGTGACCTGTTTGGTCCACTTGCGGTAGCTCCAGCCCTTGCGTTCCATCACCGACGCGGCGGCACGGTGTTCGGCCTCCTTGCCGCCGACTTCGATGTGCCCGAACTCGGTGTTGGGCAATAACAGTCCGTGGTGGATCACCGCGGAGCCGATTCCGGTCCCGAAGGTCAGCAGCAGCACCACACCATCCCGGTTGCGGCCGGCGCCGTAGCGCTGTTCGGCCAGGCCGGCGGCGTCGGCGTCGTTGAGCACCGTCACCGACTGGCCGCCCAGGGCCTTGCTGTAGATCTCCTCGGCGTTGCAGCCGATCCAGGCCTGATCGACGTTGGCGGCGGTCTGCACGACGCCGTCAACGACGACGCCGGGGTAACACACGCCCAATGGACCGGTCCAGTCGAAGTGGTGGACCACCTCGGCGACCGAGTGTGCCACCGCGTCCGGCGTTGCCGGCTGTGGTGTCTCGACCCGGAACCGCTCACTGACGAGTTGGCCGGTGGCGAGGTCGACGACGGCTCCCTTGATTCCGCTGCCGCCCACGTCGACACCGAGTGCCTGGCGTCCGGTTAAGGTCATCGGGGTCCTCCCTGCGTTTGGGCGGTGGAACCATGACTTTAGTGGCTGAGGCGGCCCTCAAGTCGGGATATCGGGTAGGGATTACCGCGCCGATTGTGCTGCGATAGCAGCATGAATGCCGACGGGCCGGACCAACTCCGGGAAGTGGCCGAGCAGCTTGTCGCCGAGGCCGCGGAGTTCGTCCGTCGCCGCCGCCGTGAACTCATCGATCCCGGCGACCACCGGGCATGGGTCCGCACCAAGAGCAGCCCGACCGACCCGGTGACGGTGGCCGACACCGACACCGAGCAGCTGCTGCGCGACCGGCTCGCCGGGCTGCGCCCGGGTGACCCGATCCTCGGGGAGGAGGGTGGTGGTCCAGCAGGCGGCGGCGCGGTGCGCTGGGTCGTCGATCCCATCGATGGGACCGTTAACTTCATCTACGGGGTTCCGGCCTACGCCGTATCGGTTGCCGCGCAGGTCGACGGTGTCTCGGTCGCCGGAGCGGTCGCCGACGTCGCCCGCGGAGAGATCTACTCGGCGGCGCTTGGTCGCGGCGCCGAGGTCATTGCCGATGGGCGGCGCCGTCGGCTGCGGTGCAACGAGGTCGACGATCTGTCAATGGCGTTGGTGGGCACCGGATTCGGCTATGAGCCTGCGCGGCGGGCCGTTCAGGCGGCGTTGCTGGCCCAGTTGCTGCCGTTGGTGCGAGACGTGCGCCGGATCGGGTCGGCGGCACTGGATCTGTGCATGGTCGCCGCCGGCCGCCTCGATGCCCACTACGAGCACGGTCTGCAGGTATGGGACTGGGCGGCGGGTGCGTTGATCGCGGCCGAGGCCGGAGCCCTGGTGGTGCTGCCCGGGGACGACGGGGATGGGGCACCGCTGCTGGTGGCGGCGGTCCCGGGTATCGCCGCGCAACTCACCGCGGCGCTGGACCGGCACGGCGGCCTGCGTCCGCTGCGCTGATCAGCAGCCGGCGTTGTGGATCTTGGTGATCAGTGCCGGGTCGGCGGGCTCGGTGGCACCCGGTCGCAGCCCTGATAGCACGGTGGCGATGTCGTCGCTGCTGCTCAGCGACGTGAAGTCGGTGCCGATCACCAGATCGACCGAGTCGTCTTTGCGATCGTCCTGATGCAGTTCCATACATGGCGCCACCAGCCAGGCGGCGGCGGCCCCGGGCCGGCCCGTCGGCCCGAAACGGAGCTGGCCCTGGCAGGTCAGCCTGGTGCCGGCGTAGATCGGATCGTTGGCCGCAGTGGGTGCGGCGAAGCCCAGGTCGCGCAGGGTCCCGGCGACCTCTCCGGCCTGGCCGCCCTGCCCACTGGCGTTCATCACCCGGATCTTGGTGTCGGCGAGTTTCGCGGGAGCCGTTTCGGCCAATGCCGACCGGCTGACCATGGGGCCCAGTTTCGGGGCGGCCGGATCGGTCGGCGTGGGCGGAGCGTTGCATGCGGTGGCCTCGGCGACGTCCACCGGTCTGGTCATTACGAACACCCAGGACAGCGCGGTGAGAACGGCCAGGACGGCCAGGGCGATGATTCCGGGCCGATAGTTGCGCCGGCGGAAGGGCTGTCCGGTTTTGTCCACGGCTGTTCCCCGGGTGATGTCAGCGACCACGTGTGCACTGTAGATGCCACCCGCTACTGTGGGCACCCTCGAAGCGCGCACACGCTCGCCTCGGCGCTACAAGAATTGTGACGGAACTCACACACGAACACTCCATGAACGCGGCACGAATCGGTTGGCGCATGCGTTCGACGCTGATACAAAGCTCTGCTGAGGTTGCGGACGAGGGGAAGGACGGATGGCCATGGCTACTGACTACGACGCCCCACGGCGTACGGAGACCGACGAGGTGTCGGAGGATTCCCTTGAGGAGCTGACGGCTCGCCGCAACGAAGCACAGTCGGCCGTCGTCGATGTCGACGAGTCCGAATCCGCGGAGTCGTTCGAACTGCCCGGTGCGGATCTGTCCGGCGAGGAACTCTCGGTCCGGGTCGTGCCCAAGCAGGCCGACGAGTTCACCTGCTCAAGCTGTTTCCTGGTGCATCACCGCAGTCGTCTGGCCAGCGAAAAGAACGGCGAATTGATCTGCACGGACTGCGCGGCCTGAGGGGGCGGTCAGCTTCGCAGCGCCGACAACACCCGGTCGGGATGGCGGCTGCTCACCAACCAGTACGGCGTCGGGTCATCGGGGTCGTCGAGGACCAGCAGCACCATCGGTCCCACCCAGTTGCGATGCAACACGAAAGCCGCCGGATCGAGCTGACGCCCCAGGGCAGCCGACTTCGCGCTGCGCGGGACGGCCGCGGATCGGGTCACCACCGATACCGGTAGGTGCGCCGGGCCGGCCCACACTTCGACGTCGCCGCCGGCGCTGATGACCTGCACCTCGATGCGGCCCAGCCACAGCAACGCGCCGACGGCCACCGGAGCCAGCATTGCGTAGGGCAGCCAGTCGGGGAGGTTGCGCACACCCATGTTGACCTCGGCGGCCAGCAGGGCCGATAACCCGAGACCGATCGGCCACCACCACCACGGCACCCACAACCGTTCCCGGTACCGCACGGTTTGCGTGGCGACCTGCGAACCAGACACGCGGCCAAGGGTAGTCTTTGGCCTCGTGCCCAGCAGTCTCGCGGTAGTTCGTCTGGACCGCGATCTCCCCATGCCCGCGCGCGCCCACGACGGCGACGCCGGTGTCGATCTCTACAGCACCGAAGACGTCGAATTGGCGCCCGGACATCGGGCCCTGGTTTCCACCGGCATCGCGGTGGCAATCCCGTACGGCATGGTGGGTCTGGTTCATCCCCGTTCCGGTTTGGCCGCGCGCGCGGGACTTTCGATCGTCAACAGCCCGGGCACGATCGATGCCGGCTACCGCGGGGAGATCAAGGTGGCGCTGATCAACCTCGACCCCGACACGCCGATCGCCATTCACCGGGGTGATCGCATCGCCCAACTGGTGATCCAGCGTGTCGAACTTCCAGAACTGATCGAGGTGGCCTCGTTCGACGAGGCCGGCCTTGCTGATACCACCCGTGGTCACGGCGGCCACGGTTCCTCCGGCGGACATGCGAGTTTGTGATGGCATTCGGCAGACGTAAGCGCGACAAGGACGGCGGGACGGCCGACGAGGCGGTTTCGGAGGGCCACGTCGAGGTGACGGTCGAAGAGACCGTCGCCTCCGTGGTCGAGGAATATCAGGGGCGCTGGGAAGGCGACGACGTCGACGGCCCGTTCGACATCGAGGACTTCGACAGCCCCGAACAGGCCGCGCTGGCCCGGCTCGACCTCGGTTCGGTGCTCATCCCGATGCCACCGGGCGGCCAGATTCAGGTGGAGTTCAACCAGACCGGCGTTCCCACCGCCATCTGGGTGGTGACCCCCAACGGCCGCTTCACCATCGCCGCCTACGCCGCGCCGAAGTCGCCCGGGCTGTGGCGCGAGGTGGCCGCCGAGTTGGCCGAGGCGCTGCGCAACGACAACGCCACGGTCTCCATCGAGGACGGCCCGTGGGGCCGCGAGGTGGTCGGCACCGGCGCCGGAGCGGTTCGCTTCATCGGCGTCGACGGTTTCCGCTGGATGATCCGGTGCGTGGTCAACGGCATGCCGCAGGCGATGCCCGCGTTGGTGCTCGAGGCGCGGGAAGCCTTGGCCGACACCGTGGTTCGCCGTGGTGACACGCCCCTGCCGGTGCGCACACCGCTGCCGGTGGAGCTTCCCGAGGAGCTCGCCGCGCAGATGCGCGCCGCCGCCGCCCAACAGGCCCAGCAGCAGCAGGCGATGCTCGCCGCCCAGCAGGCCTACGCGGCACAGCAGCAGCAGGCCCAGGAGCGCCTCAATGCCTCCGGGTCGGCCATGCAGCAGCTGCGCAGCACCAGCACGGGCGGCTAGGGCGGTCCGTCGATCGCCTGCAGGGCCTCGACGCAAGCCTGCCCGAGCAGCGCCGGGTGCGGCCCGAACTCCTCGAGGCGAACCGTGCGCAACGCCGCCCGCGGAGCCCAGGACGCCCAGTCGGCCGCGACCGACGCGGGGTGAATGGCGTCGTCGGAGGCCGCCACCACCGCCAGCGGGACGTCGAGGGCGCGCAGTTCCTCGGCAGTCGGGGCCCGGTAGGCGGCAGCGTCCTCCATCGCGTCCGGCAGCGACGGCCACTGCCGTCGCCAGGAGCGCGACAGTTCGTCGGCCAGCCACCCCGGGCTGGACGCCCGCATCGCCGCCGTGGTCGCTTCCAGTCCGTCCCGCCGCAGGGTCGCGGCGGTATGCCGGGCGGAAACCGCCGCCGGAGCCCCGTCGGGGGCACCGGTCCACGGCGGCAGCACAGCCAGCACGGCGGCCGTGCGCTGCGAGTGACTCAGCGCCCACCGCGCGGCCAGCGCGGCCCCCAGAGACACCCCGCCGACCGCGATCCGGGCAGCGCCCCCGGCCTGCTCAAGGGCCCGATCCAGGGCATCCAGGTAGCCGTTCACCAGGTGTCGCGGCTCGGGCGCCACGCTGATCACCACAGCGCCGGCCCGCTTGAGCGGGCCGGCCAGAGCCCGGTCGAGATAGTCGTCGTCGGAGCCCGTCCCCGGTAGCAGGACCGTCACGACACCTCGCACGCTGATCGGCACCTGATGATCGTGCCCCGTGGGCGCTCCGCCCGGAATGACGGGTATGCCCCGTGGCGCTGGGGCACCAAGAGGTCTACCGTGACGGTGGCACTGTGATCGAAACTCAGGAGAGACCATGGCCACGGCCGAAGGTTTTGTGCGGCGTCTGACTCGCAGGCTGACGGAAAGCCCCGAGGAGCGCGACGCCGAGGAACTGACCGATGCGGCCCTGAACACCGGTGCCCAACGCGCGATCGACTGTTGCCGTGGCCAGGAGGTCACCATGGTGGGCCGGTTGCGCAGTGTGGAGACCAACGCAAAGGGCTGCGCGGGGGCCGTGCGTGCGGAGTTGTTCGACGGCACGGACACGGTGACGCTGGTCTGGCTGGGACAGCGCCGGATTCCCGGGATCGAGTGCGGGCGAACCCTTCGGGTGCGCGGCCGGCTCGGGATGCTCGACAACGGCCACAAGGCGATCTACAACCCGCACTACGAGATTCAGCATTGAGGCCCGGAGACCCGAGCCGGTGAGCGACGCGACCCCGAAGTCCGCCTCCGGCGCCAAGCGCACCCCGGCCCAGGCGATGCTCGGCCAGATGGGCGGGGTGTCCGGCCTGATCTACTCGGCCCTTCCGGTTGCCGTTCTGGTGCCGGTGAACACCGCATTCGGGCTGCTACCGGCAATTCTGGCCGCGCTCGGTGTGGCCGCGGCCATTCTGCTCTGGCGTCTGCTCCGGAAGGATTCGGTCCAACCGGCCGTCGCCGGGTTCTTCGGGGTCGGCGTCAGCGCCCTGATCGCCTGGCTGGTGGGCGCCTCCAAGGGTTATTTCCTGTTGGGCATCTGGACGTCGCTGGCCTGGGCGGTCGTGTTCGGGGTCTCGGTGCTCATCCGCCGGCCGATCGTGGGATACATCTGGAGTTGGGTCAACGGCCACGACCGGGCCTGGCGCCGATCACGCAAGGCGGTGCTGGCTTTCGACGCCGCGACGCTGGTCTGGGTGGCGGTGTTCGGCGCGCGGTTCGTCGTGCAGCACCACCTCTACGACACCGATAAGACCGGCTGGCTGGGAGTGGCCCGCATCGCAATGGGCTGGCCGCTGGCCGCATTGGGCGCGCTGGTCACCTATCTGGCGATCCGCACCGCCCAGCGCGCGCTGCACGCCGAGCACGCCGCACAACGGCCCACCCAGTGCTGGCCCGCCGCCGGAACCGATCACGCGCCGACAGCCGACCAGGCCGGTTAACGGCCCTCGTTCAGCAATCGGCGCAAATCCACCTCGACATCGGGCGCGGCCACGAACAGCAGCTCGTCGCCCCCCTCAAGCGGCTGATCGGGTTCGGGAACGATCACCCGCTCGCCGCGCAGGATCGTCACCAGGGCCACGTCGCGCGGCAGTTCCAGCTTGCGCACGGGCCGACCGCCCCACAGGGTGTCGTCGGGCAGGGTGACTTCCACCAGGTTCGCATTGCCCTTGCGGAACTCAAGGAGTCGCACCACGTCGCCGATGGCGAAGGCCTCCTCGACCAGCGAGGCCAGCATGCGCGGTGTGGAGACCGCCACGTCGACTCCCCAGGCGCTGTCGAAGAGCCACTCGTTGCGCGGATCGTTGACTCGGGCCACCACCCGCGGCACGGCGAACTCGGTCTTGGCCAGCAGGGACAGCACGACATTGGCTTTGTCATCTCCGGTGGCGGCGATCACCACGTCGAACTGTTCCAGTTGCATCGACTCCAGCAAAGTCAACTCACAGGCATCGCCGAACAGCCAGTGGGCGGCCGGGATGGCGTCGACGTCGAAGTGGCCCGGGTTGCGTTCGATGAGGGAGACCTCGTGCTGGTTCTCCACGAGTTCGCGGGCGATCGACCGCCCGACCGCGCCCGCACCGGCGATCGCGACTTTCATTCCCCGACCCCTTTCGCGGGTGGCTGCAGGGCGATGGCGAGCGCTTCGGCGGCACGCCCGGACACCGCCGCGAGGTACACCTGGTCGCCGGCTTGAATGACGGTCTTGGGCTCGGGCAGCACCCCGGTCCCGAACCGGATGAGGAAGGCCACCCGGGCGCCGGTCGCGTTCTCGAGGTCGGTGACGCGCAGGCCCACCCAGGATTCGTGCAGAGGCGCCTCGGCGACGGCGACGGTGCCGGTGGGATCACGCCAGCGAGCGGTCTCGGCCTCGTGGGTCAGGGCGTTCAGCAGCCGGTCCGTGGTCCACGGCACGGTCGCGACGGTCGGTATGCCCAACCGCTCGTAGACTGCCGCCCGCTTGGCGTCGTAGATGCGGGCCACCACCCGCTGCACACCGAACATCTCCCGGGCCACCCGCGCCGAGATGATGTTGGAGTTGTCTCCGGAGGACACCGCGGCGAAGGCGTCAGCCTGCTCAATTCCCGCGCGCAGCAACACATCCCGGTCGAAGCCCATGCCCCGCACCAGTTCGCCGGAGAACTCCGGGTCGAGCCGGTGAAACGCGTTCGGGTCGCGATCGATGATCGCCACCTGATGCCCCAACCGGGACAGCGCCTCGGCCAGCGAGGCGCCGACGCGGCCGCACCCCATCACCACTACCCGCACCTGATGTCCTTTCGGGGAGTTCGTGAGCCGGCCCAGCGGCGGGCCGTGCGGTATGCGAACGCTACCGCGATTTGCCGCAAGGCTTACCCTTGGCACTCGTGTCCAAGCTTTCCACCGGGTTGCGTCGGGTGCTCATCGGGCAGCCGTTCCGCAGCGACAAGCTGGCTCACACACTGCTGCCCAAGCGGATCGCGCTGCCGGTGTTCGCCTCCGATGCCATGTCGTCGGTCGCGTACGCGCCGGAAGAGATCTTCCTGGTGCTGTCCGTGGCCGGCCTGTCCGCCTACACGATGGCGCCCTGGATCGGCGTGGCCGTCGCGTTCGTCATGCTCATCGTCGTCGCCTCCTACCGGCAGAACGTGCACGCCTATCCCTCCGGTGGCGGCGACTACGAGGTGGTCACCACCAACCTGGGCCCCACCGCCGGCCTCACGGTGGCCAGCGCGCTGCTGGTCGACTACGTCTTGACCGTCGCTGTGTCGATGGCATCGGCGATGTCGAACATCGGCTCGGCCGTGCCGTTCGTCGCGCAGCACAAAGTGCTGTTCGCCGTCACCGCGATCGTGCTGCTGACGTCGATCAACCTGCGCGGCATCCGGGAGTCCGGCACCGCGTTCGCCATCCCCACCTACGCCTTCATCATCGGGATGTTCGGAATGCTGGCCTGGGGGTTCTTCCAGATCCACGTCCTGGGCCACCACCTCAGGGCGGAGTCCGCGGGCTTCGAGTTGCAGGCCGAGCACGGCGACATCATGGGCTTCGCCATGGTCTTCCTGGTGGCCCGGGCGTTCTCCTCGGGCTGCGCCGCCCTGACCGGTGTCGAGGCGATCAGCAACGGGGTGCCGGCGTTCCGCAAACCGAAGTCACGCAACGCGGCCACGACGCTGGCGATGCTCGGCGGGCTGGCCGTGACCATGTTCATGGGCATGATCATCCTGGCCAACGACACCGGGGTGAAGCTGGCCGAACGCCCCGAGGAGCAGTTGATCGGAGCTCCGCCGAACTACCACCAGAAGACCCTGGTCGCCCAGCTCGCCGACAGTGTCTTCCACGACTTCCCGCTGGGTCTCTACCTGATCACCGGCGTGACGGCCCTGATCCTGGTGCTGGCGGCCAACACCGCCTTCAACGGCTTCCCGGTGCTCGGCTCCATCCTGGCCCAGGACCGCTACCTGCCCCGGCAGCTGCACACCCGCGGCGACCGGCTGGCGTTCTCCAACGGCATCGTCTTCCTCGCCCTGGCCGCGATCGCGTTCATCGTGGCCTTCAAAGCCGAGGTGACCCAACTCATCCAGCTCTACATCGTGGGTGTGTTCATCTCGTTCACGCTCAGCCAGATCGGCATGGTGCGGCACTGGACCCGGCTGCTCAGCACCGAGGACGATCCGGCCGAGCGCGGCAGGATGAAGCGCGCCCGCGTCATCAACACCATCGGGTTCATCGCCACCGGAACCGTGCTGCTCATCGTCCTGGTGACCAAGTTCATGGCCGGCGCCTGGATCGCGATCCTGGCGATGGGCAGCCTGTTCATTCTGATGAAGGCGATCAACCGGCACTACAGCGCGGTGTCGGCGGAACTGACTCCCGACGAGGAGGAGCGCGGCGAGATCGTCCTGCCGAGCCGCAACCACGCGGTGGTGCTGGTCTCCAACATGCACCTGCCCACCCTGCGGGCCCTGGCCTACGCGCGGGCCACCAGGCCCGACGTCCTCGAGGCCCTCACCGTCGACGTCGACGATGGCGAGACCCGCAAGCTGAACGCCGAATGGGAGAAAAGCGACGTCGGCGTCCCGCTCAAGACGGTCGCCTCGCCGTATCGCGAGATCACCGGTCCGGTCGTCGACTACATCAAGCGGATCAGCAGGGAATCGCCGCGAACGGTGGTCACCGTGTTCATTCCCGAGTACGTCGTGGGCCACTGGTGGGAGCAGTTGCTGCACAACCAGAGTGCGCTGCGGCTGAAGACCAGGTTGCTGTTCATCCCCAACGTGATGATGACATCGGTTCCCTGGCAGTTGAATTCGTCGATCCGGGTGCGGCAGCTCGAGGAACAGAGCGCCCCGGGCGATGTGCGCCGGGGTTTCGTGGAGTGACCACAGCTGCACCGGCGGAGCCGGTGCTGGAGACCGAATCGCCGGCCAACGGCGGAAGCTGCGTGGCCCACCATGACGGCCGGGTGGTGTTCGTGCGCTACGCACTGCCGGGGGAGCGGGTCCGGGTCCGGGTGACCGAACAGCGCGGTTCGTACTGGCACGCCGACGCCGTCGAGATTCTGCGGGCGTCACCCGACCGGATCTCCCCGCTGTGCCCGGTGGCGGGGGTCAACGGAGCCGGGTGCTGTGATCTGTCCTTCGCCGACCCCCAGGCCGCGCGCGCGCTCAAGGGCGCGGTGGTGGCCAATCAGCTTGCCCGCCTCGGTGATCACACGTGGGCCGGCCCGGCCGAGCCGGTGGGTTCCGGAGCGCCGGTCGGCTGGCGGACCCGGGTTCAACTTGATGTGGGCCCGGACGGACGTGCCGGTCTGCACCGCTATCACAGCAGCGAGTTGGTGAGCGATCTTCGCTGCGCCCAACTTCCCGACGGCATGCTCGACGGTCTCGACGGGCCGCGGTGGCAACCCGGGGACCGGTTGCACGTGGTGCTCGACGACGACGGTCGCCGCCATGTCCGGAGCGCGGCTGCAGATCGGCCGACGGTCGAAGGCGGTGCGACGACCGTGCAACGGGTGGGGGACCGGGTCTGGCGGCTGCCGGTCACCGCCTTCTGGCAGGCGCACCGCGATGCGGCAGCCCTGTACAGCGCCCTGATCCGCCAGTGGCTGGCCGGTGCGGGCGCGCGCCGCGCCTGGGACCTCTACGGGGGGGCCGGTCTTTTCGCCGCGGCGCTGGCCGACGTGGTGGGCCCGGGCGGTCAGGTGATCACCGTGGACACCGCGCGCAGTGCGTCGGGGGCGGCGCGCGCCGCCCTGGCCGACCTGCCGGTGCGGGTCGTGGGCGAATCCGTGCGCCGGTTCCTGGCCGCTGCAGACCCGCAAAGCCGAGGTCGCCGTGCTCGACCCTCCCCGCGCCGGGGCGGGCCGGGGAGTCATCGACCTGCTCGCCGGGTCCGGTGTGGCACGGGTCGTCCACATCGGTTGCGAGGCCGCGTCATTCGCGCGTGACATCGGCCTCTACCGGTCGCACGGCTACCGGGTCGCCGAGATCCGGGTGTTTGACGCCTTCCCGCTGACCCATCACGTGGAATGCTTTGCCTTGCTCGACCGCACGTAGACTGACGGCCTGGTGTGCCGGGAAGTCTGGTCGGCAGCGACCGCAGCGACCCGTGAGGTGAGTGATGGCCCAACAGGATCCGGCCCCGAACGATGCGGCCGCAGAATCCCACGCACCGCTGTTCAGTCGCGGATCATGGTCGGAAACCCGCCGGATCATCGAGGTCCTGCGTGAGGAGACGGTCGGTGGGGCGATCCTGCTCGCCGCCGCAGCGATCGCCTTGATCTGGGCCAACTCGCCGTGGGCCGATTCCTACAAGGCCCTGACCAAACTCCATGTGGGTGCCGACGTTTTCGGCCTGCACCTGGACCTGTCGCTGAGTGCGTGGGCCGCCGACGGTCTGCTGGCGATCTTCTTCTTCGTGGTCGGCCTGGAACTCAAGCGCGAGTTCGTGGCCGGCGATCTTCGCGACCCTTCCCGCGCCGCGCTGCCGATCGCCGCCGCGGTGGGCGGCATGGTGGTCCCGGCCCTGATCTTCGCCGCGTTCACCTGGGGCGCCGGTGACGGCGCGGTGCGCGGTTGGGCCATTCCCACCGCCACCGACATCGCCTTTGCGGTGGCGGTGCTCGCAGTGATCTCCACGCATCTGCCCAGCTCACTACGGACCTTCCTGCTGACCCTTGCGGTGGTGGACGATCTGCTCGCCATCACCGTGATCGCGGTGTTCTACACCTCGAAGATCCACCTGCCGTCCCTGCTGCTGGCGTTGATTCCCTTGACGCTGTTCGCCATTGCGGTGCAGCGGCGGGTGCGGAGCTGGTGGGTGCTGATCCCGCTGGCGCTGGTGACGTGGGTGTTCGTCCACGAGTCGGGCGTCCACGCCACGGTGGCCGGGGTGCTGCTGGGCTTCATGGTGCCGGTGCTGCGGAATCAGCGCGACCGCGGTCCGGACTCCGCACCGGGCATGGCCGAGCATTTCGAGCATCTGGTGCGTCCGCTGTCCGCCGGTTTCGCCATTCCGGTGTTCGCCTTCTTCGCCGCCGGTGTGACCTTCGGCGGCTATAACGGTTTAGTGACAGCCCTGCGCGATCCCATCGCGCTGGGCATCGTGACCGGACTGGTCATCGGCAAGACGATCGGTGTGTTCGGCACCACCCGGCTGCTGGCCGCTTTCACCCACGCCACGCTCGACGCGTCGCTGCGCTGGATCGACGTTTTCGGTGTGGCCATGCTGGCCGGGATCGGATTCACCGTATCGCTGCTGATCGGGGATTTGGCCTACGGTCTGGAGTCGCCGCGCCAGGACGTCGTCAAGGTTGCCGTGCTGACCGGTTCGGTGCTCGCGGCCGTGCTGGCGGCGGTGGTGCTGCGCGCCCGCAACCGGCATTACCGGGCCGTGTTCGAGCTGGAAACCGCCGACTCCGACCATGACGGCGTGCCCGATGTGTACCAACAGACTCCGCAGCAGGGTGCGTAGACTGAGCCAATGCTCGAACAGGTCCGCGTTCCCGCTGATCTGCAGCGTCTTTCGCAGGATCAGATCAACGAACTGGCCGGGGAGATCCGGCAGTTCCTGGTCCACAAGGTGGCTGCCACCGGCGGGCATCTGGGTCCGAACCTCGGTGTGGTCGAGCTCACGCTGGCGTTGCATCGGGTGTTCAACTCCCCGCACGATCCGATCCTCTTCGACACCGGACACCAGGCCTACGTGCACAAGATGCTGACCGGGCGCAGCGCGGGGTTCGACACCCTGCGGTGCAAGGGCGGGTTGTCGGGTTACCCGTCGCGCAGCGAGAGCGAGCACGACTGGGTGGAGTCCAGCCACGCTTCGGCGGCGCTGTCCTACGCCGACGGTCTGGCCAAAGCCTTCGAGCTGAGCGGGCAGCGCGACCGGCACGTCGTCGCCGTCGTCGGTGACGGCGCGCTGACCGGCGGCATGTGCTGGGAGGCGCTCAACAACATCGCGGCGGCCAAGCGGCCGGTGGTGATCGTCGTCAACGACAACGGACGCAGTTACGCGCCCACCATCGGCGGTCTGGCCGAGCACCTCGCCGGGCTGCGTCTGCAACCCGCTTACGAGCGGATGCTGGAGCGGGGCCGCAGCGCGGTGCGGGCCATCCCGGTGATCGGCGAGGTCTGCTTCCAGGCCATGCACAGCGTCAAGGCCGGTCTCAAGGACGCCGTCTCACCCCAGGCGATGTTCACCGATCTCGGACTGAAGTACGTCGGGCCCATCGACGGTCACGACGAGCATGCCGTGGAGAGCGCCCTGCGCCACGCCCGCGGCTACAACCGGCCGGTGATCGTGCATGTGGTGACCCGCAAGGGCATGGGATACGCCCCGGCGGAGAACGACGAGGCCGAGCAGATGCACGCCTGCGGCATCATCGACCCGGAGACCGGCCTGGCCACCAAGATCGCCGCGCCGGGGTGGACGTCGGTGTTCTCCGATGCGCTGATCGCCTACGCGCGCGCCCGCACCGACATCGTCGCGATCACCGCCGCGATGCCCGGCCCGACCGGTCTGGCGGCGTTCGGCGAGCGCTACCCGGACCGATTGTTCGACGTCGGCATCGCCGAACAGCACGCCGTCACATCGGCGGCCGGGATGGCCATGGGTGGTCTGCACCCGGTGGTCGCGATCTACTCGACATTCCTCAACCGCGCGTTCGACCAACTCCTGATGGACGTTGCGCTGCACCGGCTTCCGGTCACCCTGGTTCTCGACCGCGCCGGCGTCACCGGCAACGACGGCGCCAGCCACAACGGTATGTGGGATCTCTCCGTCCTCAACATCGTGCCGGGCATCCGCGTGGCCGCCCCGCGGGATGGCGCCCGGCTGCGAGAGGAACTCGGCGAGGCACTGGTGGTCGACGACGGTCCGACCGTGCTTCGTTTCCCGAAGGGCGATGTGGGCGAGGACATTCCGGCGCTGGAGCGGATAGACGGCATCGACGTGCTGGTCCGCCCGGCCGCTGAACTGGGAACCGACGTGCTGCTGGTCGCGGTGGGATCGTTCGCGCCGATGGCCATCAAGGTCGCCGGCCGGCTACGGAAGCAGGGCATCGGGGTGACGGTGGTGGATCCGCGCTGGGTGCTGCCGGTGCCAGAAGCGCTCGGTCCGCTGGCCCGGGAGCACAAACTCATCGTCACCGTCGAGGACAGCGGCGTTCACGGTGGTGTCGGTTCGTCGGTGTCGGCTGCGCTGCGCGCCGCTGATATCGACGTCCCCTGCCGCGATATCGGTGTGCCGCAACGGTTCCTGGACCACGCCGCGCGCGGGGAGGTGCTCGAGGAGATCGGGCTCACCGAGCAGAACGTCGCGCGCCAGGTCACCGGGTGGGTGGCCGCCCTCGGGGCGTTCGACGAGTCGGTGGCTCACCGGGTCGACTGACGCGGCCGCCGCCGGCATGCCGGCGATTCTTACGTCTGCCCGTCCGGACGGGTGAGCGCTCGGGCCAACGTCGGCACCACCAGATTCCGCTGCCACTGCCGTGCCCCGGCCTCGCGCAGGAACGTCTCCACGGCCGAGTCCGGGTCGCCGGTTTCCGTCCAGTCCCAGCACAGCCGGCGGACCAGTTCCGGGGACACCAGGTTTTCGGTCGGCACCGTCACCCGCCCGGACAACTCGGTGAGGGCTGACTTGGCCGCCTCAAGTCGCGCCGCCGCCTCGGGTTTGCGTTTGGCCCACCGCACCGCGGGGGGAGGGCCGTTGAGCTGCTCGGCGGTGTCCAGGGGTTCGTCGCTGCTGCGTGCCGCAGCCAGGGCGTCGAGCCACACCTGGGCGCCGCGGCGCTGCTTCTGCCCGCCGAACACCGGCAGGGCCAGCAGTTCCTCGACCGTTTTCGGGTCAGCGGCGGCCGCGGCGATGATCGCCGAATCCGGCAGAATCCGCCCGGGGGCGATATCGCGGCTGCGGGCAATGCGGTCCCGCGCGGTCCACAACTCGCGGACCGCCGCCAGGCCCTGGCGGGTCCGGATCTTGTGGATCCCGGAGGTCCGCCGCCATCGGTCACGACGGGTCGGCGTGCTCTCTGCGCGGCGCAGGTACTCGAATTCCTCCGCGGCCCAAACTGTTTTGTCCTGCTCTGCCAGTACCGCGGAGACCTCCGACCGCAACTCGATAAGCACTTCGACATCCAGGGCGGCGTAGTTCAACCAGGCGGCGGGCAGCGGGCGTTTGGACCAGTCGGCGGCACCGTGGCCCTTGGCCAGGCCCAGGCCGAGCAGGCGCTCCACCATGGCGGCGAGGTTCACCCGCTCGAAACCGGCCAGCCGCCCGGCGAGTTCGGTGTCGTACAGCGACGGCGGGCGCAGGCCGACTTCGGCCAGGCAGGGCAGATCCTGGTCGGCGGCGTGCAGAATCCATTCGTCATCGGCGAGCACCTCGGCGACCGGCCGGAGCGCGTCCAGGGGGCTGCCGCCGTGGTGCACCGGGTCGATCAGCACCGTTCCGGCGCCATGGCGGCGGATCTGGATCAGATAGGCGCGGTTCGAGTACCGGAAGCCGGACGCCCGTTCGGCGTCGACCGCGAACGGACCGCTGCCGCGGGCCAGTTGGTCTGCGGCCCTTGCGATCTCGTCGGCTGTGATCGACACATCCGGGACTCCCTCCGCCGGGCGGGCCAGCGGCACGGGCGCCGGACCCTCGGGGCCGGGGCCGGACTCCGGCGTGTCGAGTGTGTCGGGGTCCGGCATCTCAGGCGCGGGAACGGGAATTCAGGTCGGTGACGCCGACGGGTGGCAGACCGGCGGCGTGCTCGAGGACCTCGCAGAACGCCTGTACGTGGGTTCCCAGGGCCGGCGTGGTCGCTGTCCAGGACGCCCGCATCTCCAACTGGTGGGCGCGCGGAGGGCCGGAGATGTCGCCGTAGCGCACCGAGGTGGTTGCGGTGACCGTGCCGCCCAGGGCGGTGACATGCTCGGAGCGGTCGGCCAGTGCATCCACCAGCCAACTCCAGGCCACCTCGGGCAGCAGGGGATCGACCGCCTCGTGTGGGTCCAGGTCGGCCTGGATGTAGGCCACCAGTCGCATGGTGCCGTCCCAGGCGTCCGCCCCGTCGGGGTCGTGCAGCAGGATCAGCCGCCCGAACGCGTCCCCCTCGGAGCGTTCGGGGACGACATCGGGCTCCGGGCGCCGGACCTCCGCGCCGAGCGCATAGCTGTACGGCGCGAGGCGCTGAGGTGGACGGATCGGGCCAAGCTCGATCTCGGGCCGGACCTCGGCGGCATTCATCGCCACCACGGCCTCGCGGAACGGCGTGGGCTCCGCATCGGTCACTCAATCGACGCTAGCCGCTCCCGGCAGAGCGTGCAGTCAGGCGCGCCGCGCACCGTGGCAGCATGGTGGCGATGAGTACCCGCCGTCACCTGCCCGAGGCGCCCTACCTGGCCGCCGCCAACGGCCGTAAGCCCAGCCGTATCCCGGTCTGGTTCATGCGGCAGGCCGGCCGCTCGCTCCCGGAATACCGGGCGCTGCGGGCCAGGAACACCATGATGCAGGCCTGCTTCGACCCGGAGTTGATCTGTGAGATCACCCTGCAACCGGTCCGGCGGCACGGCGTGGACGCGGCAATCCTGTTCTCCGACATCGTCGTGCCGCTGCGAGGCGCCGGGGTGGATCTGGACATCGTGGCCGACGTCGGCCCGGTGATCGCCAACCCGGTGCGCACCAAAGCCGACGTGATGGCCTTGAAAGCCCTTGAGCTGCAGCGGGTGAGCGCTGTGCAGGACGCCGTCGGCCTGCTCGTCGACACCCTCGGCGAGGTGCCGCTGATCGGCTTCGCGGGCGCGCCGTTCACCCTGGCGTCCTACCTGATCGAAGGCGGGCCCAGCAAGCTGCACGAACGTACCAAGACCATGATGTTCGGCGACCCGTCGACCTGGCACGCCCTGATGGAGGTGCTGGCCGATCTGACCATCGCGTTCCTGCGTGTTCAGATCGACGCCGGGGTCGACGCCATCCAGCTGTTCGATTCCTGGGCGGGCACCCTGTCGCTGGCCGACTACCGCAGCTACGTGCTGCCGCACAGCGCGCGGGTGTTCGCCACGCTGGCCGACCGTGGCGTGCCGATGACCCATTTCGGCGTCAACACCGGTGAGCTTCTCGGGGCGATGGGTCAGGCCGGCGCCACCGTGGTGGGGGTGGACTGGCGGACGTCGCTGGCCGACGCCGCGGCCCGGATCGAGCCGGGCAAGGTCCTGCAGGGCAACCTCGATCCGGTCGTGCTGCTGGCCGGCTGGCCGGTGATCGAGAAGGCCGCCCGCGCCGTCGTCGACGACGGACGTCTGGCGGTCGACGTCGGGGCCGGCGGGCACATTTTCAACCTCGGCCACGGAGTGCTGCCGGCCACCGACCCCGAACTGCTCACCGACCTGGTGGCTCTGGTGCATTCGCTGTGATCAGGCACGCCCCCACCCGTCCCCCTGCGAGGGCCGGGGCCGCGACGTTTGCGGTTGTGGGGGGCGGCATTTCCGGGCTGGCAGCGGCCTACCGCATCCGCGCGGCGGTCGGCGCAGAGCCGACGATCCTGGTGTTCGACCCGGCCGACCGCCTCGGCGGCGTGCTGCGCACCGTGAGGCTGTGCGGCCAGCCGTTCGACATCGGCGCCGAAGCGTTCATCGTTCGCCGGCCCGAGGTGCCGGCCCTGCTGGCCGAACTGGGTCTGTCCGACCGGCAGATCGTCCCGACCGGGGTCAAGACGACGATCTACAGCCAGGGCCGGTTGCATCCGCTGCCGGCCGGGACCCTCAACGGGATTCCGAGTTCCGCCGAGTCGATGACCGGTCTGGTGGACGCCGCGACGGTGCACCGGATCGCCGGGGAACCGCACCGTCCGCTGCAATGGCGGCCGGGGGCCGATCCCGCGGTGGCCGAGGTGGTGGCGCCGCGGTTCGGCGAACAGGTGGTGGCCCGGTCACTGGATCCGATGCTGTCGGGGGTGTACGCCGGTTCGGCGGCCACCATCGGCCTGCGGGCCGCGGCTCCGACCCTGGCCGCCGCCCTCGACGGCGGTGCGCCCAGCCTGACCGCGGCGGTCCGCGCAGCCCTGCCGACCGGCCCCGGAGGCCCGGTGTTCGGCGCCGTCGAGGGCGGCTACCGGGTGCTGATCGACCAACTCGTGGCCCGCAGCGGCCTGCGCTGGGAGCCGACCGCGATCACCCGTCTGCACGCCGCGGACCGCGGCTGGGAACTCTCCGACGACACCGGCGCGCGCTGGCGGGCCGACGCGGTGGTCGTCGCGCTGCCGGCCCCCCGTGCCGCCGAACTGCTCACCGAGGCGGCGCCGGCGGCGGCCGCGGCCGCCGGCGGTGTCCCGGTGGCCTCCGCCGCTGTGCTGGCGCTGGGGCTGCCGGCCGGCACGCCGTTCCCCCCGCAGTCCGGGGTCCTCGTGGCGACCGGAGAGTCATTGCACGCCAAGGCCATAACGTTGACCAGCCGGAAATGGGGCGCCCGGGGCGAGGCCGAACTGGTGCGCCTGTCGTTCGGCCGATTCGCCGATGACATCGCCCGCGACACCCCCGACGACGAACTGCAGGCGTGGGCACTGCAGGACCTGGACACGGTGTTCGGCATCGCGGCCGAGCCCATCGAGGTCAAGGTGCACCGGTGGATCGACGCCATGCCGCAGTACGGCCCCGGCCACGCTGATCTGATCGCCGGCCTGCGCGCCGGGCTGCCCCCGACGCTGGCGGTGGCAGGGAACTATCTCGACGGCGTCGGGGTCCCGGGCTGCCTGGTGGCCGCCGGCCGGGCGGCCACCGCGGTCGCGGGGGCGGTTTCCTGACGGGTCCGCCGTGGCTGACCACGGCGGTGCCGCACCGGTCCGGCGTGGCACGATAGGGACCATGGCGAGACTGGACTACGACGCACTCAACGCCACCATCCGCTACGTCATGTTCTCGTCGTTCGCCGCGCAGCCGGGAGCGCTGGGCTACGACGAGGAGACCCGCGCCGCGGTCACCGACGAGACCGCGACCTTTCTCAAGCAGCATGAGGACAACGGAGTCGTGGTGCGCGGCATCTACGACGTCGCCGGTATGCGGGCCGACGCCGACTTCATGATCTGGACCCACGCCGAGCGCCTGGAGTCCCTTCAGGCGCTCTACAGCGATTTCCGTCGCACGACCACGCTCGGCAGGGCCACCAGACCGGTGTGGAGCAGTGTGGCGCTGCACCGGCCGGCCGAGTTCAACAAAAGTCATGTGCCGGCGTTCCTCGCCGGTGAGGAACCCGGCAACTACGTCTGCGTCTATCCGTTCGTGCGGTCGCTGGACTGGTATCTGCTGCCCGAGGACGAGCGCCGCAAAATGCTCGCCGACCACGGCATGGCCGCCCGGGGCTACAAGGACGTCCGGGCCAACACCGTGCCGGCCTTCGCCCTGGGCGACTACGAGTGGATCCTGGCGTTCGAGGCATCGGAGCTCCACCGGATCGTGGACCTGATGCGGGATCTGCGCGCGACGGAGGCCCGTCGCCACGTACGCGAGGAGATTCCCGTTCTACACCGGCCCGCGGGTCAGTGTTGAGGAGCTCGTCGACCGGCTGCCGTAGCTGGGCAGAGCCGAAAGGCTCTAGGCGGAACCGCGCCCAACTGGCACGGTCACCCCATGATTCGCCAACTGCTGGTCGCGATGACCGTCGCCATTGCCGCTATCGGGACGGCGCCGCAAGCGAGCGCCGACCCGATGACCGACCTCATCGCCTCGCTGCCACCAGGCTATGCGCCCGATTCGTGCCACGGGACAAGCAAGCCCGTCCCGCGGATGCTCGCCGGACTCGAGTGCTTTCCGGTTCCCGGAGTTGTGCCCGGTGGCAAATACGAAGTGTTCGCCAACACCGACCTGCTGAACGATCAGTTCAATACCGATTTCGGCGGTAACTGGTTCAAACCCTTGATCTGTCCCGGGGCGCCATCCATCGGACCTGGTACGGTCACCGCCCGGACTGGGTGGACGGGCCAACTTGCATGCGGCTGGATGGGCAAGTACACCGACCCCGCCGTGGGGCCGGTAGGGGAGGATGTCTTCGCGGTGATGTGGACTAACGAGTCACGCTCGTTCTGGGGCCGGGTCAACGGAACCAATCTCATCGGATTATGGGACTGGTTCGGCGGCGTCGTCATCGCCAGCTGAAGGATCTCGGGTCGGCACCAGCCGCAGCGAAATCGAGTTGATGCAGTAGCGCTGGTCGGTGGGGGTGGGGTAGCCCTCCCCGGAGAACACATGCCCGAGGTGGCTGTGGCAGTTGGCGCACAGCACCTCGACGCGGCGCATGCCCAGCGAGTCGTCGGAGCGCAGGATCACCGCCTCGGACCGGGCCGGGTCGAAGAACGACGGCCATCCGCAGTGCGACTCGAATTTCTCTGTGCTGCGGAACAATTCGGCCCCGCAGGCCCGGCACTCGTAGACGCCCTCAGTCTTGGTGTCGGTGTACTCGCCGGCGAAGGGCCGTTCGGTTCCGGCCTGCCGCAGCACGTGGTACTCGGCAGGTGTCAGACGGGTGCGCCATTCATCGTCGCTGAGTTGCAGTGCGGGCCGGTCCATCCCACCAAGTTAGCGCGCTTACCGGCCGGCGGGCGACAACCGTCGTTCCCGGGCCGCCTTCGCCATCCACGGCGGGTCGATCCCGTCGGCCAGCCGGCCGTCGTCGCGAGCGTCGAGATAGCGGAAGTACAGCACGCAGAACACCACCACCAGCATCAGTGACCAGCCGTAGGTGATCTTCATGTACTCCAGGAAGCGCCCGGTGGTGGGCCAGCGCCACATCAGCCAGCGGTCCAGGGTCAAAAAGCCGTAGGTGGCCAGCCAGGCCGGCCAGTTGCGCAGCACCGAGTTCGGCAGCACCACCGTCATCAGGAACGGGAAGAGCATCATCGAGTAGTAGCCCTGGGCCAGTGACAGCACCAGCCAGGAGGCGATCAGCAGCACGCCCGAGGACGTCAGCATCCAGAAGAACGGATCGCGTTGGTGGTAGTAGCGGTACAACAGCCACAGGCTGCCCGCCGCCAGAGCGACGAACAGCACCCGCAGGGCGATGATCAACCACATCGGCAGGCCGTAGTAGGTGCCGTTGCCCAGCACCGAGGAGTTGAAGTAGTCCCGGGTCGACAGGATGTAGGGCAGGGTGCGGCGGATGAAGCTGCCGCGGTCGACCACCAGCGGCCAGGCGATCACGTTGAGCGCCAGTGGCACCGCCACCGCGGTGAGCAGCGCCCGCCACTGGCGGCTGAGCAGTGGCAGCAGCAGGAGCACCGCCAGCACGGGTTTGACCGTCAGAGACAAGCCGATGGCGATACCGGCCAGCCATTCCCGATTGGTCCGGCCGTCGAGCAGCCACCGGAAGAACAGCACCTCGCACAGCAGGATGCAGCCGTTGATGTTGGTGAACACCAGCGTGTTGGTCACCGACTCGGTGACGAACGCCGCGGCCAGCAGGGCCGGCAGCGCCGGGGAACTCGGCGAGAACTTGAACAGCCGCACCAGCAAGTAGCAGGCGGCGATGATGGCCAGGGTGTTGAGCAGGATGAACCAGTTGCGCGCAGCGAAGATGCTTTCGATGTACCCGAACGGGGCCATCAGCATGGTCCCGCCGGGCGGGTAGAGGTAGTGCGGGTCGACTTCGACGAACACGTCGGTGTAGACCGGTTCGCTGGCCCGGAAGTGGCGCAGCGCCCAGTAGACCGGAGCCCAGTCGTCGGTGATGTAGCCGTTGGTGGTCAGCACATAGCTGCGGTGGATGATCGACATGATCGCGATCGGCCAGAGCGCTGTGCGCACCACGTCCTGGGTGCTGGGAGGACCGGTGCGGGGACGAAAAGCGTTGCGCAGGAGTGAAGCGACTGCCACGACGGCACCGTACACCGATTCGGAACCTCAGCCCGTCA
Source organism: uncultured Actinomycetota bacterium (assembly GCA_963715145.1). Lineage (GTDB taxonomy): Bacteria > Actinomycetota > Actinomycetes > Mycobacteriales > Mycobacteriaceae > Mycobacterium. Next base: position 26,884 of record CAVQRL010000021.1, on the reverse strand, counting down.
GGCGGGGCAGAAGGTAGCCCCCGCGTCAGGCGGGACAGAAGGTATCGGTCGGCGGGATGGTGCCGCTCTCGAGGTAACCGAGGATCGGTGGCAGCGTGCATGGCGAGTAGATGCTGGCGCCGTGTCCGGTGCCCTGCCACATCACCCGCCTGCTGGTGGCGCCGGCGTTGATGATCGTCGCGGCCAGGGCGGGCACCCCCTGGCTCCCGACGATCGGGTCGTTCTGCACGCCCAGCAGCAGCACGTTGATCTTGAGGTCCTTCGGGTCCTTGGGCGCCGACCCACTGGGCCAGTTCAGGCACCTCACCAGATTCAGCGCCGCCACCGTGCCGAACTGCGGGTAGGTCTTGCCCCAGGCGACGACGAGTTCCCGGACCCGGTCGGGGGTGGGCCGGTTGAGGGAGTCGCTGCAGGTGTTGACGAACTGACCGTCGGTACCGCGCAGCGCCTCAGCCTGGTTGACCAGGCTGTTGAGTTGATTGGTGTCGCCGGAACGGGCCGAGGCCAGCGCCTTGGCGAGCTTGTCGGCGTTGGCGATCCGGTCGCCGGTCGGATAGCCGAGCGCGGTGATGATGGCGTTGGCCAGCACCGACACCGCCATTCCGCCCGGCCCCTTGCCGCTTCGGGCGGCCGCGAACAGGGCGTCTACCGCCCCCTTGGGGTCCGGCCCGAGCGGGCAGTTGACCGCCACGCACTGCTCGGCGAAGGCATCCAGTGCCGCCTGCTGGGCCTTGGCTTGATCCTCGGCGGCGGCCTCGGCGGAGACTCCGGGCGGGACGGGGGAGTCCAGCACCAGACGCGCGACCTTGTCCGGGTGGGATCCCGCGTACGCCAGAGCCACCTGGGCGCCGTTGCCGACGCCGATCAGGGCGAGGGCCGGCACATCCCAGTTGCTGCGCAGTCGCTCGAGATCCTCGGCCGCCCGTGCGCTGTCATAGGCCGAGTCGCCCGGGGCGATGGCATCGGTGCACCCGGTCGTGGCGGTCTGGACGATCGTGCCCAGGTTGGCCACCGGGTCGTCGCCGGACTGGAACTGCGCTTGCTCGCGCATCTGCTGGCGGTCGTATTCGTCGCGGCATTCGATCGGGCTGGACATTCCCATCCCGCGGCGGTCCACGGCGACGAGCGGATGGGCGGCCAGCAGATCGGGGCCCGAACGCGACAGCCATACCGGCAGTTGCAGCGACGAGGGCAGGTCCGAACCGGTGGTGAACACCAGGGGTCCGGCGTCGGCGGGGGTCTTGACCGACTGGGCCCGCATCACCCCGATGGTCACCGTGCCGGTGGCTCCGGTGATCGGGTCGAGGTCGGCGTCGTACTCGGCGCACTCCAACTGCACGCCGGGCGTCGGCTGGGTTCCGGCGTCCCGGAAGCCCTTGGCGGTGCAGTCTTTCCACACCAGGTCGTTCTTGGGAACCGCGATCGCCTGCGGACCGCCGGTGGCGCTGCTGGTCAGCGGACCGGCGCCGGGGTTGCGGGCCGAGTCGGTGGCGAACTGCGGGTTGGCCGCCAACCAGGGCGCGCACCCGGTGAGCAACGCCAGCACCACGCCGCCGATACCGAGCGCCGTGATCGCCCGACCCTGCCCACGCATGCCCACCACAGTAGCGATACGGACGGTCACCCCCCGGCCGCCGACCCGCGCGGCCGAGGCCGCCGCACTCAGTGGTTGCGGACGTAGCGGGTGTAGAGGTAGCCGTCGTCGTCGGCGAGGACGTGGGCGGGGCGCATCGCGGTCAGCCCGTCGGCACCGCCCTCGGCGATGCGCACGGCGCTGCCGCCCACCAGCAGCGGCGCCGAGGTCAGGCACATCTCGTCGAGAAGGCCCGCACCCATGAACGTGCCCAGCAGTCGGGGACCGCCTTCGGTGAGCACCCGCAGCAGCCCCCGGTCGGCCAGCCGCCTCAGCAGCGTCGCCAGATCCACCTCGCCGGGATCGGCGGCCGAGCAGTCGACCACCTCGGCCGCCGAGCCCATCCGGCGGCGGGCGTCCGTGGCGGCGGCGGTGCAGGTCAACACCAGCGGTGCCACCTCGCTACCGGTCAGCACGGCGAGGTCGTGTTCGAGCGCCCCGGATCGGGTGACCAGCGCGATGGGAGGGACCTCGCTCTGGCCGCGGGCCTGGCGGCGCTGGCGCTGCGCGACGCTCATCCGGGCCCCGCCGTAGTTCTCCGCCCGTGCGGTTCCCGCGCCGACGACGACCACGTCGGCGAGTTCGCGTTGCACCGCGAACAGCCGCCGGTCGCCGGCGCCGCCCAGCCCTCCCGACGTGCCGCCGGTGGTGGCCCCGCCGTCCAGGCTGGCGATCGCGTTGGCGCGTACGACACACCGGCTCAGCGCCGGCGGATAGGCGTAGAGCCGGTACAGCTCGTCGTCGTCGACCGGGCCCTCGCCGCCGAGGACGCTGAACCGCACGCCGTCGGAAATGCCAGCGCCCTGGTCCATGCCCCGATTGCACCACGTCACCGCGGTGCACGTCGATACAGTCGGTGTCCATGGCCGGCCATCTGGTGGACCGACACCCCACCGTGTCGCCGCAACGACTGATCGCTCAACTGATTCCGCCGCCCACCTTCTCCGACGTGAGTTTCGCCAGCTACCGCCCGGATCCCGCCGAGCCCAGCCAGTCCGCTGCCGTGCAGTCCTGTCTGAGCTTCTGCGACGAGGCGGTGCGCCGCCGGGCCGGCCGGCGCAAGCTGTTCGGCAAACGCGAACAGCTGCCCGGGGTGGGCCTGTACCTCGACGGCGGATTCGGCGTCGGCAAGACCCATCTGCTGGCCTCGTCCTACTGGCTGCTGCCCGATTCCGCCGAACACCCCCGGGCGTTCGCGACCTTCGGCGAACTCACCCAGCTGGCCGGGGTGTTCGGCTTCGTCGAGTGCATCGACCTGCTCGGCGAATACACCGTGGTGTGTATCGACGAGTTCGAACTCGACGACCCGGGCAACACCACGCTGATCTCCAGGATGCTGTCCCAGCTCGTCGAGCGGGGTGTGTCGGTGGCCGCGACGTCGAACACCCTGCCCGAGCAGCTTGGCGAGGGCCGCTTCGCCGCACAGGACTTCCTCCGCGAAATAAACACGCTGGCAAGCATTTTCACCACCGTCCGTATCGAGGGTCCGGACTATCGGCACCGCGGGCTGCCGCCGGCGCCGCAGCCGCTGTCCGACGATGAGGTCCGCGCCCGCGCCGAGGAGGTTCCCGGCGCCACCCTCGACGACTTCGACGCGCTGTGTGCGCACCTGGCCACCATGCACCCGTCGCGGTACCTGGCTCTCATCGAAGGCGTGTCGGCGGTCTACATCACCGGTGTGCACCCGCTTGAGGACCAGAGTGTGGCGTTGCGTCTGGTGTCGCTGACCGATCGGCTCTACGACGCCGGCATCCCGGTGGTGGCGTCCGGGGCGAAACTCGACACCATCTTCTCCGAGGAGATGCTCGCCGGCGGCTACCGCAAGAAGTATCTGCGGGCGACATCCCGGTTGCTGGCGCTGGCGCGAGCGGGTCAATAGCCCCGACGAGCGAGTCCCGGGTGGCGATCCGACCGCAGGGGGCGGACCATGACGAAATCGTCCTCGTAGGACTGGCCGAGCCGGAACCTCCGCGTCCCGGTCTTCGCGAAGCCGTGCTTGCGGTAGAACCGTTGTGCGCGTTCGTTATTGCGGTTGACTCCCAGCCACAGCGCCGCCGCGCCGCAGTCGTGCGCCCAGGCGATCCCGGACCGCATCAACCGGGCTGACGCGCCAGTGTTGTGGTAGGTGGCCAGCACGTACATCTTGGACAGTTCGACGGCGGGCCGCTGCGGTACCGCTGCGGCGATGTCGGGGTCATCGCCGATTCCGCGGACCAGCATGGCGTATCCGATGATTCGGCCGTCGCCGTGTGCGGCCAGTACCACCCGTTCGGGGTCGGCGACGTATTCGGCCATGCGCTGCGGCGAGAGGTTGGCCGCGATCGTGGCCTCGATGTCGGCGGGACTGGCGGTCGGCGGGCATGCCAGCGGAAAAGTGGCGGCGGCGACGGCGGCGAGTTCGGGGACGTCGTGCTCGCGCGCGGGCGCCACTGTGATCGACATCGCCGACCATGCTGGCATACGCCGCGGTGCGCCTCCCCGGATCGGACCGGCGGTATTCCTACCATCGCTGGTGTGACGACGATTCGCCGTGCAGCCTGGGTGCTGTTCGCCGCGGCGGTGGGCGGCGGAATGCTGATCGCGCCGGCCGGCCCCGCCCCGGTGGTGCAGACCTGCCCGCCCGGCCAGCACGAGGACACCCAGACGCCCGGCTTTCAGTGTGTCGCCGGGTGGTGCCCGCCCGGAATGCTGCTCGACTCGGCGACAAGTTCGTGTGTCGTCGCCCCGGGGGTGCCGCCCCCGCCGTTGCCCGGCGGATGAGAGCGAGTAGGCGGTCTTTGGACCTACCGTGCACCGAGCATCCACAGGTTTCATAGACTCAGGCCCATGGCAGGCCTGCAAAAATCCCAAGAGCGGTTCGACCTCGCAAAGATCGAGACCCGCGCTGCGTCGGTGCCCAAGATGTTCCGCAACCGCCTGGCGGCCACGCCGAACACCGAAGCGTTCCGATATCCCAAAGACGGCGCGTGGGCCAGTGTGACCTGGCGGCAGCTCGGCGATCAGGTGGACCTCATTGCCGCGGGCCTGATCTCGCTGGGCATCAACCCCGAGGACCGGGTTGCGCTGGCGTCGGGCACCCGCTACGAGTGGGTGGTCGCCGACTTCGGCATCCTGGCCGCCGGTGCGGCCACCACCACCGTCTACCCGACGACCAACGCCGAGGACGTGGCCTACATCGTCGCCAACTCCGGCAGCCGGGTCGTGATCGCCGAGGACCAGACGCAGGTCGACAAGCTTCGCGCCCACCGCGACGACGTCCCCACGGTGGAGAAGATCGTGGTCATCGACGGTGAGGGCGACGGAGAGTGGGTGATTTCACTCGACGAACTCCAAGCGCTCGGCCGGGAGCTTCTCGTCGAGTCGCCGAACGCGGTGAATGACCGCATCGAGGCCATCCAGCCCGACCAGCTGGCCACACTGATCTACACCTCCGGCACCACCGGGAAGCCCAAGGGCGTCCGGCTGCTGCAGAAGTCGTGGACCTACACCGCCGCGGCGATGGATTCCCTCGGTGTGCTGTCCGAGAAGGATCTCAACTATCTCTGGCTGCCGCTGTCGCATTCGTTCGGCAAAGTGATGCTGGCCCTGCCGCTGGTCATCGGGTTCCCGACGGTGATCGACGGCCGGGTGGACAAGATCGTCGACAATCTCGCGATCATCAAGCCGACGATCATGGGCGCGGTCCCGCGGATCTTCGAGAAGGTGCACGGCCGGATCAGCGAGATGATGGCCAACGAGGGCGGCCTCAAGAAGACGATGTTCGACTGGGCTGTCGGCGTCGGCGTTCAGGTGTCACGAGTCAAGCAGGCCGGGGAGAACGTCAACCCCATTCTGGCTGCGCAGTACAAGCTCGCCGACAAACTGGTGCTGTCGAAGATCCGCGACCGCTTCGGTGGGCGACTGCGGTTCTTCATCTCCGGGTCGGCGGCGTTGGACCGTGAGATCGCGCAGTGGTTCGACGCCATCGGCGTCGTCGTGCTGGAGGGCTATGGACTCACCGAGACCTCGGCGGCCTCGGTGATGAACCGGCCGAACTCCTACCGGTTCGGGACCGTCGGCTGGACCTTCCCGCAGACCGACGTCAAGATCGCCGAGGACGGCGAGATCATGCTCAAGGGTCCCGGCGTCATGGAGGGCTATCACAATATGCCCGAAGCCACCGCCGAGGCGATCGAGACCGACGGCTGGTTCCACACCGGTGACATCGGCGAACTCGACGCCGAGGGTTTCCTGCGGATCACCGACCGCAAGAAGGACATGTTCAAGACTTCACAGGGCAAATATGTTGCGCCGTCGGCGATTTCGGCTCAGTTCAAGGGAATCTGCCCGTTTGCCAGCGAGATTGTCGTGTACGGCGAGGGCAAGCCGTACTGCGTGGCGCTGGTCAGTCTGGACGCCGACGGCGTCAAGGATTGGGCGGCCGCCAACGGGCTGGGCGGCAAGTCGTTCTCCGAGATCGCCCGCGACCCGAAGACCTACGCCGCCGTCGAAGGCTACGTCGAGGAGCTCAACAAGCACCTCAACCGGTGGGAACAGGTCAAGAAGTTCGCCATCATCGACCGGGAACTGACCGTGGAGAACGGCGACCTCACTCCCAGCCTGAAGCTCAAGCGCAAGGTTGTCGTCGACAACTTCCACGACAGGATCGACGACCTCTACACCGGCTAACCTGTTGTGTTGCGTGGCCGGGTCGCGGCGCACGTATCGGTGATGACGCCGCTGATCGCCGTAACCCGCAGACCGCCGGTCCCGCCGGGCGTAGCGTTCTGGCGGGGGTGACTGACATGAACCGGCACAGCGACGATCATCCGGCCCGACCCAGCCAGATCGAGTGTTGGGATCCCGTTCTGACCCGTCACGTCGTGGATCTGCTGCGACCGGTGGTCAAGATCTACCACCGCTCCGAGGTCCGTGGTCTCGAGCGCGTCCCGCCGGGCCGCGCTCTGTTGGTGGGCAACCATTCCGGTGGGCTGACGACCCCGGACTTCGCGATCTTCGCGGTGGATTACTACCAGCGGTTCGGCTACGACCGGCCGCTGTACGTGCTCGGTCACGACTCGCTGTTCCACGGTCCGGCCGCCGAGTTCCTGCCGCACCTCGGGGTCATCCGGGCCAGCCCGGAGAACGCCGCGGCGGCCCTGGCCACCGACACCGCCGTGCTGGTGTTTCCCGGTGGGGACATGGAGGTCTACCGGCCGACGGTGGTGGAGAACGTCATCGACTTCGCGGGTCACAACGGCTATGTGGCCACCGCGGTTGCGGCCCGGGCGCCCATCGTGCCGGTGGTGTCGATCGGCGGCCAGGAGACCCAGATGTATCTGAGCCGTGGTGTGTGGCTGGCGCGGGCGCTCAAACTGGACAAGCTGGAACGGCGCCTGTTGCGTACCGACATCCTGCCGGTGTCGTTCGGGTTCCCGTTCGGGCTGAGCGTGCTCATTCCGGTGAACATGCCTCTGCCGTCCAAGATCGTCTGCGAGGTGCTCGATCCCATCGACGTCGTCGCGCAATGGGGCCCCAACCCCGATCTCGAGAAGGTCGACGGCCGCATTCGCCGTCTGATGCAGGTGAGCCTGGACCGCTTGGCCAGACGCCGGCGCCTGCCGATCATCGGCTGATCGGCGTAGGTTTGATACGGACGAGGTTGGTGTGACGGAAGGAGTTGGCAGATGACCACGGACCGCGGCGTGTTGGTGGGAGTGGCACTGCTGGTCGCCGGCGTGTTCCCCGTCGGCATCGCCCACGCCGACGTGCCTCCGCCCGAGGTGGAATCGGCCTGTGTGGTCGGTCTGGGCGGCGCCATGACGCTGCTGCCGGACGAGACCACCTACGTCAGCTGCCAGCTGCGTCCCGGTGGCGACTACGCGTGGGAGGCGGTCCAGACGCCTTTTGCGCCGAACGACATCTGGTTGAGCTACGGTCCCCCGATCACGCTGCACGGCCAGGGCATGCGCAACCCCAACCTCTCCTCCGGGCCGTGGACGGCGACGCCGCAGGATCCCGAAACGACCTGCCGGGTCACTCAGACCACGGTCGTGGAAGCCGGAGTGCTTGCCGCGCCGCAGGTGTCAGAAGGTGAGCAGGGTCAGCCACTGGCCGTGCAGATGGAGCCGAAGCTGTTCTACGCCGAACTGGCGGGCAACTGCCTGTGGGAGAAGGACTGACCCGAGGGGACGTGGTGCGTGGGTCGGCCCGCCGAGCACGGGGGGATGGCACGGCGGGCCGACGACTTATTGTGCGACGTACCGATGACCGTCGAAAGCTTTTTCGTGACAAGACGTTGCGGCGGTGTCGCCGAGTCTCGGCGTCAATCGACGTCGGTGGAGGGCACCGATTCGGCGATGGCGGCGCACGCCTCGACTGCGCTCACAAAGCGGACGGAGCGGCCCTCGCCGACGATGGCGCACAGACTGGGGGAGGAGTCGGCATGGCCCCCGTTGCCCCGGCCGCCGGCGACACCGAAGGTGTACCCGCCCAGGACGGCGCCCAGAAAGACGAACTCCCGGCCGTCGGGGAAGGTCCGGTTGCCGGAGAACTGGCTGTGATCGGTGCGCGGGTCGTAACAACGCCCCGCCGGGAACCTGGTGGCGTCGCTGCGACTGTAGGTCCAGAGGCGGCCGTCCGGAAGCAGCATCGCCAGATTCACCGGGTCGATGACGAAGCCCTCGGGCGACTGCCGCTTGAGCGAATGTCCGACCCGACCCCGGCCGTACCGGACCCGCCGGGTCTTCCCCCGCACGGACAGGTCGTCGGCGAGTTCCTGGAGTCGGTCGGCCAGTTCGTCGGCGGCGCGCTGGATGGCTGCCGCCCGCTCCAGGCCGAATCCGAGATCGCTGACTTCGCTCATCGTCCCCCGTGTCCCGCGTGACCACGGATGACCGCAGCGGATCTCACTGTAGGGGTCTGCGAGCTGGGCCGGCCGGGGCGGTCAGAAACTCACAGCACATTGCCAGCAAGTGCCGAGGTATCCCGACCCGGGAGTCGTGTCCCTCAACTGGCAGGCAGGGAAGTCATTTCCGGGCGAAAGCCCTTTTGCCCCAAAAAAACGGTCTTACCATCAGAGGATGACTTGGTCCACCTACCGATATGGCCTCGCATCGACTGTGACGCTGTCCTCGTTGGCGGTCGCTGCGGTTGTCGCGGCGCCGGCCGGCCGGGCTGACGACGGCTGCGGAGCCGGCATGTACTTCAACACCACCACCAACCAGTGCGAGTATTACGCGGTCGTCGGGCCCGGTCCGGTGGGGCCCGGTCCGGTGGGGCCCGGTCCGGTGGGGCCCGGTCCGGTGGGGCCCGGTCCGGTGGGGCCCGGCCCAATCGGTCCCCGTTAGAGACCTGTTCTTCGTTCAGGGCCAGGGGGTGCGCCCACATGGTCGAGAAATGCGCTACCAGACGGCACTTCCCAGCGCGGCGACGACCAAGAGGGTGATCGGATGGTCAGGGTGGTGCTCCCCGCTGGATGGATCAGAAGTCGGGAAGCTGCAGTGGCGAAAGGCGTTATAACGCAGTTTCTTCCGGGTGGGCCCCTGTCTTGGGTGGGCCCTTGTCTTGGGTCGGCGGCCACCCTGTGAGACGACAGTGATGTCAACGTCTCAGAGTCCTTGACAATGTCCACCGCCGAACGAAGAAAGAGGTGGTATGTCCGTCATAGAGGCCTGTTTCACACAGCCGCGCGAGATCATCCAAACCAGCGCAGGCCCGGTCGAGATCGCCACTTTCGGCGACGGGCCACCGTTGCTGTCGGTGCACGGCGGGCCGGGCGGCTGCGATCAGGGGCTTTTGCTGGCACTTACCTTCTCCCGCAATGGATTTCGGGTCATAGCGCCCTCACGGCCGGGTTATCTGGGCACGCCTCTCAGCAGCGGGACAACCTTTGCCGAACAAGCGGACCTGCTCGCCGCCCTGCTTGATGCGCTCAACCTTCCGTCCACTGCGGTATTCGGCGCGTCAGCCGGCGGACCTCCGAGCTATCTTCTTGCTCAGCGGCACCCCGAGCGGGTCAGTGCACTGCTGGTGGTCGACGGTGTCACCCAAAGGTACGCAAAGGCCGCAGAGCTCGGCGCTGCGGAGAGAGCGATCTTCCTGAGCCGTCCCGGTGCGTGGTTCATGAACTGGCTGGGGCACGCCTTCCCCCGGCCCGTGGTGGCCAACCTGCTCAAGACGGAAAGCACCCTGAGCCCCGAAGCGATCGACCAGCGAGTCCAGGAAGTCGTTGCCGACCCAGAGAGCCTGGCTTTCGTCCAGGCTTTGCTGCGAACAATGTCGGCGGACTTCGCCCATCGCCAGACGGGCTTGGATAACGACCTGCATCAGTTGGAGGCCATCGACAGACTGGATCTCAGCGCCATCCGCTGCCCGACCATGATCATGCATGGCGAGGCCGACGGTGATGTGCCCCCAGACGATGCGCGATGGGCGCATGAGCAGATCATCGGATCGCGTCTGCATTGGATTCCACAGGGGTCGCATCTGGGATTCTGGATCGCTCCTGAGTCTGATCAAGCCCAGCAGATAGCCTCGGATTTTCTCCATAGTTGAGTTCGTGCCTCGGTGGCCGGTCATTCACCCCGGCAACGTGAACTCTGTCTGCCACCGTGTCGGACATCATCCCGTGGAGCGGTCTACCGCGGATCGACGTTGTTTGACGCGTGGCGATCAGCGAGTCAGGCTGAATGCCAGGCGATTTGGCGTTGTTGGGCTACCGGCTCGGCAGATCTTCTCTGGCCCAAGCTGAGGGTCGCGGCTATCCGGTTCCGGTGTTGACGCTGTTGTCGTTTCCGCCGATGGTGAGGTTGGAGCCGTAGAAGTCTGCCTTGATGTCGACAGTGTTGCGATTTCCCGGGACGTCGATGTCGTCGGTGATGCTGTGGAACGTGACTTGGTTGGCGTCGCCGCTGATTCGGGCTGACGAGCAGGTTCCGGTGACGGTCAGAATGTCGTTTGAGCCGTCGACTTGGAGTGCGCCGCCGTCGCCGCAGTCGATGGTCGCGGTCACTCCACTCGAGCCGTAGCTGAGTGTGCTGCCGTCCGGTTCGGCGTTGGATGCGCCGGCCAGGCCCAGTGTGGCGGCGCCGATGACCGCGGCGACTAGGGCGGGTAGGGCGAGGCGGCGGGGGTGGTTCATCGTGGTGCTCCTCGTGTTAGGGGGTGGGTGCTGGGATGCGGTGCTGACCTGCGGCCGTGGGTGATTCGAACGGCACCTGTGTGGACGGTCCGGTCGCTCTGGTCATCCGGTTCGTCTTGCGCGCTGCCCGGAGGTCGACCGCCCAGCATGCCAGGCAGCCGAGGGTGGTGATTGCCGGCCACAGAAGCCACCACCACCACCACGCCCGCAGGACAGTGCTGTCGTATGCGTCCCATAAGAGCGCGACGCGCAGGACGATGACGGTCACCGCTGCCAGAGGCAAGCCTGATTTCCACCAGCCCGAGTGGCGGCGGGCGACTCCCCATGCTGCGACGTAGCCAACCGGTGCGACCACAAAGAATGCTGTCTGCAGCCCCATATCGGCATCTTTGGACACCATCAAGATCAGCCCCTCGGCGACCAGGGTGGCCGCGGCAATCGCCAGCGCCCACCAGCGCCGTGGGCGGGAGCGTGCCACCACGGCCAGGGCCGCCAGGAAGTACCCGCCCGATGCAGTAAATGCGAACTCGACGAAGAAGTCGTTGTTGAGGCCGATCGGCGCGTAGATGGCCAGCGTCGGCAGCAGCAGGGCCGCGCTCAGAAGTGCTTGGGTGCGTGGTGCAGTTCGGTTGAATCGCGATACGCGTTCACGTGGCTCGGTCATCGTAAATCCCTTGGTCGTGGTGTGTTCGGTGCGATCAGGGGTTGGCGTCTGTCGACACCAGGGAGCTGTAGACGATTCCGGGTCACAACGTGCTGGCCCAGGGGACCCAGTTCGGCGCCGGGGAGGCAACGTCACCCAAGACTGCCTGGTATGAGTTGATGACATAGGAGCCGTCGGAGCCCGAGTTGACCGGCGATACGAATTGGGAGTCATCGCTGCCGGCGTCGGTTGCGGCTGTGGAATTGTCGCTGTCGTTGGCCGTCGCTGAATCCGCCGCGGTCGAGCTATCGGTACCGGTGTCTGTCGAGGAGACCACGACGGTGGAAGTCACCACGTCGGTACCTGTGTCAGCGTTGGCGATGCCGGCTAGGCCGAGGAATGCGCCGCCGAAGATGCCGACTGACAGGACGGGCAGGGCGAGCAGGCGTGTGATGGTCATGGTTGGTGTTTCTCCTCATGAAGTGGCGCGACGTTGTAGCAATGACTCTGGCGCAGCCTGCAGGGAACGTCTGTCCCCCCGTCGGACAGACGAGGTGGGGGAAATTGATGTCCACCGATTGGGGGGCATTACCCAGGGCGGCAGCCTGCCGTACTGAACCGGCTGACGGCCTCGGCGATGGCCCGTAGCCGGCCCGCAACCCATCTCGGGCTTCGCGCGGTCGGCTCCTTCGATCAGAGGAGGCCGACTCATCAGCGCAATCGGTGATCCGCCCGATGCCGCAGCATCTCTGCGCCCGGCAAAGTTGCTGTCAACAAGCCGGGACAGCCCCGGCCACACCACAGGAGAACATCATGAAGCGTTTCACCGTCTCGACAATGCTCGCCGCCGGCATCTTCGCAAGCCTGCTGGGCGCCTCAGGGGTCGCCCACGCCGACTGGGAAGACACCCAGGCGAACCCGAGTAATCAACACAACTACAACTACGGCGTTGGCGGCGCCAGCAGGTTTCACGGCGGCCCGGTGATCACCTATCATCGCTGATCGAAGGCGTCGCGCGAAAGTTGTTGCAAGCTAACGTGATCGGCACCTGCGGCGGTACGTGAACGCTAACGAAACTTCAGATGGGTCGGGCGCGGATGACTGGTGCAGAACCTTGGGCGGCTCGGTTGAAAAACTAGCTTGACCTGCAAGTCAATGCCGATGCGCGATAATGGGATTGAATGAATTCCCTGGTAACGTACCTGACCTGCGCGGATGTCCCTAACGGGCGGCTGACCTGAGTACATTGCCTGGATGAAACGGACACGGTCCGGCACACGGGGTGAGCAGTATTTACGCCCGAGTCATTTCGCGTGCAGCACCGCACGACCGAACTTATGATTCCCGGCATGGTGTTGCGGCGGGTAGCTCTTTTCCTGGCAACTGTGGTGATAACCGCGGCAACCGTCCTGACAGCGTGCAGCTCTCGCTCGGACGGCCCGGGGGACAGCCACCCCGACGTGACGCCCAGTGAGAAGAGTATGTCGAACAACGGCCCCAACAGTTTCGCCCCGTCAACGAAGCCCAAGAAGCCCGACGACTGCGGAATCGGGGGCTACAGCGGGTCAGGGTGCCTCGCTGGCATGGACTAACCGCCCGGCGGGAGCATGCCCGGTTAGGGCCGATTCTGTTCCGACCGGGTTCAGTTGGGGTCTCAGGAGTTGCACCAGGTCTCGCCACTCGGTCTGGGTTCGTAGTTCTTTGAACCGCTGGGCCGAAATGTCACCCCATTGGTACCGGGCCGCCCGGAGGTGCTGGCGCAGACGTCTGAGGCGCCGGGGGACTGGTGGGAGCAGAGTCCATCATGCAGTCAAAAGAGATCGGGTGCCACAGGCACATGGTGCCCGACAAGCATTCAAGAGAGTCCGGGTTCCAGCCGCAATTTTCCGCGTGGCTGGTCGGTGCTAGCGCAATCCCGATCAGTGGTAGGGCAATCATGGTGAGGCCTGCTGCCCAACGGCGCAGCTGCCAACGGGTGTTCATCTTTTGGAGAAGCCACCGAATTGGAGGTCCCGGCTGAGAGAGCTTGCCGCCGGTCAATGTCGGGGTGCGGCGGATCATGAACCGGCCTGGGCCGCTGCAACCGACCGTCAGGACTTCGGTTCGATCACCTCCCAGATCTCTCGTCCACATCCGGCAGCCAAGGTTGCCCGGCGTGGCCTCATACTCACGCATACCTGTGCCGGTGATGTAGGCGACGTAGGCGTTGGCCTGCTCGGTCCGAACCCAGCCGCGCCACATCCGAGCGATCATGATTGTCTCCTTGACGACGCCGTCCTGCCCTCAACGATAGGACCCGGCTCGGCTACTTCACCTGGTGGGGAACGCCGGTGAGAAGGAGCGTACTGCTCCGTCCGCTCTTTGCCGGAAAATATCGTTGCCGGCTTGGCGGCAGATGACGCACGATTAGCGCAATCTGCGGTCTAAACCCTTCGGGTTCAGAAGTCGTCGTCCATATCCCAGCCGCCCATACCCATGCCGCCCATACCCATGCCGCCCATACCCATGCCGCCGATATCCATGCCGCCGATAGGTGGCCCAGCGGGAATGACGGGGAGACCGCCTCCTGCTGTCACCACCGGTGCGCCAGGAGGTGCTGGCGCAACAGCGACCTGGGGAAGTCCACCACCGGCCGGGATGACTAGGTCGCCGGGTTGAGTCCATCCCGCCTGGGGATCGGGAAGCCCGCTGCCAGAGTTCATCATGCAATCAAGAGAAACGCTCCCGATGCAATCGAAATCGTCAGCAAGGCTGGTCGGCGCTAGCGCGACTCCGATTAGCGGCAGCGAAATCATCATGGTGAGGCCGGCGGCCCAGCGGCGCGGCTGGCAACGGGTGATGTTCATCTTTAGATAGTAGGCACTCTGAGTCTCGGATAGAGCCGCGCCCCGTTTTGGGGGAGTGAAACCTACCCTCACAGCCACCGGTCGAACCTCCACCGGTGGCTGTATCTCCCGTAGGCGCAGCCCCCGAAGCTCAGGTCACCATCTCACCAGCATTTACGCCGGTGAGGGCCGATTCAGTTGCTCCAGCCGCTAGGTCCCGGCGCGATGCCGGCGGATTCGGAACTCTTGAGCTAACAATGCCGTGCTCCTTCCCCGAGCATGAAGCTCCCGGGAGAATGGGCGAGGAATCGAAAAGTGACCTAAAAGCCCAGTTCAGATGTGGTGCGCGATACTGGGATTGAAGTTGATTTCTAGGAGAAACGGCTTTTCGGTTGTTACCAGCGCAGATGGCATCTGAACAGGCAACACGCTGAACAGTATCGCGTTGAACAACACCGCACAAGTAGGCATAGAATTGCACCGGTTTGGCACGCATTTGGCACGGACGGGTGTGAGCAATGACGAAGAAGCGCGACGCACGTGAGAAGCGATCGTTCGGCAATATCCGCAAGCTGCCGTCTGTGGTATCAAGTTCGCTACACCGGGCCGGACGGCACGTATGTCACCGCGCACCGCACGTATGCGGCACGATCCGACGCCGAAGCTTTTCTCACCGATCGCCGCCGGGAGATCGACGCCGAAGAATGGACGGCCGCGGCGGCGAAGAAACGCGCCGAGAAGATCACGTTCGGCGACTACGCCAAGACGTGGCTTGCTGGCCGCCAGGTGGCCGGACGGCCGATCAAGCCCGCGCACCCGAGCGCACTATCAAGCGATCTTGGACGATCACCTGATCGACACGTTCGGGCACCGGCCGATCGACGCGATCACACCGCAGGACGTGCGCGACTGGTACGCGGCGACGCTCACCGACAAGCCGACCATGCGATCGCACGCGTACTCGCTGTTGCGCACCATCATGGGGTCGGCTGTCACCGACGAGTTGCGCGACGACAATCCGTGCCGGATCACCGGTGCCGGCCGCTCCAAGCGTGTTCACAAGATCCGTCCGGCGTCGGTGGACGAGCTCGGTGTGCTCACCGAAGCCATGCCCGAGAGACTGCGGCTCATGGTGACGTTGGCGTCCTGGTGTGCTCTCAGATTCGGCGAGACGGTGGAGCTTCGCCGCAAGGACGTCAATCTCAGCGACGAAGTGCTGTGGATCCGGCGTGCGGCGGCGCGGGTGGACGGCAAGTACGAGATCGGCACGCCGAAGTCCGAAGCCTCGATCCGCGACGTCGCGATCCCGCCGCACATAGTCCCGCAGATCGAAGATCATCTAGATCGGTTCACCGGCAAGAGTCCCGACGCTCTGCTGTTCGCTGCCGACAACGGCGGACACTTGCAGCCGTCCACGCTGTACCGGTGGTGGTACAAAGCGCGCACGAAAGCGAAGCGCGAAGATCTGCGCTGGCACGATCTACGCCACAGCGGCGCGGTGCTCGCAGCAGCTACCGGCGCCACGCTCAGCGAGTTAATGAGCCGGTTGGGCCACAGCACGCCGCAAGCGGCGATGCGGTATCAGCACGTGGCACAGGGCCGTGATCGTGAGATCGCCGCACTGCTGTCGAAGTTGGCGAACGGGTGAACAGCGATCAAGTGGTGGCGCTCTACGAAGCCACACCGAAACCGACACTCCATCAGGTGCTCACGCTTGAGTACCGCTGTCCTGCCGGGTGTCTCCTGCTGCACGCATGGCGAACACCCGACGGGATGCTGTGGTACCGGCCGCGCCACACGCTCTCGCACGAGACCGCCGCGGCGGATCTGGTGGACTCGGCGAGACGCAAGCGGACATCGGACGGTGAACGCAAGTGGCTTGCCACCGGCGGCTCGCTCGACGAGCTGCTCGACTTCTTTGATTTTGATCCCACCGGTGGCGGCTTGAGTTTGAACTGCCACCATCTGCGCAACGTCACCGTGCTGTGCGCGCAGCTTGCCGACGAGATCGGCACGCCGGGACAGCCGACACGAAAGCGGATCACGCCGGGTTAGAACGGCTTTGTCCGGCATACCGGTAGATTGGTGCGCGTAGGTTAGTTGCCCGCCGTGGACATGGCGAATCTGAGAGCAACGCAGGGCCGCTCAGAAGCCGAAGGGCTTCTGCTGTGTCCAAAAACAAATCACTGCAACGTCTCGACTCCATCCAAAACGCTGCCGCTGAAGCCGGAGTTCATCCGGACACCATCCGGCGTTGGATCTCCACCGGCCGGATCACCGGCTACCGCATGGGGCCGCGACTGATCCGCGTCGATCTCGATGAGCTGGCCGCCATGCTGCAGCCGATCGGCGGCCATGTCTGATGCCGAAACGAAGAAACCGGGCCGCTGACGCGAACCCGGTCACTCCCGCTACCCGAAACACCACCGGCAACCACCACGAAGCCGATACCGACGAGCGTACCGAGCGTTGCCGTCGATGCCGACGTCCGATCTGGTCGCTGCGCAGCGTGTCTCGCCATGCCGGTCCGGTGTGTCACCGCCGAGAGCGGGTCGCCGCATGAGCCGCACCCGATTCACCCGCGCGTACTACCTGAGTCCGAAGTTCGACTGCGGCTGCCATGAACCCTGCCGCTGCGACTACCGGGACAACCCGTCCGAGAAGCGCACCGACGGATATCGGGACGCGATCGAGCACCTGGCCGAGCAGGGACTGTGCGCGGCAGCGTTGACACCCGAGTTACGGCTGCTGTGGCGTCGCGGTGGATCGGATCGCCGTATGGCCGAGTCGATCAATCGGCGGTGGACGGCATGAGCACCGAGATCGAAGTTGAAGTTGCCGACACCGCTCGACGTCGCCGCCGCAACCCGACTCGACAAGCGGATCAGACTTCATGGCGGCCACGGTTCGCGAGAATCTGACAAAGATCGCAGATCTGGTGGACGAAGCGAAAACCGGACAGGTTCACGTTGCACTCGGCTTCGCTTCGTGGACTGCATATCTGGCCGACGCGCTCGGCGGACAACTGGGCAGCTGTGCACCGACCATCGGCGTGCGGTGGTGGAGCTGCTCGCCGGCGAGGGTATCAGCCAGCGCGCGATCGCCGCCACTGTTGGAGTGAGTCAGAAAACCGTTGACCGGGATCTGGATCAGGTGAGTCATAGTGACTGACCTGATCCGGTTACCGGGTTGGACGGCAAAACGTACAAGAAGTCCGCGCCAAAGAAGAAAAGCCGGTGGCTGATCCACAACCGACGCCGCCAGCGGCACCCGCGGTGGAGACCGGCACGGTTGAGCGCCGAGACAAGAAGTTGTGGACGTGGTGCGGCGGCAAATCCCACGAGTTCGATTCATGGGACGACGTCTACGCCGCGATCAACGTCAACATTGCGGGTGTATCAACCATGACGGCACGATCGTCAGCCAGCGTCGGCTACCGCACCCGCAGTGACGTGAAGATCCCGGTGGACGAAGCCGACTTCATGGCCGAACAATTGAAGGATCTTCAAGCTGCGCTTCTGGTGCTGCTCGACAACCGTCCCACCGGCGTCGAGGATCCTGGCGCAGAGCGACGAACTGGATCGCCGAGCACGCGAGATCGTCAAAGATCTGTTCACCACCGTGCCGGCCGAGCCGTCCGAAGAAGAACCGGACGACGGCGATACGCACACGCTGTGGTCACCGGACGTGACGATCACCGTCACCGACCGGATCGACTACGACGATCTGCGGCCGTGGGTGCTATCGCTGTACCGGCATGCTCTCGACGTCGAAGAACAGCGGCTGTCCAAGTGGAAAATGGATACCGGCAGCAAGTGCAGCTAACGCACAGCGGCTGGGAGATTCTCGGTTGCTGGCTAGACGATCCCGTTAGGGACGCAGACACCGATCTGTTTCAGCGCAACGTATCTGCGACTCAATCCGCTGATCCTGATCGGCGAAATGGCGACGTGGATCGCGCAAGAGTTCAACGTCGATTCAATCGCCGTCGCTAAGAAGCTGCTCGACGCATACAAAATATGGGACTGGCGGATCACCGAGTCGATCAAGAACAACGCTGCCGGTGGTGATCTCAGTGAGTGACGCTCTGAATCACAACGATCCGCTGATCGGCGAAAAGATCGCCACTAGCGGCAAGTACAACGGTGCCGCCGTCGACGAAACCACACCGAAGATCGTGGACTGTCCCGGCTTGTGGGACGGACTCGTTCTACCACCGCGCAATGGATCGCTACGTCCATGTCAACGGCACCCGCAACACACTGTGCTGGGCGCACGTTTCCTCGGGCGGACATCGACTTCTTCGCACCCAACGGGTTCGACGTCGAAAGCCCGAACCCGACGAACACCAGGACGACGATCCCGAGCACGTGTGGCGAATCACTTCGTTGACGGTGCTGCGTTCATTCTGGACACACCCGCCGGACACCTGCGATCGTCGGCCACGGCAACGACGTCTTGTGGGCGCAGGGTGAATCGCTCATGATCGCCGGACCCATGGGACTCGGTAAAACCACCATGGCGATCCAGCTCATGCGTGAACAGCTCGGCTTGGGCACCGGAGCGTTTCTCGGCTTACCGGTGGTGCCGCGCGACGGCACCATCCTGTACCTGGCCATGGATCGGCCGCGGCAGTTGGCTCGAGCAGCGGCAAGGTTGTTCACCGAAGCCGATCGGGCAGTGCTCGCCGAACGGGTGAAGATCTGGCCGGGACCACCACCGTCGGACGTGGCGAAGAACCCGCACATTCTGTCCGAGCTGGCCGAAGCGGCCGGTGCCGCCACCGTTTATCTCGACAGCGTGAAAGACGCCGCAGTCGGCTTGTCAGACGACGCTGTTGGTGCCGGATACAACCCGCGTGCCGTCAGCAATTGCTGTCCAACGGTGCCGAACTGGCCGAGTTGCACCACACGGTGAAGCGCGGCGCCAACGGTGCCGCACCGAACAGTGCTGCCGACGTGTACGGATCCGCGTGGATCACCGCCGGCACCGGCTCGGTCGTGCTGCTGTCCGGTGAACCCGGTGATCCGATCGTGGAGTTTCGTCACGTCCGCACACCGGCCAACGAAATCGGGCCGCTGCGGCTGCTGCACGATCAGGACGCCGGTGTGATCACGATCGACGACAAGGTTGATCTCGTCGCGCTGGCCACCGTGCAAGGGCCGGACGGGTCGTCGGCGAAGCTGGCCGCCACGGTGCTGTTCACCACCGACAAGCCGACGAGCGCGCAGATCGAGAAAGCACGCCGAAAACTCAACCGGCTCGTCGATACCGGACGGCTTCTACGCCGTGACGGCACTAAGGGTGGCGGCGCCGAACGCGACGCCGCCAGGTGGGTCGTTGCGGCATGAAAAGCAATCACGCAGCAATCACGGTTTTCCGAAATCCGCAGGTCAAGCAATCACGCGGGTTTTCGTCCGAAAAGCAATAACGCAGCAATCACGGCAATCACGTTTTCGGCGAAACCGCAGGTCAAGCAATCACGCAACCAATCACGGCAATCACACGGCAAGCAATCACGTTTTCCACCGTCCCTTTAGGGACGGGGAACGTGAGCGGTGACGGCGGGGCGACGGCATGAGATCGACACCAGATCAGCACGCCGCATACCGGCAGTCCTTGTGTATCGACTGCCGCACCGTCCCGTACTCGGCAGGACGTCCGCGCTGCAATACCTGCCACACCGTCCACCAATCCCGGCGTGTCTTCGAGCCACAACTGATCCGTCGCGAAGAACAGCCGTGCGCACACCAGAACTGCACGCGGCCAACCCAACCTGGACACGTCCTATGCGCAACACCGAGAAAGAGAAAGAGAACAGCATGAACACGCCACCGAACACGAAGCCGATCCCGGTAGCCGAATTAGTCGAGATCGAAACTCACGCCGATCCGCCGATCCGAAGAACTGCTCATCGACTGGGAGAACGCCGTCAACGGTGCCGGCACGATCGGCAAGCCCGCGCACGCATACGCCGCGCTGGCACTGGCCGCCGGACAACGGCTGGCACACGGCTGCGCTGCGACGGCTGCCGTAACGCGCTGCGACGGCTGCTGCTAATGAGTCTCGCCACCCTGCCGTTCACAGTGTCCTGTCCATCATGCGGCGCAGTACCCGGTGATCGCTGCACCACCCGGCTCACACGCGGCTACCACCTGTCACGTGCAGACAAAGCCGTCCGAGTCGATCGACGGCGGTAGGCGGCAATGGACGGCTTGATCCGCGTCGGCGGTGTCGTGGTCGTACACGGCACCGCCGCGCGGACACTCTGCGAAGCCGTGCTGATCGCCGAGCGCGCACGCCGATCGAGCGGACTTCCATTAAGCCATGACTACGCCGTCCTGGCCGCCGAACTGCACGCCGTGTCCGCATACGGACAATCGGACGTCCGCGACAAGCCGGATCTGGATTCTGTAGATGTGCAACCAACCGTGCCGATCGAGCAAGCCGCTCGGGAGCTCAACTGCTCCCGGCGCCAAGCGCGAAGGCTCGCACCGGCACTCGGCGGCAAGCTCGTCGGCGGCCGGTGGCTCATCGACAAACGTGCACTCGACGAACACATCGAAGGACGGACACCGTGACAGCACCACAGGACGACCCGGCGCTGATCCACAAGCTCGCCGCCATGACAGACCGAGAATTCGAAGCTGTGGTCGCTCGAGCACGCGGCGTCACGAAGCAAGCCGCCGCCGAAGCGCTATCGCGCCACGTCAAAGCCAGCAACACACCCGAAGCCGCCGCCGAAGCGTTATCGCGCCACATCAAGGGCAGCAGCAACACAGCGAAGGAGCAGAAGTAGTGAACCGCTGGAACGATCCGATTCGCGAATTCAACGCCGACGTCGCCGCAATCACCGCGGCCGGCGTGGATTTCCCGGCGTCCTTCGTCGCGCTGCGCGACAGGTACGCGCACTTCGCCGCCATGAAAACGCCGTGCCGCGACAGGTTGCGCGACTACATGCTCAACCCGACCGGTGAAGAAGATGTTGAGTTGCTCCGCGCCGCCGCGCTCATCGAGCAGGACAGCCAAGCGCAGGTGGCACGATTGAACTCTGCGGTTCAGCACTGGGCACATCAGCGACTCAAGGAGATCGCCGGTGCCGTCGCCGCCGAGAACTACACGCTAATCGCCAAGAAATTCGACCTCGCAGCGAAAGCGTTCTCGTCGGCCGCCAAAGTTGTGGACGTCGAAGCCGCCGCCGCCGAGCTGATCACCGCACCCGACCGCGAACGCAAAGCGTGGGTAGAGGCCGCGGTCGTGGCGCAGGATCTCACCCAAACCGTAGGGCTGCTCGCGGCCGCCGCACGGCTATGCAATGTGCGGATCCGAGACGATGCCGCGCTGCTGCCGCTGGTCTGCGATCCCGGCGACGTCACCGGACGGCAAGCGTGGGCAGCGTGGTACTCCACCGGCCGGTGCGGACGCTGGGCTGCCATGCTCAACGCCGGTATCAGCATCCGCGCCGCCAAGCTGGACGGCTTCACGCCGTACCCGAAATCCGTCGATGACACCGGGGAGCAGCAGCTCGATCCGATCGACAACCCGCACCGCGACGACGGCATGGTAGCGGTGTGAGCCGGATACCCAACCGGACAAGCCACCGCAAATACCGGCGCTTGCGCGCGAAGCTGTTGCGGGAGAACGACACCTGTTATTGGTGCAGCCGCTATCTCGATCCGTCATTGAAGTTCCCGCACCCGCACTCGGCGACCGCCGATCACCTGATCCCGATCAAGGACGGCGGCTCCAACTTTGGGCAACTGGTGGCTTCGTGTCTGGAGTGCAACCAACGACGTAACCGCAAGTCCCATGCCGAGCAGCCGGTGCGGCACGCTCGGGACTGGTGACGCGTCATGCTGGCCGCGTGGGGGTGGGGGGCGGGCTCCGGTCGGTGTGGCCGGACACATCCCTGGCGTTGCAGCGAAGAATCCGTAAGAACTGGGTGCCACAGTGGCTAGAAGGCCGCAGAAGCCGCCGGAGACGCTGCCGGACGCCGCCAGGAGCGGTGATCGGCTTGCGGCGTTGTGCTCGCTGCGGGACCGGTTGGCTGACGAGATCGAGCAGTGCGGCTCACCGCGTGACGTGGCGGGGTTGGCTCGGCAATTAAGGGACACGCTCGCCGAGATCGACGCGGCCGGCGCCGGTGCGATCCGGACGAAGGAGGACGAAGTTGCCGACGAACTCGCGCGACGGCGCGGCGATCGGGGTGCAGACACCGACGGTGCAGTGTTTACCCGTCGCCGCCACACACGCCGAAGCTGAAGATGCGGAGTTTCTGTGCGCTGGGTACGGGATCACGCCGGATCCGTGGCAGCGGTTCGTGCTCAATGCGTGGCTCGGCACCGGTCCGGACGGCCGGTGGAGTGCGGCTCGGTGTGGTTTGGCCATAGCGAGACAACAGGGCAAGAGTGAGCTTCTGCTGATGCGGACGTTGTATGCGTTGATCGTGGGCAATGAGCGGGTGCTGTATTCGGCTCACGCTGTGCGTTCGGGTCAGCGGATGTTCATGAAGCTGCTCGACTTCTTCGACAATCGTCGGCTGTATCCGAAGTTGGCGCGGTCGGTGGATACGATCCGGCGTGCGAACGGATCCGAAGCGATCGTGATGCGCAACGGCGGCAGTTTCGAGCTGTTGGCGCGGTCTCGCCAGTCCGGCCGCGGCTTCACCGCCGACGTCCTGGTGCTCGATGAGGCGCAGGCACTCACCGAACCGGAGATGAGCGCACTGTTGCCGACGATCTCGGTGTCACCGAATCCGCAGTTGATCATGACGGGCACGCCACCCGCCGAGAGTTCGGAGGGTGAGCAGTTCGCGCGGATGCGTGCGGCCGGGTTGACGGGCGAGGATCCGCGGCTGTGTTGGTTGGAGTGGAGTTGTGATCCGGGGACGGATCTCGATGACGTTGGAGCGTGGCGGCAAGCCAATCCTGCGTTGGGGATTCGGTTGGAACTATCCACGGTGCGTGATGAGCGTGCGGTGCTCGACGATGAGACGTTCGCGCGGGAACGGTTGGGGATCTGGGGCTCTACCCGGGCGCACCGGGTGATCCCGTCGGAGTCGTGGCAGGACTGCGCGGCTGCGGATCTGGTGGCCGGTGGCGGCGATGTGGCGTTGGCGATCGACGTGGCACCGGGCCGGGATTCCACGTCGATCGTGGCGGCCGGCACCACGGCGGTGGGTTCGCCGTTCGTGGACGTGATCGAGTCCCGGCGCGGCGCTCCGGAGTGGGTGTTGGCGAAAGTCGCCGAGTTGGTGAAGCGCCACCCGGTGCGTGCGGTGGTGGTGGATGGTGTGTCAGCGGCTTCGACGCTGATTGATCCGCTGGAGCAGGCCGGTGTGCCGGTGACGGTGACGAACGCCGGTCAGATGGCGAAAGCGTGCGGCGGCTTCTTCGATGCGGTGATGTGTGGGCGGTTGCGGCATATGGATCAACCGCTGCTCAATCTCGCGTTGTCGGTGGCGCGGAAGCGTGCGATCGGCGACTCGGCGTGGGGTTGGAGCCGTAAGGACTCCGGATCCGATATCACGCCGTTGGTTGCGGCGACGTTGGCGTTGTGGGCGTTGTCGAGCTCGGAGATCAAAGTAAAGAAGCGGAGGACGGGCAAAGCCACGTTCGTGTAAAGGGCTTCGGGTGGTTTGGTTTCCCACACCCGAATGGTGCGGCCGGTGTGCGCTCCGCTTTGGTGAGCGTTGAGCGCCACCGGCCGTATAGACCGAAGATAATTTCGCTACGGCCGTGTTTCGCGACGTTCGGCAGCGAAGGGCGGCGGGCGGCAAGGTACTGGGCAAATGCTGATTAAAATCAGGATTTGCAAGGAACGTTGACCGCCTTGCGGACGATGCCCTCGGTGGGGGTTTCACCCTCGGCCAACTCGACAGCCCGCTGCCAGATGCTGGCCTGCTGCTCGGCGTAACCCTGTGCGCGCAGCTTGGCGAACGGGCGCAACACTCGCTCGCCGGTTCGGGGTAATTCCCACAACCGTGGTTGTGAGAATGGGAGCGATCTCGTTAGCCGCCTGAAGCTGGCTGAGTCGCTGCTGGCTTCCCCAGCCGTAGGTCTGCTTGAACCACTTCGCGAACTGCTCCCGCGACTTGGGATTGATCCGACGCCCCAGCTTCTTGCGCGGTGCCGGGGTCATGTCCGCTACCCACTCGAGCGAAAATTCTGGCGACAGCAAACGGCCACCGAGTGAGATCTCGGTGGCCGTCTGTCCGGTGGTTGTTTCTTACCAACCCGCTCACATGAATGGCGGTGAGCAGTCCGGTGCGTGCCGTCCGATCGCGTTGCAGCATGGGTAGCAGGTCGAGTCTCACCGGCCACGGGTTGCCGTCGCGCAACTGCTCGAGCGTGTCTGCGGCGTCGGCCAGCACCCGCGACAGTTCGCGTGTCTGCTCGGCAGTGAGATCGCCGACGGTGTTCTCGACGTGCTGAACTTCGATCTGCCACTCCGTCGCGCCGGTGACGTCCTGCTCACCGACGATCACCACATCCGCGTTGCCGACAGTCCACCTGCCGCCGTAGACGGTGCGGTGTGCGCCGTCGTCGTCCTGGTGCCACAGGCGGACGTCGGTGGAACCCGCCGGTATCGGTACGTCAGTGAGCGCCGATTGCAGAAGGTTCTGCGCGGCCATGTCCTTGGCAATGTCGAGCAGATCGGCGGGTTGCTGCACTCGGGCACCGGCTTCGAGTTGCTGGATCTGCGTGGCGGTGAGCTGATCGCGCAGATCGCGCCACGTCTGGGTGGTGTAGCTGTTCAACGGAGTGTCCTTCTGTTCGGTGTGGATACCGAATCGCCTAGGACTCACAACCCGGTTGGGCACATATTTGGCACGGCACTTGTGAAAACATGCTCTGAGCTGGTGCGCGATACTGGGATTGAACCAGTGACCTCTTCCGTGTCAGGGAAGCGCTCTCCCGCTGAGCTAATCGCGCGGGGGTAAATCGGAGGTGGAGACGGGAATCGAACCCGTGTGCACGGCTTTGCAGGCCGTTGCCTCACCACTCGGCCACTCCACCGTTGGGGTTTGATGCCAGTTGCACCCCCGAGCGGATGACGGGATTCGAACCCGCGACCCTCACCTTGGCAAGGTGATGCGCTACCAACTGCGCTACATCCGCATGCTCGGGGCGAGATCGTCGCCCGTTGCGAGAACCGACAATAGTGCACCGGGCGCGGAGCCGACAAATTGCTTGGTCAGCCGTGTGTTCAGCGGAAATGGCCGCCGTGCTAGTCTTCATGCTCGGCGCGATGAGCATTTCTGCCGCCAAATCGGGTCCCGTGGCTCAGTGGGAGAGCGTCCGCTTCACACGCGGAAGGTCGCTGGTTCGATCCCAGCCGGGACCACCACCGAACTCGCATTTCAACTCTCGTCCCGCCCGGTTGATTCATCCGGTTCGTGTCCGGCGTTCCAGTAACTGGATCGAAGACATCGGCGACCTCATCGAGTTCGTTGTCGTACAGATCGGCGTAGATGTTGGCCGTCACTGTGATGAAGGAGTGCCCCATCGTCTTCTGCACCCACTTTGAGGTCCGCGCCACCCGAACGGGCCAGCGAGGCATACGTGTGGCGCAGATCGTGGATCTTCAGCGGCGCGAGGCCCAGCTTCTCCAGGGCCTTCTTCCAGTGACACCAGAGTCTCCCGGTCACCCTCACGCAATGCCAGACGCGCAATTCGCATACATGATTACCCCAAACCCGCACCGTCAAATGAATTTAGACACGCTCCACTAGCTGAGTACGGCAGAGAGGCGACCGCCAGAGAGCTATCGGGTGGCCGGCCACGCCGTAGTGTGTTGCCGTGGCAACCGAAGGCAGCGTCAAGGCAGTCGTCACGGCGATGTTCGCCAATCTGGGCATCGCCGTCACCAAGTTCGTCGCGTTCCTGTTGACGGCGTCGTCGTCTATGCTCGCCGAGTCGGTCCACTCGCTAGCCGACACCAGCAACCAGGCGCTGCTGTTGCTCGGCGGCAAACGAGCCAAGCGGGCCGCGACACCGGAGCATCCGTTCGGCTATGGCCGCGAGCGCTACGTGTACGCCTTTGTCGTCTCGATCGTGTTGTTCAGCCTCGGTGGCCTCTTCGCCTTGTACGAGGCGTGGCATAAGTGGTTGGACCCGCACCCGATCGTCTCCTGGCAATGGGTTCCCATCGTGGTCGTTCTGGTTGCCATAACTATGGAGGGCTATGCCCTTCGGACTGCCGTCGCGGAGTCCAATCGCGGGCGCGGGGATCGCACCTGGCGGGAGTTCATTCCACCGCGAAGGCCCCCGAGTTGCCGGTCATCCTCCTGGAGGACTGCGGGGCGCTCCTCGGCTTGGTGTTCGCGCTGGTCGGCGTCTCGATGACGCTGCTGACCGGCAATGGCCGCTGGGACGCCGCGGGCACCGCCATGATCGGGATCCTGCTCGTGGCCATCGCCATCATCCTCGCCGTGGAGATGAAGTCACTGCTCGTCGGCGAAAGTGCCAGCCCTGCACACCAGCGCGCGATCCGACAGGCCTTGGAGGCTGACGGGGTGGAGTCGATCATCCATATGAGGACGCTGCACCTCGGGCCCGAAGAATTGCTGGTCGCCGCCAAGATCGCTGTGAACGCCACAGCCACCGCCGAGGACGTGGCCTTGGCCATCGACGCTGCCGAGCGCCGGGTGCGTTCCGCTG
>CAVQRL010000020.1:0-99728 GCA_963715145.1 uncultured Actinomycetota bacterium | reverse complement strand
CTCCTCCCGGTCGCCGCCAGCATCCACCTGGCGAACGAGTACGCCGACCACGAGACCGACGCGCGGACCGTGAGGTGACGCCTGTTCCCGGCGAGTTCCGGGACGCTGGCCCGAACCGGGTTGCCACGGTCGCTGGCGCTGCGCGCCGCGCAGGTCGCGGCGATCGTCGGGCTCGGCGGGGCCCTGGCGGCCTGGGCGGCCGGCCTGCTCACCGGCTCGGCGCTTGCGATCCTCGCCGCCGGCCTCGTGGGAGGCTGGGCGTACTCCACCGGCCCGTTCCCGCTGGCATGGCACGGGCTCGGGGAGGTCGCCAACGGGCTCCTCGGCGGGATGCTGCTGCCGCTCTTCGGGCTGGCCCTCGCCGGCGGCGCGGTCGACGGATACGCGGTCGCGGCCTTCGTCCCCCTGACCCTGTTCGTGACGGCGAACCTCCTGGCCACGACGTGGCCCGACCGGGCCGCCGACGCGGCCGGTCGGCAAGCGGACGCTCGCCACGCGCTGGCCGCCGGCACGCCTGCGGGCCTTCTTCGCGCTGCTCGCGATCGCTGCGGTTGCCGTCCTCGTCCTCCAGGCGGTCGGGCCCGGCCCGCTCGTCGTCGCCCTAGCCGGGCTCTCGGCCGTCCCGCTCCTCGCCGTGGGCTTCGCAACGTACACCCGCCGGGAGTCGCCCTTCGCGACGGTCGCCGCCATGGTCTGGCTCGTCGTCGCCCAGCTCGCCGCCCGGCTCGTCGCGGGGTAGGCGCTCCCCGGTCTCATCGATCACCTTGATCGAGCGCCTCGACGCCGCCGCCGCCGAGAGCAGTGACCCGTGGAACAACGCCGGCACCGGGCACTCGGCCCTGTGCGAGTTGAACTACACCCCGCAGAAACCCGACGGCACCATCGACATCGCCAAGGCGATCAACATCAACGAGCAGTTCCAGGTCACCCGCCAGTTCTGGGCCTACGCGCACGAGAACGGCATCCTCGCCGACGTCCGCAGCTTCCTCAACCCGGTGCCGCACGTCAGCTTCGTTCAGGGCGCAGAGCACGTCGACTACCTGCGTCGGCGCCAGGAGACCCTGGCCCGCAACCCGTTGTTCGCCTCGATGGAGTTCATCGACGACGCCGACGAGTTCGCCCGCCGGCTGCCGCTGATGGCGCAGGGCCGGGACTTCTCCGAACCGGTCGGTCTGAACTGGACCGAGGGCGGCACCGACGTCGACTTCGGCGCGCTGTCTCGGCAGCTTCTCGCCTTCGGCACCGCCAACGGCATGAACACCCTCTTCGGTCACGAGGTCCGCGACCTCGACCAGGAGTCCGACGGCAGCTGGACGGTCAAGATCCTCAACCGTCGCACCGGCGAAAAGCGCCGTCTGCGTAGCAAGTTCGTGTTCATCGGTGCCGGCGGCGGTGCCCTGCCGCTGCTGCAGAAGGCGGGCATCAAGGAGGTCAAGGGCTTTGGCGGCTTCCCGGTGAGCGGGCAGTGGCTGCGCACCGACAAGCCGGAGCTGACCGAGCGCCACCACGCCAAGGTCTACGGTTTGCCACCGCTGGGCGCGCCCCCGATGTCGGTGCCGCACCTGGACACCCGGGTGATCACCGGCAAGGACTGGCTGCTGTTCGGGCCGTTCGCCGGATGGTCGCCGAAATTCCTCAAGACCGGCAAGGTCACCGATCTGCCGCTGTCGGTCAAGCCGGACAACCTGCTGTCCATGGTGGGCGTCGGGCTCACCGAACTGTCACTGCTGAAGTACCTGATCGGCGAACTGCTGCAGTCCTTCGGGGACCGGGTCAACACGCTGCGCCAGTTCGCCCCCACCGCGGTGGGCAACGACTGGGAGATCGACATCGCCGGCCAGCGGGTCCAGGTCATCCGGCGCGATTCGAAGAAGCTCGGCATCCTCGAGTTCGGCACGACGGTTCTGGCCTCTGCCGACGGATCGATCGCCGGATTGCTCGGCGCCTCACCGGGCGCCTCCACCGCGGTTCCGGCGATGATGGAAGTGATGGAGCGTTGCTTCCCCCGCCAGTATCCCGGCTGGGAGCCCAAGCTCAAGGAGATGGTCCCGTCGCTGGGCACCAACCTCTCCGACGAGCCCCGACTGTTCGCCGAGATATGGGATCACGGCACGAAGGTCCTCGGCCTGCAGAGCAGGGCGTCGCAGAGCCGGGCCGCCTCGCCGGAATCCGTCGTGTGACGGTTGCGCTGCACCGGGCCTGGGCGCGGGACCTGGATGCGCCGACCCTCTATGCACTGCTCGCGCTGCGGGTCGATGTGTTCGTCGTCGAGCAGCACTGTCCCTACCCGGAACTAGACGGCCGCGACCTCGAAGCGCAGACCCGGCACTTCTGGCTGGAATCCGTTGGCGGACAGGTGATTTCCACGCTCCGGCTGCTCGAGGAGCGCCTGAACGGCAGGCCGGTGTTCCGGATCGGCCGGGTATGCACCAGGGCCGCCGAGCGGGGTCGGGGCCACACCGGCCGGCTGATGACGGCCGCCCTGGCCGAGGTGGCGGACCGGCCGTGCCGGATCAGCGCGCAGACCTACCTGGCCGACATGTACGCCCGGCACGGCTTCAGGATCGACGGCGCGGAGTTCGACGAGGACGGTATCGCGCACGTACCGATGCTGCGCGAGGTCAGCCGGTGATCCCGCCGCCGTATCCCTTCAGCGCCATCGTCGGCCATGACCGCCTGCTGCTGGCGCTGCTGCTGTGCGCGGTGCGCCCGGAGATCGGCGGGGTGCTGATCCGCGGAGAGAAGGGCACCGCCAAGTCCACGGCGGTGCGGGCACTGGCCGCCGTCGTCGCCGGCGCCGATCCGGACGCTGCGCTGGTGGAACTGCCGATCGGCGCCACCGAGGACCGCGTGGTCGGCTCCTTGGACCTGCAGAAGGTGCTGCGCGACGGCGAGCACGCCTTCTCACCCGGTCTGCTGGCCCGGGCGCACGGCGGTCTGCTCTACGTCGACGAGGTCAACCTGCTACCGGACCACCTCGTCGACGTCCTGCTCGACGCCGCGGCGATGGGCCGCGTGCACATCGAGCGGGACGGGGTGTCGCATTCGCACGAGGCCCGGTTCGTGTTGGTCGGGACCATGAACCCCGAGGAGGGTGAACTTCGCCCGCAGTTGCTCGACCGATTCGGCCTGGCCGTCGACGTACAGGCGTCCCGGGACGTCGCGGTGCGCAGCGCGGTGATCCGGGCCCGGCTGGCCTATGAAGCCGACCCCGCCGGGTTCGCCGCGCGGTACCGCGCGCAGGACGCCGACCTGGCCGCCCGGATCGCCGCCGCGCGGGGCCGGGTGGCCGACGTGGTGCTGCCCGACGGTGAACTGCACCGCATCGCCGCGGTCTGTGCGGCCTTCGACGTCGACGGCATGCGGGCGGATCTGGTGGTGGCCCGGACCGCGGTGGCGCATGCGGCCTGGCGGGGTGCTGGGGAGGTGGCCGAGGAGGACATCCGCGCCGCAGTCGAACTGGCCCTGCCGCACCGCCGGCGCCGTGATCCGTTCGACGACCCGGGCATCGATCCCACCCAACTCGACGAGGTCCTGGCGGCCGCTGCGGAGGCCGGCGGGGACAGCGGTCCCGACGATGACCCCGATCCGCCCGGCGGTGGGGAGTCGACCGACAGCCCGCCGCGATCGCAAGCGGCGCAAGGTAATTCGTCGTCAGCGTCCCGGCCGGCGGCCCCCCCGTCGGCCGTGTTCCGCACCCGGGCCCTGACCGTGCCGGGGATCGGCGAGGGCCGATCCGGGCGGCGCTCGGCGGCGCGCACCTCCACCGGCGCGGTGGTGCGGGCCGCCCGCGCTACCGAGGACGGCCACGGCCTGCACCTCTTCGCGACGATGCTCGCGGCCGCCGAGGGACACGACGGGCCCGGGCCGCTGCGCCCCCGGGCCGACGACGTCCGTCGTGCGATTCGTATCGGGCGGGAGGGCAACCTCGTTGTCTTCGTCGTCGATGCCTCCGGATCCATGGCTGCCCGAGATCGGATGGCCGCGGTCGGCGGGGCGTCGCTCTCCCTTTTGCGCGACGCCTACCAGCGCCGCGACAAGGTCGCCGTCATCACCTTCCGCGCCGATGGCGCCCGACTCGTGCTGCCGCCCACCACCTCGGCCCACCTCGCCGCGCGCAGGCTGGCCCGCTTCGACACCGGCGGCACCACACCGTTGGCCGAGGGTCTGCTGGCCGCGCGCGACGTGGTGACCCGTGAACGTGCCCGCGACCGGCCCCGGCGTCCGCTGGTGGTGGTGCTCACCGACGGCCGGGCGACCGCCGGCCCGGATCCGCTGCGGCGCAGCCACATCGCGGCCGCCCGACTGGCCGCCGAGGGCACCGCCGCGGTGGTCATCGACTGCGAGACCTCCTATGTCAGGCTCGGGCTGGCCGCCGAGCTGGCCGTCCACCTGGGGGCACCGGTGCTTCGGCTGGAACAGTTGCGGGCCGATGTGCTGGCGCAGGCCGTGCGCCGGGCTGCCTGAGCGAGGGGGCGGCGATGCCACAGGGCCGACCACTCGTGGTCCCCGATGACGGGCTGACCACCCGTGCCCGGCGTAAC
Organism: uncultured Actinomycetota bacterium; assembly: GCA_963715145.1. Classification (GTDB taxonomy): domain Bacteria; phylum Actinomycetota; class Actinomycetes; order Mycobacteriales; family Mycobacteriaceae; genus Mycobacterium. The sequence continues at coordinate 95,184 of CAVQRL010000020.1, read as the reverse complement.
GCAGCCGTTCTCGCGGTGCACACCGGGACGGGCAAGGGTAAGTCCACCGCCGCCTTCGGTATGGCGTTGCGGGCCTGGAACGCCGGGCTGAGCGTTGCGGTGTTCCAGTTCGTCAAGAGCGCGAAGTGGAAGGTCGGGGAGGAGTCGGCCTTCGAGTGTCTGGCCCGGGCGCACACCGAACGCGGCGTCGGCGCGGCAGTGGAGTGGCACAAGATGGGCGCCGGGTGGTCCTGGAGCCGCAAAGCGGGGTCCGACGACGACCACGCCGCCACCGCTGCCGAGGGATGGGCCGAGATCGCCACCCGACTGGCCGAACAGCGCCACGACTTCTACGTGCTCGACGAGTTCACCTATCCGCTGACGTGGGGCTGGGTCGACGTCGGAGAGGTCGTCGAGGTGCTGGCCGGCCGGCCCGGGCGCCAGCACGTGGTGATCACCGGCCGCGACGCGCCGCAGCGCCTGATCGGCGTCGCCGACCTGGTCACCGAGATGACCAAGATCAAGCACCCGATGGACGCCGGCCGTAAGGGCCAGCGCGGCATCGAGTGGTGATCGGGTGAGCCCGGCCCCGGCCGTCGTCATCGCCGCCCCGGCGTCGGGCAGCGGAAAGACAACGGTCGCAACGGGTTTGATCGGAGCACTGCGACAGGCCGGCGACCGGGTGGCGCCGTTCAAGGTCGGCCCGGACTTCATCGACCCCGGCTATCACGCGCTGGCGGCGGGCCGGCCCGGCCGCAATCTCGACCCCGTCCTCGTCGGGGCGGACCTGATCGGACCCCTGTACGGGTACGGGACGCGCGAGGCCGATATCGCCGTCGTCGAGGGGGTGATGGGTCTGTTCGACGGCCGCATCGAGGAACCCTTCCGTCTGCCGGCCACCGGGTCCACCGGCCAGGTGGCCGCAGCTCCTGGGAGCGCCGGTGGTGATGGTGGTCGACGGCCGCGGCCAGAGCCAGTCGATCGCTGCTGTGCTGCATGGGTTTTCGACAGTCGACCACGGTGTGCGCGTCGTCGGTGTGATCCTGAACCGGGTCGGCTCCGCGCGCCACGAGCAGGTTCTGCGCCAGGGGTGTGAGGCGGTCGGACTGCCGGTGCTGGGATCGCTGCCGCGATTCGACGACCTGGCGGTGCCGTCGCGTCACCTCGGACTCGTGACGGCCACCGAACACGGGGACCGGGCGCGGGCGGCGGTGGCGGCGATGACCGATCTGGTCTCCCGCCACGTCGACCTCGCCGCCATCCGGGCGCTGGCCGCCTCGGCCGTGACGGACGCGCCGTGGTCGCCACAGGACGCCGTGGGGGAGCAGGTGGCCGGCGGGCCGGTGGTCGCGGTGGCCGCCGGACCGGCCTTCACCTTCGCCTACGCCGAACATGAGGACCTGTTGCGGGCCGCGGGAGCGCAGGTCGTGCACTTCGACCCACTGTGCGACACGCTGCCCGCGGGTCGGCGGCACTGGTGCTGCCCGGCGGCTTCCCGGAGCAGTACCCCGAGGAACTCTCCGCCAACGAGGCGCTGCTCGGGCAGATCCGGGCACTGGCCGGCCATGCCCCGATCCACGCCGAATGCGGCGGGCTGACCTATCTGATGTCCGACCTCGACGGCCACCCGATGTGCGGTGTGCTGGCCGGTTCGGCCCGCTTCACCCCGCGGCTGACGCTGGGTTATCGCGATGCGGTCGCGGCGACGGACTCCGCGATGTTCACCACCGGCCAGCGGGTCACCGCACACGAATTCCACCGCACCACAGTCGAATTCGACGAGCCGGTGAACCCCGCCTGGCTGATGCGCGGCCCCGGCGGCGAGCCTGTCCGCGAGGGCGCCGTCCGTGCCGGCGTGCACGCCTCCTACCTGCACACGCACCCGGCCGCAACGCCCGGCGCCATCCGGCGCTTCGTCGACCGGGCGGTGGCTACCGGCGTTCATTGAGGAGCCTCGCAGGGATTCACTCGCACAATGGCTGCGCCACTCCTCACTCGATGAGCTGACCCCGGCTGGTTACGCTCGGCCGGTGACCGAGAACGCCTACCTGGTCGGCCTGCGACTGGCCGGCAAGAAGGTCGTCGTGGTCGGCGGCGGCACCGTGGCGCAGCGCAGGGTGCCGGTTCTGCTTTCGCACGGCGCCGATGTTCACGTCGTCACCCGGGCCGCCACCCCGGCGGTGGAGGCCCTGACCGGCCAGACCCCGGGGATCACGCTGAGCCTTCGCGACTACCGCGACGGCGACCTCGCCGAGGCCTGGTACGCCATCGCCGCCACCGACGACCCGGCGGTCAACGCCGCCGTCGTCGCCGAGGCCGAACGCCGGCGGATCTTCTGCGTCCGCGCCGACGCCGGACGCGACGGCACCGCCGTCACGCCGGCCTCCTTCGACTACGAGGGCCTGCTCGTCGGGGTGCTCGCCAGCGGGGAGCACCGGCGCTCGGCGGCCGTGCGGTCGGCCATCCGGGAGGCCTTCCAACAGGGCCGCATCGTTCCCGACATCGTGGCCAGCACCGCCTCCGACGTCATCCCCGGCGGGGTGGCGCTGGTCGGCGGCGGGCCGGGGGACCCCGAACTGATCACGGTCCGCGGCCGGCGCCTGCTCGCCCACGCCGACGTGGTGGTGGCCGACCGGCTGGCGCCGCCGGAACTGCTCGCCGAACTTCCGCCACATGTCGAGGTGATCGACGCCGCGAAGATCCCCTACGGCCGGGCGATGGCCCAGGAGGCCATCAACGACGTCCTCATCGACCGGGCGCGCGCCGGACAATTCGTCGTGCGGCTCAAAGGCGGGGATCCGTTCGTCTTCGCCCGCGGATATGAGGAAGTCCTCGCGCTGACCGACGCTGGGATCCCGGTCACAGTGGTCCCGGGCGTCACCAGCGCCATCGCGGTTCCCGCGCTCGCCGGTGTTCCGGTCACCCACCGGGCCGTGAATCACGAATTCGTCGTGGTCAGCGGCCATCTGGCCCCCGATGACCCGGAATCGCTGGTGAACTGGGAGGCGCTGGCGCAGTTATCCGGGACGCTGGTCCTGCTGATGGCCGTCGAACGCATCGAGTTGTTCGCCGAGGCCCTTCTGGCCGGCGGACGACCTGCGCAAACGCCGGTCCTGGTGGTTCAGCACGGCACCACCTCCGCCGAGCGGATTCTCCGCGCCACCCTCGCTGACGTGCCCGAACGACATCCGCGCCGAGGGAATCCGACCCCCGGCGATCATCGTGATCGGGCCGGTGGCCGGATTCGAGACGTGATCGAGACTTTAAAGTCTTCTTAATATTGAGGTAGGGTAGGCCGCTATGACGGCTCTCAACGATGCTGAGCGCACGAGCCGCCTCGAAAGGTGGATCGCGGCGACGGCCATCGCAACGCCTCGGCCTGCCGACGCCACTGAGCTCCTCGGCGGTGGACAAGGCGCGCCCTTCCACTCCGGCCTGGTTGCCCTCCCGGCGCTTCATCGCCGCGGTGGCCGCGATCGGCGGCATGCAACTGCTCGCCACCATGGACAGCACCGTCGCCATCGTGGCGCTGCCCAGGATTCAGGACGAGCTCGGCCTGTCCGACGCCGGCCGCAGCTGGGTGATCACCGCCTACGTGCTGACCTTCGGCGGACTGATGCTGCTGGGCGGCCGACTCGGCGACACCATCGGCCGTAAGCGCACCTTCATCGTCGGCGTCGCGCTGTTCACCATCGCCTCGATCCTGTGCGGAATCGCCTGGGACCAAACGACTCTGGTGATCGCGCGGCTGCTGCAGGGCGTCGGCGCGGCGATCGCGGCGCCGACCGGGCTCGCGCTGGTGGCCACCACCTTCCCCAAGGGTCCGGCCCGCAACGCCGCCACGGCGGTGTTCGCCGCGATGACCGGTATCGGCTCGGTGATGGGTCTGGTCGTCGGCGGCGCGCTCACCGAGGTGTCCTGGCGGCTGGCGTTCCTGGTGAACGTGCCGATCGGCCTGCTGATGATCTATCTGGCGCACGACACCCTGCGCGAGACCCACCGCGAGCGGATGAAGCTCGACGCGGCCGGCGCGCTGCTGGCGACGGTCGCCTGCACCGCGGCGGTGTTCGGCTTCACCCAGGGCCCGGAGAACGGCTGGCTGGCGCCGACGACGCTGGCCGTCCGGGCTGGCGGCCGCTGCTGGCCATGGCGGCCTTCGTCGCCGTCGAGCGCACCGCGATCAACCCGGTCGTGCCGTTCGCCCTGTTCCGCGACCGCAACCGGCTGGCCACCTTCGCCGCCATCTTCCTGGCCGGCGGGGTGATGTTCACCCTGACCGTGCTGATCGGCCTGTACGTGCAGGACATCATGGGCTACAGCGCGCTGCGCGCCGGGATCGGCTTCATCCCGTTCGTCATCGCCCTGGGCATCGGCCTGGCGCGCCTCGTCGCAACTGGTGAACTTCTTCCCGCCCCGGGTCCTGGTCATCGCCGGCGGCGTGCTGGTGCTCGGCGCGATGATCTACGGCTCGACGCTCGAACGCCGGCATCCCCTACTTCCCGAACCTGGTCATTCCCGATCACCGTCGGCGGCTTCGGCATCGGCATGATCGTCGTGCCGCTGACCGTCTCGGCCATCGCCGGGGTGGGCTTCGACCAGATCGGCCCGGTATCGGCGATCGCGCTCATGCTGCAGAACCTGGGCGGCCCGGTCGTGCTGGCCGTCATCCAGGCCGTCATCACCTCGCGCACGCTCTACCTGGGCGGCACCACCGGCCCGGTGAAGCAGATGAACCCCGAGCAACTGCACGCGCTGGATCAGGGCTACACCTACGGGCTGCTGTGGGTCGCCGCGGTGGCGGTGATCGTCGGCGTCGTCGCGCTGTTCATCGGCTACACCGCACAGCAGGTCGCCCACGCGCAGGAAGTCAAGGACGCGATCGACGCCGGCGACGTCTAACGTTCCCGCGGCGGCATCGTCGGGCCCGACTGGGTAGGGTAGCTACCCATGGCTGGCGCGAGCGTTCCCGAGCCGCCGGCCCGAACGCTTGCCTCCAGCGTGCTGGGGATCGCGATCATCGCGATCACCGGCATGCAGCTGATGGCGACGCTGGACGGCACCATCGTGATCGTCGCGCTGCCCGCGGATGCAGGCCGACCTGGACCTGTCCGATGCCGCCAAGAGTTGGGTCATCACCGCCTATGTGCTGACCTTCGGCGGGCTGCTGCTGCTCGGCGGCCGGGTCGGCGACGCCATCGGCCACAAACGAGCCTTCATCTCCGGTGTCGGGGTGTTCACCATCGCCTCGATGGCCTGCGGTCTGGCCACTGACGGCACGCTGCTGATCGCCGCACGTGCGGTCCAGGGCATGGGAGCCGCGGTGGCCGCGCCCACCGGCCTTGCGCTGATCGCCACCACCTACGCCCCCGGTCAGGCCCGCAACCAGGCCATGGCGATCTCGGCGGCCATGCAGGGCCTCGGTTCGGTGCTCGGTCTGGTGGTCGGTGGTGCGCTCACCGTCATCTCCTGGCGGCTGGCCTTCCTGATCAACTTCCCGATCGGCGCGATCATCATCTGGATCGCGCTCACCCGGCTCGAGGAGACCCGCCACGAGCGGCTCAAACTCGACATCACCGGCGCGCTGCTGGCCACCCTGGGCTGCACCGCTGCGGTGCTGGTCTTCACCCAGGGCCCGCCGCGTGGCTGGGTGGACCCGTGGGTGATCGGCGCCGGGATCGCCGCCGTGCTGCTGGGCGTCGCGTTCCTGTTCGTCGAACGCAGCGCCGACCACCCGTTGGTGCCGCTGTGGCTGTTCCGCGACCGCAACCGGGTGGCGACGTTCGTCTCGCTGTTCCTGGCCGGCGGTGTGCTGCTGACCCTGACCGTCATGATCGGGCTCTACGTCCAGGACGTGCTGGGATACTCCGCCCTGCACGCCGGCATCGGATTCATCCCGTTCGCGCTGGCTCTCGGATTCGGCAATCTGCTCACCGCGCGGCTGGTACCCCACATCGCGCCACGCTGGCTGATCATCGGCGGCGGGATCTTCGTGCTGGGCGCGATGCTCTTCGGGTCGACGCTGACCCGGACCATCCCGTACTTCCCCGACCTGCTGCTGCCCATCGTTGTCGGCGGGTTCGGCATCGGGGTCATCTCGGTGGTGCTGCCGCTGTGCGCACTGGCCAACATCGGCCCCCGGGAGATCGGCCCGATCAGCGCGATCACCCTGATGGTGCAGAACCTCGGTGGACCGCTGGTGCTGGTGATCGTTCCAGGCCGTGCAGACCTCCCGCACGCTCTACCTGGGCGGCACCACCGGCCCGGTGGCTGAGATGACGTCCGCCCAACTCGATGCGCTCGACGCCGGGTACACCTATTCGCTGCTGTGGATCGCCGCGGTCGCCGTCCTGGTCGGCGGCACCGCTCTGTTCATCGGCTATTCGGCCAAGCAGATCGCCGCAGCCCAGCACACCCGCGAAGCGGTCGAGGCCGGGGAGCTCTGAGCGGCACCGATCACCGTGGTGTTGATCCGCGTGAATCCGTGGTGGCTAAGCTGACCGGCTGTGATCACCCGCATGTCCGAGCTGTTCCTGCGCACGCTGCGCGACGACCCGGCCGACGCCGAAGTCCCCAGCCACAAGCTGCTGATCAGGGCCGGTTACGTCCGGCCGATCGGGCCGGGGCTGTACAGCTGGCTGCCGCTGGGTCTGCGGGTGCTGCGCCGGATCGAGACCATCGTCCGCGAGGAGATGACGGCCATCGGCGGCCAGGAGATCCTGTTCCCGGCGCTGCTGCCGCGTGCCCCGTACGAGACGACCAACCGGTGGACGGAGTACGGCGACGGGGTGTTCCGGCTCAAAGACCGCCGCGACAACGACTATCTGCTCGGTCCCACCCACGAGGAGCTGTTCACCCTGACGGTCAAGGGGGAGTACAGCTCCTACAAGGACTTTCCGCTGCTGCTGTTCCAAATCCAGACCAAGTACCGCGACGAGGCCCGGCCGCGCGCCGGCATCCTGCGCGGCCGCGAGTTCATCATGAAGGACTCCTACTCTTTCGATGTCGACGACGACGGCCTTCGGACCGTCTACCTCGCCCACCGCGGCGCGTATCAGAAGATGTTCTCGCGCATGGCGATTCGCTATGTGATCGTGTCGGCGGTCTCAGGTGCGATGGGCGGCAGCGCTTCTGAGGAGTTTCTCGCCGAAAGCGACGTCGGCGAGGACACCTTCGTGCGTTGCCTGCAGTCCGGCTACGCCGCGAACGTGGAGGCCGTCACCACCGCCGTGCCCGACCCACTGCCGGTCGACGACCTGCCGGACCCGGTTGTCCACGACACCGGGGACACCCCCACCATCGCGTCTCTGGTGGACTGGGCCAACGGCGCCGCGCTCGCCCAGTTCGCGGGCCGCCACGGTCACCGCCGCCGACACCCTGAAGAACGTCATGGTGAAGGTACGCGTGCCCGGCGGCGAGTGGGAACTGCTCGGAATCGGCGTGCCCGGCGATCGGGAGGTCGATGACAAACGACTCGGTGCCGCACTCGATCCGGGCGAGTACGCATTGCTCGACGACGCCGACTTCGCCGCGAACCCCTTCCTGAAGAAGGGCTACATCGGCCCGAAGGCATTGCTGGACAACGGGGTTCGCTACCTTGTCGATCCGCGGGTGGTCGACGGGACGGCCTGGATCACCGGCGCCGACGAAACCGGGAAGCATGTGGTCGGTCTGGTGGCCGGGACGCGACTTCGTCGCGGACGGCACCATCGAGGCGGCCGAGGTCCGCGACGGCGACCCGTCCCCGGACGGCGCCGGGCCATTGGTGAGTGCGCGCGGCATCGAGATCGGTCACATCTTCCAGTTGGGCCGCAAGTACACCGACGCGTTCTCCGTCGACGTTCTCGGCGAGGACGGCAAGCCGGTCCGACTGACCATGGGGTCCTACGGCATCGGGGTGTCCCGGCTGGTCGCGGTGATCGCCGAACAGCAGCATGACGAACTCGGCCTGCGCTGGCCGGCGTCGGTGGCGCCGTTCGATGTCCACGTCGTGATCGCCAACAAGGACGCCGAAGCCCGCGCCGGTGCCGAGGCGCTCGCCGCCGATCTGGACCGATTCGGGAACGAGGTCCTGCTCGATGACCGGACGGCCTCGCCGGGGGTGAAGTTCAAGGACGCCGAACTGCTCGGCATGCCGTGGATCGTGGTGGTCGGCCGGGGTTGGGCGGACGGGACGGTGGAACTGCGCAACCGGTTCACCGGCGAGAACCGGGAGATCGCGGCGGCGGACGCCGCGGACGTCATCGCGGCCGAACTGGCGGCGTCCTGACTTACTCGCTGCCGCCGGGGAACGCCTCGGTGACCGGCCAGGCGCCGAGTACCTTGCGCCAGCGCGCGGCCAGCACCGCGCACTGAGTCAGTGCCGTGGTCCCGAATTCGCGGTCCTGTTCGGAGTCGGTCTGCTCGAGCACCGCTCGCCAGGCCACCGCGCAGTCGCTTTCCATCCGCACGGCCAGCTTCGCGGCGCTGCTGGCGGTGTTGACCACGATCGGCAGCTGGTAGCCCGCCGCCGGCAACGGCGCCTTCACCGAGCGTTCGTTCATCAACGCCAGGGCGGCCTCGCGCCGGTTGCGGTGCTGAGCGAGTGACTCGGAGACGAGCTCGTTCTCGTCGGGCATCACATGCGCCGACACCAGGCCATACCCGTAGATGGCGGCATGCTCGGCGGCCAGTGCGTCGAACAGCGCGGCCGGACCGGGATCCTCGGGTCGGTCCGGGTCGGGGGTGGGCTCCTGCGTCGACGTCGGGGTCGGGGTCTCGGTGGTCGACGACGGGGTCGACGACGGTGTTGCGGACGTGGTCGCCGCCGGTGTCGGGGGCGGGGCCGGCGACTCGGGGGTCCCTGGGGTCTCTGGGGTCCATGGGGCTCGGGTCCTGGGGTCTCGGGGGCCGAGGTCTGGGCCGGGGTGGTCGGGGTCTCGCGCTTCGGTGCGGCGGTGGTCGGCGGCCCCTCCGGGGTGGTCGGCCGCGGGGTCGGCGGTTTGGGTGTGGTCATCGCGGCTTCCCCTCGGTCGGCAGGCCCACTGTCACCGATGCGGTGCACGCCGCGGCAATCGATCCCATCAGCCCGGCCCGGTAGCCGGAGAGCGTCGGCACCAGTTTGGTCGCGCTCTCGGCCGACCTGCGAAGGGCGTCGGCGACGTCGCGCACCGTCGGTGCCGCAGCGGGCGCGCCCGTGGCGGGTGCGGTGGTGGTCTCCGACGTGCTGGTCGGCGTCGGTTTGCCCGCGGCGCGGGCGAGTTCCTCCACCAGGGCGGCGGCGTGGCGTGCGCGCTCGGCGGCGATCTCGCTCAGCGCCGGGGCGAATGCCGGTTTGGCGGCCTTGGCTGCCGCCGAGGCCAGGTCGCTGTCGCGGCGGGCGGCCTCCAGTTCGGCCTCCAGCGGGTCAGGGGTCGGCGGTTTGCCGGTCCCGCAGGCCGCGGCCGTCGTGCCGACGAAGGTCAGCGCGAGCAGACCGCGACCGGCGTCGGCCAGGATGCGGCGGCGGGTCAGCATCCCCGCGGGACGTCGGGGAAGCCCGGAGTCGGGGCCGGAATCGCGGTCGGGCACGCCAACATCCTGCCATTGCCGCTTTCGTCGCTGGCGTATCGTTGGTGGCCAGCCAGAACAACTCAAGATGAGGAGCTCGCCGTGACGCAGCGGCCCGCGGGATTGCCCTCGGCGGAACAGGTGACCGAGCTGCTCGCCGGCGAGTTCGTCCGCGCCGGCTATGAGATCGACGATGTCGTCGTCGACGCCGGTATCCGGCCCGCCCGCATCCGCGTTGTCGCCGACGGGGACAAACCCCTGGATCTGGAGGCTGTCGCGCAGTTGTCCCGGGCCGCTTCGGACCTGCTGGACGGCATCGACACCGGCGAGGTCGCCTACGTGCTGGAGGTCAGCTCGCCGGGTGTGGACCGCCCGCTGACCGCCGAGAAGCATTTCCGCCGGGCCCGGGGACGCAAGCTTGAGCTCACCCTGACCGACGGCGCTGTTCTGACCGGCCGCCTCGGGGTCATCTCCGACGGTGTCGCCGACGTGGTGGTCCGCGCCGGGAACGGTTGGACTGTTCGCCCGATCCCGCTCGCCGAGATCCGCAAAGCCGTTGTCCAGGTTGAGTTCTCGCCGCCCAGCGCCAAAGAGCTCGAACTGGTCGGCGGCTCGGGTACGTCACAGATGGAGGCCCAGGCGTGAACATCGACATGGGTGCACTGCACGCGATCGAGGTCGACCGGGGAATCTCTGTCGACGAGTTGCTCGACACCATCTCCTCGGCGTTGCTGACCGCCTACCGGCACACCGAGGGGCACCAGCCCGATGCCCGCATCGAGATCGACCGCAAGAGCGGTGCGGTGCAGGTGATCGCCCGGGAGACCGACGAGGACGGCAACGTCATCAGCGAATGGGATGACACTCCAGAAGGATTCGGTCGCGTCGCGGCCACCACCGCCCGCCAGGTCATGCTGCAGCGGTTCCGCGATGCCGAGAACGAGCGGGTCTACGGGGAGTTCTCCGCCCGGGAGGGCGACATCGTCGCCGGGGTGGTGCAGCAGAACCGCCGCGAGAACGAGCGTGGCAACGTCGTGGTGCGACTCGGCACCGAGGCCAAGGGGTCCGAGGGCACCATCCGGCCCGCCGAGCAGGTGCCGGGGGAGTCCTACGGGCACGGTGAACGCTTGCGCTGCTACGTGGTCGGTGTCACCCGGGGGGCGCGTGAGCCGCGGATCGAGCTGTCCCGAACACACCCCAACCTGGTTCGCAAGCTGTTCTCGCTGGAGGTGCCGGAGATCGCCGAGGGGTCGGTGGACATCGTCGCGGTGGCCCGCGAGGCCGGCCACCGCTCGAAGATCGCGGTCCGGTCGAAGGTGCCCGGTCTCAACGCCAAGGGCGCCTGTATCGGCCCGATGGGCCAGCGGGTGCGCAATGTGATGAGCGAGTTGTCCGGCGAGAAGATCGACATCATCGACTACGACGAGGACCCGGCCCGGTTCGTCGCCAACGCCCTGTCGCCGGCCAAGGTGGTGTCGGTCATCGTCGTCGACGCCGCGGCCCGTGCCGCGCGGGTGATCGTGCCGGACTTCCAGCTGTCCCTGGCGATCGGCAAGGAGGGGCAGAACGCCCGGCTGGCCGCTCGTCTGACGGGCTGGCGCATCGACATCCGCAGTGACGCCGAAGCGACCAGCACGTCCCCCGGCGCGCCCCAGGCAACGGGTCGGGAGTAGCACCGCCAGGCGTGGTTCTGAACTGCCCGGTGGTGACGGTAGACTGAGCCGTGATCCAGCGCGAAGGTCCGGCTGCTGAGACACGCACCCCTCCGGTGCGAACGTGCATCGGCTGCCGGAAGCGAGAGTTGGCTGTCGAACTGCTCCGGATGGTGGCGGTGCCGGCGGAGAACGGTCACATGGCCGTCTCGGTGGACACCACACGCTCCCGTCCGGGCCGGGGTGCCTGGTTGCATCCCGATGACCGTTGCCTGTCGGCGGCGATCCGGCGGCACGCCTTCGGCCGAGCGTTGCGCATCACCGGTAAACCGGACACCGCCGCGGTGGTCGAGCATTTCGCACGGCTCGCTCACCCGGGTAAAGGAACAGGTAGCGAAGAACATGAGCACACCGTGAAGTCCCGATGACCATGCGTCATAGCTAAACCCGAGGCGCGGCCTACCCACCGCTGTCGCCTCTAGAGATGGAGATGTAGTGGCAGGTAAGGCCCGCGTACACGAGTTGGCTAAGGAACTCGGTGTCACCAGTAAGGAAGTTCTCGCTCGACTGAGCGAACAGGGCGAGTTCGTCAAATCGGCGTCGTCGACCGTCGAAGCCCCCGTCGCGCGCCGGTTGCGTGAATCGTTCGGCGGTGCGAAGCCCGCGGCTGCGCCGGAGAAGGCCGCACCCGTCAAGGCCGCCCCGGCGCCCGGTACCCGCGCCCGCGCCGCCCGCGCCGCCGGTCGCCAAGCCGGCGGCTCCGATCCCGGCCGCTCCGGCGGCCCCGCCCGCGCCCGTCGCGCCGGCGGCTCCGGCAGCGCGACTCCGCGCCGGCCCGTCCCGGCCGCACCGGGTCCGCGTCCCGGACCCGCGGCACCCAAGCCCGGCCTTCCGCGTCCGCCGCGGGTCGGCAACAACCCCTTCTCGTCGGCCCAGCCCGTGGAGCGCCCGGCGATGCCGCGCCCCCAGGGCCCGGGTGCCCGTCCCGGGCCGGGCGGTATGCCGCCCCGTCCCGGCGGTCCCCGTCCCGGCGGGGCCACACCCGGCAACATGCCCCCGCGTCCGCCGGGCGCCCGCCCCGGCGCGCCCGGTCGTCCGGGTGCCCCGAGGCCCGGCGGCGGTCCGCGGCCCGGTCCCGGTCAGGGCGCTCGCCCCGGCGGTGGCGGCGGCGGTAACTACCGCACCGGAGGCCCCGGCGGCGGTGGTGGAGCACCCGCCGGCGCGCGGCGGTTTCCGCGGTCGTCCCGGTGGCGGTGGCGGCGGTGGTGGCCGCCCCGGCCAGCGCGGAGGCGCGGCAGGTGCTTTCGGCCGTCCCGGCGGTGCGCCGCGGCGCGGCCGCAAGTCGAAGCGGGCGAAACGCGCCGAATACGAGAACATGCAGGCGCCGATCGTCGGTGGCGTGCGGTTGCCGCACGGCAACGGCGAGACCATCCGGCTGGCCCGCGGCGCGTCGCTGAGTGATTTCGCCGAGAAGATCGACGCCAACCCGGCCGCGCTGGTGCAGGCGCTGTTCAACCTCGGCGAGATGGTGACCGCCACCCAGTCGGTGGGTGACGAGACCCTCGAACTGCTGGGCAGCGAGATGAACTACAACGTCCAGGTGGTCTCGCCGGAAGACGAGGACCGCGAACTGCTGGAGTCCTTCGACCTGACCTACGGTGAGGACGAGGGCGGCGAGGAGGACCTCGAGCAGCGTCCGCCGGTCGTCACCGTCATGGGCCACGTCGACCACGGCAAGACCCGACTGCTGGACACCATCCGTTCAGGCCATCCGTCCGCGAGGGCGAGGCCGGCGGCATCACCCAGCACATCGGCGCCTACCAGGTGGCCGTCGAGCACGACGGCGTCGAACGGCTGATCACCTTCATCGACACCCCCGGCCACGAGGCGTTCACCGCCATGCGTGCCCGCGGCGCGAAGGCCACCGACATCGCCATCCTGGTGGTGGCCGCCGACGACGGTGTGATGCCGCAGACGGTGGAGGCCATCAACCACGCGCAGGCCGCCGACGTGCCGATCGTGGTCGCGGTCAACAAGATCGACAAGGAGGGCGCCGACCCGGCCAGGATCCGGGCCCAGCTCACCGAGTACGGACTGGTCGCCGAGGACTTCGGCGGCGAGACCATGTTCGTCGACATCTCGGCCAAGAACGGCACCAATATCCAGGCGCTGGAGGAGGCGGTGCTGCTCACCGCCGACGCCGCCCTCGACCTGCGGGCCAACCCGGACATGGAAGCCCAGGGTGTGGCCATCGAGGCGCACCTGGACCGTGGCCGCGGGCCGGTGGCGACCGTGCTGATCCAGCGCGGCACGCTGCGGGTCGGCGACTCGGTGGTGGCCGGCGATGCCTACGGCCGCGTTCGCCGCATGGTCGACGAGCACGGCGAGGACGTCAACGAGGCGACACCGTCGCGTCCGGTGCAGGTCATCGGGTTCACCTCGGTGCCCGGTGCCGGTGACAACTTCCTGGTCGTCGACGAGGACCGTATCGCCCGCCAGATCGCCGACCGGCGCAGCGCGCGCAAGCGCAACGCGCTGGCGGCCCGGGCCCGCAAGCGGATCAGCCTGGAGGACCTGGAGTCGGCACTCAAGGAGACCAGCCAGCTCAACCTGATCCTCAAGGGCGACAACGCCGGTACGGTCGAGGCGCTCGAGGAGGCCCTGCTGGGGATCCAGGTCGACGACGAGGTCGAGCTGCGGGTCATCGACCGCGGCGTCGGTGGCATCACCGAGACCAACGTCAACCTGGCGTCGGCCTCGGATGCGATCATCATCGGCTTCAACGTCCGCGCCGAGGGCAAGGCCACCGAGCTGGCCAACCGCGAGGGTGTGGAGATCCGCTACTACTCGGTCATCTACCAGGCCATCGACGATATCGAGAAGGCCCTCAAGGGCATGCTCAAGCCGATCTACGAGGAGAAGGAACTCGGCCGCGCCGAGATCCGGGCGATCTTCCGCTCCTCGAAGGTGGGCAACATCGCCGGTTGCCTGGTGCAGTCGGGCATCATGCGGCGCAACGCCAAGGCGCGGCTGCTGCGCGACAACGTCGTCATCGCCGAGAACCTCACCATCTCCTCGCTCAAGCGTGAGAAGGACGATGCCACCGAGGTTCGCGAAGGTTACGAGTGCGGTCTGACGTTGACGTACTCCGACATCAAGGAGGGCGACGTCATCGAGACCTACGAGTTGGTCGAGAAGGAGCGGGTGTAGTCACTGATGGCCGATCCCGCTCGGGCGAAGCGGCTGGCCAAGCGGATTTCCACGATCGTCGCCTCGGCGATCGAGTACGAGATCAAGGATCCGCGGCTGGCCGGCGTCACGATTACCGACGCCAAGGTCACCGGCGACCTGCACGACGCCACCGTGTACTACACGGTCCTCGGTCGTTCGCTGACCGAGGAACCGGACTATGCCGGCGTCGCGGCGGCGCTGGAGAGCGCCAAAGGGGTGCTGCGAACCAAGGTCGGGGCCGGCACCGGGGTGAAGTTCACCCCGACCCTGGCGTTCGTGCGCGACACCGTTCCCGACACCGCCCACCGGATGGAGGAGTTGCTGGCCCGCGCCCGGGCCGCCGACGCCGACGTGGCCCGCATCCGGGCCGGGGCGACACCGGCCGGTGACCCGGACCCGTACCGGGTGGCCGACGGGGATGCGAAAGAAGCGCGTGACGACGATCGAGCCGACGACGACTGAGACCGCCCGGACCGGCCGGCGGGTGGACGCGGCCGGCGCGGTCGAACTGCTCGCCGGTTCCCGGTCGGTCGTGCTGTTGTGCCACGTCCAGCCCGACGCCGACACCATCGGTGCGGCGCTGGGTCTGGGGTTGGTGCTGGTCCGCGGCGGCGCCGACGCCCAGGTCAGCTTCACCTCCGCCGACACACTGCCGGAATCTCTGCGCGGCCTGCCGGGGTGTGAGCTTGTGGTGGCGCCCGCCGACCTGCGCGGTGACCCCGATCTGGTGGTCACCGTCGACGTCCCGAGCATCGACCGGCTCGGTGAACTCGCCGGCCTCGCCGACGGGCCCGCGGTCCTGGTCATCGATCACCACACGTCCAACACCCGGTTCGGCACCGCGAATTTCGTTGATCCACAGGCAGATTCGACCACGATGCTGATCGCCGAACTGCTGGACCGCTGGGGCAAGGCCATCGACGCCGATGTGGCGCGCTGCCTGTACGCCGGGTTGAGCATCGACACCGGCTCGTTCCGGTGGGCCACACCGGCGGCCCTGCGGCTCGCCGCCCGGCTGGTGGATCTCGGTGTCGACAACGCCGCGCTGAGCCGCCAACTTCACGACACCCATCCCTTCGGCTGGCTGCCCTTGCTGTCCCGCGTGCTGGGTACCGCGCGGCTGGTGCCCGAGGCGGCCGGCGGGTCCGGTCTGGTCCACGTGGTCGTCGGCCACGCCGACTGGGCCGATCACCGATCCGAGGATGTCGAGTGCATCATCGACATCGTGCGCACGACGATCGAAGCCGACGTCGCCGCAGTCTTCAAGGAGGTGGCGCCGCAGCGCTGGTCGGTGTCGTTGCGCGCCAAGACCATCGACGTGTCGCTGGTGGCTGGGGTGTTCGGCGGCGGCGGCCACACGCTGGCCGCCGGATATTCGGCTGCCGGGCCTTGTGACCGGGTGGTGGCCGACTTGGCTGCCGCTCTTGGCTAGTCCAATCAGTCCGACTCCTCCTCGTCGCTGCGCTCCGCATCGTCGTCGGACTACCCCCGCCCAGCCGCTGGTTCGGCGCATCGCCGGACTCGCGCTGCCAGCCCTGGGGGTGCTGGCCGCCGAACCTGCCTATCTGCTGTTCGACACCGCTGTCGTCGGGCGTCTGGGTGCGCTGAGCCTGGCCGGCCTCGCGGTCGGTGGGCTGGTTGTCGCCATGGTGAGCACCCAGCTGACGTTTCTGTCCTACGGCACCACGGCGCGATCGGCCCGATTCCACGGTGCCCACGACCGCCGGGCCGCTGTGCGCGAGGGCGTGCAAGCCACCTGGCTCGCAATCGGCTTGGGGCTGCTGATGGTGGTCGTCGTGCAAGCCATCGCGCGGCCGCTGGTGTCCGCCATCGCCGGCGACGCCGCCATCACCGATGCGGCGTTGCCCTGGCTGCGGATCGCGATCATCGCCGCACCGGCGATCCTGATCTCACTGGCCGGCAACGGCTGGATGCGCGGTGTCCAGGACACCGTGCGGCCCCTGCGTTACGTGCTCGTCGGGTTCGGGTTGTCGGCCGTGCTGTGCCCGCTGCTGGTCTACGGCTGGCTGGGATTGCCGCGCTGGGGACTGGCCGGGTCGGCGGTGGCCAATGTCGTGGGGCAGTGGCTGGCGGCGGCGTTGTTCTGCCGGGCGCTGCTCGTCGAGCATGTCGGGTTGCGGCCGGATTTGCGGGTGCTGCGCATGCAGGTGGTGATGGGCCGCGATCTGGTGGTCCGCACCATGGCGTTCCAGGCCTGCTTCCTGTCCGCTGCGGCGGTGGCGGCGCGATTCGGTGCGGCGGCGCTGGCCGCTCACCAGGTGGTGCTGCAGCTGTGGAGTTTCCTTGCACTGGTGCTGGATTCGCTTGCCATCGCCGCGCAGTCGCTGGTTGGTGCCGCCCTCGGGGCGGGAGATGCCGGTCATGCCAAGCAGGTGGCCCGGCAGGTGACCGCCTTCTCGGCCCTGGCGGCGATGCTGTTGGCGGTGGTTCTGGCCGCGGGAGCGCCGCTGTTTCCGGCGCTGTTCACCGCCGACCGGGCGGTGCTGGACGCCATCGGCGTGCCCTGGTGGTTCCTGGTGGCCCAATTACCCTTCGCCGGAGTCGTTTTCGCTCTCGACGGTGTGCTGATCGGCGCCGGGGATGCTGCATTCATGCGGACCGCCACCATTGTCAGCGCGGTGGCCGGGTTCCTGCCGCTGATCTGGCTGTCGCTGGTGTTCGGCTGGGGACTGGCGGGGATCTGGGCCGGGCTGAGTGCCTTCATCGGGCTGCGCCTGCTGTTCGGTGTCTGGCGCGCGATGTCCGGCCGCTGGACGGTACCGGGGACTGGCTGATCGATCGCCCACGGGACGGCGCGGGGTGCGGCCGACGATCGTGCCGACCTCAGCGCTCAGTCCGGACGCCGACCGGAATGAGGTAGAGCGGTATCTCCTGGCCTGACAGGCCCAGGGCGTCGGCGATCCCGGCGTCGTTGAAGCCCCCGATCGGCACCGCCCCGAGATCCATTGCCGCAGCCGCCAACAGCAGGTTCTGGGCGGCGTGCCCGGCCTCCATCCACATGTACCGGATCCCGCGGTCGGCGTACTTGCCGGTGATGCGGGCCGGCACTCCGGTGATGATGACGATGGCATACGCGCCCACGGCCGGCGAACCTGCAATCGCCTGCACCACAGCACCCCTGGCCCGGGTGTCGGCACGCACCTCCACCGAAGCGCTCGCGGGGATATAGCGCAGCACCTCCTGCGGGGTCACCACGTAGGTTTCGAGGGGATACAGCGCGCCGGCCGAGGGAGCGGTGCGCGCCCCCGACGGCGCGGAGACCCCCTGAGCCGACCAGAGCAGCGCCGCCAACTGGCGGTCACTCAGCGGTTCCCCGGACAGGTCGCGGACCGAACGGCGCAGGCTCATCGCGTCGAGCAACTGCGCCTCGCCCAATTGCTCAGCGGGGCCCAGGAATCGCACCCCGTCATGCGCCCACGGCGGCGGCAGGCCCGCCGGCGCCGCCGGGTCGGTGGTCGGCGAGGGTTCGCCCCTGGTGCAACCTCCCGCCACCAGCAGCACAGCGGCGCAGATTACCGCGATACTGCGCCGGTGGGGCCTCATAGGTCCATTAGGCCACCGTCGTTGTCCCGGCGCCATCGGCGGCCCGGGTCGCCGGTCGACGCCGACGGGACCGCTGATGACTGCTGGGGTATCCCATATCTGCGGTTGATCGCCCATGCGGCAACCACCGGGGCGCATATGCACATCTGCCACCTCAACAGCACCAGCCTGCGGGACATCGAGAGGTGCGCCCAGTTGATCGCGGTGGCCCAGCAACACGGACTGAAGATCACCGTCGAGGCCTATCCGTACGGGGCGGCCTTCGAAGATCGTGCGACCTTCGCCGCGCCGACGCACCCGTCGGTGGGAGTCCGGCATCTGCTGGTCGGCGGCACCGCGCTGATCCGGGACGGACACCTCGACACCGCAGTGCGCCCGGGCGCGGCGGTACGGGGAACGCGTCGCTGAACCCGGCCCCGTGCGGCCGGCGGGATGCTCGCGGGCGCGCCGTCAGTCGGCGGTGACGATGATCGTCACCGCGACGCTGTCCGGTTTGGGCCTGCCGAGGTAGTCGACCACTGGTTTGCCGTCCGGGGTCAACTCCGTCATCGTCGCGGTGTAGCTGCCGGGCTCGAGCGAAATCGCCCCGGTCTGCCACTGTCCGTCGAGGTCGGCGACCCCTTTCAGGGTGCCGATCGTTGCCGTTCCCCGCCTGATGGTGACCTGTGCGGTGTTGCCCGGCAGGATCTTGTTGGTGTACTCGCCCACCTGGCCGGCCTGCGTCATGGTGAACGGCGCTTTCTTCTGGAACTCCGGCATGGTCGGCGCGTAGCGCACCCCGTGGGAGTCCGGTTCTCCCGCATAGGAATTGGTACCCGTCCATCCGAATGCCACAGCCTTGCCGTCCGTCACGTGCGCCGTCGGCAGCGGATTGTCGAAATAGACCGGAGCGGTGGGGGACCCCGCAGCCTGATCGACGATCGGCTGGTAGCCCTCAGCCTTGGTGACCCCGGTGCCGTACTGGCCTGCGACGGCGGTGAAGGAGCCGCTCGGGCCCACATGACCGACGACCGGTGCGGCGAGCGCCTTGATCACGGGGCTCGTGTCCGGCGCCTGCGGGCCCTGCGGCTTGTTGACGGTGTTCGGGTCATAGCCGTTGCTCAGCAACGCCGCGGGCAGCGATGCGTCCGGCTGCAGGTTGACGGTGATCTGGCTGTTGAGGAACGTCCCATCGGTGTACGTCGTGAAAACTCCTACACCGGCGTTGTTGTCGATCGCCGCCGAGGGGTCGTTGGCCGATCCGATGCCGGCTGGCGGGTTGAAGGGTGTGAGCTCGCCCGGCGTTCTGCCGCCGGAGGTGGCATAGATGTCGAACACGCGCTGGTTGCCGCCGGCTTTGTCGGCGATCACCAACTGATACCAGTAGACATCGTCCTTCGCGACGGTGGTCGGCGTCGGCAGGCCGTTGATCTGGATGAAGCCGAGCGGATTCGCGCCGGCCGTCCCGGCCGTCCAGGTGCCGGGCCCGCCGCTGACGGTGAAGTACTGGTAGACGCCGCTGTGCGTCGGCAGCGTGACGTAGTCGAACGTCGCGCGCTTGTCGATATCGGTGCCGGTGTAGATGCCGAGTTTCACGGTGGCGTCATCAACGACTTTGGACGCCAGGTTGAATCCCTGGACCTGCAGTGTGATCGCACTGCCCGGGACTGTCGGGATGAGGTAGTCGCTGTCGGTCGGCTGGGCCAGGTAGTTGGTGCTCACCGGTTTCTTGTAGAAGCCGTCGCCTTCGGGGCCGACGGGTTCCTCGGAGCCGAAGACGTAGAGGTCGATCCGGCTGACGTTCTTGTTGATGCCGGGTCCGGTGGACAGGGAGATCTGCGGACCGGGATTCAGCTTCTGGGCGAGGTTGTCGGAGAACGCCGACGCGTAGGTATTCGCGTTCTGATAGAAGAAGAAGCTGTACTGATCATTGTGCTGGTACGCGGGGGCGGTCCCCGGGATCCGGTTGTCGTCGAAGGCGTAGGCCGGGTCCCAGTTCAGGTTGCTGTTGAGATCGACCGCGCCGGCGAGGTTGGCAGAGCGTGGCCCGCCCCGGTTGACCGGGTTGGCCTGCTCGGCGACGGTGCCCCAGTTCCCGGCGGTGAAGCCGGTGAAGTACTGGGTGAGTGCGTTGCCCCACTGGTTGTTGGCCGACACGTTGAACTGGCCCGGCAGAGGCGGGGTGGTACCGGGCGGTGTGCGGCCCGGAATGTCATAGGGCTTGCCGAGTTCGGTGATGATGCCCTTGTCGTCGACGGTGACGCTCTCGTACAGGCTGGCCAGCGCAGTGCCCTGGCCGGGCGCATAGAGGTTCTTCCCGACGTCGGACTGTCTGATCAACATGGAGCCCTTGGTCTGGCTGTTGGCCTCCGGGCTGAACAGGTAGTAGTTGGTGGCGGTGTGGTCTTTGACCGCCCGGACGCTGTACGCGTAGTACTGGCCGTTGTGCCAGATGCCGGCCGCGTCGCGCGCGCCGGCGGTTGTTCCCGAGAATGTCATGCTGTCCGGCGGCAGTGTGTCGATCTTCTTGGTCAGGTAGTCGTCCCAGTTCGAATCGGGGTAGTAGTTCGCGCCGAAGGTACCGTTCGACGGCGAGATGACGATCGATGTCTTCCCGTCCAGCGGGCTGTACGGCATTCCGGTCGGGGCCTTGGGATAGCTGAAGACCGCGTCGGCGCCGACTCCGGCCTTCAGAAGCCCGGCGACGAAGTCCGTCGAATTCAGTGCCAGGCCACGGGTGTCGCAGGTGCTCGGCGCAGCGCAGACTTTGACCGCGACATGCGGGCCGAAGCCGGGGATGTAGGTGATGTCGCCCTGGTCGCCGGCTTGGTTGAGCAGGGCGTACTCGAAGGCCGTGTAGCCGTAGTTGTACTCCCGGACCTTCTGCTGGATGAAGGCTTCTTGCCAATCGGCGACCTTCGTCAGATCGGTATGGCAGGTGGTCTTCTGACCCTTTTGGCACGGTTCGGGGTTCTCGCTCTGCACGATCAGGTAGATGGCGCCGCCGTCGATCAGCTGATGCTGCGCGTTGAGGGCGATATTGGCGTAGTAGTCGGGGTGCTCGTCGTCGGGTGCGTGCACCGCGGTGGTGATGCGGCCGTCGTCGACGAGTTTCGTCCATTCCGGGGCTCCATCGGCGGGCTTGGGTTGGTAGAGGTAGACGTAGCTGCCATGCAGAGTGCCGGCGCCGGGCTGCCCGGTCTCCGTGCCGGTGACGTCCTTGAGGAAGGCTCTGCGCAGATTGATCGTCAGCATCGTCGCCGGTACGGGCGCGGCGATATGGGAGGTGTAGAGGGTCGAACGGTCGCTGTGTGGATCGAGCAGGTTGAACCCGCCGTTGGCGTCGGTGGCTTTCACGGTGAAGCTGTCGACCCCGGTGAAATCCGGTCCCGGGGTGTAGACGTAGCGCCCGTCGGCACTGAGCTCCACGACACCGAATTCCGGGGCAGTGACCACGGAGATCGTGACGGGATCGCCCTCGGGGTCCTTCGCGTCGAGGCTGCCTTCGGTTTGCAGGGCTGAGTTGACGTGTTGGACGGAGGTGACGGTGGGCCTCTGATCGAACAGATTGCGCCGCATGAGCAGCAGCGCCCCGGACAGCAGGTCGGTGATCGGGCCGGCGGGCAGGCGCGACAGCAACTCGGAGACGGTGTCGAACAATCGGACTACCGAGGTGTTGAGCCCGGCGATCGCCTGCCGGGGGTCGGGTGCGCGATAAAGGACCGGCCGGTCAGCGGCAACCGCAGCACTCACCGCCGCGGGCCGAACCGCTGATCTGCCCTCGGTCGGCGAATCCACCAGGGCCGCCGGGCTTTCGGCGTGATCGATGCCTCCCGGGATGGCCGCAGCGGGGTTGCGGGCCGCTGGGGCTTGTGTTTCATGGGTGTCGACCCGAAGAACCCTGCCGGAAGGAATTCCGGCCGCGGGGGCCGTCCGCGGTGTCACGGTCGCGGGGTCCGACCTGCCCGAGGACGATCCGCGCCGGAATCCGTTCGAGGACCCCGCGGTGGGACCGGCCGACAGGATGTCGAGCACAGGCGGGTCCTCGACATCCGCGCCGACCGACGGGGTGGTCACCGGCCGGATCGCGGTCCCGCCGCGAACCCCACCGACGGCCGCGCCGGCCCTCGGCGCCCGCCTGGCGACCCGGCCTGCATGGGCTTCCCGCGCAGTCCGCACCGCCGGCGCCGCTCCACCCACCGGCTCCGAGGACAACGCCGGGGAACCACCGTCGTCACCATCCGCAGCCGCCACCCCGGCGGACTGGGGCGACGCCAGCGCAAACCCGAGAACAAGCAACGCCGCCCCGACTGGAACACCCTTTTTGGCCACGGTGACCTCACAATCGGTCGAAGCCAGAAACTATCAGCTCAGCGGCCGTCACATCCGCTGTTGAGCCCTGCCGCGTTCGATCACCGATGCGCGGCTGGCGGCGATATCGTCCCCGGTCGCCGACCGCATCCAGGCGCGCGCCGCCTCGGCCTCCAGCCACAGGCCCGCGGCTGTGCCCTCGTCGTCGATGCGGTGGTAGCTCTGGAGCAGGGCGCGGACGGACTTCTGGTTGTTGCCGACGATCGAGGCGGCCACCGCCCGGGCAGCCGGCAGCAGATCCTCGTGCGGCACAACCTCGGTGACCAGACCGGCCCGCAACGCGTCGTCGGCCGACAGGTAATCACCGGTCATGCTCATCCGCCGCGCCATCCCCACGCCCACCTTCTGGGGCAGCCGAACGCTCAGGCCCCAGGTGGGCAGCAGCCCCACCCGGGCGTGGGTGTCGGCGAAGCGGGCCCGCTCCGAGGCGATCAGGATGTCGCAGTACAGCGCGAGTTCCAGCCCGCCGGTCACCGCCGCACCGTTGATCGCGCCGATCACCGGCTTGCTCATCGGCGGCCATTTGGGGGAGATGTCGGGCAGTTCGGTGGTGTTGCCGAGTTCCTTGAGATCCAGGCCGGCGCAGAACACCGGGTCGGCTCCGGTCACGATCACCACGTCGACGGCGTCGTCGGCCTCCGCGTCGCGCAGTGCGGCGAAGAACTGGGTGCGCAACGCGGAGGACAGCGCGTTACGGGCTTCGGGGCGGTTGAAGGTCAGGGTCCGCACCCGATCGGTGGTGTCGATCAGGAGGATGTCGGTGGTCATCCTCACACCGTAACGAGACCGAAGCCGCTGGCATCCGGCGGCCGCGCAGGCCAAGCTGGTCCCATGCCGGAGCGCAGAATGGTGAACCCCAAGGTGTTGTTGTTGATCGGCGCGGTGGTCCTCGTGGTGAGCTCGGCGATCGCCATCTTCATGGCCACGAGCTACACACCCCAGACCTCCACGCCGACGACCACGTCCGCGACGGCGACGCCCGCACCGTCGCGCTAGGCCGGGTCGCCGACCGGAAGCGTCAGTGTCGAGCAGTCGCCGTGGCGCACGGTGTGCGTCGAGGCCCGCATGTCCCGTCCGCTGATCGCGGGCTCACCGGTGCCGAGGTTGCGGGCGAACCGCGGGTGGCACCCGCCGGCCACCAGCACGCGCAACCGTGAGCCCGTGGCGAAGCGATGCGCCACCGGATCGAGTTCCAGGCGGATCGGACCGTCGGGCGCCGAACTGAACCGGCCGAAGCCGTCGCTGACGTTGCGCGAACGACCCTGGCCGTCCACTTCGCTGAGCCGGACGAACACGTCGAAATGCGGATTGTCGGTCTCATAGGCCAGCTCGACGACGGGATGGCCGCTCACGCACAGCGGCGCCTGCAAGGGTGCGCTGGTGAAGCTGATGACGTCCTCCCGCTGGGCGAGTGCGGTGTCCTCGCGATAACCGGAGTCCCGGGTGAGCAGCCGGCCGCCGACGGTCGGTGTGGGTTCGGCCGGGTCGAAGCGGAACGTCGACGGCGGGGCGGTCGGCTGCGGCGGTTCGGTCCCGAGCCGGCCCCGCGGCTGCAGATAGAAGACGTGGTCGGTGGTCACCGGCGGCCAATCCGGCAGGTCGACCCAGCCCGGTTTGACGCGGCCGGTGACATACACCCGGACCGGTGTCGGCCGGGGGGTCACGGGTTCGATTCCCGAGTCGCTTCGCTCCTGCCCGCCGGCGCCCCCGGCCAGATGGGCGCCCAGCCACTGCAGCGACTCCGCCGCGGTGGCGCCCGCGGCCTTCGTCACCATCTGCTCGTGGGTCCACGGCCCGATCGTCATGGCCACGTCCACTCCGCGGTCACGAAGCTGCCGGTACTGGTCGATGGTCTGATCGACGAAGATGTCCTGCCACCCGCTCAGCAGCAGTACCGGCACCGTGCAACGCTGTAGAGCGGCCGTCATCCGCATGCGTTCCCAGAACGGGTCGTCGGGATCGGGATGCTCGATCCAGGACTCGTACCAGGGTGAGCCTTCCCCGAGCAGCGACCGGCCCGCTTCGCCGAGTGGCACACCGCTGACCGCCTCGGTGAGCCGGCGCCGGGCGCGCGCCTGGAACGCCAACCGGTTCAAGGCGGAGGTCTCCTGGTTGGCCACCATGTCCGACCAGCCGAGGAAATCATTGAGGGCGAAGGCGCCCCGGCCCCAGGACGACATGTGCAGGTCATGCGGTCCGACGGTGACCACCGCCGCGGCAAGTTCCGGCGGCGGGTCAGCCAGCAGCGCCCACTGGGTGAAACCCAGATAGGACAGGCCGATCGTGCCGAATGTGCCGGTGAACCAGGGCTGCTCACGCAGCCAGGCCACGGTGTCTGCCGCGTCGTCGGCCTCGTGCACCATCGGTACGAATTCACCGCCGGATCCGAAGGTGCCGCGCACGCTCTGGAACACCACGTGGTAGCCGCGTGCGGCGTACACGCGTGCATAGATGATCGAGAACGGGAAGGCCCGGCCATAGGGGCCGCGCACCAGGATGGTGCCCAGTGGCCGGTCGGTGTCCGGGATGTAGTGATCGGCGCGCAGAGCCACGCCGTCGCGCATCGGCACCGACAGGCCCCGGTGCACCCGGTAGCCGGTGGTCGCCGGGGGAAGCCGCAGAAGTCGGGATACGGCGCGATCGGTCCGCCGGGGTGCCGTCATAGGTCCAGGATAGGACCCGCTCAGTAGGCTGACCGGTTGTGGCTCCCACGCTCTGGGCGATCAGCGACCTGCACACCGGTCACACCGGCAACAAGCCGGTGACCGAGTCGCTGTACCCGTCCGATCCGCAGGATTGGCTGATCGTCGCCGGCGACGTCGCCGAACGCACCGACGACATCCGCTGGTCGCTGGATCTGCTCAGCCACCGGTTCGCGAAGGTGATCTGGGTGCCGGGCAACCACGAACTCTGGACCACCGGCAAGGATCCGGTGCAGGTGTTCGGCCGGGCCCGCTACGACCATCTGGTGCAGATGTGCGACGAGATGGGCGTCGTCACCCCCGAGCATCCCTTTCCGGTGTGGACGGGCCCGGGCGGTCCGGCCACCGTCGTCCCGATGTTCCTGCTCTACGACTACACGTTCCTGCCCGAAGGCGCGAGCACCAAGGCCGAAGGTCTGGCAATTGCCAAGCAGCACAACGTCGTCGCCACCGACGAGTTCCTGCTGTCCTGCGAGCCGTACGCCACCCGCGACGCCTGGTGCCGCGACCGGCTGACCGCAACGAGAGCGAGGCTCGACGATCTGGACCCGACGCTGCCGACGGTCCTGGTCAACCACTTCCCGCTGCGCCGCGAGCCGTGCGAGGCGTTGTTCTACCCCGAGTTCTCGCTGTGGTGTGGAACGACGGAGACCGCAGAGTGGCACACCCGCTACAACGCGGTGTGCTCGGTGTACGGCCACCTGCACATCCCCCGGACCACCTGGTACAACGGGGTTCGATTCGAGGAGGTCTCGGTGGGCTATCCGCGGGAGTGGCGGCGCCGCAAACCCTACCGCTGGCTGCGTCAGATACTGCCGGATCCCGAGTACGCCCCCGGCTACCTCAACGAGTTCGGCGGCCACTTCGTCATCACCCCGGAAATGCGGGCGCAGGCCAAGACATTCCGGGACCGGGTGAAGAGCCGGCGCGGATGAGCGGGCTGCTGCGGGCGGTTTTGCCCGACATGTCGGGCCTGGTCTCGGCCGAGCTGTACCACGACCCGCCCGAGTTGGCCCCGCACCCGGAAGAGGAACCGCTGATCGCCCGCTCGGTGGCCAAGCGCCGCAACGAATTCGTCACGGTGCGGCACTGCGCCCGGGTCGCGATGGGACGGCTGGGAATTCCGGAGGCGCCGATCCTCAAGGGCGAGAAGGGCGAACCGCGCTGGCCCGATGGTCTGGTGGGAAGCCTGACGCACTGCGAGGGCTATCGCGGGGCGGTGGTCGGCCGAAGCGCGGCGGTGCGCTCGGTCGGGATCGATGCCGAACCGCACGGGGTGCTGCCCGGCGGTGTTCTCGATGCGATCAGCCTGCCCATGGAACGGCACGAAATCGGGGTGCTGCCCGCCGGTCTGCACTGGGACCGAATCCTGTTCTGCGCCAAGGAGGCGACTTACAAGGCCTGGTTCCCGCTGACCGAGCGCTGGCTCGGTTTCGAGGACGCCCACATCACCTTCGAGGTCGACGCCTCAGGCACCGCCGGCGGTTTCGTCTCCCGCATTCTCATCGACCCGGCCGCTCGGTCCGGCCCGCCGCTGAGCGAGCTGGCCGGTCGTTGGTCGGTGGCCGACGGGCTGGCGCTGACGGCGATCGTGCTGTGACACAACCACCTCCCGGCATCGTGGTCGTCGACAAACCGGCCGGGATCACCAGCCATGACGTGGTGTCGCGTTGCCGGCGGATTTTCGGCACCCGCAAGGTCGGCCACGCCGGCACGCTGGATCCGATGGCGACCGGCGTGCTGGTGATCGGCATCGAACGGGCGACCAAGATCCTGGGCCTGCTCACCGCGACCGAGAAGTCCTACACGGCCACCATCAGGCTGGGCCGGTCGACCACTACTGACGATGCCGAAGGGGAAGTGCTGCAGGACATTTCGGTCGGAGGACTGACCGATGATGCGATTGTGGCCGGCATCTCCCCGCTGCGCGGGGAGATCTCGCAGCGGCCCTCGGCGGTCAGCGCGATCAAGGTCGGCGGCAAGCGCGCCTACCAACTGATTCGCGAGGGGCAACAGGTGGAACTGGCTGCCCGCACCGTGCGCATCGACCGTTTCGATGTGCTGGCGATACGCCGGGACGGCCCGTTCGTCGATCTCGACGTCGAGGTGGACTGCTCGTCGGGGACCTACATCCGGGCGCTGGCCCGCGACCTTGGCGCGGCGCTGGGTGTTGGCGGCCATTTGACGGCGCTGCGACGCACCCGGGTGGGCGGCTACGGTCTCGACCACGCCCGCAGCCTCGAGGAACTCGCCGACCACCCCACGCTGAGCTACACCCTGGACGAGGCCTGCCTGCTGGCCTTCCCGCGCCGCGACATCCCCGCCGACCAGGCCGCCGACGCCGCCCACGGCCGGCCGCTGCCGGCCGCGGGGATCGACGGCGTGTACGCGGCCACCGATCCGGGCGGGCGGGTGATCGCCCTGCTGGAAGACCGGGGCGAACGGACGAGGCCGGTCGTGGTGGTCCGGCCCGCGACACTTGCGGGTCACTAGGGCCATTGGGCTCATTGGGGCCATTGGGGCCATTGGGGCCATTGGGGCCATTGGGACCCTTCCGTCACACGGCAGGGATCCCCATCGGTCACCGAGCGTGAACCCACTGCGAGAAAACGACGCGAATTTCGCAGTGGGTTCACGCTCGACGAGTCACCGGACCCCCGCGGCCACGCCGTAGGCTTGCCGACGTGAAAAGGTGGCGTGGGCAGGACGACATTCCGTCGGACTGGGGTCGATGCGTACTCACCATCGGCGTCTTCGACGGTGTCCACCGTGGCCACGCCGAACTCATCGCCCGCGCGGTCAAATCCGGGCGGGCCCGCGGTGTACCCACCGTTCTGATGACCTTCGACCCGCACCCGATGGAGGTCGTCTTCCCGGGCAGCCACCCCGCGCAACTGACCACGCTGACCCGCCGGGCCGAACTCGCCGAGGAACTCGGCATCGACGTCTTCCTGGTGATGCCGTTCACCACCGACTTCATGAAGCTCACCCCGGAGCGCTACATCCACGAACTGCTCGTCGAGCGATTGCACGTCCTCGACGTGGTGGTGGGAGAGAACTTCACCTTCGGCAAGAAAGCCGCCGGCAACGTGTCGACCCTGCGCAAGGCCGGCGAACGGTTCGGTTTCGCCGTGGAGTCGGTCTCGCTGGTCGCCGAACACCACCAGTCCGAGACCGTCACCTTCTCCTCGACCTACATCCGGGCCTGCGTGGACGCCGGTGACGTGGTCGCCGCCGCCGAGGCCCTCGGCCGGCCGCACCGGGTCGAGGGGGTCGTGGTGCGCGGCGACGGCCGCGGCCGCGGCCTGGGATACCCCACCGCCAACGTCGCTCCGCCGATGTACGCCGCCATCCCGGCCGACGGGGTCTACGCGGCGTGGTTCGACGTTGCTCGGCCACGGACCGGGAAATGGGACGGTAGTGCCCGGCGAGCGCTACCTGTCGGCCGTGTCGGTGGGCACCAACCCCACCTTCTCCGGACGCACCCGCACCGTCGAGGCCTACGTTCTCGATACCGACGCCGACCTCTACGGCCAGCATGTGGCGGTGGACTTCGTGGCGCGGCTGCGCGGCCAGAAGAAATTCGACTCCGTGGACACGCTCATCGAAGCCATGGGCCGCGACACCGAGAAAGCGCGGGCGATTCTGACCGCCCAGGGCTGAGCGGGAGCCCCCGGGGACACTGCGATCCTCACGGGCCGCCCGATCGCGGGGGTGACCTCGCGATTTCGGGGCACCCGGCCCCCGTTGCTAGACTTCACCCCGGCGTGTGCTGCAGTCCGCGGTGGCCGCGCCGATTTCTTTCGCGGCACTGAAACAGATGGAGTACTGCTGTGGCGCTCACCACCGAGCAGAAGAAGGAAATCCTGGGCCAGTACGGCCTGCACGACACCGACACCGGTTCGCCGGAGGCCCAGGTGGCGATGCTGACCAAGCGGATCTCCGACCTGACCGAGCACCTCAAGAAGCACAAGCACGATCACCACTCCCGGCGTGGCCTGCTGCTGCTGGTCGGCCGCCGCCGCCGCCTGCTCAAGTACGTCGCCCAGGTCGACGTCGAGCGCTACCGTTCGCTGATCGAACGCTTGGGCCTGCGCCGCTGAGCGCAGCCGAGGTTGTCCCGGCGATCGGTGCGTAGCCCGGGTCGCTCTGCCCGCGGTGTAACATCAGGTTGTTCGCCCGCCGCCTAGTTCGGCTCGAACACCCCCGGTGCGGTCCGCGCACATCCGCGCGTGTCGTTCCTGCGTCTCCCAGCGAGGCTCCCCCGATCGGGCGGTCTTCGGTAGTGGCTGCCGGGCTCGAGATTCCTCTGACCCGGCCGCTTCGATCGACGGCCGTAGCCGCTCGGTGAGTTCACTGAGGCGATGCCAAACAAGTGAATCCGCAGAAAGGCCGTACGGACATCCATGTCTGTCGCTGAAATCGACGAAGGCGTCTTCGAAGCAACCGCCACCATCGACAACGGGAGCTTCGGCACCCGCACCATCCGATTCGAGACCGGCCGGCTGGCCCAACAGGCTGCCGGCGCTGTCGTCGCCTACCTCGACGACGAAACCATGCTCCTGTCGGCAACCACCGCGAGCAAGGCTCCCAAGGAGCACTTCGACTTCTTCCCGCTCACCATCGACGTGGAGGAGCGGATGTACGCCGCCGGGCGCATCCCCGGCTCGTTCTTCCGCCGCGAGGGACGGCCGTCCACCGACGCCATCCTGACCTGCCGGCTGATCGACCGTCCGCTGCGTCCGACCTTCGTGTCCGGCCTGCGCAACGAGATTCAGGTGGTCGTGACCATCCTGAGCCTTGATCCCAAGGATCTGTACGACGTGCTGGCGATCAACGCCGCCTCGGCGTCGACCCAGATCGCCGGCCTGCCGTTCTCCGGCCCGGTCGGTGGCGTCCGCGTCGCCCTCATTGGCGGTCAGTGGGTTGCGTTCCCGACCGTCGAGCAGCTCGAGGACGCCGTCTTCGACATGGTGGTCGCCGGCCGTAAGACCGCTGACGACGTCGCCATCATGATGGTTGAGGCCGAGGCCACCGACAAGGTGATCGAACTGGTCGCCGGCGGAGCTCAGGCCCCGACGGAGGCCGTGGTCGCCGAAGGCCTGGAGGCCGCCAAGCCGTTCATCGCCGCCCTGTGCGACGCCCAGCGCGAACTGGCCGAGAAGGCCGCCAAGCCGGTAGCCGACTACCCGGTGTTCCCGGAGTACGCCGACGACGTCTACACCGCGGTCGCCGACACTGCCGGCGAGTCGCTGGCGCAGGCGCTGACCATCGCCGGCAAGCAGGAACGCAACGACCGCACCGACGAGATCAAGGCCGAGGTGCTGGGCCGGCTGTCCGAGGCCTTCGCCGGCCGGGAGAAGGAGATCGGCGCTGCCTACCGCTCGCTGACCAAGAAGCTGGTGCGCCAGCGCATCCTGACTGACCACTTCCGCATCGATGGTCGCGGGATCACCGACATCCGCGCGCTGAGCGCCGAGGTGGCGATCATCCCGCGGGCACACGGCAGTGCTTTGTTCCAGCGCGGCGAGACCCAGATCATGGGTGTCACCACGCTGGACATGGTCAAGATGGCCCAACAGATCGACTCGCTGGGGCCGGAGAAGTCCAAGCGCTACATGCACCACTACAACTTCCCGCCGTACTCGACCGGTGAGACCGGCCGCGTCGGCTCGCCCAAGCGTCGCGAGATCGGCCACGGCGCTCTGGCCGAGCGGGCCCTGATGCCCGTGCTGCCCAGCGTCGAGGAGTTCCCGTACGCGATCCGGCAGGTGTCGGAGGCGTTGAGCTCCAACGGTTCGACGTCGATGGGCTCGGTGTGTGCCTCGACCCTGGCCCTGTTGAACGCCGGTGTGCCGCTGAAGGCTCCGGTGGCCGGCATCGCCATGGGTCTGGTGTCCGACGAGGTCGACGGGGAAACCCGCTACGTCGCGCTGACCGACATCCTCGGCGCCGAGGACGCCTTCGGCGACATGGACTTCAAGGTCGCCGGCACCAAGCAGTTCGTCACCGCCCTGCAGCTCGACACCAAGCTCGACGGCATCCCGTCGTCGGTGCTGGCCGGTGCGCTGGCGCAGGCCAAGGACGCCCGGCTGGCGATCCTTGAGGTGATGGCCGAGGCCATCGACGCCCCCGACGAGATGAGCCCGTACGCCCCGCGCGTCACCGCCATCAAGATCCCGGTCGACAAGATCGGCGAGGTCATCGGCCCCAAGGGCAAGATGATCAACTCGATCACCGAGCAGACCGGTGCCTCGATCTCCATCGAGGACGACGGCACGGTGTTCGTCGGCGCCACCGACGGTCCGTCGGCGCAAGCGGCGATCGACATGATCAACGCGATCGCCAACCCGCAGCTGCCCAAGGTCGGCGAGCGGTTCCTCGGAACCGTCGTCAAGACCACCGACTTCGGCGCCTTCGTCTCGCTGCTGCCCGGCCGCGACGGCCTGGTGCACATCTCGAAGCTGGGCCGGGGCAAGCGGGTCGGCAAGGTCGAGGACGTCGTCAAGGTCGGCGACAAGCTTCGGGTGGAGATCGCCGACATCGACAACCGCGGCAAGATCTCGCTGATCCCGGTCGACGACGACAGCGCCGTTGCCGCAGAGGCCGCCCCCGTGCCGGTTGATGCCGCGACCGCCGGCAGCTGACACCGGCCTCCGAGGTGGCCGGCGCACGTCGGCGCCGGCCAAGGAGGGGGCGACCATCCGGCGGACGGTGCTGCCCGGCGGCTTGCGGGTCGTCACCGAGTACGTGCCGTCGGTGCGTTCGGCCTCGGTCGGCCTGTGGGTCAACGTGGGCTCGCGTGACGAGGGTCCGAGCGTGGCCGGGGCCGCGCATTTCCTGGAGCACCTGCTGTTCAAGGCGACTCCGACGCGCACGTCGGTCGACATCGCGCAGGCCGTCGACGCCGTCGGCGGCGAACTGAACGCGTTCACCTCCAAGGAACACACCTGCTACTACGCCCACGTGCTCGACGACGACCTCGAGATGGCGGTCGAACTGGTCGCCGACGTCGTCCTCAACGGTGTGTGCGCGCCCGCCGACGTGGAACTCGAGCGCGACGTGGTGCTCGAGGAGATCGCCATGCGCGACGACGACCCCGAGGACACCCTCGGCGACGTGTTCCTCTCGGCCATGTTCGGCGACCACCCGGTGGGCCGCCCGGTCATCGGCAGCGTGGACTCGGTGGCGGCGATGACCCGAAACCAACTGCGGTCCTTCCACGTTCGCCGTTACGTTCCCGAGCGGATGGTGCTCGCGGTGGCCGGCAACATCGACCACGACCAGGTGGTCGCGCTGGCGAGGGACTACTTCGGTTCGCGTCTGGTGAAAGGGCGTACGCCGTTGCCGCCGCGCAAGGGGGCGGGCCGCGTGCCCGGCGGCCCTGACCTGGCGCTGATCAATCGTGACTGCGAGCAGACCCACCTGACCCTCGGCGTGCGGGTGCCCGGGCGGCACTGGCCGGATCGCTGGGCGCTGTCGGTCCTCAACGTCGCCGTCGGCGGGGGCTTGAGTTCACGGCTGTTCCAGCAGATCCGCGAGACCCGCGGCCTGGCGTACTCGGTGTACTCCGCTGTGGACACCTTCGCCGACAGTGGCACCTTCTCGGTCTACGCGGGATGCCTGCCGGAGCGCTTCGACGAGGTGGTCCGGCTTACCGCAGACGTGCTGGAAACCGTGGCGCGCGACGGCATCACCGAAGCCGAATGCCGGATCGCCAAGGGCTCGCTGCGTGGTGGCCTGCTGCTCGGACTGGAGGACTCCGCCTCCCGGATGAACCGCCTGGGTCGCAGCGAACTGAACTTCGGCGAGTACCGCAGCCTCACCAGCACCCTGCGCGAGATCGAGGCGGTCACGGTCGAGGACGTCAACGCCGTCGCCGGCAAAATGCTCGCCGGCCGGTTCGGCGCCGCGGTCCTGGGACCGCACCGCTCCCAGCGATCACTGCCGCGGACACTGCGGGCCATGGCGGGCTAGCCGTTTGCCATTTCGCCTTCCGGACCTGTCTGCTCCCATCGTGGGGGCGCCGATGGCCGGCGGTCCGAGCACGCCGGCCCTGGCCGCGGCGGTGTCCAACGCCGGCGGGCTGGGATTCCTGGCGGCCGGCTATGTCACTGCGGACCGCGTCGTCGAGGCCATCGCCGGAGCCCGCGCGCTGACCGGCGGACCGATCGGGGTCAATCTCTTTGTGCCGCAACCCTGTCTGGCCACCGACGCGCAACTCCAGCGGTACCGGGAACTCCTGACGCCGCTGGCGCAGCACTACGGCGTGGAACCCGGCCGCTTCCATGCCGACGACGACGGCTGGCAGGCCAAACTCGACGTCGTCGCCGATCTGGCCCCGGAGGCGGTGTCGTTCACCTTCGGCTGTCCGGAGCCCGCGGTGTTGGCCCGCCTGCGCGGGCGCGGTGTGCTGACGATGGTGACGATCACCAGTCCCGGAGAGGCCGCGTGCGCGGCGGACGCCGGTGCCGATGTCCTGATCGTGCAGGGCCCCGAAGCCGGCGGGCACCGAAGCATCTTCGACCCGGGCGCCGAACCGCCCGAGGCACCGCTGTCGGCACTGCTGGAGCAGACCGCGGGGCTGGGACTGCCGATGGTGGCCGCCGGGGGACTGGGCGACGCCGCCGCGGTGCGCCGGGTGCGGGACACCGGCGCGGTGGCGGCGCAGGTCGGAACAGCTCTGCTGCTGTGCGACGAAGCCGGAACCAGCGCAGTGCATCGCCGCGCAGTGCGCGACCATCAGTTCGTCGACACCGTGGTGACCCGCGCCTTCTCCGGCCGCTATGCGCGCAGCCTGGCGAACACGTTCACCGATCGCTACGGGGACGCGGCGCCCCCGGGTTATCCGCAGGTCAACCAGATGACCGGGCCCATCCGCTCTGCCGCGGTGGCGGCCGGGGACCCGCAGGCCGTCAGCCTATGGGCCGGCACCGCCTGGCGGGGGATCGCCGACGGGCCGGCCGCCGCCGTCGTCGCGGCGTTGTCCGCGGGCTGAGACGCCGTAGCGTCAGGCCAGCAGGGTCGTCGGGTCGGTGTACTTCAGATCGAGGTCGTGGGCGACCTCGCTTGTTGAGCAGCTTGCCCTCATGGGTCGACAGGCCCTTGGTCAGCGCGGCGTCGGAGAAGCAGGCGCCCTGCCAGCCCTTGTCGGCCAGTTTCAGCACATACGGCATGGTCGCGTTGGTGAGGGCGAAAGTCGATGTGCGCGGCACCGAGCCGGGCATGTTGGCCACGCAGTAGAACACCGAGTCGTGGACCTTGAACGTCGGGTCGTCATGCGTGGTGGGCCGGGAGTCCTCGAAGCAGCCACCCTGGTCGATGGCGATGTCCACCAGCACCGATCCCGGTTTCATCTGTGCCACAGTGGCATTGGTGACCAGCTTGGGGGCCTTGGCGCCCGGCACCAGCACCGCGCCGATCACCAGGTCGGCCTGCTTGACCGCGTTCTCCAGTTCCAGACGCGAGGAATAGCGGGTTTCGATCGCGCCGCCGTACTCGGCGTCGATCTTGCGCAGCGTGTTGATGTTGAGGTCGAACACCGTGACGTGGGCGCCCATGCCCCAGGCGACGGCGGCGGCGTTGTCGCCGGCCATTCCGCCGCCGATCACGACGACCACGGCCGGAGCCACGCCGGGCACGCCGCCCATCAGCACGCCGCGGCCGCCCTGGGTGCGCATCAGGTGGTAGGCGCCGACGTGGGCGGAGAGTCGGCCGGCGACCTCGCTCATCGGAGCCAGCAGGGGCAGTGCGCCGTCGGCGGTCTGCACGGTCTCGTAGGCGATCGAGGTGGTGCCCGAGGCCAGCAGGGCATCCGTGCAGGGCTTGGAGGCCGCCAGGTGCAGGTAGGTGAACAGCGTCTGGCCCTTGCGCATCCGGCTGTACTCCGGCTCGATGGGCTCCTTGACCTTCAGCAGCAGATCGGCCTGCTCCCACACCTCGTCGGCGGTCTGCACGATCGTCGCACCGGCGGCGGCGAAGTCGGGGTCGTGGATGGCCGAGCCCTCGCCGGCACCGGCCTGGATCAGCACCTCATGGCCGCGGTGCACGAGTTCGCTGACGCCCGCGGGGGTGATGGCGACGCGGTATTCGTTGTTCTTGATCTCAGTCGGGATGCCGACGCGCACGTTTGCTCCTTGGTCAGGGTATTTACTGTGATCAGTGTGAAGAAAGTTCGGCCACGTAGCAATGAGACCGACAATGATTCGGTAAAGTCCGACTGTGGGCGAACAAAAATCGTCAAACGGTCGGGTGCGGCCGGATAAACCGAAGGATGTTCAAGCCGTCGGCATCGACGACGTCGACCGCCGGATTCTGGCCGCCCTGCACGCCGATGCCCGCGTCCCCAACAGCGCACTGGCCGACGCCGTCGGGATCGCGCCCTCGACCTGCCACGGCCGGGTGCGGCGACTGCAGGACCTCGGCGTCATCCGCGGCTTCCACGCCGACATCGATCCGGCCGCGATCGGCCTACCCCTGCAGGCGATGGTTTCGGTGAGCCTGCAGTCCGGCGCCCGCGGAAAGATCCGACACTTCGTCCAGCAGATCCGCCGACGGCCGCAGGTGATCGACGTGTACTTTCTGGCCGGTGCCGACGACTTCATCATCCACGTCGCGGCCCGCGACACCGAAGACCTGCGCTCCTTCGTCGTCGACAACCTCAACGCCGATTCCGACGTCGCCGGCACCCAGACGTCGCTGATCTTCGAGCACCTGCGCGGCGCCTCGCCGCTGTGACGGCCCCGGTGGCCGCCCGGCCGAACAGTTGGCGCCCCTAGATGAACAGGGTGGTGCCGGACTCGTGCGCCTCGCCCAAAAACGTTGCCACTCCGCCGAACTCGACCCCGTCGATGAGGTCGGATTCGGCGATGCCCAGCAACTCCATCGTCATGGTGCAGCCGATCAGGCGGGCGCCGTTCTCCTGGGCCGCGGCGATCAACTCGGCCAGGTCGGGAACCTTGTGGTCGTGCATGACCTTCTTGATCATCGAAGCGCCCGCGCCGCCGAAGTTCATCGTCGACAGCGGAAGGTCGTCGGCGCCGGTGGGCATCATCACCGACATGACCTTCTCCAGTGCGGTCTTGTCCCGCTTGGGCGCATCCGGACGCCGCAGCGCGTTGAGTCCCCAGAAGGTGAAGAAGATCGACACCTGCTCGCCCATCGACAGGGCGCCGTTGCCGATGATGAAGGCGGCGATGAGCTTGTCCAGGTCGCCGGAGAACACCACCATCGACGTCTTGTTCTTCACCGGTGACGACGTTGCTGTGGCCGGCGCGGCACCGCCCTTGCGCAGGGTCGCCACATAACCCGGACCCTGGGGGGCGATCTCGATCAGTCGGTGCCCGTTCTTGGACGCCCAGGCCGGCGCGTCGAGGGCGAAACCGGGATCGGATACCGTCACCTGGACCTCGTCGCCGGGCGACAGATCGGCCATCGTCTTGGTGAGTTTCATGATCGGCCCCGGGCACGCCAGTCCGGTGCAGTCCAGATCGACCGTCGTGCCACTGGCAGCGACCGAACCCGTTGCCGCCGAGGCGACTTCGGCGTACGACACGATCGGCGCCTGCGCTTCGTAGGTGTCCTCGGGCTTCTCGTGCACCGCCTTGAAGGTGGTCGATCCACCCGAGAGGGCCGCGACATCGGTGAAGCCGGTCTGCACCAGAATCCGGTAGGCCAGATAAGACCGGAAGCCCACCGCGCAGTACACCCGCACCGGCCGCGCCGGATCCAGATCCCCGGCGGCGATCACCTCGCGGAGGGTGGCCAGGGGGATGTTGACCGCCCCCGGGATGTGCCACAGGTCGTACTCCTCGGGCGTGCGCACGTCGACCAGGAGGGCGCCTTCCGTGGTGGCGGGGAAGTCCTCGGAGTACCAGAGGCGCAGATCTCCCCGGAGCACGTTGGAGGCCACGAAGCCGGCCATGTTGATCGGATCCTTGGCCGAGCCGAACGGCGGGGCGTAGGCCAGTTCCTGATGCTCGAGGTCGTAGACGGTCATGCCCTGGCGCACCGCCATGGCGAGCAGGTCGAGTCGTTTGTCGATCCCGTCGAACCCGCAGGCCTGCGCTCCGAATATGCGGCCGCCGTCGGGATCGAAGAGCACCTTCAGATGCATCATCGCGGTTCCGGGGTAGTAGCCCGCGTGACCGGACGGGTGTACGTGCACGGCGCGGTAGTCGATGCCGGCGGCTTTCAATTGCCGCTCGGTCGGACCCGTCCCGCCGGCCACCATCTCGAACACCTTCACGATCGAGGTGCCCTGGGTGGAGAGGTATTCGGTCCGGCGGCCGCAGATGTTCTCCGCCGCCACCCGGGCCTGCCGGTTGGCCGGTCCGGCAAGGGGATTGAGGTAGCTGCCGGGTAGCACGGGGTTGGGGGTCTCCACCGCGTCTCCCGCGGCCCAGATGTGGGGGTCGGAGGTCTGCATGTGGGTGTCGACGGCGATCCCGCCGTGCTCGCCGAGTTCGAGGCCCGCGGCGACGGCCAGCGTGGTGTCCGGCCGCACTCCGGCCGCCAGCAGCACCAGATCGGCCGGGATGGTGGTGCCGTTGTTGAGCTCGACGCCGACCCGGTCCTCGGGCAACGAGGTGAACGCCGCCGCCGTGGTCGACAGGTGGACGGCGATACCGCGGCCGCGCAGGTGCTGTTCGACCGGGATGGAGACCTCGCGGTCCACCGGCGGCAGGATCTGATCGGCGCGTTCCACGACGTCGACCCGCACACCGCGGTGGTGCAGGTTCTCGGCCATCTCCAGGCCGATGTAGCCGGCCCCGATCACGACTGCCCGTACCGGCTCGCGACGCCCGGCCTTCTGCTCGGCCAGGTCCTTGTCGATCCGGGCTTTGATGCGGTCCATATCGCCGATGCGGCGCAGCGACTCGATGGCCGGGTGGTCGATGCCGGCCAGCGGCGGGCGGACCGGGACGGCGCCGGGGGTAAGGGCCAGATACTCGTAATCCTCGGTGTACTCGGAGCCGGAATCGACCTCGCGGACGGTCACGGTGCGGGCCCGGGGGTCGATGCCGATGACCTCGGTACCGACCCGCACGTCGATGTTGAGCGATTCGCGCAGGCTTTGCGGAGTCTGCAGGAGCAGCCGATCGCGGTCGGTGATCACCTCGCCGACGTGATAGGGCAGACCGCAGTTGGCGAAGGAGACATGGTGTCCGCGCTCGAAGACGATGATCTCGGCGGACTCATCGAGTCGGCGGGTGCGGGCCGCGATCGAGGCGCCGGCGGCGACCCCTCCCACCACAACGAGCTTCATGGGTATTCCCCTCCCTCATACCGGACCTCTCAGCCGCAGCGTAAACCACCGACTGGCGCCCGGACGCGGGGTTGCGCGGAGAGCCGAGCCGCTACGCTTTCGACATGCGAGTCGGTGTTCTGGGGGCCAAGGGCAAAGTCGGAAGGACCATCTGCGAGGCGGTGCGTGACGCCGACGACCTGACGCTGAGCGCGGAGGTTGATGCCGGTGATCCGCTCTCGCTGTTCACCGACAGCCGCACCGAGGTGGTGATCGACTTCACCCATCCAAACGTCGTGATGAACAATCTGAAATACCTGGTGGACAACGGTATTCACGCGGTGGTCGGGACCACCGGATTCACCGGGGAACGTCTGGACCATGTTCGCACCTGGCTGGCCGGTAAGTCCACCGGAGTCCTGATCGCCCCGAACTTCGCGATCGGCGCGGTGCTGTCGATGTATTTCGCGCAGAAGGCGGCGCCCTACTTTGAGTCGGTCGAGGTCATCGAACTGCACCATCCGCAGAAGGCCGACGCCCCCTCGGGTACCGCGACCCGCACGGCCCAACTCATCGCGCAGGCCCGAAAAGGCATGCCGCCCAACCCCGATGCCACCAGCACCGGCCTGGCGGGGGCCAGGGGAGCCGACGTCGGCGGCGTCCCGGTGCATTCGGTGCGGCTGACCGGACTGGTCGCCCACCAGGAGGTGCTCTTCGGCACCATGGGGGAGACGCTCACCATCCGCCACGACAGCCTGGACCGGACCTCGTTCGTCCCCGGCGTGCTGCTGGCGGTGCGCCAGATCGGCCGACGGCCCGGCCTGACGATCGGCCTCGAACCGCTGCTGGACCTGTGATTCCGCGCGTCCAACTGCTGATCGGCTTCCTCTGTCTGGCCCTGCTGGTCTACTTCGTCACCCTGACCCGCACCGCCGTCGCCCTGCTGCGCACCGGAACCCCGGCAGCGGTCGCACTCGGCCTCGGTGTGCTGCTGCTGCCCATCGTCGGCGCGTGGGCCACCGTCGCGACCCTGCGAGCCGGCCTGGCCCACCAACGGCTGGCCCGACTCGCCGCCGAGGACGGTATGGAGCTCGACGTCTCCGCCCTGCCCACCCGTCCCTCGGGCCGGGTCCAGCGCGACGCCGCCGACGCCTTGTTCGAGACCGTCCGCACCGAGGTCGAGGCCGACCCGGACGACTGGCGCCGCTGGTACCGGCTGGCCCGGGCCTACGACTACGCCGGCGATCGGACCCGGGCGCGCGAGGCGATGCGCAAAGCCGTGGCGCTGCAGGCGGCGGAGGCCGACCGATGAGCACGCTGCTGATCGTCCACCACACGCCCTCGCCGGCCACCCGTGAACTCCTCGAGGCCGTTGTGGCCGGCGCGAATGATCCGGAGATCTCCGGCGTCGATGTGGTGGTGCGCCCGGCGCTGGCCGCCACCGTCACCGACATGCTCGACGCCGACGGCTACCTGTTCGGCACACCGGCAAATTTCGGGTACATGGCCGGTGCGCTCAAGCATTTTTTCGACACGGTCTACTACCCGGTGCTGGACCATGTGGCCGGCCGACCCTACGGTCTGTGGGTGAACGGCAACAACGACACCGCCGGCGCCGTCTCGGCCGTCGAGCGGATCAGCACCGGCCTCGGGCTGGTGAAATCCGCTGCCGCGCTGGCGGTGACCGGTGTGGTCGATGCGGCGGTGCGTCGTGAAGCCCTCGAATTGGGCGGCACGCTGGCCGCTGTACTGATGGCGCGGCCGTAGGGCCGCCGTTGTGATGGATGGGGTGTGATGTTGATCGCGGACCTGGCGTTGGGAGCGGCACCGATCGCCGGCGGCGCGCTGTTCGGGGCGTTGGCCGGCAACCTGAAGGGCCCGGATTACCGTGGCATGCTCAAGGCCGACCAGGACATTCTCCAGAAGATCCCGCCGGAGAACGTCGAGTTGCGCGCACTCCTCGAGGCCAGCATCGACCGGCGGATCAGAGCTTTGGTCGTCAGCACCGAGAAGAGCCGGGAGCTGATCGGCGCCGCCGCCTCCTACAAGGGCAACTGGCGGGACATCGTGCTGTTCGTTTGCGCGGTGTTGTTCACCATGGTGTGGTGGGCCGTTCCGCACAGCCGACCTAACTGGCTGGCGACCTTCATCTTTCTCCTCATCGTGACGGTGACGGTCGGGATCTACGCGCTCCGCGGTCTGCTGCGCGCGGTGTTCGGCGGGCGAGGGCACTCCACGCCCGGCTCAACCGGCTAAGTGCTCGCCGAAGAAGTTCTCCATCGCCCGCCAGTGCTTCTCGGCGGCCTCGTGGTCATACGGGGCGTTGTCGGTGACGGCGAATCCGTGTGCGGCTGGGTACCACTCGATGATGTGCTCGACGCCCGCGGCGGTCAGGGCATCGTCGAGCACCGTTGACTGCGCCGGGGTGTAGGTCGGGTCGTTCTCCGCGGCACCCACGTACACCGCTGCGCGGATCCGGTCGGCCAGCAGGTGGGGGCTGCCCGGGTCATCCTCGGCGGCCAGGCCGCCGCCGTGAAACGACATCGCCGCGGCCACCCGGTCGGTAACCCGCCCCGCCACCATCAGCGAGGTCCGTCCGCCCATGCAGTATCCGGTGGTGCCGAACCGATCTCCGGCGACCTCGGG
Organism: uncultured Actinomycetota bacterium; assembly: GCA_963715145.1. Taxonomy (GTDB): domain Bacteria; phylum Actinomycetota; class Actinomycetes; order Mycobacteriales; family Mycobacteriaceae; genus Mycobacterium. The sequence goes on along the minus strand of CAVQRL010000020.1, from coordinate 54,289 downwards.
ACGCCCGGTGAGGTAGTCGAAGAACGCCCGCGCGTCGGTGGCCATCACCTCGGGCGTGATCGCCGTCATCATCGCGATCAAGCGGTTGCGCTCGGCCACGTCACCGAAGACGGCCTTCATGTCGAACGGCGCCCACCGGCCGTTGCGGTAGTACACGTCCGGCAGCAGCACCGCGTAGCCGAGCGACGCCAATCGTTCGGCCATGGCCTGCAGGGCCGGCCGTGCCCCGCCCGCGTCGGGGTACATCACGATCCCGGGCCACGGACCGGCGCCGTCAGGCGTCGCGAGGGTCACCGGGCAGGCGCCGTCGGGGGTGGTGATCGTGTCGTGGATCGTCGGCATGTCTTTGTTCTACCCGGTCGAGGCCCGCTCTGGCCGGACGTAAAGTGGTCGGCGTGCCCGGCGCCAGCGTGATCCCGACCCCCTACGAGGACCTGCTGCGCCTGGTTCTCGACAACGGCACCCCGAAGTCGGACCGGACCGGCACCGGCACCCGCAGTCTGTTCGGTCACCAGTTGCGCTACGACCTGTCGGCCGGCTTTCCGTTGATCACCACCAAGAAGGTGCACACCAAGTCGGTGATCTACGAACTGCTGTGGTTCCTGCGCGGTGACTCCAACGTCGAGTGGCTGCAACGCCACGGCGTGACCATCTGGGACGAATGGGCAAGTCCCACAGGGGATCTGGGTCCGGTCTATGGGGTGCAGTGGCGTTCGTGGCCGACACCGTCCGGTGAGCACGTCGACCAGATCAGCGCCGCGGTGGACCTGCTGCGCACGGACCCCGATTCGCGGCGCATCATCGTGTCGGCCTGGAACGTCGCCGACATCCCGCGGATGGCGCTGGCCCCGTGCCATGCCTTCTTCCAGTTCTACGTGGCCGACGGCCGGCTGAGCTGTCAGCTCTACCAGCGCAGCGCCGACATGTTCCTCGGCGTGCCGTTCAACATCGCCAGCTACGCGCTGCTCACCCACATGATGGCCGCCCAGGCGGGGCTGCAGGTGGGGGACTTCGTCTGGACCGGCGGCGACTGCCACATCTACGACAACCACATCGAGCAGGTCACCGAACAGCTCAGCCGTGACCCCCGGCCGTATCCGGAACTGGTTCTGCATCCGAGGGATTCGATCTTCGACTACACCTACGACGACATCGAGATCCGCAACTACGACCCGCATCCGGCGATCAAGGCCCCGGTGGCGGTGTGAGGCCTGCTTGCAGGGCCGAATCACCGGTGTGAGCGCCCTGATGTCGGTCGCACTGATCTGGGCCCAGTCCACCTCCGGGGTGATCGGGCGTGACGGCGGCATTCCCTGGCGTCTGCCCGAGGACCTCGCCCGCTTCAAGGACCTGACCGTGGGACACACCGTGGTGATGGGCCGTCGGACCTGGGATTCTCTGCCGCCGCGGTTCCGGCCGCTGCCGGGGCGGCGGAACGTCGTCGTCAGCCGCAACCCCGATTACCGCGCCACCGGCGCCGAGGTGGTCGGCGATATCGGCGCGGCGTTGAGCGACCCGCGGACATGGGTGATCGGGGGTGCCGAGATCTACCACCTCGCACTGCCCGCCGCCACCCGGTGCGAGATCACCGAGGTGGGGATCGACCTGCGCCTCGAGGACGACGACGCCCTGGCCCCCGTCCTCGACGAATCCTGGGTCGGCACGTCAACGCCCTGGCATGACAGTTCCTCGGGGTTGCGCTACCGATTCCACACCTTCGTGCGGTGATGAGGATGCGGTCTCGGTGGCGACACCCCGGGCCCGCACCCCACAAGGGGCTGACGCCGGCCGACCCGGTGCACTAGTGTTCACACGTCGATCCTTTCCTGGCCCCTCCTTTTCGGCTGGTAGGTGAACCGGTTTCAGGCTGCGACATCGCTGCAGGAGGGCGCCGCGGGCGCCCCATTCGAGAGGCACATGGTGGGGAATCACGTGATAGGGGATTCGGTGGGCACTGCACGGACAGATCGGTCGATGGGCCCTCACGCCCACTATGTCGGGCGGGTCGGTGGTCTGGCATTCGCCCTCGGTGTCGGTGTCGCGTTGTTCGGCGGCGTGGCTGTGGCCGGGGCGGACACGACCGCTTCGGGGAAGGAGGGCTCGAGGACGGCATCGGCGAGTTCGTCCGCTGCGTCATCCCGGAAAGCCGACGTCGCGCCGGCCGCGTCGGATTCGAACTCTCGGGCGAAGGTGAGGTCCTCAATGGTGCCCCCGACCGCGTTCCAGGTCGGATCGGCGGCCGCGGTGCAGCCCGGTCGGCCTTCCCGCCGTGAGCTGCCGGCGACGGTGCAGCTTCCGGCTGCGTCGGCGGCGCACGAGGATCAGCTTCCCGCTCCGGCCGCGGGTGCTTCGGCTGCCGAGGATGCTGCAACGGTGACGGCGACCCCGGCTGTGGTGGCGTCGACGTCCGCCGCGCCGGCCCGGACTGCGAACGCCGTTGCCGCGGCCGCCGCACCGAACTCGTTCTTCAACAATCAGACCCCGAGCCTGGCATACGACCCGATCGAGAACGTGGTCGTGGACGGTCACATCGAGGGCGACCTGCGCCCCGTCGACACCGACTCGACGAAGCTGACCTACACCGCGACCACACCGGCCTTCGGAACCGTCGTGGTCAATCAGAACGGCACGTTCGAGTACACCCCGGGGCCGGACTTCGCCGGACAGGACATGTTCGACGTTACCGTCAGCGATGCCGGCAACGGATTCCACCTCCACGGTTTCGCCGGCCTGCTCAACCTGCTGACTTTCGGGCTGATCGGCACCAGCGGACACAAGACCACCGAGACCGTCTTCATCGGGAATCAGCGCACAGTCATCGCGACGGGTCTCACCTTGCCGGTGGACTTGGGATTCCTGCCCGACGGTCGGATCCTCGTTGCCGAGAAGAACGGCGCCATCAAAGTGATCGACCAGGACGGCACCGTCTTGGATCAGCCGCTGATCAAACTGTCGGTGAATACACTCTTCGAACGGGGCGTAGGCGGTCTGGCTGTCGATCCGCAGTTCGCCACCAACGGCCACATCTACGTGGCCTACACCACTTCCTCGGTCAAAGACCGGTTGTCCCAGTTCACGGTGGTCGGTAATACGGCAGATCCGGGTTCGGAGAAGGTACTCCTGGAGACGGCCGACACCGTTGGGACCAATCACCGCGGCGGGGCATTGGCCTTCGGCCCCGACGGCACGCTGTACTGGGGCAAGGGTGACGACAACTACGGACCGAATGCCCAAGACCTGACCAACCTGCACGGCAAGATTCTGCGGATCAATCCTGACGGCAGCATTCCGTCGAACAATCCGGTGCTCCCCGACGGCGCCCTGCCGCAGATCTATGCCTACGGTCTGCGTAACCCGTTCCGGATGACGTTCACGTCCACCGGCGAGTTACTGGTCGCCGACGTGGGCGATAAGAAGTTCGAGGAACTCAACCGGGTGACCGCCGGCGGCAACTACGGTTGGCCTGGCGCCGAAGGTGTGTGCACGAGCGATTGCGCGGGCGTGGTCGACCCCATCTACTCCTATCCCCGGGGCGGCGGGGCAGCCTTTACCGGGGTGCTCGACTACAACGATGGGAAACTGTTCATCGCTGACGAGGTTCAGCGATGGATCAAGGTTCTGACCTGCAGCTCCGATTTCGCATCGTGTGGTGACCCTCAGGTGTTCAACCCGGACGTGGGCCACACCGTCACGCTGGCCAAGGGTCCCGGAACCAACGGCGGCTTCTATCAACTGAACTATCTTCCGGGCGAGTTGGTGCGGTTCAGTCAGTTGGGCAGTTCCTGATCCGCTGTGGTAACCGGGACGGGAAACCGTTGACCGCTCTCACGTGGCTCGGCGTACCGGGCGACGAAAGTGCTTGGACGGCAATGGGGTTCGTCGTAGACGGTGGAGGGATCGACATCGGTCGGGTTCGCTGCGCCATCGGCGACAACGGCTGGGGCTTCGACGATATTCATTCTGACCCCGCCATTCTCGGTATCCGGACCGTCACTCATCCGGCGGCGGACCCGGTGACGCATCCCTGCGGGGTAAGCGCCGTTGATCACGTGGTCTACACGGCGCGGGAACTGGACTCATCGATCGAGGCGCTCAATGCTGTACTGGGCGTCGAACCGCGCAAACGGTCTCATCCGCGGGGCCCCCGGGGCCCGGAAATGGCGTTTTACCGTGTCGGCGAGGCATTCATCGAAGTCGTCGCCACCGGTGGTGAACCTGCGCTCATCGGCCTGGCGCTGAAGAGTCCCGACCTGGATGCCACCGTGTCGCATATCCGTTCATGCGGCGGCCCGATCTCCGACCCCAGGCCGGCGGTCCAGGGCGGGCGGATCGCATCGGTCTGGAGTGGCCACCTCAACTGGGGCCTGGCCATCATGGGTCCATAACGTCGACGCTCAGCCGATCGTGTCCAGCCAGTCGGCGATCGCCCGGCCGATCTCGTGCGGGCTGTCCTCCTGGATGAAGTGACTGCTCGGCACGGTGACCTCGGTGAGATTGGGCCAGCTGCGGTAGCTGGACGGGCCGCGGTGACGCGCGCTGGCCTAGCCTGAACCGATGTCGACCAGTGACCTGTGGGATGAGGCTACAGCCGCGAGGTATGACGACGACGAATCAGCGATGTTCGCCACGGCGATCGTTTCCCCCGCCGTCGAATTTCTGTCCGAGCTAGCCGGATCCGGCCCGGCTCTGGAATTCGCCATCGGCACAGGAAGACTCGGCATTCCGCTGCTGCGCAGCGGTGTCCCCACCGTGGGGATCGACCTTTCGCCTGCGATGCTGGCACGACTCAGGGGCAAAATCGGCGAGCGTGAACTCCCCGCCGTCGTGGGCGATATGACAACCACCCGAGTGCCCGGTGAGTTCCGTCTGGTGTTTCTCGCTTTCAACGCCCTTTCCAACCTGCGTACCCAGGCGGAACAGGTCGCATGTTTCCGCAACGCCGCGCGGCACCTCGGCGTCGGCGGCCACTTCGTCGTCGAACTGTTCGTTCCGCCGTTGCTGCGACTCGTCCCGGGGCAGACGGCAGTGCCGTTCGCCGTCGGCGCGGACCACACCGGATTCGATGTCATCGACGTGGCGACGCAAACCGGAACCTCGCACCACTACACCCGCCGCCCGGACGCCACGGTGCAGCACCACGCGACCAATTTCCGCTACCTATGGCCCTCGGAGTGCGATCTCATGGCGCAACTGGCTGGGCTGGACCTCGTTGCGCGCTACGCGGACTGGGATCGCTCGGTCTTCACCGCAGACAGTGTCAAGCACGTCTCGGTGTGGCGGAAGTCCCACCCTAGCGTGGACCGCCGCGAGGTCCGGCGCGGAGCCCGGTGCCTCGGCCCTGGGTTCACCGGCCGATTAGGGTGATCGCGTGGCCGAGACCGCGCCGCTGCGCGTGCAGCTGATCGCCCGGACGGAGTTCCTGGCGCCCTCCGACGTGCCGTGGGACACCGACGCCCGCGGCGGTCAGGCGCTGGTCGAGTTCGCCGGCCGGGCCTGCTACCAGAGCTGGTCCAAACCCAACCCGCGCACCGCCACCAACGCCTCCTATATCAAGCACATCATCGACGTCGGCCACTTCGCGGTGCTCGAGCACGCCTCGGTGAGCTTCTACATCACCGGTGTCTCGCGTTCCTGCACCCACGAGCTGGTCCGGCATCGGCACTTCTCCTTCTCGCAGCTGTCCCAGCGCTACGTCCCCGAGGACGACGCCTCGGTGGTCATCCCGCCCGGGCTGGAAGACGACCCCGAACTCCAACAGATCGTGCTGGCCGCCGCGGACGCCAGCCGGGCCGCCTACCTGGACGTGCTCGCCAGACTGGAAGCCAAGCTGGACGACCAGCCGAATGCTGTGCTGCGCCGCAAGCAGGCCCGCCAGGCCGCGCGCGCGGTGCTGCCCAACGACACCGAGACCCGCATCGTGGTCACCGGCAATTACCGGGCCTGGCGGCATTTCATCGCGATGCGGGCCAGCGAGCACGCCGACGTCGAGATCCGGCGGCTGGCCATCGCCTGCCTGCGCGAGCTCACCGCCGTCGCCCCGGCGGTGTTCGCCGACTTCGACATCACCGTGCTGGCCGACGGGACCGAAGTCGCCACCAGCCCGCTGGCGACCGACGTCTGAGCCCCAGCGGGTAAACACGGAGGCCTGCGGCCGACCAGGTAACCTGAGTGCCCGTGAGCACCACCGGATTCGACGCCAGCGCCCGGCTGGGCACGGTTCTGACCGCGATGGTGACCCCGTTCACGCCGGACGGCATGCTCGACACCGACACCGCCGCGCGACTGGCCACCCGACTGGTGGACGCCGGCTGCGACGGCCTGGTGATTTCCGGAACCACCGGCGAATCCCCGACCACGACCGATGCCGAGAAGGTGGCTCTGCTGCGCGCCGTACTCGATGTGGTCGGGGACCGGGCCCGCATCATCGCCGGCGTCGGCACCTACGACACCGCGCACAGCGTGCGCGCGGCCAAGGCGGCCGCCGCAGAAGGCGCCCACGGACTGCTGGTCGTCACCCCGTACTACTCGCGGCCGCCGCAGTCCGGCCTGGTGGCACACTTCACCACCGTCGCCGATGCCACCGACCTGCCGGTCATGCTCTACGACATCCCACCTCGCTCGGTGGTGCCGATCGAGTGGGACACCATGCGCACGGTGGCCCGGCATCCCAACATCGTCGCGGTCAAGGACGCCAAGGCCGATCTGGCCGGCGCCGCGGCGATCATGGCCGAGACCGGGCTGGCCTACTACTCCGGTGACGACGCGTTGAACCTGCCCTGGCTGGCGATGGGTGCGGCGGGAATCGTCAGCGTGTGGGGTCACCTCGCGGCCGGACAGTTGCGCGACATGGTGACCGCCTTCAACTCCGGTGACCTCGCGACCGCCCGGAAGATCAATCTCACGCTCGCTCCGCTCAACAGCGCTCAGGCGCGTCTGGGCGGAGTCACCATGTCCAAGGCCGGTCTGCATCTTCTGGGCCTCGAAACGGGCAGCCCGCGTCTGCCGCAGATGCCGGCGACTCCCGAACAACTCGAGCAGTTGGCCGCCGATATGCGAGCGGCGGCGATCCTGCGGTGATTCCCGCCGACCTCTCGCCCCCCGGACCGCTCGCGCCCGGTGCGCTGCGCGTGACGGCCCTCGGCGGTATCGGTGAAATCGGTCGCAACATGACGGTGTTCGAGCACCTCGGCCGTCTGCTCATCGTCGACTGCGGCGTGCTCTTCCCCGGTCACGACGAACCCGGGGTGGACCTGATCCTGCCCGACCTCCGTCATATCGAGGACCGTCTCGACGATGTCGAGGCGCTGGTGCTCACCCACGCCCACGAGGACCATATCGGCGCGATCCCGTTCCTGCTCAAGCTGCGCGGCGACATCCCGGTCGTCGGGTCGAAGTTCACCCTCGCGCTGGTGGCCGCCAAATGCCGGGAACACCGCATCACCCCCCGTTTCGTGGAAGTCGCTGAGGGACAACGCAGTACGCACGGTGTGTTCGAGTGCCAGTACTTCGCGGTCAACCACTCCATCCCCGACGCGCTGGCGATCGCCATCCACACCGGAGCCGGCACGGTGCTGCACACCGGGGACATCAAACTCGATCAGCTGCCACTGGACGGCCGCCCCACCGACCTGCCCGGGATGTCGCGACTCGGTGAGACGGGGGTGGATCTGTTCCTCTGCGACTCCACCAACGCCGAGATCCCCGGCCTGAGCCCCTCGGAGAGCGAGGTCGGGCCGACACTGCACCGGCTCATCCGCGGGGCCGAGGGCCAACGGGTGATCGTGGCGTGCTTCGCCTCCAACGTCGACCGGGTCCAGCAGATCGTCGACGCCGCGGTGGCGTTGGGCCGGCGGGTGTCCTTCGTCGGCCGATCGATGGTCCGCAATATGGCGATCGCGCGGGAACTGGGCTTCCTCACGGTCGATGACCGCAACGTCGTCGACATCTCCGCCGCCGAGATGATGGCCCCGGACAGCCTGGTGCTGATCACCACCGGCACCCAGGGCGAGCCGCTGTCGGCCCTGTCGCGGATGTCGCGCGGTGAGCACCGCAGCATCTCCATCACCGCCGACGACCTGATCATCCTGTCCTCCTCGCTGATCCCGGGCAACGAGGAAGCCGTGTTCGGTGTCATCGACGCCCTGTCGAAGATCGGTGCCCGGGTGGTCACCAATCAGCAAGCACGCGTGCATGTCTCGGGTCACGCCTACGCCGGGGAGTTGTTGTTCCTCTACAACGGCATCCGGCCCCGGAACGTCATGCCGGTGCACGGCACCTGGCGCCACCTGCGGGCCAACGCCAAACTGGCCGCCCGCACCGGGGTGCCGGAGGAATCCATCATGCTGGCCGAGAACGGGGTGAGCGTGGACCTCGAGGCCGGCAAGGCCGCCATCGCCGGGGCCGTGCCGGTGGGCAAGATGTTCATCGACGGGTTGGTGTCCGGCGACGTCGGCGACGCGACGCTGGGGGAGCGGCTGATCCTCAGTTCCGGTTTCATCGCCGTCACGGTCGTCGTGCGTCGCGGTACCGGCGCCGCCGCCGCCCCGCCGCATCTGTACTCCCGCGGCTTCTCCGAGGATCCCAAGGCTCTGGAACCGGTGGCGCGCAGAGTGGAACAGGAGCTGGAATCCCTTGCCGCTGACAGGGTCACCGATCCGGTGCGCATCGCCCAGGCGGTTCGCCGGACGGTGGGGAAGTGGGTCGGCGAGGTCTACCGCCGGCAGCCGATGATCGTTCCGACGGTGCTGGAGATCTAGTCCGCTAGGCTCCGGGCGTGGGCCCTCTGGTCAGATTTCGGGCCTGAGATGGTCATAGCCCCCACCCTCGGCGTCCCCGGTGTCACCGCTTGTTGACGAACCCGGCGTCCACCGGCAGTGCCACCCCGGTCACATAGCGCGCGGCATCGGACACCAGCCAGCAGACGGCGTTGGCGATGTCCTGCGATTGCAGAACCTCAACCGGCAGCGCATTGGACATATCGGGGCCGGCTGTGTGTTGCTGGGCCAACCCCTCGAGCCACGACCGGGTGAAGTCGTTGTCGATCATCGGGGTGTCCACGCCCGCCGGGTGCACCGAGTTGACCCGGATGCTGTGCGGGGCAAGGAAGTTGGCGTAGGCCCGCATCAGCCCGACGATGCCGTGCTTGGCGGCGGTGTAGCCCAGCGAGCCCGCGATCGGCGCGCCGATGCCGACCAGGCCGGCGACCGAACTGGTCAGCACCACCGCGCCGCCGTCGCCCTGTTTGATCAGCGGGCGCATCGCCACGTCGACGGTGTGATAGACGCCGGTGAGGTTGACGTCGATGACGTCCTGCCAGGCGTTCTCGCCCATCATCGGCGCGATGCCCGCATTGGCGATCACGATGTCGAGCCGGCCCAGCTCCGTGATGCCCTCCGCCAGCGCTGTTTTCAGGGCCGCGCGGTCGCGGACGTCGGCCTGCCGGGCAACGATGCGCGCACCGGTGTCCTCGACCAGTTTCACCGTGGCGGCCAGATCATCAGGTGTCGCCATCGGATAGGGAACGCCGGCGATCTGGTCGCAGATATCGACCGCGATGATGTCGGCACCTTCGGACGCCAGCGTGACCGCGTGCGCGCGGCCCTGCCCGCGGGCCGCGCCGGTGATGAACGCGACCTTGCCGGTCAGTCCTGCCACGTCAGGCGCGCAGCTGGCCTTTGGCCGGATCGCCGGCGGGGATGGGCTCGAGCATCTTCAGGTCCGGCGCGCCGGCGAGGTGTGCGCCGATCTCGGCGAACAGGGTGCCCACCGCCGGGGCGGTGCTGTGGGTCTTCAGAGCCTCGTCGTCGGCCCACTGCTCGATGAACACGAAGGTGTCGCCGGTCTGGTGCAGCGAATACAGCTCACAGCCCGGTTCGTCGTGCACCGCCTCGATGGCCTTGGTGCAGGCGGCGCGCACGGCGTCGACGGATTCCGGTTTGGCGGTGAACGAGGCGACGATGACGACGGGCATCGGGTGGGCTCCGAATCTGTGGGAAAGAGTGTCGAGAGTCCACCGTAACGCCCCATGATGGGCGGATGAACGGGGCAGTCGAGGCAGCCGAGCGCAAGTCGTTGTACATGACCGTGCTGATGACGCCGGACATGGCCAACTTCTCCGGCAATGTGCACGGCGGCACCCTGCTCAAACTGCTCGACCAGGTGGCCTACTCATGTGCGAGCCGTTATGCCGGAACGTATGTGGTGACGCTCTCGGTGGATCGGGTGCTGTTCCGCGATGCCATCAAGGTGGGGGAACTGGTCTCGTTCTCGGCATCGGTCAATTACACCGGCCGCACCTCGCTGGAGGTGGGCATCCGCGTCGACACCGAGAACATCCAGGACGGCACCCGCCGGCACACCAACAGTTGCTACTTCACCATGGTTGCCGTCGATGACACCGGTACGCCGGTACCGGTTCCGCCACTGGTCCCCTCCACCGACCGGGAGAAGAACTGGTTTGCCGGCGCGGTTGCCCGCCGGGCCGCCCTGAAGGCCGCTTTCGCCGATTAGATTTCGGTCTGGCAACGGACCGCTGTGTGGCCCATGTGTCCTATGGTGCGGATGGGACTGCTGCGATTAGTCTTGCCCGCATGGCGAACAAGACGGCCGCTCGCTCTGGCGCGCGAACGACCAGGTCACAAGCCCCTTCTCGGCCCGCGAAACCGGCGCCGCCGCGCCGCAAGCCGCAGGTCAAGAAGGGGCCCTCGCCGGTGGCTGTCGCGGGCGCCGCGGGTGGCCGCGCGGCGCGGGCGGCCTGGCTCCTGGTGGCACGCGGCGCGGGATCCACGGCACGGTCGGTCGGCCGGGCGCGCGATATCGAACCCGGCCACCGCCGGGACGGCATCGCGCTGGGGCTGCTGGCGCTGGCCGTCATCATCGCCGCCGCGTCCTGGTTCGACGCCGCCCGGCCGGTGGGAGCCTGGATCGACCTGGGGCTGCGGACCTTCGTCGGCGGGGCCGTCGTCCTGCTGCCCCTGCTGATCGCCGCCGCCGCGGTGATCCTGATGCGCACCGAGCCCTATCCCGAGGTGCGCCCGCGCCTTGTTCTGGGAACCCTGATGATCGCCCTGCCGGTACTCGGTCTGTGGCATCTGTGGTCGGGCTCGCCCGCTGAACCGGCTGCGCGCCAGCGAGCCGGCGGGTTCATCGGATTCGCCATCGGCGGGCCGCTGTCGGACGGGCTCACCGCGTGGATCGCCACCCCGTTGTTGATCGGCGCCGCGTTGTTCGGCGTCCTGCTGATCACCGGGACCACCATCCGGGAGGTGCCCGAGACGCTGTACACCATGTTCGGCACCCGCCGGCGCTACGCGGACGGCTACGACGACGACAACTACTACGACTACGACAAAGACAACGACAACGACTACGACTACGACTACGACGACGACGGGTACGGCGGCTACGACGACCTGGGGGACGGCGCGGCGCTCGGAGCCGCGGCGGCCGGCTACCCCGGATCTGCCCGCGGCTCAACGGAACTGGCCGGGTCCAACGCGTCGGGTCCGATCGGCACGCCGTATGACAACTATCCGCTCGACGATGCGGTCGACGCTCCGGCCAACCTCACCGAGCCGATCAAACCGCGCCGCCGCAAGCCCGCGCAGCCCAAGCCCGCCGCCGTGGAGGCGGCCAAGGACGCCGCGGCTCTCGATCGTGTGGTGGAGGGTTCCTACACGCTGCCCTCACTGGAACTGCTGACCCCCGGTGATCCGCCGAAGCGGCGTAGCTCGTCGAACGAGAAGATGGTGGAGGCGATTTCGTCGGTCCTCGACCAGTTCAAGGTCGACGCCGCCGTCACCGGCTGTACCCGTGGGCCGACCGTCACCCGCTACGAGGTCGAACTCGGACCCGGTGTGAAAGTAGAGAAAATCACTGCGCTGCAACGCAATATCGCCTACGCGGTCGCCACCGAGAGTGTGCGGATGCTCGCGCCCATCCCAGGTAAGTCCGCCGTCGGCATCGAGGTGCCCAACACCGACCGGGAGATGGTCCGCCTGGCCGACGTGCTCACCGCGCCGTCCACCCGCCGCGACCACCATCCGCTGGTGATCGGTCTCGGCAAGGACATCGAGGGCGACTTCATCTCCGCGAACCTGGCCAAGATGCCGCACCTGCTGGTGGCCGGTTCCACCGGATCGGGCAAGTCCAGCTTCGTCAACTCCATGCTGGTGTCGCTGCTGGCCCGCGCCACGCCGGAGGAGGTGCGGATGATCCTCATCGACCCCAAGATGGTGGAACTGACACCGTATGAAGGCATTCCGCACCTGATCACCCCGATCATCACCCAGCCCAAGAAGGCGGCCGCCGCGCTGGCCTGGCTGGTCGAGGAGATGGAACAGCGCTACCAGGACATGCAGGCCTCGCGGGTGCGTCACATCGACGACTTCAACGCCAAGGTCCGCTCGGGTGAGATCACCACCCCGCTGGGCAGCCTGCGGGAATACAAGCCCTACCCCTACATCGTGGCGATCGTCGACGAGTTGGCCGACCTGATGATGACCGCACCGCGCGATGTGGAGGAGGCCATCGTCCGCATCACGCAGAAGGCCCGCGCGGCCGGCATCCACTTGGTGCTGGCCACCCAACGCCCGTCGGTGGACGTGGTCACCGGCCTGATCAAGACCAACGTGCCCTCCCGACTGGCCTTCGCCACGTCCTCACTCACGGACAGCCGGGTGATCCTGGATCAGCCCGGCGCGGAGAAGCTGATCGGTATGGGTGACGGGCTGTTCCTGCCGATGGGTGCCAGCAAGCCGATCCGGCTGCAGGGTGCCTACATCAGCGACGAGGAGATCCAGGCGGTGGTCCAGGCCTGCAAAGACCAGGCCGAGCCGGATTACACCGAGGGCGTCACCGCCGCCAAGGCCGGCGGTGACCGCGCCGAGGTGGATCCCGATATCGGCGACGATATGGACGTCCTGCTGCAGGCCGTCGAACTGGTGGTCTCCAGCCAGTTCGGGTCGACGTCGATGCTGCAGCGCAAGCTGCGGGTCGGCTTCGCCAAGGCCGGCCGGCTGATGGACCTGATGGAGACCCGCGGCATCGTGGGGCCGTCTGAGGGGTCCAAGGCGCGCGAGGTGCTGGTCAAGCCCGACGAACTGGCCGGCACGCTGGCCGCCATCCGAGGCGGCGGAGCAGCCGACGAGGACGAGGATGAGGACGGCGACACCGGGGTGCCGGAGGACTTCTGAGGCAGAGGTTCTACAGCACCAGCAGCATCCGGGTGTTGCCGAGGATGTTCGGTTTGACGTAGCTCAGGTCCAGGAACTCCGCCACGCCGATGTCGTAGGACCGGCACATCTCCTCGTACACCTCCGCGGTCACCGGGGTGCCCTCGATCTCGGCGAATCCGTGGCGGGCGAAGAAGTCCGTTTCGAAGGTCAAGACGAACAGTCGCCGCAACTGCAGATCGCGGGCGACTTCGAGCAGTCGGTCGACGATCGTATGGCCGATGCCTCTGCCTTTGACCTTCGGGTCCACCGCGACGGTGCGAACCTCGCCGAGGTCGGACCACAGCACGTGCAGGGCCCCGCAGCCGACGACCTCACCGTCGAGATCGGCCACCCAGAACTCCTGAATCGCCTCGTAGAGCGTGACCAGGTTCTTCTCCAGCAGGATCCGTCCCGCGTAGGTGTCCACCAGACGTTTGATCTCCGGCACATCCGACGTGCGGGCCCGGCGGACGACGACACCGCTGTCGCGGCCGTCGACCGCGGCTTCCGCTGGCGAGAGGTCGGTCACGGCGTCACTTTATCGGTGTGACGGGCTTGGGGCTCGGAACGCGACGTGCGGGGCCACGCCACGCGGCCGGCGCGGCCCGCGGCTCATATCGACGTCGCTAGACGCCACGGATTCGGACCCAGTGCCGATATCCTGGGACGCGTGCCGGGCCAACCGCAAACCCCTTCGGAGGCTCGGCGTGCGCGGATGGCCAATGTCCCCAACCTGCTGACCGGCCTGCGCCTGGTGCTCGTCCCGGTTTTCCTGCTGTTCCTCTTCGCCGGTGACGGCCACGAGACGGCAAGCCGAATAGTGGCGTTCGTGGTGTTCGCGGTGGCGGTCATCACCGACCGGGTGGACGGGTCACTGGCACGTAGTTACGGCGTCGTCAGCGAGTTCGGGAAGTTGGCCGATCCCATCGCCGACAAGACGCTGATGGGTGCCGCGCTCATCGGTCTGTCCATTTTGGGTGACCTGCCCTGGTGGGTGACCGTCGTGATTCTGGTGCGAGAGGTCGGTGTGACGCTGTTGCGTTTCGCCGTCATCAAGCGCGGGGTCATCCCGGCAAGCCGCGGCGGAAAGCTCAAGACCCTGGTGCAGGCCATCGCGATCGGCCTTTTCATCCTCCCGTTGCACAGCTGGCCGCCGATCTGGTCGACGGTGGCGTGGGCGGTGATGTGGGTGGCGATCGTATTGACGGTGGTCACAGGCCTGGATTATGTGATCTCGGCGCTGCGGAGAGACAGTTCCGCGGCCTGATCCTCCCGTCGGGAACCAACCCGGCTGACTCTGCGTTGCATGTAGTGCTGCAACCAATCAAGGAGGACGGCGCAATGGCGGTACTGCTGCGTGAAGTGATCGGTGACGTGCTGCGGCGTGCCCGCACGTCGCAGGGTCGCACCTTGCGTGAGGTCTCCGATTCGGCCCGGGTGAGTCTGGGCTACCTGTCCGAGGTCGAGCGGGGTCGCAAGGAGGCCTCCAGCGAACTGCTCAGTGCGATCTGCACCGCCCTTGACGTTCCGATGTCGCGGGTGCTGTGCGACGCCGGTGCGGAACTGGCCTGCCACGAGGACGTCAACCGCCTGCCCGAAACTCCCCTGACCACAGCGGTGATCGCGCGTCCGCCCGCCATGGCCGTCGCGTAGCCGCAGAATCTGCCGGAATTTCGGCACTCACTCGGCAACCCGCTGTGGTCTGCGGCCGGGAACCGATAAATTGGGCACCGACACACCGGCATGACTCCCAATGCGGTATTCGACTTTGAAGGCGGGCAACTAAATGGCCAATCCATTCGTGAAGGCGTGGAAGTACCTGATGGCGCTGTTCGGCGCGAAGGTGGACGAGTACGCCGACCCCAAGATCCAGATCCAGCAGGCCATCGAGGACGCCCAGCGGCAGCACCAGGCACTGAGCCAGCAGGCGGCTCAGGTCATCGGCAATCAGCGCCAACTGGAGATGAAGCTCAACCGCCAGCTGGCCGACATCGAGAAGCTGCAGGCCAATGTCCGCCAGGCGCTGACCCTGGCCGACCAGGCCACCGCCGCCGGCGATGCCGCCAAGGCCACCGAGTACACCAACGCCGCCGAGGCGTTCGCCGCTCAGTTGGTGACCGCCGAGCAGAGCGTCGAGGACCTCAAGGTGCTGCACGACCAGGCGCTCGGCGCCGCGCAGCAGGCCAAGAAGGCCGTCGAGCAGAACGCCATGATGCTTCAGCAGAAGATCGGTGAGCGCACCAAGCTGCTCAGCCAGCTTGAGCAGGCCAAGATGCAGGAGAAGGTCAGCGAGTCGCTGCGCTCGATGAGCGAGATCGCCGCCCCCGGTACCACGCCCAACCTCGAAGAGGTGCGTGACAAGATCGAACGGCGCTACGCCGACGCGATGGGCTCGGCGGAGCTGGCGCAGAACTCGGTCCAGGGCCGGATGATGGAGGTTCAGCAAGCGGGTGTGCAGATGGCCGGGCATTCCCGGCTGGAGCAGATCCGCGCCTCGATGCGGGGCGAGTCGTTGACCGCGGGCGGCACCGCCGCCCCGGCCACTCCGTCCACGTCGGCCAGCACTCCTGAGCCCGAGCAGCCGCTCGGCCAGTAGGGGATTTCACGGGAGGCGGTACTCGATGACGGTGAAAGCCCAGCAGGGTTCGCGTTACTGGCGTTCGACGTTGCAACGCAGCGTCGACACCGTCAGTGAGTACGCCGATGTGGCCGCGCAGAAACTCAGTGCGATCTCCGACCCACGGGCCCGGCTGCTGCGCAAGCGCCGTTGGGCGCTGCGGTTGGGGGTGTTCTTCGGTTTCGCCTCGGCGTTCTGGGTGTTCGTCACCGGCCTGCTCGCCACCTGGAGTACTCCGGTATGGGCTCTGCTGATCACCGGGCTGATCGGGGCCGGGGCCGCCGTGCCGGCGACGCTGTGGCTGCTTCGGTACCGCTGGTTGCGCGGCGAACCCCTACCACCGCAGCGTGAGGTCAGCGGCCACCGGTTGCCGCCGCACGGCTCGGCGGCCCGCTCGGCGATGTCCGCCCTCGGTGCCTCCGAGCGTGGATTGCATTCGCTGCTCGGTGTGCTCGATCGCGGAAAGATGCTGCCGGCCGAGGAGATTCACGATCTGACCGCGGCGGCGGGCCGGTCCGCGGCGACGATGGCCGCCACCGCGGCGCAGGTGGTCTCCATGGAACGCGCGGCGGGGGAGGACCCGCACGCCCGGGCCTACCTGGCGCCGACGATCAATGCGCTCACCACCCAACTCAACAGCGGGGTGCGCCAGTACAACGAGATGGTGACCGCCGCGGCGCACGTCGTCTCGTCGGCCAACGCCGGCGCCCCGGTGATCGAACAGCGTTACCGCCACGAACTCGTCGACGCCACCGATCGACTGCTGGGGTGGGCGCAGGCGTTCGAGGAGTTGGGTCCGGCGCGGAGAGGCTGAGCGCTGACGGGATGCCGCGTCAGGCTGAGGGCGCGGGGCTCACCCGGATCGCACCGGTCGGGCATCTGGTTACTGCCATTTGCAGAAGTTCACTGTCGTGCGCGACCGTGTGCACTGGGTGGGCGGTGCCGTCATCGCGGATGTCGAAGAACTCCGGAGCGATGGCGATACAGGTTCCCGATCCCATGCAGATTCCAGGGTCAACCGTCACCCGAACGGTCGCAGTCATGCTTGCGCGAGTTGGTCGGTGCGCCTTCTGAAGGTCACGGTGGCGCGTTCCTTGGGCAGCAGCAGCACGGTCTGAGCCTGCAGCGCCTCGTCGGGTGAGGTTTCGCAGACCAGAGTGAACTCCTGCAGGATCGTGCGCAGCAGCACCCGCATTTCGAACTGGGACATGTGCGCACCGAGGCATCGGTTGATGCCACCGCCGAAGGGTAACCAGTGGTAAGGGTCCGGCACCGTCCCCAGGAACCGTTCGGGCCGGAACTCATCGGGGGCGTCGTAGAGGTCCGCGCTGCGGTGAATGGCGTTGATGTAGAGCCACACCATCGACCCCCGCGGCAGATATGTGTTGTTGATGACGACATCACGGTTGACCATGCGCGCGGTGAACGGAACCGTGGGACGCAGCCGCAGCGTTTCGGTGATCACCGCGTCGAGATATGTGTCATCACCGGCGGCCACGCCGTCCTCAAGTCGGGCCAGCACCTGCGGATGGCGCGCCAGGCGTTCGATAACCCAGGACAACGTCGCCGCCGTCGTGTCGTTTCCCGCGACCAGCAGCAGACGCTGGAACCCCGCGATCATCTCGTCGTCCATCACACCGCGCTTGTCGGCCTCCTGGATCCGGAGGAAGACGGCCAGGCAATCGCTGCGGTCGGTCTCGGGTGCGGCGCGGCGGGCGGCGATCTCCTCGTATGTCACCCGGTCGAGGTCACTGAGCACCCGATCGAGCGCGGGAAACGGCAACCAGTGTCCGCGTGACATCATGGCCGCCGCGTAGCGGAACGCCATTCCCCGCGATCCGATCAGCCGGTCGAGTTCGTCCATGGAGTCCGACAACTGTGCCCGGCGCTTGGGGTCGGTGACCCCGAAGACGACCGACATGATCACCTCACGCGCCATGGTCCGCGCATAGGAATAAAACCGGATCGGCTTCTCCGTCGGCAGTTCGCGCACCATACGCCTGGCCACGTCTTCCATCGCCGGTCGATACCCCTGCAACGCCTTGCCCATGAACGCCGGCGTGACTGCCCGTCGCATCTCGGTGTGATTGTCGCTTGCCCACCAGGTCATGATCCGGTCGCCGAACACGATCTCGTGTGGTGCCATCCGGCGCAGCGCTGTTCCAAAAGACAGCGCCCCGCTCTTGTCCTGGAAGACGGCTCGCACATCGTCCGGGGAGGAGGTCCACAGCATGGGCGGCATCAGCGGCACGTTCAGCACGAACCGCTGTCCGAGTCTGGTCAACTCCTGCCGTGCCGTTTCGGGCGCCATGAACAACTTGGCCCAGGCGACCGCCGAGCTCTTCGGGCGGGGCAGGTCCCTCAGGCTTGTGACCTGGGATGTGGTGGGGGTGTCGGTGCTCATGGTGGCTCCCGGGAACGATAGGCGGTCGTTGGATCACTTCAAGAGTACGCACACGTACTTTTGAAGATCAAGTTCCGGGGTGGTTGGCGTACCCTCCCGAAAGTGACCTCTTTGTCGGGCGCCTTCCCCAAGACCGCCCCCGGACTTCCGCGCGGACGGGCCAGCTTGGAACGATCCGACGTCAACGCCCGCCAGCGATCGCGGTTGCTGCGCGCGGTGATCTCCGCTGTCGCTGAAAAGGGCTATCAGGCGACCAAGATCACCGACATCGTCGAGCGGGCCCGGGTGTCGCGCACCGTGATGTACCGGGAGTTTGACGGCAAGCTGGACTGCTTCCTGGCAGCTATCGAAGCCGGTCGCGAGCTGATCATGGCCCGCGTCACCGAGGCCATGGCCGACGTGTCCGACCCTTCGCTGGAAACGGTGCTGCGGGCGATCAGCCGGGCGTATCTGGAACGATGCGCACAGGAACCCGAGCACACCCGCGCCTGGGTATTGGAACTGGCGGCGGCCGGCCCGCGCGGGATTGAAGTGCGCGATAAGTACCTTGACGGTTTCGCCGCGCTGATGAAGGAGATCGACGGCCGTTACGGAAGCGGCACGTTGCGCTCCGACGAGCACTACATCGCGTTGGTCGGAGGGATCACCGAACTGGTGCGCCGGCAGGTTGCCGCCGAAACTCCCTCAGCGCTGCCGGGTCTGGAAAACGCCCTGACCGAGGCAGCCGTCGCCATGCTGCGATGACGACAGGGATGCGAGCCCGATGGCGCCGGCGAAAGGTGGTCAGAGGGTGGGACGCAGCGCGGGGATCGCCGCCCCGAGCACACCCCGCGCCAAGGCCTTGGTCATGTCCCACATGTCGAAGTAGTCCCGCCACAGCGTGATTCGGCCGCCTGACACCTCGAAGACGCCGCACACCCAGAACTGCAACCGCACCGGCCCGAACACCAGAACGTCGGTGCGCTCGGTGAGCACCGTGGGCCCGTTGACCGCGATGCGGTGGGTCTTCACCTCGAAGCCCAGCCGGCCTTCCATACCGCGGAACAGCTTCATCGCCCGGGCCCGGCCCCGGATCGTCGGAAAGCCCACGTTCTGGTAGACGAGATTGTCGTCGAGAGTCGCCGCGACGCTGTCGAAATCCTGGGCCTGCAGACTGCTCAGCAGCATCTCGACGGTATGCGCATTGTCGACATCGGAGCTGATGGTGATCTCGTCGGTCATGGTGACCAGCCTAGCGGCGATGCGCTGTGGGAGGGTGGGCCGATGCGGGTCGCAGTGGTTGCCGGGCCGGAGGCCGGGCATGCCTTCCCGGCGATCGCCCTGTGCCGTCGCTTCCTGGAATCCGGGGACGATCCGGTGCTGCTGACCGGCCGCGAGCGACTCGGTACCGCCCGGGCGGCGGGTATCGAGGCGCTCGAACTCGCCGGTCTTGATCCCGAGGGCTCCGACGACGATGACGACGCAGGAGCAAAGATCCATGCACGCGCAGCCCGGATGGCGGTGCTCAATCAGCCTGCTCTGCAACGGCTTCGGCCGGATCTCGTGGTCTCCGACGTCATCACCGCCTGTGGCGGCATGGCTGCCGAACTACTCGGGGTGCCCTGGGTTGAGCTGAGCCCCCATCCGCTCTATCTGCCGTCCAAAGGCCTACCGCCGATCGGCAGCGGCCTGGCTCCGGGCGAGGGTGTCCCCGGGCGGTTGCGCGACACCGTCATGCGGGTCCTGACCGCCCGGTCCATCCGCGCCGGTGATCGCCAGCGGGCCGCCGCACGCACCGGCATCGGCCTGCCCGCGGACGACCCGGGCCCGCGTCGGCGTCTCATCGCGACCCTGCCCGCGCTGGAGGTGCCGCGTCCGGACTGGCCGGCCGAGGCCGTCATCGTCGGCCCGTTGCATTTCGAGCCCACCGCAGCCGTCCTGGCGGTTCCGCCCGGCGAAGGGCCGGTGGTGATGGTCGCGCCGTCGACCGCCGTCACCGGTGTCGCGGGCCTGGCTGAGGTGTCGTTACGGCACCTGATTCCCGGGCGCACCCTGCCGGCCGGTTCCCGGCTGGTGGTGTCCCGGCTCGGTGGCGAGGACATGGTGACACCGCCGTGGGCGACGGTGGCCCGGGTCCGTCAGGACGAACTGCTGCGTCACGCCGACGTCGTGGTGTGCGGAGGCGGGCACGGAATGCTGTCCAAAACGCTGCTGGCCGGTGTGCCGTTGGTCGTCGTCCCCGGCGGCGGTGATCAGTGGGAGTTGGCGAATCGTGTTGTGCGACAGGGGAGTGCGCGGTTGGTGCGCCCGCTGACCGGCGATGCTCTGGCTACGGCGGTCGGCGAGGTGCTGTCGGATCCGGGTTACCGGGAGGCGGCTCGGCGCGCCGCGGGCGGGCTGGCCGGGGTGGCTGATCCGGTACGGGTGTGCCATGACGTCGCTGGGTAAGTTGGTGCCGTGCGACTGACCGAATTCCACGAACTCGTCGACGGGCAGTTCGGTTCGGTGCGTGGCGCCTCGCTGCTGGTGGACCATGTGCTGACCCGTCTGGGCGGCCGCACCGCCGCGCAGGCCATCTCCGACGGCGTCGAACCCAGGGACGTGTGGCGGGCGTTGTGCGCCGACTTCGACGTCCCCCGCGACCAGTGGTAGCAGTCGGCTAGCGACACGCGGGCGCGCCTACTTGCCATCGAACACATGTTCGTTACTGTGGTGAGCGTTCGACCCACGCTGTTTTGTCAGAGGCCTTCTTTACCGTCACGGCTAACCGACCGAACACCGGTCAACCGAACACACATCGAACGGAGACACCCATGGCGCAGCAAGCCCCCGACCGCGAGAAGGCCCTCGAACTCGCGATCGCGCAGATCGAGAAGAACCACGGCAAAGGCGCGGTGATGCGCCTCGGCGACGAGGTCCGCCAGCCCATCTCGGTCATCCCGACCGGCTCCATCGCCCTGGACGTCGCGCTGGGCATCGGCGGCCTGCCCCGCGGCCGGGTCGTCGAGATCTACGGCCCGGAGTCCTCGGGCAAGACCACCGTCGCCCTGCACGCGGTAGCCAACGCGCAGGCCGCCGGCGGTATCGCGGCGTTCATCGACGCCGAGCACGCGCTGGACCCCGAGTACGCCAGGAGCCTCGGCGTCGACACCGATTCGCTGCTGGTGAGCCAGCCCGACACCGGTGAGCAGGCACTCGAGATCGCCGACATGCTGGTGCGTTCCGGAGCGATTGACATCCTGGTCATCGACTCGGTGGCCGCACTGGTTCCGCGCGCTGAAATCGAGGGGGAGATGGGCGACAGCCACGTCGGTCTGCAGGCCCGTCTCATGAGTCAGGCGCTTCGGAAAATGACTGGTGCACTGAATAATTCGGGCACCACCGCGATTTTCATCAACCAGTTGCGCGAGAAGATCGGGGTCATGTTCGGGTGCTTCAACTACAGCACCCGAGTGCAGTTGGCCGACGGCACCACCGAGAAGATCGGCAAGATCGTCAACCAGAGGATGGACGTCGAGGTGCTGTCCTACGACCCCGACACCGACCAGATCGTGCCGCGCAAGGTGGTGAACTGGTTCAACAACGGACCGGCGGACCGGTTCCTGCAGTTCACCGTCGAGAAGTCCGGCGGTAACGGCAAGTCGCAGTTCGCCGCGACGCCCAATCACCTCATTCGCACGCCGGGAGGTTGGAGCGAGGCCGGTGATCTGATTGCCGGTGACCGGGTGATGGCGGCTGAGCCGCATCTGCTCAGCGATCAGCAGTTCCAGGTTGTGCTTGGTTCGTTGATGGGTGACGGGAATCTGTCGCCGAACCGCCGTGACCGCAAAGGGGTTCGTTTTCGGATGGGCCACGGCGCCAAGCAGGTTGACTATCTGAAGTGGAAGGCAGAACTGTTGGGCAATATCGCCCATTCGGTGCGTGACAACGCCAAGGGTGCAAGGTTTGTCGACTTCACCCCGTTGCCGGAACTTGCCGAATTGCAACGCGCAATGTATCTCGGAGACGGTAAGAAGTTCCTCTCGGAGGAGTACCTCAAGGCGCTCACCCCGTTGAGCCTTGCGATCTGGTACATGGACGACGGTTTCTTCGCTCTTCGCTCCAAGGGTCTGCAACAGCGCACCGCTGGCGGTAGCGGGCGTATCGAGATCTGTGTGGAGGCGATGACCGAGGGCTCGCGGGTTCGGCTTCGCGATTACCTTCGCGATACCCATGGACTGGATGTCCGTCTGCGCCGTGCCGGAACGGCCGCTAAGTCGGTGCTGGTGTTTTCCACTGCCGCCTCGGCGAAGTTCCAGGAGATCGTTGCGCCGTATATGGCGCCGTCGATGGAGTACAAGCTGCTGCCGCGTTTCCGCGGCCGAGGGACAGTCGTGCCGGAGTACGTGGAGCCGGATCAGCGACTGGTGCCGGCGACGATTCTGGACGTCCACGTCAAACCCCGCACCCGTTCAATGAATCGCTTCGATATCGAGGTCGAGGACAACCACAACTATTTCGCTGACGGCGTGATGGTGCACAATTCCCCCGAAACCACCACGGGCGGTAAGGCCTTGAAGTTCTACGCCTCCGTCCGGCTGGATGTCCGCCGTATCGAGACCCTCAAGGACGGCACCGACGCGGTCGGTAACCGCACCCGCGTCAAGGTGGTTAAGAACAAGGTCTCCCCGCCGTTCAAGCAGGCCGAGTTCGACATCCTCTACGGCAAGGGCATCAGCCGCGAGGGCTCGCTCATCGACATGGGTGTCGAGCAGGGCTTCATCCGCAAGTCCGGGTCCTGGTTCACCTACGAGGGCGAGCAGTTGGGCCAGGGCAAGGAGAACGCCCGCAACTTCATGATGCAAAACCCCGACATCGCCAACGAGATCGAGAAGAAGATCAAAGAGAAGCTCGGCATCGGGGCCGTGATGACCGACCTCATCGATGACGTCCTACCCGCCCCCGTTGACTTCTAGGTCCGACGAGGCGACCTCTGCATCCCGCGAGGAGCAGGCGCACGCCCTGTGCCTGCGCCTGCTCACCGCGCGGGCGCGCACCCGAGCTGAGCTTGTCGGGCAGTTGACCAGGCGCGGCTATTCGGAGGATGTGACCGAGGCCGTGCTGCATCGGCTGCGGCGGGTAGGCCTTGTCGACGATCAGGATTTCGCCGATCAGTGGGTGCGGTCCCGGCAGGCCCACGCCGGAAAAGGCAAGCGTGCCTTGGCTGCTGAGCTGAGGACCAAAGGTGTGGACGACGACGTGATCGCCGCTGCCCTCGAGGGTATCGACGTCGCCACTGAACGGGTCCGCGCCGAACAACTCGTGGAACGCCGGCTTCGCCGCGAGGCTCTGGGTGAGGGTGACGACCTGAAAGTGACGCGCCGTCTGGTCGGGATGCTGGCCCGACGTGGTTACGGCCAGAGCATAGCGGTCGCGGTCGTCACCGATGCGCTTGCCGCTGAGCGTGAGCGCCGGCGGGTCTAGCAGCCAAACATTCGAGCACGGTGGACCCGCCAGCCCCAGTAGGTTCGGGTCATGCGGATCTCGGTCAAGCTTGCCCCGACCTTTCCATACCCCGAACTCGAAGGGTTCTGGCGTGAGGCCGACCGGCTCGGCTTCGGCGCGGTCTGGAACTATGACCATTTCTACGGACTGGTCGACAACCCGACGCCGACCTTTGAGGGCTGGACCACGCTGGCCGCGATGGGCGTCGTCGTTCGTCGGGCCCGGGTCGGCTGCATGGTCACCGGGGTGACCTATCGCAATCCGGCGATCCTGGCCAAGATGGCCGTCACCGTGGACCACATCACCGGTGGCCGACTGGACTTCGGGATCGGCGCCGGCTGGCACGAAGACGAGCATCGCGCTTACGGGATTGACTTCCCGGGCCCGGGGACGAGGGTGGAGATGCTCGACGAGGCGCTGACGGTGATCCGCCGGCTCTGGACTGAGGACTCCGTCACCTTCGCCGGTCGGTTCTTCACCCTCACCGAGGCATTGTGTGAACCCAAACCGCTCCAGCGGCCGCATCCGCCGATCGTCATCGGCGGGTCGAAGCCCAAGATGCTTCGGGTGATCGCCCGGCAGGCCGACGAGTGGAACATGCCCAGCCACCAGGGCCCGGCCGAGTGGGGAGAGGCCAACATTCGCCTGGATGAGGCGTGCGCCGAGGTCGGTCGCAACCCCGCGGAAATCGGGCGTTCGGTGCAACTGTTCCTGCATCCCCGCAGGCCCGGGCAGGTCGACGAACAACTGGCGTTGCTGCCGCGATACCGCGACCTGGGATGCCGGCACGCGGTGCTGTCCTTCTACCAGCCACCGGGCCCGGACCTGCTCGAACGTTGCGCCGCCCTGTGAGGGTCGGTTCAATCACCCGGTTCGATCAGCGCGCTCGGCGCGCCACCCTGCTCGATGGCCTTGGCCTCGAGCGGTTCGGGCGCCCGTTTGGACCGCCGCAGCCGCCGCTCCACCCGGGTGGCAGCAGCCGAGAGCGCGAAGTTGACCGCGATCATCAGCACGGCGATCACGATCAATGCCGGCACGTAGTTGCCGTACGTCGACCCGATCACCGTGCCCTGCCGGACCATCTCCAGGAAGGTGATCTGATAGCCGATCGCGGTGTCCTTCAGCACGACGACCAACTGTGAGATCAGGACCGGCAGCATCGAGGCGATGGCCTGGGGCAGCAGGATCGAGCGCATCGTCTGGCCCCACCTGAGCCCGAGTGCGGAGGCGGCCTCGCTTTGTCCCCGCGGAAGCGCGGCGACGCCGGAGCGAACGATCTCGGCGATCACCGCCCCGTTGTAGAGCGTCAGCCCGGTCACCACGCCGGCCAGAGCCAGTTGTTTGGAGGGGAACACGTCGTAGAGCGCGAAGAGGAAATACGCGAAGATCATCATGATCAGCACCGGGATGGCGCGGAATATCTCCACGATCACCGCGCACGGCCAGCGGATCGCCCGCGTCGGGGACAACCTGCCCACCCCGAGCAGGAACCCGAGAATCAGGGCCAGCACGATGGACAGTGCGGCGGCGGTCAAGGTGCCGATAATGCCCGGCAGCACATAGGTTTTCCAGAGATCGCCG
Organism: uncultured Actinomycetota bacterium; assembly: GCA_963715145.1. Lineage (GTDB taxonomy): Bacteria > Actinomycetota > Actinomycetes > Mycobacteriales > Mycobacteriaceae > Mycobacterium. The sequence continues at coordinate 29,010 of CAVQRL010000020.1, read as the reverse complement.
GTGGTGAACGGCCGCCACTTCGCGGCGGTCAACTGGCCCTTGTCGGCGAGCCTGGCGATCACCGCCCAGGCCACCAAGGCCAGCGCGACCAGCGTCACCCCCGGAGATGATCCGGTTGCGTACCCTGGCCCGAGGGCCGGGAGCGTCGAAGAGAACCGATGTCGTCAACGCACCACCGCCCATCGTTTGCCCAGCCAGCCGAACAGCAGCCCCATTGGCAGGGTCAGCAGCATGAAGCCCAGCGCGAAGATGCCTCCGACGATCAGCAGTGCCGCGGTGTTCTCGATCATCTCCTTCATCAGCAGCGCCGCCTCGGCCACCCCGATCGCCGAGGCGATCGTGGTGTTCTTCGTCAGTGCGATCAGCACCGAACCCAGCGGGATGAGCACTGCCCGAAACGCCTGCGGCAGCAGGACGATCCGCAGGTTCTGTCCGAACGTCAGACCCAGTGAGCGGGCCGCTTCGGCCTGCCCCAGCGGCACGGTGTTCACCCCGGCGCGCACCGTCTCGCAGACGAATGCCGCGGTGTAGACCGACAAACCGAGCACCGCCAGACGGAAGTTGCTGTCGGCGATCGACGTCGGCGACTTCGGGTCGGCCAGCGTGATGCCCAGCGTCTGCGCCAGCCCGAACGAGCAGAACAGGATGATCAGCGTCAGTGGGGTGTTGCGGACGACGTTGACGTAGGCGGTTCCCAGCCGTGTTGAGCATCGGCACCGGCGACAGCCGCATCGCCGCCAGCACCGTTCCGAGGATCAGCGCCCCGATGGCGGACAGCGCGGTGAGCTTGATCGTGGTCCAGAACGCCTTGACGATCAGGCCGCCGTACTTGCCGCAGGATGTCGACCTTCTCCGTCGCGACACCGGTGGTGTCGGTGTCCAGCGGCGGCGGCGGGGGAGCCGTGATGCCGGCCGGGCCCAGGTTGCGATCGAAGGCGGCCGTCCAACTGCCGTCGCGCTGCATCTCGACGATGGCGTCGTTGATCTTGGAACGCAGTTCGAGGTTCTCGCGGAGCAGGCCGATGCCGTAGTGCTCGACCGAGAACGGCTTGCCGATGATCTTGAAAGCGCCGGGGAACTGGGCGGCGAACCCGGCCAGGATCACCTCATCGGTGCTGACCGCATCGATCGCGCCGTTACGCAGCGCCTCCACGCACGCCGAGTAGGTGTCGTACTGCTGCAACTGGACACCCGGGTACTTGTCCTTGATGCGCTGCGCCGGAGTCGAACCCGACACCGAGCACAGCCGCTTGCCGTTGGCCAGTGATTCCGGTCCGACGATGTCGGTGTTGTCGGCGCGCACCAGCAGGCTTTGGCCGGTGTCAAGATACGGGCCGGCGAAGCCCACCTTCTTCTTGCGCGCATCGGTGATCGAGTACGTCGCGACGATGTAGTCGACCTGACCGTTCTGGATCAGCGTCTCGCGCTGCCCCGACGGCGCCTCTTTCCACTCGATCTGCTCCGGCGCGGTAACCGAGCTTGCCGGCGACATAGGTGGCGACGTCGACGTCGAAACCGGCCATCGAGCCGTCCGGCTTCTTCACCGCCAGACCGGGCTGGTCGAACTTGGTGCCGATGGTGATCTTGTTCGTCCGAACCGCCGCAGCCGGCCAGCGCGGCGACCAGCGCAATGCCCAGCAGGGCGATGATGAGCAGGCGCCGGGACAGTGACCGCATGCGTTCTAGTGGCTCAGGATCTTGCCGAGGAAGTCCCTGGCGCGTGCCGATTGCGGCCTGGCGAAGAAGTCCTCCGGTGCGGCGTCCTCCACGACAGTCGCCCTCGGCCATGAAGACCACCCGGTTGGCGGCGCGGCGGGCGAAGCCCATCTCGTGGGTCACCACCATCATCGTCATGCCCTCGCCGGCCAGCGACGTCATGACGGCCAGGACCTCGTTGACCATCTCCGGGTCCAGCGCGCTGGTCGGCTCGTCGAACAGCATCACCTTCGGCTTCATGGCCAGCGATCGGGCGATGGCCACCCGCTGCTGCTGGCCGCCGGACAGCTGCGCCGGATACTTCTCGGCCTGGATTGGCCACACCGACCCGCTCCAGCAGAGACATCGCCCGCTCGCGCGCCTGCGTCGGCGGAGACCTTGCGCACCTTCATCGGCGCCAGCATCACGTTCTCCAGGATGGTCTTGTGGGCGAAGAGGTTGAACGACTGGAACACCATGCCGACATCGGACCGCAGCTGCGCCAGTTTGCGGCCCTCCGCGGGCAGCACCTCACCGTCGATGGAGATCGTTCCGGAGTCGATGGTCTCCAGCCGGTTGATGGTGCGGCACAGTGTCGACTTGCCCGAGCCCGACGGGCCCAGCACCACCACGACCTGGCCGCGGTCGACCTCGAGGTTGATGTCCTTGAGGACGTGCAGGGCGCCGAAGTGCTTGTTGACACCCTTGATCGAGATCATCGGGACCGTCGCCGCCCTCAGCCATGGGCCGACCTTACCCAGGTTCTCCCGGTCTCGCCGGGTGTCCAAACAGATCCGCCGATCGGCCCCACCTGCCCGGCTCCGTACCATGAGCACGTGACATCGGTGCTCGGCCAGGACCGTGAGGCGGGAGACGACCGGCCTCGCGCCGGCCGCCCGCACCTATCAGGTCCGCACCTACGGCTGCCAGATGAACGTCCACGACTCCGAACGGCTGGCCGGGCTGCTGGAAGCGGCCGGCTACCGGCGCGCGCCCGACGGCGCCGACGCCGACGTGGTGGTGTTCAACACCTGCGCGGTGCGCGAGAACGCCGACAACAAGCTCTACGGCAACATCAGTCATCTGGCGCCCCGCAAGCAGGCCGACCCCGACATGCAGATCGCCGTCGGCGGCTGCCTGGCGCAGAAGGACCGCGACAGCGTCCTGGCCCGCGCGCCGTGGGTCGACGTGGTCTTCGGCACCCACAACATCGGTTCGCTGCCGGTGCTGCTGGAACGTGCCCGGCACAACCGCAGCGCGCAGGTCGAGATCACCGAGGCGCTGCGGGAGTTTCCCTCGACGCTTCCCGCCGCCCGCGAATCCGCCTACGCCGCTTGGGTTTCCATCTCGGTCGGCTGCAACAACACCTGCACGTTCTGCATCGTGCCCGTCGCTGCGCGGCAAGGAGTTGGACCGCAAGCCCGCCGACATCCTGGCCGAGGTGCGCTCCCTGGTGGACCAGGGCGTGCTCGAGGTCACCCTGCTGGGCCAGAACGTCAACGCCTACGGGGTGTCCTTCGCCGATCCGGAGCGACCCCCCGCGGACCGCGGGGCCTTCGCATCGCTGCTGCGCGCATGCGGCCGCATCGAGGGCCTGGAGCGGGTCCGGTTCACCTCGCCGCACCCGGCCGAATTCACCGACGACGTCATCGAGGCGATGGCGCAGACGCCCAACGTCTGCCCGGCGCTGCACATGCCGCTGCAGTCCGGATCCGACCGGGTGCTGCAAGGCGATGCGCCGCTCGTACCGAGCCGAGAGGTACCTCGGCATCCTCGATCGGGTGCGATCGGCGATGCCGCACGCCGCCATCACCACCGACATCATCGTCGGGTTCCCGGGCGAGACCGAAGAGGACTTCGCCGCGACCCTCGACGTGGTGCGCCAGGCGCGGTTCTGCCGCGGCCTTCACCTTCCAGTACTCCCGTCGCCCGGGTACCCCGGCGGCCGAGCTTGACGGCCAGCTCCCCAAAGACGTTGTGCAGGAGCGCTATCAGCGACTGGTCGACCTGCAGGAAGACATCTCGCTGGAGGAGAACACCGCCCTGATCGGCAACGACGGTCGAGGTCCTGGTGGCGACCGGAGAGGGTCGCAAGGACGCCGCCACCGCGCGGATGACCGGCCGCGCCCGCGACGGGCGCCTGGTGCACTTCGCTCCGGGGGACGGCCGAGGTCCGTCCCGGCGACGTGCTGTGCCACCACGGTCACCGGGGCGGCGCCGCATCACCTGATCGCCGATGCCCCGCTGCTGTCCTACCGGCGGACCCGCGCCGGGGACGCCCATGCCGCCGGTCGCCGTCCGCGCACCGTCGGGCTGGGACTGCCGCCCGGTCGGCGCCCCACCCGCCGAGACCCAGACCCCCACGACAGGATGTGCCCGATGAGTGGATCGCCCGACGAGTTCGAGGCCTACCGGGCCGACCTGGAGGCCGCCGAACGCCGGGTGGCCGGTGAAATCGAGCCCGGCGCACGGGCTGTGGTGGTTGCGGTCCTGGTGTTCATCCTGGTCGTGTCGTTCATCCTGCCGCACGCTGGTGCTGCCCGGGGTGTCGACGTCCTGATGGGTGACGACCAGGCGATCGCGGTCGGTGTCGCGCTACCGCACCGCATATTCTGTTGGATGGCGCTGGTTTTCGGCGTCGGCTTCTCGATGCTGGCCCTGTTGACCAGGCGTTGGGCGATTGCCTGGATCGCACTCGCGGGCAGCGCGGTGGGCAGTGCCATCGGCCTGCTGGCCGTATGGTCGCGTCAGACCGCCATGACCGGGCAGCCCGGGCCGGGGATCGGCCTCATCCTGGCCTGGATCACGATGATCCTGCTGGCGTTTCACTGGGGGCGGGTGGTGTGGACCCGAACCGCGGTGCAGATGGCCGCCGAGGCGCAGCGCCGACGCGACGCCGCCGGGCAGGAGACGTCACTGCTGGACGGACTCGACCCCCCGATCGAGCCCAAGGCGCGCCCCGAGGAGTTGTAGGCCGCAATACCGCGCCGATCGCTCTCGTCGGCGTGATCTCGTTCCGCGACCGCCCCGTCAGACAACCGGCGCTTTCGGGTCGCTACCGCTTCTTCGCGACGGCCTGCGCCGCCGCGGCTGCCCACTCCCGCCACTGTGTGGCGCTCGCCCGGGCCTCCGCGGCTTCCTTGTCCCGGCCGGCGGCCGCGGCCTTCTCCGCCTGACGCTCGAACTGCTCGGCGCGGGAACGGAACTGCTCAGCGCGGGCCTGGGCCTCCGGGTCGATGCGGCTGGCGTCGACGGCGTCGCGAATCTTCTTCTCCACCGCCCGCAGCCGGCGTTCCAGCTCGGCTGAGCGTGTCCCGGGGCGCCTTGCCGATCGCATCCCACTTGTCGGCGATGGCGCGCAGTGCCGCCTGGGCCGCTTTGAGATTGGACGGGTCGATTCGCTCGGCCTCGGCCAGCAACTTCTCCTTGGCCTCGCCGTTGGCCTGGAACTCGGCGTCGCGTTCGGCGTTGACCGCGTTGCGGGCGGCGAAGAAGCGGTCCTGGGCGGCCTTGAACCGCTGCCAGAGTGTGTCGTCGGTGTCCTTGGCGGCCCGGCCCGCCGACTTCCACTCGTTGAGCAGGTCGCGGAAGGCGTTGGCGGTGGCGGCCCAGTCTCTCGACTCCGACAACGCCTCGGCCCGGACGCAGAGTCGCTCCTTGGCCTCCCGCGCCCCGGCACGTTCCCGGTCCAACTCGGCGAAATGCGCACCGCGGCGGCGGTTGAAGGCGTCGCGGGCCGCCGCGTAACGCTTCCACAGCGCGTCGTCGGTCTTGCGGTCCAATCCGGTGATGGTGCGCCACTCCTCGAGGATCGTGCGCATCCGCTCGCCCGCCGACTTCCACTGGGTGGCGTTGGCGGCGAGATCCTCGGCCTCAGCGGCCAACGCCTCCTTGCGGGCGGTCTGCGCAGCGCGATGCTCCTCGCGTCGGGCCCGATCGGCGGCCGCCGTCTCCTCAGCGTGATCGGCGATCGCGGCCAGTCGGGTGGCCAGCGCGTCGACGTCGCCCAGAACCTTTGCCGTGGACAGTGACTCGGCCAACGCGGCCGCGGCGGCCTTGATCTTGCGGGCATCGCCGGTGCCGGCGGCAAGCCGGGTCTCCATCAGCGTGACCTCGGTGGCCAGGTCGTCGAACCGACGTCCGAAATGGGCGAAGGCGGCGTCGGCTTCACCGGCCTGCCACGATCCGATCATGCGTTCACCGGAGGCGGTGATCAGGTAGACCGTGCCGTCGTCCTCGACCCGGCCGAATCGCCGAGGGTCGCTGGCCGGAATCACCGGGGCGTGCGGGGCGGTGGGTGGACGGGGCACCGGCCGCGGTGGTCCGGGTCGGGGGCCGGGTCGTGGTGCCGTGCCGGTGGGTGTCTGGTCGGCAGGCTCGGCGGAGGACTGGTCGGACCGTTCGTCCTGGGTGTCGTCGTTCATCATGAACCTCACCTATCCTCCGCGCGGTGCTCCCGCGCCCCTGCCGCGCTAAGCGGCGCCGTTGCGTTCGGACCCGCCGCTCAAGAGTTTCCTGCTCGTCGGCCGGTCACCTGGGTATTCAACCAGTTCGCCGAACCGGATGCTCCCGCGTTGGCGTGCGCACTTGCCGCCCGGCCGGGACGGCGGGCACTCTGACGAGGACGTTCGAGAGGGGTCTTTGGTGGACAAAGCCGACATCGCCGCCCTGTTGGCGTTGGGTGCGGCGTTTTTCATCGCCATCGGCGACGTGGTCCACCAGCGCTCCGCCCACGACGTCACCGACGAACCGGTCGGATACCTGGAACTGTTCACCCGACTGCTCAGGGACGGGCAGTGGTGGCTGGGCAGCCTGGTGTCGGCGCTGGGGTTCGGCCTGCAGGCTGCCGCCCTGGGCCTGGGCTCGGTGCTGCTGGTGCAGGCGCTGCTGGTGACCTCGCTGCTGTTCGCGCTGCCGATCAATGCCCGCGCGACGGGCCGCCCGGTCAGCCGGTCACAGTGGATTTGGGCGGCCCTGCTGGCCGCGTCGGTCGCGATCATCGTGACGGTGGGCAATCCGACGCCGGGGCACTCCCGAGCGGCGCTGGAGGTCTGGACCGTCGTCAGCGCTGTCCTCGGACCGGCGCTGGTCCTGTGCGTGCTGGGCGCGCGCCTGCTGGCCGGCCGGCCCGCGGCCGCGGTCCTGCTGGGACTGGTGTCCGGATCGCTGTGGGGGGTGTTCGCCGTCCTCACCAAGGGTGTGGTCGAACGACTCGGCCACGGGCTGTGGGCGCTGGTGGCCTCGCCCGAGTTGTACGTCTGGGTGGTGGTGGCCGTCGCCGCCACGGCCTGGCAGCAGTCGTCGTTCCGGGCCGGATCGCTGGCCGCCTCGCTTCCGACGATGACGGTCGCCGAACCCGTGGTGGCCTCCGTGCTGGGAATCCTGGTGCTGGGCGAGACGCTGCGCCCCGGCGAGGACGGCTGGGTGCTGCTCATCGCGGCCGTCGCCGTCATGGTGGTCGCCACGGTGGCGCTGGCCCGCAGCGAGGCCGCGACGGGATCGTCGGCCGGCGCCGCACGGACGGCCCCCGTCGGCGGCTAGCGTGGGGGCCGTGTTGGCGGCCATCGCACTGACCCCCTCGGCTCCGGTCCTGGTTCCCGACCTTGCCGGCGCCGCCGCCGCCGAGGTCGCCGACCTCAGCGGTGCGGCACGCGCCGCTGCCGCGACGCTGCCCCGGCGCTGGATCACGGTCGGCATCGGCCCGTCCGAGCAGGTCATCGGGCCCGACACCCGGGGAAGTTTCGCCGGGTACGGCGTCGACCTGCCGATCGCGTTGTGCGAAAACCCTCCGTCCGAGATCAGCGCTCTGCCACTGTGCGCGCTGCTGGCCGGATGGTTGCGCGGGCAGGTCAGTCCGCACGCCTCCGTGCAGGTCCGGGTGTACCCGGCCGACCTCGATGCCGGCGCCGCGCTGTCTCGCGGCCGGCTGCTGCGCGCCGAGATCGACGCGGTGGCGCAACCGGTCGGCGTTCTGGTGATCGCCGACGGCGCGCACACCCTCACCCAGTCGGCGCCCGGCGGCTATGACCCGCACGCCGAGTCCGTACAGGCCGACCTGGACCGCGCGCTGGCCGCCGGTGACGCCCCGGCGCTGAGCCGGCTGCCGGACGGGATCGTGGGGCGGGTCGCCTACCAGGTGCTGGCCGGCCTGGCCCCGCGGCCCGCCGCCGCGGTGGAGTTGGCCCGCGGAGCCCCCTACGGGGTCGGCTACTTCGTCGGCACATGGGACCCGGGCGACCGCCCGTGAGGCGGTACCGGTGATCCGGCCGATCGCGATCATCGGCCCGACCGGGACCGGCAAGTCCCAATTGGCACTCGAAGTCGCCGATGTGCTCAGCGCTGAGATCACGGTCGAAGTGGTCAACGCCGATGCGATGCAGCAATACCGCGGAATGGACATCGGGACCGCGAAAGTGCCACTGGCACAACGGCGGGGCGTGCCACACCACCAACTCGACGTCCTCGACGTCACAGAGACCGCCACCGTCGCCCGCTACCAGCAGGCCGCCGTCGCCGACGTGGAAGTCATCGCGGGCCGCGGCGGGCTGCCGGTCATCGTCGGCGGGTCGATGCTGTATATCCAGTCCCTGCTTGATGATTGGGCGTTTCCGGCGACAGATCCGGCGGTGCGCGCGCGGTGGGAGGACCGCCTCGCCGAGGTCGGCACGTCTGCGCTGCACGCCGAACTCGCCCGGCGCGACGCCGCGGCAGCCGCGGCGATCCTGCCCACCGACGGGCGCCGGGTGGTGCGGGCCCTGGAGGTCATCGAACTGACCGGTCAGCCGTTCGCGGCGTCCGCGCCCCGCATCGGCGAGCCGCGCTGGAACGCTGCGATCATCGGATTGGATTGCCAGACAAGCGTTCTGGATGACCGGCTGGCGGCGCGCACCGACACCATGTTCGACGGCGGTCTGGTCGGCGAGGTCCGCGACCTGCTCGGTCGCGGGCTGCGCGACGGTGTGACCGCCGCACGCGCGTTGGGTTACGCCCAGGTGCTCGCGGCGCTCGAGGCGGGGGCGAGCGCCGCCGACATCGACCGGGCCCGGGAGCTGACGTTCGCCGGAACCCGTCGCTACGTGCGACGACAGCGGTCGTGGTTTCGGCGTGATCACCGGATCCGCTGGCTGGACGCGGCTTCGGGCGGGCTCGCCGCGGCCGTACTGGCGCATTGGCGCCACGTATCCTGACCAGGTGATCTTCGCCAAGGGGCACGGCACCGAGAACGACTTCGTGGTGCTTGATGACCGCGACGCCCGGCGCGATCTGACGTCGTCGGTGGTCAGCGCGTTGTGCGATCGGCAACGGGGACTCGGTGCCGACGGCGTGCTTCGTGTCATCACCGCCGGAACCGCAGCGGACGCCGGTGTCCTCGACCGGTTGCCCGACGGCGTCCGGCCCGGCGACTGGTACATGGACTACCGCAACGCCGACGGTTCGGTGGCCCAGATGTGCGGCAATGGGGTCCGGGTCTTCGCCCACTATCTGCGGGCCAGCGGTTGCGAGCACCGGGATGAATTCGTGGTCGCCACCCTGGCCGGCCCCCGGCCGGTCGTTGTGCACCACGTCGACGGGTATCGCGCCGATGTCACCGTCGAGATGGGCAAGGTCAACCTGCTGGGCTCCGGCGCTGCCACCGTCGGCGGCCGTCGCCTGACCGGCCTCGCCGTCGACGTCGGCAACCCGCACCTGGCCTGCCTGGTGCCCGACCTGACCGCCGCGGACCTGGCCGCCCTCGACGTCGGCGCGCCGGTGGAATTCGACCGCGAGCAGTTCCCGGACGGGGTGAACGTCGAAGTGCTCACCCGTGCCGCGGGTGGCTCGGTGTCGATGCGGGTACACGAGCGTGGTGTGGGAGAAACACGGTCCTGCGGCACCGGGACGGTGGCCGCGGCCGCCGCGGCCCTGGCCGATCAGGACGCATCAACCGGATCCCTGCGCGTCCGGGTTCCGGGCGGCCAGGTCAGCGTCGAGATCACCGAATCCACCAGTTTCCTGCGCGGGCCGTCGGTCCTGGTGGCCACCGGTGAGTTGTCCGAAGACTGGTGGGCGGACTGGGCCGGACGCCCATGACGGCGACGGGGGACGTTATTTGAGGTGCGCGACGTTATACCGGCGTGACACCATCGAAGTTCCGCTATGACCGATCCTGACCTGACCCCGCCCAACGCCGAGCCCAGCATCGGCGAACTGGTCCTCGAAGACCGTGCCGCGCTGCGCCGCGTGGCCGGGCTGTCGACCGAACTCGCCGACGTCTCCGAAGTCGAGTACCGGCAGCTGCGGCTGGAGCGCGTCGTTCTGGTGGGCGTGTGGACCGAGGGAACCGCCGCCGACGCCGACGCCAGCCTGGCCGAACTGGCCGCCCTGGCCGAGACCGCCGGCTCGGAGGTCCTCGAAGGCATGATCCAGCGGCGCGACAAACCCGACCCGGCCACGTATATCGGCTCGGGCAAGGCCGCCGAGCTGCGTCAGGTCGTTCTGGCCACCGGCGCCGACACCGTCATCTGCGACGGCGAACTGAGTCCCGCCCAGCTGAACGCCCTCGAGAAGGTCGTCAAGGTCAAGGTCGTCGACCGGACCGCGCTGATTCTCGACATCTTCGCCCAGCACGCCACCAGTCGGGAGGGTAAGGCGCAGGTCGAACTGGCCCAGATGCAGTACATGCTGCCCAGGCTGCGCGGCTGGGGCGAGTCGATGTCCCGGCAGGCCGGCGGCCGCGCCGGCGGCAGCGGCGGCGGCGTGGGCACCCGCGGCCCCGGCGAGACCAAGATCGAGACCGACCGCCGCCGGATCCGGGAGCGGATGTCGCGATTGCGCCGGGAGATCAAGGACTCCAAACAGGTCCGCGACACCCAGCGCAGCCAGCGCCGAGGCAGCGAGGTGCCGTCCATCGCCATCGTCGGCTACACCAACGCCGGTAAGTCCAGCCTGCTCAACGCGCTCACCGGGGCCGGTGTGCTGGTGCAGAACGCGCTGTTCGCCACCCTGGAACCCACCACTCGGCGCGGTGAGTTCGACGACGGCCGCCCGTTCGTTATCACCGACACCGTGGGCTTCGTCCGTCACCTGCCCACCCAGCTGGTCGAGGCGTTCCGGTCGACTCTTGAGGAGGTCGTCGATGCCGACCTGTTGGTGCACGTCATCGACGGTTCGGACGTCAACCCGCTGGCCCAGATCGAGGCAGTCCGCCAGGTGATCGGAGAGGTGCAGGCCGATCACCATGCTCCGCCGGCTCCGGAACTGTTGGTGGTCAACAAGATGGACGCCGCATCCGAGATCATGCTGGCCCAGTTGCGCCGGGCGCTGCCCGGCGCGGTGTTCGTCTCGGCGCGCACCGGCGAGGGACTGGACCGGCTGCGCGCCAGGCTCGGCGAAATGGTGGAGCCGCGCGAGGTCGTCGTCGACGTGACGATTCCCTACACCCGCGGCGATCTGGTGGCCCGGCTGCATGACGAGGGACGCATCGACGCCACCGACCACACCGGAGACGGGACCCGGGTCAAGGCCCGGGTACCGGCCGCACTCGCCGCAGCGGTCGCCGGCTACGCCACGCACTGACGGCGGGGGAGCCCCGGGCAACCAACCATCCGGTTGGTCTATCCTCGGTGGCAGATCGCGTCCACTCTGCCGGAGGTCACCGCCATGGCTAGCGCCGTCAAATACACCCGCACCCTTTTCGAGCCCGAGCACGAACTGTTCCGTCAGTCCTACCGGGCATTCCTGGACAAGCACGTCGCGCCGTACCACGACCAGTGGGAGAAGGACAAGATCGTCGACCGCGGCGTCTGGCTGGAGGCCGGCAAGCAGGGCTTCCTGGGAATGGCGGTGCCCGAGGAGTACGGCGGCGGGGGCGACCCGGACTTCCGCTACAACACCATCGTCGTCGAGGAGACGGTCGCCGGCCGCTACAGCGGCCTCGGCTTCTCGTTGCACAACGACGTCGTCGCCCCCTATCTGCTGCACCAGACCAACGAGGAGCAGAAGCAGCGCTGGCTGCCGCAGTTCTGCACCGGCGAGATGATCACCGCCATCGCCATGACCGAACCGGGGACGGGCAGTGACCTGCAGGGCATCAAGACCCGCGCGGTCCGCGACGGTGACCACTACGTCCTCAACGGGTCCAAGACCTTCATCACCAACGGCATCAACGCCGACCTGGTGATCGTGGTCGCCCAGACCAACCCGGAGAAGGGGGCGCAGGGCTTTTCGCTGCTCGCCGTCGAGCGCGGTATGCCGGGCTTCGAACGCGGGCGTCACCTCGACAAGGTGGGCCTGGACGCCCAGGACACCGCCGAACTGTCGTTCACCGACGTCAAGGTGCCGGTGGAGAACCTCATCGGCGAGGAGGGCATGGGGTTCATCTACCTCATGCAGAACCTTCCCCAGGAACGGCTCTCGATCGCGATCATGGCGGCCGCGGCAATGGAGGCGGTCCTCGACGAAACCCTGCAATACGTCAAGGAACGCAAAGCGTTCGGCAAACCGATCGGCTCATTCCAGAACAGCCGGTTCCTGCTCGCCGAATTGGCGACCGAGGCGACCGCGGTGCGCATCATGACCGACGAATTCATCCGACTCCACCTCGAGGAAAAGCTGACCGCCGACCAGGCGGCAATGGCCAAATGGTGGACCACCGAGGCGCAGGTTCGTTTGATCGACCGCTGCGTGCAATTACACGGCGGTTACGGCTACATGCGTGAATACAACGTCGCCCGGGCCTTCCTGGATGCGCGGGTGCAGACAATTTACGGCGGCACCACCGAAATCATGAAGGAAATCATCGGCCGCAGCCTGGGTGTCTGAGCACCTCGATAAACGAACCGCCGATTTCGTTAGGGTCCAGTTTTTATCTCGATTCGGAAACCTGATTCGGCAAATACCCGCGTGTCGTGCCAAGCTTTCCCGGATATATGCGACTTTAGGCCCCACAATCACTGGTGAACCAGCATCGCCAGTGGTGCCGGTATCGCCAGCGAGACGGAGATACGTGTGAACGCGGAAGGACGACGGATGGCGCGAGTGGGTAATCGTGTAGGCCGAACCGTGAGGCGGATCACCCTCGGCGTCGCGGCGACAGCAGCGATGGCGGCCTTCGTCATCCCGACGGCGGTCGCCAGTCCGGAAACCGACGCCGCCGATGCGATCAACCAGGCCTGGGAGGCCGCCGGGGGTACGGATTCGGTGCTCGGCGCCAAGGACGGCGACGTGTTCACGGTCGGCGCGGGCTTCGGGCAGAAGTTCAGCGACGGCAAGATCTTCTTCACCCCGGCCACCGGCGCGCACCTGATGTACGGTGCGGTTTTGGACAAGTACGAGTCCCTGGGTGGCCCGGCCGACAGTGATCTCGGATTTCCGAACATCGACGAGGTCGCCGGCCTGGTCAGCCCGAAGAGCCGGGTGAGCACCTTCAGCGCCAGCGACAAGCCCGCCATCTTCTGGACCGCCGAAACCGGTGCGTGGGCGGTCCGGGGAGCCATTAACGCGGCATGGGACAAACTCGGCGGTTCCGCCGGCGTTCTGGGCGTTCCGGTCGAAGACGAGCAGTACGACGGTGATGTGGTGACCCAGAAGTTCACCGGCGGCTCGGTGTCGTGGAACCGCGTCTCGAACACCTTCACCACCGACCCGCCCGCACTGGCCGACCAGCTCGTCGGTCTGGAGGTCCCCCTGGACCCCACGACGGTGATCAACCTCGCGTGGCGCGTTACCGGGGGATTGGGCGGTCCCCTCGGTGCCCGGCAGGGTGATCAGGAGGCGATCGGCGGCGACGGGGCAGCGCAGGGTTATTCCGGCGGAAAGATCTTCTTCTCCCCGCAGACCGGCGCCCACGCGGTCACCGGAGCGATCCTGTCGAAGTACGAGTCGCTGGGCGGCCCGACCGGCGACCTTGGTTATCCGGTCGGTACCGAGGTCGACGGCGGCGTGCCGAATAGCCGCGTCAACACTTTCAGCGCCGCGGACAAGCCGTCGATCTTCTGGACTCCGGACACCGGCGCCGTCGTCGTGCGGGGACCGATCAACGCCGCGTGGGCCAAGCTCGGTGGCGCCACCGGGTCTCTCGGCGTGCCGACCGGGGAGCAGACCGTCAAGGGCGACACGATGACCCAGACGTTCAGCGGGGGCGAGCTCTCCTGGAACAAGGCCACCAAGGAGTTCAGTTCAAAGCCGGCCGATCTCGCGGCGTCACTGTCGGGCCTGGAGATGCCCGACGGAGTGGCCCAGACCCCGGCCGCGCCGTCGTCGGGCGGCTCGGAGAAGAGCGGATGGCAATGGTGGTGGCTCGCGATCCTGCTGCCGCTGCTGGCCCTGCTGGGGCTGCTCGCGGTGCTGGCGCAGCGCCGGGCCGGCGCCCGCCGTGACGTCGCTCAGCGTGAGCAGTCCGCGTTGGAGTCCGACGACGACTTCTGGCCCGGGACCCGGATTCGTCACGACGAACCGCGTTACGAGTCCGGGGAGAATCGCGACTTCTGGTCGGCGCCCGCCGCCACTGGCGAGGCCGAGTCGGCCTTCGACTCCGATGAGGACGCGATCGACACCGCCCCGACCCGGATTCCCGACGTCGAATTGACCGATGTCCACGAATTCCGTTCTGCGACCGACGAATTCGGCAGCGAGGATTGGTCGGGCTCGTCCGGCGCCGAGGGCGGTCGGCACTCCGCCGGCGCCGCTGTGTCGCCGGCGATGTGGCGCTTGGATCTTGACGAGTTCACTCCGTCGCGGCGCCGGCACGCGGTGGAGGAGCCGGTGTTGGAGGAGCCGGTGTTCGAGGAGCCGGTCTTCGATGGGCCGGTCTTCGATGAGCCGGTGATCGAGGAGTACACCGCCGAAATCGTCGAGGTTGTCGAGATCGAGTCCAGTGTCGATCAGGCGCCCGAGGTGCCCGGAGACGAACCGTGGCGCCCCGCCATCCACCTTCCGTTGGCCGACCCCTTGCAGGCGCCGGAGGGATACGTGATCAAGGGCAACACTCATTCGGGGCTGTACTACACCCCGGATTCGGTGCTGTACGACAACACGATCCCGGAGGTGTGGTTCGCCAGCGAAGAGTTGGCCCAGGCCAACGGCTTCGTGAAAGCCCCCGAATAAGCCGCGGCTGATCTCCCGAAGCGGAGTTCAGATCTTTCGGATCACGGTGACGACCTTGCCGAGGATCGCCGCGTCATTGCCCGGGATCGGGTCGAACGCAGGGTTATGAGGCATTAGCCATACCTGGCCGGCTGTCCGCTTGAAGGTCTTCACGGTGGCTTCGCCGTCGATCATCGCCGCGACGATATCGCCGTTCTCGGCCACGTTCTGTTGCCGCACCACCACCCAGTCGCCGTCGCAGATGGCCGCGTCGACCATCGACTCGCCGACGACTCTCAGCAGGAACAGCGCGCCGTCCCCGACCAGTTCTTTCGGTAGCGGAAAAACATCCTCGACGGCCTGCTCGGCGAGGATCGGCCCGCCTGCCGCGATGCGGCCGAGCACCGGAACGAAGGTGGGTTCCGGGAGGGCGTCGGATCCCGCGATGTCCGTGACGACGGCTGCGGCGGTCTCGTCGGCACCGCGCACGTCGACCGCACGCGGCCGGTTGGGGTCACGACGCAGGAATCCCTTGCGTTCGAGCGTGCGCAACTGGTGGGCGACGGACGAGGTCGAGGTGAGGCCGACGGCGTCGCCGATCTCCCGGATGCTCGGCGGATAGCCGCGGGTGGTCACCGACGCCCGGATCACGTCCAGGATGGTGCGCTGACGTTCGGTCAGCCCTGACGCTCCGGTGGTGGCTCCCTGCGTGCGTTCGCTCATGGGGGCGAATCTATCCGGGATCCGACCGATTATCAAACATGTGTTCGACGTGTCGCGGGAGGTTTTCCGACGGAAACCCTCGGCATCGGGGATTTGTCGGTGCCCCGTTCTATCGTCGGACACGCTCGATCAAATGTTCTATATCGAACACATGAGCGAGTACTGTTTCGAACAGAAGAGCGAATGATCGCGGGAAGGGACGGACATGACGGTTCTAGATGATCGGCGGTTGGCGGACTCGTATGCGACGACCGTCAGCCCGTCGCGCACCCCGGTGCCACGGCGGGGACGGGCGGTGTCCTGCCGGCCCGGCGCGGCTCGGCCCCGGGTTGCGCCGATGCGCTACCGCGGCAGCGGTATCGCGGTGTCGCAGGCCCCGCACACCCGCCGCCCGGTCAGCACTGCGGTCACGGTGGCTCTGGCGGGAATCGCGGCGCTGATCACCCTCTGGTTGGGCTCGCTCGCCCACTTCAGCGGGGACCGGCCGGGCACTCCCGCCACCGTTCCGGACAGGTTGGCCGTCGTTCAGGTTCAGGCGGGGGAGACCCTTCAGCATCTGGCCGGACGGGTGGCCCCGGATGCGCCGGTCGGACAGGTCGTCGACCGCATCCGCGACCTCAATGACCTCGACTCGGCGGCGGTCGATGCCGGCCAGACGCTGATCGCTCCCATCGGCTGATGTGTGGGCCGCCAGCACGCCGCCCGGTGATGGCACGCTCACGCCGCACGCAGGTAGGCTCTCTCACGTCCCGAGCGGTGGGCTGCGGGAGAGAGGGAGCAGTCATGCACTGTCCTTTCTGCCGCCACCCGGACTCTCGCGTCGTCGATTCCCGCGAGACCGATGAAGGCCAGGCGATCCGTCGCCGGCGGTCCTGTCCGGAGTGCGGCCGACGGTTCACCACCGTTGAGACCGCCGTGCTGGCCGTGGTCAAGCGCAGTGGCGTCACCGAACCGTTCAGTCGGGAGAAGGTCATCAGCGGGGTGCGGCGTGCCTGCCAGGGCCGCGACGTGGACGACGACGCGCTCAACCTGCTGGCTCAGCAGGTCGAGGACAGCATCCGCGCCGGCGGATCGGCAGAGGTTCCCAGTAATGAAGTCGGGCTGGCGATCCTCGGGCCGCTGCGCGAGTTGGACGAGGTCGCCTATCTCCGATTCGCCTCGGTGTATCGATCATTTTCCTCGGCTGAGGATTTCGAGCGGGAGATCGAGGCGTTGCGTGCGCACCGTGAGGTCGGCACCTCCCGCTGAGCGGCGTCAGGGAAGCTGGCGAACTCCGTCGCGGACCACTCGTCCGGCGACCACCACCCAGCCCTCCGGGTTCCACGTGGTCGTGATCTGGGAGCCCTGTCCCTGGGTGATGACGAGGTCCCGGCTGAGATAGTCGGTGATGCGTACCGCCGCCGACCCAGTGGCTTCGTCCTCGGGCACGCCGGCCTCGTTGGCGAACATCCGGGACCGGATGTGCCCGCGGTCCCGGTCGAGCCAGGCCCACAGGTAGTGGTAGGCGTCGTCGGCGTAGTCGTCGGGATCAGCAGCGACGACCTGCTCCACCGACGGCACGTCGTGGATGGCGAACTCCGGCCCCCACTCCGAACGCGCCACCACTGCGGTCAGATCATCGGAGTAGCGGACCTGCACGATGCCCGCCGGCACCTGAAGTGTGTGGATCGGCGTGCCGCGGTCGCGCAACCACCACGCAGCACCCACCGTGGGGTGACCGGCGAACGGCAATTCGATCGCCGGGGTGAAGATCCGCGCATGCGCGGTGGTCGCACCGGCCGCGGGCAGGTCGATGAAGATCGTTTCGCTGTAACCCAATTCGGTGGCAAGGGCCTGCCGCCGAGAAGCGGGAACGGTGGCTGCATCGACGACGCCGAGCGGATTGCCGAAGTCGCCTGCGGTGTCGGTGAACACCCGCAGAACGGTGACATCGATCCCCATATTTCGACCCTACGCCGTCCGCTGGACGGCCGGTTGCCACCCGGCGCTACGCGTCCTCGGGGGGATCGGCCTTGTGGTCCTCGGCCTGCTCAGCGAGGAATCGCTCGAATTCCGCACCCAATTCCTCGCCGCTGGGCAGATCTTCGTCCCGGGCGAGCAGCGACCGGTTCTCCTGTGCCGCAACGAATGCGTCGTACTGATGTTCCAGCGCCTCGACCACTTGGGTGATCTCCGGCGAAGCCTCGACCTGCTCGTCGATCTTGGTTCGCACCGTCGCCGCGGCCTCGGTCAGGGCTCGTAACGGAAACTTCAGTGACGCCGAGGTGGCGACCTGTTCGAGCAACGACTCGGCGGCGGCTGGGTAATCGGTCTGAGCCAGATAGTGCGGCACGTGCACGGTGAATCCCACCGACTCATGACCGTGCTGGGCCATCCGAAACTCCAGCAGGTTCGACGCGCTGCTGGGGACCTGCACCTCGCCGACCCAGGGCTGGTGACCGGCGATCAGCTCGCGGTTGTTCGAGTGAGCGGTCATCGTCACCGGCCGGGTGTGCGGGACGGCCATCGGGATGGCGCCCAGGCCGATGGTCCGGCGGACGCCCAGCCGCTCGGTGAGCAGCCGCACCGCGGTGACGAACCGCTCCCACTGCAGATCCGGCTCCATTCCGGCCAGCAGGAGGAACGGCGTTCCCACGCTGTCGCGCAATGCGTACAGGTTGAGCTGGGGATCGTCGTAGTCGGTGAAATGGTCGACCTTGAAGGTCATCAACGGACGGCGTGAGCGGTAGTCCAGCAGGTCGTCGATGGCGAACGACGCGACCAGTTCGGTGTCCAGCGAACCCTTGAGGTGCTCGGCGGCCAGCGCGCACGGCGTGGCCGGCGTCGGAGAATCCCTCCAGGGCATGAACCAGCACCGGACCCTGCCCGTCGGTCGACGTCAGCTGCGGGCCGGGAAATTCCAGCTCGTACATCCGGCCGTCTGGATCGTTGTGGCCTTGCTCGTCAGCCATCGTGCCTCCTCGCTCCATCCACGCTGTACAACGCTCCGGGGGTCGCACTCGTTCCCGCTCGCGGTCGGTATCTCGTCAACCACGAGGGTGCCACGGCGATCCGCCGCGCCATCCACAGACTCGGTTTTGTCCACAGCGGCGCAGCGCGGCCGCATCTGATGCCGCCGTTCTGACGGAGGTCGCTGAGAGCGTCGCGGGTATGTCCACACATCACCCCGAGTTTCGCCTCACCCGCCCCGGTGCGCTGATCGCCGCGCTGCCCGCCGTCCTGGGCTTCGTCCCGGAAAAGTCGCTGGTCCTGGTGTCGCTGGACGACGGGACGCATGGGCGCCGTCATGCGCGCCGACCTGGCCGCCGATCTGATCGACAATCTTGATCGGCTTGCCGAGCTTGCGGCGACCTCCGGCGCCGACGCCGTGGTGGCGGTGATCGTCGACGATGACGGTGCGCTGTGCCCGATGTGCAACGACGACCATCGGCGAGCTCGTGCGAGGCGCTGACCGAGGCGCTGGCTGAGCGCGGTGTCGAGCCTGTACGCCGCGCACGTGGTCGACCGGGTCGAGGCCGGCGGTAGCTGGCATTGCGTCGACGGCTGCGGGGCGAGCGGGGCGGTCGAGGACCCGACGGCCTCGCCGATGGCGGTCGCTGCCGTCCTTGACGGCCGGCGGCTCTATGGGCGGCGATCGGACCTGCACGCGGTCATCGCTGCGGTCGACGCCGAGCGTTCCGCGGCGCTCGTGGAGTCGATCGAGGCCCAGTCCGCCAGACGCTGCGTCGACTGGCAGGCCGACCCCGACGGCCGCGGCCGCCGCGACGTGGAGAGGGTGATCGAGCTGGCCGGGCGCGTGCTGGACGGGGCTCGAACCGGTCGACGCCGAGCTTGCCGACACTCGCGTGCGGGCTCACCGACGTTGCCGTTCGTGACACCCTGTACGCACTCGCCGTCGGCGCGGAAGCGGCGTCGGCCGAGGCGCTATGGGCCCTGCTGGCCCGTACCCTTCCCGATCCCTGGCGGGTGGAAGCCCTTGTGCTGTTGGCTTTTTCGGCCTACGCACGTGGCGACGGGCCGCTGGCCGGGATCTCCCTGGAGGCGGCGCTGCGCAGCGACCCAGAGCACCGGATGGCCGGGATGCTCGACACCGCCCTGCAGTCCGGGATGCGGCCGGAGCAGATCCGCGAACTGGCGCGGCACCGGCTACCGGCTCGCCAAGCGGCTCGGTGTGCGGCTGCCGCCGACGGCGAATGTTCGGCAGCCAGGCGCGGTCTAGACCTTCTCCACCTTCACGGCGTGAGCCATCTCATGGGGAAGGACGACGTTCTCATGACCGCTGACCATGATCGTCACATCGCCGTCCAGTCCGGTGTCGACCAGCACCCGGGCGTTGGGAACAACACCGGCCTCCTTGAGTCGGCTGATCAGCGCGACGTCGCCCTGGACATGCTCGGTGAGTTGGCGCACAACCACCGCCACCGAGTCCCCGACGGGAAGTTCGGTCAACCTCACCAGGTCGGCCCGATCGGGTCGGCCGGGCGGATCCTCCAGGCCCAGCGCCGCCAGGCCGGGAATCGGGTTGCCGAACGGCGAAATCGTCGGGTTGTCGAGCACCTGAACCAGGCGGCGTTCGACGTCCTCGCTCATGACGTGCTCCCACCGGCAAGCCTCGGCGTGGACCTCCTCCCAGGGCAACCCGATCACGTCGACCAGGAGCCGCTCGGCCAGGCGGTGCTTGCGCATGACCGAGATCGCCAGTCGGCGGCCCTTGTCGGTGAGTTCGAGATGCCGGTCGCCGGCCACTCGCAGCAGGCCGTCGCGCTCCATCCGCGACACTGTCTGGCTCACGGTCGGCCCGCTCTGCTCGAGGCGTTCGGCGATACGCGCCCGCAACGGCACCACGCCCTCTTCCTCGAGGTCGTAGATGGTGCGCAGGTACATCTCGGTGGTATCGACCAGATCGTTCATTAGGGCACCCTTCGTCGCAGGCTGAGTCTACTTGCCTGGCTGGCCGGAATGGCCCGCCGAGAGGTGCGCAGTCGACGGGACAAGAGTGTGCCCGCCGGCGAGGCCGGCGGGCACACTTCGACAACGCTGGGGAAGCGGTCGTGATCAGCTCGCGTAGGAGCGCAACTTTTCGGCCCGCTCGCCGTTGCGGAGCTTGTTCATCACCTCGCGCTCGATCTGGCGCACCCGCTCCCGGGACAAACCGAACAACTTGCCGATCTGATCCAGGGTGCGTGGCTGGCCGTCGTCGAGGCCGAACCGCAGCCGGATGACCTGCTGCTCACGCTCGTCGAGGGTGGCCAGCACGTGGCGGATGTCGGTGTGCAGGAGTTCCGCGATCACCGCGTTCTCGGCAGACATCGCTTCGGCGTCTTCGATGAAGTCGCCGAGCGGAGCCTCTTCGTCGCTGCCGACCGGCATGTCGAGGCTGACCGGATCGCGGCTGTGCTCGAGCAGATCGTTGATCTTGTCCACCGGGATGCCGGACTCCTCGGCGAGTTCCTCGTCGGTGGCCTCGCGACCAAGGCTCTGGTGCAGTTCGCGCTTGATCCGCGCCAGCTTGTTGACCTGCTCCACCAGATGCACAGGCAGTCGGATGGTGCGACTCTGGTCGGCCATCCCACGGGTGATGGCCTGGCGAATCCACCACGTGGCGTACGTGGAGAACTTGAATCCCTTGGTGTAGTCGAACTTCTCCATCGCGCGGATCAGACCCAGGTTGCCTTCCTGGATGAGGTCCAGCAGTGGCATGCCGCGGCCGGTGTACCGCTTGGCCAGCGAGACCACCAGGCGAAGGTTCGCTTCGAGCAGGTGCCGTCGTGCGGCCTGACCGTCGCGAACGACGGCGGCGAGATCGCGCTTGCGACTCTCGCTCAGCCGCTTGCGGGTGTCGAGCAGATGTTGGGCGTAGAGGCCGGCCTCGATGCGCTTGGCCAGTTCCACTTCGTCCGCGGCGGTCAGCAAAGCGGTCTTACCGATCCCGTTCAGATACACGCGCACAAGGTCAGCAGCAGGACTCTGGGCGTCCAGATCGCTGTCAAACCGGGTGGTGGTGGCGTTGGCCATGAGGTGCCTCCTGATCGGCTCCGACTGTCACTAGGTCCAACGGTCGACTGGGTCCTAGAGTTCCCACCCGCCGGCCATCTGACACACTCTGAGCTGGGTAAATGCGGCGGTGATTTAAGAATGCTCTGAGAATGCCCGTCAAATCGGCTAGATGGTTCGTTCTTCGTCCGGCTGAGCAGCGTGGTGTTGCGCGCGACCTACGCCGGATTCCAGGGCGCGATGTTCGGCATGCGGGAACAGAGCGGTGCGGTGCGGTGCGTCGGGATACCGCCGCGGCTCCTCGGCGCGCCGCGGCGGCCTGTCATTGGCGATCAGCACCGCCATCCAGGGCAGCGGGATCGACGCGGCCAGAATGGCCAGGGACAGCAGGCCGTTGTGCCAGATGCCGTAGGCGATCGCGGCGGCCAGGAATGCAGGGATCCGCCAAAACATCAGCTTCAGGTACTTGCGGACGCGCGCGCGATGCTGCTCCTCGTAGGAGTACTCCGCGCGAGTGATGAGTACGGGTTGACCTTCGTCATCGAAACCCAACTCGCGTTCCAT
Source organism: uncultured Actinomycetota bacterium (assembly GCA_963715145.1). Taxonomy (GTDB): domain Bacteria; phylum Actinomycetota; class Actinomycetes; order Mycobacteriales; family Mycobacteriaceae; genus Mycobacterium. The sequence goes on along the minus strand of CAVQRL010000020.1, from coordinate 6,972 downwards.
GAGTTCACTGTTCCACATGGGAGCCTGGTCAAACGAGGGGACTTTTCTTACGGCTGTATGACCGCGGCCGGATCGCAACGGGCAGAATGGCCGGTATGCAGACCGATACGATCGAACGCACCGAGAGCGACGAACGCGTCGACGACGGGTCCGACAGCGACCGGCCCAAGGTCTTTCATTACGTCAAGAAAGACAAGATCGCCGAGAGCGCCGTGATGGGAACCCACGTCGTCGCACTATGCGGTGAGGTGTTCCCGGTGACCCGCGCCGCCAAGCCCGGCTCGCCGGTCTGCCCGGACTGCAAACGCGTCTACGAGACCCTCAAGAAGGGCTGACCGCCGCCTGCTGCGAACGTGCGGTGTCCGGCTCTGCCTCCGCTGATTCGGCAGCGTCCTCGCCGGCCGGGATTGCCTCATCGCCGCGCCACCGTGCGCGCCATTGGTGCAAGTGCGGTTGCGGTGCGGGCCACTCCTCCTGGATTGCGGCGTTGAGTTCGGCACCCATCATGATGGCGAACCCGAGGAAGAACGCGAAGAGCAGAAACGCGATCGGGGTGGCCAGCGCCCCGTAGGTGTAGCCGGTGCGGGTGATGTATTGCAGATAGACCCTTAATCCGGCCGTGGCCACCACGAAGACCGCCGTCGCCAGCAGGGCGCCCCAGACCAGCCGGTGAGTGGGCAGCGGTTCGGGGAGCGACACCCGGTAGAGAACCGTGACCGCGAGCATCAGGGCCAGGATGAGCATCGGGTAATAGCCGAACCGCAGGATGTTGTCCCAGCTGTCGGGAAGGTGGGCGGAGACCGCGCGCGGGCCGAGGGCGAGCAGGGGTGCGGCCGCGATCACGCACAGCAGCATCACCATGTACAGCCCCAAGGCGAAGAATCGCTGGCGCACCGGATGCCGCAACGCCGTCTGGCCGTGTGCCTCCACCACCGAATCCACGAAAGCCGAGATCGCCGACGACCCCGCCCACAAGCTGATGACGAAGCCCAGCGACACCACCTCCCCGCGTGCGCCGGAGGCGATGTCGCGGACGGTCGGCTCGATGATCTCGGCGACGATATTCTTGGAGAAGAAGCTGTTCGACGTGCTGATCAGCTGGGCCTGAATGGTCGTCATGGTGTCCGGCCCGAACAGCGGCGCAACGTAGGCCAGGCTGCCCAGCAATCCGAGCAGCAACGGCGGCAGTGACAACACCGACCAGAAGCCGGCCTGAGCCGACTCCGAGAAAATCGAGTCGTCCCAACTCTTGGTCAGGGTTCGCTTGAGCAGGCGCCACACGTGGTGGCGCGAGGGCGTGGGTTGCGAACGGTCCGTCATGGCCTTCTGGGAAGTCCCCGTCGGCCGCGCACCCGCCCGGCCTGGTGTCAGGTTAGCCGTCGGCCTGACTTACTTCGATGACCGCGTCGAGTTCGATCAGCTTGGCCTGGTGCTCGTTGGCGTGGTGCTGGCAGAACAGCAACTCCGCACCCGAGGGGAGCTTCGCTCGCACCCGGGCAGCAGCGCCGCAACGGTCGCATCGATCAGCCCTGGTGAGTTCGGGACTGGTCAGCGTTGCGTTCATGGGCTCCTCCAAAGGTGCTCAATGCCCGAAGGCAACCGACGAGTTATATCTACTGTCTCAGACGCTTCGGCCCGCCGCCTTGTTCCCGGCCCGCATTGATGTGTCGTGTCTCACGTTCGGTGAATCCGGGCGCGCTCGGGCAGGCTGGGGTGTATGGCGTGCGATGACCCCGGGCTGCTGATCCACCTCTGCTCTGCCGCGGAATGGGAAGACGCACAGCGGGCGGGGCAGGTCCGGCCGAAGTCGTTGGCGGAGGCCGGTTTCGTGCACCTGTCCGGGCCCGGGCAGGTACACCTTCCCGCCAACCGTCTCTTCGCCGGCCGAGCGGACCTCACCGCTCTCTACGTCGACCCGGCCGTCGTGCATGCCCCGCTGCGCTGGGAGCCTGGAGTGCCCGGTGACCCGGAGTCGATGCTCTTCCCGCACCTCTACGGGCCGCTGCCGGTGTCTGCGGTGGTGGCGGTCCGGCCCTATCGTCCCGGACCGGATGGGCGGTTCGGCGAACTTATCCACAGGCCGTCCGGGCAAGCCTGCAGAACGTCGTCATCGCGGCGCAGCCAATGTTAGTTTGCGTTCGTGGGCGTTGCCGGTCTCGCCGATCGCGATGTTTCACAACGGGCCGGGCCCACCGACCAGTGATCTTGTCCCCCTTGCGATCTGGCGGGATCCCGAGCCGGTGACCGGGTGCCGCGCGTCCCATGCGGAAGCCCCCCATTCCGCGACAGCCGCACAGCACCCGGTCACCCCTGCATAGGCTCTCCCGTGTGGGTAAACCGCCGAAACTCGATGTGCTCGATATCGCCGACGTGCCAGTGCGTGAAGTCTCCGGCCTCGCGTTGGGGGATGGTCGCCTTCTGGCCGTTGGCGACCATGATCCGGTCGTATTCTCGACATCGCTCGAATCCTGGCCCCCGCGGTGGCAGGGGATCGATCTGGCGGGTCTGGACCTCCCCGCAGGCGGCACCCAGTTCGAGGCCATCGAGGCGGCCGGTGAACAGACCGTGCTGATCCTGCAGGAACAGCCGGCACGCGTGCTGCATATCGACCTGGCTGCGCCGGCACTGCTCGGTACGTTGCTTCTCGACGTTCCCGAGGGCCACCCGTTACGGGAGGCCTGGTTGGGAGATCGCTCCTCGCGTGGCGAATCGCTGCTGCCAATCGAACGCGGACATCTGTTGGTCGTCAAGGAGAAAGATCCCCCGGTAATTCTGGAGTTCGGTCCGGCGGGAGACGCGCCGGTCGGCTGGCGCCGGGGGGTCGAGCCGGCCACGGTCGAGTCGGCGGATGTCACGCTCGTCGTGCTGGCCACCTGGTCGCTTGGCAAGGACATGCAGAGGCTGTTGCCCGATATCAGCGACGCCGCGGTGGGCCCTGACGGCCGGCTGTACCTGCTCTCAGACCAGGGCGGTGCCATCGCGCGGCTGGCAGACCGCCTCGACCCGCAGGGTGGCACCGTGGAACCCGATGCGGTGTGGCGGATCGCCGGCAGTCCGGAAAAACCCGAGGGCCTCGTCATCCTGGCCGACGGCACTCCGCTGATCGGTCTGGACACCAAGTCGGCGCGCCGCAATCTGCTTCGGCTGGCAACCCTGCCGCTGGAGTCCTGACCGGATCGACGTCACACGGGCGTCATCATTGCCGGCCCAGCCGGCCCCGGCTCGGCTGCGAACCCCCAGTGCCGGCTGACCCAGGCCGGATGTCGCGAAGGAATGGGGTCAACGATGGAAATGGTCGACTTCGGCAGCCCGCTGCTGCAGGTTCTGTCCGCGCCCGCGGTGGTGATACTCGTCGTGCTTGCCGTGCTCACCATGCGTGCGGTCCTCCTGCGTGACCGGGCCATGCTGTTCGGCAAGGGCGATCGGGAGTCGCAGACGCGCCGATCCGCCTACGAGCAGCGCTGGCGCGGGGGATTGCCGAGCGCCTGACTGCCGCAAGAGGCTACCGAGCGCCTGCGGATGTCCGCGTCGACGCCCCGGCTCTCGGGCCACCGGAACGTTGGGCAGAAACCATCCGGGTCCGCTGCACGGGCGTCACCGACACAGCGGGGGCCGGCGAATCCTGCGACGGCGTGAGCGTGGTCGCCGCGGCGTACTTCTTGGGGTCGTTGCGTGTGTATGCGGAGTCAACCAGTTTGCGCAACGCTGGTTCCTGAGTTTTCAACGCGGGATTGAGTGACACCAGCGGAAGGGTCTTGGTGGGCACGAGATAGTTCGTGGTGACCCCACCCTTCACGTTGGTCCTGCTGGTGATGTTCGACGCTGGCACTGCGCTCAGAGGCGCCAGCATCGACGGGATGTGCACGAGTTGGGATCCGGCCATCGCATTGGCGATTGCGGTCGGATTCGGTCGGTCCGGGAAATCGGCATAACCGTCGTACTGCCCGGTCACCACCGTGACGTTGTACTTCGACTCCGCCGGCACCCGGTACTGGTAGCCGATGGTCGGGTCGTAACGGTTCTTGTTGAAATTCGCACGGCTGGAGTCGGCGATCACCACGAAGGTTAGTTTGCTCTTGTCGGGTGCGGTCGGCTTCGCATTGAGTCGGCCGATCTCCTCGTCGACGACCAGTGCACCCGCCGATAGACCGATGACGGTGACGGTGTCGCCCGCTGCGAGCGACTTGACGATCGCGGCGTCAAGGTTGTTGGCCCCGATCGTGATCGATTGCGCCAGGGTGTAGTTCTTGCCGATGACCGGCTTGGCTTGCGCCGGCCAAGAGATGTTCTCTCGTGTGTAGTTGCTGCCGCTGTATGCGCCACCAAGGATGGCGGTCATGGCGAGAGGGCCCAGGTCTCCGGCGCCCAGGCCGTTGACCATCAGGACCTTGTTTGCGGCATCGGCTGCGGTGGCAGCCGACAACGCCAAACCGGTTGTCACAACGGCGATACCGAGTGCGCGCGTTATCTTCCGCATGGCAAAACTCTTCTCGTGGCAGAAACGCGATGAATCTCCGAGGTGGAGGGCTACTTGTCAGCGCGGGAGGCCGCTGATGAACGCGGTGGTTTGACGCTCGCTCGGCGGGTTGCGCTCGACCCCTCCGAGTGGCGGGTTGCTGCCGAGGACCGTCGGCTCGTGGGTGTTTCCGCAACCGCGGCGGCCGAGGGAACCTTGACTGTCTCCGGCGCGTCGGTGACCGCGGTCTTGTCCGTCTTGTCCGCCACTGGCTCAGCGGCCGGAAGCGCCTTTTCCGCCGGAGGCTCGGCGACCTGGTTCGACTCGACGGCCACCTCTTCAGCGGGCGCCTTGTCGGCGACGGCAACCGCCGGCGTAACCACAGGAGCTTCTACGGCGGCGGGAGGCTCAGCGGCCGCGGCCGCCGGGACGTCGGCAGCGACTGCGGGGGTGGCGGCCGCGTTCTTGGGGTCATTGCGCTCGTAGCCGGCGTCGATGATCTTGCGCAACGCCTCCTCTTGGGGCGCGAGGAAGGGCAGCAACTCCACCAGTGGAAGGGTTTCCGACGGAATGAAGTAGCTGGTCGTGACCCCGCCCAGCGAGTTGACGGTCTCGGTGACATTCGACGCGGGCACGGTGGAGAGGTCGGTGAACACGCTCGGCACGTGGTTGAGGATCTCCCCGGCGAAGGCGTTGATGACAGCGACAATGTTCCAGACGCGGTCGGGGAAGTCGGCGAATCCGTCGTACTCCGCCACCACGACCACCGTGTCGTACTTGGTGTCGACCGGTGGCCGGTACTGGTAACTGAGGACGCTGTCGTACCGGTTCTGGTTGAAATTGGCACGGCTGGAGTCGGCGACCACCACGATATTGAGCTGGCTCTTGTCGGGCGCGTTGGGATCGGTCAGCAGGCGCCGCAGTTCTTCGTCGGCCACCAGTGCACCGGCGGACAGGCCGACGACGGTGACGTGCTCACCCGGTCCGATCTTGGTTAGGGCGTCCTTGATCGCGGCATCGAGATTGTCGACGCCCACGGCGACCGAATCGGTCAGGAACATGCTGTCCTCACCCGTAACCGGGTTGGCCTGCATCGGCCACGGGACGGCGGTGCGGTCATAGGTGGCGAACGCGCCTCCGAGGACCTCCTTCATGACGATGTCGGGCAGGAGACCCCCACCGATCGAGAGGCCGATGCCGTTCAGCATCAGTGCCTGGTTGGCACCCAGGGCCGGGGTTGCCGAGGACAACGCGATCGCGGTGGCGGTACCTGCGGCCGCCAGGGCGAAACCGACCGTGCCTGTGAATTTCCGCATCTCGACCACTGATCCTCTCGCCCTTAACCTGGCCGTAATCGTATACCCGTGCAGTGCCGCGCACATAATCGTTTGGGCCGCCATTTTGTTTTGCTAATCGGTCAGGGTGCGATGGTTTGCCCCGGCCCGCCGGTGGGTTTGAAGTGGCAAAACGCATGCCGCGATAGGAATAAGCTGTATCAGCGCCCGTTCGGAAGTTTGCTGGCTAGTTGATATCGCAATTGGTCTGGTGGCTATCTGCCCCTCGGTTGAGGGACTAAATACCCGTATTGCCGCTGGCCCGGTTGCTGAGACAGGGCTGAGGCGACGCCAAGAACCTGAGCATCACGTTGATTGCTGCAATGTGGCATCGCTCACACAACAGGGGAGCGGGAAGGCTAGTCCAGGTAGTCGCGCAAGACCTGGGAGCGGCTGGGGTGACGCAGCTTCGACATGGTCTTCGACTCGATCTGCCGGATGCGTTCGCGGGTGACGCCGTAGACCTGTCCGATCTCATCGAGGGTGCGTGGTTGCCCGTCGGTGAGCCCGAACCGCAGTCGCACCACACCGGCTTCGCGTTCGGACAGCGTCTCCAGCACGGACTGCAGTTGGTCCTGCAGCAGGGTGAACGACACCGCATCGACGGCGACGACCGCCTCGGAGTCCTCGATGAAGTCGCCCAACTGGCTGTCGCCCTCGTCGCCGATGGTCTGATCCAGCGAGATCGGCTCGCGCGCGTACTGCTGGATCTCCAGCACCTTCTCCGGGGTGATGTCCATTTCCTTGGCGAGTTCCTCCGGGGTGGCCTCGCGGCCGAGGTCCTGGAGCAACTCACGCTGGATGCGACCGAGCTTGTTGATGACCTCGACCATGTGCACCGGAATACGGATGGTGCGGGCCTGGTCGGCCATCGCGCGGGTGATGGCCTGGCGGATCCACCAGGTTGCGTAGGTGGAGAACTTGTAGCCCTTGGTGTAGTCGAACTTCTCCACCGCGCGGATCAGGCCCAGGTTGCCCTCCTGGATCAGGTCCAGGAACGCCATCCCGCGGCCGGTATAGCGCTTGGCCAATGACACCACCAGGCGCAGGTTGGCCTCCAGCAGGTGATTTTTCGCGCGTTCGCCGTCCCGACAGATCCACTGCATGTCGCGGCGCTGCTGCACCGGCAGCTTCACGCCCTGGTCGAGCAACTCAGTGAGTTTCTGCGTGGCGTAGAGGCCG
>CAVQRL010000019.1:0-79256 GCA_963715145.1 uncultured Actinomycetota bacterium | reverse complement strand
CTCAGTAGTGCCCGGCAAGCTACCAGCAACGACAACGACGTAATTTCCGACGTCGCAACAGAAAGAGCAACAGCAGCGATCATGAAAGACGACCCGCGGTACTCGCCGTCGCAGCAGTCCGGCCAAGGTGTGCCGAATCCGCACGCGGCACCTGGCTATTCCCAGGCCGGCTATCAGCAACGGCAGTACGACTGGCGTTACGGCAACGCGCAGCAGCCCTATGACCCCTATCACAGCGCGCGCTCGGGGAATACCGCGGTGTTGCCGCCTGTCGGCGCCGAGCCGCCGCGGAAGCGTTCTCGCGCAATCGGTTTGGTGACCGGTGCTCTCGCGATCGCCGTGGTTTCGGCGGGTGTCGGCGGGGCTGTGGCGACGATGGTGCGTCCGCAGAACCCATCGGTCGTCGTCGGCGCCGGCCCGGCAACCGCCGCCGCGCCCGAGCGGCCCGCCGCCGTACCGACGGCCAACGTGCCCGTCGGCTCGGTGGAGCAGGTCGCGGCCAAGGTCGTCCCCAGCGTGGTCAAACTCGAGACCAAGATGGGCCGGGCGTCCGAGGAGGGGTCGGGAATCGTGCTGTCCGCCGACGGCCTGATCCTGACCAACAGCCACGTCGTCTCCGCGGCGAAGGGCGTTCCGACCGGCCCGAAGCCGCCGGGTCTGCCGGGAACTGTCCCCACCAATCCGGGTGCGCCCTCCCCGGAGGCCGCTCCCGCCGGAGCCAAAACCCTGGTGACCTTCGCCGACGGGCGCACCGCCCCGTTCACCGTCGTCGGCACCGACCCGGCCACTGACATCGCCGTCGTCCGCGCCGAGGGTGTGTCCGGACTGACACCGATCGCGCTCGGGTCCTCCGCGAGCCTGCGCGTCGGACAGGATGTCGTGGCCGTCGGATCCCCGCTGGGACTGGAGGGCACCGTCACTACCGGGATCGTCAGCGCATTGAACCGCCCGGTCGCGGCCGGTGGCGATGCCTCCAACCAGAACACGGTGCTCGACGCCATCCAGACCGATGCGGCGATCAACCCGGGTAACTCCGGCGGCGCGCTAGTGAACATGAATGGCGAACTGGTTGGCGTCAACTCCGCCATCGCCACGCTCGGCGGTGAGTCGCGGGATTCCCAAAGCGGTTCCATCGGGCTGGGTTTCGCGATTCCGGTAGACCAGGCCAAGCGGATCGCCGACGAATTGATCGCCACCGGTTCGGCATCGCACGCCTCGCTGGGCGTTCAGGTGAGCAATGACGTGACCACCCTGGGGGCCAAGATCGTCGAGGTGGTCAAGGGCGGAGCGGCCGCGAGTGCGGGCCTGCCCAGCGGAGTGGTGGTCACCAAGGTCGATGATCGGGCGATCGGCAGTGCGAATGCGCTGGTAGCGGCTGTCCGGTCGCGGGCGCCCGGCGACAAGCTCACGCTGAGCTACCTCGACACATCGGGGAACAGCCAGACCGTCCAGGTCACACTGGGTAAGGCCGACCAGTGATCCGCGTGGTCGATGACCGCTCGGTGACCGTCGTTGCAGAGTCCGCGCAGCCCTCCGCCCGCGGATATACGGTGAGTTCCATGGAACAGCCAGAGGGTTCGGCCGGGCGGGCACTGGTCGTGGTGGTCGACGACCGACAGGCTCGCGGAGTCGCCGACGACCACAGCGGAGCCCTGGTCACCGAACTGCTCGCTGAGGCGGGCTTCGTGGTGGACGGCGTCGTGGTGGTTGCCGCCGACGAGGTGGAGATCCGCAACGCGCTGAATACGGCGGTGATCGGCGGCGTGGATCTTGTGGTTTCCGTCGGGGGCACCGGTGTGACGCCTCGTGACGTCACACCGGAAGCCACCCGGGGCATTCTGGACCGGGAGGTGCCCGGCATCGCCGAGGCGCTTCGCACCTCCGGACTGGCCGCAGGCAGCACGGACGCCGGCCTCTCCCGTGGACTGGCCGGCATCTCCGGCAGCACTCTGGTGGTCAATATCGCCGGATCCCGGTCGGCGGTGCGCGACGGCATGGCAACACTGGGCCCGATGGCAGCCCATGTGATCGCCGAGCTTTCCAGCCTGGAAATCTGATCGGCCCCCGCTTCAGGTGAACTCCACGTTTCCCGGGTGTGACATGCAGGAATACCGGATATGTGACCTTTATCACACTCGTTCGGGGCTCCGGTGAGCCCGCAACCCGCCGATCGGACGTCAGTTAACTCCGTATTCGGCGCAGAGCTGCCCCAGGAGTCCTCCGATGAGCGAGATCCCGAGGCTGCCGCCGAGAGCCGCGAACGTGACCGCTGGTTGCGCGATAACGTTCCGCCGCACCACATTTGAGGATTTTTCAGCACTTCTTCAGTGTCGGCGCGAAGGCTTGCTGAGACCCCTCCCGGGGGCGGGCATCCGCCCGCTGTCGCTCGACCGATGTGGCGCCCGCCGGCCTCAGCTAAGCCGTACCCGGGAGGTCCGCCCGATCGGTCGGCGTGGTTCGCGTTGCCGGGACCGCGGCGGTACCGATATCTTCCTCGAGACATCCAAGATCGAGTCCTGGTGATCAGCGGGGATCACCAGGACAATCTGCCGGTGGGCACGAAGGCTTACCGCCGAAAACAAGCTAGGGAGACCATGAAGGCTATCGGTCGTGTTCTGGTGGCGCTGGTCGCCGCTGTGATGGGGTTGTTCGTGGCCCTGCCCGGGACTGCGCAGGCGGGCATGGACAACCAGATGAGCCTGGTCGACGGCGGTGGCCGGACGATGACGATTCAGCAGTGGGACACCTTCCTGGACGGGGTGTTCCCGCTGGACCGCAACCGGCTGACGCGTGAGTGGTTCCACTCCGGCAAGGCCAAGTACAACGTGGTCGGCCCGGACGCCGAGGAATTCAAGGGCACCCTGGAACTGGGCTACCAGGTGGGCTTCCCGTGGTCGCTGGGTGTGGGCATCAACTTCTCCTACACCACGCCCAACATCCTGCTCGACGACGTGAGCATCTCCCCGCTGGGCTTTGACCCGTTCGGCTCGATCATCACCCCGAACCTGTTCCCCGGCGCCTCGATCAGCTCGGACCTGGGCAACGGCCCGGGCATCCAGGAGGTCGCCACCTTCTCGGTCGACGTCGAGGGACCGGAAGGCTCGGTGGCGGTGGCCAACGCCCACGGCACCGTGACCGGCGCGGCCGGCGGCGTGCTGCTGCGCCCCTTCGCCCGGCTGATCTCGGCCACCGGCGACAGCGTCACCACCTACGGCGAACCCTGGAACATGAACTGACACCAGGACGGTCAAGAAATGCCCCGGGCGCCAGCCCGGGGCATTTCTTGTTCGGCGTGGTCCGACGTGGCTACTTCGTGAGCCGTGGATTGTCGGCGGGTGTCGACCCCGGTCCGGTGTCCTTACCCCCGAGGGCGTCGCGGATCTCGGTCAGCAGACGCAGTTCCTTGGCCTCCGCGGCTTCGGCAGCGGAATTGCCGCGGATTTTGTTGTAGGGAACCACCACGAGGAAGTAGACCGCCGCGGCGACGATGAGGAAGTTGATGAACGCCGACAACAGCACGTTGAAGTCGATGGTCTGACCGCCGCCGATGTCGATCCTGAGGATGCCGTAGGACGACTCCTTCCCGGCGCCGATGCGGTTGATCAACGGCTGGATGATGCTGTCGGTGAACTTGGTGACGAGACCCGTGAATGCAGCGCCGATGGCCACCGCCACAGCGAGGTCAACGATGTTGCCCTTCGCGATGAACTCCTTGAATCCCTTGAACACAGGTGAGCCTTTCTTTGCTGAAATTGCGTTTGGCGGGGAAAAGCCTAGCGCACACAGCCTTTTTGGCCTCGACTGCCAACCGGCGTCAATGGATGGTCAGCGTCACGGTCTGCACGAGTGAGGCACCGGCCAGGCTGTGGGCGGCGGGGCTGGGAAGGGCGACCAGCACGACCCGGTCAGCGCCGGCCCCGGGTTGCGGCGAGGCCGCCGAGACGAGTACCACCACGGCGTTATTGGCCACCACCCGCGGGTCGGCATCGGGGTCGGCCGATGGTGCCCCCAGGATGTCCACCACATCGCCGGGCCGGATCAGATCGAGGACTGCGGTGTCGGCAAGGTGCAGGGGCACCACCCGGGCGTCCGGTCCGACGCTCAGACCTGCCAGCCGCGACCCCAGCACCCGGGCGTCGGTCAGCACTTCGCCCCGCCGGGACGGGCCGGCCAGTGTGCTGCCCAGGACGGCGTCCACCGTCGTCGCGGCCCCGTCGGGGACGGTCGACGCCGGGCGCCTGCGCACCGCCACGTCATCGGCGCCCAGCCTCACTCCAGGACCCAGATCACGAACGGCGACAATGACGTCACACTGGTCGCGGGCAGGGTCGGGTTTGAAGGCCATCGCGGCGGCGAGTAGAACCAGAGCCCCCGCCGTGATGCGCCGGGCCGTCGCGGTTCGGGCGAAGTCGGGCCGCAAAGCGCGCGAAACGCGGTTCAGCAGAGTGGGATTGAGCGATTCACCCATGCCGTCACGGTAGGGCCGGCGGTCCCGACGAGTTGCCGTCGCCGGTGGGTGCTGTGGATAACCGCTAGCTTGACGCGGCGGCCGGAGTCGTCGTGCTCGACGACGAGGTGCCCGAATTCGACGACGTCGAACCGGCGCCGGAGTCGCCGTTGGAGGATTTCTCCGAGCCACCGGACTTCTCCGAGGGCGACGACGATGCCGCGGAACTGCCGCCCTTGCCGGCTGAGTCCCGGCTGTCGGTGCGATAGAAGCCGCTGCCCTTGAACACCACTCCCACGGAGTTGAACAGCTTGCGCAGTCGGCCCGAGCATTGCGGGCAGGTCGTCAGCGCATCGTCGGTGAAGGCCTGGACCGCGTCGAACCGGTTGTCGCACTCGGTGCACGCATAGCTGTAGGTCGGCACATCAACCTCCGGGGAGACGGGAATCATTAGCACTCTACCGTGTCAAGTGCTAGAAACGCCATCTCCGCATCCGGCATTCCCCAGGCCGATCAGCCCCGCACCGGGGGTAAGGGAATGCGTCATCGCGACGTCGTGGGCGTCGCCGGGCACCGTGTCGAGCACTTCACTGTCACGCACCACCGCCACCAGCCGGGTGCCGCGGGCGCACAGCGTCAGAGACCGGTCGTAGAAGCCGCCCCCGCGGCCGAGTCGCACTCCGCGGCGGTCCACCGCCAGCGCGGGAACCAGCACCACCTCGGCGGTGGCGACTGCCGTGGCCGGCAGCCAGGGGGCGGGGGGCTCCAGCGCGCCGAATCGTCCTGGGACCAGTTCGCCGGGACGGTAGCGGCCCCACTGCAGTGGCAGATGTTCGCCGTCCGCCCCGGTGCGTGCGACGGGCAGCAACACCGTCGGACATAGCCGGAGCAGCACGTCGAGGAGTTCCGGCGATCCCGGTTCGGTGCCCATCGGGACGTAGGCGCACACCGCCGCGGCACCCGACACAACGCCGGGTAGGTGGTCGCGGAGTTGCGCGGACTCCGTGCGGCGCACCTCCTCCGGGATGGCGCGGCGGGCGGCCAGCAATTCGCTGCGCAGGCGGGCTTTGCTCTCGGCGGCCATGGTCTACACCCTGACAGTGGGACCGGTTCGGCGCTACCGCGGCCCCGCGTTAGGGTTAACCCCATGCTCAGCGAACGCGTACTGATTCCGCGTACGGCCATCGTGCCGGCGGCGGGCCTGGGAACACGTTTTCTGCCGGCCACCAAGAAGGTGCCCAAGGAGTTGCTGCCGGTGGTCGATACCCCGGGCATCGAGCTGGTGGCCGAGGAGGCCGCCGAGGCCGGCGCCGAACGGCTGGTGATCGTCACCTCCGAAGGCAAGGACAGTGTCGTCGCGCATTTCGTCGAGGACCTGGTGCTCGAGGGCACCCTGGAGGCGCGCGGCAAGAAAGCCATGCTGGCCAAGGTGCGCCGCGCCCCCGCGCTGATCAAGGTGGAGTCGGTGATTCAGCCCGAGCCGCTGGGACTCGGGCACGCCGTGGGATGCGTCGAACCCGTGCTCTCGCCCGACGAGGACGCCGTCGCTGTGCTGCTGCCCGACGACCTGGTGGTGCCCTCCGGTGTGCTGGTCACGATGGCCAAGGTTCGTGCCAAACGAGGCGGCAGCGTGCTGTGCGCCATCGAGGTCGAGCCCGACGAGGTCAGCGCCTACGGCGTTTTCGACGTCGAGACGGTGCCGGATGCGGTGAATCCGAATGTGCTCAAGGTCAACGGCATGGTGGAGAAACCCGATGCCGACAAGGCTCCTTCGCGCTATGCCGCCGCCGGCCGCTACCTGCTGGACCGTGCGATCTTCGATGCGCTGCGGCGGGTTCCGCGCGGTGTCGGCGGCGAGATCCAACTCACCGATGCGATCGCCTTGCTGATCGCCGAGGGCCACCCGGTTCACGTCGTGGTGCACCGCGGGTCTCGACACGACTTGGGAAATCCCGGCGGCTATCTCAAGGCTGCGGTTGACTTTGCGTTGGATCGCGACGACTACGGTCCCGAGTTGCGGCGGTGGTTGGTCGAGCGGTTGGACTTGACCGCCACATAAGTCCCCGACGGCCTCCCGTCGCAAAGGTGCAGAAAGGCGCGATCGTGCGTTCGGTGGAGGAACAGCAGGCCAGGGTGACCGCGGCCGCGGTGGCGCCGAGGCCGGTGCGTCTGCCCATCGCGGAGGCCCAGGGCCTGATGTGCGCCGAAGAGGTGGTTACCGAGCAGCCGATGCCCGGATTCGACCAGGCGGCGATCGACGGCTATGCGGTCCGCAGCGTCGACATCACCGCGGCCGAGGACAGCGAGATCGTGCTGCCGGTGACGGGCGTGATCGCGGCGGGTTCACGCACTCCCAGCCGTCTGCAACCCAAACAGGCGGCCCGCATCGAGACCGGCGCACCGCTGCCCACCCTGGCCGATGCGGTGCTGCCGCTGCGATGGTCCGATGGGGGACAGACCAAGGTTCGCGTGCTGCGCGCGGTGCGAACGGGTGCCTACGTCCGTCGGGCAGGTGACGACGTCCAACCCGGCGATGTGGCGGTGCGTGCCGGGGCGATCATCGGACCGGCCCAGGTCGGGCTCCTCGCCGCCGTCGGGCGCGAACGGGTGCTGGTGCACCCGCGGCCTCGGGTATCGGTGATGACGGTCGGCGGAGAACTCGTCGACATCTCCCGTACGCCGGGCAACGGACAGGTCTATGACGTCAACTCCTACGCGCTGGCCGCGGCCGCGCGCGATGCCGGGGCCGACGCCACCCGGGTGGGCATCGTCAACGCCGACCCCAAGGAATTGCGCGACGTCGTCGCAAGCCAACTCAACCGCAGCGAAGTGGTGGTCATCGCCGGTCCCGTCGGGGGAGCGGCCGCCGAGAACCTCCGGGCCGTGCTGTCCGAACTCGGCAGCATGGAGGTGACTCGTATCGCCATGCACCCGGGCTCCGTGCAGGGCTTCGGACAGCTTGGGCCGGAAGGGGTTCCGACGTTCCTGTTGCCGGCCAACCCGGTCAGCGCTCTGGTGGTGTTCGAGGTGATGGTGCGTCCGCTGATCCGGCTGTCGCTGGGAAAGCGGCAGCCGATGCGGCGGATGATCCGGGCGCGGACGCTGACGCCGATCACCTCGGTGGCCGGGCGCACGGGATTCCTGCGCGGCCAGTTGTTGCGCGATCAGGGCAGCGGCGACTACCTGGTCGAGGCCATCGGCGAGTCGCCCGGAGGGTCCTCGCATCTGCTGGCGTCGCTGGCCGAGGCGAATTGTCTCGTCGTGGTTCCCAGCGAGGTCGCCGAGATCCCGGCCGGTGAATTCGTCGACGTGGCCTTCCTGGCGCAGCGGGGCTGACGGCCTCGGTGGTGTCGGCGTGAACCTGTGGGGCGGCCGCAGTGCGGTGCACCCCGGATGGCCCGGTTCGGTCGGGCCGCTGCGGGTGCGCGGGGGCGTGGTTCGATTGCGACCCGCACGCATGCGCGATGGCGCCAACTGGAGCCGCATCCGGTTGGCCGAACGGGCGAACCTGGAACCGTGGGAACCGTCGGCTGAGGTGGATTGGGCTCAGCGCCATGTGTTCTCGGCCTGGCCGGCAATGGTTTCCGGCCTGCGGGGAGAGGCGCGCCGGGGCCGGATGCTGCCCTATGTGATCGAGCTCGACGGACGGTTATGCGGCCAACTGACGATCGGCAACGTCTCCCACGGCGCGCTGCGGTCGGCGTGGATCGGTTACTGGGTGTCCGGTGATGTCACCGGCGCCGGCGTGGCCACCGGCGCGCTGGCGCTGGGTCTGGATCACTGCTTCGGTCCGGTCGGCCTGCACCGGGTGGAGGCCACCGTGCGGCCGGAGAACGCCGCGAGCCGGCGGGTTCTGGCCAAGGCCGGCTTCCGCGAGGAAGGCCTGCTGAGGCGCTATCTCCACGTCGACGGCGCGTGGCGCGATCACCTCCTGGTGGCCCTCACCGCCGAGGAAGTCGACGGTTCGGTCGCCGGGGGGTTGGTGCGCCGCGGGCTCGCCGGCTGGCAGTGAAAGCGACATCGTTGTTGCAAATGTGACTCTTGAGGCTGTTGGTGCTTGTGTTCCTCGAATTACACGTGTGTAATTGGCTCGGCGCGCCGCCGGTGAAAGCGGACGTCACGGACCTAGCCTGGTCGGGAAAGGAGCAGGCCTCATGCCAAGCATCCCCCAGTCTCTTCTTTGGATCTCACTCGTGGTGCTGTGGCTCTTCGTCCTGGTGCCGATGCTCATCAACAAGCGCGACACCGTCCGTCGCACCAGTGATGTCGCGCTGGCGACCCGCGTTCTCAACAGCGGCGCCAAATCCCGGCTGATCAAGCGACGTGGCCCGGCTGCCGGCCACCGGCACGATCCGGACTGGCAGCTTGACGAAGAGTTCACCGGTGAGTTCGTCGAGGACTACCCGGACGAGGCGGACGAGTTCGCCGAGCAACGCGATGTCGTCAGGGAGTACGACGACGCCGTGCGGCAGGCCCGGATGGGAGTCCGGGTCCGGTCGGTCGTCGTCGCCGCCGCGGTGTCCGAACAGACGCTGCCCGAGCCGGATTACCTCGACGTCGACATCGTGGACGACAACTCCGGAGCATTACCCGTCGGCGGCGGCGTGCAGGCCAGCCTCTTCGATCCCGCGCAGGAGGACGTGCGCGAGTCGATCGCGGCCGACGTCGAGGAGCCCCAGCCCACGCCTCAGCAGGAGCCTGCGCCGCAAGCCCAGTCGGCGCCCGAGCCGGAGCCGCAAGCCCAGCCGGAGCCGCAAGCCCAGCCGGAGCCTGCGGCCGAGCGTGTTCGCGAGCGCCAGCCGATCGACGATGAGTACGAGTACGTCGACGACACCTCCGAACTGGAGGCCGAAGAGGAGGCGCCCACCCCGGTGGCGCACCGTTCGGCGAGCCGGCAGCGGCGGTTGGAAACGACGGCCGCAGCCGCAGTGAGCGCGCGCAAGTACCGCTTCCGCAAGCGGCTGCTGACCGCCATGGTCTCGCTGATGATGCTCACGGCGGTGCTGTCGTTCACCGTGAGCCCGACCCTGTGGTGGTCATGCGGCGCGGTTGCCGGCGTGCTGGTGCTGTACCTGGCCTATCTGCGCCGCCAGACCCGCATCGAGGAGCAGGTTCGGCGCCGTCGGCAACAGCGGATGGCCCGCTCGCGAAGTTTCGCCGAAGAGGCCGGGCCACCGCGGCGGCCGGAGGTGGACCTCGACGAGTTCCCTACCCGGCTCCAGCGCCCGGGAGCAGTGGTGCTGGAGATCGACGACGAGGACCCGGTTTTCGAGCATCTCGACGAGATGGCGTACAGCGGGAGGGGCTACGGCCTGTCCCGGGACCTGCCGAGGGCGTCGGGGCAGTAGGGACGCTGACCCGCCCGGGCTGGTAACCTGCTAGCGACCATGGGGCTATGGCGCAGTTGGTAGCGCGACTCGTTCGCATCGAGTAGGTCAGGGGTTCGATTCCCCTTAGCTCCACAAAGACAGTGCAACGGAGTCCCGCCAAGGGTCACCGCCCCGATCCTGCACAAGTCTCACCGGAAACGCGCCCCACCGTTCTCAAATGGACGGGAGGGGCACCAGGCGGAGGTGGCGGGTTGAACCTCGGTGATGGGGTGTTTCAGGTTGCTTTCGAGCACATGTACAACGCCATGGTCATCACTGATGCCGACTTCGGTGGCGGCGGACCCTTCATTCAGCGTTGCAACCCGGCCTTCTGCGCAATGACCGGGTACACCGAGGATGAGTTGATCGGCCGGTCCCCACGCATCCTGCAGGGGCCCGAGACCGATCGAAAGGTCATTGACGAACTCAGGCGGACCATCCGCGCCGGGGAGTTCTTCGAGGGCAGCACCATCAACTACCGCAAGGACGGGTCTACCTACATCGTCCGGTGGAACATCTCACCGGTGCGCGGCGCCGATGGTGCGATCGTCGCCTACGTCTCGATCCAGCAGGACATCACCGCCCAGGTGGAAGCCGATGAGCGGGTTCGCCTTCTGACCCGACGGCTCAAAAAGCAGAACGAGCAGGTGGGCGAGGAACTAGCCGGCGCCGCCAGCTACATCACGTCGATTCTGCCGCGTAGCCTGACCGGCGAGGTCAACGTGTCCTCGCGTTACCTGCCGAACCGTCAGCTCGGCGGGGACAGCTTCGACTATCTCTGGATCGACGACGATCACCTGTTGATGTATCTGCTCGACGTCTCCGGACACGGCATACCACCCGCACTGCTGTCGGCGTCGCTGCACAACACGATCCGATTCGGAAACCTCGCTCCCGCTTGCCTGTTGACCCCCGACACGGTGCTTGCCGAACTGAACCGCCGGTTCCGGATGGATGACCACGGCAACCACTACTTCACGATCTGGTGCGGCGTTTACCAGGTGTCCAATCGCATGCTCCGCTATTCGAGCGCGGGTTCCCCGCCTGCTCTCGCCTTCAATGCGGCAACCGGAACGGCGGTCTCGGTCACCGAGCTGGCCACCAACTCCGCGCCTGTGGGGATGTTCGAGGACACCGTGTTCACCCTGCGCACCTATGCCGTACCGCCGAGGTGCACAATCCTCGTCTACAGCGATGGCGCGAGCGAGATCACGCTCGCTGATGGGAACCAGTTGACGCCGGCGGACTTCAAAAAACTCGTGGTCCGTGTCGCGGGATCACCCGAGTGGTCACTCGACGAACTCGTGGCCGAACTCACGGCGCTGGGGGAAATTGAGGACGACGTTTCACTGATTCAACTGGCCTTCGACTGAGGCTCTCGGGTTTTTCTGGTCCCGCACTCATAAAGCTGCGGTTTTGCGCCGTCCAGGGCGAGGTGTGACCTATTCGACGGCTCTCCTGGGGACGTAATGCCCTACCTGCGGGCGGTCGTCCGTTATGGTTTCGTGATGTTTTGGTATCCATCGCGTGACCTAAGCACCATGTTCTCCGCCTTCGCGGCGGGGGCGGTTCTCGCGGCTTCCTTCCTGTATGCGCCCGGCGCCGACGCGGACCCCAGCGTTGCCGAGCGACCGGGCGCCCCGGTGGTCGGTGCGGCCCCGATCGTCGAAGCTGCTCCCATTCCCGCTCCTGAGGCGGTGCCCGCACCCGTTCCGGCGGCGGTGCCCGCACCCGTTCCCGAGGCCGTTCCCGCGCCGGCTCCCGAGGCGGTGCCCGTGCCTGCCCCTGAGGCTGCGCCGGTCGCCGACGCCGCGAATGCCCTGCCGGCCGACGGGCTGATCGTGGTGCCGGCAGCCCATGTGGATATCAGCCCGCAGGTACTGCCGCCCGGCGTCTGTAATGAAGAGGGCCTGCAGGTCAAGACGATTCTTGTTGAGCGCGCCGTCAGCGCTGAATTCCCGCAGATCCACTCCATGGTCGGCGTGCGGCCGGACGCCAAGCCCTGGCACCCCAATGGGTTGGCGATCGACATCATGATCCCCGATTCCGGAAGTGCCGCGGGCATCGAGCTCGGCGACGCGATCCGCGATTTCGCGCTCTCCAACGCCGACCGCTTCGGGGTGCAGGACGTCATCTGGCGAGGCACCTACTACACCCCGGGCGGCCCCGGCGGCAGCGGCTACGGCCACTACGACCACGTGCACATCACCACCGTCGGCGGTGGCTACCCATCCGGTGGTGAGCAGTACCTGTCCGCAGGCTGAGGCCTCAGCCCGAGGGCGGCGCCGGAGCCGGCGGGTGGCCGGGTCGCGTCGTCCCCGGGCCCATGTCGTCGGGATCCATCCGCCCGGGCCCATCCCGCTCGGACCCGTCATTGGTCAGCTCTCCTTGAGTCGGCGTGCCAGCCCCCTGTTGATCGCCTTCAGGGTCGCCACCCGGGCGAACTGTTTGTTATTGGCCGGAATCACATGCCAGCGGGCGCCCTCGGAGGTGGTCCGCAGAATCTTCTGGTCGACCGCCTTGACGTACTCATCCCACCGCTCGCGGTTTCGGTAGTCCTCCTCGGTGATCTTGTGCTTCTTGAACGAGGTCTCCTCGCGCGCCTTGAACCGGGCGAGTTGCTCCTCGGGGGACACATGAAGCCAGAACTTCGCGACGAAGTAGCCGTGTTCGACCATTTGGGCCTCGAAGTCGTTGATCTCATCGAAGGCGCGCTGCCACTCCGCAGGCGTGGCGAAACCCTCGAGGCGTTCCACCAGAACCCTGCCGTACCAGGTGCGGTCGAAGATGACGACTTTGCCGGCGGCCGGCAGGTCGCGCCAAAACCGCCACAGGTAGTGATACTTGCGCTCATCCTCGGTGGGTGCGGCCACCGGGATCACCCGGTAGTCGCCGGCCTCCAACGCACTGGTGATGCGCCGGATCACCCCGCCCTTGCCGGCCGCATCCCAACCCTCGAAGGCCAGCACCGTGCTGATCCCTCGTCCGCGGGCCTCCAGGGACAGCTTCTTGAGCTTGGCCTGCTCTTTGGCCAACTGCGCCCGGTAGGCCTGCTTGCTCAGCGACTGGGTGAGGTCGACACCGGAGAGCACGTTGGCCTCGGTGTCGTAGTCGCCGAACACCGACTCGGCGAGCGATAGTCCGTGACGGGGTGTCTTCTCGTTCAGTCGCGCGGTCAGGGCGGCGAGGATCGTATTGGCGACCGTGAGGTCGCGGTACCGGGAGTCGGTGGCCTCCACGATCGTCCACGGCGCGCCCGGTCCGCTGGTCTCCCGCAGGATCCGCTCGGCGATCGGCAGCACCGGTCCGAGAGTGTCCAGCGCGATCCAATCCCGCTTATCGACCTGCCAGCCCGCATGCGGGTCTTTCTTGGCCTTCTTCAGCTTCTTCTTCTGCTCCTTGGCCGGGGTGTGCAGGAAGAACTTCAGGATCAGCGCCCCGTCGGCCACCAGTTCGTTCTGCATGTTGGCGATATGGCGGAGCCAGATGGAGAAATGCGGTTCGTCGATCTCGCCGTCGGCCCGCTGAATCGCCGCCCGCATCAGTCCGCCGACGAAGAACGCGGCCCTGCCCTTGGGCGGCAACGAGCGCCACAGCCGCCACAAGTGGGGGCGCTGGTATTCCTCGTCGGTCGGTTCGGCGAACACCCGGGTGTCGGCGAAGCGGGAGTCCATCCATTCGTTGAGCCGGTTCACCAACTCGTTGGCAGCCAATCGGTCGTCGCCGGCGATCCAGATGATCATCGGAAAATCGGCGTCACGCAGGTCGTACTGGGCGTTGATCAGCCCGACCCGAAGGTCGGGGATGGCCGCCTCGTACTCCTCTTTGCCGACGCTGTTGCCGACCTCGCATACCTCGAGCACGCCCGACTCCCTCTAAACGCGAAAGTTAACGAAAGGTGAACAACACCCTCTCACTCGCGGGGCCGCGGCGGGGCCGGTTTTCTGGACCGGGGCACGATCCGGCAGGGTATCGGCAGACCAAATACGGGCGCCGGAATCGCGATATCGGCGGGAATCTCCGGCGGGGAGACCTACGTTGCGCTGCGCTCGTCGCTCTCGAGGGCGTCGAGCACCAGGATGCGGGCGTCCCGGGGACCGGTGATCGCACTGTCGATTCGGCCCTGCCGCAGCAGTTCGCGAAGAATCTCCTGGTCGTGCCGAGCAGGTGGGGTGGTGTCGATGAACTCCTCGACGAGGTCGACGAACCGCCCGGGATGGTTATGGAACGGGTAGTGCCCGGAGTCGGGGAAAATCTCCAGCCGCGACCCAGGCATCGCGGCATGCGCCATATGCGCGTGGCTCACCGGGATCATCGCATCCTGCTCGCCCCAAACAAGTTGCACCGGAACGGATTCCGTCAGATAACAGCGGTCGAGCATGGTGACCACCTGCCCGCGCCAATCGACGACGGCGCGCAGTGTCCTGCTGAAGGCGGCTGAAGCGGTGGGCTCGGGCAGGTCGGCCAGGATGCGCAGTGCGTTCGGGATGTCGCGGCCGACGCCGGTCGATCCGATCACCGTTCCCAGCAGCGCGCCGGCCAGTTGAAGGGCGGGCAGCACCAGTGGCAGGCGAAGCAGGCCGAGGGCTTCACTGCCACCGGGAATCGACGCCAGGCGCAGTGCGATGTTGACGTCCTTGGTGACACCACCGGCGCCGACCAGGATCAGCCGTTCCACCATCTGCGGGAATTGGTAGGCGAACTGCATCGCGACGCCGCCGCCCAGGGAATGCCCCACCACCGTCACCTGGTCGATGTCCAGGACGCTGAGCAGGTCGCGCATCCCGTTGGCGTAGGCCGCCACCGAATAGTCCGCCCGCGGCTTGTCGGACTGACCGTGCCCGAGCAGATCGGGCGCGATCACCGTGAAGCGGCGCGCCAGCATGCTGTGCACGGGCGCCCAGGCCATCGAGTTGTCGCCGATTCCGTGGATCAACAGCAGCGCCGGTCCCGATCCGGCGATCCGAAACGCCCGCTTGTAGCCGTGGATGGTCCGAAACTGCAGTTCCGGGGCGGGATCGACGATCTCCGCCGAGGCGGGCGCGACCGGTTCCGATTCGACCTTGCGCAGTCCCATGTCCATCCTTGGATCCAGGCCGGCTGTCTCTCCAGCGGTATGAGGATCTTAAGGGTGGTTGCCCGCGTTCACCACTTGGCGCGGCTATTCGTTGTCGCCGCCGGTGCTCAGGGTGGCCGCCACCGACGTGTCGCCGGCAACGTCACGGGCTCCCGGCCACACCCAATCCCGCACTTCAGGGATATCGTCGCCGTGCTCGCGGGTGTACTCCCGGGCCTCGATGCGCTTGTCCTGCATCCGCTGACGCAGAGCGGCGTACCGCGACCCCAGGCTCGGCACCCGATCGATCACGTCGATCACCAGGTGATAGCGGTCGAGGTCGTTGAGCATCACCATGTCGAACGGCGTGGTGGTGGTGCCCTCCTCCTTGTAGCCGCGCACGTGAACCCGGGCGTCGTTGGAGCGCCGGTAGACCAGGCGGTGGATCAGCCACGGGTAGCCGTGGTAGGCGAAGATCACCGGCTTGTCCTCGGTGAAGACCATGTCGAACTCGCGGTTGGACATGCCGTGCGGGTGCTCGCTCTCGTCCTGCAGGCGCATGAGGTCCACCACGTTGACAAAGCGCACCTTCAACTCCGGGATGTGCTGACGGAGCAGGTCCGCGGCGGCGAGGGCCTCCAGGGTCGGGACGTCCCCGGCCGCGGCGAGCACCACATCGGGCTCGGTTCCGTGCTCCTCGGTGCCGGCCCACTCCCAGATGCCCAGCCCGCGGGTACAGTGCGCGACCGCCTCATCCATGGTCAGGAAATTCGGATGCGGCTGCTTGCCGGCGACGACCACGTTGACGTACTGCCGAGACCGCAGGCAGTGGTCGTAGGTCGACAACAGGGTGTTGGCGTCCGGCGGCAGGTACACCCGCACCACTTCGGCGCTCTTGTTGACCACATGGTCGATGAAGCCGGGGTCCTGATGGGAGAAGCCGTTGTGGTCCTGACGCCAGACATGGCTGGACAGAAGGTAATTCAGGCTGGCGATGGGCCGGCGCCACGGGATGTCGTTGGTGACCTTGAGCCACTTCGCATGCTGGTTGAACATCGAGTCGATGATGTGAATGAAGGCCTCGTAGCAGTTGAACAGCCCGTGCCGGCCGGTCAGCAGGTAGCCCTCCAGCCAGCCCTGCATCTGATGCTCGGAGAGCATCTCCACCACCCGGCCCACGCGGGCCAGATGCTCGTCGACCTCGGGGCCGAAGAACTCGGCGTTCCATTGCTTGTCGGTCACGTCGAAGACCGCCTGCAGGCGGTTCGACGCCGTCTCGTCGGGCCCGAAGATCCGGAAGTTGTCCGGATTGAGACGCACGACGTCGGTGAGCCACTGGCCGAGCACGCGGGTGGCCTCGGCGAAGGAGGCGCCCGGCGCCGGAACGTCGACGCCATAGTCGCGGAAGTCCGGCAGGCGAAGGTCCTTCAGCAGCAGTCCGCCGTTGGCATGCGGGTTGTCGCTCATCCGCAGGTGGCCCGCCGGTGCCAGGTCGGCGATCCAGCCGTGCAATCGGCCGCTCTCGTCGAACAACTCCCCGGCGCGGTAGGAGCCCAGCCAGTCGGCGAGCACCTGCAGATGCTCGGGAGTGTCGCGCGCACTGGCCAGCGGAACCTGATGGGCGCGCCAGGATCCGGTGGTCTTCTTGCCGTCGATGTAGGCCGGACCGGTCCAGCCCTTGGGATGACGGAAGATGATCATCGGCCAGCGGGGCCGGGATTCATCACCGCCTGCGGCGGCGGCCTTGATCGCGGCGATCTCGTCGAGAACGTCGTCGAGCAGACGGGCGAAACGACGGTGCGCGTCGGCGTGATCGGTCGAGCCGTCGTCCGGTACCTCGAAGAAGTACGGGTTGTGGCCGTAGCCCACCATCAGGCTGCGCAGCTCGTCTTGCGGAATCCGATCCAGCACAGTCGGATTGGCGATCTTGTAGCCGTTGAGGTGCAGGATCGGCAGCACCACGCCGTCTTTGGCGGGATGCATGAACTTGTTGGAGTGCCAACTGGTGGCCAGCGCGCCGGTCTCGGCCTCGCCGTCGCCGACCACCGCCGCAACCAGCAGGTCCGGGTTGTCGAACGCGGCGCCGTAGGCATGCGACAGCGCGTAGCCCAGTTCGCCGCCCTCGTGGATGGAGCCCGGTGTCTCCGGTGCGACGTGCGAGGGGATGCCGCCGGGGAAGGAGAACTGGCGGAACAGCCGTCGAAGGCCCTCGGCATCCCGGGTGATGTCGGGGTAGTACTCGGTGTAAGTGCCGTCGAGGTAGGCGTTGGCCACCAGGCCGGGGCCGCCGTGGCCCGGCCCGGTGATGTAGATCGTCGACTGGCTGCGTTCCTTGATGGCCCTGTTGAGGTGGGCGTACAGGAAGTTCAGGCCCGGGGTGGTGCCCCAGTGCCCGAGCAGTCGCGGCTTGACGTCGTCGCGGGTGAGTTCGCTGCGCAGCAGGGGGTTGTTCAGCAGATAGATCTGACCGACCGACAGATAGTTGGCGGCCCGGAACCAGGCGTCGATCTGCTTGACGGCGTCATCGGTCAGGTGGCCGTGTAAGCCTGTGCGCCAAGCGGTGTGCGCCGTCGCTGTCATCGATTCCCCTTCGATAAGTGACCCTTGATCGTCACGGGTTGCACATTCCAGATCTCGTCGCAGTACTCCGCGATCGAGCGGTCCGAGGAGAACTTGCCGCTGCGCGCGCTGTTGAGAATCGACATCCGCGCCCAGGCTTTCGGGTCCTGCCACGTCCGGTCGACCTCGCCCTGGCAGCGGATGTAGTCGGCATAGTCGGCGAGCACCAGGAACGGGTCGTGGTCGACGAGGTTGGAGACCAGCGGGGCGAACACATTCGGTGTCACCGTCGGAGAACCGGCCCTCGCTGATCAGCCGCAGCGCGGCGGCCAGTTCGGGGTTGCCGTCGGCGTACTCACGCGGGCGGTAACCCTTGGCCAGCAGTTCGTGCACCTCGTCGACGGTGAGCCCGAACAGGAAGAAGTTCTCCGGTCCGGCCTCCTCGCGCATCTCGACGTTGGCGCCGTCCAGGGTGCCGATGGTCAGCGCGCCGTTCATCATGAACTTCATGTTCCCGGTTCCCGACGCCTCCTTGCCGGCGGTGGAGATCTGCTCGGACAGGTCGGCGGCGGGGTAGATCAACTGGCCGCTCTGCACGTTGAAGTTCGGAACGAAGGCCACCTTCAGCCGGCTGATTGACGTCGGGGTCGTTGTTGATCGTCTCGCCGACCGAATTGATGAGTTTGATGATCAGCTTGGCGATGTAGTACCCGGGTGCGGCCTTGCCCCCGAAAACGAAAGCGCGCGGGCGCGATGTCGAGGCCGGGGTTCTCCTTGAGCCGGTTGTAGAGCGTGATGATGTGCAACGCATTGAGGTGCTGGCGCTTGTATTCGTGGATGCGCTTGACCTGAACGTCGAACATCCAGTCCGGGTCGAGTTCGATTCCGGTTTTGGCGGCGACCAGATTCGGACAGCCGGGCTTTGTTCTCCCGCTTGACCCGCGTCCAGCGCTGCTGGAACGACGGGTCGTCGGCGAGGCGTTCCAGTCCGCGCAGTTTCTGCAGGTCCACCAGCCAGCCGTCGCCGATGGTCTCGTCGAGCAGTGTGCGCAGACCGGGGTTGGACAGGCCGATGAAGCGCCGCGGCGTGACGCCGTTGGTCTTGTTGAAGAACCGCTCCGGCCACATCTCGTAGAAGTCTCTGAGAATGGTGGTCTTGACCAGTTCGGAGTGCATCGCGGCGACGCCGTTGATCGCGTGGCTGCCGACGGTGGCCAGGTAGGCCATCCGGATGCTGCGGCCGCCGTCCTCGCCGATGAGCGACATCCGCCGGACCCGATCGTCGTCGCCGGGGAATCGGGCGCGAACCTCGTCGAGGAAGCGGCTGTTGATCTCGTAGATGATCTCCAGGTGCCGGGGCAGGAACCGCTCGAACATGGCCAGCGGCCAGGTCTCCAGCGCCTCCGGCAGCAGGGTGTGGTTGGTGTAGGCAAAGGTCTTGACGGTGATGTGCCAGGCCTCGTCCCAGCTGAAGTCGCGCTCGTCGATCAACAGCCGCATCAGTTCGGCCACCGCGATCGAGGGGTGGGTGTCGTTGAGCTGGATCGCCGACGCGGTTGGGAAGATCGTGTGCGGTCACCTGCGCGAAGTCCTCGACCATGTGCAGGATGTCCTGCAGCGAGCATGAGACGAAGAAGTACTGCTGCAGCAGCCGGAGTTGCTTGCCGACCTCGGGTTCGTCGTTGGGGTAGAGCACCTTGGTGACGTTCTCGGACACCACCTGGTCCTCGACCGCGCGGTAGTAGTCCCCGGCGTTGAAGGCTTCCAGGGCGAGGGCGTTGACGGCGTTGGCGCTCCACAGCGTCAGGGTGTTGCAGGTGTTGACGCCGTAGCCCTGGATCGGGGTGCCGTAGTAGACGCCCTTGATGACCCGCTCGGGCGACCAGCGCACCCGGACCTCGCCCTGAGCGTCGGTGTAGTGCTCGGTGTGCCCGCCCCAGCCGACCTTGTAGTTGAGTTCCGGCTTGGCGATCTCCCACGGGTTGCCCGGCAGCCAGCCAGTTGTCGGTGCGCTCCACCTGCCAGCCGTCGCGGATCTCCTGGTCGAAGATGCCGAACTCGTAGCGGATGCCGTACCCGATGGCCGGGCGCTGCAGAGTGGCCAGCGACTCCATGTAGCAGGCCGCCAGCCGGCCCAGGCCGCCGTTGCCCAGGCCCGGCTCCTCTTCGCAGTCCAGCACCACGTCGTAGTCCTGGCCCAGTTCGGCGAGCGCGGCGCGGGCCTCCTCCTCCAGACCGAGGTTCAGCAGGTTGTTGCCCAGGTGCGGTCCGAGCAGGAATTCCGCCGACAGGTAGACGGCGACTTTGCGGGAGAGGTCCAGATACGTCTGTGTCGTATCGATCCAGCGGCTCTGCATCCGGTCGCGCACCGCCAGCGCCAGCGCGTGGTAGAAGTGCTGCGGCTCCAACAGCTGGGCCGGGCGCCCCAGGGTGTAGCGCAGGTGGTCGACGATCGCCTTGCGAAGCGACGACGTCGTCATCCCGGTCCGCAACTCGTTTGCGTTGACGTTCTCCATAAATCCGCCCTGCTCCCCGGTATGTCCAGCCTGGCTGTGTGGCTGCGAGTATGGCACCGCCGCGGGGCGCTCACCTGCGGTTCGGGTAACTGGAAGGTGAACGTTGTGATCTTCTCAAGTGTCGGTCGCCCGGTGCGCCGCCGCACGCTGCTCGCCGGGACATTGACGCTGGGTGCGACCCTTGCCGCGTGCGCCCAGGATGCCGGGCAACGACCGTCGGCGGCGGGGCGGCGCGAGGTCGACGTCGCGGTGATCGGGGCCGGCATCGCCGGGCTGGCCGCGGCCGGCGCGGTCACCGCGGCCGGGCGCAGTTGTGTGGTGCTCGAGGCCCGCGACCGGGTGGGCGGCCGGATCTGGACGTCGAACACGTGGGCCGATCTGCCGGTGGATCTGGGCGCCTCCTGGATCCACGGCACCGAGGGCAACCCGGTCTACGACGAGATCAGGCGGCTCGGCATCGAAACCACCGTCTTCGACGTCGGCTCGGCGGACGGGACGGGCTCGGCGGTCTACTACTCCGGGACCGGAACCGAATTGGACGGCGACGAGATCGAGGAGCGCTCCGCCGATGTGATCGGCTACCTGGAGGGCAGCGCCGACGGCAGCGCCGGACGGAGTTCGCTGCGGGCGGCCATCGACGGGCTGCCGGCGCGGCTCGGTGCGGTCGCCCGTGAACCGGCCGTCGCCGCCGCACTGACCGACTACGCCGGGGATTACGGCGCCACGCCCGATGAACTGGCGCTGCGCGCTACTCGACGAGGACGACTCGTTCCCCGGCCCGCAGCGTGTCCTCCCCGGGGGTTACGGCCAGCTGACCCAGCGCCTCGCCGAGGGTCTGCCCGTGCGGCTGAACACCCCGGTCACCGGTATCTCGTTGCGCGCCGCCGACCACGTCGTCATCGACACCGCCGACGGACCGTGGTACGCCGAGACGGTGATCGTGACGGTGCCACTCGGTGTCTTGAAAAGCGGCGCAGTGCGATTCGACCCGCCTCTGCCCGAGACGCACCGCCGGGCGATCGACGCGATCGGCTTCGGTCGCTTCGAGAAACTGGTGCTGCGGTTCGACACCGCGTTCTGGGACGACGATGACCAGATCCAGGTGTCCGGCCGGCCGGGGCAGCCGTTCACCGGCTGGTACAACCTCAACCGGGTCGCCGGCCGGCCCGCGCTGATGGCGATCAACGGCGGCGCGGCGGCCGTGGCGATCGACGGCATGCCGGTCGATCGGCAGAGCGCGCTGGCCGCTGACGTGCTGGCCGGGATCTACCCGGGCCGATTCCGTGCTCCGGTGGCCGCGCAGGCATCCGGCTGGTGGGCCGACGAATTCAGCAGGGGCTCATATTCGTTCACCGCGGTGGGCTCGGGGCCCGAGGATCGGGCGGCGCTCGCCGAGCCGGTCTCCGACCGGCTGTGGTTCGCCGGCGAGGCGGTGCATCCGGAGCTGCACTCGACGGTGCACGGGGCATGGTTGAGTGGACGGGAGGCGGCCGGGCAGGCTGCCAACTAGCGTGGATCCGGGCGGGTTGCCTCCGGTGAAAGTTGAGGACCGACAGTGCTGAATCGCATCGCCCGGGTGGCCATCGAATCACCGCGGCGTGTCCTGATCGCCGTGGCGCTGCTGGCGGTGCTGATCGGTGCGTTCGGCGTCCCGGTTGCCGACAAGCTGTCCCCGAGCGGCTTCCAGGACCCCACCGCCGAGTCCTCGCGCGCGGCCCGGATGCTCACCGACAAATTCGGTCAAGGTGACGTTTCCCTGGTGATCGTGGTCTCCGCTCCCGACCGCTACGACAGCCCGAAGGCCCGGGAGGTGGCCACCGGCGTCATCGATACCCTCACCCGCTCCGGGCACGTCGCCCCCGTCACATCGCCGTGGACGCTGCCGCCGCCGGCTGCGGCCGGTCTGCTCAGTGCCGACCGCAAGTCCGGGCTGATCGTCACCGGCATCGTCGGCACCGAGGCCGAACAGCAGCGTTACACCAAGGAACTCACCGACGCGGTCGTGGGCGAGCGGGACGGTGTCTCGGTCCTGGCCGGCGGCACCGCGATGGTGAACCTGCAGGTCACCGAACAGTCCAAGCGGGACCTGCTGGTGCTGGAGGCCATCGTCGTTCCGCTGAGCTTTCTGGTCCTGATCTGGGTGTTCGGCGGGTTGTTCGCCGCGGCCCTGCCGATCGTGGTCGGCGTGATGGCGATCCTCGGATCGCTGGCTGTGCTGCACACCGTCACGTTCTTCACCGATGTGTCGATCTTCGCGCTGAACCTCTCCACGGCCATGGGTTTGGCGCTGGCCATCGACTACACCCTGCTGATGATCAGCCGCTACCGTGACGAATTGGCCGGCGGGGCCGAGCGCACGCAGGCGATCACCACCATGATGGCCACCGCCGGCCGCACGGTGCTGTTTTCGGCGGTCACCGTCGCGCTGTCGATGGCGGTGATGGTGTTGTTCCCGATGAACTTCCTGCGCTCCTTCGCCTACGCGGGCGTCGCCACCGTCGCCTTCGCGGCGCTGTCGGCCGTCGTCGTCACACCGGCGGCGATCATGCTGCTCGGCAACCGCCTCGACGCCTTGGACGTCCGGCGGGCCCTCCGCCGCATGCTGGGCCGCCCGGAGCCGAAGCCGCTTCCGGTCGATCAGCAGTTCTGGTACCGCTCAACGAAATTCGTGATGGGCCGGGCCGTGCCGATCGGCCTGGCGACGGTGGCGCTGCTGGCATTCCTCGGAGCACCGTTCTTCGGGGTCAGGCCCGGCTTCCCGGATGACCGGGTTCTGCCCAAATCGGCGTCGGCGCACCAGGTAGGGGATCTCCTGCGTTCCGACTTCGCCATCGACTCCGATTCGGAAGTGCCGATCGTCATCCCGGATTCCGGCGGGCTGGACCGCGCCGAGGTCGACCGGTATGCCGCAGAACTGTCGGCGGTGCCCGAGGTGGACTCGGTGTCTTCGCCGTCGGGCAGCTATGTCGGCGGTCGGCTGACCGGTCCGCCGTTGGCCGCCACCGGCGACGTGTCCGGAAGCACCCTGCTCACGGTCGGCACCTCGTTACCGCTGTTCTCCCGGGAATCCGAGGACCAGTTGACCCGACTGCATGCGGTGCCCAGCCCGGGAGGGCGCACCGTGGAGTTCGGCGGGCTGGCCCAGACCAACCGGGACAGCGTGCACGCGATCACCTCCCGGCTGCCGGTCGTGCTCGGCCTCATCGCCGTCATCATGCTGGTGCTGTTGTTCCTGCTGACCGGAAGTGTGGTCCTGCCGGTGAAGGCGCTGATCCTCAACATGCTTTCGCTGTCGGCGGCGTTCGGGGCCACCGTGTGGATCTTCCAGGAGGGGCACCTGGGCGCGCTGGGCACCACACCCACCGGGACGCTGGTCGCGAACATGCCGGTGCTGTTGTTCTGCGTGGCCTTCGGGCTGTCGATGGACTACGAAGTGTTCCTCGTCTCGCGTATCCGGGAATTCTGGCTCGCATCACAGCAAACGGCTGCAGATAATGACGAAAGTGTGGCGCTGGGACTGGCGCGAACCGGCCGGGTGATCACCGCGGCGGCGCTCATCATGGCGATCACCTTCTCCGCACTGATCGCCGCCCAGGTGGCGGTGATGCGGTTGTTCGGCGTCGGTTTGACGCTTGCGGTCCTGGTAGACGCCACTCTGGTGCGGCTGGTTCTGGTGCCGGCCTTCATGCACATCGCCGGCAAATGGAACTGGTGGGCGCCACCGCCGCTGCGGGCTCTGCATCAGAAGTTCGGGATCAGCGAGTCTGCCGAGGCGCGCAATACTGCGTAATACTGGATTTATGCGAGGTAATTCATCGCCTGCAGCGCGCAAACCCGCGAGTGTCATCGTCGGCGTGCAGGGCGCACTGCCGCATCATCGCTACAGCCAGGACGAAATCCTCGACGCCTTCCTGAGCCAGCCGGTGTTCGCCGAGTACGAGGACATCGCCCGCAAGGTCTTCCGATCGGCCAGGGTCGACCACCGTAACCTCGTCCTGCCCCTGGAGCGCTACCCCACGCTCAGCGACTTCGGCGAGTCCAATGACCTGTTCATCGAGAACGCCGTCGAACTCGGCTGCGCCGCGGTCCGCGCCGCCCTCGACGAGGCCGGACTGGCCGTCGCCGATGTGGACATGATCACGTCCACCACGGTCACCGGCATCATGGTGCCCTCGCTGGAGGCGCGGGTCGCCAACCGGCTGGGGATGCGCCCGGACGTCCGGCGGGTCCCGATGTTCGGGCTGGGATGCGTGGCCGGGGCCGCGGGCGTGGCCCGCGTCAACGACTATCTGCGCGGCGCCCCCGACGACGTCGCCGTCCTGCTGTCGGTGGAACTCTGCTCGATGACCTTCCCGGCGGTCCGGCCCAGCATGGAAGGTCTCGTGGGCACCGCGTTGTTCGGTGACGGCTCGGCTGCCGTGGTTGCGGTGGGTGAACGACGCGCCGAGAAGATCCACGCCGCCGGCCCGGCCGTCATCGACAGCGTCAGCCACCTGTACCCGGACTCCGAGCGGACCATGGGCTGGGACGTCGGATCGGCCGGCCTGCAACTGGTGCTGGCTGCCGACGTCCCCGACGTGATCCGTCGCTATCTGCGCGACGACGCCGCCGGGTTCCTCGGCGGCCACGGCCTCGGCATCGACGACATCGGTACCTGGGTGAGCCACCCGGGCGGGCCGAAGGTCATCGAGGCCATCGTCGACAGCCTCGGCCTGCCCGACGATGCGCTGGAACTGACCTGGCGCTCACTGGCCGACATCGGCAACCTGTCGTCGTCCTCGGTGTTACACGTACTGCGCGACACCATCGCCAAGACCCCTCCGGCCGGACCCGGCGTGATGATGGCGATGGGTCCGGGCTTCTGCTCGGAACTTGTTCTGATGCAGTGGAATTGACGGCGTCGAACCGATGATGTGGTACTCGCTGCTGATCGCCGCCGTGGCGGTCGAGCGACTGGCCGAACTGGTTGTCGCGCAGCGCAACCTGGCCTGGAGCCGGGCGCACGGCGGGGTTGAGTTCGGGTTCCGGCACTACCCGGCGATGGTGACGCTGCACACGGGTCTGCTGGTCGGCTGCCTGGCCGAGGTGTATTTCCTGGATCGCCCGTTCCTGCCCTGGCTGGGCTGGCCGATGCTGGCCGTTCTGGTGGCGGCCCAGGTGCTGCGCTGGTGGTGCATCAGAACGCTGGGCCACCAGTGGAACACCCGTGTCGTGGTCATCCCGGGTGCACCCCGCGTCAGTGGCGGCCCCTACCGACTGATGCCGCACCCCAACTATGTCGCCGTGATCGCCGAAGGTATCGCCCTGCCCCTGGTGCACACCGCCTGGATCACGGCAGCTGTGTTCACGGTGCTCAACGCCGTCCTGCTGAGGGCGCGGATTTCCACCGAGAACGCGGCGTTGGCGAGGCTGGGATGACCGACCTGATCGTGGCCGGCGGCGGGCCCGCCGGCCTGGCCACGGCCATCCACGCCGCCCGCGCCGGGCTGGAGACGGTGGTGGTCGACCGACGCAGCGGTCCGATCGACAAGGCATGCGGCGAGGGTCTGATGCCGCACACCGTCCGGCACTTGGAAGGGCTCGGAGTTCCCTTGCGCGGCAAGGCGTTTCGAGGGATCACCTACCTGGATTCCACCCGGCGCGCCGAGGCGCACTTCCGATCCGGCAGTGGCCTCGGGGTGCGCCGCACCGTGCTGTCCGACGCGTTGCGCGAGACCGCCGAGGCGGCCGGGGTGCGGATCATCCGCACTGACGTCGGCGAGGTGAGCCAGGACGGCAACGCTGTGCGCTGCGGTGATCTGCGGGCCCGCTACCTCGCCGCCGCCGACGGTCTGCACTCGCCGATCCGGCGGTCGCTCGGCCTGGACAAGCCGGGTCGTGGTCGTCGGCGCTGGGGGATCCGGCGGCACTATCAGATCGCGCCGTGGAGCGACACCGTCCAGGTGTACTGGGCGCGCGACACCGAGGCGTACGTGACTCCGGTGGCCGATGACTGTGTCGGCGTGGCGATACTGACCTCGCGGCAGGGCAAGTTCGGTGACCATCTCCTCGAGTTTCCCGCTCTGGCAGAACAACTCGACGGACACGCCCACGGCAAGGAGCGGGCCGCCGGACCGCTGCGGCAACGTGTCCGCAGTCGTGCCGCGGGCCGGGTCATGCTCGTCGGCGATGCCGCAGGCTATGTCGACGCGCTCACCGGAGAGGGGCTGGGCATCGCCTTCGGCGGTGCCGAACTGCTGGTCAATTCCGTGCTTGCTGACGCACCGCAGGACTACGACCGGCAGTGGCGGGCAATGTCGCGGCGCTATCGGTTGCTGACCGCCGGACTGCTGCAGGCCAGCGGAGTGCCCCCGGTGCGCGCCGCCATCGTTCCCGCCGCCTCCGCACTGCCTGCAGTGTTTGCGGGCATCGTGAACCTGCTGGCTTACTAAGATCGGCGCAATGACCGCCACGCCGGCCGACCCCGGCCAGCACGAGGAGCACGCGCTCGAAGCAGCGTTGGGCGACAGCCCTGAACTGGTGGCGCTGCGCATCGAGAGCCTCGCGGGGATGGCGCTGTTCACGGATTGCGACGCCGCCGAACTCGCGGCGGTCGCCGAACGGCTCAGGCCGTTACGGGCCGAGCCCGGGCAGGTCCTCATGCGGCAGGGCGAGAAGGCGGTCTCCTTCATCCTGATCCAGTCCGGCCGGGCCGACGTCAGCCACACCGGCGACGACGGAACGGTTGTGGTCGACGAGGTTCCCGCCGGCGCCATCGTCGGGGAGATCGCGCTGTTGCGTGACAAGCCGCGCACGGCGACCGTCACCGCCGCCGAACCGCTGTCCGGATACATCGGCGACGAGAAGGCGTTCGCCGCGATGGCCGATCTGCCCGGGGTCAGCGAGCGCCTGCTCCGCACCCTGCGGCAGCGGTTGGCGGCGTTCATCACCCCGATACCGGTGCCGTTCAAAGACGGCACCGAACTGCTGTTGCGCCCGGTGCTGCCGGGCGACAGCGAGCGGACCGGCAATGGGGCGGCCGAATTCTCCACCGAGACCCTCTACCGCCGCTTCATGTCGACCCGCGCGCCGAGTTCGGCGCTGATGAACTACCTCTTCCACGTCGATTACATCGACCACTTCGTGTGGGTCCTCGTCGACGGGGCGGACGGCCCGGTGGTGGCCGACGTGCGGTTCGTGCGCGAGGCCGAGGACGCGGCGGCCGCCGAGATCGCTTTCATCGTCGCCGACGACTACCAGGGCCGCGGCGTCGGCGGCTTCCTGATGGACGCGCTCACGATCGCCGCCCGGGTCTGCGGAGTGCAGCGGTTCACCGCCAGGCTGCTCGCCGAGAACGGCCCGATGCGGGCCATCCTGGACCGTTATGGGGCCGAGTGGGAACGCGAGGAGCCCGGCGTCGTCGTCACGTCGTTCGACGTCCCGGCCATCGACCAACTCCGCATCGATCCGGCCCTGACCGGCGAAATCCGTTCCATGACAAGGCAGGTCGTCAGGGCCTCGATCGGCTGAGATCACCGGCGCCCCCGATCGCGACCCGGTAGGTTGTGGTTATGCGCAAGGCACTGATCGGAACGGGTTTGGCCACCGCGGCGGCAGCCGTGGTGGGAAGCGTGGCAAGCCGCGAAGGCGTCCAGGGCTGGTACACGAAAATCCGCAAACCCGACTACGTGCCCCCGAACGCCGTGTTCCCGATCGCCTGGACCACCCTCTACGTCGACATCGCCGCCACCTCCGCGGCCGTCATCGACCGATTCCGCGCCGAGGGCCGCGACGACAAGGCCCGTGCCTACATCGCGGCACTGGGCTCCAATCTGGCGCTCAACGCCGGCTGGAGTTGGGTGTTCTTCGCCAAACGTCAACTCGGGCCGTCGGTCCTGGTGGCGGCCGCGCTGGCGGCCAGCAGCGCCGACCTCGCCCGCCGCGCCGGAGACGCCGATCTCAAATACGGCGCAGCGTTGGCGCCGTACCCGCTGTGGTGCACCTTCGCGACGGTGATGTCTGCCGACATCTGGCGACTCAACCGCTGACACCGCGGACCCGGTGGCGCTGCGCCGCGGTCGAGCGACCGGCCGGTACATTGGCGGCGATGTTGATCCGCACGATCGCCACCGTGATGGCGTGCGCCGCCGCGGTGGCCGGCTGCCAGTCCAAGACCGGCCCGACCGCCGACATCGCCAGGATCGCCGACCTGAAGGGGAGCTTCGGCAAGCAGTTCGTCGTCACAGAGGTTCCTCCGACGGGCATCGATCCCAAGTTCCTCGCCGGCCAGAAGCTTCCCGGGGGATTGAAGTTCTCACCCGCCGACTGTGCGCAGTTCGCAGCCGGGCAGTTGGTGCCCAGCGGCACCGAGGGAAACATGGCGGCGGTCTCTGGGGAGGGCGAGGGCAACCGCTTCATCGTGATCGCGGTGCAGACCAACGAGCCGGTTCCGGTCGCCGAGCCGGGTGAGGACTGCCGCAAGGTCGCCTTCGATGGCGGAACGGTGCGTGGAACCGTCGAGGCGGTGGAGGTGCCGAAGATCGACGGAACGACCACCATCGGGGTGCACCGGGTGGTGCAGACGACGGTCAACGGAAAGCCGCGCACCGGTGAGGTGTTCAACTACTCGGCGCACTTCGGTGATTACCAGGTGATCGTGTCGGCGAATCCCCTTGTGCTGCCAGATAAGCCGACGGTCCCGGTCAATACCCAGCGGGCGCGGGATCTGCTGATCGCGGGTGTGAACGCCATCCGCAGGTAGGACGTGCGCGTCGGCGGATCGTGCGGATTGCGATTGCGGCCGGAATCACCGGACGTTGCGCGGCCGGAACTGGATGCTCATCCGCGGCCCCACCGCAGCGCTGGTCTTGGGGACCGCATGCTCCCAGGTGCGCTGGCAGGAGCCGCCCATCACCAGCAGGTCGCCGTGGGACTGTGGAAGCCGCAGGGATGCGCCCCCGCCGCGCGGCCGCATGGCGAACATCCGGGTGGCGCCGAGACTGACGACAGCGACCATGGTGTCCTCGGTGCTGCTGCGGCCGATGGTGTCGCCGTGCCAGGCCACGCTGTCCGAGCCGTCGCGGTAGAGGCAGAAGCCCGCACTGGTGAACGGCTCGCCGAGTTCGCCGGCGTAGATGTCGTTGAGACGGCGGCGCAATCGCGACACCGCCGGGTGCGGGGCGGGTTCGGCGGTCAGGTCGCAGAAGCTGACCAGCCGCGGCACGTCGAGCACCCGGTCGTACATTCGGCGCCGCTCGGCGCGCCACGCGACGGCGGAGAACAACTCCTCGAATACCGGATCGGCGCCGTCGAGCCAGCCGGAGCGGGTCTCGATCCACGCACCGGACCCCAGGTCGCGCCGCTCGCTGTGGTCGAACAACGAGCCCTGAACCATGACGGACACCCCGCCACGATATCGCACATGCGTTCGATTGACCCATGTCCGGCGCGCCGGACGATACGGTTTACCCGTGGCGGACACCCGGTTCGGCGTCGACTCCGAAGTCGGGACACTGCGCACCGTGATCCTGCACCGTCCCGGTGCCGAGCTGACGCGGCTCACCCCGCGTAACAACGATGCCCTGCTGTTCGACGGTCTGCCCTGGGTTGCGCGCGCCCAGGAGGAACATGACGCCTTCTCCGCACTGCTGCGTTCCCGCGGCATCGAGGTGCTGCTGCTGGCCGACCTGCTCATCGAGGCCCTGGCCAGCGGTGCCGCCCGCATCCAGGGCATCGGCGCGGCGGTGGACGGCCGGCGGTTGGGACCGTATCTGTCCCGGGAGCTTTCGGCCTATCTGCGATCGCTGGGGCCGGCTGACCTGGGGTACGTCCTGATGGCCGGGATGACGTTCACCGAATTCGGCGCGGCCGTGGACAGTGCGGCCGAGACCTCCCTGGTCCGGCGGATGCACCACGGCGGCGACTTCGTCGTCGCACCGCTGCCGAATCTGATGTTCACCCGCGACTCGTCATTCTGGATCGGCCCGCGGTTCGCCATCACCGCGCTGGCACTGCCGGCCCGCAGCCGCGAGACATCACTGACCGACCTGATCTATGCCCACCACCCGCGGTTCCTCGGCGTGCGGCGGGCCTACGAGTCGCAGACCGCACCGGTGGAGGGCGGCGACGTGCTTTTGCTCGCACCCGGCGTGGTGGCCGTCGGGGTGGGGGAGCGCACCACCGCAGCCGGCGTGGAAGCGCTGGCGCGCAGTCTGTTCGACGACGATCTGGTGCACACCGTCCTGGCCGTTCCGATCGCCCAGGAGCGGGCGACCATGCACCTGGACACGGTGTGCACCATGGTCGACGTCGACGCCGTCGTGATGTACCCGGCGGTGCGGCACTCGCTGTCGGCGTTCACCATGACCCGGCGGCTCGGCGGCCTGCGGATTCTCGACGAGCAGCCGTTCGTCACCGCAGCCGCCGCGGCGATGGACATCGACCGGCTCCGTGTCATCGACACCGGCCTCGACCCGGTGGCCGCCGAACGCGAGCAGTGGGACGACGGCAACAACACCCTGGCGCTGGCACCTGGCGTCGTGGTGGTCTATGAGCGCAACACCGAGACCAACGCCCGGCTGGCCGACGCGGGAATCGAGGTGCTGCCCATCGCCGCGACGGAGTTGGGCACCGGCCGCGGCGGGCCCAGATGTATGTCCTGTCCCGCCGCGCGCGACCCGCTGTAACGATGTCCCTGTAAACGAACCGACCCGAGGACAATCATCACCATGGCTACTGAACTGCCGAAGAACCCCGACGACGTCAGGCAACTCGTGCTCGATGCCGCTCAGGCGGTGTACGAGCGGCAGGGCTACGTCAACATGACGATCAAAGGTGTCGCGGCCGCGGCCGGCGTCGCGCCGGATATGGTGCGGCGCTACTACAACAGCCGGGAGGAACTTTTCGCCGCAGCGCTGCGGTTGCCCTTCGACCCCGTCACCGCGATCACCCGGATGCTCGCACCGGGCATCGAGGGCCTCGCCGAGCGGTTGGTGCGGATGACCCTGCGGATGCTCGCCGAACCCGAGACCCGCGAACAGATCGCTCTCATGGTGCGGGACGGGGTGGGCACCGCGAAGGCCGCCGCTTCCCTCAGGGAATTCCTCGAATCGTTGATCGTCGACCGGGTCGCCGGGCTGCTGGGTGTGCCCGACGCCCGGATGCGGGCGACGCTGGCGACGTCGTATGTGGTCGGGGTGGCGACCACGCGGTACGTCATGCGGATGGAACCGCTGGCATCGGCGTCCGAGGACGAGGTGGTGCACCTGGTGACCCCGGCGGTGCAGACGGCGCTGTCCGGCGCCGGATCGCGCAAGTAGGGCCGACGCTCAGCGCCAGCTGGGCAGCCACATCTCCATGTCCCAGGTGGACTGTGACACCGGGATCCCGGTCAGCACGGGGAACAGCCACGCGAAATTCGTGATCGCCGCCGCGAGATAGAAGCACACCACCAGCACACCCAGCGTCCGCCGCTCGGGGTTGCGGGTCGGCTGGTAGAGGATGTCGCCGAGGATCAGCGCGATCGCCATCATCAGGAACGGCGCCAACGGCACCGCGTAGAAGAAGTACATCTGCCGGTCGATATTGGCCAGCCACGGCAGCCAGCCGGCCAGATAGCCCACCAGGACCACCGCGTAGCGCCAGTCGCGGCGGACCAGCGTGCGCCAGGCCGCGTAGAGCAGCACCGGGACCGCCACGAACCACATCGTGGGGGTGCCCACCAGCAGGACCGACTTGACGCACGATGTCGCACCGCAACCCGGCACATCCTGGTTGTCGATCGCGTACAGCACCGGCCGCAGCGACATCGGCCACGTCCAGGGCTTGGACTCCCAGGGGTGGTGATTGCCCGCGGAGTTGGTCAGCGTGGAATGGAAGTGGAACGCCTTGTAGGTGTAGTGCCACAGCGACCGCAGCGCGTCCGGGGGCTGCCACCAGTGCCGCTCGCCGATCGACTGGCCCACCTCGTAGCGGTTGACCGCCGTCTCGGAGGCGAACCACGCCCAATAGGACAACAGGTAGAGCGCCGGCGGAATCACGCCGAAGACGTAGGCCGTCGGCCCGACGTCGCGTCGCAGCACCCCCGCCCAGGGCCGCTGCACCCGGTAGGCGCGGCGCGCGGCGACGTCCATCGCCAGTGACATCAACCCGAAGAACGCGACGTAGTACAGACCCGACCACTTCGTCGCACACGCCAGCCCGAGCAGGACACCCGCGCCGAACCGCCACCACCGCACCCCGAGCCTTGGGCCCCAGGGGTTTTCGCCGACGCGGCCCTGTAACCACGCGACCTGCATGCGCTCGCGGATCTGGTCGCGGTCGACCATCAGCGCGCCGAACGCCCCCACGACGAACACCGTCATGAAGATGTCCAGCAGTGCGGTGCGGCTGGCCACGAAGCTGACTCCGTCAGCGACGACGAGCAGGCCCGCGATGGCGCCGATCGCCGTCGAGCGGCTGATCCGCCGGGCGATCCTGGTCACCAGCACGGCCAGGATCACCCCGAACGCCGCGGCGCTGAGCCGCCAGCCCAGGCCGGTGTAGCCGAACGCCGCCTCGCCGAGGGCGATCAGATGCTTGCCCAGCGGGGGATGCACCACCAGGCCGAAGCCCGGATTGTCCTCGACGCCGAAGTTGTGCAGCGTTTGCCAGGCCTGCGGCGCGTAGTGCTTCTCATCGAAGATCGGGGTGCCGGCATCGGTGGGGAAACCGAGGTTCATGAACCGGGTCAGCGCCGCGAGGGCGCCCACGACGACAGTCGCGGCCCAGCCTCGCGCCCGGTCGGTCGGCCCGAAATCGGGGGCCGGGATCAGCGGTCCGGGGCTGATGACGGGAACCGCGAGCTCCTCCGCCTCGAGGTCGTCAGCCGTGATGGTCATTGCGGCAATCGTAGGCTCTAGGGGTGTCGATCCCCGAGTCGCTCCGCCCTCTCCACCCGGGGAAGACCGGCCGCCTGCTCCTGGGCGCGACACCACTGGGCCAGCCGGCTGACGCATCGAAACGGCTGATCGACGCGCTGTCGCATGCCGACGTCGTCGCCGCCGAGGACACCCGCCGGGTGCGCGCGCTGGCGACCGCGCTCGGGGTGGCCATTGGCGGCCGGGTGATCAGCCTGTTCGACCAGAACGAGGCGGGCCGGGTGCCGGGACTGGTCGCGGAGATCGCCGCGGGTGCGACGGTGCTGCTGGTCAGCGACGCCGGTATGCCGCTGATCAACGACCCGGGCTACCGGATGGTGACAGCGTGCGTCGAAGCGGGGCTGACGGTGTCCTGCCTGCCGGGGCCGTCCGCGGTGACCACCGCGCTGGCGGTCTCGGGCCTGCCGTCGGACCGGTTCTGCTTCGAGGGGTTCGCCCCGCGCAAGCAGTCGGGCCGGCGCGCCTGGCTGGCCGCACTGGCCGCCGAGTCCCGCACGGCGGTGTTCTTCGAGTCGCCACGGCGGCTCGCGGACTGCCTGCGCGACGCCGTCGATCAACTCGGCGCGCAACGGCGCGCCGTGGTGTGCCGGGAACTGACCAAGACCCACGAGGAGATCCGGCGCGGCACTCTCGGTGAATTGGCGCAGTGGTCGGCCGGGGGGGTGCTGGGCGAGATCACCGTCGTGCTCGCCGGGGCGACACCGCGGGCCGACGTGGGCGCGCTGGTTGCCGAGGTGGGTGTTCTCGTCGAGGGCGGGATGCGGGTCAAGGACGCCTGCGCGACGGTGATCGACGCGCACCCGGGCGCGCCGTCGCGTCGCGAACTCTACGACGCGGTGCTGCGTTCGCGCGACTCCTGAACGCGGTGCGGGTCGCCGACGATCGGGGCGGCCTTGTGCAGGCACTCCTGCCACTCCGCCTCGGGATCGGAGTCCGCGGTGATGCCGCCCCCGACGCCGAGCACCGCCCGGCCCAAGCGATCGAACTCGACGGTGCGGATCGCCACGTTCAGCTCACAACCGGCCACCGGCGAGGCCATGCCCACGGTGCCGCAGTACACGCCGCGCCGCTGTGGCTCCCAGGCGCACAGCAGTTGCCGCGCCCGGTCTTTGGGAGTACCGGTCACAGACGCCGGCGGGAATGCGGCGGCGAACAGGTCGGCGGCGGGCAGGTCGGTCGGCACCTGCGCCGACACCGTCGAGACCAAATGCCACACCCCGGGGGCGGGTCGCACGGCCAGCAGTTCGGGCACCGTGACCGAACCGGTTCGGGCGACCCGGCCGAGGTCGTTGCGCACCAGGTCGACGATCATGATGTTCTCCGCGACGTCCTTGCCCGAAGCCCGCAGATCCTTCGGGTCGGCGTGCAACGGAAGGGTGCCCTTGATCGGACTGGAACTCACCCGGTCCCCGGTGCGGCGCAGAAACAGTTCCGGCGACAACGACGCCACCGTTCCCCAGTCGCCGGCCAGGTATGCGGCCCGGGCCGGGGTCGTACGGGTGACCATCTCGGCGAAGAAGTCCAGCGGGGAACCCGTTGCGGCGCCGGTGAACTGGGTGCACACGCACGCCTGGTAAACCTCGCCGGCGCGGATCGCCTCCAGGCAGGACAGCACCCCGGCGCGGTGCAGTTCGGCATCGGGCATCTGCCAGGCGATCTCGCAGCCGCCGATGGCGGGCGGGTGCTCCAGTGCCGTGCCGACCCAGCCGGGAAGGGCTGTTCCGGAGAGGCTCTCGTACCACCAGACACCATCCAGATCGAGTCTGAGCACGCAGTCGGTCCACCCGCCGGCGGCCTCGGGGATGCGCGGCGGGGCGCCGTCGGCTCCGGGATCGGGGTAGGAGAGGTAGCCGACCCAGCCGCCGCCGACCGCGCCGTCGCCCGGGCCCGGGCGGACGTCGAAGACCTCGGCGGGATTGACCGCGCGGACGTCCACCGTCGGCGCGATGACCGCCCGGGAACCGAACCATTCGCCGGCCAGCGCGGCCGGCGGGGGGAGACCACGCGAGCGCGCGCCGGCACCGACCCGGCGCAGGACGTCGCCGACAGCGCCCAGTTCGCCAAGCCGCACGGTCAGCATCGGACTAGCTTGCCCTCCGCGCGGGCGGGCGCAAAGTCCGCCGTGGTCGGCTCGCCCCTCGCCCTACCGGCTTATCCGGCGGGCAACGGTGACCGATGCCAGCTTCTCCGGATTGCGGATCACGTAGAAGTTCGTGATCCGGCCGCCGGCCACCTCGATGGTGAACACGCCGTCGGGGTGCTCGTCGGAAAAGACGATCACCGCCGGTGCGCCGTTATAGGTGGTGACCTCCAGGCGATACCCGGGGCCGGCGCGACCCATCAGTCCGATCAACAGCCGGCCGACCTTCTCCGCGCCGATCACCGGACGCCGCGCGGCGCTCACCTTCCCGTCGCTGTCGGCGGTGAACACGACGTCGGGCGCCAGCATCGCCATCAGCCCGTCGAGGTCACCGGTGGCCGCCGCGATCAGGAACTCGGTGGTGATCCGCTCGGACTGGCTCGCGTCGACGGGGTCGACGCGCCTGCGCCGGGCGTGCACATGCCGGCGTGCCCGGTGGGACAGCTGGCGGACGGCCACCGCCGACTTGCCGATCGCAGCGGCGATGTCGTCATGGCTGAAGCCGAACACCTCCCGCAATACGAAGACGGCGCGCTCGTCCGGGGTCAGCGTTTCGAGCACCACCAGCATGGCCATCGACACCGACTCGGCCAGCACGGCATCGGTGGCGCCGTCACCGTCGTCGAGCAGCAGCGGCTCAGGAAGCCACGGCCCGATGTAGTCCTCACGCCTGCGGAGCCGCGACCGCAGGGTGTTGAGCGCCTGTCGGGTCACCAGCTTGGCCAGGTAGGCCTTGGTGTCGCGCACGGTGCTCAGGTCAACCGAAGCCCATCTCAGGTAGCTCTCCTGCAGGACGTCGTCGGCATCGGTCGCCGAACCGAGGATCTCGTAGGCGATCGTGAACAACAGCGGACGCAACACGGTGAACCGCTCGGCGTGGTCGGAGTCTGCGGTCACGGCGCCACCACCGGTGCGGCCACGTCCCGGCGGCCGCCTTTGACCCAGAACGCCGAGCCGGGTTTGCGCGCCTCCCGGCGAAGCGCGGCGACGGTGCTC
Organism: uncultured Actinomycetota bacterium; assembly: GCA_963715145.1. GTDB lineage: Bacteria > Actinomycetota > Actinomycetes > Mycobacteriales > Mycobacteriaceae > Mycobacterium. Next base: position 43,277 of record CAVQRL010000019.1, on the reverse strand, counting down.
CTGCACACCGCCTCCTTGACCGCGGCGGCGACGCGGCCGCTGAGGTACAACGGCAGCGCGGTGTCGTCGCGGCGTGCGAGCTGGATGACCCCGGCAGCGCGGCCGATGCTGATGCACTGACCGGTGAAGGCCTGGTTGATCGCGGCGGGCGGCTCGCCCGCGATGCGGGCCAGCACCGTGTCGGCCGCCTGCGCACCCAGCGGGATCGCGGCCTGGCAGCTCATCCGCAGCGGCTCACCCGATGGTGCCGCGGCATCACCCGCGGCCACGACGTGGCGATCGTCGATGCTGGTCAGTGTCTCGTCGGTGAGAAGCCGTCCGATGGCGTCGGTGCGCAGGCCCGAACGCGACGCCAGATCCGGAACGCCGAACCCGGCCGTCCAGATCGTCACCGCGCTGCGCAGCCGGGTGTGGTCGGCGAGGTCGACCGCGTCGGACGTCACCGCGACGACGGTGGCGCCGGGCCCCTCGACGATACGGACGCCGAGACGGCGCAACCTCCTCGCCGCGGCGCGGCGTCCGGAGCCGCTCAGATACGGGCCGAGGACGCGTCCGCACACCAGGGTGACGGCCCGGCGCTGCTCGGCGAGTTCGGCCGCCGTCTCGATACCCGTCGGCCCCGCGCCGACCACGCAGACCGGGGAGTCCGCGGGCACCGCGGTGAGGGCAACCCGGAGCCGCGCGGCCTCCTCCAGAGTGGTGACCGGGTAGGCGAATTCAACGGCCCCGGTAACCGTCGGGCTACCGGAGTCGCTGCCCACCGCGTAGATCAGGTAGTCGTAGGGCAGCGGCGCACCGTCTCGGATGTGCACCTGCCGCGCCCCGGTGTCGATCCGGGTCGCCAGGTCGGTCACCAGCGTGACCCCGGGGCCCAGGATGCCGCGGTACTCGACGACGGCGTCGCCGGAACCCGCCGCGAGTTGATGCAGTCGGATGCGTTCGACGAATCGCGGCCGCGGGTTGACCAGGGTGGTGTCGAGGTCGGAGCGCAGTCCTAGACGGTTGGCGGCGATCACCCCGGCGTATCCGCCGCCGATGACCACGATGCGGGTCTTGTGCTCAGTCATCACATCTCTCCTTCGAGGTCGGTTGACCCGTACGACCTCAAGACACCGCCGGGCGGTGCGAATGTGACGTCACGTGACTCAGATCACTCGGTCTGGTACCGCGGGAACACCCCGGCGGGTTCCGGCAGTGCCGTCCCGGGTTCGATCCGACGGGCCAGCGCGGCGAAGTCGCGCTCGGATTGCGGCTGGCCGAGCAGGTCGAGCAGCCTGGCCGCCGAATCCGGCATCACCGGCTGAATCAACACCGCGGCGATCCTCACCGCCTCCAGCGTCACGTACAGCACCGTGCGGAAGCGCGTCTGATCGTCGGCCGACTCCGACTTGCGCAGCACCCACGGTTCCTGCGCCGAGAAGTACCGATTGGCCGCGCCGAGCATCAACCAGATCGCCTCCAGCCCCTGGTGCATCGCCTGTTCGTCGAAGGCTGCGCGTACCCGCGACAGCAGGCCGTCGGCCAGGTCCAGCAGTTCGGCGTCTCCGGCGCTGAATTCGCCCGGCTCGGGGACGATTCCGTCGAGATTCCTGTTGACCATCGACAGCGAGCGTTGTGCCAGGTTGCCCAGTTCGTTGGCCAGATCGGTGTTGATCCGGCCGACGATGCCGTCCTCGCTGTAGCTGCCGTCCTGGCCGAACGGCACCTCGCGCAGCAGGAAATAGCGGACCTGGTCGACGCCGAAGGTCTGCACCAGTGCCACCGGGTCGACGACGTTTCCGACGGACTTGCTCATCTTCTCGCCCCGGTTGTAGAGGAACCCGTGTGCAAAGACCCTGCGCGGCAATGGGATTCCCGCCGACATCAGGAACGCGGGCCAGTACACCGTGTGGAACCGGATGATGTCCTTGCCGATCATGTGCAGACCGGCGGGCCAATACCGCTGGTAAAGGGCCGATTCGGTATCCGGGAAGCCGGCCCCGGTCAGGTAGTTGGTCAGCGCGTCGACCCAGACGTACATCACGTGCGCCGGATCGCCGGGCACCGGAACTCCCCAGTCGAAGGAGGTCCGCGAGATCGACAGATCGCGCAGTCCGCCGGAGACGAAGCTCACCACCTCGTTGCGGCGGACCTCCGGTGCGATGAAGTCGGGGTTCTCGGCGTAGTGCGCCAGCAGGGGTTCGGCGTAGGCCGAGAGCCGGAAGAAATAGGTCTGCTCCTCGGTCCAGGTCACCGGGGTGCCGGTCTCGGTGGCCACCCGGGTGCCGTCGGCACCGACGGTGGTCTCCGCCTCGGTGAAGAACCGTTCGTCGCGCACCGAGTACCAGCCGGCATAGCTGTCCAGGTAGATATCGCCGCGATCGGCCATCCGCTGCCAGATCGCCGTCGATGCCGCGTAGTGGTCCGGGTCGGTGGTCCTGATGAAGCGGTCGAAGGAGATGTTGAGCATCTCCTGCAGACGCTGGAAGGCATCGGAATTGCGCCGGGCGAACTCCGCGGTCGGAATGCCCTCGGCGGCCGCGGCCTGGGCCATCTTCAGTCCGTGCTCGTCGGTCCCGGTGAGGAAGCGCACGTCGAACCCGTCGAGGCGCTTGAACCGGGCGATCGCGTCGGTGGCGATGTACTCGTAGGCGTGCCCGACGTGCGGTGCGCCGTTGGGGTAGGCGATTGCTGTCGTGACGTAAAAGGGCTCGCTCATGTCGCCCTCACCCTATTGGGTGACGCTTAAGGTGTTGCGGTGAGCCGCAACCGTCCGGCGCCGCCCCCGCCGGAGCCGTTGGCGCCGCTCGTCGATGCCCACACCCACCTCGACGCATGCGGCGCGCGCACCCCCGCCGGCGTTCGTGCCATCCTCGACCGCGCGGAGGCGGTGGGGGTACAGGCCGTGGTCACCATCGCCGACGATCTCGCCTCTGCGCGCTGGGTGGCCGAGGCCGCCGAGTGGGACGACAGGGTGTACGGGGCGGTCGCGCTGCACCCGACGCGCGCCGGTGCGCTGACCGGCCGGGAGGGTGAGGCGGTCCGCGCCGAACTGGAGCACCTGGCAGCGCGCCCCCGCGTCGTCGCCATCGGCGAAACCGGAATCGACCTGTACTGGCCGGGGAAACTGGAGGGCTGCGCGGCGCCGGACATCCAGCGTGAGGCGTTCGCCTGGCACATCGAGGTGGCCAAGCGCACCGGCAAGCCGTTGATGATCCACAACCGGGACGCCGACGCCGAGGTCCTCGACGTGTTGCGCGCCGAAGGCGCCCCCGCGACGGTGATCTTCCACTGCTTCTCCTCGGGTCCGGAAATGGCCCGGATCTGTCTGGACGCCGGGTGGATCCTGAGCCTGTCCGGGACCGTCAGCTTCCGCAACGCCCACGACCTGCGGGCGGCCGCCAGCCTGATTCCGCCCGGACAGCTGTTGGTCGAGACCGACGCGCCGTTCCTGACGCCGCACCCGTTCCGGGGTGCACCCAACGAGCCGTACTGCCTGCCCTACACCGTCCGGGCGTTGGCGGAGCTGCTGGACCGCCCCGCCGAGGAGTTGGCCGCGGAGTCGGCGGCGGCGGCCCGAACCGTCTACGGGTTGGCCTGACCCGATCGTGTCCGGCGCATCCGGCCGTTGCTGTCGCGGATATCGCAGCAGCAGCGACCGGCTCACCGTCCGTTGCCAGGACGCCCGCCGCCGGGAAAAGTGCATGTCGGCGGTTTAACGCTCGACCGGAATACGTCAGAGTGCGGAGGTGTCCGCGTTATGCTGATCGAGCTCACATTGCGCCCGTTGAGAACCGAAAACAATCGCTGACGTGACATGAGACGGCACGGGCGGGAATCCTGGCCCGTTTGCGGTGGAGAGTGACAATGACGATACGGCTGCTGACCCGCACCGAAATCCGGAACATCGCCAGGGAGCTGGACTTCCGGCCGCGGAAATCCCTGGGGCAGAACTTCGTGCACGACGCGAACACGTTGCGTCGCATCGTCTCGTCTTCCGGGATCACCAAGAGCGACAACGTCCTCGAGGTCGGCCCCGGTATGGGGTCGTTGACGCTGGCCCTGCTCGATCGCGGTGCCGCGGTGACCGCCATCGAGATCGACCCACTACTGGCCGCCCGGCTGCCCAAGACCATCGCCGAGCACTCGCACAGCGAGATCCACCGGCTCACGGTCGTCAACCACGATGTTCTGACCCTGCGCCGGTCGGATCTCGCCGAGCAGCCCACCGCCGTGGTGGCCAACCTGCCCTACAACATCGCCGTCCCGGCGCTGATCCATCTGTTCTCGGAGTTCCCGACGATCCGCACCGCCATGGTCATGGTGCAGGCCGAGGTCGCCGAACGCCTGGCCGCCGAACCCGGCGGCAAGGACTACGGCGTGCCCAGCGTCAAGATCCGGTTCTTCGGCAACGTCCGCAGGTACGGCATGGTCTCGCCGACGGTGTTCTGGCCCATCCCCCGGGTCTACTCCGGTCTGGTGCGCATCGACCGTCACGAGACCACGCCGTGGCCGCAGGACGAGGCGTTCCGCCGGCAGGTCTTCGACCTGGTGGACATCGCGTTCGCGCAGCGCCGCAAAACCGCGCGCAACGCGTTCCTGGACTGGGCCGGTTCGGGCAACGAGTCCGCCTCGAGACTGCTGTCGGCGAGTATCGACCCGGCCCGCCGGGGCGAGACGCTGACCGTCGCCGACTTCGTGCGACTGTTGCAGCGATCGGGCACCGCGGTCACCGGAACCCAGCGGTCCGCGGACGCGCACTGACCCACCGCGCCCGCCAGCCGCTACCCTCGTGCCGTGCCCACTACCAACGGCAATACCGCTGCGGAATGGGTGGCGACCGGTTCGGTGACCGTTCGGGTTCCCGGCAAGGTCAATCTCTTCCTGGGAGTCGGCGACCGTCGTGATGACGGCTATCACGAACTGACCACCGTCTTCCACGCCGTCTCGCTGGCCGACGAGATCATCCTGCGCACCGCCGACCTGCTGTCGCTGCAGGTGGTCGGCGAGGGTGCCGACGAGGTTCCCGTCGACGAGCGCAACCTGGCCTGGCAGGCCGCGGAACTGATGGCCGGCCATGTCGGGCGGGCGCCGGACGTGGAGATCACCATCAACAAGTCCATCCCGGTGGCCGGCGGCATGGCAGGCGGCAGCGCCGACGCGGCAGCGGTGCTGGTCGGGATGAATGCGCTGTGGGAACTCGGCGTTCCGCGACGGGATCTGCATGCGATGGCCGCCGAACTCGGCAGCGACGTGCCGTTCGCGCTGCACGGCGGCACGGCGCTGGGCACCGGCCGCGGCGAGGAATTGACAACGGTGTTGTCCCGCAACGTTTTTCACTGGGTGCTGGCGTTCGGTTCCGGTGGTTTGTCGACGGCGGCGGTGTACGCCGAAATCGACCGCCTGCGGGCAGCCGGGACGCCCCCGCGGCTGGCGGCCCCCGAACCGCTGCTGACCGCGTTGTCATCCGGCGACCCGCACGCGCTGGCCCCGCTGCTGGGCAATGACTTGCAGCCGGCGGCGCTGAGCCTGGAGCCCAACCTGCGCCGCACGCTGCGCGCCGGAACCGAGGCCGGTGCGCTGGCCGGGATCGTCTCCGGCTCGGGACCGACGTGTGCGTTCCTGTGCGCGTCGGCGCAGGCGGCGATCGAGGTCGGCAGCGAGTTGGCCGGTGCCGGGGTGTGCCGCACCGTCCGGGTTGCCAGCGGCCCGGTGCACGGCGCCCGGGTCGTGCCCGCCACGGGCAGGAGTTGAGCCGTCGCCCGGGAAAAAAGGCCCCGCGAATCGGGGCGTGGAGTTGGCCGGAAACTTAAGGAAAGTTTAAGATGTTCGGCGGGCGTGCCGCCTATGCTGCTGGCCCCGGCGGGCGGAGCATGGACATCGGGTTTGCGCCGTTGACGCCGCACCGGACCCCGAGGAGGTCGCCGTGAGCCGTTTCACCGAGAAGATGTTCCACAGCGCCCGAACCAGCCCGAAGGGCATGGTCACGGGGGAGCCGAACGATCCGGTGCGGCATACCTGGGCCGAGGTTCACGAACGGGCCCGATGCATCGCCGGTGGGCTGGCCGCGGCCGGTGTCGGCCCGGGTGACGCCGTCGGCGTGCTGGCCGGCGCGCCGGTCGAGATCGCCCCGACCGCCCAGGCGCTGTGGATGCGCGGCGCCAGCCTGACCATGCTGCACCAGCCAACCCCCCGCACCGACCTCGTGCTGTGGGCGCAGGACACCACCAACGTCATCGACATGATCGAGGCCAAGGCCGTCGTGATCTCCGATCCGTTCCTGGCCGCCGCTCCGGTGCTCGAGGAGCGCGGGGTGAAGGTCCTCACCGTCGAGGATCTCCTCGCCGCCGAACCGGTCGACCCGGTGCAGACCGGTGAGGACGACGTCGCGCTGATGCAGTTGACGTCCGGCTCCACCGGATCGCCCAAGGCCGTCATCATCACCCACCGCAACATCTACTCCAACGCCGAGGCGATGTTCATCGGGGCGCAGTACGACGTCGACCAGGACGTGATGGTCAGCTGGCTGCCCTGCTTCCATGACATGGGCATGGTCGGCTTCCTCACCATCCCGATGTACTTCGGTGCCGAACTGGTGAAGGTCACCCCGCTGGACTTCCTGCGTGACACCCTGCTGTGGGCCAAGCTCATCGACAAGTACAAGGGCACCATGACCGCGGCGCCCAACTTCGCCTACGCCTTGTTCGCCAAGCGGCTGCGCCGGCAGGCCAAGCCGGACGAATTCGATTTGTCCACATTGCGTTTCGCGCTGTCGGGCGCCGAACCGGTGGAGCCCGCCGACGTCGAGGATCTGCTCGAGGCGGGCAAGCCGTTCGGGCTGCGGCCCGGCGCCATCCTGCCGGCCTACGGCATGGCCGAGACCACGCTGGCGGTGTCGTTCTCCGAGTGCGGCGCCGGTCTGGTGGTCGACGAGGTGGACGCGGACCTGCTGGCCGCACTGCGCCGGGCCGTTCCGGCGAGCAAGGGCAACGTGCGCCGGCTGGCCACCCTTGGCCCGCTGTTGCAGGACCTCGAGGCCCGCATCGTCGACGAGGACGGCAATGTGCTGCCGGCCCGCGGCGTCGGCGTGATCGAACTGCGCGGGGAGTCCCTGACGCCGGGCTACCTGACGATGGGTGGTTTCGTCGCCGCCCAGGACGAGAACGGCTGGTATGACACCGGCGACCTCGGCTACCTCACCGAGCAGGGCCACGTCGTGGTCTGCGGCCGCGTCAAGGACGTCATCATCATGGCCGGCCGCAACATCTACCCGACCGATATCGAGCGGGCCGCCGGACGCGTCGAGGGCGTGCGCCCCGGCTGCGCGGTGGCGGTGCGCCTGGATGCCGGGCATTCCCGGGAGACGTTCGCAGTCGCCGTGGAGTCCAACTCCTGGGAGGACCCCGCCGAATGCCGTCGCCTCGAGCATCAGGTCGCCCACGAGGTGGTCAGCGAGGTCGGCGTGCGGCCGCGCAACGTGGTGGTCCTCGGACCCGGCACCATCCCGAAGACGCCGTCGGGCAAGCTGCGCCGCTCGACCTCGGTGATGCTGGTCACCTAGTTACCAGGCGTGGACCTGGTTCTGCGCCTGCTCCAGGCCGATCTGGATCAACAGCTCGGTGGCGTCGGCGGCCAGCTCGCACAGTGTCGGCACCTCGGTCCGTTCGGCGGCGGTGAACGGTTCGAGCACGAAGGCCGCGGGATCCTTGCGGCCGGGCGGACGCCCGATCCCGATCCGAACCCGCTGAAAGTCCCTGGTGCCCAGGGCATTCGCGATCGACCGCAAGCCGTTGTGGCCACCCTCGCCACCGCCCAGCTTGAGCCGGACCCGGCCGAAGTCGATATCGAGTTCGTCGTGGATGACGAGCACGTCGGCCGGGTCCACCGAGTAGAACTTCGCCAGCGGGCCGATATGCCGGCCCGACTCGTTCATGTAGGTGCGCGGCTTGGCGAGCACCACCGGGCGGCCACCCAGCCGGCCGGTGGCCACCTCCGCCCCGGACCGCTTGTGGACCTTGAACGACGCACCCATCCGCGCCGCCAACAGGTCGGCGACCATGAACCCGAGGTTGTGCCGGGTCTTGGCGTACTGCGGTCCGGGATTGCCCAGGCCGACGACCAACCGCGGGCCCCGCCCGCTTTCAGGGGACGGCTCGGCCATCCCGACTTACTCGGCCGGGGCGGCTTCGTCCTCGCCCTCGGCCTCTTCGGCGGCCTCAGCGGCCTGTTCCTCGATGGACTCGCCGCCGCCCTCGGACTCGAGCTCCTCGGTCGTCGGCGCGGCGACGATGTTCACCACGAGCATCTCCGGGTCGCTGACCAGCGTGACGCCCGGCGGTAGCGTGACGTCGCCGGCCAGGATCTGGGTGCCCTCCTCGGCGGCCTCGATCGACACGGTGAGGCTTTCCGGGATCGACAGCGCCTCGGCCTCGATCTCGATGGTGGTGGCGTCCTGGGTGACCAGGGTGCCGGACGCGGCCTCGCCCTCGAGTTGAACCGACACCTCGACGGTGACCTTCTCGCCGCGCTTGACGATGATCAGGTCGACGTGCTGCAGGTTGCGGCGCACCGGATGAACCGTGATGGCCTTGGGCAGCGCCAGTTCCTCCTTGCCGTCGATCTGCAGGCTCAGCACGGCGTTGGTGCCGGAGTGGCGCAGCACCGCGGCGAAGTCGTGGGCGTTGAGGTTGATGTGCCGCGGCTCGGCGCCGTGGCCGTAGAGCACCGCCGGCACCCTGCCGTCGCGGCGGGCTTGGCGCGAGGCGCCCTTGCCGGTGTGGGTGCGCACCTCGACGTCGAGCTTGTTGGTGGTGGCGCCTGTGGCCATGGGAGTGCTCCTGCCTTCGTCGGTCTGATCTTCACGACGAAGGCGGGGCAGCGCCCGGAAACCCGAGTTCGCTTCAAGCCTCGCCGATAACGGTGGTCGGACCACCCTCGCCGTGACGCGATCCCAGGGTAGCCGACAGCCCCGTGGCAGCGGAAATTCGGTTGCCCGCTACAACGGGAATTCGGTGTCAGTGAGCTGCTCGGACAGTCGCCACAACGCGCGCGCGGTCTCGCTGTGCCGGGCCAGCGGGCTGCGGCCGACAGGTCCGATCGGACCGCGGGCCCCGAATCTCGGGCCGATGAAGCTGTCCGGCGGCAGGTCCTGTGACGCCGCGTAGAGCGTCGGGTTGGCGCCGTACTCGGCACTGGTGGCGAACACCCGGTTGGCGAGATTCCACACCGGGGTGCCGATCCGGTTACCCGTGTGCCCCTGCAGGTTGGTGGCCGAGTAGCCGGGGTGGGCCGCATGCGCCCTCAGCGCTGAACCGGCCCCGCTGAGCCGGCGTTGCAATTCACTGGTGAACAACAGGTTGGCCAGCTTGGACTGGCCGTAGGCCAGCCACGCCGAGTACGGCCGGGCCTTCCAGCTGAGATCCTTGAGGCTGATCCGGCCGGCCCAGTGCATCATCGACGACACCGTGACCACCCGGTCGGTGACCTTGGGCAGCAGCAGGTTGGTGAGCGCGAAGTGGCCGAGGTGGTTGGTGCCGATCTGGCTCTCGAATCCGTCGCGGGTGAGCGCATAGGGCACTGCCATGATGCCCGCGTTGTTGATCAGCACGTCGACCTCGCCGACGGTGTCGGCGAAGGCGCGCACCGATGCGAGGTCGGCCAGGTCGAGGGGGCGGACCTCGACGTCGCCGGTCATGCCGGCCCGGGCGGCGTTGCCCTTGCCGACGTTGCGGCAGGCCAGAATCACCCGCCCCCCGGCGCGAGCCAGTTCCCGGGCGGTCGCCAGGCCCAGGCCGCTGTTGGCGCCGGTGACGACGACGGTCCGGCCGGAGAACGACGGGAGATCGGCTGGATTCCAACTACCTGGGTTCCAACTACCTGGGTTCCAACTACCTGGGGTCCTACTCATGGCGTGAACCTACGCCAGCGACGCCGGCCGGCGGGCGCCGGATCGGCGCTTACTTGACCGAGACCGAGAACCCCTCGATGACCTTCACCACATCGGGCGCCGCGGCGGCGGCCTGGTCGGCCAGCGTCGTCACGGTGAACTGCACCAGATAGCGCTCGAAGTTCGACGTCGCCGGAATGACCACCCGGTTGTAGGTGTGCAGGCGGGTTCCGAGGTGATCGTAGGAGCCCTCGATCATCGACGAGGGGAACCCGTCGAAGTCGTCTGACGAGAAGTTGAGCCGGATGAAGTCCTTGGCCAGTGCGGCGTCGTCGTTGGCGTGTGCCATCGCCGCGGGCAGGTCGAAATTGCCCTCCAGCCTGAACACCATGACCATCGCCGTCGGGTAGGTGTTGTTCTTCGCGATCGCCTCGGTGCCGGGGGAGAGGTTGGGGTTGGAGTACTTGGTCCAGCCCGGCGGGCGGGGCAGGGTGACGGTGAGGTCGGTCAGTTTGTCCAGCGGAACCTGCTGGCCGGTCACCCCGACGCTGGACAGGTACTGCGCGATCGGAGTGGGTGTGGTGGAGGTGGTCGATGTCGTCGGCTCCGAACTCGACGGCAATAGGGTGGTGTAGTCGGCGGTGCGCGGGCCGCAGGCTGTCGCCATCACGGCCGCGATCAGCACCGCGGCAATCCTCCACCGGCGTCGGGCAGGCAGCATCGTCAATTCCGGCTACGCGTCCCCGTCGAAAAGACCGGTCACCGAACCGTTTTCGAACACCGCGCGGATGGTGCTGGCCAGCAGCGGTGCGATCGACAGCACGGTCAACTGGGGGAAGCGCTTGGATTCCTCGATCGGCAGGGTGTTGGTGACGATCACCTCACGGGCGCCGCAGCCGGCGAGCCGCTCGGCTGCGGGATCGGACAGCACGCCGTGGGTGGCGGCGATGATGACATCTTTGGCGCCGTCCTGGTGCAGCAGTTTCACCGCGCCGGCGATGGTGCCGCCGGTATCGATCATGTCGTCGGTCAGTACGCAGGTCTTGCCGTCGACCTCGCCGACGACCCGGTTGGACACCACCTGGTTGGGCACCCGCGGGTCGCGGGTCTTGTGGATGAAGGCCAGCGGTGTGCCGCCGAGCGCGTCGGCCCACTTCTCGGCCACCCGCACCCGGCCGGAGTCCGGGGACACCACCACGATGTCCTCGGTCTCGTAGTTGTCCTTGATGTAACCGGTCAGCAGCGGTTGGGCCCGCATGTGGTCGACGGGGCCGTCGAAGAAGCCCTGGATCTGGTCGGTGTGCAGGTCGACCGAGACGATCCGGTCCGCACCGGCGGTCTTGAGCAGGTCGGCGACCAGGCGGGCCGAGATCGGTTCGCGGCCGCGGTGCTTCTTGTCCTGGCGGGCGTAGGGATAGAACGGCAGGATCGCGGTGATGCGCTTGGCGCTGCCGCGCTTGAGCGCGTCGATCATCAGCAGCTGTTCCATCAGCCAGGTGTTCAGCGGCGCGGGATTGGACTGCAACACGAACGCGTCGGAACCGCGCACCGATTCGTCGAACCGGACGAAGATCTCACCGTTGGCGAAGTCGCGAGCCGTTGTCGCGGTGACGCTGACGTCGAGTTCCTTGGCGACCTGCTTCGGCAAGCTCAGGATGCGCCCGGCCGGAGAACAGCATCAGGTTCTTGCGGTTGTCAATCCAGTCGGTGCCCACAGCGCTGCCTCAAGTCGGGGATTGATACCCGGTCATCGTACGGGGTTCGGCGGCTCTCACCCCTGCTCGGGGTCGTGCCCGGCGGTTTCCCCGGCGGCCTTCGCCCTTGCCGCCGCCTTGGCGGAGTCGCTGCCGGGGCGGTTCCGCAGCACCCAGTCCTCGATGATCCGTTGGGACCCGGCCGACACCGCCAGTGCCCCGGGCGGCACGTCGTCGCGCAGTACCGTCCCGGCTCCGGTGTAGGCGCCGTCGCCGACGGTGACCGGCGCGACGAACATGGTGTCGCTGCCGGTGCGCACATGCGAGCCGACGGTGGTGCGGCTCTTGGTCTCGCCGTCGTAGTTGACGAACACGCTGGAGGCGCCGATGTTGCTGTGCTCGCCGATGTCGGCGTCGCCGACGTAGGTCAGGTGCGGCACCTTGGTGCCGGTGCCGATCGCGGCGTTCTTGGTCTCGACGAACGCGCCGAGCTTGCCGTCGTCGCCCAGCCTGGTGCCCGGCCGCAGGTAGGTGAACGGCCCGACTTCGGCGCCGGAGCCGATGATCGCTTCGCTGCCGTGGGTGCGGACCACCGTGGCACCGTCGCCGACCGTGACGTCGGTCAGTGTGGTGTCCGGGCCGATCCGGCACCGGTCGCCGATGCGGGTGGCACCCAGCAACTGGGTGCCGGGCGTGATCACGGTGTCGCGGCCGATCCGGACGTCGACGTCGATCCAGGTGCTGCGCGGGTCGACGACGGTGACGCCGGCCCGCTGATGGGCCGCCACGATGCGCCGGTTGAGTTCGGCGCCCATCTCGGCCAGCTGCACACGGTCGTTGACGCCGGCGACCAGTGCGGCGTCGTCGATGTGCTTGGCGTGCACGAGGTGCCCGTCGGCTCGCACGATGGCGATGGCGTCGGTCAGGTAGAGCTCGTGCTGGGCGTTGTCCGACGACAGGCGGCCCAGGGCGCGAGCGCAGCGCGGCGATGTCGAAGGCGTAGATGCCGGCGTTGACCTCCCGGATGGCCCGCTGCTGCGGGGTGGCGTCGGCTTCCTCGACGATCGCGATGACCTCGCCGTCCTGGGTGCGCAGGATGCGGCCGTAGCCGCGGGCCTCGGGCACTGTCGTGGTCAGCACGGTCACCGCGGCCGATTCGGCACGGTGGGCGGCGATCAGATCGGCCAGGGTGTCGGCGTCGAGCAGGGGGATGTCGCCGGAGGTGATGACCACGATGCCGTCGAAGCCCTCGGGCAGAGCCGACAGTCCGCACAGGGCGGCGTGGCCGGTGCCGAGTTGCTGCTCCTGGACGGCGATCTCGATGCGACGGCCGAGTCGGCCGGCCAGTTCGGCGACCACCGGGGCGATGCGTTCGCGGTCCTTGCCCAGGACCGCCACCAGGTGGTCGGGGGCGACCTCGGCGACGGCATGCAGGGCGTGCGACAGCATGCTGCGGCCGCCCAGGGTGTGCAGCACCTTCGGGGTGTCCGACCGCATCCGGGTGCCCGCGCCTGCCGCCAGAACCAGAACGGCCGACTCGCTGCCTGTCGTCATGGGGTCTCCTGAGTGTGCGGTTTCGCGCGAAACACGCGTCCGTACCCGCACAGCCGCGTTGTCGACGTCTTGCTTCGCCGCCAGGACTCGAACCTGAACTATCTGAACCAAAATCAGAGGTGCTGCCAATTACACCACGGCGAACGGTCCGCCCAAGACTCTAGTAGAGGGGCGGGCATACCCTGTTCACGTGGGAACACCGGACCGTCGACCACGTCCGCCCCGGGCGCGGATGACCGGCAGCGAACGTCGGCATCAGTTGATCGACATCGCCCGGTCGCTGTTCGCCGAACGCGGCTACGAAGGCACCGCCATCGAGGAGATCGCCCAGCGCGCCAACGTCTCCAAGCCGGTGGTCTACGAGCACTTCGGCGGCAAGGAAGGCCTCTACGCGGTGGTGGTGGACCGGGAGATGTCGGCGCTGCTCGACGGCATCACCTCATCGCTGACCAACAACCAGCACCGGGCGCGGGTCGAGCGGGTGGCGCTGGCGCTGCTGACCTACATCGACGAGCGCACCGACGGTTTCCGGATCCTGATCCGTGACTCCCCGCCGTCGCTGGCTCCCACCACCTACTCCACCCTGTTCAACGACGCCGTCAGCCAGGTGGCCTCGATCCTGGCCGGCGACTTCGCCCGCCGCGGTCTGGACCCGGAACTGGCGCCGTTGTACGCCCAGGCCCTGGTGGGCTCGGTGTCGATGACCGCGCAGTGGTGGCTCGACGCCCGGGAGCCCAAGAAAGAAGTCGTCGCCGCCCACCTGGTGAACCTGATGTGGAACGGGCTGAGCCACCTTGAGGCCGACCCGCAGCTGCAGGGTGAGTAGTTCTCCTCGGGCCGGGGTCGAATCACCGCCCACCGCAAGGTTTTTTGTCGCCGCTGCCTAGAATCACTCCCATCATGACCGGGCGCCTCGAGGTCCAGACGCCACTGGCGGGTCTGGTCGACACCGCGCTGGCCGCGCCCGGCTTCGTCGACCTCGCCGAGCGTGCCGGCGCGCGTCCCGCCGAACTGGCGGTGGTGGGCCCGGCCGGTGCCCAGCTGTTCGTGGCCTGTGCGTTCGCCACCGCAGGCGAGCGCAGCGAACTGCGCTCAGGCGCTGACCGGAACCGGGACGGGACGCTGCTGGTGGTCACCGCCACCGGCCGGGAAGCCGACGACCTGACCGCGGAACTGCGCGGGGTGTACGGCGACGCCGCGGCGATGTTCCCGTCCTGGGAGACGCTGCCGCACGAGCGGCTCTCACCGGGCGTGGACACCGTCGGCGCGCGGATGATGCTGCTGCGCCGGCTGGCCCGTCCCGACGACGCGCGACTGGGACCGCCGCTGCGGGTCGTGGTGACCACGGTGCGCTCGCTGCTGCAGCCGATGGCCGCCGACCTGGCCGAGATCGAACCGGTGACCCTGCGGATCGGCGCCGAGCTCGACTTCGACGACCTGGTCGCGCGGCTGGTCGAACTGGCCTACACCCGGGTCGACATGGTCGGCCGGCGCGGTGAGTTCGCGGTCCGCGGCGGCATCCTCGACATCTTCCCGCCCACCGCCGAGCATCCCGTCCGCGTCGAGTTCTGGGGCGACGAGATCACCGAGATGCGGATGTTCGCGGTCGCCGACCAGCGCTCCATCCCCGAGCTCGACGTCGGAGCGGTGGTCGCCGTGCCGTGCCGGGAGCTGCTGCTCACCGACGAAGTCCGTTCCCGTGCAGCCGAATTGGTGGCCGACGCCCCGCGGGACGACAACCGGGTGACCGGCAGCGTCGCCGACATGCTCGCCAAGCTGGCCGAGGGCATTCCGGTCGACGGGATGGAGGCGCTGCAGCCGGTGCTGCGCCCGCACGCCCTCGGCCTGCTGATCGACCACCTCCCGCCGGTCCTCGCCGCTGCTGGTGTGCGACCCGGAGAAGATCCGCACCCGTGCCGCGGACCTGATCAGGACCGGCCGCGAGTTCCTCGAGGCGTCCTGGTCGGTCGCGGCCGTCGGCGGTGACGCCCCCATCGACGTCGAGCAACTCGGGGGCTCGGGCTTCCGGGAACTCGACGAGGTCCGGGCGGCCGCGGTGGCCGGCGGGCATCCGTGGTGGACGGTGAGCCAACTGTCCTCCGACGGTGCGATCACCCTGGACGTGCGTGCGGCGCCGTCCGCCCGCGGACAGCAGTCCGGCGTCGAGGAGATCTTCGCGATGCTGCGGGCCCACGTGCTGACCGGCGGGCTCGCGGCGGTGGTCGCGCCGGGCACCGGCACCGCGCACCGGGTGGTGGAGCAACTCGGCGAACGCGATGTCCCGGCCGCCATGCTGGAATCCGGCGACCCGCCCAAACCCGGTGTGGTCGGTGTCCTCAGAGGCCCGCTGCACACCGGCATCGTCGTCCCCGGCGCGCATCTGGTGGTGATCACCGAGACCGACCTCACCGGCAACCGGGTCACCGGCCCGGAGGGCAAGCGGCTGGCGGCCCGGCGGCGCAACACCGTCGACCCGCTGGCGCTCGCGGCCGGCGACCTCGTCGTCCACGATCAGCACGGCATCGGCCGGTTCGTCGAGATGGTGGAACGCACCGTCGGCGGCGCTCGCCGCGAGTACCTGGTGCTCGAGTACGGCTCCAGCAAGCGTGGGCAGGGTGCCGACAAGCTCTTCGTCCCGATGGACTCCCTGGATCAGCTCTCGCGCTACGTCGGAGGTGAGCAGCCCAGCCTGAGCCGGCTCGGCGGCAGCGACTGGGCCAACACGAAAACCAAGGCGCGCAAGGCCGTTCGCGAGATAGCCGGGGAACTCGTGGCGCTCTACGCCAAACGCCAGGCGGCCCCCGGGCACGCGTTCGCGCCCGACACCCCCTGGCAGGCCGAGATGGAGGACGCCTTCGGCTTCACCGAGACGGTCGATCAGCTGACCGCGATCGGCGAGGTCAAGTCCGACATGGAGAAGCCGGTTCCGATGGACCGGGTGATCTGCGGCGACGTCGGCTACGGCAAGACCGAGATCGCGGTGCGGGCGGCGTTCAAGGCGGTGCAGGACGGCAAGCAGGTCGCGGTGCTGGTGCCGACCACGCTGCTGGCCGATCAGCACCTGCAGACGTTCACCGAACGGATGGCCGGTTTCCCGGTCACCGTCAAGGGCCTGTCCCGGTTCACCGATCCGGCCGAGTCCAAGGCGGTGCTCGCCGGAATGGCCGACGGCAGCGTGGACATCGTGATCGGCACCCACCGCCTGCTGCAGACCGGGGTGCGCTGGAAGGACCTCGGCCTCGTGGTCGTCGACGAGGAGCAGCGCTTCGGCGTCGAGCACAAGGAACACATCAAGGCCTTGCGCACCCACGTCGACGTGCTGACCATGAGCGCCACCCCGATCCCGCGCACCCTGGAGATGAGCCTGGCCGGTATCCGGGAGATGTCGACGATCCTCACTCCGCCCGAGGAGCGCTACCCGGTGCTGACCTATGTCGGTCCGCACGACGACAAGCAGGTCGCCGCGGCGTTGCGTCGCGAACTGCTGCGCGACGGGCAGGTGTTCTACGTGCACAACCGGGTCCGGACCATCGACGAGGCCGCCGCCCGGGTCCGGGCGCTGGTGCCCGAGGCGAGGGTCGCCGTCGCGCACGGGCAGATGCCCGAGGAGCAACTCGAGAGCACCGTGCAGGGCTTCTGGAACCGCGAGTTCGACATCCTGGTCTGCACCACGATCGTCGAGACGGGTCTGGACATCTCCAACGCCAACACCCTCATCGTCGAACGTGCCGACACCTTCGGACTGTCCCAGCTCCATCAGTTGCGCGGCCGCGTGGGTCGCAGCCGCGAACGCGGATACGCCTACTTCCTGTATCCCCGCGACACCCCGCTCACCGAGACCGCCCACGATCGGCTGGCCACCATCGCGCAGAACAACGAACTGGGCGCGGGTATGGCAGTTGCCCTGAAGGACTTGGAGATTCGTGGGGCCGGCAACGTGCTGGGTGTCGAACAGTCCGGCCATGTCGCCGGGGTGGGCTTCGACCTGTACGTGCGTCTGGTCGGCGAGGCGGTGGAGGCCTACCGGGCGGCCGCCGACGGTAAGACGGTCACGACGCCGGAGGAGCCCAAGGACGTCCGCATCGACCTGCCGGTCGACGCGCACCTGCCGCCGGACTACATCGGCAGTGACCGGCTGCGACTGGAGGCCTACCGGCGCCTCGCGTCGGCGCCCGACGAAGTGGGCGTCGCTGCGGTGGTCGACGAACTGATCGACCGCTACGGCGCGCTGCCCGAGCCCGCGCAGCGGCTGGTGGCGGTGGCGCGGCTGCGCCTGCTCTGCCGGCACTACGGCGTGACCGAGGTTGCCGCCACCGGATCCGGAGCCGCCGCAACGCTGCGGGTTTCGCCGCTGGCACTGCCGGACTCCGCGCAGGTGCGTCTGAGCCGGCTCTACCCGGCGGCGCGCTACCGGGCCACCACGGCGACGGTTCAGGTCCCGGTCCCGCGCGCCGCCGACGCGGTGGGTGCTCCGCGGATCCGTGACGTCGAACTGCTGCAGATGGTCGCCGATCTCCTGCTCGCCCTCGACGGGCGGCCCAAGGGCGACGTTGATATAACGACGTTCGTACCCGGCGAGATGAGGACAAGCGGATGACCGTCATCCTGGTGGACCCGCGGCGTCCCGCCGTGGTCCCGATCGAGGCCGTCGAACTCCTCGGCGGCGATGTCGAGTTCACCGAGGAGATGCCGATCCGGGTGCCGTGGTCGCTGCCCTCGGCGCGCCCGGCCCTGATCGGACCGGCTGCGCCGGTGCTGCTGTCCTCGGACCCCGAGCATCCCGCGGTCAAGGCCCGCCTGGCCGCCGGGGAGCGGCGGATCTCCGCTCCGGAGCCCCGGCCGGGCGAGCGCCTCGTCGACGCCGTCGAGATCATGGATCGGCTGCGCACCTCCGGGCCCTGGGAAAGCGAGCAGACCCACGACTCGTTGCGGCGGTACCTGTTGGAGGAGACCTACGAACTGTTCGACGCCGTGCACGGGGGCGACCCCGCAGAACTGCGTGACGAACTCGGCGACGTGCTGCTGCAGGTTCTGTTTCACGCCCGCATCGCCGAGGAGGCGCCGGCCCATCCGTTCGGTATCGACGACGTCGCCGACGCCCTGGTGCGCAAACTGGGCAACCGGGTGCCTGCGGTTCTGGCGGGCGAGCCGATCACGCTGGAAGATCAACTGGCCCAGTGGGAGCAGCGCAAGGCCCAGGAGGGCACCGCACGGTCATCGTGCGTCGACGGTGTGCCCACCGCGCAACCCGCTCTCGCGCTGGCGCAGAAGGTGATCGACCGGGTGACCGCGGCCGGGGTTCCCGACGACCTGATCCCGCCGGAACTGACATCGGTCACCGTGTGTGCCGGCGGTGACGCCGAAAACACGCTGCGCACCAGGGTTCTTGAATTCATGGCCGCCGTGCGCGCCGCGGAGATCGCCGTCGCGGCCACCCGGGGTACCGGAGCCGGACTCGAGGACGCCGACGGCATCAGCGCCGCGCAGTGGCGCGAGCAGTGGATGGACCGTGACGCGGCCGGTGTCCCGCGGGCCCTGGTGCACTGGCCGGAAGAACCGCAGTAGCTGCGAAAGGCATTGCCGTGACCGGCGTCCAGATGCGCGTCGAACAGCGCCGCTTCCTGCGGGCCTGCACCGCAGGTCTGTCCGAGAAGACCGCTGTCGTCGAGGTGTCGGTGACCGGCGAGGTGATCCGTACTCCGTTGACTGAGAAGCGGATTCGCGACGCCGCATCGGCGCTGTGTCCGCAGGAGCCGCTGTACGGCGTCACCGGACATGACTGGCCGACGGCCTTCCTGATGCCGGCCGGCACCCGCGCCGACGGCCAGTCTCTGCGCTGACTGGGGGACTGGGTGGTTGCCCTCACGGTCGCGATTCAGCGGTGGGGGCGCGATCCGGCGTGGCGCGGCAGGGTGTGCGATGTGGGACCGGGCCGGCTGAGCCGGGCCATCCCCTGGCATCGAACGTCGCTGTTCGACGACGCTCTGTCGCTCGCGCTGCGGCTGATCCCCGACTGGTTGCGGTCCGAGCGGACAGAACCCGGCCACGATCCGCAATGGCTCACATGGTTGGCGCCGGGTCGCGGTGCGGTCCCCGATCTGGACCGCCATCTGGACGGTCGGCTGACCGATATCCAGGCGGGCGGTCTGGGACCCAACACGCTGCGCTTCCTCGAGGCCGCGGTGCGGCGTGGCATGCCGTTCGACGTGCTGCCCAGTTTCGTGCAGATCGGTTGGGGTGCCAACGCGCAACGCAACGGGCTGCTGCCGTTCAACGAAGCCAATGCGATGTTCGCGGCCGCACTGGCCTGGGCGCAGGGCATCGACCACGACACCATCCGGCGGGCGTTGAGTACCTTCGAGAGCTCCGGCGAGCAGAACCCGGGGCGCTACAACCTCATCGAGGGCCTGCCCTTCCAGGTCGTGGTGGATTTCGCCCACAACCCCGACGGCGTCCGCGGGATCTGCTCGCTCGCGGTGGCACTGCCGGTCGAAGGGCGCCGCCTGCTGTGCAGCCTCAACGTCGGCAGCCGACATCCCGCCCACCTCACGGCGGTGGCGCCGGACCTGGCCCGCTGCTTCGACGAGTTCGTCCTCGGTTGTGACCCCGCGCTGGTCGGACACTGCCCCGAGTACGCCGGCGAGGATCCGGCCGGCGCGATGGTGGCCCGATCACGGGCCCTGCCGCTGGAACAGGGTGTCGACCCGGACCGGATCACCGGCGAGGTGGACCGCCCGACGGCCATCCGGCGCGCGCTGGACCGGGCACGCGCCGGTGACCTGGTGGTTCTGCTGGCCGACCACGATGAAGTACGCCGCGTCGTCGACCAGTGGCGGGCCGGTTCCGACTGAGGACAATCCGCCGAGATTCGCACCGGCTAACGCTGAGCAGTGCGTGGGACGATAGAGCCATAAAGCGGCGTTGATGAAGGAGTCTCGTGTCGTCTGGTCGGTCCAGGTCCCGCTGGCTGCGGCCCGTCGTCGCCACTGCGGCGGCGGCGATGCTGCTCGCGTCGAGCTGTTCCTGGCAACCCGGTATCCCGATCCCCGACGGTGTGCCGCCACCGGCCGGGGACCCGGTGCCGGAGATCAACACCTACGCGGCCGGCCGCCCCGCCGACCAACTGCGGGACTGGGCCGCGGTGCGCGCTCCCGCGATGGGCATTCCGCTCGCGGCCCTGGAGGCCTACGCCTACGCCGCCCGGGTGGCCCAGGTGGAGAACCCCGAATGCCACCTGAACTGGACCACCCTGGCCGGCATCGGCATGGTCGAGAGCCACCACGGCACCTACCGCGGCGCGGAGATCGCGGCCAACGGCGATGTCAGCCCACCCATCCGCGGGGTCCACCTCGATGGCACCAATGGCAACCTTGCGATCCTGGACACTTCCGCATCCGCCGACGGTGACCCGGTCTATGCCCGGGCGATGGGTCCGATGCAGTTCATCCCGGAAACCTGGCGGCTCTACGGTGTGGACGCCAACAACGACGGTGTGGTCAGTCCGGACAACTTCGATGACGCCGCGCTGTCGGCCGCGGGGTATCTGTGCTTCCGCGGCAAGGACATGTCCAGCCCGCGCGGCTGGATGAACGCCCTGCGGGCCTACAACCATTCCGACCTGTACGCCCGCACCGTGCGGGACTGGGCTGCGGCGTACGCCTCCGGCCATCCCCTTTAGTCCTGCCGTCCCTCTTCTCCTGATCGCCGTGCGAATCCGGCCGCGGCTGTCCTTCTCAGAGCGGCCCCGTGGAGGCTCCGACCATCTAGGCTGTCGGACAGTCAGCCGTCCCGCTCAGCAAGGAGAGAAACCGTGCCCATCATCGAGCAGGTCGCCGCGCGCGAAATTCTCGACTCGCGCGGCAATCCGACCGTCGAGGTCGAGGTGGCCCTCATCGACGGCACCGTGGCACGTGCCGCCGTCCCGTCCGGTGCCTCCACTGGTGAGCATGAGGCCGTCGAATTGCGCGACGGCGGCGCCCGCTACGGCGGCAAAGGCGTGCAGAAGGCGGTCGAGGGCGTACTCGACGAGATCGCCCCGGCTGTCATCGGGCTGTCCGCCGACGAGCAACGGCTGGTGGATCAGACGCTGCTGGATCTCGACGGGACGTCCGGCAAGTCGCGCCTGGGCGCCAACGCCATCCTGGGGGTGTCCCTGGCGGTGGCCAAGGCGGCCGCCGAATCGGCCGGACTGCCCCTGTTCCGGTACCTCGGTGGGCCCAACGCGCACATCCTGCCGGTGCCGATGTTCAACATCCTCAACGGCGGGGCCCATGCCGACACCGGCGTCGACGTCCAGGAGTTCATGGTCGCCCCGATCGGTGCGCCGAACTTCAAGGAAGCGGTCCGGTGGGGCGCCGAGGTGTATCACTCGCTGAAGTCGGTGCTCAAGAAGCAGGGTCTCAACACCGGACTGGGCGACGAGGGCGGATTCGCGCCGGACGTCGCCGGCACGCGCGCGGCACTGGACCTGATCTGCTCGGCCATCGAGGCGGCCGGTTTCAAGCCCGGAGTCGACGTCGCGCTGGCCCTCGACGTCGCCGCCACCGAGTTCTTCCGGGACGGCGCCTACCAGTTCGAGAAGCAGGCGCAGAACGGCACGCAGATGACCGAGTTCTATGCCGGCCTGCTGGACTCCTACCCACTGGTGTCCATCGAGGATCCGTTGAGCGAGGACGAGTGGGACGCCTGGACCGAACTCACCACCGCCATCGGCGACCGGGTGCAGATCGTCGGCGACGATCTGTTCGTCACCAACCCCGAGCGGCTCGAAGAGGGCATCGAACGCGGTGCCGCCAACGCGCTGCTGGTCAAGGTCAACCAGATCGGCACGCTCACCGAGACTCTCGACGCGGTGGCCCTGGCCCACAACAGCGGCTACCGCACGATGATGAGCCATCGCAGCGGCGAGACCGAGGACACCATCATCGCCGACCTGGCGGTCGCCGTGGGCAGCGGCCAGATCAAGACCGGCGCTCCGGCCCGCAGCGAACGGGTGGCCAAGTACAACCAGTTGATGCGCATCGAGGAGGCTCTCGGTGACGCCGCCCGCTACGCGGGCGATCTGGCTTTCCCGCGGTTCGTCGGACCGGAATAGGCGAAGCACCCGGAGCAGACGAAGCACAGTGGCAGAGGGCAAACGGGGCGACCCGAAACGCCGCGGGCCGGCATCCCGCCCGGGCGGTTCGGGGCGTGGCCGTTCGCGGCCGGCGCGGATCGCTGCCCGGGAGTCCCACCCGGCCGGTTTGCGCGATCAGGCGCAGTCGGTCGGCCGCGGCCTCACCGAGCCGATCCGGCGGGTCATCGCCGCTTCCATCGAGCAGCAGAACGAAGATCGCCTCGGCTTCACCGCTCGCCGTGCCGCCATCCTCGCCGCGGTCATCTGCGTGCTCACGTTGACCATTGCCGGGCCCGTGCGGACCTACTTCGCGCAGCGCACCGAGATGAAGCAGTTGGCCGCCAGCGAGGCGGCGCTGCGCTCCCAGATCGCGGAATTGGAAAGCCAGAAGGCCAAACTCGCCGATCCGGTGTACATCGCCGCGCAGGCCCGGGAACGACTCGGTTTCGTCAAACCGGGTGACATCCCGTACCAGGTTCAACTGCCGCCGTCGCAGCAGAACCCGACCGGCAGCGGTCCGCAACAGCCCTCGACGCGCAACAACGACCCGTGGTACACCGCGCTGTGGCATACCATCGCCGACACCCCGCACGGGCCGCCGCCACCGCCGAGCGCCGAACCCGAGCCGACCGCACCCCCGGGACCACCGCTGCCCCCTCCGCCCAGGCCGTTGCCGCCCCCGGCCCCGCCGCCGCCGCCTCCGCCGCCTCCGCCGCTCGCCCGGTGGTTGATCCCGCCGACCTCGAGGCGGTTGCCCGCCAGCTCGGCAGGCCCCCGCGCGGTGTGCTCGCCATCGCCTACCGCTGCCCCAACGGCGAACCCGCAGTGGTCAAGACCGCGCCGCGATTGTCTGACGGGACCCCGTTCCCGACGCTGTACTACCTGACTCACCCCGCACTGACCGCCGCCGCCAGTCGGCTGGAATCCGACGGGCTGATGCGTGCGATGACGGCCCGGCTGGCTGCGGATCCGGACCTGGCCGCCCGCTATCGCCGGGCCCACGAGTCCTACCTCGCCGAGCGGGATGCCATTGAGCCGCTGGGGACGACATTCTCCGGAGGCGGGATGCCGGACCGGGTCAAGTGCCTGCATGTGTTGATGGCCCATGCCCTGGCGAAGGGCCGCGGGGTCAACCCGTTCGGCGACGAGGCGCTGGCGCTGCTGGCCGTCGAACCGGGGATGGCCGGAATCCTGGCGAGGGAGGAGTGGACATGAGCACCGAACGGGTCGGCGCCATCGACTGCGGCACCAATTCGATCCGCTTGCTGATTGCCGACCGGGACCGTACCCCGGGCAGCGTGCCGTTGCGCGACGTGCACCGGGAGATGCGCATCGTGCGACTCGGCGAAGGCGTCGACGCCACCGGTAGATTCGCCCCCGAAGCGCTGGCCCGCACCCGTGCGGCCCTGGCGGATTACGCCGACCTGCTGGCCCGCTACCAGGTGAGCAAGGTGCGGATGGTGGCGACATCGGCGACCCGGGACGCGGCGAATCGGGAGGACTTCTTCGCGATGACCGCGACCGTGCTGGGCTCGGTGATCCCCGGTGCGGTCGCTGAAGTGATCAGCGGGGTGGAGGAGGCGGAACTGTCCTTCAACGGCGCGGTCGGCGAATTGGATTCCACCGCAGCGCCGTTCGTCGTCGTCGACCTCGGCGGCGGGTCCACGGAGGTGGTCCTGGGCGGCCGCCCGGGTTCGGCCGGAGTCCAGGCCAGTTACTCGGCTGACATCGGATGCGTCCGGATGACCGAGCGCTGCCTGCACTCCGATCCGCCCACCGCCGCTGAAGTCGAGGCCGCGCGTGAGGTGGTGCGCGAGCGACTCGCCGAGGCACTGCGGGCGGTTCCCGTTGAGCAGGCCAAGACGTGGGTCGGCGTGGCCGGCACGTTCACCACCATCGCAGCGTTGGCCCACGGAATGACGACGTACGACTCGGCGGCGATTCACCTCTCACGGGTGGGTTTCGCCGAGTTGCTGGCCGTATGCGAGCAACTGATCGCGATGACGCGCGCGCAACGGGCGGCCTTGGGCCCGATGCACGAAGGCCGCGTGGACGTGATCGGCGGTGGGGCGATCGTCGTCGAGGAGTTGGCGGCCGCACTGAAGCAACGGGCGGGAATCGGCGAACTGATCGTCAGCGAACACGACATCCTCGACGGGATCGCCCTGTCGATACCCTGATGCGCTCGGGTCTACCCCGCCGGACAAACGACGAACTCCGGCACCGATGCACTCGGCGCCGGAGTTCGTTGTCGTGGCTTTAGGGGGTTAGAGCTTGACTTTGCAGCCGCTGCCGATGTTCTTGCAGTGAGCCTGGCTCTTGCACGCATTGCAGCGGCAGCTGCATCCACCGACTCGCTTGACCTCGACGATACGCATGTTGTCATCTCCTCCGGGCCCACGCCGCGCGGACTCCTGACCTCAAGGATAGTGGGCCGAGTCGGCCCGTGCAGATGAACTCGCCGGGCGCCGGCAGCGTTCGGCCGGCGGGCCGGGCACGGCGGGTACGGTGCTTGTGCCGCCCACGGCGAGCCCCCATAGCCCAATTGGCAGAGGCAGCGGACTTAAAATCCGCCAAGTGTCGGTTCGAGTCCGACTGGGGGCACCGGTCTACCTGCGGTCCCGCAGAGGTATCTGTTGAACAACTCACCGGCGCGGTCGTACTCGTCGCCTTCGAGTCGGGTGGCTCTCACCGGAATCTCAC
The DNA here is from genome assembly GCA_963715145.1 of uncultured Actinomycetota bacterium. Classification (GTDB taxonomy): domain Bacteria; phylum Actinomycetota; class Actinomycetes; order Mycobacteriales; family Mycobacteriaceae; genus Mycobacterium. The sequence continues at coordinate 18,346 of CAVQRL010000019.1, read as the reverse complement.
TGCCGCCCATGGTGACCCAGGCATCCGGGTTGGCCAGCAGATTCGACGACCAGGCCGGGTGTGCGGACTGCCCGAAATTGCTCCCGAACAGATACAGGCGATCGCCGTCTCTGGTGTAGATCAGCGGCGACTGACGACGCTGGCCCGATTTGCGGCCGATGGTGGTCAGCACCAGCACCTGCAGTCCGAACGGGCCGAGCACGGTGTAACGCCCCTTGGTTGCGCTCAGCAGCCGCCGGTCCAGCGGGACAAGCGCGCGGATACACCGAGAACCCAATGACGTCGCGGCGAACCCATCGATGATCCCGCGCAGGGGGTTGGACGCCGAACCCCACCGAGCGTCCGGGAATCCGTCCTCGGTCATTGCGGGCTCCGATCGTTCGAGGTGATCGGCGATGGTAAACCCCTCTTGGGCTTTGGCCATAGCCGTGATTGCCGATCATGAAGGTCGACTCGCGATCCGATGCGGACGATCTTGGTCCGGACCTGCCGCTCTATGAGACGACGGCCTGTCCCGCCGGCTGACGGCCGACCCGTTGTCACGCCTCTGAGCTGCGATTTCCGGCGTTTGCAGGCCATGCGGCGTGCCCCCACCGAGGGCAGTCCTATGAGCTTCATATGAATAAGGCTTCGTGAGTCGCTATTCCGGAGCAAGGACTCGTACAGTCGAGATCAGTCAACAACAGGAGGTGCCGAGATGATGTGGATGAGCGTCTACGCAGTCGCGGGGGTCGCCGCCGCCATCGCGGTATTCCTGGCCGCCGAGTGGTTGCGGATGCCCGGTGTGCCCGCGCCGGACAACCCGGGGCGATATGCGATCGCCGCCGGACTGATCTGGCCGATCCTGCTACTGGGAATCGCACAGTGGGGCCTGATCGCCATGGTTGCCGCACGCATGCGTCGATCCGCACGGCCGGTGAGCGTCGCGACCCCGCAGCGAGTGCCGCAGCCGACCGCACGATGAGAACCGGGCGTCTCGCCTAATCTGAGGCGATGTACCTGCCGACGTGGCAGTCCGTCGGCGGCCATCCGCTACCGGAGTGGTACGACGACGCCAAACTCGGCATCTTCCTGCACTGGGGGCTGTACTCGGTGCCCGGTTGGGCGCCGCAGGTGCCCGACATCCAGGAACTGCTGCGCGAGCAGGGGCCCGTGGAGATGTTGCGCAACAATCCCTACGCGGAGTGGTATCTGAACAGCAGTCGGTTGGTGGGCAGTGCAACCTGGCATCACCAGCGCGACACCTACGGGCCCGATGCCACCTATGACGACTTCGTCGTCCCCTTCGACGACGGCACCGCCGAGGCGGACATGGACGCCATCGCCGGGGTGTGCCGGGATGCCGGTGCCGGCTATGTCGTGCTCACCACCAAACACCACGACGGATTCTGTCTGTGGCCGAGCACGCTGACACACCCGCGCAAGGGGCACTACCACTCCCGCCGGGACATCGTCGGTGATCTGCGTCGGGCCGTTGTCGACGCGGGCCTGCGCATGGGCCTGTACTACTCCGGCGGCTACGACTGGCCCTACAACGATGCACTGCTGAAGAACCCTGCTGACAGTTTCCTGGCTGTCCCGCACACCGGCGACTACGTGCAGTACGCGACCGGTCACGTCCGCGAATTGATCAGCCGGTACCGGCCGTCGGTGCTGTGGAACGACATCTGCTGGCCGGCCGGCGGCGACCTGCCGGCGTTGTTCGCCGAGTACTACAACACCGTCCCCGACGGGGTGATCAACGACCGCTGGGTCGAGCCGCCGCAACACCGCGGTGCCGTCAGTGACGCCCTGGCACGCGCGGGAGGTGTTGTCGTTCAGCGGTTCTGGTCCCTGATCCCGGATCGCTACAAGTCACTGACGTTTCCGGCGGAGCATCACTACGACATTCGCACGCCGGAGTACGCCCGGTTCGAGACGGTGCAGCAGAAGAAGTGGGAATCGACCCGCGGCGTCGGACATTCCTTCGGCGCCAACCGCGACGAGCGGCCGGAGGATTTCGTGACGGCAACCGAACTCATCCGCTCCTTCGTTGACATCGTGTCCAAGAACGGCAACCTGCTGATCGGCATCGGGCCCGATCGGTTCGGCCGGATTCCCGAGCAGCAACTGGTCCCGTTGCGGGGGCTGGGATCGTGGTTGCGCACCAACGGCGCAGCCGTCTTCGGGACCCGGCCGTGGGTGATCGCCGAGGCGACCACCACTGAGGGCGGCGCGGTCCGCTTCACCCAGCGCGACGGGGCGGTCAACGCCATCCTGCTCGACGTGTCCGCTCCCGACTTCGGCATCCGGGGGGTGGACGCCACCGAGGTGACCGAGGTCCGATTGCTCGGGGGTTTCGAACCGGTGCAGTGGCGGGTCGACGACGGGCAACTGTGGGTGCGGTTGCCCGAACGGCTGCCGGTGTCGCCGGCCCACGTGCTGATCCTGGGTTACGGGCTGCGGCCTGCCCCGGCTTAGCCCGGGCTTAGCCCTGTCCCACTGTGTTGCCGAGGCCGGAATTGCTCAACTCCGGTGTGCCGGAATGAAACGTCACGGCATTGTTCAAACCCGAGACGACGATCTCGTCGGCGGAGTCGACCCTCACGACGTTCTCCAGGCCCGAAACGTCCACCCGGCTGCAGTGCCCGGTCAGGGTCACCGTGTTGTTCACCCCGCTGATGCCGATCGCCTCGTTGTCCGTGCAGGCGATGGTCCGCTCATTGCCGACCCCTGCCACGGTCACCGCACCCCCCGGGGCCTGTGCCGGTGGCAGAACACTCGGGGGCGCCACGGGCGGGGCTGGTTGGGCGGCGGGGGGCCGGGATGGAATCGTTGTGGCAGAGGTGGTTTCGGCCACGGTCCCGCCGCCGCCGATCATCGTCGGTTTTCCGGCCACCGGGGTATCGTCGCGGCCGGCCAGGATTGCGCCGGCGCCGACGATCAGGCCGATGACCATCACCGCGAAGGCGATCCAGCCCAGGCGAAGTCCCACCCGCGGGCCCTCGGATGCCACCTCGCTCTGCGCGGCCGGGCTCGACAGCGCGCGCTCCAGGTCGGCGATTCGCTGTTCAGGATCCTCGCCGGCGGTCACGGCCGGAGGTGTTCGGTAGGGCGCGACATGCGGGCAGGATATCCGCCGATTCGCGGCCCTTCCCGGCTTCCGATGATGCTAGTTTGGTTACGGATGTAACCAGACGTCGGGAAGGAAGGCGCGCGTGCGAGTACTGCTGCCCCACCAGCTCCTCGAGCACAAGGTGAGATCCGACTTCGACAAGGACGTTCGGCGAAAGTTCTTCCGCGGCCTGGAATTCGACGAGCCGATAGGCGATCCGGGATGGTTCGGCCCGAACAGCGCCGTCTGGTACGTGCACTCGCACACCTCGGCACTGATCTTCGGTCTGCAGTGTGCGGCGTTCATGGAGCGGCTGGATCCCAGCATCTTCTGGATGGGGTCGGACCACTCCCGGGTCGCCGAACGCGACGCCGACGGTGTGCCCACCGGGCGACTCGATCAGGCCGGTGCCCAGGTGCGCCTTGCGCACTCGCTGGCGTTCTTCATCGGCACCGCCTACGGGTCGACGTCAACGGCGGAGAAGGTGGCCGAGACGGTGCGGGCGATGCACCATACCGTCAAGGGGGTTCGACCGGACGGGCTGACCTACGACGCCGACGACCCGGACTGGCTGCGGTGGAATTACGCGACCGTGGTGTGGGGAATCGCCACCGCCCACCAGATGTACCACCCGATACCGCTGAACGACATCGACCGGTACTACGGCGAATTCGTCCGGGTCGGGCACGCCCTCGGCGGCACCGACCTGCCGGCGACCAAGGCCGAAACCCTGGATTGCCTGCGTTCCTATCTGCCCAGGCTGGCGCTCACCCACGGTGCGGCGCTGGCGACCGGTGAGGCGCTGATGAGCAACCCCGAGGTGCCGCAGGCGGTCAAGTTCTTCGACTGGGCCATCCGGGATTCCATGCCGGACTGGGCGGCGGAGATGGTGATGTACCGGCCCCCGCATCCGGTGGAGCGGGCGGCGCGGCGTGCCGCTACCTGGGCGGCGATCAACGGCACCCAGGCCGCCATGGGGTCGTTACCGGAATTCCGTCAGGCGCAGCGGCGCGTGGCAGGCGGGACCGTCTGCGAACACACCGAACCCGCCTACGCGCCGGGCAGTGACCCCTCGCGAAGCCGCGATACCGTCGAGCAGATGCTCTAGACCGCGCCGCAAATTCGGCCCACGCTTTTTTCAAATTCCGGGCGCTCGCGTGTCGCTGTGATGTCCGCCGCATTTCGCCCGTCTCGATAAGAAATTCTCAGCGCCGCCCGAAATGTGAACGCGCTGGCCCCAGGCTCGGCGAGCGATCTCAGAAATACCGCTTGAACAGCGATGTTTCCGACAAATCCGGGCCGGACTCCGCGCAACGATAACAACCGCGATGCTGAGTTGAGTCTCAGTTTTCCTGGTTTGGGGTGACACGGGATGAAATTTTGTGTCGGTTTTCGGAGTTAAACTTGCGACAGACAAGTTTGCGTTCAACGCATTTTTCCTGATTTTTCAATGGTGGCCTGGCTGCGGTCTGGCCGATGGAGGTGACACGAGATATGACGAACGTGACTGGTGGTACCGCACTGGCCGAACGTCCCGCCGACTCGGTGTGGTTGTCGGCCCTGCCGACTGCGCCCCGGCCCGCCGTCGGCAATGCTCTGCCGGCCATGCGGACGGTCGCTGCCCTCCAGCGCATCACCCGGCCGGCCGAGGGACTGCTGAGCGGCCTTCCCGGCGCGGTCACCGACCTGGCGGTCAGCCGTGATGGGCGCCATCTCGTCGCGGCGCATTACGGCCAGGACGCGGTGTCGGTCATCGACATCGCCACCCTGTCCGTCCTCGCCACCACATCCGGAATCGCCGAGCCCTACGCCATCTGCACCGCAGACCGCGCTTACGTCCGGTCGGCGTCGATCGCCGAGGACAGTGTGGTGGCCGTCGACCTCGACTCCGGCACACCGTTGGCGGCGCGGGAGATCGGGGTCGGTGCCCAGGGCATGGCCGTCAGCCCCGACGGTGCGGTGCTCTACGTCGCGCGTGTGAACGACGGCGCGGTTGATATCGCGGTCATCGACGTCGAGAGCGGCGCGGTCAGCACCATCCCGGTGACGCGTGCGGCCGATGCCTCGATCGACACGGTGCGGATCAACCGGGCCGGAACGCGGCTCTACGCGGCGCTGACCACCGCTACCGGTGGCGCCCTGCTGATGATCGACATCCGGACCGGTCAGGTGCAGACCGTCGCGGTCGGCGAGTCGATCGGCGATATCGCCGTCGACCGCAACGACCGGCGCATCTTCATGACCGGCTGGGATCCCGAATTCGGCGGGGTGCTGCGGATCGTCGACACTGCGTCGGCGCGTCTCGTCCACACCATCGCGATGGGCGGACTGCCGGTCGGACTGCTGGTCACCGGGGGTGCCGTTTACGTCGCCGACGGCGAGGACGTCGTGGTCATCGACGCGTCGACGGCCCGCATCGTCAACCGCACGGCCATCGGTCGGCCGGTGTCCTGCCTGGCAGTCAGCCAGGACGGAACCCACCTCTACGTGGGCGACTACGAGGGATCCGTCGCGGCGGTGCCTGTGCAGTCAGCCGGACTGGAACTGCGCGCCGCGTCCTGACGTCCTCGCGCGGGCTGCTCAGTGCTGGCTGCAGTCCAGCGAGACCGAGATCGTCTGGCTGGTGATCACCGGCACCAGGAAGGTGCCGCGGTCGCCGAGTCCGGGGCCGACGTAGGGCACCCACTGCATGGTGGTTTGCGGGTTGCGCACGCTGGTGAGGACACACTTCGACATCGGTCCGGTGCCGATCTTGTCGATCTGGACCTGGTAGCCCTGCCGCTGTAGATCGCTGATCGTGTCCTGCACGGACTTGTCGGCCCTTGCGGGCCCGGCCGGCCCGGCCAGCAGCCCGCATGCCGCGGCGGCGGCAGCGAGCACGGCGATCCTGAGCATTCGCCCTCCTTGTCCCGACCGACGCTACCCGCGTGCCGCAGTGCCGGCCTCGCGCGCAGGCCGACGATGACCGGCCGGGCCTGTCGGTCTCTCTCCCACGCAGGCGAGGGCAGTGGCGATACCATCGCGGTAAACGCGAGGGAAGGCGATCAAACCCATGCAGAGCACAATGCAGAACATCCCGCTCACCGTCGCGGAGATTCTGCGCTATGCGGTGCGGGTCCACGGCGACCGCCAGGTGACCACGGCGACCGGCGACGGCTTCCGGCACGCGTCGTATCGGGAGGTCGGCCGGCAGGCCGCCCGCCTGGCCAACGCGCTGCGCCGAATCGGCATCGACGGCGACCAGCGCGTCGCCACCTTCATGTGGAACAACCAGGAGCACCTGGAGGCCTACGTTGCAGTGCCGTCCATGGGTGCGGTGCTGCATACCCTCAACATCCGGTTGTTCCCCGAGCAGATCGAGTTCGTCGCCTATGAGGCAGAGGACCGCGTCGTCATCGCCGATGTTTCGCTGATCCCGATCCTCGCGCCCGTGCTGCCCCGGATGGAGACCGTGCACACGGTCATCGCGGTCGGGGCCGGAGACATCTCCGCCCTTGAGGCGTCCGGCAAGACGGTGCTGCGCTACCACGAGATCACCGCTGCCGAGTCCGACCACTTCGACTGGCCGGACATCGACGAGACCTCGGCTGCGGCAATGTGTTACACGAGCGGCACGACAGGCCACCCCAAGGGTGTGGTCTACGGCCATCGGTCCAGCTACCTGCATTCGACGGCGGTCTGCGCCGGTAACGGCATGGGGCTCAGCTTCGCCGACAAAGCCCTGGCGATCGTGCCGATGTTCCACGCCAATGCGTGGGGGATTCCTTACGCCGCCCTGATGGCCGGCGCTGATCTGGTGCTGCCGGACCGGTTCATGGACGCCAAGTCGATGGTGCACCTCATCGAGACCCAGCGTCCTACCGTGGCCGGCGCGGTGCCGACGATCTGGAATGACGTGATGCATTTTCTGGATCGCGAACCGGGACATGATATTTCGTCGCTGCGGCTGGTGGCCTGTGGCGGGTCGGCGGTTCCGGTGTCGCTGATGCAGGCCTTCGAGCAGCGCCACGGGGTGCAGATCCGGCAGTTGTGGGGGATGACCGAGACCTCCCCGATGGCGACGCTGGCCTGGCCGGCGCCGGGAACACCCCCGGAGAAGCACTGGGAAATCCGTGCCACCCAGGGCCGGCCGATGTGCGGTGTGGAGGCCCGCATCGTCGACGACCAGGGCGCGACACTGCCCAACGACAATGTGGCGGTTGGGGAGTTGGAGGTCCGCGGTCCCTGGATCACCGGGTCCTACTACCGCAACACCGACCCGACGAAATTCGAGTCGGGCTGGCTGCGCACCGGCGACGTCGGGCGCATCGATTCCCAGGGCTACATCACGTTGACCGACCGGGCCAAGGACGTCATCAAGTCCGGCGGGGAGTGGATCTCCTCGGTGGATCTGGAGAACACCCTCATCGCGCATCCCCTGGTGCGCGAGGCCGCCGTGGTGGGGGTTCCCGACGACCGCTGGCAGGAACGCCCGCTGGCTGCCGTCGTCCTCCAGGACGATGCCGCGATCACACCCGAGGATTTGCGGAATTATCTGGCCGACAAGGTCGTTCGATGGTGGCTGCCCGAACGCTGGACCTTTATCGAGGAGATTCCGCGCACCAGCGTCGGCAAGTACGACAAGAAGACCATTCGGGCCCGCTATGCCGAGGGCGCCTACGAGGTGGTCACGATCTAGCCCGTGTCGACAGGGCGACGAAGCGGTGCGCTGTCGGCGATCGCCTACCGTTCGGCCCGCTGATACGCGGTGACCACCGCGGCGCCGCCCAGTCCGATGTTGTGCTGCAGTGCGGCGCTGACGCCCGGTACCTGACGCTTGTCGGCGGTACCGCGAAGCTGCCAGGTCAACTCGCTGCACTGCGCCAGTCCGGTCGCTCCGAGTGGATGACCCTTGGAGATCAGCCCACCGGACGGGTTGACCACCCAGCGGCCGCCGTAGGTCGTGTCACCGGCGTCGATCAGTGCCGGTGCCTGGCCCTCACCGCACAGCCCCAGCGCCTCGTACAGCAGCAACTCGTTGGCCGAGAAGCAGTCGTGCAGTTCGATCACCTGGAAGTCCTGCGGACCAAGGCCGCTCTGGTCGTAAACCTGTTGTGCCGCTTGCACGTTCATGTCGTAGCCGATGATGTTCTTGGCTGACCCGTCGAAGGTCGAGGCGAAGTCGGTGGTCATCGCCTGACCGACGATCTCGACCGCCTGCCCGGCCAGTCCGTGGGAGTCGACGAACGCCTCGGAAGCCAGCACCGCCGCCGCCGAACCATCCGAGGTCGGCGAGCACTGCAGCTTGGTCACCGGGTCGGAGATCATCGGTGCGTTCATGATGTCCTCGAGGCTGTACTCGGTCTGGAACTGCGCGTAGGGGTTGTTGACCGAGTGCTTGTGGTTCTTGTAGCCGATCTTGGCGAAATGCTCGGCGGTGGCGCCGTAGGTCCGCATGTACTCGCGGCCGGCCGCCGCGAACATCCACGGCGCCACCGGGAAAGCCAGTTCGTCCAGTTCGGCCAGTGCCTTGATATGGCGGCGCAGCGGAGACTCGCGGTCATCGGCGCCGCCGCCGAGGGAGCCCGGTTGCATCTTCTCGAAGCCGAGTGCCAGTACGCAGTCGGCCAGGCCGCCCCGGACGGATTGCGCCCCGAGATACAGCGCGGTGGAACCGGTCGAGCAGTTGTTGTTGACGTTGACGATCGGGATCCCGGTCATGCCCAGTTCGTAGAGTGCGCGCTGACCGCAGGTCGAATCCCCGGCGACGTAGCCGACGAAACCCTGCTCGATCTGCGCATAGTCCACTCCCGCGTCGGCGAGCGCCTTGGTCCCCGATTCGCGGGCCATGTCCGGGTAGTCCCAGCCCTCGCGGCGCCCCGGCTTCTCGAACTTGGTCATCCCAACACCGACGACGAACACCTTGTTGCCCCGCGTAGTGCCCATGGAGATCCCCTTTCGATTGGCAGGGTTTAGTCTGCCGGTATGGCGCTTCGGGTGGTGCAGTGGGCCACCGGATCAGTCGGGGTTGCGGCGATCAGGGCGGTGCTCGAGCACCCCGACCTCGAGCTCGCCGGGTGCTGGGTGCACTCGAAGGCCAAGGCCGGTTTGGATGTTGGGGAGATCATCGGGACCGAACCTCTCGGGGTGATCGCCACCGACAAGGCCGACGACGTGCTGTCGATGGACGCCGATGCTGTGGTCTACGCGCCGTTGTTGCCCAATCCCGACGAGGTGGCCGCCCTGCTGAGGTCGGGTAAGAACGTCGTCAGCCCGGTCGGCTGGTTCTATCCGGGCGAGGCCGAAGCCGGACCATTGCTGGCCGCCGCGCTGGCCGGCAACGCCACCCTGCACGGGGCCGGGATCGGTCCCGGCGCGGCCACCGAACTGTTCCCGTTGCTGCTGTCGGTGATGTCCACCGGCATCACGCATGTCCGCGCGGAGGAGTTCTCCGATCTGCGCACCTACGGGGCGCCCGACGTGCTGCGTCATGTGATGGGTTTCGGCGGACCGCCGGAGAAGGCGCTGAGCGGGCCGATGCAGAAGCTGCTCAACGGCGGGTTCTTCCAGTCGGTGCGGCTGATCGTCGACCGACTCGGATTCGATGCGGAGCCGACGATCCGCACCAGTCAGCAGATCGCCGTGGCGACGGCGCCGATCGACTCGCCGATCGGAGTCATCCGCACCGGCGAAGTGGCGGGCCGGCGATTCTGCTGGGACGCGGTGGTGACGAACGCGATCGTCGTTCGTATCGCGGTGAACTGGCTGATGGGCGAGGAGAACCTCGATCCGCCATGGTCTTTCGGTCCTGCCGGGGAGCGCTATGAGATCGAGGTCCGGGGGCACCCGAACACCTTCGTCACCGTCAAGGGCTGGCAGCCGGAGACCATCGAGGAAGGGCTGATCAGCAATCCCGGGGTGGTCGCCACCGCCGCGCACTGCGTCAACTCCATTCCGGCCGTCTGCGCGGCCGAACCGGGTATCCGCGGGTTCTTCGACCTGCCCCCGCTGACCGGGCGGGCAGCCCCGTTGTTCAGACGGTCGCGCTAATCCGGATTTTCAGCGGAATGTTGATGCTGCTGGGTGTTGAAACGCGAAAGCGCCTGTCCTGCAACAGAAAATGGGGCTTGTCCAGGGCTTCATCGACTGTCAGGAAGGCACTTCGCCGGCGAAGAGTATCGCAGCTGTTCCGCGGGTGAAAGTGTCGGCGGACGGACGCGGGGCCATGGCAGGGCGCGAGGCCGCCTGTTGTCGCCGGATTGGCCGGGCAGGGCGGGAAACATGGCGGGCAGCCGACGTCGGGAGTATCGCAGGAACCATCCATCGGGCGGTCGCCCTGAGATCCCGGCGGCCGATTCTTGTCGGAGCCTTCGAACTAGTATTCGAATCATGACGAGGGCGGACGTGGAGGCGGTGATGACCGCACTGGATGAGCTCGATGCCGTGTGGGACAAGCTGGCCGCGCTGCCGGTCCACGCCCTCGACGCCCCGCAAGTCCTCGCGAGCCTGGACCGGCTGGAAATCCATCGGCGTCGCCAGCCCTCTGTCGAGCATGCGCTGATCACCCACCTGCAGGACCAGGCAACCGCGGTGCAGATGGGTGCCAAGTCGTGGCGGGTCGTGCTGTCGAGCCGGCTTGGCATCAGCGGTGCGGACGCCAGCCGCAGAATCGCCGAGGCCGGCCAGCTGGGAACCCGAACCACCGTTACCGGTGACCGACTGGATCCTGAGCTTCCAACCACTGCTGAGGTCCAATCGCGCGGGCAGATCGGAACCGAGCATGTGACGGTGATCCGGGATTTCATGGCCCAACTGCCCCCGGACATCGACCCGGGCACCCGAACCGAGGCCGAATGCCAGTTGGCGCAGCTGGCCGGCGGCCTGACCCCGGAGGGTCTGCGCAAGGTCGCCCGGCAGCTGATGGGCTACCTGGACCAGGACGGCACGCTCGACGATGAACGCGAGCACGCCCGCAAGCGGGGCCTCACCCTGGGCCGCCAGGAACTCGACGGCATGAGCAAGCTGTCGGGGTGGGTCGATCCCGAGTTGCGTGCCGCCCTCGACGCCGTCTTCGCCAAACTCGCCGCTCCCGGATTCTGCAATCCCGACGATGAGGACCCGTGCGTTGACGGCTCACCGTCGGAGGCCCAGATCACCGGGGACACCCGATCGGCCGCGCAACGCACGCACGATGCGCTGAAGACCGTGTGCCGGGCGATGTTGAAGTCCGGGAAGCTGGGTCAACACAACGGACTGCCGGTCACCATCGTGGCGACCGCGACCCTGGCCGATCTGACCGCGGCCGCCGGTCGGGCCCACACCGGCGGCGGCACGCAGATCCCGGTCGCGACCCTGCTGGGTATGGCCGCCGAAGCCCACCCCTACCTGGCGCTGTTCCGCACCGCGCGGGAGATCCAGCTCTATCACGGGCGCACCCGGCGCGTCGCCAGCTCGGGGCAGCGCCTGGTCCTGTACGCGATCGACCGGGGCTGCACCAAGCCCGGCTGCACGGTCCCGGCCTACCAAACCCAGGTCCACCACGCCGAGCGGGACTGGCAGCACGGCGGCAACACCGACATCGACGAACTTACCCTGGCCTGCGGCTGCGACAACCGCCTGGTGAATGACACCCCCACCGGGTGGACCACCCGCAAACGCAACAGCGACAACCGCACCGAGTGGCAACCACCCCCACACCTCGACCGCGGTCAGAGCCGGATCAACCTGTACCACCACCCGGAGAAAGTGCTACGGCCCGATGAGGATGATTCAGGGTAGCTGCGCACCAGCGTCGAGGGTTCATGATTTCGCCTGTCGCCCGGCGGCGCCGATAGCCGGGTGCCTCAGCGGCTCACTGTGTTGCACACCCGGCTAGCATCGGTCCATGACGGTCAGCGTCGCGCGCTCACGGGCAATTCCGGTCAGCCCTGATGAGGCGTTCACGAGAACGCTCCCTATGCCACTGCCGACGCTGTTCCGGCGCTGGTACGGGCCGATCCCGCCGATCAAAGAAGTCCGTGACCAGCGCGGCGACTGGAGCAGCGTCGGCCAGACGCGCACCATCGCGCTGGTCGGCGGCGGCACGATGCGCGAGACGCTGACCGACGTCGACCCGGACCGGTCTTTCGGGTACACGATCACCGGCATCACCGGTCCGCTGGCGCCGCTGATCGACCATGTCGAGGGTGCCTGGATCTTCGATCCCGCGGGCACCGGTACTCGGGTCACGTGGCGGTGGGCTCTGTACCCCAAGTCGGCGTTCAGTGCTCCGGCGCTACCGGTGTTCGCCCGGTTGTGGCGTGGATACGCCGGTCAGGCGTTGGAGTCGCTGTCGGACTACCTGGTCGGCTGATCCCATTGTCCGACTTCTCCTCGTCGCTACGCTCCGCATCGTCGTCGGACTAGAAATGTGCCGACTCTTCGGCCTGCACGCCGGGCGCCGCGCGGTCACCGCGACCTTCTGGCTGCTCGACGCACCGGACAACCTGGCCGCCCAGAGCCACCGCAACCCCGACGGGACCGGCCTCGGGGTGTTCGACGGCGCCGGAAAGCCCGAACTGCGCAAACAGCCGATGGCGGCGTGGCACGATCGCGCCTTCCACTGCGAGGCGCACGAGATGACGGGGACGACGTTCCTGGCCCACGTTCGCTACGCCACCACCGGCGCGCTTGACGTAGCCAACACCCACCCTTTCCTGCAGGACGGCCGGATGTTCGCCCACAACGGCGTGGTCGAGGGCCTCGACGAACTCGACGAGAAGTTGCGGGCCGAGGGCGTCTCGGAGCTCGTCGGCGGGCAGACCGATTCGGAACGGGTGTTCGCCCTGATCTCGGGCGCGGTCCGCCGCCACGGCGGCGATGTCGGCGCCGGCCTGCGTGAGGCGGTCAGCTGGGTGGCCGAGCACCTGCCCGTCTACGCCCTTAACATCCTGCTGAGCACCGCCGGCGACCTGTGGACGCTGCGCTACCCGGAGTCCCACGAGTTGTACATACTCGACCGGCGTACGGCGACCATCGCCCCGACGGCCGGATTCGACCTGCGCACCCGGCGGATCCACGCCCGATCAGAACACCTCGCAGCGGCGAGGTCGGTGGTCGTAGCCAGCGAGCCGATGGACGACAACCCGGGGTGGCGGTTGCTCGAGCCGGGCGAACTGGTTCATGTCGACGCCGATCTGAACATCGTCCGCAGTCTCGAATTCCCTGACCCGCCAACCCATCTGATCAGTCCCGCCGATCTCAGCCCGACGATCCGGGCGGCCCAGCGCGACTCAGGGTGAACGCTAACGGAGATCTCGCCGCCGCAGACCCGTCAGGCCTAGCACTGTCAGCACCCCGGCTGCCGCCGACATCCACAGCAGAGGCGCCACCCGCAGCGATTCCCCGGGCACCCTAGGGACGTGAGTGAACGGACTGAGGTCCTGCACCCACTGCGGCATCCCGGCAACCGAACCCAGCAGATACAGCGCAATGACGGCGACCAGTACAGCCCAGGCGGCTGGCGCGAAACGGGGCATGACCCCAACGAGCGCCAGGGTGATCGACGCCATCAGCCACACCACCGGAAGCTGCACCGCGGCTGCGGCCAGCACGCGCGCCAGGGTGGCACTCACATCCCCCGTCGCGACGCCGTAGGCCAGGCCTGCCACCAGCCCCGCCGTCAGAAGTGACACCGCCGTTCCCAGTACGGCAAACACCAAATGGCTTGCCGCCCAACGGTACCTGCTGACCGCGCCGGCGAGTAGCGTCTCGGCCCGCGAGCTGACTTCCTCGTTGTGCAGACGCAGCGTGGCCGAGATCGCCTGGGCGGCCGCGCCGACACCGAGGAAGCTGAACGAGATCGCGATGAACGCCCATTCCAATGAGTCGGTACCGCCGAAACGGTCGATGATGTCACGGATCCGGGCGCTGTCGCCGATCCCGCCGCCGATTTCGTCGACCACGCTTCCGGCTAACAGGGCATACAAACCGAGGCCGATCGTCCACGTCAACAACGCCCCGCGCTGCAGCCGCCATGCGAGTCCGAAGGGACCGGACAGCCGCCCGGGCGCAGTGGCTCGGCCGGCACGCTCGGCGAGCAGACCGGCGCCGACATCCCGGTTGCGCAGAAGGCGGTAGGCCAGCGCGGTGAGGATCAGCGCGGTCAGCGCGTGCAGACCCAGCACCCACCAGCGTTCACCCGCATAGGGGCGGACCTCAAGCGACCAGCCCAGCGGCGATAACCATGACAACACACCGCTTCCGGCGTCGCCGACCGCGCGCAACGCGAAGGCCGCACCCAGGACGGCGAAGGAGACCCCGCGAGCGGTGCGCGCAGAGGTACTCAATTGAGCGGAAACGGCGGCCACCGTGGCGAACACCAGACCCGAGGCCGTCAGTGCCGCCGCGAACGCCACCGAACCGGTGGCCGGGACGTCGGTTCGCAGCAGGCCCGCGGCGCCGATCAGTCCGGTGGCCACCGAAGCGCCGCAGGCGAGCAGTAGGGCGGCTGTCAGCGCGGCATAACGTCCGATGACCGTGGAAGCCAGCAGTTCGGTGCGGCCGGACTCCTCGTCACCGCGGGTGTGGCGAATGACCGTCAGGATCACCGCGACGCCGATCAGCGCATGAAAGGCGCTCGCCTTCCACAGCGCGGTGGCCCCGACGGAATCGTTGTAGATATTGCCGTAAAGCGCCCGTTGCGCGGGACTGGCCATCACCGAGGCGACGAAGTTGGCGCGCTGCTGCTCATCGGGGTAGATGCTGTCGATGCTGGCCACGTAGACGCTTGCCAACGGCAGAGACAGCAGCAGCACCCACAGTGGCAGGACAAGTCGGTCGCGGCGCAGGAACAACCGCAGTAGTCGCAACGTGCCGGTCAGCCCGGACTCGGCGGTCACGATTGGCTCGGCGCCTCGAGGTCGTAGTGACGCAGGAACAACTCCTCCAGCGTGGGCGGCTGGCTGACGAGACTGCGCACACCGGCGCGGCTGAGCGCCCACATGAAGTCGGGGAGGCTGGCGCCGTCCACCGCAGCGTGCAGAACCCCGTCGACGACCCGAACGTCCTCAACGCCCGGAATCCGGCTGACATCGCCGGGATTTCCGATCAGTTCGGCTCTGATGGTCGTGCGCGACAGATGCCGCATCGACGCCAGCGTCCCCGTCTCCACCGTTCGCCCGGCGCGGATGATGGTCACGCGTCGGCACAGCGCCTCAGTCTCGGCCAGGATGTGGCTGGACAACAGGACCGTCACGCCGCGGTCGCGGGCTTCAGCGATACTTCGCCGAAAAACGTTCTCCATCAACGGGTCCAGGCCGCTGCTGGGCTCGTCGAGCAGCAGCAGGCGGGCATGCGATGACAGAGCCGAGATCAGTGACACCTTCTGTCGATTGCCCTTTGAGTAGGCGCGTGCCTTCTTGGTGGGATCGAGGCCGAACAGTTCGATCAGGTCATCCCGGCGGCCGCGGTCCTGGCCGCCCCGCATCCGGGCCAGAAGGTCGATCGTCTCACCGCCGGTCAACGACGGCCAGAGCGTCACATCGCCGGGGACGTATGCGATGTCGCGGTGCAGGGACACCGCGTCACGCCAGGGGTCGCGCCCGAACACACGCGCACTCCCGCCGTCGGCACGCACCATACCCAGCAGAATCCGCAGTGTCGTCGACTTTCCGGCACCGTTGGGTCCGAGGAATCCGTGCACCTCGCCCTCGTCAACCTCAAGGTCCAAGCCGTCCAGAGCCCGGGCCGTGCCGAAGTCCTTCCGGAGTCCGCTGACCTCGATGATCGCGTTCACGTCGGTTGCCTCACGCTTCGGCTTCGATGCGGTCCAGTGCCCGCGCCGCCAGTTCGTGACCCAGGTCGATCAACTCGGCGGCGCGGTGGAATTCCAGGCTGCGGCAGGCGGTCCGGGGGACTTCGATGAGGACGTCCGGCGGATAGGCGGCCATCTGATGGCGCGCCAGTGCCGCCTGGGCGATGTCGATGGTGCGACTCATCACCGCGAAGCCGCCCAACCTAGGGATCGGGGTGTCGCGGACGATGTCGATCAGTGCCTCGTCGACGGAGTCGCCCTGCGTCCCATCGACGGATTCCCCCTCTGCGGGTTCGACGGAATCGCTCTGCGACGGGTCGACGGCGTCGTCCGGTTCGGCCCCGGCATTGAGCCGGTCGAGCAGCGCAGAGGTGCTGCGCCGCAACCGGTTCAAGCGTTCGCGGGTCGGCCTGATTTCGGCACCGGCATCGTCGGAGACGTCCATTCCCGAGACGCTCACCGCGACCGTGATGTCGGCGTTGGCGGCCGCGATCGGAGCCATGGGCAGCGGGTCGAGGATTCCGCCGTCGGCCAGCAACCGCCCGTCGAGAACATGCGGGGCGATCACTCCGGGGATCGCGATGGAGGCGCGGATGGCCTCGTCGAGTGGGCCGCGTTGCAGCCACACCGAGCGGCCTGCGATCAGGTCGGTGGTCACCGCCGTGTACGGGATGGGCAGGTCTTCGATGGTCACCGTACCGAGGAGTTCGCGCACCGCGTCAAGGATCTTGCCGGCCCGCAGCACGCCGGCGGCCGAGATCGACGGGTCCAGCAGGCGCAGCATCGCCGGGCCGGTCAGCGTGGTGGCCCACTGGGTGAACTCGTCGAGTGAACCGGCGGCGAAAAGACCGCCCACCAGTGCGCCCATCGACGACCCCGCGACGCCCACCACCTCGTAGCCGCGGCTTTGCAACTCGTTGATCACCCCGATGTGGGCGTAGCCCCGCGCTCCTCCGCTGCCGAGTGCCAGAGCCGCGCGCTTCGCCATGACCTCATTCTCATCCGAGGGTGATACCGATGTTCGCCGCGCCCCGACATTGGGGGGTATGAGTGGTCAGCAGCCGCCGTCGGCCGCGGCTCGGACCGCGATGATCACTGCGGCCTGCTGGGCGGTGCTCAACTCCGCCCAGGTCTTGGAAAACGTCACCCGGCTGGGTTCCTTGGTGGTCTGCACGTCCTTGAGCAGCGGCTCCACCAGGTCGTGCGGATCGCCCCCCTTGGCCGCCATCCAGTCCTTGGCGCCCAGGCAGGACTGCCCGTACTGCTCCTCGGTCGATTGCGCAGGCTCGTCGATCCGAGTGGTCACTCCGCCGGGCGACATGCCGATGGGCCCGCCCGCCGGGGCTTCCGGCGCGGCGGCCGGCGCGTCGGGGGATGCCGACGGAGCCTTGCCGCCACCGCCCGACGAACACCCTGTCAGCAGGGTGGCCAGGGCCGCGCAGGTCGCGGCGCAGCCGACAAGGGCGCGGTCTCGAGTGCTGAGCATGGCTGCCAATCTATCCAGGGGGCCGCGGTCGCCGGCCCGGCGGGCTACTGCGGGTAGTCCTGGGTGACGCGGCCGCGCAACTGTTCGGTTTTCTGCGGGGTCCAGCCGGGCGGCTGCATCACCGCCGCCCAGGCGTTGACGACATCCTTGACGTAGCGGTGCCCGTGGCCGTCCGGCACGTCGACCGCCACCGCCATGTCGGCGGACACCTGCAGGAAGGTCACCACCGGGATCCAGCTCATGTCCTTGGACACGTCGTAGCCGCGGGGCTCGCGCAGCCAATCCGGTTCGGCGAAAAGGAGTTCCGGGTTGAACCAGGCGATCGGGTCGGAAGCGTGCTGGAGGTAGACGATCCGGGGATTGCCCCATGGTGCGTCCGGTCTGCCGAGATTGTCGGCGCGGGCGGCGAATCGGACGTTGGCGCCGTCGTCGAAGATCGGCAGCCACTCCGGGGAACCGGCATCCCGGTCGATGGTGATGGAGTCGCGCATCGTGTTCTGGAACGTCGGACCGGAGAACAGCGCCCCATCGGTGCGGGCGATGATGTTGTTCGGGCTCAGGAACGGCGCCTCGCCGCCGAACGAGCCGAGACTCTCGCCGAACACCACGATCTTGGGCCGCTGCGCTTCCGGGAGTGCCCGGACCTTCTCATCGACCGCTTCGAACAGAGCCTGGCCGGCCTGTCGCGCGTTCTCCTTGTCCACCAGGAACGACAGCCAACTCGGCAGGAACGAGTACTGCATGCTGACGATCGCGGTGTCACCGTTGTACATGTACTCCAGGGAGTCCGCCTCGGCGGCGTTGATCCAGCCGGTGCCGGTGGTGGTCGCGACCGCGATGACTTTGCGTTTGAGGCCGCCCTGGCGTTCCAACTCGGCCGCGGCCAGTTCGGCGGTCGCCCGAATTCCCTTGGCGGAGTTCAGGCCTGCGTAGGCGCGGATCGGCTCCGTAGCCGGGGCCTTGTTGAACTCGCTGAGTTGGGCGACGGTGGGGC
>CAVQRL010000018.1:0-729441 GCA_963715145.1 uncultured Actinomycetota bacterium | reverse complement strand
GCCCGGCCGCCGGTACGTTCAAGACCAAGATCGTCACCTACGGCACCGAGGTCAATGTCAACGCTTTCTACCGGCACTCCCGCATCAAGCAGTATCTGAAGGACGGCCGTGCCCTGCGGATCGAAGCGGTCGTCAACGATCCCGACGACCTGCGCTGTCTGCGCCGCCTGGCTCATCTCGACGAGCTGCAGGCCCGTGCCCGTGCGGTCAACACCGCACTGCTTGATACTGAACGTGTCGGTCAGGGCTGCGTCCTTGCGAGTCCAGCCTTTGAGCGGATCGCACAGCCCAACCTCACCGAGGATGGCAGGAGGGCCCCGGCCTTACGGTTCGGCGACCCCCGGGTCCAAGCCCTGGCCGGCGCTTTATGCACCACCGTGCTCGCTGTCACCGGCATCACCAACAAGAGCCTTCGCGCCTTGATGACCGGACTACTCGGCGGCATCGACTACAGCATGAACCAGGCCAGCTACGACCTGGCGCGGCTGCGCATCAACGGGCTCATCGAACGCGTCCCCGGAAAGAACCGCTACCGCCTCACCCACGACGGGCTGCGGTTTGCAATCTTCTACACCAAAGTCCAAGACCGGCTCCTTCGCCCCCTACTGGCCGCTGATCAACCACAAGCTCCAACACCGATACGAAAAGCCCTGCACACCATCGACATTCACGTCGACGAAACCATAAACCACGCCAGACTCCTGCCCAAAGCTGCCTGAAAACTCAAGACAACTGTCAAAGACCTAGCGACCAAGGTTCGCTAGCGACCAAGGTTCGCTAGCGACCAAGGTTCGCTAGGTACTGGCGCGCCGTGCCCTTCATAAGTAACGTCGCCTGGAGGTGTTCGACGCGCTGCGCTCATGTAGCACGCTATGTGCTACCGTGTTCGTTATGAACGTCATTGGGGTTCGCGAGTTGCGGCAGAATGCCAGCAAATACCTGGCACGCGTCGAAGCTGGTGAGGAGCTGTCGGTGACGATGCGGGGTCGCCTGGTCGCGCGGCTGGTTCCGGTCACCGCGACTGACCGCACTCGAGACGGCCTCATTGCCAACGGTTCCCTGAAGCCGGCGCGCCGCCGTGGCGGCCTCGCATCCATCGACACCGGGAGTCTGCCTCGGCGGAACCTAAGCGCGGTCCTGGCCGAGGTACGCGAGGACCGGTGATCTATCTCGATACCTCGGCATTGGTGAAGCTGATCGTCCAGGAGGCTGAGTCGGCCGATCTTCGGCGGTGGCTGGCTGACGCCGATGATCGTGACCACGTGACCAGTGCAGTCGGCCGCGTCGAGCTGATGCGGACCGCTCTTCGCAGTGGGGATCCCGAGATCGTCGCCGACGCCCGACGCATGCTGGATGAAGATCTAGACATTCTTACGGTTACCGACGAAGTGATCGAGACGGCTGAAACGATCGGACCAGAGTCGCTACGTTCGCTCGACGCCATCCATCTCGCATCCGCAGCCCAACTCACTGACGCACTTACCGCGTTAGTGGTCTACGATCACAGGCTCATCGAGGGCTGTCGCGATCTCGACTATCCAATCGAAAGCCCCGGGGCCGCACGATAGCGCGCCTGAGCCGGTCCTCCTCGCTAGGAATGCGAGTCTGCATTCGGCTCCGGAGCCGAAAAAGTTCTCGATCGCCCTCCCTAATCGCTTCTACGTCTTCGGCTCCGGAGCGCGATCAACTGACCGCTTCAGGAGGTTATCGACCACTGCGTGCCTGCGTTGCTTGGCCACGATCGGCTCTCGCAAAAGGTTCCTAACGTGAAGGGCAGAAGCTGGCCTGACTATGCATTTGCGGTCGCGGATGTGCTTGAAAGGTGCGGCGCGGATCCACCCGGAGATCTAAATAATGCTACTGCATTCCTACCCTGGTAGCATCGTGGTATGAAGCTGAGCGTAAGCCTTTCCGGTGAGGACGTCGCCGCCTTGGACGACTACGTCAGGCGCACAGGACTAGCCTCGCGTTCAGCCGGCGTTCAACGCGCAGTACAAATGCTGCGCTATCCGTCTCTGGGCGAGGATTACGCCGATGCATGGGCGGAGTGGTCCAGCACCGAGGACGCTGAGGCATGGGACGGCACCGTGGGTGATGGCGTGGCCGATGCTGCGCGGTGAAATATGGCAGGTCGACTTAGATCCCACTCTCGGTAGCGAAGCGAACAAACAACGCCCCGCGGTCATCGTGAGCAACGACCGGGCGAATGTGACCGCGACACAACTCAGACGTGGAGTAGTCACCGTCGTACCGGTAACCAGCAACACCGATAAGGTTTTTCCGTTTCAGGTGTTCCTGCCGGCGACGGCGAGCGGCCTTCAGGTGAACTCCAAGGCTCAAGCCGAGCAGGTCAGATCCATTGCGACACAACGGCTCCTCCGTCGCATTGGCCAGGTAACCCCCGCTGAGCTCTCGGCCATCAACGAGGCACTGAGGCTGCACCTCGCGCTATAGCTACGACGGCGGCCGATTCGCAGGATTCGATGATCGGCGAACACACCTGAGAGTCGTTGCTGGACCTCGTCGAGCGCTCGATCACCGGCGAGCGAGTTGTCGATGAGCTGGAGAAGGTGTTGGCCACAGTTGGCGACCGCCCAAGGTGCTGCGGATGGACAACGGGGCCGGAGCTGGTTTCTCAAACACTGCAACAGTTCTGCGACGGAAAGACCGGCATGTCGCATATTCCGCCGGGCTGTCCGTGGGTCAACGGCCACTCCTTGCGTAGCCGGTTGTTGAACGATTCGATGTGCCGCTGCACGGTATGTGGATTCGATCGTGACGTTCTGTGAGGAGTTGCCATCGTTCCCGCTTCGGGGCAGGGTACGCGACGACATCAGGCCGGGGCTTCGGGTAATCGGCTATCGACGACGAATGGTCGTTGCATTCGCCGTTATCAACCAGGGTGTGTTGGTCGTCGGCATCTTCTATGGCGGCCTGGATTACGAGGCGGTTCTGACTGAACCGGAGATGACTCCGGAATAGTCGCCGCGACGACGGCCGCCGATCTCAGGCCCACCGCACCGCAGCGCAGCCAGCCGCACACTCGTAGTACTACTACTTGTAGGTTCTCACGGCACGTGGCGGAATCTCACGAGTAATGGCGGAGTGATGGCGGATCCGCCTAACGCATGAGACACGCGGGCCGTTCAATGCCTTGACCGCGTGCGAGGCCGTGTGACGATCGGGTCACCGAGAGCAGTCTGAACCGATTGCAGGGCCGAGATGATTGCCATGGGCCACAGTGCAGGTAAGGCGTCATCGGTCACCGTCTCCTATCGGCGGCCAGATGATCTCAGTGAAATCACGCGCGAGCGGCCCCGGCCGGAATCGGCGAACTCGCGGCCGCGGCGCCTTGGCGGGACCCATACATCTCCGTCCCGGCCTCTTACCTGAATGGCCTGCCGGTCGGATTGTCCTTCTTCTCCGGCGCGTACCAGGAACCGAAACTCATCGGCTCCGCGCACGCGTTCGAACAGGCGACCCGAATACGAACGTCTCCTACTTTCACGCCAACGCTGACGCTGATATAGATGCAGGAGTCATGGTATTCACTGCCGCGTGTAGTAGGGCGAGCTCGCGGAGAAGCGCGTCCATGATCGCTTCGACATCGGGCACCAGTTCAGGGTCGGCCACGATTCCGACATTTAGCTTGCCGCGAGAGCCCAGCACTGTGATGTTGAGGCCCTGCCCGTCGGCAATCGTCGAGATCGGGTAGACGGCGTGCAGGCGGGAGCCGCCCATGTACATATCCATCGTGGGGCCGGGCACATTGGAGACGAAGAGGTTCAACGGCGAAATACGCTCGAGTAGCCGCATCCGGGTGGCCAGCCGGCTGGCCGGTTTGGCCAGGGCCGGCAGCCAGAACTGCGCGATATCGATGAACAGATCGGTGGGCATGGCGCTGACCTGGTCCTTGGCCGCCTCCATGGCGTCATGTGTGGCACGGAGCCGATCGCCGGGGACGGACAGGTGTGTTGGTAGCGGCGCGACGACCTTGGCCAAGCGGTTGCCCTCGGTCGCGTTCTGATCTTCGACGCGGATGCTCACCGGCACCGCTGCCAGTAGCGGGCCCGGGGGAAGGGCGTTGTGATCGTGCAGCCACGTGCGCAGCGCGCCGGCGCACAGCGCCATCACCACATCGTTGACGGTCACCCCGGCGGAGTTCTTGATCTGCTTCACCGTTTCCAACGGCAGGCTGCCGAAGGCGCACTGCCGGCGCGGCCCGAGCATCTTGTTGAACGGCGTGGGCGGCGCAATCAGAGGAGGCGCCGACGACACCACGCCGCGGCCCCGGCTCGCAAGGAACCGGTCGATCACCGGCAGACGCGGGCGGCCGGGACTATTGGCCATGGCAGGCAGCGAACGCAGTACCTCAGCGGAAAGCCGCGCGAGTCGGAGCGGCTGGAGAGCCGCCGACACTGCACTGCGGGCCAGTAACTGGACCGCGCCGGGCTTGGCGTCTGGGCGCCACGGGACCGCAGGGCGCTCCGTGCGCGGCTGCGGAGAGGTGTCAAACAGCGCGACGAGCAGATTGTTGCCCGCGACTCCGTCGATCGCGGCGTGGTGAACCTTGGTGTACAGGGCTTTGCGGCCTCCCGCGAGCCCGTGAATCAGATACATCTCCCACAACGGGCGGTTGCGGTCCAGCGGTCGCTCGTGCAGGCGGGCGGCCGCAGTGGCCAACTGATGGTCGTCGCCCGGCGCGGGCAACGCCAGTTCGCGGACATGGAATTCGATGTCGAAGTCCGGGTCCTCGATCCAGTACGGCTGATCGAACCCGAATGGCACCTCGGTGAGGCGTCGCCGAAACGGGGGAGCCAGATGGAGCCTGGACTCGATGAGTCCCGTGAGGCGCCGCCGAGTGAGCGCTGGACCGCGGGCCGGCGGATCCAGCACGGCCATGCAGCCGAGATGGCTGCAGACCGTCGGCGAGTCCAAGGCCAGAAACGTTGCATCCAAACCGGTCAGCTGACGCATCGCCGACTCCTCACTGGGATGTCGCGCCAGCATGCGGTGAGTCCTTTGGCTCCCTCAGGGGACATTGCCCGCCTGACGGCTTCGTTGACGACTTGCGGCGCCTCGCGGGGCGGCAGTGCCCGGCGTGGGGAAGGTGCAGGTGCGCAGCGCGGGGGATGGCGCGGGCAAGCTCATGCGAGTGCGCTGCCGGAATGAGCGGATCGGCGGCGCCGCTGATGACGACTGTCTTCGCACGGATGTCCCCGAGAGTCCTGTGCTGGTCATAGCTGCGCAGCGTCGGCAGGAATCCGGCCGCTGTGGGTATCGGGGTGCTCGCGGCCGCGCCCGCGACGGCGGTCAACATGGTGCGCTGCTCGGGCCAGGCTCTGCTCAGCGTCGAGCAGACGGGCCCGGCCAGCAGATTCAGGGCCTGCTTGGGGATGTGGTTGGCGAGCCTGAGTAGCGCACCGGTCCCTGGGGTGGCCAACAGCCGGCCGAGACCTTGGTGGGTGAGTTTGCCCGCTGTGGTGGCAGCCAGCACCAGGCCCTGCGGGTCAACGGGACGATCGGCGCTGGGGCGCGCGAGGTAGGCCAGCGCCGCCATCCCGCCCATCGAATGGCCGACAAGAGTCAGCGGGCCGCCGACCTTGAGCGCGGTGAGAACTTCCGCGAGGTCACTGGCAAGCTGGTCGATTCGGTACGTCTCGGCCGGGGCATGGCCAGATCTGCCATGGCCTCGGTGGTCGTAGCTGATTACGCGGCTGCTGTTGCCGTCGCGACGCAGCAAGTAGTCGATTTGGTGTGACCACACTGCGTCGCTGACGCATAACCCGTGCAGCAAGATGACCGTGTGATCCGCCGCCAGGGGGCCGTAGTCGTGCACCGCCAGCTGGACGCCGTCGCCGGTCGTCACAGCGGCCTCGCGCACAACGAGTTTCATGACTTGACTCCTTTTCGCTTCCATGAGAGCCAGATTCGTCGGCGTGGATGAGAGCAACCGGGTCAGCTTGATGAGAGACTTTTCATGACAGGACGATTCGCTGCTCCCGCCGTTCTTGCGTCACCCTGAGACTGTCGGCGACATCAGCGTCGACAATTGTGAAAGATCGCTCATCTATTGCTCATCGCTGGTCCATCCCGGATCAGCATGCTTCTTGGTATGGCTCTTCTTGGTATTGCTGAAGCATCGACGGATCGACGACACGCGCTGCGCTGCAAGCGGGTTGGGAACTTGCGGTGCTTCCTCGCCAGCCAGGCCGTATCGCAGTCCGGCACCTGGTTGCAGTTCCTGGCGTTGGCGTGGCTGGCCAGCGAACTGACCGGCAGCGGAACCGCTCTCGGCTGGATCACCGTCGCGACGTTCGGACCGCTGCTGGTGTTGGGACCGTGGACCGGGGCCTTCGCCGACCGTGTCGACAAGCACCGCCTACTCATCGCGACGCAGTTCCTGATCGTCTGCCAGGCGGCAGTGCTCGGTGCCGTGGTGCTCGTCGGCGCCAGCACCGTGTCGATGGTGTACGGGCTAACAATCGCGTTCGGTCTGCTCCACGCCGTTGAGACCCCCGTCCGGCGCGCCTTCGTGGCCGAACTCGTCGACGAGGACCGAATCCAGCACGCGGTAGGCCTCACCGGTGCGATCACCGCGATAGGCCGGCTCATCGGAACGCTTTGCGCGGGCGCCTTGATCGCTTGGGCGGGTGTCGGTTGGTGCTTTGTCGCTACCGCAGTCGGCTATCTGATCGCGCTGACCACCCTGCTGCTCATGCGTCGCGACGCGCTCCACATCACCGAGGTGGTACGCGAACCCGGGGCGGCGCGGGCGGGCCTCCGATACGCCTGGAGAGTCCCCGAGCTTCGGATCACGCTGTCGATGACCGCCATCCTCGCCACCTTCGGGTTCAACCACCAGGTGCTCGTCCCGTTGCTTGCCAATCACACGTTCGACGGCGGCGTGGGCGCCTATACGCTGCTCTACACCGCCATCGGCGTCGGATCCGTCTTCGGAGCCCTGGCGGTGGCCCGCCACCGCGAGATCGACATGCGATTCCTCGCCGGCGCCATCATCGCCTTCGGCCTGGCGAACGGCCTACTTGCACTCTCGCCGAACCTGGCGCTGGCTGCGGTCGCCGGCGTCGCAACGGGCGTGACCGCGTCGCTCTTCGTCACCGCCTCGACGGCGTTGCTGCAGCAGCGCTGCGCGCCTGCGATGCGCGGGCGAGTGATGGCACTTGCCGCCATGGTGCTCCTCGGGGGGCTGCCCATCGGAGCGCCGATCATCGGCTGGATCGCCGACTTCGCCGGACCCCGCGCCGGGGTGGCGGTGGGGTCGATGGCCGCGGTGCTCGCCGGCGCGGTCGCGCTGCAACGACGCCACCGGACCGTGCGGTGAACTCGCAGACAGCAGACTGAACCCACCCGAGTCGGAGGCGAAACATGGATGCGCCGGCCCGGCTGAGCGCTGCCTTCCAGGATGAGAAAGCGCTCATCTTCAGCTCCCGGCGCTTTCATCTCGCGGCGAAATCCTTGACGGGACGGACGGGAACAATTCCCGACCCGCAACCTGATTGACAAGGAGCGCATCATGGCACGTCTCGTCGCGCGGAAATTTCTGAGTACTGCGGGGGCCGTTGCTCTAGCGGTCACGGTGGTGTCGTGTTCGACAGAGTCCAGTGCGGCTCAGGAACAGCAGCCTGCATCACTAGCGGGTGAGCAGCAGCGGCTGAGCACCAGCGCGGGTCAGCCGTTGACCATCACACCAGCGCAGTTGTTGGCGGCCACCGGTGGCCTGACCCCCGTCGCGTTCGAGCAACCCGCGAACGGGCAGATCAGCTACGGCACCGACGGCAGCATCGTCTACACACCGGACGACGGTTTCACCGGCATCGAGGAACTGACGATGACCATCACCGACGCGGTGCAGGTGTACGCCGTGCCGACTCCACCGATGGCCATCGTCGGCGGGGTGCCGGTACAAAGCAGCGGTGCCGGCTCGGCGATTGCCGCCGTGCCCGGCAACCCTGACCAGATCTATGGCCTGACCGATCGCGGGCCTAATGTCGACGGCCGCGCCGACAACGAGAAGGTGCTGCCCGTCACGGACTATTCGCCCCAAATCGTCAAGTACACCCTGGCCGATGGCATAGCCCAGGAGCAGCAGACCATCATCCTCAAAGACACCGACGGCCAACCGCTCAACGGGCTGGTGGTCGACGTGGGCGACACCGGCGGGGAGACCATGGTCGACATCCACGGCAACCCGATGCCGACCTCCGAGCGCGGTCTGGACAGCGAAGGCCTGGTCGCGCTGCAGGACGGCACGTTCTGGGTCGCCGACGAGTACGGGCCGTTCATCATCCACTTCGACGCCAATGGCAACGAGATCGAACGCCTGTCGCCCTATGACGGCTCGCTGCCCGGCGAGTTGGCGATGCGCGACCCCAACCGCGGCATGGAGGGCCTGACCATTACTCCCGACGGTTCGACACTGGTGGGCATCATGCAGTCCGCACTGGCCACCCCCGGGATCGACGGCCGGCCCCGAGCAGTGCCACTGACCCGCATCGTCACCATCGACCTGGCCACCAGGGACGCCAAGATGTACCTACTGCCGCTGGCCGATCCGCAGAACACCAAGGTGCTCGTCTCCGAGATCACCGCGCTCAGCGCCACCGAGTTCCTCATCGATGAGCGCGACACTGCGCTGGCGCCCGAGGGGAACAAGAAGATCTATGTCGCCGACATCTCGCAGGCAACAGATGTAGGTCCGGCATCCACGGTCCCGGGCAGCAGCTACGACGCGGCCGCAGGCGGTCTGCTGGTCGACGGCCAGCCCATCGAGGCTTTCGTAGGTGTGACCACCGACGCCGAGGCCGTCCAGAAACTGCAGTCAGCAGATATCGAGGTCGTGAGCAAGACGCTCAAACTGGATCTGGGCGGACTGCTGACCGAACTCAACCCCAAAGGTGAGTTCTTCGGACATGACAAGGTCGAAGGCGTCGTCACACCCGACGGAGGACAGACCCTCATCATCTCCAACGACAGCGACTACGGCCTGGTCGGGATCGAATCCGAAACTCCACCGTTCACGCTCACGCCCAAGACCCTGGCCAACGGCGCGCAGGATTCCGGCGCGTTCCTCGTGGTCGACACCACGAAGCTGCCGCCCACCACTCGGACCACCACCGTGTCCGTCAACGTGGGCTGAGCATGTCTGGTACCCCGCTGACCCTGTTGCTGGGTCCACAGGCAGAAGGTGTGCTCGGTGCGGCGATCGGCGATCACGGGGCCCGGCTGGAAGATCTACGGCCGGCCGATACTCGGGTGCGCCCCAGCGGCTCGGTGCGCGTCAGATACGTCGCCGACGTGCGCCGCTCCGACGGTAGCCGCAGCCGCGAGGCTCTGGTGGCTGCCACCGGCGAAAACATCCCGGCCGGAGCGACGGTGGTGGCCGGTGAGTACGGCGGCCAGCCTCTCGAAGTCGGGGTCTGGCGCTGGCAGCAGGACCCGGCACTGCCCGCCCTGCAGATCGCCGGCGACTCGACTCGACTGGCCGAGCTGTTGAGTGCCCATGGGTTGCCCATCGGCGCGGCCCCGGAGATCGACGTGCGAGCCTACCGCCCGACCCAACGTGCGGTGCTGGAGGTCCGCGACGGCGACAACCGTTGGTTCGTGAAGGTGGTGCGGCCAGCGGAGGTCGCCGACCTTCGTATCCGTCACGACCTGCTGAGCGCACGGCTGCCGGTGCCGCCGGTGCTGGCACACGCATCCGAGGGGATCGTGGTGCTGCCCGAGGCGTCCGGCGCGCTATTGCGCGACCAGCTGAGCAGCGACTGTGGCTCCGATACCGCCGCGTTGCCCGCGCCGGGTGAGCTGGAGAAACTGCTCGACGCCCTGCCCGACGACCTGATGCAGCTGAGGTCGAACCGCTCAATCCTGGATCGGGTGCATGACAGCGCCGAGGTGCTGCGTATTTGCGCGGCGTCCGATCCTGCGCTGTCCGCGACGCAGGCGGCCGAACTCACCGGCGAGGCGACCCGTGTGGTCGATGCAGCGCTGTCGGTGTCACAAGAGCTGTCAGAGCCGCCTGTGCCGGTGCACGGCGACTTCTACCATGGCCAGCTGCTGGCCGATGGCTCCCGGATCACCGGCCTGCTGGATGTCGACACGGCCGGCCCCGGTGAACGCGCCGACGAATGGGCGACCCTGATCGGCTATCTGTCCGTGCTGGGTCTGTCGCATGCTCCGGCGCGCGGGTACTGCGACGCGGTGTTCGCGCACGCCGAACGCCGGATCGAACCCGGCGCTCTGCGCCGTCGTACCGCCGCGGTGGTGTTGGGCTTGGCGACCGCGCCGTTCCGCGCCCGGTTGGACGACTGGTCCAAGCACACCGCCTCGCGCCTCGCGCTGGCCCGCAACTGGCTGTAGCGGATGAGAAAGCGCTCATCTGCGGCTCCCGATGCCCTCACGTTCGAGCGACATCCTAGAAGGGAAGGACGGGACAACCGCCCCGACCACAACCCTGAAGAGAAGGAGCACAACATGTTTCCCAACACCTGGAAGGTCGTCACGGCAGGCGCAGCCCTCACGGGGCTCAGCCTGCTCGGAGCCGGCGTCGCCAATGCGACCGCCGATCGGAACGGGTTCTTCACCGAAGGTCGCGTGATGGCGATGGACGACTCGCCATGGGACGACACTTCCTGGGACTGAGACCATCCTCTGCGACACCCGGCGCCCGCCACCCGCACCACGCGGTGGCGGGCGCCGAGTCGTTGCGCGAGCCGGGCCTCTGGTCAGGGAATCTCGTCGAGGCGATAACCCATCCGGCGCAGCGTCACGAACCGCTCGGCGCCCAGCTTGCGGCGCAGGTAGCGGACGTAGACATCGACGACGTTGGAGCCGGGATCGAAGTCGTAACCCCAGACGTGGCTGAGCAACTGTTCTCGGGACAGCACCTGGCCGGGATGGCGCAGGAATGTTTCGGCAAGCGCAAACTCACGCGCGGACAGGTCGACGGTATGGCCGTCGACGCGGGCCTGACGGGTGCGCAGATCCAACTGCAGACCACCGCAGGACAACACCGTCGACTCTGCGGCGCGTTCGGTGTTCAGCCGCCGGCGCACCCGCGCCAACAACTCCTCGAACCGGAAAGGTTTCGGCATGTAGTCATCGGCGCCGCCCTCCAGCCCGGCGACGGTGTCCTGCACGCTGTCGCGGGCGGTCAGCACGATCACCGGGATCGGGTTGCCCTCGGCGCGCAGTTTGCGCAGAACATCGAACCCGTCCATTTCGGGCAGGCCGATGTCGAGCACCATCAACTCGAACCCGCCGGTGGTGGCGTACTCGTAGGCGGACCGCCCGTCGGCCACGACTGTGACGGCGAATCCGTTGGCGGACAAGCCTTTGTCGATGAAGCTCGAAATACGCGGTTCGTCTTCGGCGATCAGGATTCGGGCCATGGCACTCCTGTGGCAGGGAAGAGGACGGTGAAAGTGGCGCCGCTTCCGGGGACGCTGTCCAGCAACACCTTGCCGCCGTGTGCCACCGCGATCGCCTGCACGATCGCCAGGCCCAGCCCGGCACCGTCGGATCGCCTCGCGCCGTCGCCGCCGCGTGAGAACCGTTCGAAGATGCGGGTGCGGTCGGCCGCGCTGATTCCCGGTCCGGAGTCGGCGACCCAGAACTTCAGCCAGCCGTTTTCTCGCGCCGATCCCACCCCGATCCAGTCACCGTCGGCGGTGTAGCGACATGCGTTGTCGGCCAACGCGACCAGCGCCTGGGTGATCCGCTGCGCATCCAGGACGGCGCTCGTTTCTGCGACGGCCTGCAGGGTGAAGTCGCGGTCGCCGAGACCGGCCAATTTTTCGAATGCTGTCCGGGTCAGTGCGCCGACATCGACCAGCGTGGGATGCAGGAACGCCGGATGTTCCGCCCGGGCCAAGAGCAGCAGGTCGGATACCATCCGGTTCATCCGCTCCAGCTCGTCGTCGACCAGCTCGACTGTCGATGTCACGTCGTCGGGGTCGGTCGGGTCGAGCACCTCGAGGTGACCGCGCACGATGGTGATCGGGGTGCGGAGTTCGTGGCCGGCGTCATCGCTGAAGCGGCGCTGCGCCGACACTGCCGCTTCCACCCGGTCCAGCATCCCGTTGATCGTCTGCACCAGATTGCCCAACTCGTCGTCTTCGCCGCCGCGGGCGGGAATGCGCCTGGACAGATCGGTATCGGTGATGCTGCGCGCGGTCTCGGCGACATCGCGCAGCGGCCTCAGGATGCGACCAGCTATCAGCCAGGCCGCCCCCGAGGCGCCCACGATGGTGGCACCGCCGACCGCAAGCATCAGCCGTGCCACCCGGTCGGCGTCGCGGCGCTCAAGGTCGCCGAAAAATGCGGAAACGATCACACCGTGCGCTGGGTCGCCCCTGAGCGACACCGGAATGGCCAGGTAGCGGATCTCGCCGACACCCGGATATTGGTAGCTTCCTTCGACCGGTTCGGTGACCGATGCGACATGCTCGGTGAACGCGGCGTCGTCGCCCAGCACGTTGGGGGTGCCCGGTTGCTGCCGGCTCTTGGTCAGGTAGGAGCCGTCGACGTAACCGAGGAATACCTCGTTGGGCCGGGCGATGTTGTACGCCATCGCTTCGCGGATGAGCGCTTCGACCCCGGTGAACGGCGCACCGGTGCCGGGGTCGATGCCGGGGCCGGTAAGTTCGGCGAACTCCTCCACTTCGACCCGCAACGCCCCGTCCATGCGATCGTTGATGGCAGATTCCAACAGCCGCCAGGTGGCAAAGGTCGCAATCGCCAGGGCGGCTATCAACAACAAGAGCATCCAGCCGATGATCCGGGTGCGTGCGGCCGACGGCAGGATCTGCCGCAGCGTCGACCACGGGGAGGATTGGGCGGTTACCATCGCGTGCTGCCGGATTTCTCCCGATCGGACGTGGCTGGAATTCTGAGGTCAGGACGGCGGTGCTGGGTGGTGCCCGTCGTCACAAACGCCATCATCTCAGCTCGGCCGGGCCGTCGCCCTGCGGGGAGCGTCCCGCTGTCTCGCAGTGGCGACAAGTCCACAGTTCCCAGGTTCCGGCTAGGGCCAATTCCGCCGAGCGACCCGACGTGCAAACCGGGCAACGATGTCTGCGTGCGCTAGCGCAGCTGGTCACTTGGTGCACGGCGGTGGTGGTCTGCTCTGCCCTTGGGCCCGTCACGGCACGCGAAAGCACGACAGTACGGGGTAACATGTGCAACATGAGTACGCACAACTTGAAGGAGTTGCGGAGCCGGCTCGGCGCGATCGTCCGTGAGGTCGCCGCGACGGGCGAGGAGGTGATCGTCACCGACAGCGGCACCGAAGTAGCGGTGATTGTCAGCATGGCCGACTACGAGCGGCTGCACGAACACGCCGACGTCGCCGACGCCTTGCGGCTGCGAGGAATGCGCGAGCGGCCATTCGCGTCGATGTCGATGTCGGAGATGCTCGACGCTCTTGGTGTCGATCCCGCCGTCGTGCCCGCGTCGTGAATGTTGCCTTTCACCCCGACACACTGAAGCAGCTACAGCGGTTACCACGAGCCGTGTTTGAGGCCGCACTGCAGGCCGTTATCGCCCTGAGTAAGCAGCCACGCCCCGGTGGCGCTAAGAAGCTGGTCGGTAGCCGCGATGACTGGCGCATCCGAATCGGTCAGTACCGCATCATCTACGAGATCAACGACGCGGAGAATCTGGTCACCATCTACACCGTTGCGAAACGATCCGACGCCTACCGCTGAACGGTGAGCGGGCGCCCACCGCGACACCGGCCCCATGGCGGTTGTCGCTGCGTCCCGGCGCTGACATCGCCGAACGGCGCGCCAACCCGGACTGCATCGTCAGCCACGACAGCGCGGCCTCGGTTCGCAATCTGGGCACCATCTCCTCGCTAGGAAATGGCACCCGCCGTGAGACAAACGAGGAATGACACGGCGTGAGAAACGGGAGAAAACCGCAGTGCACAAGACCGCGACATGAAACGGAAAATGAGAACCCACAGAAGAACAACTATGCGGCCGCCCGCTGTCGAGGTCTGATGGCTTAGTCGAGGTCGAGGCTTACGCGGACGGCCGTGCTGACGCGGCGAAGCTCGACGGGGTTGAGGCGTCCGCGATGCCGTCGGAGCTTGCCCTTCGGGATCGTGTGCAACTCCGTGGTGTTGACCCAGGAGCGATCCCGCCCGGTTAGGCCCGCGTCCGCGTCAACATCGATATGGGTCGAAGGCGGACCTGCGGTGCCGGTGACCTCGGCGACGGTAACCGCCCCCAATCGGGCGATGAGCAGATTATTGGTGAGTACGACGCACGGGCGCGTTCCAACGGGTTTGGGGAACTGCACGTCCCATACGTCTCCTCGAAACATGGGTCAGCCGTTCGCCACCAGGGTCTCGGCGGCCACTTGGTCGCCGTAAGCGGCGATAGCCCCCATCGGGGCCTGTACGCCCGCCCCGTAGAAGTCGTCGTATTCCTGGGCCAGCGCGGCGTAGCGTGCTGTCTTGTGCAGCAAGCGCAGACCCTCCCGAACCGCATCGGATCGGGTAGTCAGGCCGAGAACCTTGCGGTCATCGTCAAGTTGCATCGCGTCTTCCGGTGTCAGTCGTGCCTGCACAATCTCCGCCGCTGTCATACGAGGTATCATACACTTCGTCGTCGCCGACAAGGGGTTCCCCGCGCGGGATCGGCGATCCGACCACAGCCGCTGACGTAGGAAATGCAGCGGTTCGTGAGACGAACGACGGTGCGGCCACCGTGAGACAGCTGGCCAACGGCCAGGTCGACGGTGAGCCCAGACGCAGCCGGACGTGAGAACCTACAACGGCGGTGTAGGTTCTCGAATTTGACCGCACTTTCTCAAGATTGACGGCACTTGCCTTGCACTTGTGCAGCGATATTGAGAATGTCGATCGAGCTGCGGTCCTGATGGAAGAGAACAAAAGCTGATGCTATAGATCGCATTCTTTTTGCGAGCTCGCGTGCAGCAGGGATAGCACTGTCCACGTTGCATCCGTGTCGATGAGCCAGTCAGCCGCCGGACGTTCGTTGTCGATGTGACCCGGCCTTCATCGGGTCATCTCGCTACTGCAGCTGCAGAAGAGCCGTCAGTAGATGGCTGTTGAGCACGGCGGCGTTTTCGGCGGTTGACGCCCAGGATTTCGTTATGGCCAGCATGGAGCCCGGTGCGGGTTCTCCGATGCAGCGGCCGGCGAAGGCATCGAAGAACCGGCCGGGATCAATCAGGGTCTCGGGGGTGTGGACACCGGGCCGCCGTGCGAGCTTCACCATCGGCGTTGCCACGGCCAGTGGTACGGCCGTGTTTGCCGCCATCGACAGGCCGGGCAGTTGGGTTAGTGCGTCTGCAACGACGGCGTGCTGACCCCGGCGGGTTCCTGTGGCTAGGGCGAACAGGGGAGGCACGCCGCCGGTCTGCAGAAGCTTGTTGCTGGGGGAGGTCAGGCGTTCGATTCGGCCAGCCAGACGTGCTGCACCGTCGGCGCTCATTAGGCGATGTCCGATTGACCATCGCAAAGCGGAGAGCATCGCCAACGTGGCTCGGTCCCCGAACACCACGTTCTGGCACTCGCGCAATTCCGGGAAGGCGCGGGACAGTGTGACCGCTTCGGGGTGTCCGAAGCTTCGACCGTTCCTCGAGCCGATTCCCGGATAGTCGATCGTAAGCCGTTCCAGTGCTGGGCGTCGGACGAGCTCTCCACCGTGGATGACGGGAATCTCGCCGCTGATCTGCCGAATGCCGTGCACCAGAGCCGCGCTCGTCGACCCAGCATGATTGGAATCGGGCTGGGCGGCAGCGACATTCCAGCAGGTGTGGATCGAATCGACACCGTCTAGTTCACGCGCCGCCACGACCGCCAGCAAATTCGACACCCCGGGGCTTGCACCCATGCCCACTAATGCTGTGATGCCTGCGGCCTTGGCGTGATCGTCGAGTGCCAGCATTTCCAGCGTCGGCTCGGGATCGTCACAGATGTCGATGTAGTCGCAGCCGGCGTCGATCGCCGCCAAGAGGACTGTTGCTCCGAACCGAAAGAACGGACCGACGGTGTTGACGACAACGTCGCAATTGCGCAGTGCGTCGGCCAGGATCTGACGGTCCGTCACATCGACTGCAAGCCAACTTGCCTTGGCCCCGACCGAATGGGCGACCCGCCGGGCCGCGAGATCATCGCGATCGGCCACGACGATCTCTTTCACTCGATCGTCACTGGCCAGCGAGGTGACTGCTGCGCGTCCCATCTCACCGGCGCCACCTAACGTGAGAATCCTCAGCGCGATCACCACCATCTAATAAACTGACTATCGTGACAGTAAATCAAGTTGGGCGGCCCAGCAAGACGGCAGAGCGGACAGCGCAGATTCTTTCCGCCACTCAGACCGTTGTGGCCCGCGCGGGAATCGCGGGCACCACGCTCTCGGCGGTAGCCGAGGAGGCGGGTCTTCAGCGGACTTTGGTGCTGCACTACTTCGGCACCCGCGAGGCCCTGATACAAGCATTCATCGCCCAGGCCGTCGCCGGCTACGGCCGTCAGATGCTGGCCCGCGGTGGACGGAAGCCGATTGGTGAACGAATCGGTCTGCTGTTCGGTGGCCGTGCTTATCGCAGTCGTGATGAGTTGCTGGTGTGGAGTGAATTGGTCGCGCTGGCTGCCCGGGACGGGGGTGTGCGCAAGCAGCTGCAGGTCTTGTGGACCAAATGGTGGTTGCCAGAATTGGAGCGACAACTCGCCGAAGAGTTCACTGGTGCGAGCAGACAGAAGATCGCCGGCGCCGCCTACGCGATCGCAGGACTCTTCGAAGCGCACTGGTGGTTTCACTTGCAGGGCCTGACTGGGACGAAGCGTCGGACCCAAGCCCGATATGCCGTCGGGCTGATCCTGTCGGACCTGAACAAGGCGGGCGTCGGCGGCACCTAAGCTCCAGGTGGCAAGTGATCCGCTAACCACGGTCTCATCTGCGGGATCCGGCCGGTCCCGCAGAATCGACGCCACGCACTGCCGGTCAAACAGCAACCTGCTTGAAGGTTCTATCTGATTGAATGCCCGGGGTGACCAGACGCGAGGCGCCCACCGGATTTCTCCGGATCGGATTGTGGGCGGGAGTTGCCTACTTCTGCTGCATGGCGGTCGCTCACTTCTTCGGGCTAAAGTATCCGCTGCTCTTCGTGTACTACGACGTCCCGTTCTACGCCTATCAGGACAAGATCATTTCCTTTGCTGTGGTGTCCTACGTCTGTCTCTTCGTGAATGCCGCCCTGAACCGGAGCGTGGTGCCCTTCGCCCTGATTGCCCTGGGGGTCACCGTCCTCGGACTGTCCGCCGTCAATGCGTCAGCCGCACTGGCGGCGGTTCTCGACGGCCGCTCGACTCGCATCTACTGGCTGCAGACGGGCCTGATAGCCGCATACCTTGTCTGGCTGCTCCTCCTGTACGCCAACACCAGCCGACGACAGTCACACCGGCTCGGCGACGTCCCCGGTCACGTCGAATAGTTCAGGGCGCCAGCAGTGTTCATCCTGCCGCAGTTCCGGATTCCCAGCCGGAGTTTCGCTTCATGCTGCAGGAGGCGGCGGACGATGCCCCGGAATCCCTTGAGAACGGCCGTTACGGGGAATCTTCACAGGCGGTCGTACGTAACGCATGAACCGATATCTGGGTGCATCATCGGAAACGTCAAGAGCCACCACTCAACTGATAGCACGTGACCCCGACACTGCCGGTTATGCTTCCTCGCTGCCCGGGGATGCTGTTAGGAAGTGCAGCGACTTGCGGGAAAATCGACGGTGCAGGCGCGTGAGAATAACGTCAAAAAGCCAGATGAATTGCACCAGCACGTGCAGCAGAAATTGAGAACCTACACTGCCCGAACCCGGTCGCTGGGAAATGAAACGCAAACTGAGACAAACCCGGATGCAACGAAGTGAGACAAGTGCGAAAGGCGCAGGTCCGAAGACAGCGATATGCAACGGAATTCGAGAACCTACACCTGATCGTCGTGGTGGTGGTGAATTCGATCGGTATCAATAGTTGTCATGCCGGCGGAATCATCGAAACGACGAACGAACTCGATCGAGCACATCGCCGCGTTCGAAAGAGCGAGTGCACAATGAAATTTTGTGAGCGTGTTCCCTAGGGTGAGCTCAGCGCGCCTGGTGCGGGATTCCGGTGAGCAACAACTCGGTGATCCGTCGGGGGGCCTCTGGAAGCAGTCCGAGCGGGCTGCTGCGTCGGGGCAGTCGTACGTGGCGCCGGTTCTTGCGCACCGCGTCGAGGACGGCGCCGGCTACTGTCTCCCGCGGAACATCGACGATCAGGCGCAGCCAATAGAACCGGTCGAACGAGCGTTTGGTGGGTGCGTAGTCGTCTATGTGGCTGAGCATCTCGGTGGGCACCGGGCCGAGTTCCACGAGCGTCGTGCCCACTGGGAGGTTTCGCAAATCAGCACGCAGCCCAGCGGTGAAATGCGACAGCGCGGCCTTCGATGCCGAGTAACTCACCAGACCTGGGAGCACCACCGCGCCCGCACCCGAGGAGACATTGACGATGTGGCCGCCACCGCGGCGCACCATGCCCGGGATCACCTGCCGGCACAGTTCGGCCGGAGCGAGGAAGTTCACCTCGGTGACCCGGCGCAGATCGTCGGCGGGGGCGTCGCTGAACGCGGTCGTGCTGTCCACCCCGGCGTTGTTCACCAGGACGTCGATCGGGCCTCCGTCGCGTTCAATCCGGTCGATCAATCCGGCGACCTGAGTAGGGTCGGCAAGGTCCGCCGGGTGCGCGGTGCCACCCAGTTCGGTGGCCAGCGCGCGGATCCTGTCCTCGCTGCGGGCAACCAGCGCCACGCGAGCACCCGCCGAAGCGAAAGCCCGGGCAAGTGCTTCGCCGATGCCGCGGGAGGCACCCGTGACCAAAACACGCTTTCCAGTGAGTTGCATCGTCGCCTACCGATCCGGTCGTTTGTCGAATCTCATCGAGAGTAGGGATTTAGACGCGGAAGCCGATTTTGGGACGTGCCAGCATTCCAACCGATGTCCCATGCACGCCACTCGCTTTGTAGGTCTCGCAAACCCCTACGCATGGGCAGCCACGCTGCCAGAAACCGCAGCCGCTTCACCATGGCCGTTCGCCTTCGGGGTACTCACCATTCCAATAGTCATCAACCCCATACAACAGATGCGCAGGATGACCGGCGTTACTCGGGGTGTCGTGGGAGACCTTCAACACCCAGGCGACCAGTCCCAACAACGTGGCGCCAGGTAGTCCCACTCCCGCAAGAACCAAATTTCTCATGACTAGTCCTTCCAAACCGGTGTTGCCGCGTGCCGCTTGCGTCCCCAGGTGACGCCCTGGGAGTCGGCTGCTTTTGACTCTGCGGCCCGCGGGACGGGAGAAGATCCGCCAGAGCGCGTAGATCACCGCCTCGCCGGGTCGTATTTTTCGGCGGATACGCATCCCCGACGGACGGAGATACGCGGTTGTGCTGATGTTGTGCCGACGGATGGTCGGAATGCTGGCTAGCATGAACAACTACGCAGAGATTGTGCCGCTGAACTGGGGTGATCTGGCCGTGAGCGAGTTACCGACAGGCACGGTGACGCTGCTGCTGGCTGACGTCGAGGGCTCGACCCGGTTGTGGGAGAACCAGCCTGAGCAGATGGTGGTAGCGATCGCGCGGCTCAACACCGTGGTCTCGAAGGTGGTGGCCCGCCACAGCGGGGTACGGCCACTCGAGCAGGGTGAGGGCGACAGTTTCGTGGTCGCCTTCGCCAAAGCCAGTGACGCGGTGGCCTGCGCCCTGGCACTGCAGAAGGCCGAACTGGAGCCGATCAAGCTGCGCATCGGGGTGCACACCGGGGAGATCCAGCTTCGGGATGACGCGAACTACGCCGGCCCGACCATCAACCGCACCGCCCGGCTGCGCGACCTGGCCCACGGCGGACAGACCGTCCTATCAGGGGCCGCCGAGGCGATGGTGCTCGACCGGCTGCCCGCCGACGCCTGGCTGACCGATCTGGGCTCCCACGCTCTCCACGACCTGCCGCGCCCCGAACGGGTTCTGCAACTGAACCATCCTGATGTGCGTATCGAGTTCCCGCCGCTGCGTGCCGCAACCGCAGTGCGCCGCTCGCGGCTTCCGGCGCAATTGACCAGTTTCGTGGGCCGCGCCGAACAGGTCGGCGTCATCGCAGAGTTGTTGGGGGACAACAGACTCGTGACGTTGACCGGGGCGGGCGGAGCGGGTAAGACCCGATTGGCGCTCCGGGTCGCGGCGGAGGCCGAACCGGAATTCGACGGGAACGTGTATTTCGTCGATCTGGGGCCGATCACCAATCCCGATGTGGTTCCGATCGCTGTCGCGCGTGCCCTGGAACTGACTGACGAGCCTGGACGCAGCACCATCGGAGCGATCCTGCGTTTCGTGACCGACCGCAAAGTGCTTGTCGTGCTGGACAACTGCGAGCACCTCCTCGATGCCTGCACTGAGATCGTCACGGAAATCGTGCATGCCGGCCATCAGGTCACGGTGTTGGCGACCAGCCGCGAGCCACTCGGTATCCCCGGCGAGCTCACCTGGCGGGTGCCGTCGTTGTCCATCGGCGACGACGCGGTCGAACTGTTCGTCGACCGGGCTCGGCGCATCCGGCCCGACCTGTCTCTGACTCCCGAGCAGACCACGACCGTCACCGAGATCTGCCGGCGCCTCGACGGCATGCCGCTGGCGATCGAACTCGCCGCGGCGCGCACCCGGACCCTTTCGCTCACCCAGATCCTGGACAGTCTGCGCAGCAGCTTCCGGTTACTCACCGGAGGTGCCCGTACCGCGGTGCGCCGCCAGCAGACCTTGTCGGCGTCCATCGACTGGTCCCACTCGCTGCTCACCGAGCCCGAGCGAATCCTGCTGCGCCGCTTGGCGGTGTTCGCCGGCGGCTTCGACCTCGACGCCGCCCACGCCGTGGGCGCCGACACCAACTCCGAACGCGCCCAGCTGATTGATGTGCTGGGCCTGCTGGTGGACAAGTCACTTGTCGTCGCTGAGGACTGCACCGAGAGGATGCGTTACCGGCTGCTGGAGACTGTGCGCCAGTACAGCTTGGAAAAACTCGCTGCCTCCGGGGAGGCCGACACCGTCCGCGCGCGCTACTGCGCCTACTACGCAGGCATGACAATCCGGTTGGGGGCCGAAATGCGGGGGGACGGATCTCCGCTGGTTTCTTGGGCTGAGACCGAGATCGACAACCTCCGGGCGGCGTTCGCCTGGAGTTGCGAGAACGGCGACTTCGCCACCGCCTTGACCATGGTCTCCACGGCGCAGCGTCTCTGGGTGAGCATGGGCCGCTACCGAGAGGGACTCGCCGCATTCGATGCAGTGTTCAGCGACGAACGCTTCCGCCGCAACGACATTGCGCCGGAGATCTGGATATCCGCAGTCGCCGACGCTGCGATCCTTGGGACGTGGCTCGATGCACCACCAAGACGGGCGCACGCCGAGGATGCCCTGGCGGTTGCACGGGGTGTCGGCGATGACCGGCTGACCGCCCGGGTTCTGCTGGCCTGCGGGACAACGTGCGTCACCGACCCCCAGGCTGCAGCGATGTACCTCACAGAAGCGCTCGCCCTCTCGCGGGCCTGCCGCGACCAAGCCGGACTATGCGAAGGACTGGCTTACCTGACCTGGGCCCTAGCGCAACAGGCAGGCCTTCCCGGGCAGGCGCAAGCCACCGGCGAGGAGGGGCGAAAGCTAGCGGACCAGATGGGTGACCGGTTGATGTCCCGGTACTGTCGATCCTTCCTGGGCGTCGCGTTGGCGATGCAAGGCCAGCTGCCCGAGGCCATCGCAATCGGACAGAGGGTTTTTGACGAAGCTCGGCTCGACCAGGACATCGCCATGGAGGCGTTCGGACTCATCAATGTTGGCTTCGGGCGGGCGCTGACCGGAGACGCCGATGCCGCTGAAGCGGCGGCGTCTGCGACGTTCAACATGGTCTCCGACGTCGCCGGTCTACACCCCTACAACCATGCCGTGCTAGCTCACGCTGCACTCATGCGCGGGAACTTCGCCGAGGCGCTCAGGGAGTGCGAGGCATCCGTCACCACCGCCGATCCACTGGGTCAGCTTCGCAACTCCGCGTTCCTGCACACCATGAACCCTATGGCGCAGGCCGCAATGGCCTGTGGCAATGTGGACGCCGCCCGCCGGTGGGCGGATGAGAGCGTCGCCAGCGCCGTTGGGTCTCACCGGGTGGTGGCGTTGGCGGTGCGCGCGAGGGTGGCCATCGCCCAGGGGGAACTTGGACAAGCGGAGCGCGACGCCCACGAAGCTCTTGCGGCCGCCGTGGAGAGCGGCGGCCTGCTGTCGATCCCGGATGTATTCGAGTGTCTGGCACTGCTGACCGACGAAGACCCACAACGTGCCGCGCGGCTGCTCGGAGCCGCCCAAGGGATCCGTCAACGCACTCAAGAGGCTCGTTGCCGTCTCTTCGATCACGACCACGAACAAACCCTGGCCCGCGTCCGTGACACATTGGGAGAAAGCGCCTTTGAGCAATCCCGTTCGGAGGGTGAGGCACTCAGCACAACTGAGGCGATCGCGTTTGCGCAACGGGGCCGTGGAGAACGTAAGCGACCGGCCAGCGGGTGGGAATCATTAACCCCTGCCGAGCTGGATGTCATCCGATTACTCAGCGAAGGCCTATCCAACAAAGAGATAGCTGCGCGGCTGTTCATCTCCCCGCGCACTGCCCAGACCCACCTCACTCACATCTACAGCAAGCTCAACCTCACCTCACGCGTCCAGGTCGTCCAGGAAGCAGCCAGGCACATCGAACCCGCTGACCGGGACCGCTAGGAAATGCAACGCAAAATGAGACAAACCCAGATGAAACGAAGTGAGAAAAACAGGAGAGACGCAGGTGAGAAGACCGCGATATGAAACGGAATTTGAGAACCTACACTCCTGTGGCTTCTTGGCGGGTGTCGTCGAGATGCAACGAAGATTGATTGCTGGATGACGACGGTCGTCTGCTGCTGGCCCAGTTGCGGCTAAGAATCTTCCGCTTGCTCAGCCAGCACGACCTCGTAGTCGCGGCCGCCGTAAAACACACCGACGATCAGGACGCCTTCGCCGACAATGGCGTAGGCAATGACGACTCGACGGCGAAAGCCGATGGTGCGAAGTCCCGGCCGGACGTCGTCCCGCGTCCTACCTCGATACGGAAATTCCGCCAGTTCTTCGCAATACGTCACTATCGAATCCGTGTACCGATCTGCGGCTTCCCGATATCCAGCCGCAGTGATATAGCGGTACAGATCAACGAGTTGTTCCTCAGCCTCCGGGGTGAAGGCGACCCTGAACGTCACACGGTCCCTGCTTGCTCCTCAGCGAGGCGATTCCTGACCGATTTCGCGGAAATTGCGCGCGTGGAGTCCGCGACCGCAGCGTCATAGGCCGCGGCCACCTCCGTCTGGAGCCACGCTTCGACTGCGCGATCGCGGGCGAACAAGGCGCGGAGACCTTCCCGAATCACTTCGCTCTCGCTGGCATACTCCCCGGCGGACACCCTTTCGCGTAGGGCATCTGCCATGTCATTGGGAAGGGTGATGCTGAGTTGACGGGTTGTCCGCATGGCCAACTTTCTCGCGCCGGTAGGACTTAATCCTACTCCTGCGGGGCGGCCACGGGCGAGTCATTTGACTTGTTCACCGCTTCGCCGATGATCCCGATCTCGCGAAGAATCGCTGACACCGCCATGTCGGAATGCTCGCCTCTCAGCGCCGGCCGAAAGGCATAGACCTTGGTGATCGCCGTCTGGATGTCAATCAACCGATCGCGCGCCGATCTGCTCACAACGCAATGGCCTGGCTGCGAGCCGACTCCGATACGCGGTCTTTGAGGAGTTCTTCGCAGGCGACGTCTACCGGCATGTTGAGCAATTCTTCGAGTTCCAACCGGATGCCCGACAGTCGCGAGAGTCGACTACCGGGCCCCTCAGCGCTGAGGTCTACCAGCAGGTCGACGTCGCTATCTGGCCCCGCGGTTCCTTGCGCGATCGACCCGAACATTCGCGGATTGCTTGCACCGTACTTGGTGAGCACATCGCGGATCGCCCCGCGATGCTCGCGCAGGCGATCCAGCACCCGGCCGCTGTATGTGCTGGTCACCCCGCCTATGTTACGGCTGGCCTCGGACGATCCGAGCGTACTACCGGCGACACATACCGGACTTGGCGGAGATTTCATCCCAAAGCCCCATGAACCGTCACCTCAACCACGGGTCGACAACTGCACAACCGTACGGTTGTCGGATTTGCCATGAAAATAAGAAAAAAGGCCTTCGCCACCGTGATGAGAATGACGGGACAGCCGCCGGTCAGGATCGCGGCATGGGCCATCAGCGTTGAGAACCTGATATGGAGGCGACTTTGTCAAGAGGGCAGGTGAAAGCCGCCCCGACGGTCGCCGGGGCGGCTTTCGTTTGACTGGGTCCGGTGATGGCATCGACGGTCGTTGCTCACGACGGTGGTGTCAGGCTGATATGCGCGGGTTGGGTACCGCAGGACGATGTTCGGATGTGAACGGTACTGCTGTCTACAGTCGAGCGTCACCGGCACTGATGTGTGTCAATCATGCTGTGGCTCATAGGTTCTCCGCAGGTTTGTTCACTGACCGCGTCGCTGCGTGATCAGCCGGGCCCAGTCAAGTTCACAGGCCTGCTGCCCTACTGCAGGGTGGCCAGAGACCAGCACCAACCGGCGAGTTCGCGGGCGATGGCGACGTTGGCCACGATCGGGTTCTTCCCGCGGTCGATGAAGCCCTGCCAGCGCTTGTTCAGCCGGCGGTTGCCGGTGTGGCCGCGGGCCCGTAGGGCGGGATCGACCTTGGCCCAGCGGGCCCGCAGTGTGGGCCCGGAGGTGCTGTAGGACGTGCGGTGATGCCAGGCCGACTCGATCAGCAACCGCCGCACGTGGGTGTTGCCGGCCTTGGTGATCGAGCCCTGCACCCGGGAGGTCCCCGAGGAGTGCTCGGAGGGCACCAGCCCGACGTAGGCGCCGATCGAGGACCCGGTGAACCGCGACCAGTCACCGATCTCCACCGTCAACGCCAGTCCGGTCAGCGCCGAGATGCCCCGCAGGCAGCCCAGCCGGTTGACCGGATCGGCGAACCGCGGCGAGGCGGCCACCTCCAGGATCTGCTCATCGAGGCGGTCCCGGGCCGCGGTCGCGGCCAGGACGGCATCGAAGCCGTGGTCGAACGCGGCCGTGAGGTGGCGGTCGGCGAAACGCTGCCGACGCAGCCACTGCTCGTGCTTGCCCGTCCAGGCTGTTCCGCCGTAATAGACGATCCCCTGGCGCAGAAGCAGTTTGGACAACCGATGCCGCACCCGCATCAGATCAG
Organism: uncultured Actinomycetota bacterium; assembly: GCA_963715145.1. Classification (GTDB taxonomy): domain Bacteria; phylum Actinomycetota; class Actinomycetes; order Mycobacteriales; family Mycobacteriaceae; genus Mycobacterium. Next base: position 704,051 of record CAVQRL010000018.1, on the reverse strand, counting down.
CGCGGGCGTCTTCGCGGGCCCGCACCAGATCGCGGACCGCCTCGATCTCACGCTCGGGCACCGCCACCTCGGTGATCTCACCCAGCCGCAGCAGCCGGGCCAGATGCGCGGCATCGCGGGCGTCGGTCTTGATCCGATCCCCGGCCGGACGCTGCAACTTCGAGGGAGCCGCCACCAGGCACACCATCCCGGCCGCGGTGATCGCCCGCGCCAACCCGAACCCGGTCGGGCCTGCTTCATAGGTCACCCGCACCGGGGCGCGCAGCTGGCCCAGCCAGCCCAGGACCTCGCCGTAGTCCGGACACAACCGTGCCCGCGCGATCTTGCCCGTTTCCTCGTCAATGCCATGCGCGACAACCGAAAGCGCATGCACGTCCAACCCCACACTCGTACCCTGAACAATCACCGGAGGCCTCCTGATCTGCAAATGTGGCACTACCAGCGCGAGTGTTCACCCACGCCGGCAACCCACGAATCCTTTTGCAGCACGAGGCCTTCGGCCTCAGCTAGCCCCCATACCGTCTACACTGCACTGCTGTAGCCCCCGCAGGGCGCCGAGGCGGTCGCGGATCGTGGTCGGCCTGTGCTTCACAGCGTCTCCAGCGGTGTAGAACCGAGGCACGCTCATGACTGCGAACCGCATACCTCGGTGGCCTGAATCTACCGCTCCGCCCCGCCTCGGGCATCGGTGAAATTACTGCATTCCCAGCCCTTCCGCGCATACTCGAGGCATGCCCGGGGTTGAGAACCTGCTGGGGCGGCAGCCCGAGTCGCTGCGGTTGGGCCGGATGCTGGCCGAGAACACCGAGTGCGCGGTGGTGGTGTCCGGGGAGCCTGGAGTCGGTAAGACGGCGTTGATCGATCAGATGTGCGTCCGGGCCGCGGTAGTGGCTGGCAGGTGGTGCGGGTCCTCGGGGTGGCAGCCGAGGAGCCCTTCGCGTTGGGCGGGCTGCAATCAACTGGTGTTCGGCGCTGAAGGAATTCCAGGTCGATGTGGACGACACGGACCGCGCGGTGCTGGCGCCGGTGTTGGGAGGCGATCCGGACTCCGAGGTGGCGGTGTTGCCGCTGACCTCGGGAGTGCTGAACCTGTTGGCGGTTGCGGGGCAGACCCGGCCGCTGCTGCTGATCATTGATGACGCGCACTGGCTCGACGGCATCAGTGCGCAGGTGCTGGGGGCGGTGGGGCGCCGGCTGAACCATCCCGGGGTTCGGATGGTGGCCGGCCTTCGGACTCCGCACGTATCGGCGTTCTCCAGTGCGGGGTGGAGCGCAGTGGAGTTGGTGCCGCTGGATGCCGAGGATTCGGTGCGCATGCTGGAGCGGACCGGGCTGCCATTGCCGGCGGCCACCAGGACGGCGATCCTCGCGGCAGCGCAGGGGAATCCATTGGCCCTGGCCGAGCTGCCCCGGGGCGCCGGGCAGATCACCGACGCCCTGGGGGCGATGCCGCTGACCGAGCGCCTGGTCACGGTGTTCGGGGCGCGGCTGGAGCACCTCGACGCGGGGGTGCGCGCCGATCTGTTGCGGGCGGCGTTGGACGGCATGACCGGAAGCCTGTCGACCTCGACCCGGACCCGTTATGTCATGGGCGAGGTCGAGTCGGCCGTCGCCGCCGGTCTGCTCGTGGTGAATCCCCTGGGGGACATCGTGTTCCGGCATCCGCTGGTCCGCTCGGCGGTGGTTCATCGGGCTAGCCCGCAGGATCGCCGCGAGGCCCACCGCGACCTCGCCGGACTCTACGGCGATGTGCTGGTGCGCCGGGCCGCCCACCTGGGCGAGGCGACCACCGAACCCGATCGAGAGGTGGCCGAGGTGCTCGCCGACGCGGCGAGGCTGTCCATCCGTCGCGGCGGGCTTTCGGTGGGTGTCGAGTGGCTGCGCCGGGCCGCCGAACTCAGCCCCGACCCCGACCGATCGCGCGGCGCTGGTCGCTGACGCGGTGTTCGTCGCCGCCCGGGCCGGCCAACCCGGCGGGGTGGAGGATCTGCTCGAAACCACCGCGACCGGGCAGGGCGATTCGGCGCTGGCGGTCCTGGTGGAGTGCTACCAGGGGTTTCACGCCGACGGCGAGGTGATCTCCACCCACCGGCGGATCCTCGACGCGCTGGAGGGGGCCGCCAGCCCTCGACGACAAGACCCTGAACCGGCTGGTCTACCTGTTGGTTTCGATCACCAACTATTCCGGCAGCGCCGGGCACCGGGAGCAGACCAACGCCGCCCTGTCGTGCTTGCAGGCCCGGCTGGACCCGGCGGTCCTGATGTACCGCACCGGTGACGAGGACATCGCCGGCACCGCGAACGCCGTCCGCGCAATCCTCAGCGGGTACGTGGAGTCGCTCCCTCGAGTGCCGCCCACCGAATGGTACTGCTGTCGTTCCCGGCGTACTGCGCCGGGGTCATGGCCGAGTTCCGGGCTCCGCTTCAGGCGGCCTTCACCCAACTGTGCGAGCAGGGCGCGTCCGTCGATGCCATCGAGTGCGGGCGGGTGGTGCTGCTCGATCTGATCGCGACCGGGCACTGGTCCCACGCCGAGCAGGTCGGGGCGAGCTGCCTGCGGATGGCCCAGCAGGTCGAGTGCAGCCAGTTGCGCCGCCACCAGGTGCTCGCCGACCTCGGGATGCTGGCCGCCGGACGCGGCGATACGCAGACCGCCCACCGGTATGCCGCCGAGGTCAGAGCCTGGTCGACACCGCGGGGCCTGCACCGGCTCCTCGACGCCGCCGAGCGCATCGCGGTGCGCACCGCCCTGGCCGAGGCCGACTACGACACCGCCTACCGGGCGACGATCAGGATCAGCCCGCCGGGGCGTGGCCGCGCCACTCCCTGCACGAGGTGGCCGAGTACATGCTCGACTCCGTCGAGGCCGCGCTGCGCTCCGAGCGGATCGAAGAGGCCCACGCGCTCGCCGACGAGGCGACGAGGCTGAATCTGGCCGGGGTGTCGGAGCGGGCGGCGGCGCTGACCCTGGCGATCGCGGCGATGACATCGCCGGACACCGACGCCGACGAGCTCTACCGGGCCGCGCTGACCCACCACGGTATCGCGGAATTTCCCTTCGATCACGCCAGAATCCTTCTGGCCCAAGGGATGTGGCTGCGACGGGTGCGCCGCCACACCGAGGCGCGGGCCGCGCTCGAATTGGCGGTCGACGGCTTCGATCGTATTGGCGCGCAACCGTGGGCCGGGCGGGCCCGCGCCGAGTTGCGGGCGGCCGGCGCGTCGGTGAAACGATCCCTGGGCCAACCCGACCCGCTCAGCGCCCAGCAGCGCCGGATCGCCGAACTCGCCGCCACCGGACAGACCACCAAACAGATCGCCGCCGAACTCAGCCTCTCACCACGCACCGTCGACGCCCACCTGTACCGGTTGTTCCGCACGCTGGGTATCACCCGCCGCGCCGGGCTGAGTGAGGCGCTTCGTCGTTATGACGCCGAAAACGGTTCCGGCGCCGCTACACCACCGCCCTGATCGGGGTTGTGATGGCGTTGTATTCGCTGCGCCGATCGGGATCGGGCGAATCGAAGTTGACGTCAGTGAGATTCCAGGTGGTGTTGCCCATAGTGAGGGTGAAATCGCCGGTGACTCTGTTGACCGGGTCTCGCGACTCGATCGAAACCTTCTCGCCGGGCTGGGCGGTGACCGTGATGGCCTGGCTGAAGGTGTAGGTGTCGGTCCAGGTTTCGGAGGCCTCCGTGGTCACCGCCACCTCGACGATGCCGAAAACCGTACCTTTCGCACTGGCGCTGAGTTTGAGAGTGGTCGCCGTCTGCTGCTGGGTTGTCACGGTGATCGTGGTCGTCAACGGTGAGGTGGTGTTGTTGGAGACCGAATCGGAGGCTAGCTTCCAATCCGTGAACGACGTGCTGTCGAACGACTTCGGCGTGTAGGTGCATGTCGCTGAGCTACTCCCGCACAGTTGATTGAGGACATCAGCCTGCTGCTGGCCCTGCCCGCTGGGTATGTTGATCACCGTCCCGGGTAAGTCGAGCATTCTGAGCACCGCGGTTCGGTTGGTTGTCGAACCGCTGGTTTGGCAGTTATTGGTTGATCCCGTGCAGCCCCAGTTCGTCGCGAGGGGCTCGAGGTCGAAATAGCCCGAGAACCCCGGCGTCGGGAATCCTTCCGGTACTTCGATCATCCGACCGAAAAAGAACGTCGATCGGTTATTGACGAATGCGTACTGCGTCAGCGTGATGCTGGTGCTCTCAGCCGGCTGCAGCACGGTTCCGAGCGGGGCTACGTTGTTGACGGTCCGCGTGGCGCTGAAGTCCGTCAGCACCAAATCGGACCCGGTGAGGTTCTGGATGGTCAACGCCCGGGTGATGACTAATCCCGAGGGGTCGACGCCATCGTCTCCCACCCGTCCGACAGCCTCGGCCAGCCGCCAACTCCCGGACGGGTTGAGAATGTTGAATCCGCCGTCGTTGACCGCCACCGTGAATCGGTCGGCTCCGGAATAGTCCGGTCCCGGTGTGTAGATGTACGTCCCGTCGGGGTTGAGTTGGACGGTGCCCTGCTGGGGGATTTCGGTGAGTACGTAGCTCAGGGTGTCCCCTTCGGGATCGACCGCACCAAGGGTGCCCTCGATCTGGCCAGTGACCAGGGTCTTGATCTGCACCGGGCCGGTAGTGGGAATCTGGTTGAACAGGCTGCGTCGCACCAGAAACAGCGCACTCTCCAGGAATTCGGTGACCGGGTTGGCGGGTAGCCCGGCCAACCAGTTCGCCGAGGCGTTGAACCAATCGGTCACCGCGGCGTTGACCTGAACCAGAAGATCGGTCCCGGCGGCGGTCCTGGCGCGAGGTGCCGGCAGCGACGCGATCGATGCGGGCTGCGCGGCAGCCGACCCAAGTTCCACGTCCGGCGTAGAGCTATCCGAGGCCTCGGCGGCGGGGATGACGGGTGTGAGCTGGCGGGACGCGCGCATGCCCGCGGAGGGAGGGGGGGACGAAGGCTCGGCCGGGCTCAGTTCCGGCGGCGACACCGTATCCGCAAGCAGCGTCGGGACAGTTGCTGACGCGGCACGTGGTCCGGCTGCAGGGTTGATCGTGCGGCGCTCACCGGCATGGGCGGGCACACGCCGCAGCCACACCCGCAGCCGACGCCGCGGGGGGCACGCTCACCGTGCTCGGCCCACCCGCCACGGACTGCACCATGACGCCGGCTGGGGCCTGCGCCACCGACACCCCCACCGCGGCCGCCCCCTCGCCGGCGCTCCAACTGCCCGCCGGAGGATCTGCGTCTCCGCGCTGCTGTTCCATCGCGACAGACGGGATGGAACGCGCCGCGAGGTCCTCGGGATCGTTGCCGACTCGGGCACTGCCCGCCGGCCGCGCCGGACCCGGCGTCGGCGCCGACACCGCACCGGAAACCCGGCCCGACCGCACCCCGGACACCACACCGCCACGACGCGCCGCCACCGACGCCCCACCATCACGGCCCACCGAACCCGGCTTCGAGGAACGCGACGGCGACGACCCCGGCGCCGGCGAATCCGACGCCCCAGAACCCGGTGTCGAGGAATCCGCCCGACCATCATCGGCGGAAGCCACCCCCACACCTGCGGTCAGGACCGCCCCGACGCCCAGACCCACACCCACCGCGCCGGCCCCAAGCCAGGAATACGGCCGACGCCGACCCCTACCGGCCCGCCCGCGCCCGCCGCGGTCCGGCATGTCCTGATGTTCACCACGACGCTGCATCACCGACCGAACCCCGTCCCACCTCGACACCCACAACCACTCGACCCGACGCTAAGCCAGCCCCACCACCCCAGGGATCGGTGAAACCACTGCACTGTTGGCCCTGTGCGAGGGTTACGTCGGCGGCGCCCGATGAGGGCGCAGGTCAGTTCAGGACCCCACCCGAGAGGCCGTCCGCTTTCCTACCGCCGCATGGGCGCCGGTCTCGGTGAACACCACCCGGAGCGTGTCCTTGTCGGTGAACCACCCCTGCAAGAACTGCTCGTCGGTGATTTTCACCATCCGGATCGACCCGTCCGGACTGATCACCCCGAGCAAGTCCTGCTGCCTCGTCGTCGCCAGAGGCGCCCCCTGCTCGAGTTCGGAAGGCTTTTCCAGATTCAGCGTCTCGCGGACGGTGAAAACTCCGTCGATCGGCGCCGATATCTCATATCGGCCGAAGGAGCGCATCGCACCCGAGTCGACGGTGAGGATCGAAGCCTCGCCCTCCCACGTGCCGGCGATATCGATCGCACTGGCATCGACATACGTCAGTGGAGAAGAACCGGCGGCATCGGATTTGGGAGCCGACTCCCCTGCGCACCCCGCGATCACGCTCGCGGAACACAAGGCCGCTGCCGCACCGGCCATGACGCGTAACCCAATCATCTCCGCACCAATTCCCATCTCACGTCGTCCCGTCCCGCGTCGACACCACAACACGCAAAACCCCGACGCTAGACGCGCCCTACCACCCCAGGGATCGGTGAAATTACTGCAATGCCCCATCCATTCCGCCACCGTCTCTGCGGATGCGGCCTCAACACCTCCTGCCGAGCCCCCCGCGACTCCGGGAGCACCGGCGAAGAGCCTGGGCCTCGCCAAGGGCGGCCCGTCGCCGGGCAAGCGCGGCTCGACTCACCGCCGAACCCCACGTCTGGCAGCGAAAGTGGGAGTGATAGCTGCTGAAACGCCGATCTCGGCTCAGGGTGGCGCCGTGGGGGTCAGCCCCAGGTGACGGGCAGCGGGCCCAGACCGGATCCCAGCGAGTCGATGTTGACACTGAGCTCCGCCGCGTCGACCATCAGCCGCATGTTGGGGAAGCGCGGGATAATGTGGGACAGAACTGATTTCAACTCAAGCCGGGCCAGTGGCGCGCCCAGGCAGTACCGTCGACCGTAGCCGAACGACATGGGCGTCGTCCCCCTGCGGGTGAAGTCGGCGACATCGGGATCGCCGAAGAACGCCGGATCGTGGTTGGCCGATCCGGGGTCAAGGATCACCAGGTCCCCGTCGGCGATGGTGACCCCGGCGATCGCGATGTCTTCGCGTGCGTAACGCGGGATTCCGGGGTTGGCGTTCATCGTGACGCGCATCAACTCTTCCGTTGCCTTGGGAATCAGCGACGGGTTGTCGAGAAGTGCCCGCCACTGGCTTGGCTCGCTCAGCAACTGCGCTATCTGATGCCAGATCTGGACCACCGACGTCTCGAATCCTGCGAACAGCAGAACCATTGCCAGGACGGCGATTTCGACGTCCGCGAGGTCATCTTCGGTGCACAGGCTTGAGATCACGTCGTCGCCTGGGCGTCGACGCTTGTCGTCGACCAGTCCGGCGCAGTAGTCGATGAGTGCACCCATTCCCTGCACGGACTCGACCGGATCTGTCTCGAAAGCGCAGGCGTGCACCCATACCTGAAATGTGTCTCGGTCGCTGTAGGGCACCCCCAGCAGTTCGCAGATGACCAGGACCGGAAGCGGCAGGGCGAGTTTCGCATGCAGGTCCGCGGGCGGTCCGTCCTGTTCCAACTGGTCCAGAAGGCCTGTGGTCAGCGCTTGCACCTTCGGCTTCAACGCCTGCAATTGACGGACGGAGAAGTGCGGATTCAGCAGCGAACGCATTCGATCGTGGCCGGTGAATTCGGCGTCGTAGTCGCCGATCGGACCGCCGAACAAGGCCGAGGCCCGGCTGCGCGGAGCGGTAGCCGGGGTGCGGTGCGACCGGCCGAGGCGGTCGTCGTCGAGCAACTCGCGAACCTCGGCGTAGCCGGTCACCAGCCAGGCCGCGTCGCCGGTCGGGGTGCGCACGCGATGGATGGGCCCGGCGGCCCGCACCGCGCGCAGTTCTTCACCCGCGCGCAGCGGGTGCGGCTGCGGAAAAGGCAGTTGAACGGTCAGGATCTGTTGCCGGTCTTGGCCGCTGCACGGTGGCTGCGATCCCGTTTGGCGGCCTTGCGCTTCGGCGTGACGTCCTTAGCTGAGGCCGATGCCGTTTCTGCCGAATCCGCGGTCTCGGCGGGGCGCGCGGGTTCGGCAGCCAAGGCCTTATCGGAGAGCGGCTCGGCGCCTACCGGATCCGCAACGGCGGCCGGGGATTCCGAAATCACTGCAGCAGGGGGCGCTTCGCCGAAAGCAGCGGCCGCCGGGGCCGCTTGTGCCGCCGCCGTCTCCCGGGCCACTTCACATCCACAGTCAACTGTCGTCTCCAGGGCGCCCCTGGCCAGCCACTGCGCGGCCTGAAAGGACGTTCGAATGCTGGGCACGAAGTTACCGGGGATGTCGGTTGCCGGGTTGACGATCGGCCCAGTCTGCACACCCGCTCCGGTGTTCAGGTTGAACAACGCGCCGGGGATGCCGGACGGCCCGAGCGTTCCGTTGACGGCGGCGTTCCAGGCGCCTTCCCAATCGCCTTTGCCCAGGCTGGTGAACACCTCGCTGACGATCGCGGCGGTCTTCTCAACCAGGATCTTGGTGCCGCCGATCGCCGAACCGGCGAAGGTCTTCAGGATCTGCGGAAGAACGGCCACCAGAGCCTCGGCCCTGGCTCCGAAGTTGGTCAGCACATAGGTCGTGGCGTCGAGCACGGCTTTACCGGCCTCCGCCCAGTTGCCCGTCGCCAGATTGCGGGCGGCGAGGTTCAGTCCGCTGAGGAAGACGTCGGTGTAGTCCTCGGCGTTGAGCTGCCACTGCTGGACCGCCGGCAGGTACGCCTCCGCGGCGAAGTTCGGCAGGAAGCCCACATAGAAGTAGTTGCCCAACTCCGCCTTTCGAGTGAGCAGGTAGTTCAGGACGTCGCCGCCGGGCTGGTCAAACCCCGCAGAGGGCCAGTTGGCTTCGCCGCCGTTGTAGTACCTGCCGAAGACGTAGTTCTCGCCCATCTCCCCGGAGTCCAGCAGCGCCACGACGGGGTTCTGCCACGCGGTCAGGGCGACCCGGGCGCTCGACGGCCCTGGCAGTGCAGCGAGCAGCCGTCCGGCGTTGTCGGCTGGTGCGGTAATCGCAGCAGCCGCGCCGACCGAGGCGATCATTACCGCCACCAGGGGTGCACGAAGTGTCTGAGGCATTGTCCTTGTCCGTGACCTTCGGTTGAAATCCGGCCGCTCCGCAGCATTACTAAGCGACGTTACCGACGCGATCCACCCCCGGGGATCGGTGAAATTACTTAATTCCTGAGCTAGCTAACCACCCGGTCGGCAATCGTGAAGGGGCGGCGAGCATCCACCACCCGTAGTAGCCGGCCAGCAGAATGCCGAGCACGATCGACGTCAGCCCGCCCGCCCAGAGTGTCAGGCCCGCCCAGTCCAGCCGTTGCTCGCGGCGGGCCGGCGCGCCCCGGACGTTCCTCATCAGCACCAACACGGCGGCCACCACCACAGCCTCGAACCCGAAAGCGACACGCCAGGACAAGTTGGTGGCGAGGAAGCCGCCGAGGATGGGGCCGGTGGCGGCGGCGACTGCCTGGAAGCCCGCCACGACGCCGAACGCGACGGCTCGCTGGGTGCCTGCGAAGTTGACCGAAATCATCGCGATCGAGAAGGACCACCCGAAGATCAGGACGCCCACGTTCGGCGCGACCGTCGCCGTGAGCGTCCCGGCGCCGAACACCAGCAGCGCGACGGCGTACACCTTCTTGGAACCGAGAATGTGGCCGAGCCGACCGGCGCCGACCATCAGCGCCGCCATGACAAGCGAATACAGCGCAATCGCAGACTGCACAGCCGACGTCGTCGTGCCCAAGTCAGCCACGTCGGTTCCCTTTCGCGTGGATTTGAATTCCGCGGTCGTCACATACTCACCAGCGGCTCACATACTGACCAGCGGCGGGTGAAGAGCGGTCGGCAAACGCCCTCGCTGCGGAATCCAAGGAGTTGTTCGACGGCTACCCCTGACACTGAGCTGATGCCCGCTGGCATACTGCGACACAGCCCGCCTCCTCGGTTATACCGAGTTATACTCGGGTCGTGAAGACGGCTATTTCCGTCTCTGACGAGACGTTCGATCGGGTATCCCGGACCGCCTCGGAACTCGGCATGAGCCGGTCGGAGTTTTTCGCCCGAGCTGCGCAGCGCTACCTAGACGAGTTGGACGCCCGATCCCTGACCGTCCAGATCGACAGCGCCCTTGAACGCCTTGACGGCACTGATGAAGCGGAGGCCGCCGCCGTAGCCATCGGACATCGCGTTTTGGACGCAGCGGACGACGAGTGGTGATCAGCCGAGATGAGCTTTACTGGGCAGATTTGGGAGCGCCGTCCGGCAGCCGGCCAGCCAAGCGCCGTCCCGTGCTGGTGATCCAATCCGACCCGTACAACGCCAGCCGACTTGCAACCGTGCTTACCGCGGTGATCACCTCGAACACAGCCTTGGCGGCGATGCCGGGCAACGTGTTTCTACCCGCGGTAGCAACGGGACTCCCGCGCGACTCAGTTGTCAATGTCACGGCACTCGTCACACTCAACAAGACAGACCTGTCGGATCGCATCGGCAACGTACCGGCCAACATCATGGACGAAGTCGATCGGGGACTTCGGCGCGTATTGGATCTTTGACGCTGATCTCCAGATGCCCTTACGCGCGAATGGGGTCATCACTCCTGTTTTGTGACTACCTCGAGTTCCGTTCCAGCGCAATGTTCAATAGGACATTTCCGTGAGCCCGTGTCACTCTGCTTCTGCAATATCGAGCAGATCCGTAACTGCAGTAGTCAAGGGGTCGAGATCTTTGGTGATGACATCCCCTACGACGGCTTCGTCATTATCGAAGTATTCATGGATGAGGAAGTTCCGCATGGCGCCGGATCTGGCGTCAAGCGATCTCCGGCCGCCTGGCGCTGACGGTATCCGGCAGCGCAATAGCCGCTTCGCCAATGATCCTGATCTCTGGGGATGCAGTAATTTCACCGATGCCCGAGGCAGATCCGTGAGGTGGGTTCAACCCCGCGGCCAACCGCGACGGGGTGGGCTGGGAGCAAGGGTGGGCTGGGAGCAAGCTGAAGTCTTCCCGGTTGCGACCTGCTCAAACGTCTAACCTGACGCAATGGCTGTCAATCCTAAAGTTTCCCGCTCGTGGCTCCTCGTCAACCCCTCCCGGGAACCTGATCTCGATGCCGTGCTGATGAACACCAAGTCCGACGAAGTGATTCTGGATCTGGAAGACGCCGTCGCTCCCAACGAGAAGGAGGCAGCCCGCGACCGAGTCGTGGACTTCCTCAGCTCCGGGGCGCGGGCATGGGTCCGGATCAACGACGCTTCAAGTGAATTCTGGTCCGCGGATTGTCGGGCTTTGGCTGACTGCCGCGGTATGAAGGGTGTGGTACTGGCCAAGTCTGAAGGCGGCAATCACATGTGGGATACCGCAAACCGGCTCGGCGGCGAGGTGCGAGTCATCGCGCTGATCGAAACAGCGCGGGGGTTATCCCGTGCCAATGACATCGCCGCGGCGCGACCGTGCTTTCGAATCGCGTTCGGCGTCAACGACTTCACGTTGGACATCGGCGTGGATCAGGATCCGTTGGCGCTAGCCTACAGTCGTTCCCAGCTTGTCGTGGCGTCACGCGCGGCGCATCTTCCGGGTCCGATCGACGGCCCGACCCGTGACCCCGACCAACTAGCCGAAGGTGTGGCGCTGACCCGACGGATGGGCATGACGGGCAAGCTCGCGCTGCGTTCAGCTGACGCCGAGACCATCAACATTGGCCTGAGCCCGTCTGATTCGGACATCAGTTGGGCGCAAGAGTTCGTCGATCAGTTCAACAGCAATGGCGGGAAGCCCAAGGACGGCAGCGACTTACCGCGATTGAACCGCGCCAGGACCATTCTGAAGAAGGCCCGGCAACTCGGACTGATATCGAGTTGACGACATGGCGACACATCGTGCCCTCTCGCGCGACCCGCCCCGTGGGATTTGACTCCGACCCTCGCGCCCCTGCCGCCAGGCAGGGTTACGACGGAGTCATCCCCGAGCAGGGGTTTTGCAACGAAGGAAGATGGACGAGCCTCTGAGGCGGGCCCAAGTCTTGTCAAAGTAAGGCGATCGCCGTCTGGATATCAGTCAGACCGATGCCTTCCGCTTTCCGTGGCGGAAGCATGGCGGATCCGCCGGAATCCCATTAGCTGACCGAGCTACGACCTGGTGGCCCGCCGGACTCTTTCGACGTCAAGTTTGGGGTCTGCATGGGGGTTGACCGGCACCGACGGGCCTATGGGGTTGTGCGACAACAGATTTCCTGAGTCGTGCGGCGCTGTGGCGCACTTTCCGATGGCGTGATGGTCAACGGCACTACTCATGTACGTAGGATTTGCTCCTTTCCCCCGTCGCGTCAGAAGGTTCAGACCGCCAGAGACTGCACGAATTCAGGCGGCCGCCGAACTTGCATCGCTTGCTCGAACGCGTAGGCGTAGGCGATCAGCCTGGGTTCTTGGAATGCGCCCGCGAAGAAAGACAACCCGACCGGCAACCCGTGCACGTAACCGGCCGGAACCGATATGTGTGGGTAACCGGCGACGGCCGGTGGGGTGGAACAACCGCCCGGCAGGAGGTTGTCGCCGACGACCGGATCGATGGCGAACGGTGGTGAGCCTTCGGTGGGCGCGACGATGGCATCAAGACGGAAGTCATTCAACGCCTTGTCGATTCCGTCGGTACGTCCCCGACGGCGCAACTCTGCGGCGATCTGGAGATAGTCGGGATCGGTGAGATCGCCTTTCGTCCTGGCCTGCTTGAGGAACTCCTGGCCGAAATACGGCATTACCTCCGCTGCATTGCGTTCGTTGAACTCGATGAGTTCATCGATGCTGCTTACCTTGGCCCGGGGGTGGCCGGCCAGGTAGGTATTCACACTGGCCTTGAGCCCGTACCGGAACAAGTCGAGTTCGAGATCGCCGAAGAACGGCAGCGAACTGGCCCGCACCGGGTCGACGATCTCGGCCCCGAGATCGTGCAGCACGGTCAGTGCGGCTTCGATCACCGCGTCGGTTCCCTCGTGATGTCCGAAACACTCACGGGCCACGCCGAGTCGGGCGCCCCGTAGCGCCGCGGGGTCGAGGAAGTTGCGATAGTCATCTGCGGCGTGGGCGGCTCCGGCGCGGGTCACTGGATCGCGATCGTCGAACCCGGTTAACGCGGTCAGGAGAGCCGCGACGTCGGAGACGTTGCGGCCCATCGGGCCCGCGGTGTCCTGCGGGTCCGCCACACCGATGACTCCTGAACGACTCACCAGGCCTACCGTCGGTTTGAGGCCGACGATGGAATTACTCGACGCCGGGCGCACGATGGAGCCGTCGACCTCGGCGCCCACCGCTACGACACAGAGGTTGGCCGCCACTGCGACCGCCGAACCGGAGCTCGACCCGAGCGGGCTCCGGTCCAGAACATACGGGTTACGCACCTGACCACCGCGACTGCTCCAACCGCTGCACGCCCGTGTGGAACGCATGTAGCCCCACTCGCTCATGTTCGTCTTCCCGATGATGACGGCACCGGCGTCTCGCAGGCGGCTGACCAGGTGGGCGTCGCGGGGGGCGATGTTGCCGTCCAGAGCAAGCGAGCCGGCACTCGTCGACATCGCATCAGCGGTGTCGATGCTGTCCTTGACGACGACGGGAACACCGTGCAACGGACCACGCACCCGGCCTTGCCTGCGTTCCGCGTCGAGTGCCTCGGCGATGGTCAAAGCGTCCGGATTGAGTTCGATCATCGACCGCAATAGCGTTCCGGCACAGTCGATCTGGGCGATCCGCTGAAGAAAGCTCTCCACCAGGGCGGCCGACGTCAACTCAGCTCGCGCGTAGGCGGACTGCACGTCGGTTACCGTCAGTTCGGGCAGGTCCATCGATGACCCTCCGCACGCCCCACGATGCCACCAACGTTGTGCATACGTGCCGTCTTTGCCGCAGGAGCTCTGCGCTGTCCGACCGTGGAACCGAAGCGACGACGTCAGGAGGTCCAGCGATGGGTGAACAAATGGGCACACCGCCGGACCGCTGCGAACTCGGATACTCCGAACAGACGGTCCTGACGCGCTCCTGTCACCGCTGGTTCGGTGAGGGGCCCGCCGCGTACCGCAGGAGACTGCGCGACTCGGACCTGGCGGCCTTGTCCTATCGAGCCAACAAGCTGTCCTGAAATGTCAAGACCGGCGCGGCGTGGATGGGTCACCCTGTGTTGGTGCCAGAAGTGACCTACACCAGCCTCGTCTGCGAGCGCCGGGCGGCGGTGGCTGTCGTGACGATCAACGACCCACCGCACAACCGTAGGGTTCTCGAATTTGACCGCAATTTCTCAAGATTGACGCCACTTGCCCTGCACTTGTGCAGCGATATTGAGAATGTTGATCGAGCTGCGGTCCTGATGGAAGAGAACAAAGGCGGATGCTCCACGTTGCATCTTGCCGATGACCTGTCAGCCGCCGGACGTTCGTAGTCGATGTGACCCGGCCTTCATCGGGTCATCTCGCTACTGCAGCTGCAGAAGAGCCGTCAGCAGATGGCTGTTGAGCACGGCGGCCTTTTCGGCTGTTGACGCCCAGGACTTCGTTATGGCCAGCGTGGAGCCCGGTGCGGGTTTTCCGATGCAGCGGCCGGCGAACGCATCGAGGAATTGGCCGGGGTCAATCAGGGTCTCGGGGGTGTGGACACCGGGCCGCCGTGCGAGCTTCACCATCGGCGTTGCCACGGCCAGTGGTACGGCCGTGTTTGCCGCCATCGACAGGCCGGGCAGTTGGGTTGATATGAGTTGAAATATTCCTTCGCAAACGCCTCCGACAGTGTCAGGAAGGGATTGTCAAAGATTCCTTTTTGGGGACCTGAGCGTTTGGCGCGCTCATGGTCCTCCTGGCACTCCCCGGAGGTGTTGTTGTGTCTGTCCATACTGCTCCGGTCACGGGTTCCACGATCGTTGTTGCTGTCGATGTCGGCAAGACCTCGGCGATGGTGTCGGTCACCGACGATGCTCGACAGCGTCTGATGAGCCCGGTTGAGTTCGCGATGACCCGCTCGGGTCTGGGTGCGGCGACTGAGCGCGTGTTCTCCGTGGTGCCATCGGGTTCCCAGATCGTGGTGGGTGTGGAAGCGCCGGCCATTACCACCGGCCGATGGTGGATTACCGGTGGCCGCCGGGTTGGGAAGTAGTCGAGCTCAATCCCGCTCACGTTGCCGAGCAGCGCCGGGTCATGGGCCGGCGGCGGGTGAAGACCGACGGGATCGACCTGGAGGCGATCACCGAGTTGATGCTGGCCGGTCGTGGCCGGGCGATCGGTCAGCGTGGGGTGCTCATCGGCGAGGTGACCGCGTGGGCCCAGCATCGGTCACGGCGGGTCGCTACCCGTACGGCGACGAAGAATCAGCTGCTGGGCCAGCTTGATCGGGCGTTTCCCGGGCTGGCGGCAGCGGTGTCAATCCAGCGGATCGCCCTTCCACCGGAAACTGTTCACATACTTGCCCATGTCCTGCGCGATGAGCACATTGGCTCCCGACGGTAATCCCGGACCGGAGTCGGGGCCGAACTCCCGGAAGGGCCCGACGGCGGCGGCCACGAGCGCCAGGTCGTTCTTCACAGCGACGAGCAGCAGGATGCGCAGCCGCAGGTAGCTGCCGCCCGAGCTTTGCGGCCACCGGTCAGCGACCGCGCCCCAACCCAGCTGGTAACCGACCATCGCGTTGGGAATCTCGTAGTCAATTGCGGCGTCGGGGAACCTTTGCCGCAGCAGTGCATTGGCGATGTCACGCGGCGGCCGGCCGGCGGCCGGCATGGCGAACAGTCGCAGGACGCCGCCATCACCGACCGTGAGCCTGGCCGTGACACCGTCGGCATCCGTGGTGACGTCATAGGCTGTCTCCGCTCCCGGATAGGACACCGTGAACCCCCCGTCGTCGGCGGTGTAGCGCGGTAAGTCCCTGACGGGCGTAGCGATCGGGGGGCGGCCGCAGTTCGGCGGGCACGTGAAGCGCCTCGGGGTGGCGGTGACGACCACAGACAGGGCGATCAGGGCGGCCGCGACGAACGCGTTCCCCAGCGCCCAGGTTCCCAACAACCTGGCGCCGTGGGTCACGAGTCGGGGGCCGGCCGGGATGGCTGCGCCCGCCACCCCGCACGCGGGGCAGAACGCCGTGTCAGGCACGGCATTCCCGCAGAAGCCGCATTGCCTCGCCTGCACCGAAGCGGGATCCTGGGCCTCGCCAAGCAGGGCGATCTGCAGCGCCATCCGCAAAGCCAGCCCGGCAGCGATGGCCAGAGCGAGGTGCAGGAGCAGAACCTTCATCTGGGGCAGTCCGGCGGCATCGGTGGCCACCACGCCGACGAAGATGATCAGCACCGCGAGAGTGAGCCCGGCAAGGATGGCCCCGGCGCGTCGCTGATGAGCACGCGTCGAGTCCGGATCTGGCGTAAACCACAACGCCACGCCGACGGTTCCGCCGGCCGCTGCTGCAGTGAGGGGTACCGTCACCCCCGAGATTGCGGCTTCCACGATCAGTCCCTCGACGCTTCGGCTTTCGGCGATCCAGCCCACGGCGAACTGAGGCGCGAGCCGGGTGAGGGTGGCGGCCGCACTGAACGCGAGTGCCCCCGCCGCGCCGATCGCAAAGCCGTCAAGCGCTTTTCGCGGGGGCTTGCTCAGTACTCGCGCGACTGCCGCGGGAACAACCTTGAGCAGCGCCGCGCCCAGTGGGATGGCGAGGCCGTGCCGAAAGAATTTGCTCCACGCCACGCCCGCGGTCATCGAGATGTCATTGATGTGCGCAAACCACGCGCCCGCGACCAGGATCGCGCCCACCCCCAACGCGGCACCCACGGCGGCAGAGATCACCAGCTGGCGGCGCGGTATATCGCGGAACGCGCCGCACTCTCTCAGGTACAGCACGAACAACAGCGGAATGCCCAGCGCCCCAACGGCAATGAGGGCGGGCGTTACCCGCAATGCGGCCAACGCCAACAAGGTCACCATCATGACGGCCAGACCGACATGAAACGCCTTGCGCGACTGCCGGGTCAGCCGGGGGAAAAGTGTGGTGGCGATTACCGGGAGGAGGACGCCCTGATTCGGTGCGGCGGCGAAGTTCCTCAAGCGCATCCATTGCGGACCCTCCCACCGTCTTGGCTGCAGGCGCGCACCGCACCGGCCGCAGAACGTGCCGGCCGGCACCTCCTGGTCGCAGAACCGGCAGAGCATGATCAACTACCCAGTCTCTGTTGGACGAACAGGTCGGCCAGGAGGTTTTCCACGTTTGGCGTCCCCAGGCCCGTCACAAGGTCGTAACCCGGACCGGCCAGGGCGACGGCGCTGCCGCCCTCAGTGATGTCCTTGAACGCCGGGCGCGGAGCACCCGCGGCGATCCGATACAACAACGGGTTCAGGTGGCCGATGAGGGTGCCGCCGTTGCGCACCAGGAGTTCGTTCATCAGCGCGGTGAACCCCGCCCAGACCGGGGCGGCCAGCGAGGTGCCGCCACCCAGCGCGAATTCCTGGTCGAACACGATCTTCAGGCCGGTGAACTGATCCGCGACGGCGGACACATCGGGCGTCAGACGTCTGGCGGCCGCGCCTCCCGGCGGTTCCACCTGCTGCCAGGGCGGACGATCGAACAGCGCTGAGACGCCCCCGCCGCTGCCCTGCGACAGCGGGGGGTCGAACCACGCGCGTTCGGCGACCCAACTCCCGGAGGGATCGGTGGACAATGTGGTCCCGCCGACGGAGGTCACCTCCGGCAGCGATGCGACCGCATCGAGTCCGATGTCCTCGGCGCCGGGGGCGGCCGACCAGTTTCGGCTGAACTTGCACTCCAGACCTGCCAGGTCACCACTCGCATCGAGCACCGTGGTTCCGCTCCGGTGAGCGGCCGCCAGTGCCGACCGGATCGGCGCGAGGTCGGCTGCGGTGAGCAGCCTGTCGCATGCCCAGCCGATGGACAGGCTCCAGACGGCGCCCGGATAGCGCCGGTGCGCGTCCTCCATCATCGCGGCGATCTTCGGATAGACCCAGTCGCCCTCGACGGTCGGAAGGGCGTTGACCAGGACCTTCTTCGCGCCCGGTGCCACGGCATGAATGGCCTCAAGATCCATCGTGGCCTCGCCCCGGCGGCCGGATGGCATGCCGCCCACCACCTCCGGGGTGAACTCCGGCAGGCCGAAGGCCCTCGAGTACATGTCCAAGTCGGCCTGGTCGAAACCATCGAAGGAGAAGACCACGACGGTGACACCCTCGCCGGTCGCGCCGCGGCGCTTCAAGGGCAAAGCGTTGTAGGCCCGCAGCAACCCGTCGGGGGAAAGCCCGCGATCGGGCACTTCCCGGGGCAGCGGCCACGGGCGCGCCTCGCTGTGTGGGCTGTAACTGAGAAGTCGCCCGAACCCGACAACCTCGGAGGCCAGGACGGGCGGCACCATGGGCTGCTGAGGCGAGGCATAGAACGTCGTGCCGAGGGGATGCCGATAGGAGTGGATACCGACTCCGAAGGCCTGCGTCACCGCCGTCGCCGCACCCTCAACGATGGCCCAGTCGTCCCCCCCGCGCCACCGCACCGAAAGTTGTTCCCGGCGTGCCCATTCAATCAGCCGGCGGGGTGACTCGGCACGACTCAGTTCCGCTGTCAACTGAACCTGAGCCGCCGATTCCGGGCCCAAATCGACGGAGCCGGACAGCAGCGCGGCGAACGAACCGCCGATCGTCGGCGCCGTGGGACGGTCGTCAGCCCGGTGACCCGGAAGGGTCGCCACAACGAGCATCACCATGAGCGACACCCGCAGGAGGGTTCTGAAAGGGCCGGCCCGCTGTGCGCCCAAGGCAGGTCAGCGACCGTCGCGCGCCAGGTTTAGCCCGGCTCGGCAGTGGGAGCCGGCGGCGCCTTCACCGACGGAGAGAACGAGTTCGGAGATTTCGGCGACATGTCCTTTTCGTTCGGCGCCGCGGGAGCGGTGCTGTTCGCCGACGGAGCGGGCGCCGAACTCGGCGCCTCGGTCTTGGTGGTGGGTTCCTCCTTGGTCGTGCTGCTGCACCCTGCCAGGGCCCCTGCCCCGATGATCGCAACACCACCGGCCACCAACGCGAACCTGCGGCTCAATTGAAGAAGTGCCATAAATCCCGTCCCTCCACGTCCGAGGCCGAACCCCCGGCCCGCCCGGTCATGGTAATCCTCCGCACAACCAATCCGGTAGGGCACGCCTGCTGGGCGATCAATCCAATCCCTCCCGAGGGCCGAGTTCCCCCGCGTATTTCCGCTGTACTGCGCTGTTGCCCTTGCCGCTTTCCCTACGGCTATTTTGCTTGCGGGCTAGACCGGCCGGTTGCCGTAGACCCGGGTAGGCGTGATGAGCACGGCGGTGCGGCCCTGCTCGGCCATCACGGTGTCGTACTCGGGCCAATTGCCGTGGGTGCCACCACACGCGGTGAACACCTCGCGTAAGAGCAGGCGTAACTGGTCCGGACCGCGTAGCCATTCCTGGGTGTCGTCGGGTCCGGCAAGTTCAGCGGTGCCCTCGACCGTCGCCCACTGCCACCCGTTGCGAAACGTCACTGCCAGGTGAGGTCGGGACCGCAGGTTCGCCAGCTTGACTCGTCCATAAGTGACGAAACCCAGCACCGGCTGCGCAGTGGCCGGGTGCGGAAGAACACCGGCGTTGACCAACGACGCCTGAATGGTTTGATCGGCTCGCAAAGTCGACACCACCGCAAGGCCACCGTCACCTCTGGCGAGGCCGGCGGCCTCGGTCAATGTCGTCATGCTGATCGCCCTTCGTCAGAGGCGGCCGCGGCGGCATTCTCCCGAGCCGCCGACTCCAGGTCGCGGATGACGGCATCCCGATCGGCTCGTGCCGCCCGGGCCGCTTCGGCCCGTCCCGGAGCACCGGTGTTCGCGTTACCCCAGACGAGCAGGTCGACCAGTACGGGGATGAGCTCGATAGCGCGCTCCGTCGGAAGGTAGGTGCGCCGGCGGCGGTCGGCCTCATCGACACGGCGTTCGAGGAGTCCTGCCTCCACCAGACGGTCGAGTCGGTCCACCTTGATGTTGGTCGCGATGCCCTCTTTCGCCGCGATCTCTGAGAACCCGTAGCGGTGGACGAGCAGGATGTCGCGCAACACCACGAGTGTCCACCGATCGCCGATGAGGTCGAGCGTTGCGGCGATGGGGCAGTCGGATCGCCTCATGCCCTCGAGTATCGAATACTTCCTTGCATTCAGCAAGTGATCTTGTTAGCTTGCAAGGAGCAAGTCAATTGAGGACGGGACGAGGATGCGATTCAGCGGGAAACGAATAGTGATCACCGGCGGCAGTTCGGGTATCGGCCTGGCCATGGCCCAGGCGTTTGCCGACCAGGGCGCCACCGTGATCGTCACCGGCCGAACGGAGGCAAGGCTGCGGCAGGCGGCTTCGTCGCATCCGTCGATATCCGGTGTGGTGTGTGATGTTTCCGACGACGAGCAGGTTGTGGCGCTGCGCGACGTCGTCGAATCCCAAGGCGGCGTTGACATCCTGGTCAACAACGCGGGCGTCATGGTTGCCTTCGACGTGACCAGGGAATTCGCCCTCGAGAGCCAGCTGCACGAGATCGCCATCGACGCAGCGGGACCGGTCCGGGTGGTGCACCACTTTCTGCCCGGCATGCTCACCCGGCCCTCGGTGCTGGTGAATGTCAGCTCCGGGCTGGCCTACGTTCCCTGGGCCGCCGCGCCGGTGTACAGCGCCAGCAAAGCGTTCCTGCACTCCTACACCCAGAGCCTGCGCGCACAACTTGCCGGCACCTCGGTGCGGGTCGTGGAACTGCTACCGCCGGTGGTGGATACCCCGATGGCAACCGATCTGGACCCGTCCTTCTCCAGGATGCCGCCCGAGAAACTCGTGTCGGCATTTCTCCACGACCTTGCCCGGGGAAAGAACGAAATCGCACCGGGGCAGTCGACTCAGCTGAAGTGGTTGAGCCGCTTCGCGCCGCGGCTGATCTTCGGCCAGCTCAACAAGAGTCCGCGAGGGCAGGCAGCCTGAGCACCATGACCCGCCACCAATCCGCTCGACCCCCGGGGAACATCACATGACACCGAATCTGCCACCCGACGTCTCACCCGATGACGCCGACATCCGGTGGACGGTGTCCGGCCGGCCTTTTGTGCGCACGCCCGACGAATGCTTCGTCGGCCTGCCCGACTACCCGTGGGAGCCGCGCTACGCCCAAGTTGACGGGATGCGCATGCACTATGTTGAGGCCGGCGATCCCGACGGCGAGGTGGTGTTGCTGCTCCATGGTCAACCCGACTGGAGCTATCTGTACCGCAGCATGATCCCGCCGCTGGCCGCGTCCGGCAACCGGGTGATCGCCCCGGACTTCATCGGCTTCGGCAAGTCGGACAAGCCCGTCCAGCTCGCCGACTATCGCTTTCTGCAGCATGTCGCCTGGACCGAGGAGTTCGTCGACGTACTCGGTCTTGACGGGATCACCCCGGTGGTGCAGGACTGGGGTTCGCTCATCGGGCTGCGCTGCGTCGGCAACCGGCCCGATCTTTTCGCACGGATCGTAGTCGCCAACGGCAACCTGCTGGTGCTGCCCGAAGGTGCGCAGATCATCAGCCTCCCGGACTCGCTTGCACCGCAGGATCTCGAGTTCCCCGACGTGATCGGTCCCGGCGGCGGGATGGAACTGTTCCAGGCCTGGGCGACCTACGCCCTGGTTGGCAAGGACTTCATGCCCTCGGTGCCGATGCGGACTACGGTCCAGGCTCCCATCACCGACGCCGAGCTCGCCGCTTACGACGCACCCTTCCCCGGCCGGATCTACATGGCCGGTCCGCGGACCTTCCCGTCGCTGGTCAACACCGTCGGCGATGCGCCGACAAACGAGGCTGCCCGCGCCGTTCTCGAGGCATTCGACCGCCCGGTTCTGGGCTGTTTCGGTTTGCGCGACCCAATCTTCGGAACCCCCGACTCGATCGCCGCGACCCGCGAACGGATCGCGGGCGCGGTCGGCCAACCGCACCATGACTATCCCGATGCCGGGCACATGATCCAGGAAGACGTCGGTGACGATCTCGCGGCGCGGATCGCCGCGTGGATCAGTGACACGTCTCGGCCCTGATCGCGCCGGCCACCGATCAGTGGGCGCCCCCGTGGCTGAAGCATGCCCGGGGAAAGTCGACCAGGATGCTGGTGATCTGCACCCCGGTAAACGGGTGGAGAAGAAGGCCCTTGCCAACTTGACGAGAAGGACGGGTAAGCCGCCGGTCCGGATCCTGGCCTGGGCCATGAACGTTGAGAACCCACAGCAGCTGTCGTTACGCGGATCGCGTCCGCGGCCGTGTGACGATCGGCTCACGGGATTTCCGCCGCACCGGCTGACACCGTCAAGCAGCAAGGTATCTCGACGGCGCCGAAAGCCGATTGCCCGTGTCTTACGGATTGTCGTACATTGGTTCTTATGGCTGACACGATCACATTCCGCCCGGATGAGGACACTTCGAGGGCGCTGGAGGTTTTGACCAGGGACGGCTCGCCCGTGTCCGCGGTCGTTCGGGCCGCCCTTATTGATGCCGCGCGGCGGAAGGCCGGTGCTGCGATTCGCGCCGAGGCGGAGAGGCTTGCTGCAGATGAGTCGGACCGCGCGGAGTCGATGCAAGTGTTGCGCGATATGGAGACGTTGCGTGCGTGGTGAGGTCTTTGAGTTGCACGCGCCGCGGAGGGGTCGCGGTCATGAGCAATCCGGATCTCGCTATGCCGTCGTCGTCCAGTCGGATCAACTGCCGTTGTCGACGTGGCTGGTGGCACCGACGTCGACGTCGGCTCGTGCTGCGAGTTTTCGGCCTGAAGTGGACGTGGCGGGCGCGAGTACCCGGGTACTTGCTGAACAGACGGCAGCGGTCGACCCGGGCAGGCTGGGAAAAAGCGTCGGCTTCCTAACCTTCGAGGAGCTGCGCCGAGTGGATGCGGCTCTGCGCATCGTTTTGGAACTCTGATGTTTTGAACGGGGGTTGTGCTGACCCGAGACCGGTCGGGTGAAAAGTGCTGTGGTGGTAACCCGACGCTCCTGCCACGATGGCGCCTATGTCCACGCTCGCGTGGCTAGGCGTGCCCGGCGATGAGCGGGCATGGACGGCAATCGGTTTCCTCGTCGACGGGTTCACCGTAGGTCGGATCCGTTGCAGCATCGGCGGCAGCGGGGAATTTCAGTGAGTGCGATCACACGAGACGCTCTCGTCCCTGGCGGCGACCAGGTGGTTCTGCAAGACGTGGCGGAGGGGTTGCTCGCAGCCGTCTTCAACCGCGCCGCTTGGACTGGCCGGCCGCTTGCCTCCGCTCGATCAAATGCAGCCGCTGACGCTGATGCGCCTGCCGACGTTGGCGCACACGTTCACGTTCGGCAGAGGCGGTGGGGGTGGCACGTACACCGGCGGCGGTGGGGGCGGCACGTACACCGGCGGCGGCGGGGGATAGTCCTCGGGCAAGGGCGCGTAGTAGGCCGGCGGTGGAACCCAGGGCGCCATCACGTCGCCCAGGTCGGCGCAGCCACTGACGCTGATCCGCCGACCGGCGCTGGCGCACACGTCGGCGCTGCTGGTGGCCGGCGTGGCTACCGTGGCGATCGCCGCGGGAACCGTCGCCAGCGACACCGCCGCCGCAGCACCGGCAAGGAGCTTGCGCATCGTCCAGCTCGCCCCGATCGCGGCCACCATCGGCCCACTCTCCATCCTTAAGGACTTGATCAACTAGTCCGATTGGTCAGATAGCGGTATCCTCGTGTCATGAAGACCGTGTCGAGCACTGAGGCCAAGGCCCAGCTCAACGCGCTGCTCGCGGAGGTCGAGCGCACCGGTTCGCCGGTGACGATCACCAGCCGGGGCCGGCCGGTGGCCGTTCTCTCGCCCCTTCAGCCGCGGCCGAGGTCCTTCGGGCAGCTTCCGAGCATGGTGATCGGTGCCGATTTCGACGAGCCGCTGCCGGCATCGGAACTGGTCGCGTGGGAGGGAACCGCCGGTGGCGGACACGCCGGCGAGTGACGAGCCCACGCCGCTGGTTCTTCACAGGGCGATCCTTCTGGATACCCACACGCTGCTATGGCTCGTGAGTGCGCCCGGTGAGGTGTCGGCCGGTGCCCGCGAGGTGATCAGCGACCCCGCCCGCAACGTCGCTGTCTCAGCCGTCACGGCTTGGGAGATCGCGATCAAGACCCGTCTCGGGCGACTCGATGGGGAGCCGCTGCTCTCGGCGTGGCCGGAGATCATCGCGGCGATGGGCCTGACCGAACTGGCGATCGAGGGTGCCGACGCGATCGTCTCCGGCCGGCTGCGGTGGGATCATCGCGACCCGTTCGACCGGATGATTGTGGCCCAGGCCGCGCGGCGCGGCCTGACCATCGCCACCCGTGACGCTGAGATCCTCAGCGCCGCGTTGACGCCGACGCTGAAGGTCTGACGAGCACGGGCCGCCGGGGTTTCCGCGACCTGTGCCCAGCCCCCGGTTTGTTCAGCCAGGCCCGCAGCCCCATTACCCGGGCTGTTGCAACCAAGGTTGACAAGCCCTTGAGGCACGCCGGGATCTTGTCAAAGTAGCCCGGCGATTCCTGTCAGTCTTTCTTCTGTAGTGCCAGTAGTCCTACATGAACTCCCGCTGTTACGGATGCGCGCTCTCCTGGCAAGGACTGAGGGTGACGAGGACGCCTACCGGCAGCACCGGAACCGCTACCGAAAGATGGCCACGGACTTAGATTTTCAGGGCATATGGAGTGGGCTGAGGCGATGCCGTGACCGGCGTGGCCCGCTCAGACTCCGCACCGTCGACGCGGGCCTGATCGCAGCCTTGGACTATGCGCTGCTGCCAGAGCAAGCGGGTCTGGCGGCGCGCGGCGACGCGGGTTCGGTCTAATGTTCACAGCCAAACCTGCATCGGGGATCATCATGTCGGAACTGCTCGAACAATCACTCGCCCTGCCCTGCGGTGCCCGCTTGCGTAACCGCCTCGCCAAAGCCGCCATGACCGAAGGCCTGGCGGACCCCGCCGGCATACCGACACCGGAACTGGACAGGCTGTACGGGCTGTGGAGCGACGGCGGCGCGGGACTGCTGTTATCCGGCAATATCCTTGTCGATGGCGACCACCTTGAGCGCCCGGGCAATGTGATTATTGATCGGGAACCTGATGCCGCAATGCACGCGGCGCTGTCGCGCTGGGCTGCAGCCGCTACCCGCAATGGCAATCACTTCTGGGCGCAGATCAGCCACGCAGGGCGCCAGACACAGAAAATCATCAATCCGCATCCCAAAGCGCCCTCCGCGGTAAAAATCGGCTTGCCGGGTGGCCAGTTTGGTGAACCCGTTGCGCTCACAGTTGCCGAAATTGAAGATATCGTCCAGCGCTTTGGGGTGTGCGCCGCAGCCGTTAAAGCGGCCGGATTCACCGGCGTCCAGATTCACGCCGCCCACGGTTACCTGCTGTCGCAGTTTTTGAGTCCGCGCAGCAATCTGCGCACGGATCAGTACGGTGGTGCACTCGCCAATCGCGCCAGAGCGTTACTGGATACCGTGAAGACGGTGCGGGCGGCGGTGGGGCCTGACTTTCCTGTGGCGGTCAAACTCAACAGTGCCGACTTCCAGAAAGGCGGATTCGCCTTTGAAGACAGTCTGCAGGTGGCGCAGTGGCTGCAAGACGCGGGCGTCGACCTGCTGGAAATCTCCGGCGGCACCTACGAGCAACCGAAGTTATTGGGCGTTGCGGGTATCGAGGAGGAGGAGCCGCAACATGTCGCACACTCCACCCAGATGCGCGAGGCCTACTTTGTGGATTTCGCACTGGCGATGCGGGAAAAAGTGTCTATTCCACTGATGGTGACCGGAGGCTTCCGGCGGCGCGATGTCATGGAACAGGCCATCCGCAGCGGCGGTGCCGACGTGATTGGCTTGGGGCGGCCGCTGTGTGTGATGACCGATGCGCCCGCCCAAATCCTGCAGGGCCTGGCGGAGCTGCCGCGCTTTGAGGCGCAACTGGCGCTGTTTCCAACCTGGCTGGCGTTTCTCAACAGGATCAAAATCCTGCGCACTATCGCCAGCTTTGGCGTGCAGTACTGGTACTACGCGCAGCTTGAGATGCTGGGGAGTAGCGGCAGGGCGGCACCCGACATGACAGTGTTTGCGGCAACTCGCAAAGTCCTTGCGCAGCAACAGCGCTGGGTCGCAGCGCGTCGTCGGCTGTGATTGCTCCGCCCTCGCAGTTTCGCCGAGCTGCCGCCGATCTGTGCGGCACAACCCATAAGATCGTCAAGCGGGTCATGGACAAGTTCGCCGCCGAGCTGATCGTGCTCATTGAAATTCTTACTGACGCAGGCGGATTCCAGTCAACGTCGCAACGGGGCGGTTTTCAGACTAGTTCGGTGAGCCAGCAACACCTGGGGACATTCGATGAGCGCTATCACCCGCGATCGGCCTGAAGCGCACTGGAAATCCTGGAGGCTCCTGACCTTGGAAAAGAGGATGGAGTCATGCCAAAGGAACAATCGCCGGGTAAGCCGACGACGCGCCGCTACAGCGCGGAGGATAAGGCCGCCGCGGTGCGGATGGTGCGCCCGCGTATCGGCCAGCGGCGGCAGAAGAGCGAGACCAAGAAGTGGTTCCGCATTTCGTTGGCGCAGTTCCGGTTTGGATGACACAAGGATGGACAATATTGCTGTAAGACAGTTCGGCCGACTAGCCAAGTATTGACGGTGGCGGGATTAGATCTACCTGGTCCGATTTCGATTTCATTATCCCACTTGTGTTTTCATCTCCGTTTCCTTTGTGAAACAGAATCGGGATGAATAGAGCCGAAGTCTGTTGGCCGCCATCGTACGAAGGTAGTGGCGCGGAATGTGTTGCCGCTCAGCGCGAGCGGTTAGCCGACGGGTTCGGCGTAACGGAATCGTCTTCGTAGGGCGAGGGAGACGTAGACCAGGGCGACGAGGACGGGGACTTCGATGAGGGGTCCGACGACGCCGGCAAGTGCTTGTCCGGAGGTGGCGCCGTAGGTGGCGATCGCGACGGCGATGGCCAGTTCGAAGTTGTTGCCTGCGGCGGTGAAGGCCAGGGTGGTGGTGCGTTCGTAGCCGAGGCCGAGGGCGGCTCCGAGGAGGTAGCCGCCGCCCCACATGATGGCGAAGTAGGCCAGCAGGGGCAGGGCGATGCGGGCGACGTCTAAGGGGCGGTTGGTGATCTGATCGCCTTGGAGGGCAAAGAGAATGACGATGGTGAACAGCAGTCCGTAGAGCGCCCAGGGTCCGATTTTGGGCAGGAACTGGGTTTCATACCACTGGCGCCCCTTGGCGCGTTCCCCGAGGCGGCGGGAGAGGTATCCGGCGAGCAGGGGGATGCCGAGGAAGATGAGTACGGACTTGGCGATCTGCCACGGGGAGGTGTTGATGGTGGTCTGGGGTAGTCCGAGCCAGCCCGGCAGGACCGAGAGGTAGAACCAGCCGAGCACGGCGAACATGAACACCTGAAAGATCGAGTTCAGTGCGACGAGGACGGCGGCGGCTTCACGGTCGCCGCAGGCGAGGTCGTTCCAGATGATGACCATCGCGATGCAGCGGGCCAGGCCGACGATGATCAGCCCTGTGCGGTACTCGGGTAGATCGGGCAGTAGTAGCCAGGCCAGGGCGAACATCAGCGCCGGGCCGAGTATCCAGTTGAGCACCAGGGAGCTGATGAGCAGTTTGCGGTCGGCGGTGACGGTGTCGAGGCGGTCGTAGCGGACTTTGGCCAGGACCGGGTACATCATGATGAGCAGGCCCAGGGCGATGGGCAGTGAGATGCCGTCGATCTGAACTTTTTCCAGGGCGGTGTTCAGTCCGGGGATCCAGCGGCCCAGCAGGATGCCGGCGGCCATGGCAACGCCGATCCACACCGGTAGGAACCGGTCGAGGGTGGACAGCTTGCCCACCACGGGGACGTGTGTGTCCGCCGTCGACGTTTCGGTCATGACGGGTTTCCGGCGGGGGCGTCAGTGGTGCAGCAGCTGGTCGCTTCGGTCAGTGGCAGGGTCGCGAAAGCTGGAGGGGTCCCGAAGGTTTCGGTGTCGGCGAGTTTGGTGTATACCTCCCAGCGTTCTGCATCGGGTGCGGTGACCCAGACTTTGTCCTGGGTGGCGAAGCAGCAGGTGGTGCCGATCTCCTCTTCGGTGAACATGCCGGCGTCGGTGAGGCGGGCGATCTCGGCGTGGACCTGCTCGCTGGATTCCACTTCAACACCGAGGTGGTTGATGCTGCCGCCCTGGCCGGGGTTTTCCAACAGGACCAGCTTCAGCGGCGGTTCAGCGATGGCGAAGTTGGCGTACCCGGGCTTGATCTTCGCCGGGGCCATGTTGAACAGTGTCGAGTAGAACGCGATGGCGGCGTCGAGATCATCGACGTTGAGCGCCAGTTGGATACGAGACACGGGCAGTCCTCCTGGTCGTGCGATGGTGTCAGCGGTGCGCGGTGTCGGGCAGCAGTTCGGCGATGAGGTCCTCGACGCGGGCCTTGATCTGGTCGCGGATCGGTCGCACGGCCTCCACGCCCTTGCCCGCGGGGTCGTCCAGGACCCAGTCGCGGTAGCTTTTGCCGGGGAAGAAGGGGCAGGTGTCCCCGCAGCCCATGGTGATCACCACATCGGAGGCTTCGACGGCGTCGGTGGTCAGGATCTTCGGGTTCTGGGTGGAGATGTCGATGCCGACCTCGGCCATGGCCGCCACGGCGGCGGGGTTGACCGCATCCGCCGGTGCGCTGCCGGCCGAGCGGACCTCGATGGCATCCCCGGCCAGCGCGGTCAGGAACCCGGCGGCCATCTGGGATCGGCCGGCGTTGTGGATGCACACGAACAGCACGGACGGTGTGTCGCTCATCGGCAGGTCCTCTCGGTGGATGTGGCGGCCGGGAAATCGGTGGCCGGGGCCAGGACGGCTGAGAGCTGTTCAAGGGCGGAGGGGATCACCCAGTAGTAGACCCAGGTGCCGCGCCGCTCGCAGTCCAGCAGACCCGCTTCACGCAGCGTCTTGAGGTGATGGGAAATCGTGGGCTGAGACACTTCGAAGGCCGGGGAGATGTCGCACACGCAGCACTCACCGCCCTCGTGGCTCGCGATGAGGCTCAGAATCCGCAGCCGCACGGGATCGCCCAAGGCTTTGAACATCCGCGCCAGCTCCCCGGCCCAGTCAGCGTCCAGGGGCTCGTCGGCCAGAGGTGCGCAGCACGGCCCGCTCCCGCCGGACGGAATCATCGACATACGTCTATATTGATAGTGATCTATCCAATCGTCAACTGGAGACAGGTTTCCACTCGACATGGCCAAGCCCGCGGTGCTGTTCGTCTGCGTGAAGAACGCCGGTAAGTCTCAGATGGCGGCGGCGTTGATGCGCAAGCACGCCGGGGAGCGCATCGAGGTCTACAGCGCCGGGACTCATCCCGGGGCCGCTCTCAACGAGTTGTCGGTGCAGTCCCTGGCCGAGGTCGGTGCCCCCGTGGCCGGTGAGTATCCCAAGCCGATCGACCCGCAGCTTCTCGACACCGTGGATGTGGTCGTCACCCTCGGCCGCGAAGCCCACGTCGATGCCGGCGCGACCCCTGTGAAGAACTGGGACACCGACGAGCCCTCCGAACGCGGCATCGACGGCATCGAGCGCATGCGCTTGATCCGCGACGACACCGCCACCCGGGTGGAAACCCTTGCCGCACAGTTATTGAGCACCACCGACCACCGCTGAACCGAAAACAAAGGAGACACCATGGCCGCCATCGCCGTTTACGAGCCCGCCCTGTGCTGCAACACCGGGGTGTGTGGTGAGGACGTCGACCAGAACCTGGTCACCTTCACCGCCGACATGGCCTGGCTGCTCGAGCAGGGCGCATCCATCACCCGCCACAACCTGGCCAACGACCCGATGGCCTTCGCCCACAACGAGGCGGTCAAAAGCTTCCTGGAGATCGCCGGCTCAGCCGGGCTGCCCCTGGTGTCAGTCGACGGTGTCACCGTGGCGACCGGCCGCTATCCCAGCCGGGCCGAACTCGCCCGCTGGGCCGGCCTGGACACCCCGGCGGCAGTGCCCGCCGGGGCGGTCACCCTCGGACTCTCGCAGAGCAACGAGTCCTCCTGCTGCGGGGACTCCGGCTGCTGCTGATCCCCGCAATGCCCTGAAACATTCACCCCACCTGGAGGTCTCACCTGCCATGACGTTTGCTGAGCTGACGTTCCTCACCGACCCGCCCCGGTTCCTGTTCTTTACCGGCAAGGGTGGGGTCGGCAAGACCTCCATCGCGTGTGCCGCCGCGCTCGCACTGGTACACGCCGGCAAGAAGGTGCTGTTGGTGTCGACCGACCCGGCCTCCAACGTCGGGCAGGTATTCGGAGTCGCCATCGGTAACCGCATCACCGCCATCCCCGCCGTGGCCGGACTGTCCGCCCTGGAGATCGACCCCGAAGCCGCCGCCGCGGACTACCGCGAACGCATCGTCGGCCCGGTGCGCGGACTGCTGCCCGAGGCCGAGATCAACTCCATCACCGAACAACTCTCCGGCTCGTGCACCACCGAGGTGGCCTCCTTCGACGAGTTCACCGCACTGCTCACCGACACCGACGGCACCGTCGGCGACTTCGACCACATCCTGTTCGACACCGCCCCCACCGGACACACCATCCGGCTGCTCCAACTACCCGGAAACTGGACCGAATTCCTCCAAACCGGCAAGGGCGATGCCTCCTGCCTGGGCCCGCTGGCCGGACTGGACAAACAGAAGAGCACCTACGCCGCCGCCGTCCAAGCCCTCGCCGACCCGCAGCGCACCCGTCTGGTCCTGGTCACCCGGCCGACTCGCTCGGCGCTGCGTGAAATCGACCGCACCCATGGGGAACTCGCCGCCCTCGGGATGAACCGCCAGTACGTCGTTGTCAACGCTGTGCTGCCCCAACCAGGCGACGACACCGACCCCCTCGCCAGTGCGGTGTACCGCCGCGAGCAGGCCGCGCTGGCCGACATGCCCGCCGCCCTGCGGGCCCTGCCGCGTGACAGCATCGACCTCAAAGCCGACAACATGGTCGGCCTCGACGCCCTGCACACCCTGTTCGAGACCACCCCCGTCACCGCCACCGGCGATACCCTGCCCCCGGCGCCCCACCCTGTGGCCGTGGCGCCGCTGCGCGATCTGGTCGATGAGATCGATTGCGGCGGAACAGGTGTGGTCATGTGTATGGGCAAAGGCGGGGTCGGTAAGACGGCCGTCGCCGCCGCCATCGCCGTCGCCCTCGCCGAACGCGGCCACGACGTCCACCTCAGCACCACCGACCCCGCCGCCCACCTCACCGAGACCCTGCAAGGCGGCGCCGCGAACCTGCGGGTCTCGCGCATCAACCCCGCCGAAGCCAGCCAGCAATACCGCGACCGAGTCATGGCCAGCAAGGGTGCCCAGCTCGACGAGGCCGGCCGCGCCACCCTCGCCGAGGACCTGCGCTCTCCGTGCACCGAGGAAGTGGCCGTCTTCCAAGCCTTCTCCAAAGTCATCCATGAATCCCGCAGCACCTTCGTCGTTCTAGACACCGCCCCCACCGGACACACCCTGCTGCTGCTCGACGCCACCGGCTCCTACCATCGCGACATCGCCCGCCAGATGGGCGATGGCGGGCACTACACCACCCCGCTGATGCGACTCCAAGACCCCCGCCTCACCAAAGTTCTACTCATCACCCTCGCTGAAACCACCCCGGTGCTCGAGGCCGCCGAGCTGCAGAACGACCTCGAACGCGCCGGCATCCACCCATGGGCCTGGATCATCAACAACTCCGTCGCAGCCGCCAACCCCACCAACCCTCTCCTACGTCGCCGCGCCGCCGCCGAGATCGCTCAAATCGACACCGTCCGAACCAAATACGCCAGCCACTACGCCGTCATCCCACTTCTGGCCGACGAACCCGTCGGCATCCCCGCACTCGAAGCCCTGACCGCACCACCGCACTGACCGACACACACTCCCAGCGCCACCACAGTGCGCCGGTGCCACCGTGACGAGTCACCCCAGGCGGGCACACGCCCCTGCGGGGGAACAACAATCGTCATTCGCCGAGTACGCGGCGGACCGTGCTCGGTCCGACACCGGCGGGCGAAAACTCAAGGAATCGAACACAACGTGCGACTAAGCAGAGCCCGCCACGCCCAGGGGGATCGGGGTCACCGAATCGCGGAACTTCGCTCAGCCAACCGCGACGCAGTGATGGATCGACCGCCACGGGATCGCCGGGATCGGTGAACTCGACGTGGACTTCGTTGGGAGTAACCCCCAACTCCATCCTCAGGCTGATAACGCAACCGTGTTCGAGGATGTTGGCTGCGATCTAGGCGGCTGCGATTCCGACTTCCATGCGAACCCGTGCGGGGACCTCGTCGTGGAGGGACCAGAAGGCATCCAACATTGACTGAACCTCGCCGAGGGCTGCAGGACTCGCAGCGATGTCCCTCGCTGCCCTCAAATCCTCGACAGCATCACCGAACTCAAGTAGGACAAGAGAGCAGTCGTCGTTGAAGCTGCCGGTGGGGCTGTGGCGTAGCGCATTCTTGATGACGTCGTCCAGCGACCAGCCGGGTGATCCAGCTAGCCGGGTGCACAGGTCGTGGAAGTCTTGCAGGGGCCACTGCCCGCCGTGCGCGAGGGGAATCTCTTAGCTTAGACGCCGTCGCTGTACAGCAGGAGTTGGCTGCCGGGTGGGATCGGGAGGGTGGTGCTGGTGAACGTCGTGTCCTCGAGCATGCCGACCGGTGGTGATTGGCTGGACACCCCGGTGGCTTGTCTACCGCTGATGAGCAGCGCGGGTGGGTGTCCGGCGTTGGCGTAGCGCAGTGTGGCGCTGGAGGTTTGGTAGACCCCGTAGAAGATGGTGAAGTAGTTGTCGTCGTGGTGGTCCATGCTGAACTGTCGGTTCAGTGTGGCCAGAACCTGGTCTGGCTCCAGCATGGTCTCGGTGGTGAACGAGGCGGAGCGCAATATGTTGTGCACCGAGACCGCAATGAGGGCCGACTCCACACCATGCCCCGATACGTCGAGTAGGTAGAAGATCAGGTGGTCGTCGTCGATCCAGTCGAAGTCAAAGCAGTCACCGCCGAGGATTTGTGACGGCAGGTAACGCGAGACCACCGACCCTGGTCCGGCCAGATCATCGGGCAGCACAGACTGCAGATACCTCGCAGCACTGCGGAGTTCGGCCTGCAGACCCTGGGCCAGGACACGGTTCTGTTCCTCGCTGATGAGGAGTCGCTCGCGGGACTGGACTTCTGCGGTGATGTCGTTGATTTGGGAGATGAAGAGCTCGACGTGCCCGTTCCCATCGCGGACACACCCGACGGAGAGGTCGCCCCAGATCGGGTCCCCACTGGGGGCTGACGGGCGAGTGTCGCCGTAGTCAGCGATCGCGACGGCGATGGCCAGTTCGAGGGTGTTGATGTCGGCGGCGGTCAGCGACTGGGCGGCTTCGGCGGCAGTTGTTGCGCCGCAGCGGGTCTCGTCGGCGCAACGTTCGGCACCTCTGGTGGGTGTGGATATCTCAGACTGCTGTCGATCTCCCCTCCTTCGCTTGAGTCGAAGTAGTCGGCGTAGGCGACCTGCCTCGCAGCATCGTCCCGATCTGCATCGTCCCCATCGGTTGGGCAAAAAGGCACTACGCCCCCCAGCGACCGATCGGTGAGGTGGTCCACCTCGACCGCTACGGAAACCAGCCGTTCCGCTGACCGAGGCTCTCCGAGGGCGCAAGCGTCGGCCGGACCGACGGGAGCCGACGCCCATGCTCAGTCAACTCACCTCGCCATGCGTGTGTCGAAACCTGCCGGCATGGTTGCGCTGAATACGGCCCCGATGCACTCCTCCTTGACGGCCTCGACCATCTTGAGGAATAGGCGGCGACCCTCTCGATGGAATTCGACCACGGGGTCGCGCTGAGCGAGCGCCCGAAGGCCGATGCCTTCTTTCAGATAGTCCATCTCGTAGAGGTGTTCGCGCCATTTGCGATCGATTACGCCGAGGAGGATCTCGCGTTCCATCCGTCGCATCGCACCGGCGCCGGCGGCTGAGTCGACATCGGATTCCCTTCGCGCCAGCGCGGTTTCGCCATCTCGGATCAGTTCATTGAGGAGCTGGCCCCGCGCGCGCGAGCCACTCCTCAGCCCAGCCGGCATCGCAACGTGAGGATCGATGCCGACCGGGTACAACGTCTGCAGCGCGGTCCACAACCCCTCCAGGTTCCAGACCTGAGCGCGCCCGGCCGTCGCACCCTTGACGTAGGCGGTGATGACGTCTATCAGCATTGAGTGAATGTGAGGGTAGAGATCCTCACCTTCAAGGATGCGCCTGCGTTCCTTGTAGATGACCATCCGCTGCTCGTTCATAACCTCGTCGTACTTGAGAATTTTTCGGCGCAACTCGAAGTTCTGCTGCTCGACCTGAGCCTGAGCCCGCATGATGGCGCGGCTGACGACTCTGGCCCGAATCGGTTCGCGATCGGGCATTTTCAGCCTTGTCATCAACTTCTGCAGGTCGATGTCGCTGAAACGACACATGAGCTCGTCGCCCAACGATAGGTAGAACCGCGTCTCCCCAGGGTCGCCCTGACGGCCGGCGCGGCCACGCAACTGGTTGTCGATGCGACGCGACTCGTGACGGTCGGTCCCGATTACGTATAGACCCCCGAGCGCGGTGACAGCCTTGGCCTCAGCGGCGACTGCTCGCTTCACCAAAGGCCGTTCGCGACGCCAAGCCTCTTCATATGCTTGGGGCGTGTGGACCGGGTCCAGGCCGAGTTCGCGCAGTCGCCGGTCGGCAAGGAAGTCGACGTTGCCGCCCAGGACGATGTCGGTGCCCCGGCCTGCCATGTCGGTGGCGACGGTTACCGCCCCGCGTCGGCCGGCCTCGGCGACGATGCCGGCCTCAAGTTCGAGATGCTTTGCGTTGAGCACGGTGTGTGTGACGCCGCGTTCGGTCAACTGCCATGACAGATACTCCGACTTCTCGATACTCGTCGTGCCGACCAGAACCGGCTGGCCGGCTTCGAAACGCTCGGCGACGTTGTCGACCACCGCGTCGAACTTCGCCCACTCGGACTTATACACAACGTCGAGCTCATCGCGCCGAAGCACCGGCTTGTTGGGCGGAACGGTGATCACGCTGAGCCGGTAAATCTCCCGAAACTCAGCCGCTTCGGTCTGGGCCGTGCCGGTCATGCCGGCCAACTTGTCGTAGAGCCGGAAGTAGTTCTGCAGGGTGATGGCGGCCAGGATTTGGTTCTCAGCCTTGATCTCCACGGCCTCCTTGGCCTCGATGGCCTGGTGCAGACCATCGTTGTAGCGCCGGCCGATCAGCATCCGTCCGGTGAATTCATCGACGATGAGGACTTCGCCGTCGCGCACGATGTAGTCCCTGTCGCACTCGAACAGCTCCTTGGCCTTCAGCGCATTGTTGAGGTAGCCGACCAGCTGCGTGTTCGCGACCCGGTAGAGGTTGTCCGCGCCGATCTGGTCCTCGACAACGCGCACGCCCGCTTCGGTGATGCCAACGGTCCGCTTGCGCAGATCGACTTCGTAGTGGCGTCCGGGCTCCATCAATGCCGCCAGCCGGGCAAACTCGGTATGCCAGGGGGAGGCCTCGTCGGCGGGACCGGAGATGATCAGCGGGGTGCGGGCCTCGTCGATGAGGATGGAGTCGACCTCATCGACGATGGCGTAGTTGTGGCCGCGTTGCACCAGATCCTCGAGCGTGCTTGCCATGTTGTCGCGCAGGTAGTCGAAACCGAACTCGTTGTTGGTGCCGTAGGTGATATCGGCGGCGTAGGCCGCCCGCCGCTCGTCGGGTTTCATGTCGGCGAGGATCACCCCGACTTCCAGGCCCAGGAACCGGTGCACGCGGCCCATCCATTCGCTGTCACGTTTGGCGAGGTAGTCGTTGACGGTGACGATGTGAGTGCCGCTGCCGGAGAGCGCGTTGAGGTAGGCCGGCATGACGCAGGCCAAGGTCTTGCCCTCGCCGGTCGCCATTTCTGCGATGTTGCCGAAGTGCAGTGCTGTCCCACCCATCACCTGAACAGCGAAGGGCCGTTGCTCAAGAACCCGCCAGGCGGCTTCCCGGGCCACGGCGAACGCTTCGGGTAGTAGAGCATCGAGTGATTTCCCCTGGGCGACGGCGCTTTTGAACGAGGCGGTTTTACCGCGCAGTTCGGCGTCGCTGAGTGTGCCGATCTCGGCGGAGAATCCCTCGACACGAGCGGCAACCGACTCCAAAACCCTGACGACTCGGCCCTCGCCGAATCTCAGGACTCTCGTCAGCACCGCTACGTACCCCCGACCGCCGCTTCCAGCCCCTCGCATCCGAGTGGGTTCGCCCGACCATGGTGTCACCGTTGGTACGCTTACCTTAGGCGGCGTTCACCAGGCCCTTGACAAGGGTGACTTTGAACTCTTCAGCTTTTCCGGGAACAACGTTGACTGGGAAAGCCGTGAAAGAAAACGAGTTAGGCCGCAGCGAAATTGTGGGGGAAGTTAGGAAATATTGTGACAAATACTGCCGCGTCTGCGGCAGAGGCTTCAGCTCAATCTCCGGTCACGGCTTCACCCGATTTGAGGTGGGAGTTGGTGCATGCCGAACCGGGCGCTCTGATTTATGCGGTTGCGGGGGTGCATCCGGCGACCATCCCGGCCGGCCGCAAGCATGGGCCAGTCGGTGGCTGGATGCCGGGAGGTGTGGCCGACGTGTCCGGCGGCCCGGGCTCGTACCGGCCAGACGAACACCCGGTGCTGCACTACGCCGGCTACGTCGGCCGGGTCGGGGTGTTGGCGGCCGCCCTGGGCGTGGGCGCCGCGGTGGCCGGCAACCCGGGCGTCGCATGGGCTGGGGCGGGCGACCCCGACTCGTCGACCGCGTCATCGACCGCCTCGGAATCCTCCTCCTTCGGAACCGAGGCGTCCACCCAGCGGGATTCCTCAGCGGGGCGCGGTGCATCGGGTCCGACCACCAGGAGGACGACGAACTTTTCCCCCGCCGCCACCCACTCCGGTGCGCAGCGGAGCGCCTCCAAAACGCCCGCGGTGGACACGCCGGCAGCGGCACGTGGCATCGCCGGCACGAGGTCCTCCACCGGCGGTGAGTTCGGCGTTCCCGCGCCTCCATCGACCGCTCTTCGCGGCCCGCAACCTGACCAGACCGCGCCCGCTCGGAGAGGCTCTGGGCCAACCACGACACCGTCACCTGTTACCGCGCAGGACACGGTGACCCAGGCCGCCACCGTTGAGCCGCTGGCGCCGCGACCGCCGTTACCGATCCCGTCGCCATCGCCCTCAACGGCCGAATTCGGATCCGGCGTCACGCCCGGGCCCGAGGTCGCCGTGGCCGAGCCCGAGCAATCCCGAGTCGCGACCGAGAGCACGACGGCGGAAGTCAGGCCGGCCCACCCGCTGGCGGCGCCAAGCGCGGCCACCGTTCTCCCGGGAGATGGGATCACCGGCGCCGTGCTGGAACCGCTGATCACCCCGGACACCCCCGCTGCCCAGGCTGTCCAGACCACCGCAGAGTGGGGGTTGCTGGCCTGGGCGCGACGCACATTCTTCAACCAGACCCCGACCCTGGCCTACAACCCCACCCAGACCAACCAGCTGGAGGACGTGCTGACCGGCACGCTCAACCCGGTCGACCCAGACGGCGACACCCTGACCTACGCGGCCACCGCCCCGGTCAACGGAGGCAAGGTCACTATCGCCTCCAACGGCACCTTCACCTACACCCCGACCGATGAACTGGCGGCCGCAGGCGGCACCGACACCTTCCAGGTCACGGTCAGCGATGCGGGCAGTGGATTCCACGTCCATGGCGCGTCCGGGTTGGCCAACCTGCTCACCTTCGGCGTGATCGGCGACCCGGGCCACTCCACGAGCGCCACCGTCACCGTCGATGTCAACGCCGCGCCCCTGCCCGCTACCCCCGCCTACACCCTGAGTGCCGCCGAGCACACCAACGGCACCGTGGCGGGGGAACTGCACGTCACCGACGCCGACTCAGATCCGTTGTGCTACAGCGTGACTGGGGGGCCCACCGCCGGATGGGTCACCCTCACCGCGGATGGCACCTTCACGTACACCCCCACCGCCACAGCACGCCACGACGCCGCCGCCGAGGACGCCGGGCCCGCGGAGCTGGCCGACTCCTTCACCGTCACCGTCGGCGACAACCACGGCCGAGCTGTTGACGTCCCCGTCATCGTGACCATCGACCCAACTAACAATCCACCAACCATCACCGGCCTGACCGTCTCCGACCCGGATACCGACGGCACCGTCAACGTCTCCATCACGGTCACCGATCCCGATGCCGACCCCGTCACTTATCTGGTGGTCCACGATCCGGCCTATGGCACCGTCGCCCCCAACCCGGGCGGATTCACCTACCAGCCCACCGATGACGCCCGCCAGGACGCCGCCGCCGCCGAGCAGCTAGACACCTTCACCGTCAGCGTCGACGACGCCCACGGCGGTGTCATCAGCGTCCCGATCGCCGTGAAGATCCTTGGCGCCGAGGCAACCACATCGACGACCACCACCACGGTCGAGGCCGAGGATATGGCTATCTCGGGTGCCGGCCGTGCTGTGGCCGACAGCAACGCCTCGGGCGGGTATGCGCTCGCGCTGAGCGGCCCGGCAACGGCCTCGACGACCGTCGCGCTGCCAGAGTCGAGTGTGCTGACGGTCCGCGTCATGTCGGGTGCAGGCGCGCCCGACATGACAGTGGCGATCGACGGGGTTCCGGTGACCACAGTGCTCGTCGAATCAGCGTCGTATTCGGACTACAGGTTCGCCGGCGCGATCGCCGCGGGTTCGCACGTGATCAGCATCTCCTCGTCTACGGCTACCTCCCAGAACACGCTCTACCTCGACAAGGTGGTGACCACAACGGGTCCGATCGTCGACGAGTTCCTGGGTGCATCCGGTTCGGCTCCCGCTAGCGGGATCTGGACCGTGCGGACCGGCAACGGTTTCGATTCCGGTATTCAGACGTATGCCGCCGGCAACGCCGTCCTCGACGGCCAAGGCCACCTGGTCATCCGGGCGACCACGAGCGAGACCGGCGGTTACACGTCGGGGTGGGTGTGGTCGAAGAACAACGCAAGCTTCGGCTACGGCACGATCAGCGCGCGGATCAAAATGCCCGAAGGGCAGGGCCTGTGGCCTGCGTTCTGGCTGATGGGTGCCGATTCGGACACCGTTGCATGGCCAGAGTCCGGTGAAATCGATGTCGTGGAACTGCCGAGTACGACCACCACGGTCTACTCCACGCTGCACGGTCCTATCGCGGGGAGCACGGACACGCAGCAAGCCCAGCTCATGGCTGACCTGCCCGACCTGTCGACCGATTTCCACGACTACTGGGTCAGTCATCTGGAGAACGAGATCACCTTCGGCGTCGACAATCAGACGCTGGGGACCCTCACACCGGCATCGCTTGGCCCGGGAGAAACATGGGTGTACAACCGCCCCATGTATGCCATCTTGAACCTCGGAATCGGCGGTCCGTGGGCTGGTGCACCGGACGACTCCACCCAGTTCCCGGCCACGATGATCGTGGATTCGGTGCGGTGGGACCCCGCCACCTGAATCCGCGACGAGTTGTTCGTCGGCCTCCGGCGTGAAGAAGACGCTGGACGTCACACGCTTCTTGCCTGTTCAACGGCCAGGCGATCCCTTATCGCTTTTGCAGAGACCGATGAGTCGCCGGCCATTGGTTCGGTGCCGTCTAATCGTTTGGCGCCGCGCCGATCCACTGCTCGCTGCTCGCGATGCCCTCTGGGTTGGCGCCGAGCATCGCTTGAAGGCCGGCAGCCAAAGCATGGACAGCGGCGCGGGTCCGCATACGGGCCGAGGGCAGCAGGATCAACCCGGGGAAGCCCAGTCGCACTCCACGGCTTTGGGTGAACGCAATCAGGATTGGCGGGCGCGTGACTACATTGCCGGCCGGCTCACCAACAAGGCGGTCCTTGAACGGCTCAGGCGCAAGTACGTCTTTGGCTGACTTCGCCGACCCATGCTGCTGTCCCGGATCGACCGTTCTGCGCAACTTGCTCGAGCTTAAGACACAGTTGAGCTGACCGAAGCCGAGTATGCGTTCACGCTGGAGCGCCGCATCGAACTCGAAAAGTACCCGATCAACGGAAGTTACGACTTCGAACCTCTACGAAGTCCACTACCGCGGCCTCGGCTTGCTACCTATCTTCTTCTCTCTCGTTCCTTCCGCCCTGGTTGCGGCGGCGGCGGCGGCACCGCCTTGGTGGTCGGCTCGAACTTGCCGCCGGTCTTTGGGTCGTATGTGCTTGGCTTTGGATCAGACATTCGGGTTCCTCTCCGGGGTTCTACCTGTATCTCGCGGTAGAGGTTCGAGCCTACGCGGCCAAACAACGCCGGTCGGCTTTTCACGCCCCGGGTCGAGGCGTTCACCGGCTTCCTGGCGGCTGCCCGCTCGCTCGGGGGCAGTTGTTGGGGGCGCGGCGCTACACCGGCTGAAGTTGTGGCACCGGTAAGAAATTGCCTTAAGGGCAAACGTTTATCTGACCGTGCCGGAAATGTGACTCTGGTAAACCATTGTTACGCAGGTGAAATCGATTCGTTCTTCGGGCGCAATGCGCTCCGCACCGCTGTTGGCAATCACGGCTCTCGCCGCGACGCTACTGGGAGCTACTCCGGCACAGGCTGATTCGGGCGGCGTCGGCAAGGCGCCGGATGACTCCGAAAGCGGCCCGATCAGTGCCACCATCGAGAAGTTCGGACAGTCGATCTGCCCAAGTCTGGTCAAGCCGGGTTCGTCGCTGGCTTCCACGCTGTCTGAATTGCAGGGCAACGCCGGCTTGACGCCAACACTGACAGGCATGGTCGCCGGATTCGTCATCCAGACGCAATGCCCGGCGGTGATGACCCAAATCGCCAGCGGGGACCTGTCGGCACTGAATCTGATGCTGCCCGGCCCGGAACCCTCCGGCCCGGGCCAGTCCGGCCTGGACCTGTCGGCATTGCTCGAGCAGCCGGGAAAGCCGGGCTGACCCCAGTCATTCAGCGGACGGCGGCTCGACCCCTGGGCGCGCAGACTTCACCGCCGCGCTGATGGCGCGCGGAGTGATCTGAGGCAAGTCGCAAGCGCATTTACCTGCCGCGACGACCTCGGTGACTGTGCTTGAAATCCACATGGGTATCGCACTTTTGACGACGAGCCGTCGTCGACGCCGACTCGACGAGATGTTCGCGCGGCTTCTTGCTGAGGATCTCGGGGGAAGGGTCCAGTACTTCGATGTGGCCGCCGCAATGGCCGCCGGCACTATCGCGGCGGAAAGACGGCGGTCG
The DNA here is from genome assembly GCA_963715145.1 of uncultured Actinomycetota bacterium. Classification (GTDB taxonomy): domain Bacteria; phylum Actinomycetota; class Actinomycetes; order Mycobacteriales; family Mycobacteriaceae; genus Mycobacterium. The sequence goes on along the minus strand of CAVQRL010000018.1, from coordinate 662,778 downwards.
GGTCAACCGGTGGAAATTCGTGATGTGCAGATTGCCGGCATTGCCGCATCCCGGCAGGCGACGCTGGCCACTGGAAACGTACGCCACTTCGAAGGCGTAGAGGTTGGTCTCATCAACCCCTGGGACTGACGGCAGCGAGCTTTCGGGTCGGCTGCCAAAGCCTAAGGATCCCCGCAATCCGCGGCGCGTAGGCGATCGGGTACCGCCGGGTCGTGGGCAGGAAGGAGTATGCCCGCATCTCGCAGATGGGCTTGGAGTCGGCGTACTTGGCGCATATCGGAGTGGATGCCCGCTGTCGGTGCGGCCGGGTCCATGCCAGCGGCGGTAAAGGAGGTGTCGCCGGTGAACCAGATGTCCGCCTGGTCGGTGCGCAGTCTGACCGTCACAGAACCGGGAGTGTGCCCGGGAGTGTGGATGGCGGCGAGTCGCCCATCGTTGGTGAGGTTTACCGTAGCGCCGAGGTCGGTGTCCTCGCCGTCACGGTCGACGTAGCGGATCGCCGTCGAGGTGTCGCGCCATCGCCAATGCAACGCGCCGATCCGGTTGGCGGCGGCGTCCTCTGCGTGGGTAGTCCAGATGTCGGCCGACGCAAAGGCCGGTACGGTGCCCGTGTGGTCGATGTGTTGATGGGTCAGCACGACGGCGCGCACGTCGGCTGGTGTCAGTCCGGCGCTGACCAGGCGGGCGGGCAGTGTTTCTCCGTCACGCACGTCGAGTTTGATGAACGAGCGGATCACCGCGCCGGTCCGCGGGTCGGGGGCCCAGGACGCCGCGTCGTTGTAGGACGGTTCCGCACCGGCGTCGATGACGAAGAGTCCCTCGGGATGCTCGACGGCATAGCACCAGATCGGCATCGGGTCCGCGAAGCGCCGATCGGCCAGGATCGTCAGGAAGCGCAGTGGTGCCGGGGTCCGTTCCGGGACGCAGCAGACAGCGTGCGACCGCTTGACCGTCACCATCCCACACAACATGGCGTGTACCGCGACGCGGCGGCCGCCGGCCGTGAGATGTGCTGTTTGGTGGCTGAGCATGGCGTCCCGTCCTGGCTAGTTGAACAATGTTCATCTTGATCTCTTTGTTGAACGCTGTCAACCTCTGCGTGTGGGACGCACAGTCGGGCAGCATCACGGAGACCTCCGCCGGGCACTGATCGGTGCCGCACTCGAACTCGTCGCCGAGTCCACCCCCGAGGACGTCACCTTGCGTGCCGTCGCGCGGAGGGCCGGCGTTTCCGCGGCCGCGCCGTACCACCACTTCGCCGACAAGGACGCCCTACTGGCAGCCGTGGCTCGGGACGGCTTCGATGCCCTGACGCAGGTGCAGATGGAGGTTCTCGGCGGCACCGGGTCGGACCGGCGGAAGCTCGAGGAAATGGTCGAGCAGTACGTGCGGTTCGCGGCGGGCCACCAGACCCAGTACCACTTGATGTTTCGGACGCTACCGACGAAGGTCGGCGGCCCGGAGGGCGACGCGCTTCGTGGGGCCGCGCTGGCCTCCTTCGGCAGGCTCGTTCAGGCGATACACAAAGCCAATCCGGCATTGTCGACCGACGAGGCCGCAAGCAGGGCGGTCCTTTCCTGGGCGCTGGCGCACGGCGCTGTGGATGTCGGCCAATGGGGTGCAGCTCTGCGGCCCGGATTCAACGCCGAGACGCTCGCCACCGACGTCGGCCGCGCGGTCGGTCAATTGGTCCTCGGATAGGGAAACTCGGCAGGCCGGTCCTTGATCTGTCGGCCTAGCGGCCCGTTCCGGCGCGGGCGCGCATGACCTTCGCGAGCAGGCGCAAGATCGCATGTTTGGGGCCCTTTCAGTGCGATTCCGCATCTACTCGCAGTGCCGGCACCTGCGGCTTAGTGTGTTGGCTCATGGCGGTTCCACTCGGCGACACTGAGCCGTACTACGACCTCGGGGACTACCACCGGCCCGTTGACACGCCGTCGCCGCAGGCGCAGGTGTGGTTCGACCGCGGACTGGTGTGGGCTTACGCCTTCAACCACGAAGAAGCGATCCGGTGCTTCGAGCGCGCCCTGGCCCTCGACGCCGATCTGGCGATTGCCCGCTGGGGCATCGCCTATGCAATCGGGCCCAACTACAACAAGGCCTGGGATGCGTTCGACCCGGTCGACCTGGCGGCGTCGCTGGCCCGCGCCCGATTGGAATTGAGGCTGGCCGCCAACGGCCGCGCCGATGTCGTCGAGCGCTGCCTGATCGCGGCGCTGGCCGCCCGCTTCCCCACCGACGACCCCGACGACGCCGAGGCTCTGGCGGCCGGCCACAGCGCCTACGCCGACGCGATGGCCGACCTGGCCGAGGCCCACCCCGACGATGTCGACGTCCTTGCGCTGGCCGCGGACGCACTGGTGAATGTCACCGCATGGGCGTTGTGGGACAGCGCAACCGGTGAGCCCGCACCCCGCTCGCGAGTGGTGCAGGCCAAACAGTTGCTCGACCGTGCGCTCACCACCGATACCGGCCGCCGGCATCCCGGTGTCCTGCACCTCTACATCCACGCGATGGAAATGTCCGCCCATCCTGAGGCGGCGCTGCCGGCCGCCGATCTATTGCGCGGTCTGGTCCCCGACGCCGGCCATCTTGAGCACATGCCATCGCACATCGATGTCCTGTGCGGGGAGTACCGGTCCTCTGTGCTGGCGAACCAGTCGGCGGTCCACGCCGACCGCCGTTTCGTCGAACACGAAGGGCCGCTCAACTTCTACTCGCTTTACCGAGCTCACAACCTTCACTTCGTGGTGTACTCCGCGATGTTCGCAGGGCAGTCGCAGATCGCGCTGAAGGCCGCCGACGAGCTGTCCGGGCAGCTCACCCGCGAGCTGTTGTCCATCGAGTCGCCGCCGATGGCCGACTGGCTGGAGGCCTTCGTGTCGTTGCGGGTCCATGTGCTGATCCGGTTCGGCCGCTGGGACGAGCTGGCGGCCGAACCCCTGCCCGCGGACACCGAGTTATATTGCAGCACAACGGCAACCGTTCACTACGGCCGCGGCGTAGCGCACGCCGCCAAGGGCCATGTCGTGCAGGCTCTCGCCGAGCGGGAGGCCTTCACCGAGGCGTATGCACGCGTTCCGGACTCGCGGTACCTGTTCAACAACACCAGCCGCGACATCCTCGCGGTTGCGGCGGCCATGCTCGACGGCGAAATAAGCTACCGCCAAGGCAATTTCGACGATGCGTACTCGCATCTGCGGCGGGCAATCGCGCTCGATGACGCACTGCCCTACGACGAGCCGTGGGGATGGATGCAGCCCACCCGCCACGCCTATGGCGCGCTGCTGCTCGAACAGAACCACGTCGAGGAGGCCGCCAGGGTGTATGCCGCCGACCTCGGCCTGGACCCGACGCTGAGCCGGCCCTGCCAGCATCCGGGCAATGTGTGGAGCCTGCACGGCTATCACGAATGCCTGCTGCGGCTGGGCCGCACTGAGGAGGCCGTCATCATCGGCCGGCAGTTGGAGCTGGCCAAGGTGCGGGCCGACGTGCCGATCCTGGCGTCGTGCGCGTGCCGGCTTGAAGTCGTCGAGATCAGTTAGCGTTTCGGGAATTAAGTTAAGCTCGAGCCGGGCCCACGCCCTGCCGGCATCCTGCGTGAATCGCGACGAGTTGTTGAGCGGAGCCGAGGGCCCTGGTGAAGTCCGCGGCCCTGATGGCCCTCCGCTACCTCGCGACGACAGCCGAACGGGCGTAACGGTCGTCCGCACTAGCCACTGAATGGCAGATGGCGGTAGAGACCACCGAGGGAACGACAAAGGTAAGAATCAACACGAAGACGACAGCGCCGGTATTCGGCACCGTGAGCCAATCCTTCGGGAAGCGTGCCAGGCTCGTCGTCAGCCACGACCCGACAATCGCCAGGACAAGGATCCCGACGGTGGCAACCTTGACCGAGCGCAGCGCAAGCTGTGTTGGTGCAGCGTTGTCGAGCAACGAATTCCGCAATGACTTGGTTCGCAGGTAGACGAGCGCCCAATCCGCGGTGATCAGGAATCCACCGAGTACACCGGCCAGTTGCGAGATCGACGATGCCGACGTCAGTATGCTCCACGGTCGGAGCTGCAGTTCTGATCGGGATTCACCACGGTATTGGAGGCTAGCCAATCGCCTGCTTCGCTGCACCTGCGATCAGTGACGAAAAGCGACGCAGTCTCCCCGAAAGCAAGAGCCGGGGCGATACCGACTATCCCTGAACTATCGCGGTGGCCCGACCGGTGTTGTCTCGCCTGGTTTCGTGCCGGGACTGGGCGGCGGCGGAGGAGGCACCGCGTTGACCAACATCCCCCCCGAGACCCATTGAATCGTGATCATGGCATGGGGCAGCGTGGTCCGCAGATCGGTCTCCAACTCGGCGACGTCGGGCTGCTCCCGCCCGATCAGGGTCACCGTGATCTCCTTCGCCGAACCGTTGACGGCCAGGACTGCCGCGTCCGGCCGGGACGCGGCCCAGCTGGTCGCGTTCGTGCGGGCCGCCGCCAGCGCGGTTTCGTCGTCGCTGGGCCCGTTGTTCTCCGGGGTTCGGGTCCACCCCAGGCTGATCGGAATCTGCTTGCCGAACTGTTCTCTGATCTGTGCCGCGAGTTTCTCCGCCCGTTGGGGAGGACGCGGGCCGGCTGTGGAAATCACCAGGTTCCCGGACTCGAAGCTGAGCCCTTGCAGGCTAAGCGATTGTGTGGCAAGCCATTTCTCGATCACCGGTGCCAGTTCGGTCAGTGTGGGTAGCGAGCCCTCCGGCTGTTGCTGCGGAGTCTGGACGGGTATCCAGCCGAGTTGAACCGTCACCGTGCGACCCAGGGCCTGCGTGAGTTTGGCCGCCACGTCCTGCAGTGAGGGCGGCTGGGTGGGACCGACGATCTCGGCGCGGACGGTATCTCCGGACGTTGTTATGCGGCCGAGGTTGTTGCCGGGTCCGAGCATGTTCGTGATGGTCGAGGTGGCCGTTTGGAGGTCGCGGGCGTGGCCGGTCAGCGATACGAAGCGCGGGATCAGGATGAGGGCGACCGCCGTCGCGCAGGCGGCCGCGGCGGCCAGTGCGGCCAGGATCTGTGAGCGGCGTTCGCTGAACGTGTTTCGGGGCACCAAGCCGCTGAGCAGGAACACCACCGCCGCCATCAGCACGATGCCAACCAGGTTCGTCAAGAACAACAGCGTGGCACCCCGCGCCAGCTCCGGCTGCCCGCGACCCAGTAGGACCCCTACTGCGGCCAGTGGGGGCACCACCGCGACGGCGACCGCCACTCCGGGCAGCGCAACCGAGATCTGCTTGTGGACGGTGGCGAAAGCTCCCGCGGCGCCTGCCCCGAGGGCGACCAACAGATCGCGGATATCGGGGCTGCACCTCGTGACCACCTCGGCTGGCAGGCCGGTTCCGGCGGGGGACAACAGGGCCGCGAACGCCCACCCGACCATGATCGCGCCGAGCGCCGACGCGAATACCAGCACCAAACCCAACAGCAGTCTTCCGCCCCACCCCATGACCAGTGAGGCGGCGACACCCATGATCGGAGACATGAGGGGGGCGATCATCATCGCGCCGATCACCACCGCGGCGGAGTTCTGCAGCAGCCCGACCGCGGCGACCATGCTGGACAGAAACAACAGCACCGAGAAGCGGGCCAACGCCGCCCCGGTGGGCACCACCATCAGGGAGTCCAGGATCGACCGGCGGTCCTCGATCAGCAGATGGGGCCACCGATGCGGCCACAAGTGGACCCGCGGACGCGGCTCGCCGTTCCCATTCTCCACGGACTTGCCCGACGGGCGCACTTGCGACGTGTCGATCTCGCCGCCCCTCTCAGTCGTGGGTCTGGATCGGTTCAGGGCTGCTGTGGAACCGGCAATCGAGCCGACTGTACTGCGTAGGAGGTGTGTTGTGTCGGACTCTGCGTTGCGTCCGCTGTTTGCGGTGGCTTGAACCGAAGAATCTCATGCAACCGGGCGGAAACGCGTTACCCACCAGTTCATTCTGATCCTGTTGCAGGGGTTCAAGTCGACGGTTCGAAGGAGTCCGGGTCCACTGGGTGGATGTCGCTGAAACCGTCAGGCCCATAACAAGATCGACACCGGTTGTAGCCTCTTTCCATGCCACGGAAACTCAGTGACGAACAAATTGAGGCGTTTCTTGATAGCCGCCCCTCTTGGGCGATGCTGAGCACCATCGACGGGGACGGTTTCCCGCACACGGTACCGCTGGGCTACTTTCGCCTCGACCGCGACATCGTCATGGGTGTTCGAGATGGAACACGCAAAGTCGCCAATGTCGAAAACAATCCAAAGGTGAGTGTCTTGTTCGAAGACGGCTCCAGCATGGCAGATATCCGGGGAGTGATGTTCCAAGGTCACGCCCGCATCGTTCGCGAACCAAGCGAAGCACTTCTGCTCGCGAGGGCAGGTGCCCGGGCACGGGGCGTGCCAGAGCCCGAATGGCCAACCGCACCCAGACCGGGCGTCGCCTACATTCGCATGACACCCGTGAGAACGCTGTCGTGGGATTACGCAGATTCAAGCCGAGCTTAGTTTCGCCTACCGTCTGGGAAGCATCCGGCGCGACCCGGCCAGTGGATGCTGTCGCCAATTGCCAGACCCTCATCGACTCCACCATCGCGCGGCCGAGGACCCAGGGCTACCGAGAGGACGGCATTGACGCGTGCGCGGGTGACCGCCGCTCAGTGGGAACTGGCCCAGGCCGACCGCGACGCCCGCGATGCTCTTGCGACAGCTGTGGAGAGCGGTGGCTTGTTGTCGGTTCCAGACGCACTCGAGTGTTTGGTGAATGCGCAGTGAATTTATCCCATCTGATGATGGCTCCATGGCGCGGATGCGGCACACTTTGGTAAGCGGACGTCAGGCGGGTCGCCCCTCAACTCGCTGCCGCCGGCCGGCATGGGCACCGATGGAATCTGACGTCGAAAGCTCGCGGGACCCCGCGGATCGGCCCCCGCGTGACGGGACCCGGCCGACGGCCACGACTGAGGGCCGCGTGAGTGGCGATGGAACATCGGAGGATGCTGACAGGTGGTGGATCCGGTTCGCGGTTCGGCCAGTCTTGTGGCGCGAGTCGTCGAACTCGGGGTGGCCGGAGTCAATGAATTAGCCCGCTTGGGCAGTGAAATTCTGCTGGCGGCGCTGCTATCAGGACTCGGTAGGTCCGGCCAGGGAGACGCATCCGATGTGCCCTCCGATAGCACTGACACGGACCTCGCTGTGGAAGAGGGGACGTCACCGGCGGAGTTGATCACTCGGGGACTTCTAGCAGGCCGGGGACGCTTTACCCGGCTTGAGGTTGCCGAGCGAGCCGGTATGCCACTTGATGAGGCGAGACGGCTTTGGCGGGCACTGGGGTTCCCGGAAGTCGATGACGATCAACGGATCTTCACCAGCGCCGACGTCGCTGCTCTGACTGATGCGGCAGGGCTCATGGGCGAGGACATCGTCGACGCCGACGCAATGGTGGAACTGGCTCGCCCTCTGGGTAACTTGATGTCCCGGCTCGCTGCAGCGCAGACGAGTTTCATCTCCGAAGTGCTCGGCGCCCGCATCGCAGCCGGGTTGGTTGCTGAGGACCCCCACCTGCCCGACCGCCTCGCTGCCCAAGCCCTCGTCACGACCCAAGAACTGTTACCGGTGCTCGAGCTGACCACGCTGTACGCCTGGCGCCGTCACTTGGCCGCCGAGGTGGGACGGGCGTTGTTTCCCAGCGGGATCGGCATCGAGGGCGATACGGAGACTCGGCCGGCGGTGGTCGGGTTCATCGACATGACCGGATACACGCGATTGTCCCGCAACGTCGAGCTCGCCGACCTCGCGTCGCTGCTTGACAGGTTCGAAACGGTGGTGCTTGATGCTGTCGTCCAACACGGCGGGCGGGTGATCAAGAATCTCGGTGACGAAATCCTCTTCGTGATCGAGGATCCCGTCTCAGCGGCCGAGGCCACCTTGCAATTGCTCGACGATTTGGCCGCCGACGACTCTCTACCGCCAATGCATGCGGGCCTGGCGTTCGGGCCGGTGCTGTACCGCGGTGGTGATGTCTACGGTCCCGTGGTGAACGTCGCCGCCAGACTCTCCAGCCTCGCCCGAAAGGGAACAATCCGCGTCGATCCTGCGATGGCAGACGAGCTTGGCGATGCTCAGCAGTTCCACCTGTCGACCAGAGCGCCGCGCCACGTGCGCGGCTACCTACAGCTACCCAGCTACCGGCTGCGGCGAGCGAAGAAGCGCTCAGGTCAAGCGACCGCCACGACGAACCCGAATCGGTGACTGGTCAGAGTCCAATAATTTGCCTCTGCGTCGCGTCGGTAGGCAAGCCCGCCGAGAACCGATTTCGCCATGGCTAAACCCCGACCGCGCTCGGCGAAACCATCTGCGGGCATGCAGACCGAAGCCAGGTCGATCTCGGCTTCGTTCCCGTCGTCGATCAGAACCACCACGATATGGTCGGATTGAACCGAAACGTGCATCTCGATCCGCACAAGCCGGTGCCCGGCGCTGCCGTGCTCAACGATGTTCGCCACGATCTCTGCCACCGCGATCCCCGTGTGCGTGCGGATGGCGAAAGGCACGCCGGCATTCATTGACCATGCCCGCCCAAGGGTGGCCTCAGTCTCATCGAACGCCCTTGGTGACGCGACCGTGCGAAGAATCAGAGCCGACGCCATTCTGGATACCTCCGCCCTCCACCGTGCCCAGATCGTTTGCGCCAAAGTTGCTTTGGTGGCTCCGGACGAGCGCAGTTCTAACGTTAAAGGCCGATGGTGAAGGGCAGAAGGCCAGAGGTTGAAGTCTTACGCCGAGCATTGCGCCCAGCCTCGTGCTGAGGAATCGCTGGCTCAGGTGAGGTGTCGGTTCCCATCCGGCCAGCCAATGACGCGGTGGTAAATAGTTTCTGTACTGCCGGTGAATTCATCTGCGCGGAAGGCGAATTGACTACCCCGTGCGGCATACGGTCGGGGAGAGCGGGCGCTGATTTCGGAGGTGGTTCGCAGTATGCGTCAGTTGGTTCGGGTTCCGCTCGCGTTCGCATCCGTGGTCGCACTCCTCGTCGCCCAAGCCTGCTCGCGGTCGGGTAGTCCAACTCAGCACCCGTGGGCTTCCTGTCGAGCAAATGCGAGATGGCCACCAAGACAACAACCGACGCCGACATCACGGCCAAGGCCGACAAGTCGCTCGGGGTCCTCGAGGGCACCGGCCGACTCGGCTCCTTTGTCGACTGCTGAGCCAACTGACGTGAGGAATCGAATGATCATGGGTACCTGGGGACGTCTTGCCGCGGTGGTGGGCGTGGCGATGATCGCCGCGACCGCATGTTCAGCCAAGACCAGCGAGACGGGCGCCGGTCCGTCATGTTCACCCGACAACGAGCGGTACTGCAGCGCCAAGGTCGGGGACCTACTTGATGTCACCCTCAGCGACCTGCGGCCCACCCAGCCCTCCCTGGGCTATGACGAGGTCTTCTATCGGCTCGGCCGTTACACCCTCGGCGCGGAGCCGGAAAAACAACTGCTGGACGCATGGTGCGCCACCAACGGTCAGGGGTCGCTGAAATCCGCTCGGCCGGAAGCCAGGGTGGCGGACCCCGGCACGTTCACCTGCGAGGTTGCCCTCGGTGCGGAGAGCGCGGAGACAACCGCCCCGATGAAGACCGCGGTCATCGGGCCCGGCGGTCAGCTATACCTCACTGATGGCCATCACACCCTGACGTCGTTCTGGGAAGCGCCCGGTGGAGGACCCGACACCCACATCCGGTTGAAGGTGGCCGGAAACCTCAACACATCAACGCCCGGGGCTTTCTGGCAACAGATGAAGGAACGGGGGTGGACATGGCTGCAGGACGTCGACGGGAATCCCATCGAACCGGGAAGTCTCCCAACCAGTCTCGGGTTGAAGCAGTTCGCCAATGACCAGTACCGGGGTGTGCTGTATTTCGCCCGCGACGTCGGCTACGCCCAAGATGACGACAGCCCCCCGTTTCAGGAGTTCTACTGGGGCAGCTGGCTGCGGTCTCAAACCGACCCGAGCGTTCGACCGGAGAACTTCCGGCTGACCGAACTTTCCACGTACCAGACCCTTGTCGGCAACATCGGCAAGGCGATCGTCGCCCTCCCCGGCGACACCGCTATCGCAAACTCACTCACCGCCGACCAACTCGGGCGGATGAAGGAGTTCGGCGAGAAGGCCTTCGATGCGCTGGTTCAGCCGGTCGATTCCCCGAAGCCGGGGAAGCTGGCGCTGGCGATCCAGTACAAGACCACGCACTAGATCCCGCAAGTCGCGTGTCCACCAAACGACCAAGCCGGCGCGCCCGCGTGAACGCGATGCGCCATGTTCTGAGGAAGTTCGAATACACCGGCAAGCACTACGAGACGGTCGATCAACCCGATCCGCTGATCGTCGGGCGAGCGGTGTCCCAATCGGACTGATCACCCGGAGCAGGACACTCGTTCTTAAGATGAGGTTCACCGTGATGACGCCTTACCCGTTTAAATTCCCTGGTCTGATGAGTAAAAACCGGCAGCCGAAATCCGTCGTCGCCACAGCTTGCGCTCTTCTCGCCGCGGCCTGCTCGCAGACCGGCCCTGTGCAGCCCTACGCCGAGGACGCCAAGGTGGAGTGTGTCGGCAAACCTTCACTGACAGCCAGCGGCTCAACCGCGCAGGCCAGCGCGATGACCCACTTCATCAAGGCGTATCGGAATGCGTGCCCCGACAAGAATCTCGACTACACCCCCAACGGGTCCGGGCTAGGACTTGATGAATTCACTAGTGGGAAAACCGATTTCGGCAACTCCGACTCGCCGCTCCAGGGCGCAGAGTTCGATGCAGCCAAGAAGCGCTGCGGCGGTTCGGAGGCCCTCAACATCCCGATGGTCTTCGGGCCGATCGCCATCACCTACAACTTGCCCGACGTCGATGTCCTGATCCTCGATGGACCGACGCTGGCCGGAATCTTCTCCGGTGCGATCACCCGATGGGACGACCCGGCAATCTCGGCCCTCAACCTGCCGGGCGGAAGAGCCCACCCGAACCCGCGCACTGCAATGCCCGCCATGGATATCCGCGTTGTTCACCGGGGAGATCAATCCGGAACGACCGACAACTTTCAGCAATACCTTCAGGCCGCATCCGGCGGGGTCTGGACACGTGGCGCCGGCAAGACGTTCAACGGCGGAGTGGGCGAGGAGGGCACCGGCAACCAGGGCACCGCCGAAATGGTGAAGAACACCCCTGGCGCGATCACCTACAACGAGTGGTCGTTCGCGATCGACCAGGGCCTGTCAACCGCCGATATCCAGACGCCCGCGGGGGTCACCCACATTGGTGCCGATTGGATCGGCACGTCCGTCGAACCCGTGAAGATCACGGGCGAAGGCAACAACCTCGTGTTGGACCTGACACCGGCGTACCAGCCGACCGCAAAGTTCGGATACCCGATCATCCTGGCCGGGTACGCGGTCGTCTGCGCCCGCTACCCGGACGCGGAAACCGGTAAGGCGGTGAAGGCCTTCCTGCAATCGGCGGTCACCGTCGGACAAACCGATCTGAACAAAGTTGGGTACATTCCCCTGCCGACCGAATTTCAAGCCAGGGTCGCGAGCGCTGTGAACAGCATCGAGTAAGTCTCGCGGTGGCGCCTTCTTCGATGACTTTGAAACCAGCCCGCCCGGCGCCACATAGTTAGGTTAGATTTTCGTTTCTTCACCTTCTGCGGCGATGCATAGCGACGTCGGCATCGGCGGATGCTCGAACGGCGATGATGAGTTGGGCGTTGACCGATCGCGGCAAGGAGGTTCAGAGTATCGGCATGGTGAGGATTACCGGGCAGTCGGCGCGATTCGCGTTGGCTGGTGGGCTGGCGCTAGCTTTGGCCGTAATTCATACCAGCGCACCAGTGGCCTACGCGGACCCGATGCCGCCGCCCGAGCCGTCACCGACGGAACCGGCACCGTCACAGGTTGATCCGCCACCGCCGGCGTCATCGTGGGATATCGGGGGTCTCATCTGGAGCCGGACCTTTCCGAAATGTTGGCCGCCATGGCAGCCGCGGGGGACAGAGCCACCCCCACCGGGAGAGCCCCGGCTGACAATCAATTCCCCCTTCACGGTTCCGTATGCGCCCTGCCCGGCACCGCCGCCCCCACCACCGGGGCAACCGTACCCACCGCCACCACCGGCACCGCCGCCCTATCCAACGTGCGGAACGGGCGGGATATTCGTCTGCTTTCCCGGCCAGGTGGTGGGCGGCCCACTACCGCCGGGCTACTACGGACCACCCAGCTGGTACGACAATTGATTTCGCTTGTTGGATCAACGGTCCTTACTGTCGGCGTCGATCCGCTGTGATCACCCGGCCATCGACGGCATTGCTCGCAGCCCTCACGGCGGTGACCCTGTCCGGCTGCCGATCTGCCGGTGAACCGGCAGCGCCGTACGGTCCCGTCGGCATAGGAGACGGGCGCACGATGTTCCTGGACTGCCAGGGCGAAGGGTCTCCGGCGGTGCTGATCATCCCGGGCAAGGGTAGCTACGCTGAGGCCTGGAACGTCGTTGTGCCGCAAAATGACCCGATCCGCTCCTCGCTATTCGACATCATCGGGCAGGCCGCCCTCACCCAGAGCCGTGACGCAGTCCAGCCCACCCTGGCCAGAACCACCCGAGTGTGCGCCTACGACCGGCCAAACACCCGGCCCGACGGCTCTGACCAGTCGACCCCGGTGCCCCAACCGCACAGTGTCGCAGCCGATGTCGACGACCTGCTCGCACTAATCGCTGCCGCACATCTGAAGGGCCCCTTCGTCTTTGCCGCACACTCCTACGGCGGGCTTATCGCCGACCTGCTGGCGCGCACCCACCCGGACCTCGTCAGCGCTCTGGTGATGGTCGATCCGGTGTCTGAGTTCCTTCCCGATGTGGGCACTTCTGCGCAGAACGCCGCCTTCGATCGCGACGGCAGGGTTCCGGCCACACCGGGTGGTGAGGGAGTTCTCTTCGACGACGCATTCGCTCGCATCGACGCCGCCCCGCCTCTTCCGAAAGTTCCAGCGGCCGTTCTCAGCTCGGGCAAGTTCATGCCGCCCGAGACCCTCAATGCCGACAACTACACCCAGGCCCAGATCCACCAGGCCAACGACATGCTGGCCGCGGAGCTGGGCACCGTCAATCGCGTGGTGGCCGACAGCGGACACAATGTGATGCTCTACTCTCCGCGGGAAGTCGCCGACGCCATCGCCGGCGTCGTTGTGCAACTGAGGTGATCCTGACGATCAGACTGGCCCGGAGATCCGACTGCCTCTGTGATGCTGCGCATGCGTGTAACCAGTCGACCGAGGCCGAGCAGTCCGCACTAGCTAGTGGTCTGTCTGTGAATTAGTGCGGTAGTTTGTACTATGCCGGTTATGACAGCTGCCGCGATGCCGGTCAGCGATTCTCAGCGTGCCGATTTGGAGCGGATGGCGGCCTCGACGTCGTTGCCGCATCGACAGGTGGTGCAGGCGCGGGGGCTGTTGTGGGCCAGTGACGGGGTGGCCAATGAGGAGATCGCGCGCCGCTGCGACGTGGACTCGGACACGGTGCGGCGCTGGCGTTCTCGGTTCGCCGAGCAGGGAGTCGCCAGGAGTCGGGCGCATCGCCAAGGGCCGCGGGCGCAAGCCGGGTCTGCCTGTGGGCACGGTCGAGGAAGTGCTGAGGCTGACCCATAAAGAACGCCCTGCGGACGGCTCGACGCACTGGAGCGACCCGGACATTGGCCGCCCGTGTCGGAATCGGCAAAGACGCCGTCGCCAAGATCTGGGCCGATCACAACCTCAAGCCGTGGAAGGTCGAGACCTTCAAAGTCAGCAACGATCCGCGCTTCGAGGACAAGCTCGTCGATGTTGTTGGGCTGTACCTGAATCCACCCGCTCGGGCGGTGGTGTTCAGCTTCGACGAAAAGACCCAGTGCCAGGCGTTGGACCGAACCCAGCCGTCGCTGCCGATGAAGCCCGGACGTGCCGGCACCATGACCCACGACTACAAGCGCAACGGCACCATCGACTTGTTCGCCGCGATGAACATCGCCACCGGCGAGGTCCTGACCGATCTGCGCAAGGGCCACACCGGCGCCGACGTGTTGAGGTTCTTCAAACAGATCGACGCCAGCGTCCCGCGCGGGCTTGGCGTGCACGTCGTGCTTGACAACCTCTCGGCGCACTCCACCCCCGAGATCGCCAAATGGCTTGCGCACAAGGACCGCCGCCGCTGGCATCTGCACTACACCCCGACCTCGAGCTCGTGGCTGAATCTGGTCGAACGATGGTTCAAGGAACTCACCGACAAACGCCTCCGCCGCGGAACCTTCACCAGCGTCGCCGAACTCACCGAGGCCATCACCGTCTGGGCCGCCCACTGGAACACCGACCCCAAACCCTTCATCTGGAGAGCCACCGCCGAGGACATCATCGCCAAAGTCCAACGCGGCCGCGCCGCCCTCCACCAGATCAAAACGCAGCCCCCCGGTAGGGGTATCGCCGGAACGTCCGGAGTTCCGATCCTCCCGGCGAGCCACGGAAGGGCGGCGGCGAATCCTGCTGCGGCGGAGGGGTAGTCGTGGCTACCGCCGTACCCGACGACGGAGCACTCGATGTCGTAGGCCCCGAAGAGTGCGCACAACTGCTGCGCGGTCTTGGCGTGATCTTCGGATCGGCTGTCCCACTCGGCGAGGGCATCGGGCGGCAAGGGGGTGCCGGCCGGAATGTGCGTGGTCGGTATCTGTTCCGAAACCGCGATCCAGGCGGCCTTGTTCCGGTAGGGGCCGTGCGCCTCGACCACGGTCTTGGGATCGAAGGCCGCCCAGGCCTCGGCGTCGCCGCCGAAGAGCCTGGCGATGGTTTGGTTCCTTGGTCCCGCATTGGGTCCGAGCTGACCGTCGAGGTCGACGATAGCGCTGAACAGATCGGGGTGGGTGACGAGGAGCATCGCCGAGCAGGTGCCGCCCGAGGACCACCCCGCCACGCCCCACCGTGACGCCTCGGCGCTGACGCCGAAGTTGGAGATCACGTATGGCACAAACTCTTTGGTGATGTGGTCAGCGGCATTGCCACGCGGGCCGTTGACGCACTCGGTGTCGTTGGTGAAGGACCCGCTGGTGTCCGGGAATACGACCACCGGCGCGGACCCGCGGTGACGCAGCGCGAACTCGTCGAGAATCTTCAGACCTCCGGCGTACAGCAGCCAGTCCGGCGGCGTGCTGAACTCCGGACCGATCACCATCACCACCGGAAGTTGTGGTGGCGGATTCGACGTGAACCACACCGGTGGCAGGTACACCAGTTCATCGCGGTGGGAGAATCCGGAGATGTCGCTCGGTGTCTTGATCGACACCACCGTCCCGCGGGCCGGGCGAACGCCCTCCTGCTGCATCGCGAGCAGCTTCTCCTGATCGATCCACTGCGGCGGCTGCCGCCCGGTTATCCGGAGCCAGGCCATCCCAACCGTCGGCAGGTAGCTCAATGAGGCGTTGACTGCCGTGGCCATCGCCAGAACGCACAGTGGGACCGTCGCCAATGCAACGACCCGCCGCCACCACGCCGACTCGCGCCACCCGAGAACCAGCACCGCGACGGCGAACCCGGTCAGTCCGATCCAAGGCCACATCCCCCACGGGTAATGCGGACCCCAGCCCTGACTCTCGAGGAACCACCACACAGCGGGAATCACCGCCGCCCCGGCTGCGAACGCCACGGGAAGCCGATGCAGCCGCCACGTCTTCGACCGCCATCCCGTTGCGGCGATGAGCGCTCCGATCGCCAGGCACTGGATGGCCACTGGCAGCCACCCGCTGACCAGAGACAGCCCTGCGGGCGCAGCACCGGCGGGTACCGGGTCGACCGCGGCTGCCGGCGTCTCCGGGCCGGGGGTTACCGCCGCGCCCGCCGGCGCGGGGATTTCTCCTCTCGGCGCCGGTAGTTCAGGTTGCGGCAGCGGATGTTCGGCGGCGAACGCGGGGCAGTCATCGGGGACCGCACCGTCTGCAGCACGGATGGTCATCCACTCCGAGACCGTCGGATCAGGCAATGCCGGGGAGGGGCGCCGGCTGATTGTGATCGCATCGCCAAGTCCGCAGCCCCGGACGATTGCGCGCTCGGTCCACGCCGCCGGCGTGCGCGGATCGTCATCCCCGAAGACCACGAGCATCGGCAGCTTGGCGGGCCCTTGGGGGAGTGTGGTCTTGCGCAGGTAGCCGCGCAGGAGTTCCAGCGCCTGCGGAGTTGCAGGCCTCAGGTCGTCTGGGCCGATCTGGGCGATGACCGCGGTACGTGCCCCATCTTCATCGGGGTTGCAGCTCAGCAGGAGATTCCAGTTGTCCTTGACCGGTCCACGCCGGTAATCGTCCAGCGGAAACTGGCCTGGATACTCCTTTGCCAACGCGTCCAGGTACCCGACGTACATCGTCAACTGATCCGGGGTGAGGGTGCCCGTGGCAGCGGCATCGGCGAGGCCGTCGACGTCGACGGTCGGGGAGATGCTGACAGTGCCGCGAAGACTCGGATGCCCGTAGTCGTCGGAGAGTTCGTTGACAGCCCAGGCACCCTGACCGCCCTGCCCCTCGCCGACGGCAAACCAGATCTCCGAGGTCTGCGGAAGCAGCTTCCGGGTGGCCCGCACCGCGTCGATCAAGTTGTAGCCGGCGCTGGCCGAGTCGAGGTACGGGTGGTAGGTGTTCTTTCCGTCTGAGGGGGCCCCCAGACCCTGAAAGTCGGGGACCGCGACGACATACCCGGACTTCAGGAAACCTTGGATGGCGGCCGTTGCCGCGGCTTGTGGCTGGTGGAATGCACAGTCCGGAGTAGGTGTGCCAACCGCGCGCCCATAGGCGACGACGGGAAAGCCGCCTTGCGGGGGTGTTCCGCGGGGAACGTAGATCGTGGCCGTCACGTGGGTGTAGGCGTCAGTCACCCCGGACTTGGAGACGTAGGTGACCCGCCGAACCGCACCGGCCTGGGCAGACAGCGCAGGCTCGGGTTCTCGAACGTCTTCGGTGCCGATGACCACACCCGGCCAGTCGGACTGGTGGGGTTCGGATTTCTGTTGCTCCAGTGCGGAACCGCCGCAGCCGGCGATTACGGCTGCGAAGACGATCGCGAGGAGATACCGGAACAGGCCCATCGCCGGAAAAGCTACCCGTTGAACGGCGGCGGCGTTGCGTGACCGTGTCAGGCGGGGATGAACACCAGCGAGTCGACGAGCATCTTCGCCGTGGACGGGGTTGTGCTGTCCGGCGCGCCGGCCCAGGGCCCGCCGACCGCAAGATTGACGATTGCGTACATGGGCCTGTTGTAAACCCATGTTTGACCCGGGGCCAGATCATCCGGTGTGAGGGTGCCCATCGTTTGGCCGTCCACGCCGAAGGTGATCTCGTTCTCGAGATGGCGGACCCAGTAGTTGTGGTAATCGGTTGACAGGTCGGGCAGGTTGGCGATGACCTGGGCCTGCTGGGTGTCGGTAGTTCCCGCGATGGGCCCGTGCAGTGTGGAGTAGACCGTGGTGGTGGTGCTGGGTAGTTCTGCGATATCGATTTCACCCGACGCCGGCCACCCCACGGTGTCCGAGTCGGCGCCCATGAGCCAGACCGCGGGCCACAGGCCCTGTCCTGCGGGCACTTTGATCCGCGCGGTGATCGTGCCGTAGCCGAAGGTCATGTTGTTCTTCGTCCATGCCCACCCTGAGGTGTAAGCACCGGTATTGCCCCTGGTGGCCTGGATGTTCAGGTGGCCCTGGCCGTCGAGGAAGACGTTGCCGGCCGAATAGGTCTGATCACCGATATCGAAACCGGTGCCGCTTCTCAGGGTCCACATGCGACTGGGGGCTGGAACCGGACTTGCCGAGAAATTCGTCCACGATCGGACCGGTTGAGGTCGTCAGCTTGTCCACGTAGAGAGTGTTGCGTGAGGTGGCCGTGGTTGAGGAGACGCTGATGACGTGCGTGCCCGCGCTGATCCCGCCGGCGAACGTGTAGTCCGAATACGACGTGTTGTTCACCAGCAGCGTGGTGTACGGGACGCCGTCGATCGACAGCGTCATGTCGGGTGCGCCCGCGGCCGACCTCAGCCGTAGCGTCAGGGCGCTCATTTCCGGAAGCGTGATCGTGGTCGAGGCTTGCCCGCTGCCGCTGATCGCGAGTGCGTACCTGCCCGAGGCCCTGCGGTCAAACACCGTTCGCACGGCGCCCGAGACGGCCATCTTCTCGGCTTCAACGCCGGGTGTGGTGGTGCTTGAGGTCGCGGTTGCCGCGGGGCGCTTGGCGGCTGCCGCCTGGGGGGTCTGCGCGGCGCCGATCTCGCGGCGCGCAGCCCCCAGCATCAACGCCAACCCGGCGTCCGCGGGCACTGCCGGCACCCCGCCGGTGAGGGCGCGGGACAGCGAGGCCAGCAAGTTACTGACGGTGGTTGCCACTGACACGGTCGCGATCGGTGGGGAGAACACCTTGACGGCCGGTGCCGGGGATTGAGCTGGCGGCGGGGGTGACGGCGAAGACACATCGATCGATGTCGCCGCCGGCTTGACCACGGCACTGGCCGCCGCGGCGGGTTGCGGCGCTACGGGTGGGTCCGCGTACGTGAGGGTTTGGGCCACCACGGGACTGGCTAATGGCACGTTGATGGTTGACGCCGTTGTCGCCTTCGCAGTTGGTGTGACCGGAGCTTGTGTCGGCGCAACGTCAATAGGAGGCGTTGCTGTGGGGGAGTGTGTCGTCGGTGTCGCGAGTGTCGAGGGCGACTCCGGGACGATGTCGGGAGAGGCCGCCCGCGCGGCCGGGGACGCGGTTTTCGGCGGCTGCGCGTCGCTGCGGCGACTCGTGGTGTCCGGCAGGGGGTCGGAATCTACCGTAGCCGCGGGTGACACTCTTGCCGGTGCGGCCGCGGTTTTCGGGGCTTTGCCATTGGCTTGAGCGCGAGATGTCGTCGAGGACCGCTCGGCGTTGTGTTTAGCCGGTCGCGTCGATGAGTGGGATGAGCTCGAACCGTCGTTGTCGGCATGCGCCGTCGGCATGCTGGGTCCGGTGGCGATCATGGTGCCGATCCCCAAGGCGACGGCGAGAGCGCCGACTCTGCCCACGTAGGTGCGGTAGTTGGAGGAGGAGCCCTCACCGTCGTTCATGTCACCACGTCCTTGCCGGCCTTGCGTCCAGTCACGGTCTGAATCTAAAGATTCATCGTAGATCTAGATCTATAGAACCACTTAGGCATACACCCTGGCGGCGAAACAGCGCAAGGGGTCATGAATGGGCCGCGACGAGGCCGAAATCACCAGCCAGGCACTGCGAGATCTCCCGAACGCCCGCATGCCTGTTCAGGTCATGAGGCCCGGCGCGTGGCGACACGCGCCGGCTCAGTCGCTCCGAAACTCAGTACGAAAGAATTGCAACAGTGCGTTCGTCACCCCGGCGGGGGGCGGTCACGGCCAATAGCCGCAGGGGTAACCACTCTCGGGGCCGAATCCGCACGGCACCGCGGAATTCTGTGCACCTGCTGGAGGCGAGCTCTTCTGCAGTGTGCCCAAGCAGCCACCCAGTCGGCCCGGCAGGCATGGGCCGTCGCCGGAAACTCCATAGGTGTCGCCCTGACCAGACTGTGACCAGCACATCCTGGTGACCGTGTCTTCTAGTTGCCCTTCCGGACACCCGTAAGCCAACGGCGCTGTCAGGAGCGGAGCCGACATCAGCAGCCCACCGATGGTGACAGCAAGCAACACCGGGCGGTTTGTGAGTTTTTTCGCCATTCCTCTCCCATCGACAGCCTCAGTCGGGCGCTCTCTGCTTGCGGAGCGTAGATGTCGTTTGTGACCTTGGAGGCGATCGCCACGGATCTAACCCAGCTCAGGACGGGCTCCGCGACGGTTTGGTCAGTCGAAGGTGAGGCTGACCAGCGAGCAGTCATCTTCGAAGGAGTTTGCCGGGGTTCGTGCCGAGAGTTCTTCCACCAGTGCGTCGATCGCCCAGTTCGAGGATCGGGCAAGCCGGATGTAAAGCTTCTTGAACTCCTCTATCGAGAGCAGTTCGCCCTCGCTGAGGGCCAACTCGTAGGCACCGTCGCTGAAGATCAGTACCCGGCATCCGGGCGGCACCGCATAGCTGGCCGAGGTGAATTCGGTGTCCTCGAACATTCCGACCGGCTTCGCCTCGGTGGAGAGCTCGGTGACCGAGACGGTGCCGTCGGCGGCGGTGGTGAAGGCGAACGCGGGCGGGGCCCCTGCGCTGGCGTAGCGAAGCGTTCGGGTAGACGCCCGGTAGACGCCGTACCAGACGGTGAAGTAGTGCTCAACCTGCTCTCCCATTTGGAACAGGCTGTTGAGTTCGGCCAGTACGGCATCGGGCTCCAACATGGTCTCGATGCCCAGTGACCGTGAGCGCAGCATGTTGTGCACCGAGACCGAGAGCAGGGCGGGCTCGATGCCGTGGCCGGAGACGTCGATCAGGTACACCAGCAGGTGATCGTCGTCGAGCCAGCCGTAGTCGAAACAGTCGCCGCCGAGTTCCCGCGAGGGCAGATACCGCGAGACCACCTCCACCGGGCCAGTCAGGCCGCTGGGCAGGATCGAGGTCATGTACTCGGCAGCGCTCTCCAGTTCGGCTGCTATTCGGTCGCTCTGCCGCTGAAGGCGTTGCGCCAGAATGACGTTCCGCTCGCTGGCTTCGACGGCGGCGGTGATGTCGGCGATCTGGGCGACGAAGTTCTCCACCCGTCCGTTTTCGTCGCGGATGCAGCCCACCGACAGATCACCCCAGATCCGATGTCCGTCGGCCCGGAGGTACTGCTTGCGCATCCGGTAAGAGTCGATGCGGCCTGCCAGAACGTCTGCGATGTTCCGGCGATCCGCGTCCAGGTACTCCGGGGCGGTCAGCTCCTGCCAGGTCTTCTGCTTAAGGGTGTCGGCGTCGTAGCCGAACAGATCGCACAGCGCGCCGTTGACCTCAACGAAGCCGCCCTCCGCGGCGATGAGGCACGTGCCGATCGGGGCGCTCTCCATCGCGCGCCGGAAACGGGCCTCGGCCCGGGCCAGTCGCTGGCGCGCCATCTCAGCCGCCAGCTCGTCGGCTACCTCGTCATCAATCAGACGCAGAGTGCTCAAAGCCCCATCCTCGCGGCCGTCGGCACCGTAAAAAGGCTTGGCGTACATAGCGAACGAATGCGTGACGCCGTCGGCGCCGATCACCCGAACCCGCTGCTGGACCGCGCCGCCGGCAAGGACAGTCGCGGTAAGGTCGGCGAGTTCCTGAGTTTCTCCCGGGGGAAACGTCTCCTGCAGCGTGCGGCCGATCCAGTAGTCCGGTGGTGCCCCCAACGCGGCTTGGACCGACGGGGAGATCCAGAGAATTCTGCCGTCCCGAATGTGGACGATCACGTCCCCAGAGTTCTCCGCCAGCAGGCGATAGTTCTGCTCGGATTCGGCGATGCGCTGCACGCTGCGAAACCGGTCGGTGACATCGCGCCAGGTGAGGCTGAGCAGATCATCCCCGGCGTGGGTCGCTCGGACGTCGTACCGGCGGGCGTCGTCGAGGATCTCGTTGAAGAACGGGACGTCGTCGAGGACCATCGGCTGCCCGTCCTCGACACAACGGATCAAGAGCCGTTGGATCTCCGAGCCTTCCAGGTTCGGTAGTTCCTCCAGTTGGGTGTGACCGACCAGCTCGCTTTCGGCAAGCCCCAGATAGTCGCAGGTGGCCCGGTTGACCCTGACGTAACGAAAGTCGACCACCCGCCCGTCCGGATCGCGAACCGCCGCCAACAACACCTGAGGATCGAGCATGCTGTCCGCACTGGCCCGCAACAGCAGCCGATCCGAGTCCGCAGCCTCACGGTGCCGCTGCTCGCTCAGGCTCAAGGCGAACGTGATCAACCCCACCACGCCCGTCCCCACTGCCGTCGAGAACGTCAACGCCGCAGCGGCGTCCAAGCCGAGCGTGACGAAGGCCAGCCTCGACGCACCGACGAGGAGCGGAAACCCGGCGATGACGGCCGCCAATCGCAGCAGCGACTGCCGGTCCGGTCGTGCCAGCAGCCAGCCGACCAGGCCCCACTCAGGACGCACCAGCACCGCTGCCACGCCGAGTAGCAGAAGACCCAGCGCGGTACCCACCGCCATCCCCGTCGAGGGTGCGACCTTCAACAAACTCACGGCATCGAAGACATAGGCCAGGGCCGTAATGCCCGGCGCAGCCATCGCAGCGGTCCAACTCAGCGCCCGTACCGTGCCCGCCCACCGACGATCCACGGCGATCATCCCGACGGAAACGGACAACAACACCGTCGAGATCGCCGTCTGCGGAGACGGACGCCCCGGCCAGGTCGACTGCAGGGCGCGAACCGAATCGCCGAACCACACCTGATCGATACCGAACGGCCGCCTCATGGCGTACTCCACCAGCACGAGTAAGGCCACGACACCCACGGCCACCGCCAGCCCGCGGCCCGCCCGAACCCGGGCGTCCGAGGGGTCCCCCGACTGCACCACGACAGCCACAGCCAATGCCGCCAGCCACAGCGCAGTCCATGGCGTCATCTGCGGCCACGTCGGATAGACCCGTGTGAACAGCTGAATACCGGTCAACCAACCGGCCAAGTCCAGCGCGGAGAACACCAGAACGAGCAACGCGGCGGCGCGCCCCCAACGGCGCACCTCAGATGGCCGACTCAAACCCCACGCCTGAATCATTCATGCCATCACAAAACGAAAGGGGTAGTGCGACAAAACACCGCCTCCCCGCACCGAATCCCGTCGATCCAGGACGATAACAGAGCCACCGCTGAAGGGAATCGGGGCCGGACAGTGCGCCGATGGTCGCCGCGCGGCGCTCCTGACCGCGGCGGATGTCCACTGCGGGTTCCGGCACCCGGTGTGGTATCACTCTGGTATCATGGCGGCTGTGGGTATGACGCTGCGCACCAGCGAGCAACAGACCGAGGCGCTGCGCCGGCAGGCCGCCGCCGAGGGCCGGTCGATGCAGGCCGTCGCGCTGTCGGCCATTGACGAGTACATAGCCCGGCACGCGCACAAAGCCAAGGTCTCCGAGGCTCTGCAGCGCGTCATCCACGAGGAGGCCGGGGTTCTCCGGCGGCTGAAGGACGCGTGAGGATCGAGTACCTCGATTTGGAGGACTTACTCGACATCGCCCGCGAGGCTGTCGGCGCGGATGTTGTGGTCGGCGATTACGGTCTGCTCGAATCGGCGCTGGCCCGCCCTCGCGCATCGGTGTTCGGCGAGGACGCATACACCGATCTGCACCACAAGGCCGCCGCGCTGCTGCATTCGCTGGCTCGAAATCACGCACTGCTCGACGGCAACAAGCGGTTGGCCTGGACAGCTTGCAGGACCTTCCTCGCCATCAACGGGGCGTGGATCAGCGCCACAGAGGACGAGCGCTTCGACTTCGTGATCAGCGTGGCCACCGGCGCCCAGCCCGAACTGGACGCGATCACAGAGCGGCTGCGGGCCTGGAGTCACCGGGAGGACGAGCGGTAGTGCGCGACCGGCGCCGGTCGTGCGAAGTCCTGAATACCCCCCGGGGCTGGTATCCATGGCATATTGCAGAGGTGAGAGCAATCCAAATGGCTGCGGTAGCAGTTGCAGTTGGCATCGCGGCAGCCGGCTGCGGTTCGGCAACGAAGACGGAATCGTCGCCGTCGCCGTCGTCTTCAGCGGCCGACGCTGCTTCCTCCACTGCCGCTGGGCCGCCTAGCGTCCAAGGCCCGAACAAGACGATCAACGATTACCTGGTGGAAAACAACATTTCCGTGGTCCCCTTCAAAGCCAATGACCCGGGCACCCCGAAATTCGACTTCCCCTTCCCGCCCGGCTGGAGCGACGCCGGGGACAGGACGCCCGAATGGGCCTACGGCGCAATCGTTTACGACAAGCCGATGGATCCCGCCGACCCCCCGGCCATGGTCGCCATCGCCTCGAAGCTGACCGGATCGGTCGACCCTGCGAAAGTCCTCGAGTACGCGCCGGGGCAGTTGCTGAACCTTCCGGACTTCAAACCCCTCGGAGACCCGGAGAAATCCACACTGGGCGGATTCGAGGCAATGGAGTCTGCCGGCACCTACGTCTTCGACGGCAAGGCACGTGTTATCGCTCAGAAGACGGTGGTGATTCCCGGCGGCGACGGATGGTTCGCGCTTCAACTCAATGCCAATGCCCTACAGGCCGAAGAAGCCATCGTGGTCGATGGGGCCAAGATCATCGATGAGCAGACCAAGATCACCGCTCCCTGACCCCGGCTGACGACGACCTGGAAGTTTTCTCTACCGACGGAAGACCACAGACATGAAAAATCGAAACCGGACATTTGAGTTCGTACTGGCATGCCTGTGCGTCTCTCTCTTCGCTTCGGCAGCCCCAGTTGCCCCGGTAGTGCTGATGTCGGCTCCGGTAGCGACCGCAGACGACGGTGGCGGAGGGGATGGTGGAACCTGGGGCCCGACGATCAGGTTTGGCGGGCGCGGCGCCTGCTGGGGGGGACGCCTGGGTCTGTGCTTGGGCGGCCTGCGCCCGATCCCTGGTGCGGCGTTGCGGCCGGAAACCCCGGCCGGTCCCGCGCCCCGCGTCGGCCCGCGCGGCACCTGGCCGTAGCGCTGCCGGCGATGGCCTTCGCCGACTGAATGGCGCCGTTGCGATGCATAATCGGAGGTCGGGGCGCAACGACGGAGGTGAGACCGCTGGCGATTCCCTTCCCTGACCGGGTAACGCTGGAGAGTGTGCTCGACGTCGCCGCCCGCGCACCGTCGTCGGGCAACCTGCAGCCGTGGCGGTGGCGGGTTGACGGTGCGGCGCTGCACCTTTATGCCGATTGGCGCCGCCAAGCCGGTGGATCACCGACGGATCGGCGCGATGTACTGCTGGGCTGCGGTGCGGTTCTGGATCACTGCGCGGTGGCGCTTGCCGCCACAGGCTGGTCCCCGCGAGTTCGGCGGTTCCCCGACGGCGGGCACGACAGCCACCTGGCGATCCTGGAGGTGATCGAGCAGCCCCCCAAAGCCGTTCACCTGGAACTGGCCGGTGCCATCTCTCGGCGCCGGGCCGACCAGCGCCGTTATCCGGCGCGCCGGATCCCACCCGCCACCTTGGAGTTGTTGTACATTCGCGCGGCGCGATTGGGTGTGGAGTTGGCCGTCGTTCCCCGATCCCGGTGGGTTCGGCATGAGGACGGTAGCGTGGCGCTGCGCTTTCCCGGGGTTGCCGGGGAACCGGACGATGATGCGGTTCTGCTCGTGCTCGGCACCGGCCAGGACAACGACGACATGCGACTGCGGGCCGGTGAGGCGCTCAGTCACATCACGTTGACGGCGACCGCGATGGGTCTGGCCAGCTGCCCACTCACCGAACCCTTGAACGATATGTGTAGTCGTTTGGCGTTGGCCTGCGAGGTGTTCGACGGTGAGGCGCATCCGCAGACGCTGATCCGACTCGGTCGTCCCCCTGACGATGACGTGCCCCAGCCGCCGAGCGAGCGTAGGCCGGCCAGCGAAATCACCACGTGGACGCGCTGAGGTCCCGCTCAAGCCCGCTACCTGCCAATGCGACCAACCCGGAGGCGTTGTTCGCCGGCCCCATCTAAACTCCTGGCAGGAGGTCTGGTGAGACGGGAAGCGGCTGGGCTGAATCCGCGCGGTGAGACGGTGCTGGAGGCTGCCTTCGATCACGTGTACAACGCCATGGTCATCACCGACGCCGACTTCGATGGCGGCCCCTTCATCCAGCGCTGCAACCCGGCCTTCTGCGCGATGACCGGCTATCGCGAAGAGGAGTTGATAGGTCGGTCCCCACGGATTCTGCAGGGGCCCGACACCGATCGAAACGTCATCGAGGACCTCAATCGCAAGGTCCGGGCCGGGGAGTTTTCGAGGGCAGCACCGTCAACTACCGCAAAGACGGCGTGCCCTACGTCGTTCAGTGGAACATCTCACCGGTGCGCGATGCCGACGGCGCGATCACGGGTTACATCTCGGTCCAACAGGACATCACGGCCCGGTTTGCCGCGGAGCGCGAACGCAGCCTGCTGGCTGAAGCCCTCAACGCGGCGACCGATCCGGTGATCGTCATGGACAGCGATTTCGTCATCGTCTTCGCCAACAGTGCCTTCGGCCTTGAGGTGGGACGTCCGGTGGAAGAACTTCTCGGCCGTTCGGCCTTCTCTCTGCAGCCGCAAACCCCCGAGGGCCTGGCCGAGCCGCAGATCCGACGCGCCCTCGCCGCGGGAAGCTCGTACCGGGGGGTCGTCTCCTTCGACCCCCCCACGGGCAATCGGCTGCACGTAGACCTGAGCATCTCCAGCCTCGTCGGGCACCACGACCCCAACGGTCACTACGTGGCTATTGCGCCGAACATCACCCATATGGTCGAGCAGCAGATGGCCCTGCAGGAAATGGCCAATATCGATGTGCTGACCGGACTGCTGAACCGACGCGCCGGGCAGGTCGCCCTCGAGGTGGAACTCCAGAAGGCTGCAGTGTCGGGAGCGCCGGTGAGCGTGGCCATGGGCGACGTCGACTTCTTCAAGAAGACCAACGACCGCCTCGGGCACGCGGTCGGCGACGACGTCCTGCGGTCGGTGGCAGCGTCGCTGCGCAGCGGTATGCGAGGCAGCGACTTCGCCGTTCGCTGGGGCGGTGAGGAGTTCCTCCTCCTGCTCCCGGACACCGCACTCGACGATGCCGTGCTGCTCGCCGAGCGGGTCCGCAACCTCGTGGCCACGACACCGCAGGTGGCATCGGAACCGGTGACGATGTCGTTCGGCGTCGGACAGTGGCGACCCGCGGAGAGCGTCGCGGCGTTCGTTGAGCGCATCGATGCCGCCATGTACGCGGCCAAGTCCGCCGGCCGCAATCGAGTCGCCCCATCCCACTGACGCGCGGTCGTCGCTCGACCGAGAGTGGCACCAGGCATGGAAATGCCGACATCGACGCATCATGATGCGCCACCGGTATCATGAGTCCCATGCGGACAACGGTGGTGATCGACAGCGATGTTGCCAGTGAGATCGAGCGTCTCCGCCGCGAGGGGATGGGCCTCAGCGAGGCCCTCAATTCGCTGGCGCGGCGAGGGATGACCCGGGGCACCGCAGCCAAGACGGTCAAGTACGAGCACCGGACTTCGCGAATCGGCCTGAAAGTGGACGTCACGAACATCGCCGACGTGCTCGATCTGCTCGACGATGATCGTTGACGCGAACCTGCTGCTGTATGCAGTGGATGAGAACAGCGCCCACAACGCCGCCGCCGCAGCCTGGCTGGAAGAAGTGCTCGACGGCGACAGCCGAGTCGGATTGCCCTGGCTAACCATCGGTGCATTCCTCCGAATCGTCACTCACCCGAGAGTCGCCGAGAACCCGTTGTCCGGCCCCGACGCCTGGAGATACGTAGCGCAGTGGCTCGCTGTCCCGGTGGTGTGGATCCCACCGGCGACCGAGACCACAGCCCGGGTCTACGAGAGACTGTGCGGAGAAGTCGAGATCACGGGCAATCTCGTGCCGGATGCGCAACTGGCCGCTCTCGCGGTTGAATACGGAGTCGAATTAGCCTCTGCCGATACAGATTTCATGCGGTTCCCCGGACTTCGCTGGGTGAACCCACTCAGCGCATAGCCGGGGGCGTCGCCGTGTCGGGCGTTACATCTAGTACCCGCCGGCCGCCCAGGATCCCGACGGATAGGGCGGAACTCGGCCCTCGAGCGCCCCATCGGTGATGGCGCACAGCGTGTCGGCGATGGTTCCGGCGTTGGCCACTGTCGTCACTCCGCCGCCATCGTCCACGCGAACGACCACCACCTGCCAGAAGTAGCCGACGCCGCCGTGTTCGTACCAGACGAACCAGTCGTCCCCGTGGTGGCCGGCGCGGATCAGCCGCCGAAAGGGCAGTGAGGGGTCCAACACCGAATCCGTGCTGTTGAACGGCTCCCCGATCTCGGCGATGGGCGCCACGAGCTCCTGCAGTCCCGGCGGCAGCTGTGACACACCCGGGACATCGGTAGCGGCCGCCGTCAGCGTGCACTTTGTGTCCGGAATCGCCTGCGCCGGGGCAACCACCGCGAGCGCGGCCATGCCAGCAGCAAGACCTGCGACATAAGCCTTCATCCGGCAAAACCTACGCCCCGCAGTCGTGCCGCTCATCTGAACGCGGTCCATGGGCGCGCTGGAAGCCCATCGGCGGATGCCTCGAATGGGTTGCGCGCAAAGGTGGAACGGCATCTCGAACGGCCGCCACACCGCCTAGCATTACACCCGGCTCTCTGGTCGCAATTCGTTGGTCAGGGGCGCAGTCGGGAGAACTCATGAAGGCACCTCGGCGGTCATCGGACCGGTCTGCATGGGTGCTGTTCGCTGTATTGCTGGCGGGCGTGGTGGCGGAGTTAATGACGCCGGGCACTCAGCTGTCGGGGTTCCTGCTGATCCCGGTGCTCGCCTCGGTTGTGCTCGCCCGGCCTGCGCTGACCGCCGGTTTGTCTTTCGTCGCGCTGGCGCTGGCGATCCCCGCGCAATTGTGGCTGGGGTACGACGTCAGCCTCGTCACGGTGCGCTCGCTGCTCATGGGAGCAGCAGGCGTCGTCGCGGTTGCCTTGGCAGCCAACCTCGCTCGCGCCAACCGCGTACGGGCCGAGGCGTTGGTTGGCGTCCGCGAACGCGAACAGTTGCTACGCGATGTCACCGACGGAATGCTTGACCCTCAGATCTTGTTCAAACCGGTTCGCGACAGCGGCGGGCGCGTCATCGACTTCACCTACCAGGACCTCAACCGCGCCGCCTGTGTCTTCTTTGGTGTGAACCGTGAAGACAGGATCGGCGAGTCCCTGACTCAGGCGGTACCCAACATTGCCGAATCCGGACTGCTGGCGCACTTCGTGCGATGTGCGGAGACCGGCGAGCCGGTGGAGCTCGACGACTTCGATTCCTCCATCGGAGAGCGCGGCGAATCGGGGCGCTACGACATTCGCGGATCGCGGACACACGCCGGGTGGGTGAGCATGAGTTCCCGGGATGTCACCGAACGGTATGAGGTCGGGCAGCGGCTGTCTGCGTCCGAAGAGCGATATCGACTGCTGGCCGAGAACGCCAGCGACTTGGTCGCCCATGTGCGCGACGGGAGGTTCGTCTGGATCTCCCCGGCGGCGCAGGAGATCCTTGGCGCTCCGGCCTCGTACTGGGTCGGGCGGCAAGTGCAGGAGATCTTTCCGCCCGAGGATGCGCCGGCCTTCACCGGCAGACTGGCGACTCTGGCGGCGGGCGGAACGCTCGACGAACGTGTTCGGGTGGTCTCGGCGGCTGGACTGGACCACTGGGCAGACTTGCATGCCGGACCTTTTCATGACGCCAACGGTCAGCGCGACGGCATCATCGCCGCAATGCGCATTGTCGATGACGAGGTGGCCGCCCGAAGCGAGGCCGATGAGGCACGTGGGCGCCAGGCGCGGTCCGACGCGCTGTACCGGCGTTCGATGGACAATGCGGCGGTCGGTATGTGTCTGGCCGACCTCGAAGGCAACCTCACCGAGGTCAATCCCGCGCTGTGTGCGTTCTTCGGATACGACGCAGAAGCCTTGCGGCAGATGACCTGGCAGCAACTCACTGCTGCGGACTACCTGCAGGCCGATCTGGACAACCGCGCGGACCTGCTGGCAGGCAGAGGCGAGTCCTATCGCATGGTCAAGCAGTTCATTCATGCCGATGGACACCCGATCTGGGGTGATCTTGCCGTGTCCTGCGTGCGCGCTCCTGACGGGCAGGTCGAGATCTTCATCGGCCAGATCGTCGACATCACCGACGAGGTGGAGACCCGTGCGCAACTCGAGGAGGCCCGCCGGGAGCAAGCTGTTGTCGACGCACGGTATCGCCGCGCGATCGACAACGCTGCCGTCGGCATGTGCCTGTTCACACCGCAGGGTCGCCTGCACGACGTCAACGCGGCGATGGGCCAATTCTTCGG
Source organism: uncultured Actinomycetota bacterium (assembly GCA_963715145.1). GTDB lineage: Bacteria > Actinomycetota > Actinomycetes > Mycobacteriales > Mycobacteriaceae > Mycobacterium. The sequence continues at coordinate 632,825 of CAVQRL010000018.1, read as the reverse complement.
CTACGACGCCGAGGCGATGAATGGAATGCGCTGGCAGGATGTCACAGCCCCGGAATACCTCGAGGAGGAGCAGAATAAATTCAACGCCGTCATAGAGGGCCGCATCGACTCCTATCGGATGGTCAAGCACTACCACCATGCAGACGGCCGGCGGATCTGGGGCGACTTTTCGGTCAGCGGCATCCGCGACGACCCCGGCCACTTGGAGTACATGGTCGCCCTGGTCACCGACATCACAACCCGAGTGCAAGCCGACGAAAAAAGTCGCCTTCTCTCCCGACAGCTGAAAAAGCAGAATGACCTCACGAAGGCGGAATTGAACAGCGCCGCAACCTACATGGCCTCGATCATGCCGCGGGGACTCGACGGGCCGGTGGCGGTGTCGTCGCGCTATCTACCGTCCCGTGCACTCGGCGGTGACTGCTTCGACTACAGCTGGGTCGACGACGACCACCTGATGTTCTATCTCATCGACGTGTCCGGACACGGCATCGAACCCGCGTTGCTCGCTGTCTCGCTGCAGAACATGATCCGGTCCGGAACCCTCGCATTACCAATCCTGCTGAGCCCCCAGGACACTCTTACGGAGCTGAACCGGCTGTTCCAGATGGATCGGCAGAACGATCACTACTTCACGATCTGGTACGGGGTCTATCAAGCATCGACCCGCACCCTGCGCTACGCCAATGCGGGCGCGCCGCCCGCGTTCGCGTTCAACTGCTCGGCTGGAAAAGGTTTAACCGCAACGGCGTTGGGCACGACCGCCCAGCCTATCGGCGTATTCGCCGACACCCAGTTCGCAGCGTCGACCTATTCCGTGCCGCCGGGGTGCCAGATGCTGCTCTACAGCGACGGGGCCAGTGAGAGCGTCCTTGCCGACGGCCGGCAGCTGACGCCGGAGGGCCTCTTGAAGATCGCCACCCGCCTGGCTGGATCACCCCACTGGTCACTCGATGATCTCGTTGACAGACTGCTTGACGTGACACGGGAAGGCGCCTTTGAAGACGACTGCTCACTTATACAGTTGGCATTCACATGATGATGAATCGCCTAGCGCTTTTCGCCACCACACCGGGCTGCTCGATCTGCTGATTCTCGGGGATTCTTCGACGTCTCGACGAGGGGCGGCCACGATGCCTTCATGCGGTTTCACGCCGACACCGGCCAGCGCGGCGAGACGTATTCCTTGTCGGATAGGTGAATTGGTTGGTGAATCACGGGGGTGGCCCGCGCCGTCAATGTCGGCGTGACGAGGGCCAGGAGGGCTCGCCACACAGGGCCAGCAGTGCGTTCTCGACGACCTCCGGCAACGCCGGGTGGATCCAGTACTGCCCGCGCGCCATCTCCTGGACCCCCAGCCCGAAGCTCATCGCCTGGATCACCGGCTGAATGATCGACGAAGCCTGGTGGCCCATGATGTGCGCGCCCAAGATCATTCCGGTGTCGCGGTCGGCGATGACTTTTGCGAATCCGGTGGTGTCCTCCATCGCCCAGCCGTAGGCCACGTCAGAGTAATCCTGGACCTTGACCGCGATATTGAAACCCGCTGCACGGGCTTGGTTTTCGGTCAACCCGACTGAGGCGATCTGCGGGTCGGTGAACACCGCCGACGGCACATAGCGGTGATCGGATGCCATCAGAGCGCCGGTGTCGTCCCAGTCTTGCAGAAGGTTGTGCCGCACGACGCGCGCTTCGTGGTTGGCCACGTGCTTGAGCTGGTAGCGCGAGGACACATCACCGAGGGCGAAGACCCCTCTTGCCGTTGTTCTTTGGTATTCGTCGACGACCACGCGACCATCGTCGAGCTCCACACCGACGGACTCGGCGTCGAGTTGATCGCCGTTGGGGATACGTCCCGTGGCCACCAGCACCGTGTCCGCCCGCAGGGTCGAGGCGTCGTCGAGTTCGACGACGATCTCGGAGCCGTCCCAGTGTGCGCCGGCCACGGTGTGGTTGCTGTGGATCTCCCACTTCTTGCCGGCGATGTCGGTGAACCTCTCGCCGATGGTGTCGTCGCAGTGCGACAGCAGCGTGCCGCCGCGGATCACCAGGGTGATCCGGCTGCCCAACGCCGAGAAGACATGGGCGAATTCGGCGGCGACGAATCCGCCGCCGATGATCAACAAACGCTCGGGCAGCGCACCGAGGCGCATGATCGAGTCGCTGGTGTGGATGTCGACCCCGCACCGGGCAACGGCGGCGGGCACCATCGCGCGTGATCCGGCGGCGATGACGACTTGCTCGGCGGTGAACTCGTCGCCGTTGTCGGTTCGCAGCCCGTATCGGGTCCCGGTTTTGCCGGCAAAGCGGGTGTGGCCGGTGTACACGGTCACGTTCGGCGAGGACCGCCGGTAGTTCTCCCCGCCCACGGCCAGTGGGTCGATGCGACCGAAGACGCGCGAGACGATGTCGCTCCACCGGACGCCGTCGACGTGTGCGTCGACCCCGAACCGGGCCGCATCGCGGACGGTTCTGGCCACTTCGGCCGCGTAGACGAACATTTTCGTCGGGATGCAGCCGACGTTCAGGCATGTTCCGCCGAAGACGCCTTGCTCGCAGATCGCGATCCTCTTGTCGGCATACCGCCCATCCGGAATCGAGTTGCCCGAGCCGGTTCCGATGATCGCAATATCGAAATGATCCACGTGACCTTTCCCTCCCACCTCACTGCCAGTCTCTGAAGGCGGCGAGCAGGCGGGCACGGACCTCGGGATCCAGGCCCTCCCGCAGATCGCCGAGCAGTTGTGCAGTTGTCCGGAACTGCCCCAGGTAGTGCTCGCAGCCGTCGCACTCCATGAGGTGGGACTTGAACCGCGCGCGAGTGCCAGGCTCAAGGGCACCTTCCATGTAGGCGGTGACCAACTCGACGAATTGATCGCAATCCATATCCTTTGTCGTCATGGTGTTCCCGTCAGGTAGTTCTCCAGAGCCTGCCGGATCGCGGCACGGCCTCGATGCAACAGCACTCGCTGATTGGCCGGGGTTATCGCGAGCATTTCGCATACCTCCTCGGATTCCATGCCGACGATGTCACGCAACGTCACAACGACCCGTTGCCGCTCGGGAACCCTGTCGAGTTCCTCTCGGGCCACCGTCAACAACTCGCGGCGCAGCGCAGAGTCTTCCGGTGTCACGGGGAACGGCTGAGGCTGGGACCCCGTCACGCCAGTGGCCCGGCCACTGATCGCCGGCCGGGTTGAACCTGCGTGGGTCGACGGTGACGCCTTCGTGCATCCGGAGCCGGGCCTTCTGCTCCCGGTGCTCACGCTGACCGCGCTTCTTGGCGGTGTTGATGAGCAGCGTGAAGATCCAGGTTCTCAGCGAACTGCGTCCCTGGAATCCATTGAGGCCCTTGACCACTCCGATCCAGGTCTCCTGGACGACGTCCTCGGCGAGTTCATGGCTGCGCACGTAGCTTCGGGCCACCCGAAGCATCGCCGGTGAATAGCCGTCGACGATCGCCACGAAGGCCCGCTCATCACGTTGTCTGAGCCGGGCAACCAACGCGGCCTCGTCGTCAGGGATGTCGGTCATCGGCGCTTCAAGGCTAGGGCTCATTGGGGCGCGTCGGCGACACCGCGCAGGGCATCGCCGAGGGTCCACACCGCAAGACCAAGGAGGGCGACATCCTTGATGAGGAATCCACCCAGGTCCGAGAGAATCGGGAAGCCCCCCGCGTCGCCGGCCCAGACACCCGGTGTGGTGACGAGGAAGCTCAGCGTGGCGAGGAACAGACCCACCGCGATCACACTTCCCAGGACCGACACGCGCGGCGCCCACGGTCTGACGGCCAGCAGGGCCGCCGCGCTGAGTTCCACGACACCGAGCATTGCGGAGAAAGCCCGCACGGAGAAGATGTTGTACAGCCAACTCATTGCCGGACTGTGGGCGATCAGCGGCTGGATCGCCTGCGCCTCATAGGCTGTGAACTTCGTCGCGCCGATCCAGGCGATCACGATCACCAGACCGTATCGCGCGAACAGGCCGCCGGCACGATCGATCAGCGCCGTGACGTGGCGATCAACGGGGGCGGTGGTGGGGAAGGTGGCCATCAGAACTCCTCAACGTCTGCGACGGCCGCACTGACCGTTCACAGGGGGCGTGTCACAGCACCGAACATTCGTTACACGGGCGAGTCCGTGCCCGAGGGCGTCCCGCCGAGTGGTCCGGGGTGCGGACGGCAGTGCCGCCGCGGAAGTCAACGTCCCGGCCCGCATTGTCGTAGTCCTGGGTGATCATTGAGTCGTGATCATCAGGCGGGTTCGAGCGTGACGAACAGCGCGGTGTGGTCGGAGCATCCGTGGCCTTCCCCGGCGGTGTCTCGTCGCTCCGCCGAGATCGTGCGAGCTGCCATCAGCGCCAGCGGTGTCCGCGGCGAGCCGTGGTACCTGGACGGGATGAACGCGGTGCGGGTCGGCAACTTGCTACTCGTGATCGACGTGGACGACCTCGGCTGGATGGTGATGGCGTACGTCATCGACGGTGGGGAGGCCGAGCCGGTCGCGGTGCTGGCTGCCGAGAACGACAACCCGGTGCGGGCGCTCACCGCCTGGCTGCGGGCCGCGGCAGGCCCGATGGCCTGGAAGCGCGTCAAGCCCGGCGTGTACCGCTCCGGAGGGTATCTCGTCGGGCAGCTCGATACCGGCGAGTGGTTCGCCGAAGGGCCGGGGGTGGATCGGTGCTTCGACCACAAGAATGATGCTCAGGCTGCGTGCGCGGCCGCACGCAGTCACATGGCTGCATGATGAACTCTGACGGCGGGTAACCCGCACCCGGGCGGGATGGACGCAACCCGGCGATCTAGTGATCCCGGTCGTGGGCCGCAACAAAACAAGTGTGGCAAGGGCAAGGGCAGGGGCTCAGCGTCTTGAGCCGTCCTCGGGCACCTCTTCGGCGTTCTGGCCGGACACCCCGTAGAACGACGACTCGGCCGGCGCCGGCGCCGCGTCGGTACCCGGTTGGACTTTCTGGATGGCGATCCCCAGGGCGGCGTAGATGAACGAGATCACCGGATTGATCCAGTTGAAGAATGCGAACGGCAGATAGGCCAGGGTCGTGACGCCGAGGATCCCGCCGGTCGGCTTCGCTTGCAATCCCAGGACCAGGTAGATGCCCAGGGTGATCAGGATGGCCGGGATGGTGGTGGACATCATCGACCGGATGTGTTTGTAGAGATCGGTCCCGGCGACGGCCGCGGCCAGATTCGTCGTCTCCGACAACGGCGACATCTTGTCGCCGAAGTAGCGAGCCGGAGATGACTGCCCCGGCAGCGATGGCCACGTTGAGGCCGAGGCCCTCGGCGACGGCGACCAGGGCGACGCCGATGGTGCCCATCACGGTCCACGAGCTGCCGATCGACACGGCGATGGCCGCACACAGGATCGCCGCGACGACGTAGAAAAGATCGGGGCTGAGCACCCGGACCCCCAGTCGGTCAGCGTTGCGATGGTCCCCGACATGTTCCAGGTGCCGATCAACGCGCCCACCGCGAAGAGGATGAAGATCGCACCCATTGCCGAACCGACACTGTCGACCGCGGCCTTGGTGAGGTCGGCAATCGTGTGACCGTTGAAATACCCGACCTGGGCAGCCAGCGCGGCGGCCAGCAGCAGGGCCACTTGAACCGGGCCCGCGACCGCGTCCTCCCCGTAGAGCTTGATCGCCAGCGCCAGCGCGACAATGAGGAAGCCGACCGGGATCAGGGCCCGCTAGAGCCTCGGCGGTCGCGGATGTCGTCCCAGGCTCGCTGCGTCCGCATCGTCCATGTCCGATCCCTCCTTCGGGGTGACCAAGCGGAACCAGTCGCGAACCGGACGACCGCCCTCCGGTGACGAGGCGCGATGGCCGCCGAATCTGCGTCCGCCTCGACGCTAACCGACCGGAGGGTCAGATAGGCCGGTTACCGCACGTCGAGCGTGGGACTTGAATGCCTCCGGGAGCGCTCCGGCCACCAGCAGGCGCGGGAGCAGATCCGGTTCGGAGGTACGGGCCCGGAAGGCCACTTCGACAGTGACGTCGTGGTCGGGACGGTGATCGACGGAGATCTCGTCACCGGCGCGCACGGTCCCGGGCGAGACCACGCGCAGATAGGCACCGGGCATGGCCGCCGCGGTGAAGGTTTTGACCCAGTGGTTCAGATCGAGGAAGGCCTGGAAGGTCCGGCAGGGTATCCGGGGCGCGGAGACCTCGAGCACCAGTCCACCGGCGCCGACGCTCCAGCGTTCGCCGATGACGGCGTGCGTCACCTCCACACCGGCGGTGGTGAGGTTTTCGCCGAACATTCCGTTGGTGAGCGAACGCCCGAGCCGGGCTTCCCAGATGTCGAGATCCTCGCGGGCGTAGGCGTACACCGCCTGATCGTCGCCGCCGTGGACTTTGTGGTTGCCGATGGTGTCCCCGACCAGTCCGCTGCCCAGACCACCGTGCATCGGCCCAGGCGCCCGGACCATCACCTCGTCGCGCGTCGGCGACTTGTCGATCCCCGTCGTTCGCCCGGCCTCACGCGCATCAGGAGAGGGCCGAACCCGAGCCAGGTTGACCGACAACACCTTTGCCATTCCGTGAGATTAGTGCAGTGCACGAAACACTGAAGTCGGAACTACCGGACGGATAGACTTCCGGCGTGACCACGCTACCTGCTGGTACCGGGTATGAACCACGGCGGCTGGTGGTGGGAGCCGCTCGTTGAGAAACTTGAGATCCAGGGCCATACCGTCGTTGCCATAACTCCACTTGGCCTCGATCCTGCCGCTGACCCGCCGCGCGAGGCGATCAATCTCGACGACCACGTCGCACAGGCCGTCGCGGCACTACGCCGGGTGCCGGTGGAATCTGGAGTCGGCGGCGGACGCGACACCGTGCTGGTGGGACACAGTTACGGGGGAAGCATCATCAGCGGGGTGGCCGATGCCGAGCCTGACCGAATCCGTTCATTGGTTTATCTCGACGCTCTCATCCCCGAGGACGGCGACTCCAGTTGGTCGATGACCAACGATGAGGAACACGCCTGGTACATCAGCGGATCTGCCCGCACCGGAAAATTTGTCGACCCGCTGCCGTTTTTCGATGCGCGTACTCGTCCCCATCCGCTCGGCGCTCTCATGCAGGCATCAAAGCTCACCGGCGCGTGGCGTTCTGTACCCGTGAAGATCTACGTCGAAGCCACCGGCTGGCCGGGTGAATCCCCTTTAGCGGCCATGACTGCCCGCGCCCGAGGTGATGAAGAGTTCACGGTGCACAATTGGGATACACCTCACAACGTCATGCGCGATGGTCCTGAGCGTGTATTCGCGTTGATCTCGGACCTTTGAGATGGAGACCGTGTCGAAGTGCCTGTCGATCGCACAACGGCGAAAACCTTTACCGCAGGGGTTTTCCCGTTCGCAGGTGCCTTCGGTAGGCGTTCGGTCCACAGCCGAACCAGCGGTTGCACGATCTGGTGAGAACGCTCTGCTCGGCATAGCCGAGCGCGCGGGTGAGGTGAGACAGTGTGATCCTCTCGTCGCGCAGATAGCGGTCGGCCAACTCCCTTCGCGCCTCGTCGACGACCGCGGCGAACGTTGTTCCGTCGGCGGCCAGCCGCCGCTGCAGGGTCTTGGGGTGCAGGTGCAACTGCTGGGCGACCAGCCCCAGTGTGACGGTGCCGCCGGGGAGCAGTTGGCGCACTAGCGTGTGCACCGACGCGCTGGTCTGCGGTTCGTCGGTGCTGATGATGGCCAGGTATTCGACAACCGCGTCGTGGGCGAGCTTGTCAGGCTGCAGCGGGCGGACGATGTCCGTCGAACGGATCGTGAATCCCATTGCCGCGCAGGAGAACACCGGACGACAGCCGAAATATCCGCGATAGTCGGCGGTCGGGCTCAGCGCCGCGTGGGGAATGTGAACCGACACCGGTGTGTAATCCGCGCCGAGAAGGAAGCGCAGCACCCGCAACGTCACCCCCAGCGACAGCTCGTCGGCCTGCGGATGCTGGGGCAGATCCCGGTCCATCATCAGGTATTCGATGAACGCCAGTTCCGGGTTGCGCGTGGCGATAACGCGCAGGCTGATCGCGGGACTGTAGGCGGACAGGAAGTTCTCGAAGATCTGCAGCGCCTCGGTTACCGAGGGCGCGGTGCGCGCCGCGACTCCCACGGGCCCCAGGATCTCGATGCCCTGCAGCTGTGCGAGCCGACGGCCGAAGTCCGGGTGACCTGTCACGGCGGCGGCGGACTCGATGGCGGCGACGACACGAGGCAGCGGGATGAACACGTCGCTGCGCCCTGCAACGGTGGCGTCGAGTCCCGCCGCGGCCAGCAGGGTGCCGGGATCGGCGCCCAAGTCGGCGACCAGACGCGGATAGTTCGACAGCGACGTGGCGCGAACCACCGACATGTCCTCAAGTGTGAAAAGGATGTCCTCAAATGTCAAGACTTGCGGTGCGGGATTCGGCGAGCGTTGAGCGCAGAACGAACAAACCGACGACCGACGAGGAGCGCGGCGATGACGATTCCCGCAACAGACACCGGGGACGCGATCCTCTTCGCCCGCGGCAAGGGCGTAACCATCAACTGCGGCCGCTCCGCACTCACCGGACGGCGTTCATGAGCCCCGCCATCGCCATCACCGGGGGCGCCCCGGGATCGGCCGCGCAACAGCCGAAGCCTGCGGTGCCGCCGGAATGCGGGTGGTGATCGGCGATGTCGACGGCGCCACCTGCGCCACTGTCGCCGCCGAGATCGGCGCAGGCGTCCTCGGCTTGCCGCTCGACGTCCGTGACCGCCGGGAGTTCGAGGCGTTCCTGGACCGGGCCGAAGACGCCGTCGGTCCGCTGGATGTCCTGGTCAACAATGCCGGTATCGCGCCGATCGGGCTCTTCGTGGATGAGAATCCCGCCGACACCGCACGGCTGCTCGACATCAACCTGGGTGGGGTGCTGACCGGCTCGAGCCTTGCGCTGCAGCGCTTCCTGCCGCGTCGCCACGGTCACATCGTCAACCTCGCATCCTCGGCGGGCCAGATCGCCACTGCCGGGGCGCCACCTACGCCGCCACCAAGCACGGAGTGGTCGGATTCACCCGCGCCCTGCGGGCGGAGACCAGGGGAACCGGCGTCCGCACGACGCTCGTGATGCCGGGAATCATCCGCACCGACATGATCGCCGGCTTCGCCAGGGCTCGAGGGACCCGGATCGTCGGTCCGGACAAGGTCGCCGCCGGAATCCTCGATGCCGTGCGGACCGGCCGCGAAGAGGTCTTCGTCCCGCGTGAACTGGGGCCGATCCGCTCGCCTGATCGCCGGAACACCGCCGGCCATCGGTGATCGCCTCAAGGCGCTACTGCGCGCCGACAGCGTCATGACCCAGGCCGACATGGGTGCCCGGGCCGGCTACCGCGAGCAGATCGACGCGATCTCCGGCGCAGGCCCGACATGACCGGCATCGGAACCCGTCGGATCACCGTTGACGGCATCGACACGACGGTGCACATCGGTGGGACCGGCCAGGAGGGGGAGGCCGTGGTCTTCGTGCACGGCGAATCCCGACGCCGGCTCGGACTGGATGCCACTGATGACGCGCGTCGCCCCGTTCGCCACCGTGGTCGCCCCGGACCTGCCGGGCTTCGGCCGAGCCGATAAGGGTGCCGGCCTGGACTACACGATCGGCGGCTACGCCCGATTCCTCGACGGCGTGATCACCGCGCTGCGACTTGAACGGGTACATCTGGTCGCCCACGACTTCGGCGGGCCGTTCGCGACGGCATGGGCCGCCGATCACCCCGACCGGGTGGCCAGCATGACCCTGATCAACACCGGTGTGCTGATCGGGTACCGCTGGCACCGGATGGCCCGGCTCTGGCGCACCCCGTTCATCGGCGAACTGGCGATGCGCCTCACCACACCAGCCGTGGCGCGCTGGGTGATCGCCCACGACAACCCCGGCCTGGAGCGGGTATGGATCGACACCGTGTCCGGACACCTGGGGCCGTGGGAGACCAAGCGGGCTGTGCTGCGGCTGTATCGGTCGACCCGTATCGACGAGCAGGAGGCGATCGCAACGCGGCTGCGGTCGCAGAACCATGACGCACTGGTGGTGTTCGGCGATGCCGATGCCTACATCCCCGTCGAGCAGGCGTACCGCCAGTCGCAGGCGTTTCCCCGCGCCCAGATCCGCACGCTGCCCGGCGTGGGCACTGGAGTTGGCTGGAACGGACCGACCGGGTCGCCGAGCACGTCGTGCCGTTCCTGCGCCAGCGGATCGGCGCAACACCGAAAAGCACCATCAAATAAGGAGATTGAAATGTCCGACACCGTCGATACCCGCCCCGTCAACCTCGCAGCCTTCGCGAACCTGCCCCCCGACGCCCCGGTCTTCATGATCAACCTGCTGAAGTTCAACGCCGGCGACGGGCGCGAGCGCTACCTGCAGTACGGCCGCGAGGTCCAGCCCCATCTGGAACGGGTCGGCGCCGCTGTCCGTTATGCCGGAACCAATCCGCACGCCGTCATCGGAGACAGCGATACGCCCTGGTGGGACGCCATCCTCGTGGTGGAATACCCGAACCCGCAGGCGTTCGTCGACATGGTTCGCGACGAGGGCTACCAGAACGTGCATGAGCATCGTGCCGCCGCGCTGCAGCAGGGTGACCTGGTGGCTACCTCCCAGTGGGTGTGGGCCTGACAGCGCCGGCCCCGCCGGGATCTCAAGCGGACATGGCCACCCGCGCTGCGCCTGAAAACTTCCATAGAAACAGGCGGTTTACCCGAGAGGGTGCTGTCGGCGGCTAACGTCAGGGCTGTCGACGAATTCGCATCACAGAGATGAGGTCACCTCAATGCCCGACGGCAAACCGAACATCCTGGTGATCTGGGGCGACGACATCGGCATCACCAACCTGAGCTGCTACAGCGACGGGCTGATGGGCTACCGGACCCCCAACATCGACCGCATCGCCCAGGAGGGCGTGCGATTCACCGACTCCTACGGCGAGCAAAGTTGCACCGCGGGCCGGTCGTCGTTCATCACCGGCCAGAGCGTGTACCGCACCGGCCTGAGCAAGGTCGGCATGCCCGGCTTTGACATCGGTCTGTCCGCCGATGACCCGACGATCGCCGAACTGCTCAAGCCGCTGGGCTATGCCACCGGCCAGTTCGGCAAGAACCACCTCGGCGATCTGAACAAGCACCTGCCCACCGCGCACGGCTTCGACGAGTTCTTCGGCAACCTCTACCACCTCAACGCCGAGGAGGAGCCGGAGAACCCGAACTATCCGACCGAAGAGGAGGCGCCGCGGCTGCGCAAGATGATGCTGCCGCGCGGCGTCATCCGCTCGTGGGCCACCGAGGAGATCTCCGACGAGGTCGATGAACGGTACGGTCCGGTCGGCCGGCAGCGCATCGAGGACACCGGGCCGCTTACCAGGAAGCGCATGGAGACCATCGACGATGAGACGACCTCAGCGGCGATCGACTTCATCAAGCGCCAACACGATTCCGACACACCGTTTTTCGTGTGGATGAACACCACCCACATGCACTTCCGCACTCACACCAAACCGGAGAGTCTCGGTCAGGCCGGTCGCTGGCAGTCGCCCTATCACGACACGATGATCGACCACGACAACGATGTCGGCCGGCTGCTGGACTGCGTCGATGAACTCGGCATCACCGAGGACACCATCGTCATCTACTCCACCGACAACGGACCGCATGCGAACAGCTGGCCCGACGGTGCGACCGACGCCGTTCCGCAGCGAGAAGAACACCGGCTGGGAGGGCGCCTTCCGGGTGCCGGAGATGATCCGCTGGCCCGGCCGCATCCCGGCCGGAGTGGTGTCCAACGAGATCGTCCAGCATCATGACTGGCTGCCCACGTTCCTGGCGGCGGCGGGTCAACCCGACGTCATCACCAAGCTCAAGCAGGGCTACACGATCGGGGACAAGACCTACCACGTGCACATCGACGGCTACAACCTGCTGCCGTACCTGACCGGCGAGGAGGACACCAGTCCGCGCCGAGGCTTCGATCTACTTCTCCGACGACTGCGATGTGCTCGGGTTGCGCTACGAGAACTGGAAGATCGTGTTCCTCGAGCAGCGCTGCCAGGGCACCCTGCAGATCTGGTTCGAGCCGTTCACCGAACTGCGGGCGCCGAAGATCTTCAATCTGCGCACTCGACCCGTTCGAACGCGCCGATGTCACCTCCAACACCTACTGGGACTGGGTTCTGGAGAACATATTCATCGCCCTCTACGGCAATGCGTTGGTCATGCAGTTCCTCGACACCTTCAGGGAGTTCCCGCCCCGCAGCGAGCCGGCATCCTTCACCATCACCGCGGCGGTGGAGAAGCTGAAGAAGCACTTCGAGTCCCGCGGCGGCTGAGCTTGGCCGGTCTGGACTTCCGGGTTGCGACCCGTGCGTGATGCGGTGACGAACGCTCTCATCCCGATCCCCGCCCAGAACGCTGCCCTGGGATCCGATCGGCACTATCCCGAGGAGGGCCCGGTCCGGAACGTGCATGTCGACGGATTTCGGATTCAGGCCCGGCAGGTGACCAACGCCGAATTCGCCCAATTCGTCGATGCCACAGGCTATGTCACCGTCGCCGAACGGCCGTTGAAGCCCGCGGACTATCCCGGTGCACCGCCGGAGAACCTGCAACCGGGATCGATGGTTTTCCACCGCACCAGTGGCCCGGTCGATCTGCGGCACCTGAGCCAATGGTGGACCTGGACCCCCGGGGCGTCGTGGCGCCGCCCCGTCGGTCCACTTTCGTCGATCGACAAACGCGCCGAACACCCCGTCGTCCATATCGCCTACGAGGACGCAGAAGCGTATGCCGGGTGGGCGGGCCTCGCATTGCCCACCGAAGCCGAATGGGAGACCGCCGCCCGCGGGGGCCTCGACCGCGCGATCTACACCTGGGGTGAGGAACCCGAACAACCAGGTCAACGGTTGGCCAACTACTGGCATGGCGAATTCCCCTGGCGCCCTGACCCCGGCTATGGCCGCACCACCCCGGTCGGAGACTTCCCGCCCAACGGGTACGGCTTGTTCGACATGGCCGGCAACGTCTGGGAATGGACCAGCGACTTCTACAGCGACACCCGGGCCGGTGACCCGTGTTGCGAGGCCGGCAGCTATGACTCCGCGCAGCCCCAGTTCAGGGTTCCGCGCAAGGTCATCAAGGGCGGATCCTTCCTGTGTGCCGACAACTACTGTCTGCGATACCGACCCGCGGCGCGGCGCCCGCAGATGGTCGATACCGGTATGAGCCACATCGGGTTTCGCTGTGTGAAGCGTGATGCCGGGGTGCAGCCCGGCTGACCGTATGTTGAGGCCCCGGCAGGCGGGAGGATCTCCCCGTCGGCCGGGATGCTCCGCAACAGTCCCGTGCGGTGACTACAGCGAGAGGATGTGGCCCTCCTGCGGCCGCAGTTTGCCGTCTAGCAGCGCGGCGTAGCAGGCCTCGACGGCCGCTGTGCCTCGGCCCCGCACGACCTGCAGCCAGGGGTCTTCGGCGCGAGTCACCGGCTGCATGAAAGCCGCCCATGCGGCGCCAACCCGTTCTTCCAGGCCCCCCGGGCCCCACTCGACCGCCCGTTTCCCGGCTTGATCCGGCGCGAAGAACAACACCGGTTGCGGGCCCGGCAGGCCGTTGCCGGTGCCGATCCTGTCCCAGTGCGTCGCCCCCACCGAGCAGCTGTAGACCAGCGTGTCGGCGAGTCGACCGTGAACGGCGGCGCGCAGTGCCGTGTTGCCACTGAAGTCGACGTAGACCGTCGGCTCGTCGGCCAGCGCGGCGGGCACGTCGTCGTAGGAGAGCACCTCGTCGTAGCAGCCGAGCGAACGCGTGAACGCGACGTTGCCCGGCGAGGTGAGCCCGATGACCTTCACCGCATCGGGTGCGCCGTGTCGCAGCGCGAGGCAGAACGCGGTGCCGTAGGCGGTCTTGCTCGACGCGCTGGACAGGATGACGGTGCGTGCCCCGAAGAATCCGTTGTCGGCCAGAAAGTCGTCGATCAGAAACGAGGTGGTGAACAGCGGACGTAGCAGCGCCTGCTCAGCCTCGCGCTCGGCGATGTAGGCAGGGTCGGCGCTGCAGCGCACGTAGCGGTTGTAGACCGGATGCAAGCGGCGCCGGTGTTCGGCGCCGTCGGAGAAACCGCCGGCATCAACCCGCACCGGCTGCAGCACAGCCTCGTCGGCGATCGGCCAGAACCCGTAGAAGCGCTCACCGACATCCACACCGGCGCAGCGCGATTCGACGACGGAGGCGAAGCCCCACGCCGGGATGCAGCCGGTGGTCGGGTCACCGGTCGGATAGAAATCCCAGTAGTTCAGCGCCTCCCCGAATTCGGCGTAGGTGATGTTGTTGGAGGTGAGCGCGAACGCGTCGATGCGCAATCGCACGCTCCCGTCCTCAAGTTCGACCGGTGGTTGATCTTCCCAGCGGGTCTGACGCAGGTCCTCGCGCCGGACCACAAATCGTGTGCTCATCGCCCGCTCCTTCGACGTTGGGTCAGCCGACGCATCCGACCGTAGACCCACCTGGTGGGGACGGATGTCCCGACCGTCGATGCGGGGAGTCATCGAATTGCGGCAAGCGGGTATTACCAAAGCATGAGGATCGCGATCAGCGGCGCGGGCGTCGCGGGAACGGCATTGGCCTATTGGCTGCACCGCACGGGCCATACTCCGACGCTGATCGAACATGCGCCGGCTTTCCGGGCGGGCGGCTACATGATCGACTTCTGGGGAGTCGGCTATCAGGTGGCCAAGCGCATGGGTATCGAGGATGAACTCCGCGCGGCCGGCTATCAGATCGAGCATCTGCGATCGGTGGACGCGGATGGGACAGTGAAGGCGGACCTTCGAGTCGGGGCGATCCGCGGCTTGATCGGCGGTGACTTCACCAGCCTGCCGCGCGGGGACCTGGCCGAAACGATCTACCGCACCGTGGAAGGGAAGGTCGAATCGGTCTTCGGCGACAGTATCTCCGCCGTTGACGACCACGGCGACGGCGTGCGGGTCACGTTCGAGCGTGCCGCGCCGAGGGATTTCGATCTGCTGGTCGGCGCCGACGGACTGCATTCGAACGTGCGCACGTTGGTGTTCGGCACCGAGCAGGCCGTCGAGCACTACCTCGGCTGCAAGGTGGCGGCCTGCGTCGTCGACGGCTACCAACCCCGTGACGAGCTGGTCTACCTCACCTACAACGCTCCCGGGCGGCAGGCGGCCCGGGTGGCACTCCGCGGAAACCGCACGATGTTCCTCTTCATCTTCCGGGCCGACCGGTCCGGCGCGGGCACGCCGCCGAAAGACCAGTTGCGCAACGAATTCGGGGACGCCGGCTGGGAGTGCGCGCGAATGCTCGACGCCGTCGACAATAGCGATGACGTGTACTTCGACGTGGTCAGCCAGATCCGGATGGACCATTGGTCGCGCGGCCGGGCGGTGCTGATCGGGGATGCCGCGGGCTGTATCTCGCTTCTCGGCGGCGAGGGGACGGGACTTGCGATAACCGAGGCCTATGTACTGGCCGGCGAGTTGGACAGAGCCGGCGGCGACTACGAGCAGGCCTTCAAGGCTTACGAGGCGCTGATGCTTCCCTTCGTCGAGTCCAAGCAGGCCAGCGCGGCCCGGTTCGTCGGGTTCTTCGCCACCCGCACGAGGTTCGGTCTGTGGGTACGGAATCGGATGATCAATGCGATGAATTTCGGGCCGGTGCTCAAACTGCTCGCCGGGGACGTCCGCGACGAACTCGATCTGCCGGAGTACGGGATCTGATCAACCCGGCCAGGGGCTATCGTGGCCCGGTGACCAGAACCGAGCGCGAGAGCGAGTTGCTTTCGGTCACCTTGCAATTGCTGCAGCAGCACGGTTACGACCGCCTCACCGTCGACGAGGTTGCCGCCACCGCCCACGCCAGCAAGGCCACCGTCTACCGGCGCTGGCCCACCAAAGCCGAACTGGTGCTGGCCGCGTTCGTCGAGGGCGTCAGTCAGGACGCCGACCCTCCCGACACCGGCAGCCTGCGCGAGGACCTGATCCGCATCGGAGACACCGTGTGCGCGCAGTCCAAACAGCACGCCAGCACCATGCGGGCCGTGCTCGGGGAGGTCTCCCGCAACCCGGCTCTGAATGACGCCATGCAGCGAGAGCTGGTCGATCAGCGCCGGGCCATGATGAAGAAGGTGCTCAGGCAGGCCGTCGACCGCGGTGAGCTCGACCCCAAGGAGGTCAACAGCGAATTGTGGGATCTGTTGCCCGGCTACCTGATCTTCCGCAGCGTGATCCAGGACCGGCCCGCCACCCGCCGGACGGTCCGCACCATCGTCGACGACATGATCATGCCGAGCCTGAAGCCGCGCGCCCGATGAAACGGTACGGTACCGTACTGCGGATGGAGGCCGACGGGTGAAGCGCGGGGTCCGCTCGGCGGCCGCCCGCGGGTGGCTTATCTGGGTGACGCTCGCCGTCGTCGGGCTGGCCGCCTTCGCCGTCTACCGGTTGCAGGGGGCCTTCGGTCCGCTGAATCCCGCCACCCCGGCCGGCGCCGCCGACCAGATCGTGCCGTTCAACCCCAAACGCGTCCAGCTCGAAGTGTTCGGCGATCCCGGCGCGACGGCCACCATCACCTACATGGACGTCGATTCCCGCCCACAGCGCGTCGATGACGCTGCCCTGCCGTGGTCCTATGACGGCTCGACGACCACCCCTGCGGTGCTGCTCAACCTGCAGGCCCAGACCAACGGCTACACCCTGGGCTGCCGGATCACCGTCGACGGTGTCGTCAAGGTGGAACGCTCGATGAGCGAGCCGAGCGCCTACGTGTTCTGTCTGGACAAATCCGGATGAGCGGGGTCGGATGAACAACCACCACGGCGCCCCGTCGGCGATCCCGCGCCTGATCCGGCTGCTTGCGATCCCGATCGCGGTCTTCTGGCTGGCACTGGCCGCAGCGAGCAACGCCCTGGTCCCGCCGTTGGAGGAAGTGGGCCGCATCCACAACGTGGCGGCGAGCGCCCCGGACTCGCCATCGCTGATCGCCGCCAAACGAATCGGAACGGTGTTCGGCGAGTACGACTCCGACAGCCTCGTCACCGTGGTACTCGAGGGCGATCAGCCCCTCGGGGCCGAGGCACACCGCTTCGGCGACGCACTGGTCGAACGGATGCGGGCCGACCGCGAGCACGTCCAGCACGTGCAGTACTTCTGGGGCGATCCGCTGACCGCGGCCGGTGCGCAGAGCAACGACGGCAAGGCCGCGCTGATCCAGGTCTATCTCGCCGGTGACATGGGCGGCAGTCAGGCCAACGAGTCCGTCGCCGCCGTCCGTGACGTCATCGCCGACGTCCCGCCGCCCCCCGGCATCAAGGCCTACGTGAGCGGCCCGGCCGCGGTGTTCGCCGACGAGTTCGCGGTCGGCGAGGGAAGCCACATCAAGGTCACCGCGCTGACCTTCGGGGTGATCGGGGTGATGCTGCTGATCGTCTACCGGTCGTTCGTCACCGCTCTGCTCACCTTGCTGGCGGTCGCGATCCAGGTGGCCGCGGCGCGCGGCGTGGTCGCCTTCCTCGGCCACGTCGGCATCATTCCGCTGTCGACCTATGCGACCAATCTGCTGACGCTGCTCGCCGTCGCCGCGGCGACGGATTACGCGATCTTCCTGCTGGGCCGCTATCAGGAGGCCCGCCAGGCCGGCATCGATCGGCTGGCGGCCTACTACGTCATGTATCGCAGCACCGCGCACGTCATCATCGGCTCGGGCCTGACGGTCGCCGCGGCGATCTTCTGCCTGCGGTTCACCCGCACGCCGTACTTCCAGAGCCTCGGCATACCGGCCGGCCTGGGCGTGCTGGTCATTCTGGTGGCCTCGCTGACCCTGACGCCGGCGGTGATCACCATGGGCAGTCATATCGGGCTGTTCGACCCCAAGCGCGCCATGCGGACCCGCGGCTGGCGGCGCATCGGCACCGCGATCGTGCGCTGGCCCGGACCCATTCTGGTCGCGACCATCGCGGTGGCGCTGATCGGTCTGCTGGCCCTGCCCGGCTACCGCACCAATTACGACGCCCGCCGCTATCAGCCCGACTGGGCGCCGGCCAAGGTGGGGTATGCCGCCGCCGAGCGGCATTTCTCGGCGGCCCGGCTCAACCCCGAAGTGCTGATGATCGAATCCGACAAGGATCTGCGCACCCCGACCAACATGATCGTGTTGGAGAAGGTGGCCAAGGAGGTCTTCCGCACCCGCGGTGTGGCGCTGGTGCAGTCCATCACCAGACCGTTGGGCACCCCGCTCGACCACACCTCTCTGGGCTTCCAGATGAGCGCGCAGAGCGCCGCTCAACTGCAGAACCTGCCGTTCCAGCAGGCCCGCGCCGATGACCTGGTCCAGCAGATTCAGGAGATCTCGAAGTCGATCACGCTCTTGCAGCAGCAATATGCGCTACAGCAGCAGCAGTACACGCTCCAGGAACAAGCCGCGGCGGCCACCGACGAGCAGGTGACGGCCTTCCGGGAGACCTCGGAGCAGATCAGGGAGTTGCGCGACAAGATCGCCTACGTCGACGACTTCTTCCGCCCGATCAAGAACTACTTCTATTGGGAGCCGCACTGTTTCGACATCCCGGTGTGTGCGACGTTCCGATCGCTGTTCGACTCGCTCGACGGCGTGGACTCCCTCACCGATCAGTTCACTCAGGTCACCGCGAGCCTGGAGAAGCTCAATGCGCTGCAACCACAACTGCTGGCGCTGATCCCCGAACAGCTGGCGCTGGTCTCCGAGCAGGTCGCCATCCAGGAGCGCAACAAAGAACTGGCCGAGAGCAACTACGCCACCCAGTCCGGACTCTTCGCGCAGGCCGCCGAGGCCCTGAAAAACACCGACGCGATGGGCAAGGCCTTCGACGAGTCCAACGACGACAGCACGTTCTACCTGCCGCCGGAGGTGTTCGACAACTCCGAGTTCAAGCGCGGCATGACGCTGTTCATGTCTCCGGACGGCAAGGCCGCCCGGATGATCATCACCCACGACACCGATCCGGCCACCCCCAAGGGGATTTCGCATATCGACCCGATCCGCCAGGCTGCGGAGGAAGCGGTCAAGGGCACGCCACTGGCCGGGTCGAGCATCTACATCGCCGGCACCGCGTCGTCGTTCAAGGATTCCCGGGATATCGCGAAATACGACCTGATGATCGTCGTCATCGCCGCGGTCAGCCTCATCCTGCTGATCATGGCGTTCATCACCCGCAGTGTGGTGGCCGCCTTGGTGATCGTCGGCACGGTCGTGCTGTCGCTGGGCGCGTCGTTCGGGCTGTCGGTGCTGATCTGGCAGCACCTGCTGGGCATCGAGTTGTACTGGATCGTGCTCGCCCTGGCGATCATCATCCTGCTGGCGGTGGGGTCGGACTACAACCTGTTGGTGATCTCGAGATTCAAGGAAGAGATCGGGGCGGGGCTCAACACCGGTCTGATCCGGACGATGGCCGGCACCGGGTCGGTGGTCACCGCCGCGGGCCTGGTCTTTGCTTTCACCATGTGCGGATTCGTCTTCGGCGATCTGATGGTGCTGGCCCAGATCGGCACCACCATCGGCGTCGGCCTGATCTTCGACACCCTGGTGGTGCGATCGTTCATGACGCCGGCGATCGCCGCGCTGATGGGCCGCTGGTTCTGGTGGCCACTCAAGGTCCGGCCCCGCCCGGCCTCGACGATGTTGCGGCCCTACGGAACCCGGCGCAGCGTGCGGGAGTTGCTGGACCAAGCCGAGGCATAGCCGAACGACGCACCGGCTGATCCGGAGGCTACGGTCGGCTGTATCACCGCGCGGCTCTGCCACCGCCGACGGCAATGCGACGAGGAGCAGAGACGATGCCGATCCAGATCGACCAGGCGATGGCCCGGGACCTTTCACCGCAGTTGGACGACGCGCTGCAGATCGTGTGCAACGAGTTCGAGGGACTCGATGCGCACCGGGGTTACCACAACGCGTTCGCCCGGGTGCTCAAACCCGATCCGCTCGGGCGGGTCCTGATGTTGGGCACCGACCAGCGGGACATGTTCGTGCCCATGCTTCGGCGAACCGTGGCCCAGCAGGTGCCGGCCGGTGGCCGGATCTTCGACATCGGAGCCGGGGACGGCCAGACGTTCGGTTACATCGCCGACGCGGTGCCGGCCGGAACATCGGTCTCGATCGCCGAGCCCAATCCGGCGTATCGTGCTGCCTACCAAAGCTTTCTGGAGCGTCAACCCCACCTGCGCAGCGGTATCGCGGTGCCCGCCGGCGTCGACGACCTCGGCGGGGAGGCCACCGGTGGCGCCGGTGATCTCCCGGCCCCCGGCAGCATCGATGTGGCATTGGGTCTGCACATGATCTACTTCGCCACCGACGTGGCCCGCAGTCTCGGGGCCATCCTCCGGTTCCTCAAGCCCGGCGGCACGTACGTCAACGTCGTCACCGACGAGGCGACCGCCTACCACGGATCGGTGTTGCGATCGTTTGTCGACTCCGGCGGTGACACCGGAGCCAACGACCGCTGTTTCGCTGCGATGGACGAGCGACGACGCCTGCTGGCACCGGAGTCCGAGGGCGGCGGCGGACTTGCGCAGGAAGTCCGTTCAGCGGACATCGAGGTAGAGGTCGACGCGGTACGCCAGCCCAGCCGGATGTACGGCCACACCCTCGCCGATCTGGTGGCGCTGGCGGATATCAGCGTGCTCAACGGTGTTGCCGGCACGCAGAAATTCGAGAGCGCCGCGAAGACCCTGCGCGATCGCCCCGAGGACATCGACCTTCGTGTCGAGACCGAGGGTCCCCGGACGGGCATGTGGAGTGTGGTCCAACCGCAGTGGGTAACCCAGGTCCGGCGGGTGCGTTAACCCGGCGACGGGCCGCGCGGTCGCCGCGAGTCAGCTTCCCAGGTGCCGATCCCAGAAGCGCGCCATCTCGGCGAAGATCTCCTGGGACTCGACGGCGAAGGGGTCGATGAAATAGGTGAAGTGCGAGGCGCCCTCGACCAGATGGAGGTCGGCGGCCACCCCGGCGTTGCGGAGTTTGCGGTGCATGAGCACGACCTGGCTGAGCAACAGGTCGCGGGTGCCCGAGATGAGCATGGTCGGGGGAAATCCGGAAAGCTCCCCGCGCAGTGGTGAGAGCAGCGGGTTGGCGATGTCCTCGTCGCCGGCGTAGAGCCGTGCTCCGCGGTCCGCGATGGCGTCGTAGGTGATCAGGACGTTGTCAACCCACTCGTGAACCTTCAACGAATCACCCACTGGCGCAAGGTCGCACCACGGTGTCTGGACGGCGATCGCGGCGGGTGGCGTCACCCCCTCCTGTTTGGCGCGCAGCACCGTCGACAATGCCAGCCCGCCCCCGGCCGAGCCGCCGCAGAGGCCGATGTTGGCCGGCGGCGCCATCTGCAGGGCCGCTTTCCACACCGCCATGGCGTCGTCGGAGGCGGCGGGGAAGGGATGGTCGGGCGGCATGCGGTAGTCGACCTCGATGACCGTGATGCCGCAGGTCGCGGCGATGACCGCGGGTTCGAGTAGTGAGGCGCGGCCGGGGTTGAACAGGTAGGCGCCGCCGTGGGTGTTGACCAGCAGGCGGTCGGCGTTGGCCGCCGGGATGTGCGCCGGGGTGACGATGAAGGCCGTGACCCCTGCGATGGTCGTGGACTCGACGCGCACGCCGAGTTTCTCGACGATCTTCTCGATCTGCGGGATCGACTCCTGAGCCAGGGCGGTGATGGCGGCGTTCCAGCCCGCCGCATCCGGGGGGTCCAGCAGCCACTCGCTGTTGCGATACGGCATCGCGATGGTCTGCTGCATGGCGGCGCTGACCGACGTCGGCACCGGGATGCTGCGGCCCGGAATCGCCCGCGGGCCGGCGCTGCCGTTGAGTTGGCCCATCAGCTGCTGCAGTGTCGCTCCGCCGGGTAACGAGACGGTGTTCGGCGCATCGCCGGAGTTCTCGGTCATCGCGCCGAATGATACGTGCCTGTCCGGGCGCGAATTCGGTTTTCTCAGTGTAGAACTCGGCCTCGCACCCAGCCTGTCACTGCTTCAGGTCGTCGAGGGCGAAGCCGGCGATCAGCGCGGTGACCTCGTCGGCCAGTTCGATCTGCGGGAAGTGGCCGGGTCCGGACAGGAACGCAACGGCGGCGTCGGACACGTGCGCGCGGATCAGGTCGATCCAGGGTGAACTCCGACCGGGGGTGAGCGGCACCCGCCGCAGCGCGGTGTCCATCGTCGTGCTCTGGATCGCCAGCACCGGCACGGCGACCGCATCCAGTGCGGCCTCGACCTCGCCGGCGTCCCAACCGGCGAGGTCTGTCATCAGGGCCCTGCCCACTGCGGCGGGAAGTCGCATTGCCCGATCGCAGATCGCCCCGGCCAGAGCCGGATCGCTCGACGGGAAGAACATCGATGCGAAGAACTCCTGCACGAATCGCCGGTAGCCGTCGCCCTCCAGCCGATCGGCCATGGCCCGCCGGGCAGCCACCGGGTCGCCTTGGGCGATCCGGCTTCCGTCCACGAGTACCAGCCCGGCCACCGCATCGGGCGCAAACCGGTTGGCTTCCAGGACCACCCGGCACCCCATGCTGTGGCCCACGAGGATCGCCGGCGGCAACCCACGCTCTTTCAGTGCTTCCGCCAGGCCCGCGCCGTAGGCCTCGATCGTGCAGTCGGCGGGTGTGCCCGGGGTCGATCCATGGCCGGGCAGTTCCCACTCGACGACGGTGGACCTTGCGGCAAGCGAGTCGGCCTGAGCGCGCCAGTCGGTGCGATCGCAGGCGAACCCGTGGACGAAGACCAGCGGGGGAGTGGTCACGGCAATGACGTTGCCGCACCGGGCTTCTGGCCCACACAGTGCCAGTTGAGGGTCAGCAGTTGCTCTTCCTCGGCGCGGATATAGGAGTGGCTGTTCTCGTTCATCCGCCCCATCAGCGCGTTGGTCTTGCCGGGGATCAGGTGCAGCCGGGCGAGGAGTTTGAACGCCGTCTCGTACCTGTCGAAGAGGGCGACCTCTTTTTTGATCAACTCCACCGCGGGCCGCCCGACCGAGGAGAGCAACTCGAAGCCGGCGTCGCGGTAGGCATCCTCCCAGTACTTGTAGTACCAGAACCCGCCGAACACGGTCAGCTCGCGGGTGTGCTGGATCAGGGTGCGCTGGTGTGCGTCGTCGCGGTCGTAGGCGTCCAGGGCGGCGACGTCGTTGATGACGAAGCGCCCGCCCGGACGCAGCACGCGGAACACCTCGTTGAAGGTGAATGCGTGGTCGCTGACATAGGTCATCGGCTGGATCGCGTAGACGGCGTCGAAGGACTCGTCGTCGAACTCCAGAGCCTTGTTGAAGTCGCCGGTCTGAAAGTTGGCACGCGGAAGATTGGGGTTGCGCCAGGCCTTTTCGATCTGCGAGCTGTCCAGGTTGATGCCGTAGGGGCTCGCCCCGGTCAGCTCGGCGATGTGCTCGGCGATGGCCCCGCAGCCGCAGCCCAACTCCAGCACCTTCTCCCCGGGCTTGAGGTTGAGATCCCGGGCGACGATCCGCTCGAAGAGGATCTGATTGGCCAGCACGGATTTGTCGGGGTCGATCTGCGGCGGCATGTACATCTTCTCCACCGAGCCGAGCGTGCACAGCAGGTGGATCACCTTGTACAACTCGGTCAGCTCGTTGCTGCTGCCCTGTGGATACCCGCGCAGCGGCACACCGTTGTCGTAGTCGGCGCGGGTGTTCTCCGGGGAGTCGACGAACAACTCGCCGTAGGAGCGCATGTAGGCGGTGAAGTCCTCGTCGCTGATCCTCAGCAGTCCCCACAGGGCGCCGAGGCGGTCCCGGATCGTCGTCGGCTTATGTTTCATGTGGCCTCCAGCCTCACCGGGCTGAGGCTGGCCCACTGGCCATGGGCGTAACGCGACAACCTGTTCCGACGTTATCAGCCCGACCGCGCCGAACGGCAGGTCGCCGTACACTCGGCCCATGCACCGCGCTGACAGGCGGCGGTGGCTCGAGATTCCCTGTGCCCATGCGCATCGCGGTCTCCGGTAGCCACTCGCTGGGCAAGTCGACCCTCGTCGACGACTGGGTTGCCCGCCACCCTCAGTTCACCCGTGAGGAAGAGCCCTACCGGGCTCTGGGGCTGTATGGGCCCTACGACATCCGCTTTCGCGACGAATCAACGAGACTGCACAACGGGATTCAGCTCTACTACAGCCTCAGCCGTGTGCACCGGTACGCCTTGCCGGCCGATGACGTGATCTTCGACCGGGCGCCGGTGGATTACCTCGCCTATTCGCAGTACACCGCCGATGCGGGGAGCACCGACATCGACGATGCGTTCGTGATGTCGATGACGCCGGCGGTCGTCGAGTCACTGGACCGCCTCGACATCATCGCCTTCGTGCCCACATCCGATGAGTGGCCGGTGGAGATGGAGGCGGACGGGATTCGCCCGACCGACTACGCGTACCGCGATGCGGTCGACGCGGTCTTCAAACAGATTTACCGCGAGGGACGGTACGGGGTGATGGCGGGGCAGCGAGGCCCTCTGGTGGTCGAGTTGGTGGGCAGCCGGGAGGATCGGCTTGATCGGTTGGCGCAGGCCGTCAATGAGGTGACGGGCCGCGATCGGTGACCTCGGGGCTGACGGTGCGAACCTACGCACGGCCCTGTTGACACCGGCTTCAGGAAGCGACCGGCCGTAGGGTCGTCCAGGTGTACCCGCCACATTGGAGTGCCTCTCATACACTCTCGGTCATGGCGTCACCCATTCGCGTCATCGGCCTCGACCACATTGTGCTCAACACCGCCAATGTCGATGACATGCTCGCGTTCTATACCAATGTGCTCGGACTCCAGGGCGTACGCGTCGACGAGTGGCGACGCGGTGAGGTGCCGTTTCCATCGGTGCGGGTGGATGCCACGACCCTGATCGACCTGATGAGCGGTGAGCGCACAGGTATCAACCTCGATCACTTCTGCCTGGTAATCGAATCGGCTGATCTCGACCAGCTGGCGGCCGGAGGTGATCTGGACGTCGCCAGAGGTCCTTCAGACGGACTCTTCGGCGCCCAGGGCTATGCGCGCAGCCTCTACATCAACGACCCCGACGGGAACCTGATCGAATTGCGGAGCTATTGAGTGCCGGCTCTCTGACGTTGTCACCATGAGCGAGGCTGCCGGGAACTGGCGCACAAGAACTTTCGCCTCGCTGTCCCACGACAACTACCGCACGTTCTTCTTCAGCCAGGCGGTGTCGCTCGCGGGTACGTGGATGCAGTCGGTGGCCATGGCCTGGCTCGTTCTGCAGTTGACCGGCTCAGCGACATGGCTCGGGCTGGCCATCGCCTTCCAGTCACTGCCGATCCTGCTGCTGAGCCCGTACGGGGGACTGCTCGTCGACAGGATGGACAAGCGACGCCTGCTGATCGGAACTCAGATAGCCGCAGGAGCACAAGCGCTGGCCCTCGGCGTGCTGATGGTCATCGGCGCGATGACTCTCCCGTGGGTCCTCGCCCTTTCGCTGGGTCTCGGGCTCATCAACGCCATCGAGAATCCCGGCCGTCAGGCATTTGTTCGCGAAATGGTGCCTGCCGAGATGGTCCGCAACGCGGTGAGCCTGAATTCGGTCCTGGTCAATGTGGCGCGCGCGGTGGGTCCGGCTATCGCCGGCGTGCTCATCGCCACGGCAGGTCTTGCTGCCTGTTTTTTTGTCAATTCAGCCACCTTCGTTGTTGCGATCGGCGCCTTCGCCATGATGAAGCGGTCCGAGCTGATGCCGACCGAACCGGTGCCGCGCGGGCCTGGCCAGCTGCGCGAAGGCTTCCGCTACGTGCGCCGCGATCCCCACCTACTTATCCCGCTCGTGATGATGGCCATGGTCGGGACCCTGACCTACGAGTTCCAGGTGAGCCTTCCAGCCCTGGCCACGGGGACTTTCGGAGGTGGCCCTGCGAGTATCGGTGCGATCACTGCGGCGATGGGGGCCGGCGCAGTGGTCGGGGGACTGCTGAGCGCCGGTCGTACCACCAGCGGAATCCGGACCATGGTGTTCGCAGCAGTGACGTTCGGGGCCTCGGTGCTCCTGGTGGTCGTGGCGCCCACGCTGCACCTGGCGGCAGTTGCGCTGGTAGGTGTCGGAGCTTGCAGCATCTGGTTCCTCTCGACGGCCAACTCCACGCTGCAACTCACCGCAGTGCCTCAGATGAGGGGGCGGGTCATGGCGCTGTGGACGGTGGCTTTCCTCGGGACCACCCCGGTCGGAGGACCCATCATCGGGGTCATCGCAGAGCATGCCGGACCGCGGTGGGCGCTCGCCCTCGGCGCGGCCGCCGCCCTGTCAGCGGCGGGCCTTGGAGCCGCAGCCCTGACCCGACTGTCCCGTCCGGGTGTCAGGTAGTGGCCTCGATGGCGCTGACGGTGATCTCGAAGGGGCCCTGTTGTTTGTCGAGAATGTAGACCGAAATCTGGCTGATGCCGGACGGGTCCAGGGGTGGGGCGTCGGGGGCGGGATCGAGGCGCATGCCAACCGGCTGGAAGTTCGCAACGGGTAGTTCGTAGCTCCGCTCGACGGCGGCCTCGGTGGGGAAACGCTGGATGTAGGACCAGGGCTGCCCGGCGGCGCCCACCCTGAGGACGTAGGTCTTACCGTCGCCCACGGCACGCACGCGGAGTGACGTCGCGCCCGCCGCCTTTCGCCCGATCTCGGGGTCCTGCGGACTGCGGGCGGAGGCGAACCCGCCGTTGTTCTCCAGCGAGAGGTTGCCCGAGAAGACAAGGCCGCCGCCGAAGGTGATCTCCGAGGTGGATCGACCGCCCATGACCGGGTCGTTGACCGTCGTCCAGGCGGCCACCGCAGCGGGATCGTCGAGATCGACGAGAGTGACACCGGGCCGGGGAGGAGCGTTGGTGTCGTCGGCGTGGGCCGTTCTCGCGCCTGCGCAGGACGTGAGCAGAAGTGTCAAGAAGGCGATGACGACAGCGAATCGCCGGGACTGAAAGCCTGTCATCGCACCAGCCTATTGGTGCCGGCGGGTCAGCGGTCCCGCTCCGGCGGGCGGGATTGGCCCCTGTGCGCGTCTGCCGTCGGAACAGCAGGCTCTGGTGGCGCGGATCTTTCCGGACAGCGAGGATGGGCGTGAGTGCGCCGCCCATCGGTCAGGAGAATCGTGTGACTGAGCCCCCCGCGGGTCCTGCGCTCGACGCCGATGTGATCATCGCGGGCGCGGGGCTCTCCGGACTCTCCCTCGCGGTGGCCCTGCTCGACGCGGGCCTGCCGGACAACGCCCGCATCGTCCTGCTCGATCCCCGCGAAACGTTGAGCGGCGCGGATCGCACCTGGTGTTTCTTCGATCTTGTGCCGCACGCGTTCGAGTCCGCGATCACCCACCGCTGGCCTCGATGGCGCGTCCGCAACGGCGACTGCGAGGTGCTTCGCTCCGCGCCGGGAATCCACTATTGCAGAATCCCCGGCGAGCGTTTCTACGATCTCGCGCTTGAGCGCCTCGCCGCCGCGGGCCGGCGCGTGGAGATCATGCGCGGCGTCACGGTCGAGAACCTCGAAAGTCGCGGTGCCCACGTCGACGTTCACACCGGCGCGGGAGTGCTGCGCGCGAGCCTGGCGATGGACTCGCGGCCGCCGTCGCTGACGCGCGCACCCGATGACGGTAAGGACGTCCACCTGTTGCAGCACTTCCGCGGTCGCGTCGTCCGCAGTACGGAACCGGTCTTCGATGTCGACACTGCGACCCTCATGGATTTCGATGTCTCGCAGGTGCACGGCATCCACTTCATCTACGTGTTGCCGTTCGACGCCCATACGGCGCTCGTCGAGAGCACGTTCTTCACCGGGCGACTGCTGCCCGACACCGTGTATGAGACGGCCATCGAGAACTGGCTTGCGCGCCGACACCCCGGCGTGGTGTTCGACACGATCTCGCATGAGAGCGGGGTGATCCCGATGACGACGAAGCCCTTCGACGTGTGGCCGAGCCCGCGGGTCGTGCGCATCGGCACCGCGGGTGGACATGTGAAGCCGTCGAGCGGGTATGCCTTTCTGGCCGTGCAGCGTTTTGTCGGCGAGTTCGCGCCGCGTGTCGTTTCCGCGCTGCGTGCTGGTGGAAGCGCCGAGCCACCCGCCGCGCGGAGCCCGCGCACCACGGCGCTCGACACCATCTTCCTGTCGTATCTGCGTAGCTGTCCCGAGCGTGCGCCGGCCACGTTCTACCGTCTGTTCGAGCGGGTGCCTCCCGGGGTGCTGGCCCGCTTCCTGTCCGATAGAGGAACGCTGGCCGACGATGTGACGGTCATGCGTACCAGTGACTCCCCGCGACTCGCGCTGGAGGCCATTCGCGCGGCTCCCATGCTGCGGCGCAGAACGCGGTAACCCCGGCCCGGCGGCTCACGGGCTGTCGGCCTTGTCGCCCGACCGCCGAGCCCGGGATCCGCCCGGGGGCCGGTACGACGCGACTAGCATCGGCGGACAACACACACCGGACCGCCGGGGTGGTCGCTGACAACGGGTCCTCGTCGGGCTGCAGTGAGGAGGCACGTGTCCTCCGCGCAGAGACCGCCGGGCGCATCGCAACCGGACGTGCTGCCCCCGGATATCACCACCAGTCCGCTGTACAACGCGGACCTGGCGCCCACGCCGAAGAGTCGGCGAACGTGGACCACCTACAACTTCGCCGCCCTGTGGATCGCGATGGCGCACTGCCTGCCCACCTACATGCTGGCCGGCGGGTTGATCGCACTGGGGATGAACTGGTGGCAGGCGCTGGTGACCATTGCGCTCGGAAACCTGATCGTGTTGGTTCCGATCCTGCTCAATGCCCACCCCGGCACCAAATACGGCATTCCCTTCCCGGTGCTGGCGCGCAGCAGTTTCGGCACGGCGGGCGCGAATGTTCCCGCGATTCTGCGGGCGATCGTGGCGTGCGGCTGGTTCGGCATCCAAACCTTCATCGGCGGGGAGGCGGTGCGCACCTTCCTCGTCGCGGTCTGGCCGGCGTTCGACCGGATCGGTGACGGCGCCAGCATCATGGGGCTGGGCATCCCCAGCGCCATCACCTTCGGCATCTTCTGGTTGATCAACATCGGCATCATCGTCTTCGGCATGAACGCGGTGCGGGTGTTCGAGAACTGGAGCGCACCACTGATTCTGGCGCTGGGCGCCTGGTTGATGGTGTGGGTCGTCATGCGGGCAGGCGGCCTCGGGGCGATGTTCGACCGGCCGAGCACCTTCGCCAACCAGACCGATTTCTGGAAGGTGTTCGTCCCCAGTCTCACCGCGATGGTCGGGTTCTGGGCGACCCTGAGCCTGAACATTCCGGACTTCACCCGCTTCGGGCGCGGTCAGCGCGAGCAGATGCTGGGGCAGACGCTGGGTCTGCCGACGGCCATGATCGGTTTCAGCGCGATGGCGGTGGTGATCACCAGCGCATCGCAGACGATTCTGACCGGCAGCGACCCGAAGACGCTGTGGGATCCGGTGGTGCTGCTGAGCCAGATTGCCGGCAGCACCGCGCCACCGGGTCTGGATGC
Organism: uncultured Actinomycetota bacterium; assembly: GCA_963715145.1. Lineage (GTDB taxonomy): Bacteria > Actinomycetota > Actinomycetes > Mycobacteriales > Mycobacteriaceae > Mycobacterium. The sequence continues at coordinate 603,299 of CAVQRL010000018.1, read as the reverse complement.
GCCACTGCTGGCCAGTGAGGGAACGCGCCTTCTGGTAGCCGTGCTCAGCCTGTTCGGCGTGGCGGTGGCGACCATCAGCACCAACATCGCGGCCAATGTCATCAGCCCCGCGAACGACTTCGCCAATTGCGCGCCGCGTCTGATCAGTTTCCGCACCGGTGGGGTGATCACCGGCGTCATCGGGATTCTCATCATGCCGTGGAAGCTGCTCGCCGATGCCGACGCCTACATCTTCAACTGGCTGGTGGGCTACAGCGCTCTGCTCGGGCCGATCGCCGGGATCATGGTGGTCGACTATTGGCTGATCCGGCGCAGAGAACTCGACGTGCCCGATCTGTACCGGGTCAGCGGCCGATACGCCGGCGTGAACTGGGTCGCGATCGGTGCACTCGTCGTGGGTGTGGCGCCCAACGTGCCGGGGTTCCTGCGCAGCGTGCAGGTGCTCGGCGGCGGGCCGGACGGCTGGGATGCCATCTACCCGTATGCATGGTTCACCGGGTTCTTCGTGGCGGCAGTTCTCTACCGGATGGGTATGCGGCGCAATAGCTTCGGAAGAGTCGAACCTCAAGGCCCGCTCGCCGATGGGAGGATCTGGTGACAACCGACTACAACCCGATCGCCGAGCAGTACCAGCGGTCCAAGCAGCAGCCCTGGCGGGCGTTCGTCGAATCCTTCACCCTGATGGGGCTGGTCGGTGACCCCACCGGGCTGGCCGTCCTGGACCTGGCGTGCGGGGAGGGTTTCTACACCCGATTGCTCCGGCACCGGGGCGCGGCGCGGGTGACGGGGCTGGATCTCTCGGCGGGCATGATCGAACTCGCCCAAGCGCAGGAGGCCCGCCACCCGCTAGGAGTCACCTACGCGGTGGCGGATGCCCGCGAGTTGTCCGGCGAGGACCCGGTCGACCTCGCCGTGGCCGCCTACCTGCTCAACTACGCCCGGACCGGCGACGAACTTCAGGCGATGTGCGACGGGATCGCCCGTTCCCTAAGGCCGGGCGGACGATTCGTCACGGTCAACACCAACCCGGCCCTGGACTTCCCCAGTGCCCCCTGCTACCGCAGGTACGGCTTCGAGACCGGGGCCGTCGGTGAATGGGGGGAGGGGACACCGATCCGGTGGACGTTTCACCTCGAGGACGGATCCTTCACGATAGAGAACTACCACCTCGGTGTGGCCAGCCACGAGGAGGCGTTCCGGCGGGCGGGGTTCCGGGAAATCCGTTGGCATCCCGCGACTCTCTCCCCGGATGCACTGGCGGACCATGACCGTGAGTTCTGGTCCACGCTGCTGGAATTCCCGCCACTGGCATTCATCGAATGCGTCAAGTGACCGTGGCGGCGCGGCGGGTCCCTGGATTCCGGATCTCCGCCGCGGTGCTGGCGGCCGCACTGGTGTTGGACGTCAGTCCGCCGGCCTCGGCCTCCGGCGGTGACGCTGACGCGGTGTCCATCGGTCCGGACCGCGACATCGTGTTCAGCAGTGCCGGAGCCACGATTCACGCGAGCGTTCGGCTGCCGGTTGACCCGGGAACGCTCGTTCCGGCAGGGGTGATCATCGGCGGCAGCGGACCCGTCGACCGCAACGGCGACGTGGAAGGGGTCACACCGGGCACGTCGAGATGGCTGGCAGACCGCCTCACTGCTGCCGGCTACGCGTCGATCCGCTACGACAAGCTGACATCCGGTCAGACCGGACTCGGCCCGTACGCCGACGGGCCGCATACCGCCGGGCAGACGATGTTCGATTATCCGGCGGCGTTGGGGGACAGAACGTTCGACGAGGTGTTCGTTCAGCAGGCACGTGACGCCGCGGCATATCTGACAGAGCAACCGGGCATCGACCCGGCGCGGCTGGTGCTGGTCGGGCACAGCGAGGGCGGCATGGTCGCGCTGTCGGTGGCCGACGCCCCCGGGGGGACCCCGGCACCGCACGGCCTGGCCCTGATCGAACCTTCCTACACCCGAATCCTCGACGTCGTGGACAGGCAGGTCACGGAAAATATCGCCGCCGCCGCCATCTCGGCTGACGATGCCGCGGCGCTTGAGGAATGGACGCGGGCCGGCATCGCCGAGATCCGTTCGCTGGAGCCGCCGTTCCCGCCACCGTCACCGCCACCGCTGCTGGGTGCTTCCGGCGCCGCCGCGCAGCTGCAGACGGTGATCGAGTCCTATGTCTATCGGCGCTACCGTAATCGGCTGGGCAAAACCGAGGATGAGATCGACCCGGTGGCGTTGGCGTCCCGCGTGCCGGGAGGTGCTGGATCGGTGCTGGTGACGTGCGGCACCAAGGATTTCAACACGCCCTGCGCCCCCGGTGGTGCGCCCGGATCGGGGGTATCGGGGTTGGCTGCCGCCTTCCCTCCTGCGGTGGCACGTTTGGCGTTGATTGAGAACATGATTCACGAGCTGCGCGATATCGGATCGGAGCCGGAGGATGCGGTTCCGGCTACCGCGTGGCCGGACTACCCCTTCTCCGCGGACCTGGCCGCGGCCCTGGACATATTCCTGGAAGAGCGCAGCTAGCTCCCGTCAGACGGCGGTCCGCGACTCTTCCCTCAGGATCCCGATCAGGCATACCGCGGCCAGTACCCCTACCGCCAGCGCGAACAACGTGCCACCGGTGCGCAATCCCCAGGCCTGCGCGGCCAGACCCGCTCCGATCACGGGTATGGAGATGGCGACGTAGGCCACGACGAAGTAGGCGGAGTTGACCGCCGCACGGGCTTCGGTGGGTGTGCCCTCGGCGACGGCCGCCAGCCCGCGACTGAAGCTGATGCCCTGGCCGAAGCCCGATACCAGTGCTGCCGCGACCAGCGCCGGCAGCGACGAAAAGTGCAGTGCTGCAGCCAGAACGGCCATTCCGACGATCAGGATGATGCAGCCCATGGCGACTGCCCGCCGCGGTGGGATGCGGACCGCGACGATCTGTGCCGCCGCCGAGGCGGCGAAGACCGAGCCGGCCATCAGCCCGGCCAGCGCGTGGTTGTCGATCCCGATGACCTCGGCGATGAACGCCGGAGCCACCGCCGCGAACAACCCGGTGACGGCGAAGCCGGCGAAGGCGGCCAGCCCGGCGACGACGAATATCGGCCGAACCTGGGGGGGAACCGAAAGGCGTTGCAGGCGAGGCTTTCCGGTTCGGGGCGATGTTTCCGCGACGACCAGAACCGCGATCGCGGCCAGCACCGTCAGGGCGATATGCACCACGAACGCCAGCCGAAGCGGCTCCGGTGCGTACTGCACCAGGACTCCGGCCATAATCGGTCCGCTGCTCAGTCCGCCCATATTGGCGATGGTCGCCACCGCGGGGGCCCGGGTGTGCCAGTGCGGAGGGGCGGCCTCGATCACCGCAGCCGTGGCGGTGCCGGTGAACAACCCGGCCGACAGGCCGGACAGCAGTCGGCCCACCAAGAGTTGCGCCACCGTATCGGCATTGAGGAAGACCACCGCGCTGGCCAGTGCGCACAGCGTTCCGGCGAGCAGCACGGGACGGCGCCCGATCGCGTCGGACCAGCTGCCGAAGACCAGCAGAGCCGTCAGCACGCCAGCGGCGTAGGTCGCGTAGATGACCGTGGTCTCGGCAACCGCGAAGTGCAACTCCTCGGAGTACAGCGCATACATCGGGCTGGGCATCGTCGTGCCGAGCATGATGGCGGCGAAGGAATAGGCCAGCAGCGCGAAGTCATACCTGCGACGGCCGGTCTGCATTCCTAGAGTATGGACGCGGTCGACCCCGGCACGTAGCGGGTCAAGGGTGGGCCTCCGGTTCGCATTCCGGGCGGTGGCGTCCTGGCGAGCGCGTCGTGGAGGTGTGCAAGTGCCACCAGCGGGCCCGACCTTGCAATGATGAGAATCCGCAACCACACGATCGGTAGGAGGCGGCGATGTCAGGGGATGCGCTGTCGGTCCGGTGGTCGACACTGCGGCGGATCCTCCCGTCGGCGGCGCGCACCCGGATCATCGGCTGGATGCTGCTGTTCTTGATGGCCGCCCTCGCGATCTCCACGTTCTTGACCTGGCGGCTTCTGGTGTCGGCCATCAACGCACGGATGGACGAGGCATTGCGGGTGGAGGTCAAGGAGTTCGCCGAGTTGACCGGCCCGGGGATCAATCCGGGAACCGGCGCGCCGTTCACGGGGATCGACGAACTCATCCGCGAGGCCATGGCGTACAACATCGCCCGGCCCAACGAGGTGTTCCTCGGATACGTCAACGGCTCGTACCTGACGAGGAGCCCGCAACAACCGGACACCCCCGACGTGTTGGCCGGTGATGCGGCATTCACCGAATTGGTGGGCTCCATCACCACGCCGGTCGAGGGACTGTTCCGGTATCGCGGGGCGGGCGAGATCCGCTATCTCGCGATTCCGGTGACGCTGAAAGACAAGCCCGGGAGCGGTGTGATCGTTTCCGCCTTCTTCGGCGACCGTGAACGCGGCGAACGCCGACGCGGTGGCACGACTGATGCTTGCGGTGGGGGCGGTCACCATTGGCGTCGCCGCGGTGGCGGCATGGCTGATCGCCGGTCGGATCCTCAGGCCGATCCGCGATGTCGCCGAAACAGCGCGCAGCATCACCGACACCGATCTATCCAGGCGTATTCCCGACCGGGGTGGCGAAGGAGACGAGTTGGGCGATCTCGTGCGAACGGTCAACGGGATGCTCGACCGGGTGGAATCCGCGGTGTCCGCCCAGCGCCGCTTCACCGATGACGCCGGCCATGAATTACGAACCCCGATCACCATCGTGCGCGGTCACCTCGAGGTGCTGGACCCCCACGACCCGGACGATGTCACATCGACAGTCGCTCTCGTCGACGACGAGTTGGAGCGGATGAATCGGATGGTGTCGGATCTGCTCCTTCTGGCGCGAGCGGAGCAGCCGTCATTCCTGCACCCGACGCCGACTGACATCGGCGCACTGACGCGGGACGTCTTCGGCAAGATCGCCGCTCTCGGCGATCGCGAGTTCACGCTGCAGACGGCCGCGGAGACCACCGCCGTCCTGGATGCGCAGCGGATAACGCAGGCGCTGCTGGCCCTGGCCGACAACGCGTGCCGCTACACCCACACCGGGGACCGCATCGATCTGGGTTCAGCGAGACAGAACGGCTGGCTGACATTCTGGGTCTCGGACACCGGACCGGGGATCGCCGAGGCCGACCAGACCCGCATCTTCGAACGCTTCTCGCGGGGCAGCGCCGGCGGCAAGCGATCCGACAGCGCCGGGCTTGGGCTGGCGATCGTTCGGGCGATCGCGGTGGCGCACGGCGGCGCGATCCGGTTGGACAGCGTCCCCGGTCACGGTGCCACCTTCACCATGCTGATCCCCATCAGAGGAGAGAGATGACCCGGATCCTGATCGCTGAAGACGAGCCGCGCATCTCCAGCTTCATCGACAAAGGCCTGTCCGCCAACGGATTCGCCGTGACGGTCGTGGCCGACGGGCGGTCAGCCTACGAGTATGCGACCACTGGCGGATTCGACCTGCTGGTGCTCGATATCGGCCTGCCCGCGATGGACGGCTTCGAGGTGCTGCGCAAGTTGCGGGCTGAGAGCAATCCGATACCGGTGATCGTGCTGACTGCCCGCGACAGCGTCCAGGACACCGTCGCCGGTCTGGAGGGCGGTGCCGATGACTACATGCCCAAACCGTTCCGCTTCGAGGAGTTGCTGGCGCGGGTGCGGCGGCGATTGAAGGATGAGCGCACCGCCGAACCGACGGTGTTGGTGTGCGGCGGACTTCAATTGGACCTGCGAACCCGTCGGGCGCAGGTCGACGGACGCACCGTTGACCTGTCCGCGCGCGAGTTCGCACTCGCCGAGACGTTCCTGCGGCATCCCGGTCAGGTGCTCTCACGAGAGCAACTGCTGAGCCACGTCTGGGGCTACGATTTCGATCCCGGCTCCAACGTCGTGGACGTGTATGTGCGCTACCTGCGCCGCAAGTTGGGGGCCGAGCGGTTCGTGACCCTGCGCCGGATGGGCTACCGCCTGGAGGATATTCCCTGAACCGCGACCACCGCCTCGATGCCGCGATGCCCGGGTCAGGATTTGACGCAGTCGACGATCACGAACAGCGGGTGCGCCAGAAGCTCGTCCCAGAACCCCGGCTCGTGGTCGGCCTCAGCGCCCGGCGGCAACGACAGGCCGTACGTTCTGACATCGGCGAATCCGGCTGACTGCAGTTCCTCGAGGTAGGTTTCGATTGGCAGGTAGTAATTCTCGATCTCCAGAGTGGCATCGGGCAGCAGTACCGAGAAGTTGATCGGCGCGCCGTCGTAAGCGTGGTCGGCCAGACGCATGCCGATCCCGTACCTGCGATAGTCGGGAGCCGGATCGAAGTGGTAGACATCGGGATTGACGGTGATGGTGACGAACCGCCCGCCGTGACGCACCCGACTGGCCAGTGCGCGGCACATGGTGGCGAGTTCTTCGCGGGTTCGCGCGTACACCAGCAGGAAGGCGGCCACGGCGATGTCGAAGTCCTGCGGGGGATCGGCCGCCGCGCGGGCATCGCCCACCACGTATTCGATGCCCAGCGGGTCGGTGGCCTCCTGTTCGCGGGCGAGGCGGATCATCTCCTCGGAGATATCCAGTCCGACCGCCTGCGCCGCGCCGGCCCGGCGCAGCAGGCGGGTGAAGTGTCCATCCCCACAAGCGATATCGAGGACTCTGCGACCGGAGACGTCACCGGTGCGTTGCATGAGCGAGTACGTGTCGACCTGATAAATCGGCAGGGTGTTCTTGGCGCGCCGGTAGAGCCGCGCGGCGTCGCCCTCGTCGTAATCGGTGACCATGGGTTACCTCCTTCATTGACAGTGCCGGCGCCTGCCACCGCGGTTGCGGTTGGCAGGCGACGGCCCCGTACCTCCCTACCAGGAGGCGTCGTACCAGCTCGAGTCATCCATCGCGAGAACGGTTTTCGTACCAGCGAGCATGTCGTCCGGCTCAGCGCCGGCGACGCCGGCTCCGAGCAAGCCGAGCCCGGTCAGCGCGGTGCCGGCGGCGATGACCTTCCAGGTATTGGTGCGTTCCATCATCTACTCCTTCTCTTGGGGTGCGGCCGGGTCGATCGCCCGTCCTTCCCTTTCAGGGTTCCGCGTGGGCGTGAGAATGCCGGGAGTAGACGATGAGCGCCCTCTCATCTTTTCCAGAAACGCGTTAGCCAGGGCCAGACGGGCGGCGGCGTGGCTGGGCCAGTCGGCCAGTCGGACCCGGAACGGCCCGGTGGCCAGTCCCAACACCACAGCGGCCGTGCGCCGGTGCAGTTCGCGCGGGTCGATGCGGTGCTCAGCGAAGGCCAGCAACGCATCGCCGTACCTCCGAGCGGGCGCGTGCGACATCCCCAGCACGGACAGGTAGCCGATCAGTGTCGCCCATTCGTCGACGCGCTCACCGGGACCCGCAGTATCGACGTCGAGCAGGCCGGTGAGGCGGGAGCCGCTGGTCAGCAGTTGATCGTGGTAGAAGTCGCCGTGCACCGGCACGCGCGCCGCCGGCTCCGGCGATGCCGTCAGAACTCGTTCGACGATACGGGCGGCCCGGGCGGCAAGTTCGGCAGCCCAGCTTTGCAGGAACGCTGGGATCGGACTGCCGCACAGATCCGCAGGACGTCGGCGCTGTCCGGCACGCGCTGCAGGATCGAGCGTTCGCGGCGGTAGCCGCATCAGGTCTTCGGGCAGAGCGTCGAGCAGGTGCTCCAGTTCGACGGGAGCAGGCAGCCCGGTGGGGCCGGGCTGCCCGTCGGAGATCAGCTCGCTCCCGCAACAACGTCCCGGGCACCTCGGGCAGCAGGACAAGGCCGTCGGACGTTTCGGCGATCACCGGTGGCACCGGCAGCCGTTCCGCCAGTAGGTCGTGGCGTATCCGCAGTTCTGCGGCCGCCGCCCGGGTTTCACCACCTTGGCGAACCACCGACTGCGACCGTCGCCGACCTCCAGCACCGCCCGTTGGGCGGGTCGGTAAGCCCGCACGATGGTGCTCGGCCGCCCCGCGAGAGCCACACCGTGGGCCGAAAGGCAGTCGGCCAGCCGCGCCGGGTCTTCGACGACCCGCAGCGCGGGCAGTGCGGGATCCTGCGCAAAGCGCCATATCCCCACGTTCACGCGTTCGCCGTGGTGTTCGCCGACCACCGTGGTGACTTCGGCGGGGGTGTGGTCGCCGGTGGCCGCCACGAGGGATTCGCAGGCCCGCCTACCGTCCGGGCGGCGGACATCGGCGATGTAGCGGGCGCGCACCGCCCCGCTGGGATGCACGCGAACATCCGCCAGTCGCAGCCTGTCCAGGCTGGCTCCGCCGTCGCGCAGCGCGGTGTCCAGCATGGTTTCGGCCTGTGGCCCGATCAACAGGGTCAGAGCGGTCAGCGCCATGGGTCGAGCCCGCTTACCCGCCACGGGATGGTCATGAGGCGCCGATGAGGGAGTTGTCCTCCGCGCGGCCGACGACGAAGCGCCGGACGGGATCGAACCGCGGTGGGGCGGGGACGTGCTGCGGGAGGTGCCGCATCACGAGCGCGGCGGCGAGCAGGGCGGCCAGCGAACCGATGGCGACCCCGGATCGTGGTCCGGCGGCGTCGCAGATCCACCCGACGATCGGTCCTCCGATCGGAAGCCCGCCGAGGAGCACCATCGACGACAGCGCCATCACGCGCCCGCGCATTCCGTCCGCGCAACGCCGCTGAAGTAACGCGGCCGACGCCGTGACGAACAACGATGCCGTGAAACCCGTAGCGCTGCAGGCGAACACGGCCAACGCCAGGTTCGGTGAGAGTGCGATCAGGCCGTTTGCCGCGGCGAACCCGGTGACGGCGACGACGAGGAACCGCACGTCGATCCCGTTGCAACGGGACACCGACAGGGCTCCGAGGACCGATCCGACCCCGATGGCGGTGTAGAGCAGCGTGTAGGCGCCGACGCCGCCGGCGAAGGTCTGTTCCGCCAACAAGGGAATGAGCACCTGATGGTTGAACCCGAAGGTGGCGACGACAGCGGTCAGCGTCAGCGCGATCCGCAGTTCGGGGATCTGCCAGACGTACTGCAGACCCGCCCGCACCGCTCGGGGTTCCCGCACCACCGCGGTGATATGAAGGGCGCTGCGCTGTATCAGCGCCAAGGCGCCCAGCGAGACCGCGTAGCCGATGGCGCCGGCGATGAAGCACCAGCCGACACCCGCGGAGGCGATCAGCGTGCCCGCGGCGGCGGGGCCCAGGATACGGCCGGTGGCGGTGATCGCGCCGTTGAGGCTTACCGCGCGAGAAATGTCGTCCTTCCCGACCAGCTCAGCCAAAAATGCTCGGCGGACGGGGTTTTCGACTGCGTGGAGCACACCGAACACGAGGGCCAAGCCGTACAGGACCGCCAGGCTGGTCGCCCCGGTGATGATCAAGGCGCCGAGAACGACGCCCTGACCGACCACCAGCAACTGGGTGGCGATGAGCAGACGGTGCTTGTCCGCGCGGTCGGCGAGGGCTCCGGTCAACGGGCCCAACACGAGCAGCGGACCGAAAACGACGGCGGCGATCCAGCCCAGGGCGGTGCCGCTGCCGGTGAGTTCAGCAGCCAGCCATGCCAGTGAGACGAACTGCAGCCACGCGCCGGAATGAGATGTCACCTGACTGGCGAGGAACAGTGCGAGGTTTCGACGCTGCCCGCAGCGCGCCCCATCGGCTCGATTCGTAGGTGCTTTCTCCATACCCCCGAGGTTGATGGCCGCAGATGGACAGCTCATGAGCAACGGATGAGTGGGCTCTCATGATCGGGTGGCTCTCACTTGTAGGCGACGGCAGCGCTTGACCCGCCGGCCAGGGGGATGACGTCGAACGACCGGAATCCGGCCGCGCCGCACCACTGCCGGAAATCGGCGCCGGAGAAGTCGAACGCGTCGCCGAACTCGATCAGCATGTTCAGCGACATCATCAGCCCGAAGGTGTTCTCCCGTCGGGCGTCGTCGATGAGCGCCTCGACGATGACAAAGGCACCGCCCTCGGGCAGTGCCTGGTAGGCCTTTGCGATCAGCTGCTGTTTCCGCTCAAGGTTCCAGTCGTGCAGGATCATCCCCATGGTGATGACGTCGGCGGTGGGCAGGGGATCGGCGAAGAAATCGCCGGAGACCGCGCGGACCCGGTCGCTCAACCCCGCCGATTCGATCTTGCGGCCGGCGATCTCGGTCACGACGGGTAGATCGAAACTGACGCACTGCAGGTGTGGGTGCGCCGCCGCGACGATCCGCGACAGGAGTCCGTCGGCACCGCCGACGTCGCACAGGCGCGCATAGTTCCCGAACGGGAAACGTTCGGCCAGCAATTCGAAGTTGCGCCTTGAGGATGCGTCCATGGCCGCCATGAAGGCTTCGAGCCGGCGGGGATCGGAATACAGCGTTCCGAAGAACGAGTGGCCGGAGTGCTTGACCTCACTTTGCGCCTTCCCGGTCTGCAATGCCTCGGTGAGGTCGGCCCAGAACCGAAAATTGCGCTGATCCCAGATTTTGAGTAGGCCGCCCTGATAGTCCGGGCTGGCCTCGTCCAGGAAGCGTGCCGTCTCGGGCGTATTGCGGTATCGCGCCTCTGCGCCGTCTCCGTCGCGCGCCAGCAGGTCCAGGGACACCAGCGCATCGAAGAAGTCGGTGGCCGGCCGGGTGAGAATTCCGAGGCGCTCGGCGAGTGCCGGAGCCGTCATCGCATCATCGCCGAGTTCGGTGTATAGCCTGAGTCCGATCGCCGACAGCAATACCTTGGACGCCCAATAACCGGCGCCGATCGAAATAATCCGTTCGGGACTGAGATCATCCACCGTGAGAACACTAGCGTGCACGCCCTGTTGCGACCAGACCGCGACCCTATTCTTATTGGTAGTAAATGAATTTCGGCGACCTCGAACTCGAGCCCTTCCGGTACGGCCTGAAGGCGGGCCTCGACGAGTACCCGGCCTTCCCACCCGCGGGCCGGGGTGCGCAGGCCGCCCCAGCCCGAGGCCACCGGCAGCGTCTGATTCTGGAACGACGCCGCATCGGGTGACGCGGATGACGACTCAATCTAAAATCCGGTCAGGCGACGAGCGAACGACCCCATTGGCGCCCGGTTCCGGAAACCAAGTCGCAGAAGGAGATCGGACGTGCCGAGCGTCAGCAGCGAACGTGTCACCACCGAGGTGGGCGACGGTTCCATCGTGACATTGGTCGACGGTGTCGGGCCCGCCTTGGTCGTTCTGCCGTCCTACGGTCGTGATGGCGGTCTGGACTACGACGATTTCGCGGCTCGTGCCGCCGCACAGGGATGGCGTGTGCTGCGGCCGCAACCGCGCGGCGCCTTGGGCTGCGCACACGGGTCGAGGGCGGATTCGACGGTAAACCCCCTGCCTACCGGCGCTTGGTCAGCGCCAAAGCCTCAGTGGGCCCGCGCTGACCGTCACTGCCGCGCCATGGCGATCCGGAGACGCTCCTCGGGAGTGATGAAGTGGTCGGCGTTCTCGGCGGCCTCGTCGATGTCGATCTGCACCCATTTCACCCTCCCGTTGAACGAACTGGCCCCGGGTGCGTAGTCGTCGCTGACCGAGGTGCCGGTGTCCTCGCCGAGATCGGTGGTCTCGTCGGCGGAGAAGATCATCGGCACCGTCGCCGCCACCCGGCCGGTTCCCACCTGCTCCCCGTCGACGAAGAGGGCGACGTCACCGCCCTTGCCCAGGCCGCCACCGTCGTAGCTGAACTCGACGCGGACCTGATGCTCGCCCGGGGCGACCGCCCCCTCGGAATACGTCGTGTACTGCTGCAGGCCGAACATGTTGTAGCAGTAGGCCAATCTGCCCTCATGCAGGTACAACGACCAGCCCCCGTACTGCCCGCCCTGTGCGATCAGGACACCGGATCCGCCGTCCGCGGGCACCACGACCTCGGCGGTCACCGCGTGCGACTTGTTCTTGATGTTGATGACACTGCCCTCCGACAACCGCTTCATGCCCCGGAACATGAGTTGCGAGTTGCCTTTGACGAGGACCGGCCGCCCGGCGAGGTCGCTGTTGAAGCGTTCCACACGCCGGTCGTCGAGGGGGAAGACGTTATACCGCGCGCCCTCGATCATGAACAGCCGTTGCAACTCCGCGAGTTTCTCGGGATTCTCGGCCGCGAGGTCGTGGGCCTGGGTCCAGTCGTCGGGCCCGTAGAGTTCCCACACGTCGTCGGCGATGGCGGGCGCCTCACCCAGCACCCACGGGATGCTGTGCCGGGTCACCGCCGTCCAGCCCTGGTGGTAGATACCGCGGTTGACGAACATCTCGAAGTACTGCGTCTCGCGGCCCTCGGCCGCGGCGCCGTCGTCGAACGAGTAGCGCATGCTCACCCCGTGCAGCGGTTGCTGGGTGACCCCGTTGACCTCTTGCGGTTCGGGGATGCCGGCGGCGTCGAGCACGGTGGTGGCGATGTCGATCACATGGTGGAAATGGGTGCGTACCTCACCTTTGGCCGCGATTCCGGCCGGCCAGTGCACGATCGTGCCGTTACGGGTTCCACCCCAGTGCGATGCGATCTGTTTGGTCCACTGATAAGGGGTGTCCATCGCGTGTGCCCACCCGACGGCGTAGTGGTTGAACGCCTTGGGTGTTCCGAAATCGTCGATCCGCGCCGCCATGAACTCGGTGGTCTCGACGTCGGTCACACCGTTGAGGGTGAGCAGCTCGTTGAACGTCCCGGTCGGTGTGCCCTCGGCCGAGGCGCCGTTGTCGCCGATGATGTAGTAGATCAGCGTGTTGTCGAGGACGCCGAGGTCCTCGACGGCGTCGACCAGCCGGCCGAGGTGATGGTCGGTGTGGTCGAGGAACCCGGCATAGACCTCCATCTGCCGGGACAGCACCGGTTTGAGATCGTCGGGCATGTCGTCCCAGGCGGGGATCTGAGCGGGGCGGGCGGTCAGCTCGGCGTCCTGCGGGATGATCCCGAGCTCCTTCTGCCGGGCGAAGGTTCGCTCCCGCTGGGCGTCCCAGCCGTCGTCGAATCGTCCCTTGTACTTCGCCGACCACTCCTCGGGGACGTGATGCGGCGCGTGCGTCGCACCCGGCGCCCAGTAGACGAAGAACGGCTTGTCCGGCATCAGCGCCTTCTGCTGGCGGACCCAGTCGATCGCATGGTCGGTCATATCCTCGGTGAAGTGGTAGCCCTCCTCGGGGGTGCGGTCCGGCTCGACCGGGACGGTGTCGTTGTAAATCGCCGGGTAGTACTGGTTGGTCTCGCCGCCGATGAAACCGTAGAAATGTTCGAACCCGCTGCCGGTCGGCCACTGCCGGAAGGGCCCCATCGGGCTGGTCTCCCACACCGGCACCTCGTGGCATTTGCCGAACTGCGCGGTGGAGTAACCGTTGAGCTTGAGGACCTCGGCCAGCGGCGCCGCGGTGTTGGGCCGGATCGAGTTGTATCCGGGCGCCGACGTCGCCAGTTCGGCGATGGCGCCCATCCCCACCGAGTGGTGATTGCGCCCGGTGAGGATCGCCTGGCGGGTGGGCGAGCAGAGCGCCGTGGTGTGGAACCGGTTGTACTTCAGGCCCGCACCGGCCAACCGCTCGGCGGTCGGTGTCTCACACGGCCCCCCGAACGCCGTCGCGGCGCCGAAGCCGACGTCGTCGATCAGGGCGATGATCACGTTGGGCGCACCGGGTGGTGGGCGCATCGGCTCAATCGGAGGGAAGTCCCGGCCCGGGTCGGTGGCGTCGTATTTGTATCCGACCGTTGGGGGACGGTCCGGGATCGGCAGGACGACACGACTAGGGGCATCTGGGGTCATGGAACCCAGCCTAGGAGCCCCCGTTGGGCGAGGCTGAGGTTCCGGTCAGTTCACGCAGGGGATTCCACCGCTGGAGACCGGACCGCCGGCATCCGGGATCGGCGTCGCCGAGGCCTCGGCGCCGGGGTCCCCGGGGACCGTCGGTACATCGGGGGTTCCCGTCGCCCCCAGGATTTGGAACCCCTCTCCGAGCACCACCCGGATATGCCCCGGGGCCAGGGAGTCGTCGGGCTGCGGTGCGGCGTCGATTCCCAGCGATGTGGCCAGTGATTCGGCGTCGGCCGCCGCGCCGGGGCCGTATCCGACGCCGGTATCGGCGGGCTCGCCGTCGTATCGGTCGCGGATCTCCTCCACGGTGTACCCCTGCCGGGTCAGGATGTCCGCGGTGCGGCTGGCCAACCCGTAGGTGTCGCTGGCGTTGACGACCGCGATCGTCGACTGCGGGTCAGCGGTGGTCGGGACGGTGGTCGACGGCGGGCTCGTTCCGTCGATGGTCGCGGCGATCTCGGCGCGGATCGCGGCGGGGTCGATGATGTTGACGTCCTGGCCCTCGATGGTCGCGTAGCGCACCACCGGCAGGGTCCGGAACTCGACGTCGCCGCCGGCCAGTGCGGCCATCCGGCGGAACTGAGCCTCGCCCCAGCCCTCGGAGAGCACGATGTCCCTGCGGGCAACCGCCACCAGGTCACGGAACTCGTCGAGGTTGCCGAAGACGCCGGCTTGCTGCAACTGATGGGCGATCGACAACAGGAAGGCCTGCTGCCGGTGGGTGCGGTCGAGGTCGCCGTTCTCCAGGCCGTGGCGCTGACGAACGAACGCCAACGCCTGGGCGGCGTCGAGCGTCTGCAGACCGGCCGGGAAGTCCGCGCCGGAGTACTCGTCGTAGACGGCGTGATTGAGGCACACCTCGACTCCGCCGAGGCTCTGGGCCAGGTCGTAGAAGCCGGCGAGGTTCACCTCGGCGAAGTAGTCGATGGGTTGGCCGGTGAGGGCGCGCACCGCCCGCAGGGTGGCGGCGCGACCGGCCTCGCGGCCGCGACGTTCGAGTTCGGCGGGATCGGTCACGCCCTCCTCCTGCAGTTCCCGCTCGGTCTGCGCCTTGGTCAGCCCGTAGGCCTCCTTGATCTTGATGTGGTCGAAACCGGTGATTCGACTGACGGGGACGTAGTCGTCACGGGGAATGGAGAAGGCAACCACCCGGTCGTCGGCGCCAATGTGCACCAGGATCAGCGTGTTGGTGTTGTAGCCGCCGGAGCTGGAGTCCCCGGCGTGCAGTTTGTCCAGAATGGTGGCCGGCAGGTCGTTCCCGTCCTGATCTTTGCGGGAGTCCAGGCCGATCAGCAGGATGTTCATTCCCCCGCCGCTGGAGCGCGGCGTGTCCAGACCGAGGGCGCGCGAAACGGTGATCCCGCTCAGCAGGCCGTGGGCCTGCCAGTAGGCGACGCCGGTGCCGGTCAGGACGAGTACGGCCAGCAGCGCCGCCAGGGACCGCCGCAGCACCCGGAGCGCTCGCATGTCGCCAGTATTGCCCGTCCGGTGCGGCTTCAGCAGCGATGTTCCCAACGAGCGCAAAGGGCCGACCTGGGGCCGGGTTTTGCGACCTCGCCCACGAAGACGGCGTTGAGCCATACGCTGGGCGCGTGAACATCAGCAAGGTCCTCGCCGACATGGCGACAGCACCGACCCGGGTCGGTATCGCGGCGGCCGACGCCGGACTGGCCGTTGCGGGCATGGCGCTCGGGTTCGTGAAGGAATCCACCGGCTACCAAACCTCGCAGACGACTGACCCGATCACCGACCTGCTTCCGTTGCGGGGCGCGATCGTGGGTGCCAACCGAGTTGCCGAGATAACCGAGAACGACCGGGCGATGGGGCGAATTCTGGCCCGCGGCGGCCCGGCGGACAAACTGACGCGTCCAGGCGGGGTGCTGGACCTGTTGGCCGCACCCGGCGGTTTGCTCGATCGGATCTCCGTCGAGGGCAGTTCGCTGGAGCGGATGCTGGAGCCAGGTGGGCTCATCGATCGGCTGCTCGACGAGGACGGGCCGCTCGAGCGGATGTTCGCCCCCGACGGCATCATCGAGCGGATGTTCGCCGACGACGGCATCATGGACAAGCTGACGGTCAAGAACGGACCGCTGGAACAGCTCGCCGAAACCGCGGAAATCCTGAGTCGGCTGCAGCCGACCGTGGAGGCGTTGACGCCCACCGCCGACACCCTTGAGTCTGCTGTCGACACCCTCAACCGGATGGTCACCTCGCTCAGCGCCATCACCGACCGCCTGCCTCGACGACGGTCGCGGTCGAACGGGCTTCCGCAGCAGACGAAGGATCAGGACGCCATCGAGCAGTGACCCGGTCGGCGTGAGCGGCGAACCCTCACCACTCAGCCGCCGGTGATCGCATTGCCCGGCAACGCGGTGGGGGCCGGGCGGGGCGTGGGGGTGATCGAGTGCTGAGGCCCGGAGCCGGACTGCGGGCCGGGGGTGATCGCCCCCGGAACGGATTTCTCAGTCGGTGATGCCGGGGCTGTGGCCGATGGGCTCGTCGGCGCGGGGGTCTCGGCCGGCTTCTCCTTCGCGGCGCAGCCCGTCAACACGGCCACGCCGATCAGGGCGCTCGTGCCGGCAGCGAGGACTTTCCGGCAAGCCAGTGGCACTGGGGTCATGGTCGTTCTCCTTCGGGTTTGGGCAAAGGTCCTCGGGGTCCACGGGGTCCACGGGGTCCACGGCGTGAGGAGCACCCTCATGGTAGATCGAAGGGTAGTTCCACGCCCTCGTGCGCCAGGCAGTGGCTGCAGACCCGCTCGGAGTCCAGTTGGTCGATGACGTCGTGGACGAGTTGCTTGAACGGAACCAGGTTCCGTTCGAACTCGGCGAACACGTCGGCGGCGCGCACTCCGGCGCCCACGTCGACTCCGGCGTCGAGGTCGGTGACCAATGCTATTGCGGCATAACACATTTCGAGCTCACGAGCCAGCACGGCCTCCGGGTAGCCGGTCATATTGACCAGGGCGAAGCCCTGGCGGACGAACCACTGGCTCTCGGCCCGGGTGGAGAATCGCGGGCCTTGGATGACAACCATGGTCCCGCCGTCGACCACGTCGGGCCGGCCGGCGGCGATGGCACGCAGGGTGGGGCAGTAGGGATCGGCGAAGCCGACGTGAATCCCGCCGGAGTCGAAGTAGGTGTCCGCCCGCCCGCGGGTGCGGTCGACGAGTTGATCGGGAACCACGATCGCGCCCGGTCCCAGGTCGGCGGTCAGGCTGCCGGCCGCGCACGGCGCGAGTATCCGTCGCACCCCGAGTGCACGCAACGCCCACATGTTGGCGCGGTAGGGGACGGTGTGCGGTGAGAATTCGTGGCGCAGGCCGTGCCGGGGCAGGAACGCCACCTCGTGGATGCCGACGCGGCCCACCGTGATCGGGCCGCTCGGATCTCCGTAGGGAGTCGGCACGTCGGCGCTCGCAGCGTCGGCTCCGAAGAACGTGTAGAAGCCGCTGCCTCCGATGACGCCGATCATGAGCCGTCCTTACCGTCGCCGCCGCGAAAGTCGCGCGCACGTCGCACGACATCTCCACGGTACTGACAGGGCTCTTTGCCCGACGGGGGACAAGCACCGCAAGGGGTGATGAACGGACCCGGCCGGGAGCCGCCGACCTTTCTCGCCGATGACGTCGCCGGAATGCCTGAGCAGGGCTACCGTCGGTGGGTAGGCAACTCCTACATTGAGGAGAAGGCCTGTGTCGAATCATTCTGCTTCAATCCGCTGCCCGGCATTGGCCGGCGTTGCGCTGCTGACTCTCACGCTGATCGGCTGTTCCTCCCCGGCGTCTGGGCCGGCGGGGATGTTCGCCACCGATGGGACCTACCTGTCCAGGTTCTGCGACCAACCGCTGTTGGACGTCACCAGCGAGAACCAGGCCGCCGTCTGCGTGACAGCAGGTGGCGACGCGATCGGCTTGGTGGGCGACCGGAACTTCACCACCACCGGCAAGTCCGATGTGTTCTCGGTGGCCCCACGCAAGTGTCCGGCCGACGGGAAACCGCCGGTCTGGCTGCGCTATTACGACGGGCCGAACATGTTGGCGAAGAACAACTTCGAGGAGATCTCGTTCAGCATGCCGGTGACCCGCAGTGCGCTGCCGCAGATCCGCAACGCCCAGAGTCTGTGGGACCAGATGTCGATCCTGCAACCGCTACCGGTGTTCTCCGACGTCGCTCCGACCTACTGCGGGTTCGGCGGCTCGAAGACCCTGTGGGCCAACGGCGGATTCAATGTCGAACTGACCGCCGGCAGCACCGGGTTCGACGTGGGCGATGCGCGCGAGGTGGTGCCCTGGAACTCGCCGTGGCAATCGGGCTTCAACGATCCCGTGTACGACGGGTGGACGGCCTATCCGCTGATGGCCCTGGGCAACGGCGCAGGAGGGCCGCCCGCGGGATTCGCGGTCCGCACCCCAGGGGTTGCGGACGGCCAGGCGGCGCAGGACTCGGCCGTGCATGCCAAGTATGTGCTGGACAACGCCAAGCAGACGGTGACCCTGGAGTTGTCATTCGGTGACTACCGATCGACCTATTCCGTTCCGCAGCAACTCTTCAAGGACAAATTCCTGCCGGCCGCCATTGCCGCCGGTGACCTGGCGGCCGACGATAAACAGGTCGCCCAGGTCAACGACTTCATCTGGCGATGGCAGCTGTTCACCAACACCATGACCATCCAGAAACCGACCGCTCCGGACGGCAAGCCCATCACCGTCAACGAACTCGCGCGCTACTTTCCCACCTCGACGAGTTACCAGAACATCCGAACGACGGTCCAGGGATTCGCCGGTACCAACAACCCCGACGCCTTCGAGAACACACTGGTGTGCGCGAAGGGTTTTGAACTGTACGGAACCCTGATCGACGACCGGCTCTTCACCGACCTCGACGACTACACGAAGTGGCTGAACACCGAGGCCGACAAGACCGACCCGCGCTATGCCTTGTGGCGGTGTATCGAGGCAGCCGCCCGATCGCGACTGCAGACCTGCGTGGCCAGCGGTTCGGAGAAGAACGCCTCCGGAACCGACTGGAACGTCGGCATCGGCTACGCCGACGGAGCGATTCCCACCCAGTGCGATGCAAGCGATCCGCAGACCAGTGCGGTCATCGCCGGCCTGCGGAACTGACGGAACCTCAGGCGGCGGATCATGGGAGCCTGGCTGATCGTCAACGTTCCGTCCTGGTTGGTGCTGGTCGGACTGATCGCCCTGGTGGCCGGCGGCGCCGTGCTGCTCGGTGTGGTTGTGCGCAGAGCGTTTCCTGCGCTCAGGACCGATGACCACAACGATGCCCTGCGGTTCGGTTACGGCGTGATCTCCTTCGTCTACGCGTTTTTCATCGGCTTCGTCGTCTCGTCGATGTGGGGACAGATCAACGCCGCGGACGCACTGACGCGAGCGGAAGGGGGCGCAGGCGTGCAACTGGCCCGCAACAGCGCCGTCTTCGACGGTGCCGACGCCGAGAGGATCCGCATCGCGCTGAAGAACTACGCGAACGCGGCCGTGGCCGAGTGGCCGGTCGCCGCCCGCGGCGGAACGTCCCCGGAGGCCGGCCAGGCCCTGCAGGGGCTCTACCGTGCAGTCCAGGATGTGCAGCCCCGCAATGACATCCAGAAGACCTTCCTCTCGAAGTCAGTCGACAACCTGGACAAGCTGAGCCAGGGCCGGACCGAACGGCTGATCCAGTCCGCGGTCGACGCCGGACCGACGTGGCCGCTGTGGGCGGTGATCATTCTGACCAGCGGGCTGGTGCTCGGCTCGGCGATCGCCTTCGGAGTCGCGAGCCCACGAATGCATTACGTGGTGGTGGGAACCGTCGGCGTCCTGGTGGCGGCGAACCTATTTCTGGTCCTCGACTTGTCGTATCCCTACCTCGGCGATATCGCCACGTCACCGGAGTCCCTGCAGGCCATCATCCGCGCCGCCGGTTGAACCGAGCATTCAGGGATGCAGGTTCCACTGCCCGCAATCGGCGGCCAGGACATCGTTGACGTCGACTTCGGTCCCGCCGACGATGGGGCCCGGATTCGAGGCGGTGGCCACCACCCGCTGGTAGAGGACGGCGGCCGGGTCGATCCGGTTGCCCGACCAGGCGCGGGTCTGCCAGGCCCACCGACGGCCGGGCGATTGCGAACTCCCGATCACGCCATCGGCGGCAGCCCACTGGCACACGTCGATACCGCCGTAGACGCCGGTGCGCTGCACGCCGAGCACCGCGTTGATTCCGCGAAACCATTGCAGTGCGAGCGTATTCCAGGTGTTGCGGTCGATATCGTCGTCGACGCTGAAGAAGATCGGTGCGCTCTGGCCACCGCCGGCCGCGGTGTGCAACTGCCAGGCGGTGCGCGCATCGGCGATGCCGCCGGCATACCCGCGGGTGAAGTCCGACGGCGCCGTCCCGCCCGGCTTGCCGTACTGGTAGTTACTGACGATGACCAGTCCTGCGGCGGTCAGCGACTCGGCGTAGGGCCGGGTGATCGGCTTGGCGCCGAAGGAGGAGCCGGGGCGCGAGAGCGACACATAGTTGATCACCCCGGAGTAGCCCGCGGCCCGGATATGCTCCGCCGGAATCTGGCGCATGGCGAAGTCGATCAGCTGGGGAGCGGCGGCTGCCGCCGTGGGTGTGCCGGCACGTGCCGCCGCACCCAGACCGGCCAGCGCCGACACCGCGGTGGCGTAGCGGAACGCGTCCCGGCGGGAAACCGGACCCTGCCGGAGCCTGACGATTCCTGATGAGTCCGGCACACTGCAATGTTACCAAAGGGGCTGGTGTTAACAATGTTGCCTCGCTGGCCGGGGTCGGTGTCACGCCGTGCGCAGGCTATATGGACGCCCTCATCGACTCGCCGCCCGCGTCCCGGGCGCCGGACTAGCATCGTTTGGTGCGGGAGCAGGGGCTGGTCAGCGGGTTCGCGGCCACCATGACGACGGTGGCCATGGGCCTGGGCAGCGCCGTCGCCGTCGGCGATCTGAGAATCCTGGCGGCCAACATCTCCATCGTCCGCGCCGGCCTGCAATTCTCACCTGGCACAACCATTTTCGTCTCCTCGCTGGCGACCCTGACACTGGCCGCCTCGGTGCTGGGGGCGGGTGTGCTGGGCGACCGGTACGGCATGAAGCGCATGTTCGTCGCCGGTGCCTGCGGCGCGGTGGTGTTCGGGTTCATCGGGGCCGCGGCCCCCAATGTCGCTGTGCTGATGATCGCCCGAGCCTGCATCGGGGTGGCGTTCGCGTTCCTGACCGGTCTGTCGCTGGCCATCATGAACGCCGTCTTCCCGCCCGATCGCCGCGCAGCGGCGATCGCCTGGTATCTCGCGGCGGTGTACGCCTTCGGGGTGGTGCCCGCGACGGTGGGCAGTCTGCTGGCCGAGCGCATCGGTTGGCGCAGCGGCTTTCTCGTGACACCCGTCCTGGCGATCCTCGTCGTGGCGATCACCGTGCGCTATGTCCCGGAGACGCGGAGTTCGCATCGCAGGACCGACGTCCTCGGCCTGTTCCTGGTCGCCGTCGCACTCATCGGCCTGACCTACGGGATCTCCGGCCTGCAGAAGGGTGTGGACCTGGCGGCGACGGCTCCGATCCTGGTCGGGATCCTCGCCTCCGCCGCGTTCGTGTGGTGGGAACTGCGCTGCGACGATCCCGCGCTGGACATGCGAATCTTTCGGTCACCGCGGTTCAACGCCGTGGTGACCGCGGGCGCCGCCAACAATCTGGTGCAGGGCGGATCGATGATCATGGTCACCTTCTACCTGGTCATCGTGCGGGGCCAGTCGACCTGGGCGCTGGCGCTTCTGCTCATCCCGGCCACGCTGGTGTCCGCACTGGCCGCCATCGGCGCCGGCCGGGCCGCAGAGCGCTTCGGCAACGCCGCCGTGGTCGTGGCCGGGCTGGCGACGCTGGCGGTGAGCCTGCTGGTGCGGTTGTCCTTCCGGCTGGATACCCCGATCGTCGTCGTCGGCATCGTGATCGCCCTGACGACCGTCGGCGGCGCCATCGTGCAGACACCGCAGGCCACGGTCATGATGGCCAGTGCACCAACGAATCTCGGCGGTGTGGTCTCGGCGGTGAAGGCCTCAGTGGGAGGAAACGTTCTACGGCCTGGGCTCCGCGCTGTTCGCAATGTTCGGCATCATCCTGTTCCTCCGGGACGCCGCTCCGAAGCTCGCCGGTACGGGCATCAGCGCCGAGCAGGCCGGCGAAATCCTGGGGGCCACCGGCGGCGGGCCGAGCAGCGCCGGCCTGGATCCGGAGCGCACCGCCTGGGTGATCTCGCAGGCCGCCTCGAGCATGCTCGAGGTGGCGAAGACGCTGAATCTGATCATGACGGCCATTCCCCTTGCGGCGGCGGCCGTCGTGGTGGTGCTCTTTCGGCGCAGGCACGTACCCGTCACAACTCTGTGAGCCCGCCCATGCGGTCCTCACCGAATTCGTAGGCCAGAAAGTGAAACCGCCGCCCGTCGGCCTCGAATTCGGCCAATGGGTGGGCACCGAGTTTCGTCGTCGTGGTGTGCAATGAACGCGGGTTTCCGGCGGCGACGAAGAGTATGCCGATATCGAAGCGGTCACGGTAGGCCCGCCGGGTGACCGCGTTGAACGTCGAGTACACCCCGTGGCCACGCGCCGCCTTGTCGATGCAGACCGGGCCGCGCAGGGCGAAGCGCTGCCGGGCGATCGGTTTCCCGTTCATCTCCAGCGTCTCGGCGAGATCGAGCATTGTCCGGACGATCGTCGGCAGGTCGGCGTCAGCGGGATCCGGCGCTGCGGTGATGACGATGAACCCGAGGACCTCGTCATCCCCGTTCACCGCGACATGCACCCCACCGCTGTCCACGGCGCGGCCGAACCACTGCGCGGAGTGCAGGATGGAGATGAATCCGTCCGCGGCCGCGGACGGATCGAGGTTGCCGACGTAGTGGCGTGCCTCCAGAGCAGCGATACCCGGTACGTCACGATCGGTGGCCAATCGGACATCAAAGGTCATGGCCACATGCTCCCAGGACATCGGGTGAGCCGCGGCATGATCCGGGCCGCTACCGTGGCGGGGTGGCCGATAACGAGGTGATGGACTTCGAGGGCCGCGCAGAGCGCGGCTCACGTTATCCGCGTGGGGTCTACGACATGGGCCGGGAACCCGACCCCCTCTACACACTGGCCAACGAGCGCACCTACCTGTCCTGGCTTCGCCTCGCGGTGACCCTGCTCGCCGGCGCCATCGCCATCGACCGCCTCTTCATCGAGCATCCCCGGTGGGCCACCGAAATCCTCACCCTCGGTCTTGTGGCTCTCGCCTTCGGCACCTGCGGACTCGGCGTGCGTAGATGGTGGGTCACCGAACGTGCGTTGCGCCTCCGCCGGCCGCTGCCCGGTTTCGGCGCCCCGCTTCTGGGCATCGCGGCCATCGTTCTGACAGCGCTGGGGATCAGCGCCCTCGTCCTGACCCCGTAGGGCTGATCGTCGATGAACATGCAGAAGGTATGGGGGGCGCAGTACCCGTTCGAGCGCAACCAACTGCAGCGCGCGATGACACTGATCGCGATGGTCAGTCTCTTCGCTGTCGTCGTGATCATTCTGATCCACGCCGGGGTCACCGGCGTCCTCGGGATCTCCCTCCTGTGCGCCGGGGTCATCTGTGCGCTCGCAGCGGCCTCCCGTCTCCGGTACGTGCGCGAGAGCAGGCTGGGCTTCGAGATTCTGCGAACCCGGGGCGGCGGGTTCGTGTTCGGGTCGGCACTGGTGTTCTGCGTGGTGGGGGCGTTCGCGGCGGTTCTCGTCGTTATCGAATGAGTTCCGCTGCGCTGCATTAGGATTCGGGATATCGGGAATCGGCGCTGGTAAGAGGTGCGGACATGCGATCGATCGTGAAGGCGTCGTCGGTCATCACCATGAATCCCGCCCAACCGCGCGCTGAGGCGGTGGCGGTGGACGTCGACTCCGGCCGCATCCTGACCGTGGGTTCGGTGCAGGACTGCCGGGACGCGGCACCGGGCGCCGCGGTCGAGGATCTGGGCGCGGCGGTCCTGATGCCCGGATTCATCCAGACCCACGACCACCCCGTTCCCGCGGCGGTGCTCTGCCAGCAGCCGGCGCACTGGATCGCACCGTTCATGGGCTTCCCCACCTGGGCGGACGTCGAGGCCCTCTTCGCCCGGCTTCGCACACAGACCCCGGCCGGACAGCCACTGCTGTTCTCCGGCCTGGACCGGCTGCTGCTGTCCATCCCGATGCCGGACCGCACCAGCCTGGACCGCTATTTCCCCGACAACCCGGTCCTCATCCTGGACATCACCGGGCATGCGCTGTACTTCAACTCCCGGGCGACGCAGGTGTTCGGCTGGAACAACGCGGCACCGCCCGCCGACACCCCCGATGCGCGGTGGACCCGCCGGCCCGACGGCAGCGCCGGCGGCGTCGGTTTCGAGACCCAGGCGTTCATGATGGCCCTCGGTGCGTTCCTGCGCGGTGTCATCCCCTCGCCGCTGGTCAACCTCGGCGCGTGGTATTCGACGTTGGCGCGCAACGGATTCACCGCCGCCTGCGATATGGCGTTCGTCAGTAAACTTCGCGCTCCGCTGGAGGCGTTGGCGGGCCTGCCCGGATGTCCGCTGCGGTACTCGCTGTACCAGACCACCTACGACACCGGCGCGCACTCGCCGATGGACTTCGGCGACCTCGCCCCGATGATCCAGCGCGTCGGTTACAAGATCTGGATGGATGGCTCGCCCTCGATCGGCACGGCGGCGATCAGCGTTCCCTACCTGGACTCCGAGCGCGCCCGGATCGCCGAGGTTCCCGTCGGCGTCGCGCCGGGTCTGTCGGTGCTGAACTACTCGCTGGACCAATTCCTCGCTCTGACAGGAGAATTCGTCGGACGAGACATCCAGATCGCCACCCACATCAACGGTGATGCGGGAATCGACGTCGTCCTGGACGGGTATGAACAGGCCCTCGCCGCGCACGGACTGGCCGGCACCGACCACCGGTGGAGGGTCGAGCACTTCGCCACCCCGTCGAAGGAACAATGCGTGCGCGCCGGGCAACTCGGTGTGACGGCCTCGATGTCACCGTTCCAGGCGCTGTACTGGGGTGACATCTACGACGGGGTGATCTTCGAGCCGTCCTACGGGGCCCGCTGGCAGCCGTATCGGGATGCCTACGACGGCGGCATGCGGCCCACTTTCCACAACGACGGCTATGTGTCGCCGCCGCTGCCCTGGCTGAACATCCAGAACGCGGTGACCCGGCGCAGCGCCTCGGGCGCGGTCCATGCCGCCGATCAGGCCCTGACCCTTGACGAGGCACTTCAGGCGCACACGACCAACGCCGCCTGGCAGCACAAGCGCGATCACGAGATCGGCTCGATCGAACCGGGCAAGCTGGCCGACTTCGTCATGCTCAATACCGACCCCTACTCCGTCGATCCGACGGCGCTGCAGGACACCATGCAGGTGCTGGGAACCTGGGTTTCCGGCCGCCGTGTCGACCTCGACCGTTTCATGGAGTCGGTGAAGGAGGCTTCGGCCCGATTCGACCAGGCCCTGCTCGGGGCCGTCCAACCGCCGCACTGCTGAACCGGTTTCGGCGCGAGCCCACCCGGCGGGTGTAACAATATGTCCGACCGGCGCGACATCCTGTGCGGGATTCCCGAGCCGGGAAGGCGCCGAGTCAGCCCCGGCGGTTGGCTCCATTTCGTCCGTACAGACAAGGACTGGCATGAAGATCCACGGCGCACTCTCCGTAGCTTTCGCGGCCGCAGCAATTCCGTTGGCCGCCCTTGTATCTCCGGCCGTCGGCAGCGCCGAGGGCAACTGCGATTTCAACTACTTCTGGAACACCGCGACCAACCAGTGCCAGTTCTGCGACACCCCGGCGATGTACTGGAACTACCAGACGAACCTGTGCCTGCTCGCCGACCCCACCCCCTACGTCGACCCGGTGCTGGGACCGGCGGGCCCCATCGGTGTGGGTCCGAATCCGGTCGTCGGTCCCGTCGGTCCGGTCGGGGTCGGCGGGGTTGGACCGGTGGCAGGACCCGTCGGCCCGGTCGGCGTCGGTGGGGTTGGACCGGTCCTCGGACCTGCCGGGCCGGTCGGCATCGGCCGGCGCTAAGCGACTGGCCTCTGTGGCCAGTGGGCGGCGGTAGACGCCCTCGTCGTGGTGTTGGACAGCGCCGTGACCGTTTCGTAACCTCTGTGAGACCCAAGGCATACGGCAGCGCAAGTCGGCGGAGACGACGTCGGCGGCAGGCAAAGGACGCAGAGGCGTGACGTTTCTCCCACCCGTGCCGGCGACATCGGTTGCCGGCAAACCCATGATCGTCGCGATCGCCGTTCTGGTCGCCCTCAGCCCGGTGTGGGGCGGCACCGCCCACGCCGAGCCGCCCCAGGACACCCGTGCCAACGACACTCAGCAGGCGGCCTCAGACATCGGAAAGCGGCTGGACCTGAGGAGGAAGCAGCAGCAGCAGATCGAGGAGGACAAGAAACTCGCTGCCGAGATGGACACGCTCTTGAAGCAGGTGAAGGAAATGGATGCCCCCGCGCAACTGGCGGCGTTGGGGTCGCTAGGAGGGGTTCCCACGGTGGGAATGGGGGGTCTCGTCCCCAACGCGAGGGCCCTCGCGGGGTACATCTCCGCGAACTACCCCGGTGTGCAAGCCATCGGCGGGGTGCGCGCGGATCCGCTTCCGGATCACCCGAGCGGGCATGCCATCGACATCATGATCGGCTCCGATATGGGACTGGGCGATGCCATCAACGCCGACGTCCAGCGTCACGCGGAACGTTTCGGCGTTGCCTACTCCCTGTGGCGGGTGGCCAATCACTTCAACCACGTCCACGTCACCGTCTTCTGACCCCTCTGACCGGGCCCCAATAGGGTCAACGTATGACAACCGCAGCGAACAAACCGGCCGTGGTCGCGGGTATCGATGGATCCGAGACCGCCCTCGGCGCCGCGCGGTGGGCCGCGGAGTTCGCCGTCCGGCACTCGCTTCCGCTGACGCTACTGCACGCGATCCCCAGGTGGGACTGGCATTTCGTGAGCGCCGCGCCGCCCGCCGAATTCGACCCGAGCGCCGAGGGTGACAGAGCGCTGGCCGCCGCGCACACGGCCGTGCGCTCGGCCCACCGGGATCTCGACGTCCGCACCGCCGCTGTCCGGGGCGCGGTCGCCACGGTCCTGACCGAGGCCTCGCAATCCGCCCGGCTCCTGGTGGTGGGCACTGGTGCGGGGGACCACCGGGTACTGGGTGGACACGCGGTCACCGTCGCGCACCGGGCGCACTGCCCCGTGGCGGTCTGGCGGCCCCCGGCCGCTGAGCGCACCGGCAAGCCACTGCCCGTCATCGTCGGCATTGACGAGTCCGACGGGTCGACCCGTTCGCTCGCGGAAGCGTTCGACATCGCCCGCGCTCTGCGCGCACCCCTGACGGTGGTGCACATGTGGGAGATCGGCGCGGCGGTGGGAATGGGGGACCTCGGCGGTCAGGGAAACATGGACTGGCCGTTGCTCGAGTTGCTGCAGTCCCAGCAGCGCCGGCGGATGGACGAGTTGGTCGAACCGTTCAGCAAGTACCCGAATTCGCACGTGACCAAGGTTTTCCAGGATGTCAGCCCGGCGAAGGGGCTGGCCGACCTGTCGCGGGAAGCCCAGTTGGTGGTGGTGGGCAGTCACGGTCGCGGCAGGCTCGCCGGCGCGCTGCTCGGCTCGGTCAGCCAGAACCTGATCCACCACGCAGAATGCCCGGTTCTGATCGTCCGATAGCGCTCGCCGGCAGGCCGAATGTGGGGCGATTCTCAGGTCCTCGGTTGGACAAAGCCGAAGCCGTTTTCGTACCCTGGGGAGGCCCTGCGGCACGTGAGCAGGCAGTTCGACGACGAAAGCGTCGACAGCAGTCAAAGGATGCGCAGTCTTGAAGTTTCCCCCCCGGTTTGTGGCGAAGTCCCGTGCCTACAAGCCTGTGGTCGGCGTGATCGTCGGACTCACGGCCCTCAGCGCAGTGTGGAGCGGAGCCGCGTATGCCGATCCGGCCCAGGATGGAATGGCGAAGCTCAAAGAGCTGACCAAGCAGGCCGAGCAGATGATCGAGACCGTGCAAGCGGCCCAGCTCGACCTGGATAGGAAGCTGCAGCTGCAAAGCGAGGCCGAGGCCAGGCACGCCGGCGATCTGGCCTTGCTCGATGCCGCGAAGGGGCAGGTGAACACCGAGCAGGGCGCTGTCGACAAGGTGGCCGCCGCGGTCTACATGGGTGGACGCGCCGACGGCGCGAACGCGTTCCTCACCGCCTCCTCGCCACAGACCTTCATCAACCGGCTGGTCGTCCAGAAGGTGATGGCCACCCAGATGTCCGAGCAGATGCAGAGTCTCCGACAGGCCCAGTGGGAGGCGGAGACCATCGCGGCGGCCTCAGCCGAATCCGCCGCGAACGCCAAGGCGGCTGCCGACGCGGCCGCCGCGCTGAAGGCGGACCTGCAGAACAAGCAGTCCGAACTGCAGAAGCAGGTGGCCCTGGTCAAAGCGACCTATTACACGCTGCCCTCTGCTCAGCAGGCATTACTGGGTCCCGGGGGAGCCATCCCCACGGTCGGGATGGGAGGGCTGGTGCCCCACGCGCGCGCACTCGCGGCGTACATCATCGACACCTACCCGGGCGTGCAGTCCATCGGCGGAGTGCGTGCTGATCCGATCCCCGACCACCCGAGCGGGCACGCCATCGACATCATGATCGGATCGGACATGGGCCTGGGCGATGCCATCAACGCCGATGTGCTCAGCCAGTCCGGCCGCTTCAACGTTCGGTACACGATGTGGCGGGTGGCCAATCACTTCAACCACGTGCACGTCACGGTCGACTGATCCGCCGCGCCGGCATCACCGCCGGGCGACATGGAGCATGCGGGGGACGACGAATTCGTCCAGCATCGCCCGCTCCTCATCCGCGTCGCGGCCCGGCACGCTCAGGAACGATGTCAGCACCCGTACCAGCCAGCGTGCCTGCCGCCGGGCGCCGGCCGTGTCCGTGGCCTCCACGGACCGCAGGAAGCCGGCCGTCATCGCCTGAACCACCTCCGAGCCCTCGGCCGCCTCGGCTCCGATCGCCGTCCGGGTGAACCACGCTGAGAGCGCGGGATTTTCGCGTACCAGCCGCAGTGCCTCGGTGAGGGCGGCCAGCAGCCGCTCCCGAGGATCGGCGATCCCGCCGACCAGTTCGCCGATCCGCCGGTTGACCTCGCGGGCATGCCGATGCACATAGGCGGAGTGCAGAGCGTCCCGGTTGTCGAAGTAGCGGTACACCGTGGCCCGCGAACATCCCGCGGCACGGGCGATGTCGTTCATGCCGACGGCTTCGACACCGCGTTGGGCGAACAACTCGCCGGCGGCGTCGAGGATGCGATCGCACGCCGCCTCGGTGCGCTGGGGTGCCAGCCAGCCGGACACCTCAGCCGCCGATCCGGACCGGAACCGACAGCGGCCGGCGCACGTAACTGCCTCCGGCCCAGACGATTCCGCCGGAGTCCACCTCGAAGTCCGGGCAGCGCGACAGCAGTTCGGTCAACGCCACGCGGGATTGCATCCGCGCGGCGGCGGCACCCAGGCAGTGATGTGCACCGTGGCTGAAGGTCATGATGTTGCGCGGCCGCCGGGTGACGTCGAGTTCAGCGGCGTCCGGACCGTACTGCCGCTCGTCGCGGTTGGCCGAGGCGTAGAGCAACAGCACTTTGCGGCCGGCCGGAATGGTGGTGTCGTGCAGTGTGACATCGCGCGTGGTGGTGCGCGCCAGGCCCTGGACCGGGGAGGTCAGCCGCAGGAACTCCTCGACCGAATCGGGGATCAGGTCCGGCCGGCTCGTCAGCAGCCGACGCTGATCGGGATACCGGTCGAGCAGTCGCACGGCCCCGCCGAGCAATCCGGTGGTGGTGTCGTTGCCGCCGGTGACCATGGTGAACGTGAACGCCAGGATCGATAGCGTCCCCGCGATGTCGCCATCGGCGCCGACCCCTGCCGAGACCAGGTGGGACACCACGTCGTCGCCGGGCTCCCGCCGCCGCCGTTCGATGAGTTCGGCGAAGTAGCCGGTCATGGCCGTCAGCGCAGCGGTGGCGCCGAGCAGTCCGCCCGGTTCGGTGCTGGCCGCCACGATCGCGTCGGTCCAGCCGTCGAACTGCGCCCGGTCGGCCGGTGGAACCCCCAGGTAATGAGCGACGACCATCGACGGCAACGGCTTGAACAACTCCGCGACGATGTCCCCACCGCCTGCCGCCCGCAACCGTTCGACGCGGTCGACGACGAATTCCCGCACGGCGGGTTCCACCGCCTCGACCTGTCGCGGCGTGAACCCCCGTGCCACGAGTCGCCGAAACTCGGTGTGTGCCGGCGGGTCCTGCATGACCATCGGCGGATTGTCCTGCAGGCCGATCAGTTCCAACTCGCCGTAGGTGACGGTCAGCCCCTGAGCCGACGAGTACGTCTCGTGGTCGCGGGCGGCCGCCCAGATGTCGGCGTGCCTGGACAGCACCCAGTAGTCGTGTTCGGGATCGTCGGGTACGACGCGATGCACCGGATCGTGGTCGCGAAGGGCGGCGTACATCGGCCAGGGGTCAGCCCAGGTGGCGCCGCCGCGCAGGATGAAGCGCTGCTGAGACATATCAGTTCTCATGTCTCATCTTTAGAACGTCGGTGGTGATATGTCAACACGCTGACGTTCGCCCGAACGGCCCATGGGCGAGGGCGCCGGACATACGCTGGGAAGAAGACCCCGGCGTCATGGAAGGTTGGGACAGATGGCTGTACGCGGAGGCGGCGGGGCGGTGGCCGTGTCGGCAGGGCTGCTGTTGGGCGCACTGGCGATGCCGGCCTTGGCGCAGGCATCACCGGACCCCGAGTCGACGGCGTCCTCCGCCGACGAGGCCCCGAGCGCCCGCGCTCCCCAGCGCTCCCAGGCCGGCCCCGGCCGAAACCCGGGCCCCGGTTCCCGGATCGGCGCAGCCCGTAGTGCGCGACCGTCCGCGGCGGTGAACGGGGACAGCGCCGGCCGGCGGGAGCGGGGTGCCGCCGGGGTAGCCGGCGCCCGGGTAGCCGCCTCCCCGGCTGCTGCGCGGCCGGCCGAGCGCCCATCTCCGGTGGAAAAACTGCCACCGACGGTGGTCCTACCCCCCGTCGTCAGCGAACCGGACATCGCGACCGCGCCGCCGGTTGTCGCCAATGTGGTTGTGCCGCAAACATTGTCACCGCAGCGACCGGTGCTGCCCGACGTGCCGACCATCGCCCCGGCGGCGACGGTGCCGATCACGGCTCCGGTGGCAGCGGCGCCGCCGAGCCTTGCCGGTGTGGTGTCGCCCGCGCGTGTCGGGGTTGCCGACGCGTTGGCCCACGGCACCGGAACCCCGTTGCAATCGGCGCTGGCCTGGACGGTGCTCGCCGCTGCCCGCAACGAGTTCGGGCGTCGAGTCGGGGGCCTGGGCGCCGAAATCCGGCCGGCCGCGGTCCCGACGGTGACGACGGCGAACGTCTCGGCCGAACCGGTGGGCCAGGACGTCAGCCCCCTCGGCACTCCCGAGCAGATCGCGGCGGAGGTGACGGCCATGCAGACCGTGCACACGCTGCCGATGCTGACCATGAAGGCGGTGCTGGGGCTGGCTTGGCGGCTGATCGGACACACCCAGTACGACCAGGTCGGCGGTCCTGACAAGGTGAACATCGCCGCCCTGGGCGACGCGGTGAACGAATGGGCCATGGGTGTCGCGTTCCAGTTGATGATCCTGGACTCCAACGAGCCGACCATCGTCACGCAGGTGGCGCCACCCCATCACTGGTACGGCGAGGACGTCACCGGCTCACGGATCCTCTACGACAACCCGGACACCATCTACCGCTTCGCCGGGGTCAACTACGCCTCGGAGTACGTCATCACCGGGCGACTGCCCGAGCGCGATCCGCAGGCGAGTTTCAGCGTGCTGACCGGGACCACCGGAACCACCGTGGCTGTGCTCAACGGCGACCAACTGGACCTGGGCCCGGACCGCACCTTCGTCGTCACCGTCAGCGGTGCCCCGGCGGCCCCGGGAGAGAAGAACCACCTGCAGATCACCCCGGACACCACCCTGATCGCTATCCGGGACACCCTCTCGGACTGGAACGCCGAGGAGCCGATGAGCCTGGCGATTCACCGCACCGCCGGCCCACCCAACAGCCTCTTCAGTCAGTTCGGGGGATTCGCCCTCCCGGGGATCGGCCCGTTGGTGGCCCAGAGTCACGTCCTGACCGCGCTGGTCTCGCTGATACCCCCGCTGCCCGTCGTGCCGCCGATCGTGCGGGGAAGCTACGGCGCGCTGCTGATGCTGCGAGGGATCACCGAGGAGGCGAAGTACATCAAGGTGGCCACCACCGATCCGGTGACCGGAGAGCGCAAGGCGCCCAACGTGTTCACCGACCCGACCAGCAACGCGTCCTTCCTGGCCACCCAGTTGCAGAGCGCGGGCTACTTCCAACTGTCCGATGACGAGGCGCTGGTTCTCACCATCAGGCCCAACAATTCCGGCTACTTCGTCGCTCCGGTGACCAACGACTGGACCATCACCGGCAACTACTGGGACGAGCAGACCAGTCTCAACAACACCCAGGCCAAACCCAATCCCGACGGGTCCTACACGCTGGTGGTCTCACCGACGCAGCCGGTGCTGGCCGGCGACACGAGTGTGTGGAACTGGATCTCGACCGGCGGGCTGAACCAGGGCACCATGGCCATCCGGTTCCAGTCGATCGACCCGGACGATCCGACGAAGCCGACGGTCAGTTCGCAGGTCGTACCGCTGAGCGAACTGGCGTCCGTGCTGCCGGCGGGAACGGTCGTCGTCAGCCCGGCCGAACGCGCGGTCCAGATCGCGGCGCGCGGGCAGGGATTCAACCGGCGCTTCGCGCCCTACCCGCAAGCCGCGCTCGGATAGCACCCGGTACCCGCAGGCCCGCTTGGGTGGCCCATTCGGTGTACGGTCATTCACTGTTGTGAACCGCGACACATACCGGTGAATTACCTTGACGGCCCCGTCCCGTGAACATCATGGTGTACAGATGTTCACTCAAAAGTTCCTCGACCTGCACGGCGAACGCGTTGCCTATCTCGACGAGGGCAGTGGTGAGGTCATCCTGCTGGTGCACGGCATCGCCGGCAGTTCGCAGACATGGCGGCCGCTGATCCGGCCGCTGTCGCGGAAATACCGGGTGCTGGCTCCCGACCTGCTCGGCCACGGCAATTCCACCAAACCCCGCAGTGACTACTCGCTCGGGGCGTTCTCGGTCCTGATACGCGACCTGCTCAATGAACTCGGCATCGACCGGGCGACCATCGTGGGGCATTCCCTCGGCGGCGGGATCGCGATGCAGTTCGTCTACCAGCACCCCGACCACGTCGACCGTCTGGTGCTGATCGGCAGCGGGGGACTCGGGCCGGATGTGGGCCTGCCGCTGCGGCTGGCGTCGTTACCGGGAGCCGAACTGGTGCTTCCGCTGATCGCGCCGCGGAAGGTGACGAGCGCCGGTGAGCGCGTCCTGGCGTGGCTGCGCAAGGCCGGTGTCGAATCTCCGCGCACCGAAGAGTTGTGGCGCCATTACAGTTCGCTGTCGGACGGGCCGACGCGCCAGGCGTTTCTGCGTACGCTGCGCGCCGTCGTCGATCACCGGGGCCAGGCCGTCAGCGCGCTCAATCGGCTCACTGTGCGAACCGATTTCCCCGTGCTGGCGATCTGGGGCGACCGCGACGCCATCATCCCGGTGCAGCACGCCCATGCCGCCCGGGAGGTTCGTCCCGACGTCCGGCTTGAGGTGCTCACCGACGTCGGCCACTTTCCCCACGCCGAGCGTCCCGCTGAGGTGGCCGACCTGATCGACGACTTCATCGCCTCGGGCACCGCACAGACGCTGGCGCTGGAAAGCTCCCCGACGATCAGCGCTCGCTGAACGTCTCGGTCAGCACCGGCACGATCTGCGACTTGCGCGATACGACGCCCTTGAGGTGTGCCCGGTTGTTCTCGAGGGTGACGCCGTAGGCGGATTCGACCGCCGCCGCGCGTGGTCCGAGGGCCACGCCGACCGAGTGGCCGTTGAGGATGTCGGTGACGACGAACAGGAACAGGTCGAGGTTCTTCTCGGTGATGACGTTGTGCAACGCCGCCTCCAACTCGGCCTGGCGGGAGAGCACATCGTCGACGTCAACAGCATTGACCTGAGCGATCTCCACCTTCGCTCCTCCCATGGAAAACTCCTTGGCGTCCATGGAGATGAGTTGGGCGATCCCCTTGTCCGCAACGCCGGCACCCGCCCGCAGCATCTCAAGTCCGTAGGACTGAAGATCGACCCCGGCGACCGTGGCCAACTCCTGCGCGGCGGCGACGTCTTTGGGTGTGCAGGTCGGGGATTTCAGCAGCAGGGTGTCGGAAATGATCGCCGACAGCATCAACCCGGCAATCCGGGGGCTGACGGCGACACCCTTCTCCTTGAACATCGTGAACACGATCGTGGAGGTGCAGCCGACCGGTTCGGCGCGGTAGTACAACGGGCCGGCGGTTTCGAAGTTCGCGATGCGGTGGTGGTCGATGACCTCGGCGACGGTGACCTTGTCGATGTCGCAGGCGCTCTGCTGACGCTCGTTGTGGTCGACCAGGATGACCTCTGCGGCCTCGCCGGCCACCGACTCGACCAGTCGTGGCGCCGGTGTCGTGAATGTGTCGAGCGCGAACTGCGTCTCAGCACTTACCGCCCCGAGTCGGACTGCCTCGACATCGGCGCCGGTTCGGGCTTTCAAGTCCGCATAGGCCAGCGCCGAGCAGATCGAATCGGTGTCGGGATTCCTGTGCCCGAAGATCAGCGTCTTGCCCATAATCACAACCCTCGCGCCGACGACCTTGCCGAATCGTAGCGACTCGCGGCGCAGTGCGTCCGCGATCACCGCATCGAAGTCCGAGTCCGACGCTTCGCCGGTAAGTTGCTTCGCCGGTAAGTTGAAGCGCACCTGGGGGCGGAAGGGAAAGCGATGTCGAACCATTTCACCGGGCTGAGTCTGGGCCCGCCTCTGGGCGATCAGCGGCTGGACCTGTGCGACTTGTACGCGTTCGAGTCCCCGGCCGATCCCAGCCGCACGGTGTTGATCCTCAACGCCAACCCGAACGCCGACGCGCTGCATCCGGACGCGATCTATCGCCTGGGGATCGACAATGACGGCGATCTGCGCAACGACATCGCGTTCAGTTTCGTGTTCTCCGAACCCGTGGGGGACGAGCAGACCGTCGATGTGTACCTCGCCTCCGGTGATGACGCGAGGTCCCCCGAGGCGGTGGGGAGTCGGATCTTCACATCGGTGGCCGTCTCGTTCGGCGCGACTCCCGTCGTCGCCCGCTCCGGAGAGTTCACCTTCTTCGCCGGGGCGCGCAGCGACGCGTTCTTCTTCGACTTCGACGGGATCAAGAACCTTTTCGACATCACCGGTGGCCGCAACTTCACCGCACCGCACCTCGGGGGCGAGTCACCCTGGACGGGGGTCGATTCCAACCTGGCGGCCAACGTCATCTCCATCGCCGTGGAAATGCCCACCGCCTATCTCGGCGCGGACCCCGATCTCCGCATCTGGGGTCGATGCAGTGTGCGGCGCGATGGGGAACTGGTGCACGTCGACCGGGCGGGCCATCCCTCGGTGAGCAGTTTCTTCAACACCGATGACACCAAGGAGGAGTACAACGCCGGCGAACCCGTCGATGACCGCAGACGGTGGATCGGGCAGTTCATTCACCTCATGGGCCACACCGGTGACTACACCCGTGCCGAGGCGATCGCCGCCATCGACGACGAGGGCACGTTGCCCGACATGCTCACCTACGACCCCGCAAAGCCTGCGCGCTACCCCAACGGCCGGGTGTTCACCGACGACGTCATCGACTACCGGTTGGCCTTTCTCACCAAGGGCGAATGCCCGCCGTCGGGGCTGGCGCCGCACACCGACACCATGGACGTCTTCCCCTACCTCGGGCCGCCGCACCCCCGCGGTTAGTTCGATAGTTTTCTGAGCCGCGCCAACCATTCATCACCGCCAACGGGGAGTTCCAGGCTTGGGGCATGCAGGGCAGGTTTCGGCCCTTCCTGCGGAGGCGAACCGCGAATGCGGACGGGAGGGCTGCCCGTACAGTCGGTGGTTGTGGGCGATGCGGACCGGCGCGGCGGGTGAGTTCCCATGACGCGATGGGGGCCAGGGCGCGGTTCCTGAGTTCGGTCGAGCGGTCGTCCGATCACGGCGATGGGCCGGGGCGGCTGTGTGCCGCCTGCGTGTTGGCCCTGCCGGTGCATCGCGCGGGTATCGCGATCGAGGTTAGCGGTGTCGGCCTGGAGGTGCTTTCGGCTAGCGACGATGTCGCGTCGGGGGTGGAGTGGGCCCAGGTCACCCTGGGCGAGGGGCCCGGTGTCGACGCGATCGGCATCGGCGGGCCGGTGATGGTGCCCGACCTGTCCGAGCCTGACGGGCGGTGGCCGATCTTCCTGTCTGAGATCGCCGGATGGGGCATCGGCGCGATGTATGCCCTGCCGCTGCAGGTGGGGGCGATCAAGGTGGGGGTTCTGGACCTGTACTGCGACACCGCGACACCGCTGGACGCCTGGGATTTCGCCGATGCGGTCGCGGTCTCCGACCTGGTCACCGCGGTCCTGCTCACGGTGGGCCGCGACGGGCGGATCGCGGAGTCGTTGGGCCCGTGGTGGGATCAGCCGCTGAGCACCCGTGAAGTGCATCAGGCCACGGGGATGATCATGGCTCAACTCGGTGTCGACGCCCGCACGGCCTATGTGCGGTTACAGGCGTATGCGTTCGGCAACCGCCGCTTGCTCGGGGATGTCGCCGGCGACGTCGTCGGGCGGCGCCTGCGTTTCGACCCCGCTGCCGATCCCGGATGGGGTTTCGGCGAGGAACTCGGGTCGCCGCGCCGGCCGTGGTGAAATGGTCATAGCGATCCCATCGTCAGTCCGGTGGGATTCCGCAGCGAGGGATACGTAAGGCGGAGACAAGACGATGGAGCGCTACGAACAGTTGGCGAACGCATTCGTCGGACTAGCCGACACGCTGGTCGCTGATTACGACGTCGTGGAACTCGCCCAGGAACTCGTCGACAATGCGATGGCTTTGTTGCCGATCGCCGCGGCCGGGATCGTGCTCGGCGACGCCCACGGCCGGTTGCATGTGTTCGCCTCCAGCAGTGAGCAGACCCGACTGCTGGAGTTGCTTCAGGTGGAGGCCGACGTCGGTCCCTGCCTGCAGGCCTGCCGCACCGGGCAACAGGTTCTGGTCGAGGATCTGTCGGCCGACACCGGCCGCTGGCCGGCCTTCGCGGCGCGCGCCGCCGAATACCGATACCGGTCGGTGTGTGCGCTGCCGCTGCGGCTGCGGCAGGAACGGGTCGGTGCGCTGAACCTCTTTCGCACCGAGATCGGCGCCCTGGCGCCGGACGATATCGCGATCGGTCAGGCACTGGCCGACGTCGCGGCGATCGGGATTTTGAACCATCAGACCCTGCTGCATTCGGAGCGGGTCAGCCAGCAGTTGCAGACCGCGCTCAACGCCCGGGTTGTCATCGAGCAGGCCAAAGGCGTCCTCGCTGAACGCGGCTCGCTCGATATGGACCGCGCCTTCATCGCGCTCCGGTCCTACGCCCGCAACACTCACCAGCGCTTGGCCGACGTGGCCCGCGCCATCGTCGAGGGCGCAGACACGACCGCGATCCTCGACTCGACCACCACCTGATCTCGTGGGCGTCTCATTGATGGTCCACGGCCGCGGTGTGGTGTGGGTGGACCGCAGTCTGGATACGGCCCACGTCAATCCAGCCGCGGCGGACCTGCTGGATGTTCCGCCCGGTGAGGTGTTGGCCTGCGATTTCATCGCGGCGATGAAGCGTCTGCGGGGGCGGGCGTTGAACCGCGGACAGATTGCCCCGATGGGCTTCGAATTCTTCGACAATTTGTCCGAGGACATCGACTTCACCATGTTTTTTGCCGAGTCCCCCACGCGGGTGCACGTGTCGTCCTATGCCGCCCACCAGGACGGGTTCAGTGGCAGCGTCTGGGCCTTCGAAGACGTGTCGGCGAACGCGCAGACCGTGAAAGCACACCTGCAGGCGGCGTTGAGCAGCCAGGTCGTCATCGAACAGGCCAAGGGGATTCTGGCCGAGCGCGGCAATATCGACATGGCCCGCGCCTCTGCGCTATTGAGCGCGCACGCCCGAAGCACCGGCGAGCGCCTCGCCGATATCGCGGCCAAGATCGTTGCCGGCGATGCCCTCGTGATCATCGAAGGGCTGAACACCACCGATGAAGCGCGAGCGCAACAGGCCAAAGCCGATGCGCGATTCCGCCGGACGATGCAGTACGCCGGGATCGGCATGTGCCTGGTCGCCCCGGGAGGCCGGTTCACCGACGTCAACGACGCGCTGTGTCAGTTCCTGGGCTACGACGCCGAGATCTTGGTGCACAAGACCTGGCAGGAACTGACCGCCCCGGAGTACATGGACGAGGATCAGAAGAACGTCGATGACCTGCTGGCAGGCCGGCGGGACGCCTACCGGGTGGTCAAGCAGTACATCCACGCCGATGGTCACCGGGTCTGGGGTGATCTGTCGGTGAGCTGCGTCAGGGACGAGAACGGCCAAGTGGAGAGCTTCATCTCCCAGATCACCGACATCACCGCTCTGATGGAGGCCAACGAACACAAACGCGTTCTGGCCCAACAGCTCCAGCAACAGACCGACCGGCTGGCCTCCGAACTGCGCAGCGCCGCCAACTACATGGCGTCGATCATGCCCAAGGGCCTGTCCGGTGAGATCAGTGTGTCCTCGCGTTACCTCCCGTCCCGTCAACTCGGCGGGGACAGCTTCCACTACAGGTGGATCGACGAGGACCATCTCCTGGTCTACCTGATCGACGTCTCCGGACACGGCCTCGAACCCGCACTGCTGTCGGTCTCGCTGCACAACATGCTGCGCTCGGGATCCTTTGCCGCAGAGACCCTCCTGATACCCGAGGCTGTTCTGACCGAACTGAACCGGCTGTTCCAGATGGAGCAGCAGAGTGATCACTACTCCACCATGTGGTACGGGGTCTACCAGGTGCGTACCCGCACGCTGCGCTACGCCAGCGCGGGTTCACCACCGGCGCTGGCGTTCACCCCCGCGACCGGAAGCGCCGGTGACGTCACCGAATTACTCCCGACGTCGGCACCGGTGGGGATATTCGAGGACACCGTGTTCACTTCACGCACCTACCAGGTCCCGCCCGGGTGTCGCATCCTGATCTACAGCGACGGAGCCAGCGAGATCACCCTCACCGGCAACCGGCAATTGTCATTCGCCGAATTCAAGAACCTCTGCGCGCGGCTGGCCCATGCACCGGACTGGACACTCGACGAGATCATCGACCAACTCCGCGCCCTGACCCCGACGGGGGTCTTCGAGGACGACTTCTCGCTGATCCGACTGGACGTCCCCTGACGCCATCGACGCCGCGCGGACCACAGGCAACTGGTTAGCGCGGGACCGAAACCGATGGAACTGGAAGTCATCGCCTTCGACCTGGCGTCCTGCCGGATCGCAGAAGGCAACGGCGCCAACCGGATTGAACTGTGTGCGAATCCCCGCGAAGGGGGAACCACCCCGTCCTGCGGGACCATCGCCGCCGCCCGGGAGTGCACCACCATTGAGCTGTTCCCGATCATTCGCCCGCGGGGCGGGGACTTCCTCTACTCAGAGCGCGAGTTCGATGCCATGGTCGCCGACATCCAGCGGTGCGAACAGTTGGGATGCGACGGTGTTGTCATCGGGATGCTCCTCGAAGACGGCAGGGTCGATGTCGACCGGTGCGCGAGGCTGATCGGGTATGCGGGCACCATGCAGGTGACCTTCCACCGGGCGTTCGACCGGGTGCGGGATCCGATGACGGCACTCGACGACATCGTCGGTCTCGGGTGCTCTCGGATCCTCACCAGTGGCCTGCGCCCGAACGTCGACCTCGGCAAGACGATGCTGCGCACACTCGTGGCCGCTGCCGGGACAAGAATCACGATCATGCCGGGTTCCGGGGTCAGGTCCGGCAACGTCGTCGAATTGGCCCGGTTCACCGGCGCGACGGCGTTTCACAGCTCGGCCCGAACCGTGAAGGCCTCGGCGATGCGGTACACGAATCCCGCGATGGACGAGGAATTGAGTTCGGTCAGCATTGACGCAGATGGGGTTTCGGCACTCAGAAGGATTCTCGACGCCTACGATCATGAACGCACCACCGATGAAGGGGAATCCCCATGAAGGTCCGCGTGATCGTGGCGCTCGCCGCCGCCCTTGCCCTCGCCGGTTGCGGTAGTCGGACCACCGCCGCGCCCGCATCCGACACGTCCGCATCGTCGATGGTCACGTCGTCGGCGGCCACGTCGTCGGCGGCCACGTCATCGGCGGAAGCGGTCACCACCACGAGCGCCGCCCCGGCCAGTCCGGCGGCGGCCCCCGCCCCGGGTGAGACGCCGCCCCGGGAATTCGTGATCGGAAAGTGGGGCACCGACGGCGACTGCGAGATGGCCGTCGACCTGCGTGCCGACGGCACCAGCGATGGGCCATTCGGGGACTGGACGTACAACAACGGAGTCATCGGCTTCGTCGAGGAGCCCGATTTCCAGGTGACGGTGACGGTCATCGACGAGAACACGATGGAATCGACCAACCCCACCAGTGAGAAGACCACGCAGATGACGCGGTGTCCCTGAGCGGTGAGACCCGTTGACGCCCAGGGCTTCAGGCGGCTCGGGCGTGCATCTCCCAGACCAGGATTTCGCCGGGGCCGGTAGCGGTGAGGCGTTGTCCGCCCCCGCCGGTGATCCGG
The DNA here is from genome assembly GCA_963715145.1 of uncultured Actinomycetota bacterium. Classification (GTDB taxonomy): domain Bacteria; phylum Actinomycetota; class Actinomycetes; order Mycobacteriales; family Mycobacteriaceae; genus Mycobacterium. The sequence goes on along the minus strand of CAVQRL010000018.1, from coordinate 562,597 downwards.
GCGGCGTCACCCTCGCGGAGGTCGCCCCCACCTTCGAGCATGACCGCGCCGCGTGCGGCGAAGACGTGCAGATAGGGCGCGTCGGGGAGTGCGACGGCGTCCCCGGCCCGTAGTCGCGCGCCGTGCAGTGCGGCGTAACGGTTGCCGATGCGTGATCGCGCTGTCGTCGCGGTGTGCCGGCATTCCCGAGGCGATGGTGACCAGGCCGCCGGCGAGCAGTTCGCGGTCGATCTCCCGCTGCTGATACTGCGGAGTTCGCCCGGGCTCGTCGGGGACGATCCACATCTGAACGAAATGCACTGGCTCGCTGTGTTTTTCGCCGGTGATCGTCCAGGAGTCGTTCTTCTCCGAGTGCAGGATCCCGCGGCCGGCCGACATCCGTTGTGCCAGGCCCGGATAGATGACGCCCGAATGCCCGGTGGAGTCCTGATGCACCAGCGAGCCGTCGAGCACCCAGGTGACGATCTCCATGTCGCGGTGCGGGTGGGTGTCGAATCCCGTTCCGGGCGCAACCACGTCGTCGTTGTTCACCAGCAGCAGTCCATGGTGGGTGTTCGAGGGGTCGTGGTGCGCCGCGAAGGAGAACGAGTGGCGGGAGCGCAGCCATGGCGTTCGTGTCAGGCTGCGATCGCCCGCTGGGCGAATGTCGATCGTCGTCATGGCGCGCCTCAGCGGACTTCTGCGGCGAGTGCGCCGACGGCGTCGCGCACGGCGTTCACCACGTCGGCGTTGTCCCGCGGATGTCTGCCGTCCAGCGTCGACGCCGGCAGCGAGAACTTGATGGAGTCGACCACCCGCGGTCCGGCGATTCCCAGCGACTTACGGGTCTCGTCGTGGGCCCAGGCGCCGCCGTACCGGCCGAGGGCGGTACCGATGACGGCGACGGGCTTGTCCTTCAGATCGCTCGCACCCCAGGGCCGGGAGAGCCAGTCGATGGCGTTCTTGATCACGGCCGGGATGGTCCCGTTGTATTCCGGGGTGACGATCAGCGCGGCGTCGGCCCGCGCGGCCGCGGCCCGCAGGGCGGCAGCGGCCGCGGGCGGGTTCGCGGTGTCGAGGTCCTCGTTGTAGAAGGGCAGCGCATCGAGGCCGTCGTAGATGGACAGCAGCACCCCCTCCGGCGCGGCTTCAACGGCCAGTTCAGCGAGTTGGCGGTTGATGGATGCCGCCCGCAGGCTTCCCACCAGGGTCAAGATCGTCGCCTGTGCCATGTGTTGTCCTTTCGCCGCGGAAGTCATACCAGCTTAAACGGACTGCAGTCCGATTTATTCCCGGCCGGGTTACAGTGACGGAATGTCCACCGGTGAGCGCACCAGCCTGCCGATCGACGGCGTCCACCCGGAACGCGGCGACGCAGCACGTAACCGCAGGCTGTTGTTGGATGCCGCCCGCACGCTGATCGCCGACCGCAGTCCCGAGACGGTCACCACCGACGACATCGCGGCGGCCGCCGGCGTGGGCAAGGGCACCCTGTTCCGGCGGTTCGGCAGTCGGGCCGGCCTGATGATCGAACTGCTCGACGAGGACGAACGGGGGATGCAGCAGGCATTCCTGTTCGGTCCACCCCCGCTCGGTCCGCAGGGGGCACCGCTGGACAGGCTGCTGGCCTTCGGCCGCGAGCGGCTCCGTTTCGTCGACACCCACCGGGCCGTCCTCGCCCAGGTCAACCGCGATCCGGACGCGCGCTACAACGCGGTCTTCGCGGTGCTGCACACCCACGTCCGGGTGCTGCTGGAATCCGCGGCGAGCACCGGGGATCTCGACGCGCAGGCCGACGCGCTGCTGGCGCTGCTGGACGTCGACTACGTCGCCTACCAACTCGACGGCCGCGGCCGGACCCTGGAGACCATTGCCGCGGCGTGGGATTCGTTGGCGCGCAAGCTGTGCGGCCGTTGAGTTCTCAGCTGCCGTAGAGATGCAGGGCCTCGGCGGTGATCGTGGCCACGTCGCCGCTGAGTCCAGCGATGGGGGGACCGCCGCGCTGGTGGATCACATTGGCCAGGACGATCACGTAGCTGTTGGAGCCGGGGTCGATCCAGACCGTCACCCCGGTGAACCCGGTGTGGCCGAAACTGCCCACGGGGAAGATCCGGCCGCGCGGCCTGGAGTGGGCGGTGTCGATATCCCAGCCGAACCCGCGCAGGTCCTGTCCTGCTATCGCGGGATAGTTCGGTGCGAGCAGCGGATCGGCCGTGTTGGGCGTCAGTTCGACCGCTTCCCGGACGGCGTTGTTCGCCGCCTCGAGTTGCGCGGGGTTGTGGCCGGGTTGCTGCGGCGTCGTCATCAACTCCAGCGTCGACTGTTTCAGGGGGAACGGGCTGGGGCGTCCGGCGAGGCGGTCGAGCAGCAGCTGGGCGTAGCGGCCGACGTCATGCACGGTCGTGAACACCCCCGCGCTGCCGGCCACTCCGCCCATGCGTCGCGCGGTCGGGTCGTGGACGGTGCTGCGCAGCGAGCGGTCGAAGTCGGGGTTGACACCCGGGGTGTCCTCGTCGCGTGCCGTCGGAGCGACACGCCCCAACAGGTCGGTGCTCCACGCCCCAGCCGGGCACGGGGCGGTTTGCGGCGTGTTCGGGTCGAGAGCGATGGCGTTGCCGATGATCCGGTGCGGACCGCACGCTTTGGCGGCGGGCAGGTATCGGGTGTCGACCATGCCCAGGGGGCCGAAGATGTTGTGCTGCACGTAATCGTCCAGCGGCTCGCCGGTGAGTTTCTCGACCAGGGTGCCGAGGATGATGAAGCCGATATCGGAGTAGTGGAACACCTCGCCGGGCTCGAACTCCACGGGCGCGGTGAGTGCGCGGGCAATGCCGTCGGCTTTGTCCGCGGCCCGCAAGCCCCACGGACCCTGATGGCTCAGGTCGCCGGCGATGCCGGAGGTATGGGTGAGCAGCATGCGCAGCGTCACCCGGGCGCGCCGGGGGTCGTCGGTCGGGTTGAACTCGGGCAGGTAGGTCTGGATCGGTTCGTCGATCCCAACCCGGCCCTGTTCGTACAGTTGCAGCACGGCCGTCGTCGTCGCGAGGATCTTGGTCAGTGACGCCAGATCGAAGATGGTGTCCTCGGTCATCGGCTCGGCTGGCGCGGGTGTGCCGTCGAGTCCGGGTTCACCGGGAAGCTTGCGATCGCCGAACGCCTGGCGGAACACGATCTTGCCGCCGTGTCCGATCTGAACCACCGCCCCGGGCAGTCGCTGCGCGGCGATCGCCTCGTTGATGATTTGGGGGACGGCGCTGAAATCGCCCTCCGGTTGCACCTTCTCCACCGGGGTCCGGGTGCTGGCCGGGGCCCGGGTGGTCGCCGGAGTGCTGGTACTCAGCGACGGTTGCGGAGCGCGGGCGCACGAGGCGAGTGCGGCGACGCTGAGCAGGACGGCGCAGGCCCGCGCGCCCACTCCCCAGATCGTCACCACATCGACGTTAGCCCGGGATCATCGGGGACGAGGTGGGTGAATGGAGGGATCCATTGATTTCCGCGTGGAAGATGCCGGAGGATAAGGCGGGGATAACTTTTTTATGACAAGCCTGAAGGGGGGTCTGGAGGTGAAACTGGACATCGCCATCGGGCCGCACACCCTCGATGAAGTCCAGGTCGCCCTGGACACCTTCTGGTCCCGCCACGACGAGGTGCCTGAGGCGGTCCGCATGGAGATCGGGATCGCCGCCGCCGAGATCGCCGCCAACATCGTCGAACACGGCTGCCCCGACAGTCTTCACATGGAGATCGCACTGCACTCCGACGAGGTCCAACTCGAGTTCACCGACAACGGCGATCCACCCGAGGTCGACCTGTTTGCCGTCCGGATGCCCGATGAGTTGGCAGAGGGCGGGCGCGGGTTGGCCCTTTCGCAGGCGGCACTGCGCCTTCTCGCCCACTTCCGCGACGAACTCGGCAATCACTGGCGGCTCGTGAGCAAGGCGTTTCCCGGCCACGAAAAAAAAGACTGAAGCATGGTCGACGCTGAGACGGCCGCGCAGAAACTGGGCCGCATCGTGCTGGGGTCGTTCATGATCTTCGCCGGCATCGGCCACCTCACGTTCGCCCGCGCCGAGTTCCAGGCGCAGGTACCGCCCTGGGTTCCGGTGCCACCGGATGTCACGGTGCTCGCCTCCGGAGTGGTCGAAGTCGCTCTGGGTGCGTCGATGATCGTGGTGACCAGACGGCGCGCCCTCGTCGGACTGCTGCTCGCGGCCTTCTTCGTGGCGGTGTTCCCCGGCAACATCGCCCAGTGGATGCACCACCGGGACGCCTTCGGTCTCAACAGCGATCGGGCCCGGCTGATCCGGCTGTTCTTCCAACCGGTGCTCATCGGCTGGGCGTTGTGGTCGACGGGGGCCTGGCGGGTTCTCACCCGGCGACGCTGAGCATGCCGGCAGCGCCCAGGCTGCCGCCCGAGGCCGGGGGAAGCTGGAACGCCCGGTGTGGGACCATCGAACGCAGTGTTCGATGCCGCCGTCTGCGGCGAGCAGTGAGAGAGGACCGGCGGATGGCTGTACGACGCCACGCACACATCGCGGCCTGCACGGGTGCGACTCTCCTGGGCGTCGCCCTGGCCGGGGCGGCCCCGTCCGTGGCCGACCCCACCGATCCACCGCCCACCCCGGGCGTCATCTACCCGGTGGATGCGCCGCCGCCACCCCCGCCGCCTCCGGCGCCGAAAAACCCGATGACACCGCATCAGCCGCCGGTGCCCGCGGCTCCCGCGGCCCCGGCCCCGGCCGGTCCTGCCGACCCGGCGGTGCCGCCCCCCGCCGACCCTGCGGCGCCGCCCCCCGCCGATCCGGCTGCCCCCCCGCCGGTCATGCGGCCCTCGGTTCCCGAGATTCCGAACGCGCAGTACGGTTCGGGCAATGGTGGCGGCATCCTTGGCTCGATCATGGATCTGTGGCATCAGGCCCAGAACCCGTTCCTGAGCCCGGGCAGCCCGATGGGACCCGGTGGGGCGCCGGCGCCGCCGCCGGGTGCGGGCCCGGCGCCAGCCCTGCCGCCCGGATACGTCTCGACGAATGCCCCGGGGTCTGAAACCCCGGCGACAGCCCCCGCCGCAGGCTCGGAGACGGGACGGCCGGCCCTGCCGCCCGGCTACTACCCGATCGGTGGACCGCCGCCGCCGTGGTACTCCGACCCGGCAGCAGCGCCGGCGCCGGGTACCTAGCTGGAGAGAGCCGGTTCAGCGCTCGGATTGCGCGGGCAGGGCTGCGATCCGGCGCGCCAGGTAGGGCGAAAACCAGCCGGCGTACTTCTCCTGAAGGCCCGGGTCGCGCCAGTCGGACCCGGTGACGATGGTGCGGCAGGTCGGTTCTCCGCACAGGCAGCGGAACTCGTCGTAGTCGCTGGCATCACACATCGCGTAGTCGAAGCACAATTCCTCGCCCGGTGCGATGTCGCGCATGGCGACCACCTGGATCTGGCCGAGGAGCCCGCAGTTGGGCTCGCACGAATGGTTGAGCATGTCGCCGGCCTCGGGCGTCTCATTCGAGACGAGATAGAGGTCGGTGTCCACCTGGATGGACCGGCTCTGGCGGTCCGCGCTGAGATCCTCGAGGGTGGCACCCGATACCACCCAGCCGCCGAAGGCGGCGACGGTCTCGCCGGCGGCGACGGTCTCGATGGCGAAAGAACCCCAGCCCTTCCCCCCGCTCGGACGCGCCTCGGCCTTGGGAGTGAGCCAGTTGTAATCCATCGACAATCCCCCGCCAGCGAATCTCAGGAACGGCGATCATGCTACGGGTTGTACGTGGGCGTGCTCACCCGCCGCCGTCAGTGTGGGCTGACCCCGGCCAGATGCTCCGTCGCCTCAATCGTCGTAACGGTCAGGTGAGCGCACCGAGCCGTGGGCCACCGCCTACCCTGAATGACATGGCCCTGCTGTTCAATCCCGCAACGTACAACCCGAGCTCGTTCGACGATGCCACCCGCCGCCAACTGCTGGCGCTGGTGGATTTCTTCGAGACCAAGGGCTTGGCCCGCAACAAGGAGGAGTACTACTCCGGCGAGTGGTACACCGACTTCCTCGACCTGGTCGCTCAGAAGAAGATCTTCGCGACCTTCGCCACCCCGGCCGAAGTCGGCGCCCTGGTCGGCGACGCCGATGCCCGCTGGGATCTGGCCCGGATCAACGAACTCAACGAGGTCCTGGGCTTCTACTCGCTGGCGCACTGGTACGCCTGGCAGGTCTCGGTGCTGGGCCTGGGCCCGGTGTGGCTGAGCGACAACGACACCGCACGCACCAAGGTCGCCGGACTGCTGGCGGACGGCAACATCTTCGGCTTCGGACTCTCCGAGCGTGAGCACGGCGCCGACATCTACTCCTCGGACATGATCCTGCGCCGCGCCGACGGCGGATTCACCGCCAACGGCGGCAAGTGGTACATCGGCAACGGCAACGCCGCCGGACGGCTCAGCGTCTACGGCAAGTTCGCCGACGACGATCCCGACCATCCCGGCGAGCATGTGTTCTTCCTCGTCGATCCCAGCCATCCGGGCTACGAGCTGCTCAAGAACGTCGTCGCCGGCCAGATGTTCGTCGCGGCGTTCAATCTGCACGACTATCCGGTGGCGGCCGACGACATCCTGCACGTCGGCAAGCCCGCTTTCGACGCAGCCCTGGCCACGGTCAACGTCGGCAAGGTCAACCTCGGCTGGGCCAGCATCGGTATCTGTGAGCACTCCTTCTACGAGGCCGTCACCCACGCGCACAACCGGATCCTCTACGGCAACCGCGTCACCGAGTTCCCGCACGTGCGGCGCATGCTCGCCGACGCCTATGCGCGGCTGGTCGCCATGAAGGTGTTCGCCGCCCGCGCCACCGACTACTTCCGCAGCGCCAGCGACGAGGACCGTCGCTTCCTGCTGTACAACCCGATCACCAAAGCCAAGGTGACCAGCGAGGGCGAACGGGTGATCGACCTGCTCTGGGACGTCATCGCCGCCCGCGGCTTCGAACGCGACACCTACTTCAGCCGGGCCGCCTCCGACATCCGGGCGCTGCCCAAGCTGGAGGGCACCGTGCATGTCAACATCGCGCTGGTGCTCAAGTTCATGCCGCGCTACCTCGGTGCGGCCCACGGCGGCGCGCAGGACTACCCGGAGATCCCGGTGCGCCAGGACGCCGCCGACGACACCTACCTGTTCCATCAGGGAGCGGCCAAGGGACTGGGATCCGTCGGGTTCGGCGATTGGCGGCCGTCCTTCGACCGGTTCGCGCACCTGCCCAACGTCGCGGTGTTCCGCGAGCAGATCGACGCCTTCACCCAGTTGGTCCTGACCGCACCGCCCACCGAGGCCCAGCAGAAAGACCTCGACTACCTGCAGGTGCTGGGGCAGTTGTTCACCCAGATCGTCTACGCGCAACTGATTCTGGAGTCCGCGGCCCTGGCCCTGGATCATGGAGAGACCCGGCCCGGATCGGTCAGTGATCTGTCCGAGCTGACCGAGGCGCACATCGACCGGATGGTCGCGGTGTTCGTCAACGACATGTCCGGGTACGCCGTCGAACTGCACGGCCAGGCCTCGGCAACCGACGAGCAGAGCAAGGCGGCGATGGTGATCGTGCGCAAGCCGGTGATCAACCCGAACGCCGAGAACACGTTCGTCTCCGAGGTGCTGTCCTACAGCGGCGCCTACGAGATGAAGTCCTGACTCCAGGGGAGTGATCTGACGAGAGTGCCGTGAGCGCAACACTTGTCGCCAAGGACCTGGCCGGCGGGTTCGCCCACCGTACTCTCTTCGAGGGTCTGGACCTGACCGTCGCGCCCGGCGACGTCATCGGGGTGGTCGGCGTCAACGGCGCCGGCAAGAGCACGCTGCTGCGAATCCTGGCCGGAGACCTGCAACCCCTGCACGGCAGGGTCAGCGTGGCCCCCGCCGACGCCTTCGTGGGCTGGCTTCCGCAGGAGCATCAACGGATACCGGGTGAGACGGTGGCCGGGTACATCGCACGCCGGACCGGGTGCAGTGCCGCGACGACCGCGATGGACGCGGCCGCCGAGGCGTTGGCCGACAAGGCGCAGGGCGCAAACGCGGATCCGGCCGATGTCTACGCCGCGGCCCTGGATCACTGGCTGGCGACCGGCGCGGCCGATCTGGACGAGCGGTTACCCGCCGTTCTGGCCGACCTGGGCCTGGATTCATCTGCGGTGCAAGCGGATTCGACCCCGATGACGGCATTGTCCGGCGGGCAGGCGGCACGGGTCGGGCTAGCCGCACTGATGCTGTCGCGGTTCGACATCGTCCTGCTCGACGAACCGACGAACGATCTCGACCTGGACGGCCTGGCTCGGCTGGAGGGCTTCGTGCGGGATCTGCGCGGCGGTGTGGTGCTGGTCAGCCATGACCGGGAGTTCCTGGCGCGCAGTGTGACTCGGGTACTGGAACTGGATCTGGCCCAGAACACCACCACCGTGTTCGGCGGCGGATACGACAGCTACCTGGAGGAGCGCGCGGTCAACCGCCGGCACCGCCGCGAGCAGTACGAGGAGTTCGCCGAGAAGAAGGCCGACCTGGTAGCTCGGGCGCGTACCGCGCGGGAATGGTCGAGCCACGGGGTGCGCAACGCGTTCCGCAAGTCCCCGGACAACGACAAGATACGGCGCCGCGCGGCCACCGAGTCCAGTGAGAAGCAGGCCCAGAAGGTGCGTCAGATGGAGAGCCGCATCGCCCGACTGGAGGAGGTCGCCGAACCGCGCAAGGAGTGGACGCTGCAGTTCACCATCGGCACCGCGCCGCGTTCGAGCGGGGTCGTCGCCACGTTGACCGATGCCGTTGTGCACCAGGGAGATTTCAATCTCGGCCCGGTGTCTCTACAGGTCGACGCCGGCGAGCGGATCGGGATCACCGGCCCCAACGGTGCGGGGAAGTCGACGTTGCTTCGCCTGCTGCTGGGTCGCCGGGCGCCCGACGAGGGACGGGCGAGTCTGGGTGCCAGTGTCGCCATCGGGGAGATCGACCAGGCGCGCGCCGACTTCTCCGGTCCCGAACGGCTCGTCGACCGCTTCGAGCAACGGGTGCCGTCCTGGTCGACCGCTGATGTGCGAACCCTGCTCGCCAAGTTCGGCCTGCGCGGCGATCATGTGGAACGCCCGGTCGATGAACTCTCGCCGGGGGAGCGAACCCGCGCCGGGTTGGCGCTGCTGCAGGCCCGCGGCACCAATGTGCTGGTGCTCGACGAGCCCACCAACCATCTGGATCTGCCGGCCATCGAGCAACTCGAGGAGGCGCTGGACAGTTACCAGGGTGCGCTGCTGCTGGTCACCCACGACCGCCGGATGCTGCAGAACGTCAGACTGGACCGCGTCTGGAACGTCGACGGCGGCCGGGTGACGGAGGCGTAGTCCGCTAGTTCTCCCCGGCGGCGACCAGTGAACTCAACCGGATGTCCGGGTTGTCCTCCTGGAAACCCTGCAGCCGCCACTTCGTGGTGAACAGCGCCAGCATGACGCCGTCGGTCCGGGTGAGCACTTCCATCGACACCTGCTTGCCGCCCAGTGCCGCGTCCTCGGGGTGGATGGCACGGGCGACGGTGTAGGGCAGCGATTCCAGTGAGATCGGCGAACCGAACTCCGTGGCCATGCGGTGGCTGGCGACCTCGAACTGCATCGGCCCGACGGCGGCGAGCACGGGAGCCTGGTCACCGCGCCGGTCGGACCGCAGCACCTGCACCACGCCCTCCTGGTCCAGTTGTTCGATGCCCTTACGGAACTGCTTGTGCTTGCTCGGGTCGGTGCCCCGGGCGACGGCGAAGTGCTCGGGGGAGAAACTCGGGATCGGCGGAAAGTGAACGGGCACATCGCGGAACAGGGTGTCTCCCGGACGCAGCGTCGCGGCGTTGGCCAGACCGATCACGTCTCCGGGCCAGGCGCTGTCCAGTGTCGAGCGCTGCTGACCGAACACCGACTGCGCGTACTTGGTGACGAACGGCTTGCCGGTCGCCGCGTGGGTCAGGACGTCGCCCCGCTCGAAGGTCCCCGAGCACACCCGGGCGTAGGCGATCCGGTCGCGGTGGGCCGAATCCATCCCGGCTTGAACCTTGAAAACGAAGGCGCTGAAGGGGGATTCGACCGGCCGCAGATTGCCGTCGGCGTCCTTCTGGTCACCGGGGGGAGGGGCCAGCCGAACCAGATTGTCCAGCAACTGGTTCACACCGAAGTTCAGTGCGGCAGAGGTGAACAGGACCGGCGTCGTCTCCCCGCGCAGAAAGGCATCCTGGTCGTGGTCGCCGCCGTCGGCCGAGAGCAGTTCGCACTCCTCCACCGCGTTGACCCAGTCGTCGCCGGCGGCCTCCTCGGCCCGGTCCGGGGTGATGTGTTCCTCGGGTGCCGCGGTGGCACCGCCCGCCGTACGGGTGAAGCGGATGAAGTTTCCGGTGCGCCGGTCCAGGACGCCCTTGAAGTCGCCGGCGATACCGACCGGCCACGTCAGCGGGGTGGGCTTGAGGCCGATGCGCTCGGCGATCTCGTCGAGCAGTTCCAGGGCGTGCCGGCCCGGACGGTCCCACTTGTTGATCACCGTCAGGATCGGGATCCCGCGGTGGCGGCACACCTGAAACAGCTTGAGGGTCTGCGGTTCCAGACCCTTGGCCGCGTCGATGAGCATCACCGCGCAGTCGACGGCGCTGAGAACCCGGTAGGTGTCCTCGGAGAAGTCGGCGTGGCCGGGGGTGTCGAGCAGGTTGATGACGCAGTCCTGCCCGTCCGGGGAGGTGTAGGGGAACTGCAGGGCGGTCGAGGTGATCGAGATACCCCTGGCCTGCTCCATCTCCATCCAGTCCGACACCGTCGCCCGCCGCCCGGCCTTGCCGTGGATGGCGCCGGCCTCGGTGATCACCCGGGCGTGCAGCACCAGCGCCTCGGTCAGCGTCGACTTGCCGGCGTCGGGGTGGCTGATCACGGCGAAGGTCCTGCGGCGGCGCGCCTCGGCGGCGAGCCGTGTCTCGGCGGCGGAGGTTGGGCGTACGTCCAGATCGTGGTCCATCGGTGTCGATGCTATTTGCCGACGGTCCCAACGCCCCAATCGTGGAGGCCTACAGATCCGCGGCGATCTCGATCAGGCGCTGCAGGGTTGCCAGTTGGTCCGGGTAGTCACCGTCGAGTTTGGCCAGCAGTGTCGTGATCCCGACGCCGTGATACGCGCGGACCCGCTCGGCGATGCTCTGCGGTGTTCCAACGAGATTGGTGAGCCTGCCCAGGTCGATCGGCACCGCCGCCCGGGCTTCGTCACGCTTGCCGCTCTGCCAGAGTTCGGCGACGGCGGCAACCTGTGTCCCGTAGCCCAGCCGGGTGAACGCGTCGTTGTAGAAGTTGCGGCCCCCGGCCCCCATCGCCCCGATGGTGAACGCGTAGCCCTCGGCGTGCCGCCGCGCGGCGGCCGCGGCGGACGGTTCGTCGTCGTGGAACTCCACGGCGACCGGTGCGACGATCTCGAGATCGGCCAGAGTGCGTCCGGCGCGCTGCGCCCCCTCCCGCAGCGGGCCCAGGAAGACCTCCGCGGCCTCGGGAATGAACGCGTTGCCGAGCCAGCCGTCGGCCACCTCGCCGGTGAGTCGCAGATTGCGCGGCCCCATCGCTGCGACGTAGACGGGGACCTCCCGAGGCCGCACCATCGGTTTCAGGGCGGCGCCCGCGCTGTCGGGCAGGGGCAGCGGATAGATCTCGCCGGCATGCTCCAGGCGCTCGCCGCGGCTGACGATGCGGATGATCTCGATGGTTTCCCTGGTGGTCTCGACCGGCTTGCGGAACCGGACGCCGTGCCAGCCCTCCATCACCCGGGGTCCTGAGGTGCCCACGCCCAGCAGGAACCGGCCGTCGGACAACTCCTGAAGGCTCAGCGCGGAGGTGGCCAGCAGCGCCGGACTGCGCGAACCCAGTTGCACCACGAAGGTGCCCAGGCGCACGGTCGTCGTCTTGGCCGCCAGATACGCCAGTCCGGTCAGCGCGTCGTATCCCCACACCTCCGGGGTCCACACCGAATCCACCCCGAGGCGCTCGGCGGCGACGGCGAATTCCGCCGCGCCGGGCGACCGCGGTTCGATCAGCGTGGCGACCTTCACACGTGGCACGCTACAACGGTGCGCTACCGCGATCAGCCGACCGTCGAAGTGACCCAGCGAGTCAACTGCGACGTCGCCACCGCCTGGCAGTACGTCACCGATATCACCGTGCCGGCGCGGTGCTCGGCGGAACTGCAATCGGTCGAATGGCTCGACGGCGCCGACCATGTCGAGGTCGGTGCCCGGTTCCGCGGCCGCAATACCAACGACGCCATCGGGAGTTGGGAGACGACGTGTGAAGTCGTCGAGGTCGAGGATCGGCGGCGTTGGGTGTACAACGTCCTCGGACACGAGGAACCCGCCGCCAGCTGGGGTTTCGAGGTCGAACCGACCAGCGAAGGCGTGCTGATCCGGCAGTGGGCACGGATGGGGCCGGGTCCTTCAGGACTCAATATCGCGATTGCCGCCCAACCTGACAAAGAAGCCAGGATCGTCGCGCGGCGGCTGTCCGCGTGGCAGCAGAGCATGGCGGCCAACCTGGAGTGGATCCGGTCGCAGGCCGAGGGCTGACGGCGAGTGTGAAGCTATCGTCACGCCCGCGCCATCCCCGCCGAGTGTGAAGCCACCTTCACGTTTGCGCCCGGGTGTGAAGCTAACGTCACACGCCGCGGGGTGCCCGGCTCGCGTCATCGTCGCCGCGACGGTGCTGCCGGCCCGGGGTAGTCAAACCTTGCGGCCGTTGGCGCGCCAACTGCGGTAGCCCCGGTGGGCGGCGAACGCGCCGATGACCGCCATCCCGCACCAGACGGCGATCGCCGCGTAGGCCAGTGGTGAGGACAGGTCCGAGATCGACGCGCCCAGTGCGGTGTAGACGAACGCCCGCGGCATCGACCCGATGAAGGCCCCGATCGCCATCTGCCACAACGGCATTCCGAAGGCGCCGAAGGTGTAGGACGCCAACGCGTCGGAGATGCCGGGCACGAAGCGCTGCCCGACGACCGCCCACAGCCCGCGCCGCTGGATCTGGGTGTCGATGCGCGCGGCCCACTGCGGCCCGATCAGGGCCCGGGCACTGTCCCGACCGGCGCGCCTGCCCAGATAGGCGGCGATCGTCGCCGTCATCACCGTCGAGCCCAGGGTGACGAACGTCCCCAGCACCGGTCCGAACAACACCCCGCTGCCGGCGGCAAGCAGCGGGCCCGGCACGAACATCGTGGCCAGCAACGCCGACACCGGGATGTAGACCAGCGGAGCCAGTGGTCCGGCCCGGGCGATCGCCGCGCGGACCGCCTCGATGTCGATCACCCGCTGGACCGCGACGAGATAGAACAACGTCAGCAGGAAGGCAGCGAACACCGCCAGGCGCAGGACGTGCGGCCACCGGCTGACGGCCGGCGGAATCTCGTCCTCGATGCCCATAGGTGCCGATGATCGCAGGCCAGATGCCGGAAAGGGCAGCGGGGAGCGACGAGCGAGCCCTCACGTCGTACGATGGGTTGCGAAATCGTTCAATCCATCAAGTATGCAAGTGGGGTTGCTGATGCCCGACACCGTCTCCGACGCCGATGAGCGTCCGCTCTATGAGATCAAGGCGAACCTGTTCAAAGCGTTGTCCCACCCTGCGCGGATCCGCGTCCTGGAGATCCTGTCGGCCAACGCAGGTCCCACGCCGGTCGGCGAGATCCTGGCCGCGACCGGGCTAGAACCCACGCTGCTGTCCCAGCATCTGGCGGTTCTCAAGCGCCATCGGGTGGTGCGCGCCGAACGCGTCGGCAATGCCGTCTTCTACGAACTCGCCCACCCGTCGGTGTCGGAGTTGTTGATCATCGCCCGGACCTTTCTGGCTGACACCCTGCGGGCTCAGCAACAGCAACTCGAAGCGTTCGACGCGTTGCCCCCGGTCGGGGAGCGGCGGTGACGGCCGCGGCCGCCCTCTCAGTTCGACGGCTGTTGCCCCATCGGGGCGACTACGCCGGCCTGCGGCGATCCTGGCGCCGCGACGTCCTCGCCGGGATCACCGTCGGCGTGGTCGCACTGCCGCTCGCCCTCGCCTTCGGTATCAGTTCCGGCGTCGGTGCCGCCGCCGGCCTGATCACCGCCGTGGTGGCCGGTCTGGTGGCAGCGGTCTTCGGTGGTTCGCCGGTTCAGGTCTCGGGTCCCACCGGCGCGATGGCGGTGGTGCTGGCCCCGATCGTCGCCCAGCACGGGGTCGGGGCCATCGCCGCGGTGACGGTGTTGGCCGGTCTGATCGTCCTCACTGCCGGGGTCACCGGCCTGGGGCGTGCCGTGACATTCATCCCGTGGCCGGTGATCGAGGGGTTCACCCTCGGAATCGCCGCCATCATCTTCCTGCAGCAGGTGCCCGCAGCCTTCGGGGCGACCGCGCCGGCCGGTCACCGCACGCTTCCGGCAGCGTGGACCGTGATCACCCGATCCGACTGGCCGGCGGCCGGCCCGACGCTGGCCATCGTCGGACTGGTCGCACTGATGATGATCGGCCTGCCCCGGGTGCACCGGGCCATCCCCGAGTCGCTGACCGCCGTGGTTGCCGCCACCGTCGTCGTCGCGGTGGCCTCGCTGTCGGTGGCGACCATCGGGAGGTTGCCGTCCCACCTGCCCGCACCGACGGTGCCGCACGCCGACCTCGACACCGTTCGCGATCTCCTCGGGGCGGCGGTGGCGATCGCCGCACTGGCCGCGATCGAGTCGCTGCTGTCGGCCAGGGTTGCCGCGACGATGTCTCCGAACGGGTCCTATGACCCCGATCGCGAACTGGTGGGGCAGGGCTTGGCGTCCATGGCCGCCGGCATCTTCGGCGGAATGCCCGCCACCGGGGCGATCGCGCGAACCGCGGTCAACGTGCGCTCGGGGGGCCGCACCCGGCTTGCGGCGATCGTGCATTCGCTGCTGCTGCTTGCGGTGGTCTACCTGGCCACCGGTCCGGTGTCGGCAATTCCGTTGTCCGCGTTGGCCGGTGTGCTGATGGTGACATCCTTCCGGATGGTGTCGGTCCCGACGGTGCGCAAGATCCTGCGGTCGACTCGATCCGACGCACTGGCCTTCGTTCTGACCGCTGTCGTGACGATCTGCTTCGATCTGATCGAGGCGGTCGAGATCGGCATCATGATCGCGGCGTTCTTCGCGTTGCGGACCGTGGCTCGCCGCAGCAGCGTTGTGCGCGAGGAACTTCCGGGACCACGTCAGCCGGGCGATGAGCGGATCGCCTTGCTGCGCCTGGACGGTGCGATGTTCTTCGGTGCCGCCGAGCGCCTCTCCAACGCCATCACCGACGCCGAGCGCCCCGAAGTGTCGGTGGTGATCATCCGCATGTCGCAACTGGGCATGCTGGATGCGACCGGTGCGCACACCCTCGCCGAGATCGTCGGGGAACTCGAGGCTCGCGGGATCACCGTCATCATCAAGGGTGTCCAGCCCGAGCACCTCGACCTGCTCGCAAACGTGGGCATCTTCGATGCGCTACGTCACGAGAACCATCTGATCGACTCACTGGACGAGGCGATCGCGCACGCTCGATCCCATGTTCGCAATCCCCTGCCGGTCAGCACTTCTCAGCCGCCAGCCGACGGGCAATGACCTGCCCGCGACGTGTCAGCCGAAGCGGACGTCCATGGTCGCCAGTCCGAAGATCTTGCGCCCGTCGGATTTCGCCGCAACGAGGACGACGCCCGTGCGGGTTTCGGGATCCAGCGATTTGATCCGGCCACTGAACTCGATATCGGCGCCCTCTGTAGCCGACACGACCGCCGGGGCCGATAACCGAACCGCGTAGCGGGTCACCGCCCCCGGGTCGCCCGACCATGCGGAGACGAACCCGGAACCCAGCCCCATGGTGAGCATGCCGTGAGCGATCACATCGGGCAGCCCGGCCAGCTTGGCGATGTCCTCGTCCCAGTGGATCGGGTTGGCATCCCCGGCCACACCGGCGTAGTTCACCAGGTCGCCCCGGGACAGCCGGGTGTGGTGCACCGGCAGTTCGTCGCCGACCGTGAGGTCGTCGAAGGACAGCGTGCCCAATGTGCGGTCGGTGTCGTCGGCGATGCGGATGTCGCCCGGGGGGCGGACCGTCTTCTGGTAGACGTCATCGGACCCGTCGATCCCCATGATGTCGACGTCGTGCATCATCGCCTTCTGGACGGCGGCCTTGACGGCCGGATTGATGTCCTCGGCGGTGACGCCCACGACGGTGGTGTGCAGGGTGTGCACCCGCTCGCCGGCGGCGTCGGTGAACGTGTTGGTCACGGTGATCAGATCCCGGCCGGCGATATGGCGCACCGAGGTGAGTTCGACGTCGATCTTGAGTTCGTCGCCGGCCACGATCGGGCGGTGCTGCTCGAAGACCTCCTCGGTCTGCACGTAGGTGTCGTAGCCGACGACCACCGCCTCGAACATCCGGCGGTTGCAGGCCATACCCGGGGTCGACGTGAACGTCAGCGGCGCCACCAGGCCCGAATAACCCAGTTCCGCGGCCGCATCGACGTCCCAGTGCGCAGGGTGGTAATCCTGCACGGCACGGGCGTACTCGCGCACCTTCTCGCGGCCGACGAGGTAGGTGCCGTCCATCTCGTAGTAGTGGCCGATCCGGGGTTCGAGTGCGGGGCCCTCGGTGTCTGCGGTCATGAATTCACCCAACTGTTCTCGTCGGCCCGTCGATCCGGTCCGACGATGGAACCCTAATGCGTCGGGCCGTCGGGTCGTTGCGGCAACCGGGCTGCTCCCGTCGCGGCCGGGGTCAGAGGCACGGTGACCGCGAGGTGGGTGCCCGACGCGACCGGAACGACGCGGATCGTGCCGCCGGCCGCCTCGATCCGGGTCCGCTGTGACGCCAGGCCGATGTGCCCGTCCCTGAGCCGCCGGTGGACCTTCTCCTCGGAGATGCCGATTCCGTCGTCGATGACGTCGAGCCGGCACATGCCGTCGGCGGCCTCGAGCGTGATCCGGGCCCGGGTGGCCCGGGAGTGGCGCACCACGTTGGACACCAGTTCGCGGGCGACGCCGAAGACGATCGGATCGGCCGCATGTGCTTCGGGGTAGCGGAGGTCGGTGGTGATGTCGATTCCCGATCGTGCCGAACTCGCGGTGGCCAACTGTTGGATCGCGTGGGCCAGACCGGCCCCCGCGAGCACGGCCGGATGCAGTTCGAAGGTGGCTTCCCGCATCTGGTCGGTCGCGTCCTTCAATCCGGCGAGCGCGCGCTCCAAGGCGTCGTTCGGCTGTTTCTTCAGCACGCTGACGATGTCCTGTCGCGCCATCAGCACCGACTGCAGCGGACCGTCGTGGATGTACTCCGAGATCCGCCGCTGCTGATCATCGGATGCGGCCATCAGGTCGACCAGCAGCTGCCGGCGCGAAGCGCTCAGGCGGGTGATCTCGTCGAGCTGGCGCGACTGCGAGTAGACCGCCAAAAAAACTGTGCAACAGAGGAATACGAAAATCACCGTGGCCATCACCGCGCGGCCGCGACCGGCTTCGGCGATCACCACCGGATCGGTGAAGATCTCCACGGCGAAGGTTGCCGCGATAGCGGCCAGCGCCAGCGCCGCACGGCGCCACGACACGTCGAGCACCACCATGATGGGCAGCAGCGTCAGCACCAGCAGGGGGACGTAGGTGCCGTCCGCAGCGGCGATTTTGTAGATGAAGATAGCGGCGACGTCGAGGACGAGCAGAATCAACTGCAGGTGCGACAATGTCATGCGGCGGTGCAACGGGGTCACCAACAGCACTCCGGCGCACACCGCGACGACACCGTACGCCCACGGCACCCAGCTGAATTGCGGCCACTTGAGCGGGGACCCGATGAAGAGCGCGGCGATCATCACCGCGGCCACACCCAGTCGCGCCACCGCGACGATTCGCAAGGCATCCAGTTCCCGGGAGCGGCGGATCTGATCGAGTTCATTACCTCGCACGGCCATTGTTATACGCCATCCTCTGCGACGATTGACCCAGCGAAGGAGGCTGCCGATGTCCCGAGAGCCCAGGACAACCGTCGTCGTCGGAGACGACCACCCCATGTATCGCCAGGGGGTGGTGCGCGCGATGAAGGAGACCGGCCGTATCGACGTCGTCGCAGAGGCGGGCGACGGCCGTAGCGCCCTGGCCGCCATCCGCGAACATCAGCCCGCGGTCGCGCTCCTGGACTACCGGATGCCCGAACTCGACGGTCTGGCCGTGGTGGCGGCGGTAGTCCGGGATGGCCTACCGACCCGGGTGTTGCTGCTGAGTGCGACGGAAGACCCCGCCACCGTCTATGAGGCCCTGGCGGCCGGTGCCGCGGGCTACCTGACCAAGGAGTCCGACCGCGATGAGATCGTCGCCGCGGTCATCAAGTGCGCCCGCGGTGAGGGCTACGTCCCCACCCACATCGCCAGTGGTCTGGCCAACGAGGTTCGGCACCGTTCCCGTGGTGAGGCGACGCTGTTGTCGCCCCGCGAGGGCGAGATCATCAAGCTGATCGCCGAGGGACTGTCGGTGCCCGACATCGCCGCGCGGTTGCATCTGGCCCCGACGACCGTGCGCACCCACGTGCAGAATCTCTACGGCAAGCTCGGGGTGTCCGACCGTGCCGCGGCGGTGGCCGAAGCCATGCGCCGGCGACTCGTGGAATAGCCCGTTACGGGGGCGGGATTTCCAGGAGGCCGATCGACCAGGTGGTGTTGACGTCGCCGCTGGCGTTCTTGGCGACGATGTTCCCGCTCAGCGCCGATCCACGACTCCACCCCGTCACGAAAATGCCCCACGCCTGGTTCTCGGCAATCACGTTGGGCTCGAGCGCTCTGGGCCCTCCGATGTTGATACCGCGGGCCCACGCCATCCGGACTCCGGTCAGACCGTTCCCGAGAATCGTCGAGGACTGTGCCCTGCCCGCACCGAGTTCCCCGACGGCGAAGATGCCGTAGGCGCGGTTCTCGTTGATGGTGTTGCCGGCCAACGGTTCACCGATGACGGCATCGCGTGCGCCGTTGAGGACGACGCCGGAAGCGCGGTTGCCGGAGATGATGCTGCCCAACACTTTCAGGCCCTTGGTGGAGACGGCGAGCAGGCCGTTGCCCTGATTGCCGACGATCTCGTTGCCGTACCGGAATCCCGGCGTCAATGCGTCGCGCAGACCGCCGACGGTGATGTTCGAGGGTCCCCAGCCGATGAGGATCCCGCCCAGTTGGTTGGGGATCCTCGCGGCGGTATCGGGGGTGATCCCGGTGCCCAGTCCAACCCGGGTGTTGAACACCGAACTGTCGTGGGCGTTGTCCTTGAAGACGATGCCGAATCCCCGGCTCGCGCCCGAGTAGACGCTGAAGCCGCCGTCGGCCTCCTCGACCGATGGCTGGAAGCCGCCGATGGCGATCTGGCTGGAATTGCCTCCCACCACGATTCCGTTGCCGAGGTTGGCCAACGCCTTCTTGACGGTGTTGTCGGTACCGACCGAGGTGCCGGTGACCTCCGCGCCGTGGGCGTTTCCGAGGAACTCGATCCCGTTGCCCCAGTTGCCGCCGACGACGCCGGTGCGGATCTTGTTCCAGGTGGACTCGTTCGAGCGGTCGAAGTTGGGGTTGCTCGAGGTGACCCGGATGCCGCCCATCCGGTTGGGCCGCGGCTGCGTGCCGAACGCGGCCTGGCCGACGAAATTATTGAACGACACCACGCCGCTGGAGATGTCGGCGATTTCGATGCCGTAGCGGATGTTGCCGCTCATCACGTTGCCGAGCGGCATCTCGCCGCCGGCATCGACGGACTGCGAGTCGCCGTTGACCAGCATGCCGTCGCCCCAGTTCGCCACGATGGTGCGGTTGTCGGCTCCGATACCGAAGAAGTTGGCGTGGACCACGGTGCGATCGGAGTTCGTCACCCGCAGACCGTTGCCGCGGTTGCCCGAGATGACGTTGTAGAACACGAACGGATCCTGCAGGGATGTGGTGCCGATCAGCCGGTTGCCGTCGGCGTTGATCACGGCCACACCGTCGCCGAGGTTGCCCAGTGCCGCGTTGCCCGACGCGTTCGTGCCGATGAAGTTGCCGCTGAGCTGATTTCCGGTCGCGCCGTCGTCGATCAGGACGCCGTTGCCCTGGTTACCCGAGATCAGGTTGCCCTGCGGAGGCCGGACAAAGGTGCCCTGCGTGGGATTGTTGCCCGCGCTCTCCATCCCGCCGATCAGGTTGCCGGCGGCGAGGAGGGTGAGTTCGATTCCGCTGCCGCGGTTGCCCAGCGCGCGAGTGCCGGTGTCGTCGGTGCCGATGTAGTTGGCCGCGATGGTGTTGCCGGTGCCGCCGGCGATGGTGATGCCGTTGCCTTGGTTACCGCTGATCACATTGGCGAGAACGAAGTTCCAGGGCGCCAGGTTGCCGATGATGTTGCCGTCTGCCCCGGTCGTCAGCAGGACGCCGTCGCCGCGATTGGCCTCGACGGTTCTGCCGTCCTCGCGTACGCCGATGTAATTGCCGGTCAGGATGGTGTCCGAGGCGGCGATCGTCACACCGGCAACGGCGGCATCGACCAGGGACAGCCCCAGGATCTGGCTGTTGTCCGCCGTTCCACCCAGTACCAGGCCCTGCGTGTTCTGGAAGTCCACCCGCACGACCGGCTTGTGGGTGTACCCGGGTGCCGTCGTGCCGTCGATCACGGTGGTGTCGGTGATGGCGGGAAGTGCCGTTTTCCCGATCTTGATCGTTCCCGCGACGCCGAAGGTGATCGCGTCGGCGCCGGGTGTGGTGTTGGCGTCGATGATGGCCTGCCTCAGCGAGCCGGGACCGGCATCGGCGAGAGTGGTGACGACGAACGTGTTGGCGACTTGAGAGGTGCTGGCTGCCACACGTTGGGGGGCGATGGTCGCCGCCGCGTCCTCGAGACTGCGGCGCACCAGCATCAGTGCTCCGGACATCAGTTCGGCGACCGGGCCGCCCGGCAGTCCGTTCAGCCAATTCAGGCTGCTGTCAACGACATTGGCGACAGCACTGCGGATCGAGCCGACCGAACCGGCCACCGCCGGCGCGGCGCTGGCCGCAGCGGTGGGTGCGGTGACAACGGGCACAAGCCCCGGCGCCGGCGTACCGACGGCAGCTGCAGGGGCGAGGGTGTCGGCCGTCCCGTCTGCCGTGGCGACGGATTGGGCGGGCGGTGCGGAGGCCTTGGACGCGTTGGGGGCCAACGGGTTTCCGGTGTCGGCGGGCAGGGTGGCCGCCGCCTGCGGCGTGACCGACGGCGACAGCGGGCGCTGCGAAGCCGACCCGGAAACCAGCGGTGAGGGGTCTGCGCGGGCGGTCCGGGTGGCGCGGCCATGTCGGCCGGTGTCGCGTCCCGGGAGTTGCAGGTTCTCACCGGCGACCGGCGCCGACGGTTCGGCGGTGCGGGCCGTCCGACCGCTCACCGCGGCGGAGGCGCGGGGAGTGGGCGCCGCCGCGGGTGACTGGGGCCCCGGACGTGCATGGCCGCGCTGCGGGCCGGGTTTCGCCGACGTCGACCCGGAGTCGGTGTCGGCGACCGCGACCCCCGCGACATGAGGTCCGGCCAGGAGGAATCCCAGCGCCACGGCGGCCATCCCGACCCGTGTGCTGAGTCCGGTGTGTGTCATTGCAACGCCTTCGTCTCGGGAACCCGACAGGTGGCTGGGATTGTAGGTCTCCCGCGTGGCGCAACGGGGTCTTTCGGACCTCCCGGCGTGGGGACTCGATGCGGTAGAACGGCGTATACAGAGCTTTCCACGAGTCATCCAGGAGTCGATATGCAGTCCGTCAAGGGGAGCACCGTCCTCATCACCGGGGCCGCCATGGGCCTGGGCAAACTGTTCGCCACGAACGCCGTCAACGAAGGCGCTTCCACGGTGATCCTCTGGGACGCCAACGAGGCCGCCCTGCGGCAGACCGCCGAGGAACTGCAGGCCGCGGGCGGCACCATCCGGTACGAGACCGTCGACGTCACCTCACAGGATCGGGTGGTGGACGCCGCCACCCGTGTGCGCGTCGACATCGGGCCGGTCCACGTGCTGTTCAACAACGCCGGGATCATCCGCGGCAACGGCTACTTCTGGGAAAGCGATCCGAAGGACTTCCTGTCGACCATGGAGGTCAACTCGATCGGTCCGATGCTGGTGGCCCGCGAATTCCTGCCGGGGATGATCGAGTCGGGCAGACAGTGCCGGCTGGTCAACATCGCCTCCTCGGCCGGCTTGAACGCGGTTCCGCGGATGGCGGCCTACGCGGCGTCCAAGTGGGCCGCGGTGGGGTTCTCCGACTCGGTGCGTCTGGAGCTCGAGCAAGCGGGGTATGACCGGGTCAAGGTGACCACCGTCTGCCCGACCTACATCAACACCGGCATGTTCGACGGCGCCAAGGGCATCCTGCTCACCCCGATGCTCAAGCAGGAGGACGTCGTCGCAGAGACATGGGCGGCGATGCTCGAGGGCCGGCCGTTCGTCGTCATGCCGTGGACGTCGAAGATGAACAAGGTCCTGACCGGGGTGCTGCCGGTGCGGTGGCGGGACTTCTATCTCCGTCGTGTCGGTGTCTACAACTCCATGGACGAGTTCACCGGGCACTAGTCGGGGCACTAGCCGGGGCACGGCCAAGCCGCCGCGCAGGGATGACGTGCTTGGGCCAATGGTGCCGAATCCCGAACCGTCCTGCGGCACGATGTAGCGGTGTCCGGATCACTGCTGTCGCCGCTGGAAGCGTTGCGCGATGCCCTCGGGCGGGTGCGGTTGCCACTGCTCGTTCCCGATGCCGAAGCCGCCCGGGGGATGGCGGGCAGCTTCACCAACCAACTCGACGACTACATCCTGCCCCGGCTTCGCGACGCCGACGCGCCGTTGCTGGCCGTCGTGGGGGGCTCCACCGGCAGCGGTAAGTCCACCCTGGTCAACCGGCTGGTCGCCACGCCGGTGACCACCCCCGGGGTGTTGCGGCCGACGACCCGCCATCCCGTTCTGGTGCACAACCCCGCCGACACCGAGTGGTTCGCCTCAGACCACATCCTGCCGCGACTGCCCCGTATCACCGGCGGAACCGCGCTCGCCGGGACCGACGATGTCTTCGGCCTGCGACTGGTCGCCGCCGACACGATCCCGGCCGGCCTGGGTCTGCTCGACGCCCCTGACCTGGACTCGGTGTCCCAGACCAACCGTGAGATGGCCGGCATGCTGATGGCGGCCGCGGACCTGTGGTTCTTCGTCACCACCGCCTCCCGCTACGCCGACGCGGTGCCGTGGGCGGCGCTGCGGGCAGCAGTCGACCGCAACGCCGCCGTGGTGATCGTGCTCAACCGCGTGCCCGCCGAGGCCATGGCCGAAGTCACCGCGCATGTGCGGCAGATGCTGGCCGCCGAGCGCCTTGCCAACGCGCCCCTGTTCGTCATCCCCGAGTCGCCGTTGGCCGACGGCATGCTCCCGGCCGACCGCACTGCCGAACTTCAGACCTGGGTCGGCGATCTGGTCGCGGATGCGGCAATGCGCGCCGCCGTGGCCCGCCGCACGGTGGACGGCGCCGTCGGACACATCGCCGGCGATATGCCGGTGATCACCGATGCCGTTGCCGGACAGCTCAATACGGCCAATCGGCTACGCGCCGCGGTCGACGAGTCCTACGCGCAGGCGGTGTCCTCGCTGGAGGAGGCCGCCTCGGACGGATCGCTGATGCGCGGCGAGGTGCTGGCCCGCTGGCAGGAGTTCGTCGGCACCGGGCAGCTGCTCAAGCGGCTCGAAGAGGGCGTCGGGCGGCTGCGGGACCGGATCGGCGCGGCGGTACGTGGCGAGCCCGCCCCGCCCGAGCAGGTCACCGAGGCCATCGAGTCAGGTCTGGCCAGTCTCCTGGTGGACTCCGCCAACGACGCCGCACGGCGTGCCGACCGCGGCTGGAGTGCGGATCCGGCCGGAAAAGCACTGCTGGGAGGTACCGACCTGGCGCGGGCCTCCGCCGACATCGGCGACCGTTCGGCCGCGTTGGTGCGCGCGTGGCAGGACGACCTGCTGGAGATGATCCGCACCGAGGGGGCCGACAAGCGGCAGACCGCACGGGTGATGGCGTACGGACTCAACGGCATTTCGCTGGCACTCATGGTGGCGGTCTTCTCGACGACGGGTGGACTGAGCGGAGCCGAGATCGGAATCGCAGGCGGGACAACGGTGCTGGCGCAGAAGCTGCTCGAGGCGGTGTTCGGCGAGGACGGGGTGCGACGGATGTCGAAGGCCGCCCTGGAGAAGTTGAAGGAGCGCGTCGAGGAATTGATGGAGCAGGAGAAGGCGCGCTTCCTGTCCCGCCTGGACGCGCTGGAACTCGATCCGGAATTGCCTGCCCGCCTGCAGGCCGCAACCGTTGCGGTGCAGCAGGCCCGCGATGCCGAAGACGCCGGGGCGGTGCTGCCGGCCAGTCCGCCCGCGCCGGACGAGGTGGCCGCGCCGAAGAAGAACTGGCGGGATTCGCTGCGGGAATGGTGGAACGGCTGATGATGAAAGATCTTCTGGCGCGGCTCAATCCGCTGCGCGCCGAGCCCCCACCGCTGGTCGACGGCGCGGCCCTCGACCGTCGGCTGGCCGGGCTTGCCGAGGCGGCTGACGTCGCCGAGGGCCGGCTGTCCGGCCCGGCGGTGGCCCAGGCCCGCTCGGTGGCCGACCGCGCCCGGGCCCGCCGGGGCCTGTCCGAGCAGCTGACCGTGGTGGCCTTCGCCGGCTCCACGGGCGCCGGGAAGAGCACGCTGTTCAACTCCGTCGTCGGCGAGGAGGTGGCCAAGGCCGGGGTGCTTCGGCCGACCACCTCTGAACCGCTGGGGGCGATCTGGCGGGAGACCCCGGAGACCGTCGCACTGCTGGAGTGGCTGGGGGTCACCCGTTGGCATGTCGCCACCGGCGGGGCCGATGCGCTTGCCGACCTGGTGCTCATCGACCTGCCCGACCACGACTCGACGTCGACCTCGCACCGCGCCCACGTCGACCACTTCGTCGAACGGGTCGATCTGATGGTGTGGGTGCTGGACCCGCAGAAGTACGCCGACGCCCTGGTCCACGAGCAGTACCTGCGCCGGTTCTCCCGCCACGACGATGTCACCGTCGTCGTGCTCAACCAGGTCGACCGGTTGCCGGTGGCCGACGCGCAGCAGTGCCTGGCCCATCTGCGGCGGCTGGTGGCTGAGGACGGGCTGTCCGACGCCGTCGTCCTGGCCACCTCCAACCGCAGCGGCGAAGGTCTGGAGGCGCTCGCCGAGCGGATCCTGGCGGCGGTGGGCAGTCGCCGCACGGCCGTCGCCCGGTTGGCGGCCGACGTCGCGACGGCGGCGGACGGTTTGGCGCTGGCGGCCGAGGACCCGGGCACCCCGGTCGCCGGGACGACGTCCGCCGATCTCGACCGGCTGACCGACGCCCTGACCGAAGCGGCCGGCGCCCCGGTCATCGCCGCGGCGATCGAGAAGTCCAGCCACCTCAAGGCTGCGCAGGCCGTCGGCTGGCCGCCGCTGAAATGGCTTGGGCGCCTGCGCAAAGACCCGGTAGCGCAACTGCGCCTGGAACGTCCGGGTGTCGACCCGCGGCTGGTGCGCTCGTCGCTGCCGTCCAACGACCCGGTCGCCAAGGCGCGCGCCAACACCGCGGTGATGGACTACGTCGACACGGCCAGCGCCGGGGCGCCGCAGGCATGGGTGCACAGTGCCCGGGCCGTCGCCGACACGGCGTCGGCGTCGCTGACCGACAACCTCGACCAGGCGGTCACCCGGGCGCCGCTGGTGCCGGCGCGCAACCCGCGGTGGTGGGGCGTCTTCGGAGTGCTGCAGTGGGTGCTGTTCGCCATCGCACTGGCCGGCGGACTGTGGCTGCTGGCCCTGGCGGGCCTGGCCTACCTGCAGTTCCACGTCGCCCAGGCGCCACGCGTCGAGGGCTTCCCGGTGCCCACGCTGATGCTGATCGTGGGAATGCTCGGCGGTCTGGTGTTGGCGGTCATCGGCCGGCTGCTGGCGCGGACGAGCGCCAAGCGGGCGGCGCGGGCCGCGCGGGCCGCCCTGCGGGCCGAGGTCGCCGGCGTGGCCGAGGAGCAGATCGCCTCCCCGGTGGCCGCCGAACTGGACACCGTCGATCAGTTCCGGCGCGCCTTGGACACTGCACGGACCGGCTGATCGGGCTTTCCGGCGGTTCAACGTCGACGGATAATCGATGACGACATGATCCGTGTGACCGCACCGCTATGGGTGGGCCTTCTCACCGGCGTGGCTTTCGGCGTGCCCGCCGGACTGTGGGGTATCGGCAACCCCGAGACGATCATCAGAACGGCCCGCCTCGTCGATCGGCTCATCTTCGGCTGCTTTCTGTCCGTCACCGCTGTGGGCGCGGTGCTGTTGTACGGGCTGCACGCAGTGGGTTTCGGGATGCATTTCTCGCCGCGGCCGGTCTACCTCGTCGGAGTCACCCTCGGCGGCCTGCTGTTCGGCACGGGCGCGGCCATCGGCGGTTACTTCCCGGGTACCGAGATGATTGCTCTGGGCGAGGGGAGACGAGAGCTCCTCTGGGCCATCCCCGGGGGTCTTCTCGGGGCCGCGGTCTGGACCCTGCTCTACCAGTCCGAGTTCGGCCGCTGGCTTGTCAGTGCCGCCAACTTCGGGGACCTGGTGGTGACCGGCGACATTGCCGGCATCCACCCGATTCCCATCTTCGTCGCGGCCGTCGTCTATGCCGGGATCGCGCTGACGCTGCTGTACTTCCTGCCGCGGTACAAGGGCGGAAAGCACAGTTGCCTGCGTCACGTGACCGGTACACCGGTGCTGGCATTGCCCGAAGTCGCTATTCCGGCGGTGATTCCGGTGCTGTTGCTCGCGATGTTCACGATGCTGTCCCGGAGGTAGGCATGCGAGCTCGGCGAGGAATGCGCCCATCGCCGGGTGTTGTTGCTGGTGGGGTTGTTGTTGCCGGTGATTCGGCGCCCGGGCGATTAATGGGGGATGGGTCGCGCCTGATGTCTGCCGCACACTATTTTCAGTGACGTGATTTCCTCAGTCGCCCGCGCGATCGCACTCGGCGTCGCCCCCGTCCTGGCCTCGGCAGCCGTCGTCGGCGCCACCCTGGCCACCTCGCCCGCACACGTCGATTCCCCGGCGATCCGCCTGGTCGACGAATCCAACCCGTTGGCCGGCCGGCCGTTCTACGTGGATCCGATCTCGGGCGCCATGGCCGCCGCGCGGGCGACTCCGGAGTTGACCGCCCTGGCCAATACCCCGACGGCCTACTGGCTGGACGAGGCCTTCGCCTCCCCTGCGGGCACGGTGGCCCGCTACGCCGGTGCGGCGCAGGCGGCCGGTGCCACGCCGGTGTTCGCGCTGTATGCGATTCCGCACCGCGACTGCGGCAGTTTCGCCGCGGGCGGGTTCGCGACGGGTGCGGGCTACCGGCAGTGGATCGACAGTGTGGCTTCGGGGCTGGGGTCCATGCCGGCGGCGATCATCCTCGAACCCGACGCCATCGCGATGGCCGATTGCCTGTCGGCGGATCAACAGCAGGAGCGCTTCGAGTTGTTGAGCTATGCGGTGGACTCCCTGACCCGCGATCCGGCGGCCGCGGTGTACATCGACGGCGGGCACTCACGCTGGCTGAGTGCCGACGTCCTCGCCGCCCGGCTCAACCAGGTTGGTGTGCAGCGCGCCCGAGGCTTCAGCCTCAACACCGCGAACTTCTACACCACCGAGGAGGAAATCGGCTTCGGCGATGCGGTGTCGGGAATGACCGGGGGTGCGCACTACGTCATCGACACCTCCCGCAACGGCGCGGGACCGGCGGAGGGCACCCCGCTGGACTGGTGCAATCCCGGTGGCCGTGCCCTCGGCGTCGCCCCCACCACGGCGACCGCCAGCCCGAACGTCGACGCCTACCTGTGGGTCAAGCGTCCCGGCGAGTCCGACGGGTCCTGCGACCGCGGTGAGCCGGCGGCCGGCCGTTTCGTCAGCAGCTATGCCGTCGAACTGGTCCGCAACGCCGGGGGTTAGCGCCCCGCTCGCTCAGGCGTACTCCAGGACGGCCTGCGCCCACACTCCCGCGCCCACCAGACCGGCCATGGTGATCAGGCCGACATTGGCGGCGACGGGCAGGCCGAACGCATCGACCAGACCACCGATTACGTCGCCGCTGAACACCTGCTCCATCCCGTAGAGGAACAGGTTGAGGCTGTAGGCCGGCAGCGACAGCACGATGGCGTTGATCACGTCGGCGGTCGGGAGCAGAGGGGCGTACAGACCCGCCGCCGTCCCGGAGATGGCGTTGGCGACCGAGTTGATCACGTTCTGCACCGTCTGGATGAAACCGCCGGTTGCGCCCATCCCCAACGGCCCCAGATTCGGCAACGAGAACGCCGAGATCTCCTGGGCCACCGATCCGTTCGGCCCGAAGTCGCCGATGAAGTCGGCGATGCCCTGCCCGATGCCCTCGAAGAACTTCGTCACCGCCTCTTTGTAGACCGGTCCGAACGGCGGGGTCACGCCGAACGGAGTCAGTTCGTTGGCGTTCGGCTGCGTGCCGGTGGTGAATCCATGGGCCGGATCGGCGTAGCCGAAGTCCACGATTACCTTGAGCGAAGGCTGGATCAGGTCGGCCAGCGGGTTGCCGATGAAGGGGATGTCCCGCAGCGGCTGCAGCAGCGGCAGGTTCCCGGTGGGGATGAAGAAGTACTGCTGCGACGGGGAGGTCGACGGCAGCGGCATCGCCGCCTCGACCTGAGTCTTCAACAGACAGAACGCCTTCTGAGCGCACTGCTCCTGGCTGATCGTCGGCGTGTACTGGACGTGGACGTAGGCGATCCCGAGTGCGGCGTTGAGAACCGACAGGAAGTTGACCGGGTAGCGGGGGAAGTCCGAGAAGCCGTCGTACTCCCGCTGGTAGTTCGTCGTGAGGTACTCCTGGCCGGTGGGCGGCAGCGGGCCGCCCGGGGTCGGGCCGTAGAAGGGGATGCCGAGGCTGGGCAGGCTGAACATCGGCATGTTCCGACCGCTGAACCGGGACAGGAACCCCCCGTTGGGGTTCATCTCGTTGCCCACGAAGACGAAGTTGATGCTGTCGGAAAGTCCCGCCGGCACCCCGAATTTCACGTCCTGGCCATCGACCTCGACGGTGTAGCCGCCTTGCAGCAGCGATTCGATGATCGCGCTCTGGGAGTAGCCGAACACCGTCACCGGCGTCCCGCGGGCAGCGGGGTGAGGACGTCGCTGAGGATCTGGATGCCCTGATCGACCGATGTGTTCAGCGGCAGGCTCTTGACACCGGTAATCGGGTAGAGACCCTCGGGGGTGAAGACGAACTGCTGGGTTCCGGGGATTCCGTTGGGGATGTAGTAGCTCATGACCGTCTCGCCGTACTTCACCGACGGGATCGGGACGCCGCTGGGTCCCAGGATGATCGGCAGCGGCGCCGTCGTGGTGGCCGCCGCCTGCGGCGCCGAGAGGGTGCCCGCCACGAGCGGATGCGACGGGAGACGCCAGCGTCGCCCAGTCCAGCGGGGAGTCGACCGGAACGCCGGTGTCGCCGCCTGCGAACGGATCGGCGAGCGCGGTGATCCCAGCCGTCGGCACGGACACGCACCGGCGCGGGCTCGGGCGCGGCGACCGGTTCGGCGACGGTGTCGACGACCGGGAGGATCTCAGTGGCGGGCACCGACTGCAGGTCGGCGGCCGGCTCGCCGGCTGCGGGTGTCTGTCGTGCGGCCGCGGGGGCCCGGTCAGCGGTGAGCAGCGCCGCGGCCGGTTGCGCGGAAAGCTCGGTCGGGATCGTCGCGGACTCCCGAATCATGCTGTCGTCATTGGTGTTCGGGATGGCGATCGGCGCCGGTCCGGACTCGCGCGGTGCCACGTCAGCCGGTTGGCGGCCGCGCGGCGACATCGCAGTGGCGACGTCGGCTGTCGCCGTGGATCGGGCAGATGCCGCACCGGCCGCGCCGCGACTCCCGGTCGGCGAGAGCGCGGTGCCGCGCGTCACCCGGGAGGGGTTGCTCGGCCGCGCGGCACTGGAGTGGGTGGCCCCGGAGTGGGTGGCAGGGGTCGCCGATCCGGGGTCGTCGTCGGCCCACCCGATCGGGGTGCCACCCAGGACCGCCGCCCCCACTCCGAGGGCTACCGCCAATCCTCCGACCCGACCGACGTACGTGCAGGCTCCCATGGCGGTTCCTTCCGCAATCCTGAAATGAGACTGAGGAAAGACTAACGTTCGGATGGGGTGGAGTAGCGTGGAATTCCCTGAGAGTGCGGGTGTTCGTCATGACTCCAGGTCACAGGGTGACGCGCTGGAGCAACGAGGCCGCACTCTCCCGCGTCGGGCCCCTCACGCGGCCGCGGCCCCAGTGTCCGCGGACTCGGTGCGGGTAAGGCCGGCGACAGGCTCCAACGCCCTCTCGAGGAAGCCGTTCGGCAGCGACAGCCGGATGATCTTCGCCCACGCCGAGGCGACCTGCCTGGGCAGTGGGCCGGTGGTGTAGGTCAGGCCGTAGCGCTCGAACACCTCCTGCACCTTGGGCGCGATCTCCTGGTAGCGGTTGCTGGGCAGGTCCGGGAACAGGTGGTGCTCGATCTGGTAAGAGCAGGTTGCCGGTCATGAAATGCATTGCGGCACTGCCCGATGATGTTGGCCGAGCCGAGCATCTGACGCAGATACCACTGCCCGCGGGTCTCACCGTCGATCGAGGTCTTCTCGTAGGTGGCAACGCCTTCGGGGAAGTGGCCGCACATGATGACCGAGTGGGTCCAGAGGTTGCGCGCCAGGTTGGCGGTGAGGTTCGCGGTCAGTGTCGTCAACGCCGACGGCCCCGACAGCAGGGGGTGCAGCAGATAGTCGCGGGTGGCGTGCCGGCGGATCTTGGCGAAGACCTTCTTCTGCCCGCGAACGGAATTCGTCCTTATCCACCGCGGCCCTTGAGGTACTTGCCGACCTCGAGGTCGTAGAAGGCGATCCCGTACTGGAAGAAGCAGGCGTTGACGAGGTTCGTCAGCGGCTGGGCGAGCAGGAACGGCTTCCAGGGCTGGTCTTCGTCGACGCGCATGATGCCGTAACCGAGGTCGTGATCCTTACCCAGGACGTTGGTGTAGGTGTGGTGCAACTCGTTGTGCGAGTGCTTCCACAGTTCGGCCGGGGCGGCGTTGTCCCACTCCCAGGTGGTGGAGTGGATCGCCGGGTCGCGCATCCAGTCCCATTGGCCGTGCATGACGTTATGGCCGATCTCCATGTTCTCGATGATCTTGGAGACCGACAGCCCGACGGTTCCGGCCAGCCAGGCCGGCGGGAGGATCGAGAACAGCAGGACGGCGCGGCTGCCGAGTTCGAGGCGGCGCTGGGCGGTGACGACCGCGCGGATGTAGGCCGCGTCGCGTTCGCCGCGACTGGCGATGACCTGCTCGCGGATGGCGTCGAGTTCGGCGCCGAGGTTCTCGATGTCCTCCTCGGTCAGGTGGGCGATCGGGTTGGGGGAGGTGCGTTGCAGGGCGGTCATGGTGGGTCCTTTTCTCGAGGAGGTTTTCAGAGGTCGATATCGCAGTCGCCGGCGGCAGCCGAGACGCAGGTCTGGATGACGACGCCGTCGCCATCGCGGGCGGTCGTCACATCGCCGGTGCGCAGATCGCGGACGGCGCCGCGACGTAGCGGTGCCACGCAGCCGAAGCAGATCCCCATCCGGCAGCCCGAGGGCATCAGCACGCCCGCGGACTCCCCGGTGTCCAACAGGCTCCGGCTCGCCGTCGGCCGCAACGGTGGTGCCGGTGGAGGAGAACGTGACGGCACCGCCGTCGCCGGTGCTGATGAGCGTCGGGCGGAACCGCTCGATATGAAGCCGATCGCCGATACCGGCTGCCGTCCAATGGCTTTCGACGGTATCGAGCATGTCGGTGGGCCCGCACGCCCATGTCTGGCGCTCGGCGACGTCGCCGACGAGGTCAGCCAGCCGGGCCGGATCGAGCCGGCCGTCGGTGCGGGAATGGATCTCGACCAGGCGTAGGTGTCCACGCTGGGCCAGCATTCGCAGTTCGCCGCCGAAGATCACGTCCTCGGCCCGGGGTGCGCTGTGCACCACGACGATGTCCGCCGGCCCCGACGGGTCCAGGCTGCGCAACATCCCCATGACGGGCGTGATCCCGCTGCCGGCGGTCAAGAACAGAACCTTGCCCGGGGTTGCGGCGATCCGGGGATCCGCCTCGGGCCGCACCAGGGTGAAGTCACCGGCGGGCTGCCCGAGGTGCACCGACGGTGCCCACGGTCGCACGGCGCACCAGATGGTTCGACACGATGCCATCGGGCACCGCTTTGACGGTGATCGTCACGTGTCGGTCGGGTCGGCCGGGCCGCGAGGTGATCGAGTAGCTGCGCCAGCTGGCGCACCCCGTCCACCTCGACGCCCAACCGCAGGTACTGCCCGGGGACGTGGGGGTGCCATCCGCTGCCCGGTTTGATCACCACCGTCACCGCATCGCGGGTCTCGGGATGGATGCCGACGATGCGGCCCCGCAGGTGGGCGCCGGACAGCAGGGGGTCGATCGCGTCGAGGTAGTCGGCGGGCAGCAGTGGAGTGGTAACCCGCTCAGCGAGGCTGACGAGCCTGTTCCGCAGCCCGTTCGCGGCCCGGGGCCGCGGTGTCGTCGTGGTCATGTCTCCACCATGAACCGCGTTGAAGGATAAAGTCTTGACCATTCCGCGTGAAGAATCCCCCTGATTTTGTTCGGAAGGAACAAAATGCCGGAAGCAAACTCCCGGTTTACCGGCCTTGACCTCGATCCGGAGGTGGCCGCGGCGCTGGAGGGCGTCCTGCCGAGGATGGCCGAGCGGACGGTGACGGCGATCATCGCCGAAGTCCCGGCCTACACCGACCCGTTCCGGGGCCGGATGGGGCAGAACATCGAGAACGCGGTGCAGGCCTCGCTCGGGGCGTTTCTGCGTCTGGCCACCCAGGGTGGGGACTCGGCTTCGGATCCCGCCGTGATCGCGGCACTGGACGGGGCATATGAGCTGGGCCGCGGCGAAGCCAGAGACGGGCGGTCGATCGACGCCCTGCTGGCGGCCTACCGGGTGGGGGCCCGGGTGGCGTGGCGGGAGTTGTCGGCGACGGCGGTCGAGGCAGGTCTGCCGGCGCGGGTCGTGGCGCGGTTCGCGGAGTTGACGTTCGCCTACATCGACGAGCTGTCCGCCGCCAGCGTGTCCGGCCATTCCGATGAACTCGCCACCGCAGGCCGCGTCCGTCAGCGTCACCTCGATCTGCTGGGCCGCCAACTGCTGGGCGGGGAGGACCCCGAGACCCTGCGCGCCAGTGCGGACGCCGCCGCATGGCCGGCTCCGGAGAGCCTCACGGCCGTCCTGGTCCCGGCGGCGCAGATGTCCCGTATCGCGACCACGTTGAGCCCGGCGTCACTTCAGGTGACTGAGGATCTGCCCGGGCTGGATCCGTCGGAATCCTGGGCCGTGGCGCTGGTGCCCGACGCGGACGGCAGCCGGCGGACAGCGCTGCTGGCCGCCCTGTCGGGGCGGACGGCGGTCGTCGGGCCGAGCCGACCGTGGACCTCGGCGCGATCGTCGTATCTGCGGGCGGTGCGTGCGCGTCACCTGGCCGAGGGCGTGGTCGACACCGACGAGCATCTGGTCGAGTTGGTGCTCGGTGCCGACGGCGAGGCCGCCGAGGACCTGCGGCGGCGGGCACTGGCACCGCTGGGCGAACCCGGCACCGGCTCCGGGCAACGGCTCGCCGCGACGCTGCGCAGCTGGCTGCTGAACCAGGGTCGCAGGGACGCGGTGGCCGCTGAGTTGTTCGTGCATCCCCAGACGGTGCGTCACCGGATGAACCAGATCCGCCAGCTCTACGGCGACCGGCTCAACGACCCCGACACGATCCTGGAACTCACCGTCGCATGGGCATTCCCCGCGCCACCGTGCCGTGACACGGTGCGCAGACGGCCCGTCTTTGCAGCACGTGAGTATTGCCGGCGCTAGCCTTCGATGATGCCGACCCTCAAGGAACCCGGCGAACTGCTGATCGGCGGGATCGCCGCCGGCGTCGCAGGGGTGATGGCCGATCTGCTGAGCCCCATCTATGCGACCTCGTTCCACCGTGGCTTCGGGCTGAGCAACACCCAGGCGGGCCTGCTGGTCACCGCCGCACTGGCGATGATGGCCGTCGCCGAGTTCGGACTCGCCCACTCCATCAGCCACCGCGACCTCAAGCGCATCGCCACCTACGGCATCGGGATATCGGTAGTGGCGCTGATGTACATCAGCGAGGTGAGCGACAACGGCTTCTGGTCGCTGTTCCTGGGGATGGGCGCCCTCGGGCTCGGGGTGCGGCCTGACGTCGTGGCCGGCAACGCGGCACTGTCCTACGCCCACAACAGCGAACGGGCATTCGGTCTGCTGACGTTCTGGTACATGATCTTCGTCTTCGTGATGATGAGCACGAATCCCTATCTGCGCCAGCTCTATCCGATCGTCCTGCCCTACGCCGCCATGGTGGCGGTCCAACTGGTCTGCCTGCTTCTGATCTGGTGGAAACTCCCCGACACCCGTGCCATCGCCGCCGGGCGCGCAGCGGCGGAACAAGAACTTGCGCAGGCGAATCCGGCGGTGGAGAGCGAACTCGAGCGCGACGCCCCGGCTCTGAGGATGCTCAGCCCCTTGCCTGTCCTGCTGGGGCTTTCGGTGTCGCTGTCCCAGCTTGCGCTGGCCGGCCTGTGGACCTTCGGCGAGGAACTGGGCACCAGAGCGGGTCTGTCTGCGGCGACGACGTCGAGTTTCCTGGGCTTCTCCCAGTTGATCGGCCTGCTCGGCACCATGGCCCCATGGCTGCTTGGTCGCTGGGTCGGCCGGGCGGCGTTGGGAGTCGCCGGACTGTCACTGTCGGCTCTCGGCATCGTCGCGGTGGCGCTCGTCCACGAACCGGCCGTCTATATCGTCGGCAACCTCGCGATCAACCTCGGCTACTGGGCGGTTTTGCCGCTGGCGTTGTCGGTCGCGGCCGATCTCGATCGCAACTCCGGTCGGCTCGTCGCCTTCATGCTCGGTATGTCCTCGATCGGTCTGGCCATCGGGCCGAGTCTGGCCGGCCCACTGCTGGGCGGCGCGGACACCACGCTGGGCGCCTGGGTGTTCGGTTTGATCGGACTGATCGCGGTGCCGCTGATCGTGCCGCCCGCCGTCGCCGCCGACCGGGCCGCCCGCGCAGCGAAGGCCGCCGAGAACGCCGAAGCCGCGATCGGCTACCAGGACTGAGCGGCCCGACCCACCGCATACGTTCAACTCTGGAGCTGCACAACGATCCGATCGGCCAGGTTCGGCCCGATCAGCTCCTTGAGGATCCGTTGATGCTCAGGATGGTCACGGTAGGCCAAAAAGTCGTCGCGGCTGGCGAATACGCCAATCACCGCGTAGTCGTAGGAGTCGGGAGTACGGCTGACGTCGGCTCCGCACCGGTAGCTTTCGACACCGCCCAGCGTGGGGGCAAGAGCGGTCAGCGCGGCCGTGATCTGCTCGACGTCGGCCTGCGTTGTCTGCTCTTTCCACGTGAAGCTCGCGAGATGTGTGAACGACATTCGGGTCCCTCCGGTCCTGTGGCCGGAAGCCTAACCGCCGCGGGTTCACCCGGCGGAGCAGGAGACCTAGGGTCGATCCGTGGGCAGATGTATCTATGACACGGCTGCGACCCTCAACGGTTTCATCGCCGATGAGAGCAATTCACTCGATTGGCTTTTCGACGTCGATCAGAATGGCCTACCCAAGGAGGGCCTGATCCCCACCGACGCCGCGGTGTTGGTGCAGGGGTCGACAACCTACGAGTGGATTATCGCGAAGGAATCCATACTCGCCCACCCCGAGAGATGGCGCCAGTTCCACGGCGAACGGCCGACATTCGTTTTCACCAGAAGGCAACTCGCGGCGCCGGCGGGCGCCGACGTGCGATTCGTCTCCGGCGCGGTCGCCACGGTGCTGCCGCAGATCGAGCGGGCCGCGGGCGGCGGAGACATCTGGGTAGTCGGCGGTGGCGACCTTGCCGGCCAATTCCTCGATGCCGGGGCATTGGACGAGATCAGGGTCTCCATCGCGCCCGTCGCGCTCGGCGCCGGCGCGCCCCTGCTGCCGCGAAACCTCGGCGCGGATCGACTACGTCTCGTCTCCGCGTCGGCCTACGGTCAGTTCGCCCGTCTGGTCTACGCGGTGGGAGCCGTCGGCCACCAGCGATTCAGAGCGGTCAACGGCGAGGACGGTTGACCACAGCGAGAACCAATCCGGCCACGGCGATGATCGGCCCCAGCACCGACCACGTGGTGGTGTTGCTCATCGGACTGCCCTGCACCGCCCCGAAGCCCTGGAGGGTGAACAGCAGCCCGAAGAGGACAAGCGCGATCCCGACTGCCAGTAGTGCCATGCGCATGGCGACCCCTTCTGTCGGTGCCTCGATCGGACACCCCCGATCGTAGGCGTCCGGCGTCTTCCGCCAATAGGCGTTGCGGTCGGACCCGCGCCCTTACGGTGAAGTGGAAACGATTGACCCGAAGGGATCTCCGCTGACCATCCAGCCCGCCTTCGCCGCCGTCATGTCGGCCGCCGACGACGTCCGATCCTGGCAGGAGGTCCTCTACCGGGATCTGCATCAGCACCCCGAACTGTCCCATCAGGAGCATCGGACGGCGGCCGCCGCGGCCGAGCGGCTTCGTCGGGCCGGCTTCACGGTCACGACGGAGGTCGGGGGAACGGGTGTGGTCGGGATCCTGCGAAACGGGGACGGCCCCGTGGTGCTGCTGCGCGCGGACATGGACGGACTGCCGGTCCTGGAGGACACCGGGTTGGCCTACGCCAGCCGGGAGACGGCGACGCCACAGGGTGGTGGCAGCCCCGTGCCGGTGGCGCACGCCTGCGGGCATGACATGCACACGACCTGCCTGCTGGGCGCGGCCCAGCTGTTGGCGCAGGCCGGAAAGCATTGGTGCGGAACGCTTATCACGGTGTTCCAGCCTGCGGAGGAGACCACCGACGGCGCCCGCGGCATGGTCGACGACGGCCTCGCCGATTTGGTCGGACCGGTCGACGTCGCGCTCGGCCAGCACGTGGTCCCATTGCCGGCCGGCACCGTCGCCACCATGCCCGGCCCGTTCTTCGCCGCGGCGGACTGTATCCGCGTCACGGTGTACGGCCGGGGCGGTCACGCCTCGATGCCCCAGGCCTGCATCGACCCGGTGGTGCTGGCGGCCGCGATCGTGCTGCGCCTGCAGACCGTCGTCGCGCGCGAAGTCGACCCCTCGGAACCGGCGGTGCTCACGGTCGGAAGCATCAGTGCGGGTACCAAGGCCAACGTGATCGCCGAAAAGGCCGAATTGCAGATCAACATCCGCACCTACAGCGAGGCGACCCGCGAGACGATCCTCGCAGCGATCCGCCGGATCGTGACCGCGGAGTGTGCGGCCTCGAACTCCCCGCGTGAACCGGAGTTCGAGATGTATGACCGGGCCCCGCTGACCGACAACGACGCCGCGGTGACCGCGACGGTCACCGACGCGTTCGTCGGCGTACTCGGGCCGGACCGGGTGATCGTGCCCCCGCGCCTGATGGCCAGTGAAGATTTCAGCGACATCGCCGAGGGGGTGCGGGCCCCCTATACCTACTGGCTGTTCGGCGGCGCCGACCCCGCGGCGTTCGCCGCCGACGACTCGGCGACGTCGGTTCCCACTGGACTGCCGGTCAATCACTCACCGCACTACGCGCCGGCGATCCAGCCGACTCTGGACACCGGAACGGCGGCCCTGGTGGCCGCGGCCCTGGCCTGGCTGGCGCCCTGAACCGGGCGCGTCCGGTTCGTTAACCTGGCGTCTTTGTTATGTTCACCGCGCGTACCCGGTCGGTTCGGCAGCGGTCTCGGCCTCGTTCGGCGGGAGTGGTGAATGGAAGTCGGGCTGATCGTCGCCATCGGCTGTGCGATGGCCTTCGCCCTGACCAACGGCTTCCACGACGCCTCCAACGCGATCGCCACCCTGGTGGCCACCCGGGGAGCCAGCCCGGGCCAGGCCGTCGCCCTCTCGGCGGTCTTCAACATGGGCGGGGCGGTGCTGCTGGGCACCGCGGTCGCCGACACCATCGGCAAGATCGTCACCGTCCCGCAGACCCAGATGGTGCCCGTCGTCGGATCCGGACTCGCCGGTGCCACGGCCTGGAACGCCCTCACCTGGTGGCTGGGACTGCCGTCATCCTCGGGCCATGCCCTGGTGGGAGGCCTGCTCGGAGCGGCGGTCACTGACGGTGTGCTGTCCGGCTACGGCGGTCTGCAGTCGGTCCAGTGGGGCGGTTTCGAGGGCTGGCACCCGACCGGTGTCATCGGCGTGCTGGTCGCGCTGTTCATCTCCCCGCCGCTGGGATTCGCATTCGCCTACCTCCTGTTGCGTCTGCTGCGACGGGTGTCGCGTCGATGGACGACACGGTGGAACGGCCCGGTCCGCGCCGGCGGATGGGTTGCCGCTGCCGGACTGTCCTTCAGCCATGGCGGCAACGACGCTCAAAAAGCCATGGGGGTGATCGCGGTGCTGCTGCTCGCCTCCGGTCACACCACGACGATGTCGGTGCCGCTGTGGGCGAAGGTGGCCACCGGCATCGCCCTGACCCTGGGCACCGCCCTGGGCGGTTGGCGCATCGTCAAGACAATCGGCCGGCGCATCTTCACCCTGACCCCGCTGGACTCGTTCGCCAGCCAGACTTCGTCCGCCGCCGTCATCCTCGGCGCCTCACTCGTCGGCGCTCCGGTCAGCACCACCCAGGTGGTGGCCTCCTCGGTGGTCGGCGTCGGCGGCGCCCGGCGGCGGTGGAGGCACGTGCGGTGGCAGATCGTGCGGGAGATGGGCACCGCCTGGTTGACCACGATTCCGGCGGCCGCCGTGTTGGCGGTCGTCGTCCTTCTCGGATGGAGAGCACTGATATGAGGACCAAGAGCACCCGCTGGTTTCTGCCGGAAGCCCCCGATGTCATCGGCATGCTGCAGAAACAGGCGGAGGCGACGGCGCGGGGAATGGACGCCTTCGCCGACTGGGCCGCCGGGGACGTCGCCCGGGCCGAGGATGTGCGGCGGGCCGAACACGAGTGCGACGGATGCCGCCGCAGCCTCGTCGACGCCGTCAGCGAAGCGTTCACCACGCCGCTGCAACCGGAGGACCTGTTCCAGCTCTCGCGCGACCTCGACAGGGTGATCAATGGGGCCAAGAACACCGTCCGGGAGTCCGAAGCCATGGATTTCCCCCCGGACCAGGCCACCGCCGAGATGGCCGGCCTGTTGGCCGAGGGCGTCCACCACCTGCAGGCGGCGTTCAACGCCGTCGACCTCAAGGCCGGCGCCCCGGCCACCGCAGCCGCCGACGCGGCGGTGAAGTCCCAGCGCAATCTCGAACGCACCTACCGCCAGGCCGCCGGGGATCTGCTCGATGTCACCGACATCAGCGTCGTCACCGCCCGGCGCGAGTTCTACCGACGGATCTCGGCCATCTCCGATGACATCGTCTCGGTCGCCGACCGGATCTGGTATTCACAGGTCAAAGAGTCCTAGGAGGGCTGTCGCGCACTGAACCCAGGTCTCGGTTCGTCGCCGGTTCGGTGCCGAACCGGTTTCGCCGCCGGGACCCCCGGTGCTGCGCCATTACGATGACGGGACCGTCAGACGGCGGTGTTGTCTGTCAGATCCGGGTGCTTGTGACTTTGCCGAAGCCGCTCACGAAGGCGGTAGCCCACGTCGGCCTGGTGCTGTTGAGCCTGCCGCTTGCGGCGCCCGCGGCCGCTGTGCCGACCCCCACCCCCGCACCTGCCCCCACCGCCCAGACCAGCCAGTGGATCGTCGTGGGGGTGCCCGCCGCATCCGCGACGTCGGGGACCCTGACCGCGTTCCAGCGGGTGGGCCAGCAGTGGAAAGTGGTGCTGGGCCCGACCAAGGCCATGGTGGGTGACGTCGGCGTCGGAGAGGGCGCCGACGGCGTGCACCGCACGCCGGTGGGGACGTTCGCCTTCGACCAGGCCTTCGGCCGTGAGCCCAACCCGGGCACCAGAATGCCCTACTTCCAGGCGACCCAGCAGGACTGGTGGGACGAGGACGCCAGCTCGCCGACCTACAACACCCACGTCCGGTCGGCGGCCAACCCGTCCTCGATCACCGAGAACCTCTATGACTCGGGTCCGGTCTATGACTACGCGGTCAATATCGCCGTCAACCCGCAGCGCATCCCCGGGAAGGTCTCCGGCATCTTCCTGCACGTCACCGACGGCAGTCCCACGTGGGGACGTGTCGCGGTCGGCCGCGACGAAATGAAATCACTGCTGACCTGGCTCGACCCCGCGGCAAACCCGCGGATCACCATCGGCGTGGGTGATCCCGCGCTGCTCCCGACGTCGTCCTGAGGGTTCGCGGGTTCGGTTCCGAACCCGCGGCCGGGATAGGCTTGGGCGCGTGACGCGCCGCGCATCACGACGCCAAGTCCTGAAATACACCGTTCCCGCCGTTGTCTCCGCGATGGCCGGCCCGGCGGTTCTGTCGTCCACCGTCGGTTCGCCGACGGCCCGGGCCGAGGGTCTGCAACTGATCGACTTCGCGGTCCGTCAGGTGCCCCCCGCGTCGGTGAAAGCCGCCGGCTACGACGGAGTTCTGGCGTACGTCTCACAACTGCGGCCCGGCGCCACGTTCGACTTCAAACCCGTCACCCGCGAATACACCGACGGTCTGCGGGCGCTGGGCCTGCATGTGGTGAGCATCTATCAATACGGAAAGCCGGGCTGGGTCAACAGCCCATCGGACTTCACCCGCGGTTACGACGGCGGTGTGGCCGACGCCCAGACCGCCCTGGCGTTGCACACCGCAGCCGGCGGCCCAGACACCGCGCCGATCTTCTTCAGCGTCGACGAGCCACTGGACGCGGCCAGGTGGAAGGCCCTCGCCGCGCCGTGGTTCCGCGGCATCAACTCGGTGCTGGGCGTGGGCCGCACCGGCATCTACGGCGGCGTCAATGAACTCGGCTGGGCGATCGCCGACGGTGTGGTGGGCGCCTCCACCACCCCGGGCTACCGCTGGGCCTGGCAGACCAAGGCCTGGTCGGGCGGCAAGCGTGCGCCGGGTGCGGTTCTCTTCCAGCGCGAGGTCGTGACCGCGACCGACCCGGGCGCGGTGATCGACGGTGTCAGCGTCGACGTAGACGACGTGCTGGCCCCCGACTTCGGCCAGTGGGACCTGCCGCGATGACCGCCCGGTGGGGATTCGCGTGTGGCCTGGCGGTGGGCGCGGCAGTGCTCTGCGGCCACGGTGTCGCCGCCGCGGCCCCTGACACCGAATCTCCCTCCAGCTCAACCCAATCGGCGTCCGTCCATGCAGGACCGGCGCGCGCGCACAGCACAGCGCGCCGGGTCGCCCGGCCCGCGGCGGCCACCGCGAACCCGGCGTCCGCGCCGGTGAACTCTCGCCGTGCCGCTCCGGCCGCCGCGACCCCGGCGTCCGCGCTGGTGACCTCTCGCCGTACCGCTCCGGCCGCGCGCCGTACCGCTCCGGCCGCGCGCCGTACCGCCCCGGCCGTCGCGACCCTGGCGTCCGCGCCGGTGACCTCTAGCGGTACCGCGCTGGCTGCACCGGAACCGGTCACTCCGGTGCCGGCCGCACCGACGGTGTCGGTGGACCTGCCGCCGATGCCGGTCAGCAAGACCCGGGCGTACACGGTGTCGCAGCCGGCCATCACCGACGCCGCCACCGCATACGTTGCGGCCGGCGGCGATCCCGCCGACTCACCCCGCTTCTTCTTCGGCGATCTGGCGACGTCGAGCCTGGACATTCTGGCGTCCCGCTCGCTCACCCGGGATCAGGTGCGCGTCGAGATGGGCAACCTCGCGGTATCGGGCTACTTCGGCGGAATCTGGTTGCGGGACAACCTGCGTGCCGAAGCGCCGCAACCGGGTCAACCTGTCCCGGCCGGCTCGCAGACGGGTGGCGTCGTCTCGGCCGTCGGCCTGCGGATGTTCAGCCAGCTGGTCGCCGGGCTGAGCACGATGAGCAGGGTGCCGTTGATCTCCACCCCCGCCGCCCACGCATCGGTTCCGGTCCTGCTCGCCCTCTACGGGTACAACAAGGGCTATCTGGAATACATGCTGGACAACCCGCCGGCGGGGGTGCCCTCGATGAAGGACACCTTGACCTGCAAGGGATTCCTGGACTGCAACTCCTCGCTGGTGAAGTTGGAGATCGCCAACCGCTACGACGGCGCGCTGGTCGACTTGGCGCACCCGCCGACGCTGCGCTGGGCGGAGATGAAGCTGTGGTCCTCGGCGCTGGAGTTGACCACCGGCGCCGGACGTTTCGTCTGGAAGATCATCGGTGCGGGCGGTTTCTCGCCCACGTCCTACACCTCCCTGGTGGACCTCAGTTCGGCCTACCTGATGATCAGCAAGGCCGCCACGCTGGCGAGCATGCAGTCCTACGCCGACCGCGACCGCGAGTTGGCATCCGCGGCGCTGCTGCTGCAGGGCGGCCTGTGGATGTGGTCGGGCGCCTACTTCTCCGGATTGGCGTCCAACGCGCCGCGCGGCACCATTCCCACCATCGTCACATCCTGACGGCGCCGTCGCGGCTGCGTCCCGCGCCGCATCGGGGGACAATTCGGCGGTGAGCATCCTGTTCTCCGGCGGCGCCATCTGGACCGGAACTGGCGACGCCGACGCACTGCTGGTTTCGGGCGGGGCCATCCGGGCCCTCGGCGAGGATGCCCGCCGCAACGCCCCGGCCGACGCAGAGACGGTCGACCTCGACGGCGGATTCCTGATGCCGTCATTCGGCGACGGCCACGCGCACCCGCTCTACGGCGGCCTGGAGGAGGCCGGCCCGGCGGTCCGGTCGTGCCGGTCGGTGGACGACATCCTGGCCGCGGTCAAGAGATACGCCGAAGACCATCCTGAGCAGGAATGGATCGTCGGCGCCTCCTACGACAGCAGCCTCGCAGCCGAGGGCCTCTTCGACGCCCGGTGGCTCGACTCCGTGGTTCCCGACCGGCCGGTGGTGTTGCGTGCGTGGGACTATCACACCGTCTGGTGCAATTCGATCGCCCTCGACCGCGCCGGCATCACCCCGGACACCCCCGACCCGCCGCTCGGTGAAATCCCGCACCGCGCAGACGGTTCCGTGTTGGGAACGCTGCGCGAATGGGGTGCGGTGGACCTGGTGATGAACGTGATGCCACCCCACGACGAGTCGGTGCGCATCGCGGCACTGGACACCGCCGCC
The DNA here is from genome assembly GCA_963715145.1 of uncultured Actinomycetota bacterium. Lineage (GTDB taxonomy): Bacteria > Actinomycetota > Actinomycetes > Mycobacteriales > Mycobacteriaceae > Mycobacterium. Next base: position 519,406 of record CAVQRL010000018.1, on the reverse strand, counting down.
GACTACCTGCTGGCCCGAGGAGTCACCTGGGTCCAGGACGCCTGGGTCGAACCGGCTGACGTCGAAACCTATGTCGCAGCGGTCGGATTCGCTGCGCATGCGGTTCAACCTGGCGCTCTACGCCGACCCCCGCTACTTCGACACCCAGGTCGAGCAATACGCCGAGTCACGGCGCCGCGTGAACGGAGCGGGCTCGCCGCTGCTGACCGCCAACACGGTGAAGTTCTTCGCCGACGGTGTGGTGGAGAACGAGACCGGCGCGCTGCTGGAGCCGTACTGCTCGGGACTGCACAGCCACGGCCAGCAGAACTGGGAGGGCGACTCGCTGGCGCAGGCGGCGGCCCGCGTCGACGATCTCGGGCTGCAGATCCACATCCACGCCATCGGCGACGCCGCGGTCCGCCAGGCGCTCGATGCGATCGAATACGTCATACAGCGCAACGGGATCCGCGACCGCCGGCCGGTGATCGCCCACGCCCAGCTGGTCGACGACGCCGATATCGGCCGATTCGCCGAACTCGGCGTCATCCCGAACATGCAGCCGCTGTGGGCGCAGATGGATGCACTGATGACGGTGCTGACCATCCCGCGACTCGGCGCCCGACGCGCCGACCGGCAGTATCGGATGGCCTCACTGCTCGCACGTGGCGCGAATCTCGCATTCGGCTCGGACTGGCCGGTGTCCTCGGGGGCGCCGCTGGACGGCATCGCGGTCGGTGTCTCGCGTCGCACCGCCGACGGCGAACCCGAGGTCGGTTGGACCCCGTCGGAGATCCTGCCCATCGATCGAGCGCTGTCGGCCTACACTTCGGGTGTGGCCTATCAGGCCTTCGCCGAATCGAGTTGGGGCAGAATCTTTCCCGGGGCCAGCGCGGATCTGGTCTGGCTGGACCGAGACCCACGCACGACGCCGCCGCTGGAACTTCCCGCCGTCAGGGTCCGCGGAACCTATCTGCGCGGCAGGCCGGCCTATCTCGCGGCATTCTGACGGGCGCCGGACGCCCCATCCTGACCGCACGGTTCAGAGCGGCCCAAAGATGACGTGGGAGGCCGCCGCCCGGCCGCGGCCGGGACTCTTGCGGTTCATCGTTCGCCCAGATTTCCTCACAGCGCCGACGTGGGTGCCGGATGCTCTCGGTTGGGGCGGAACCGGTCGGTCTTCGTGGAAGGATGTCGACATGCGTGAAACCTTCAACAACCAGAAGGTTCAGGTGGTCGTGGCCGACGATCATCCGCTGTTCCGTGACGGTCTGGTGAGGGCGTTGACCGGCAGCGGTCTGGTCGAGGTGGTCGCCGAAGCCGAGGACGGGCCGGCGGCCCTGGCCGCCATCAAGGAACACCGACCGCAGGTGGCACTTCTGGATCACCAGATGCCGGGAATGGACGGCGGTCAGGTGGCCGCGGCCGTGCTTCGCGACGAAGTGCCGACCAGGGTGTTGCTGGTCTCGGCGAATAACGACCCGGCGATCGTTTATCACGCACTGCAGCAGGGCGCGGCGGGCTACCTGCCCAAGGAGTCGTCGCGGTCGGAGATCGTCAACGCCGTCCTCGAGTGCGCGCAGGGCCGCGATGTGGTGGCGCCGCATCTGGCCTCGGGCCTGGCCGCCGAGATCCGGCGCCGGGCCGAGCCCAGCGGGCCGACACTCAGTGCGCGGGAACGTCAAGTGCTGGGCATGATCGCCGACGGGGCCAGCATCCCGGCGATCGCCAAGCAACTGTTCCTGGCGCCGTCGACCGTCAAGACCCACGTACAGCGGTTGTACGAGAAACTCGGCGTGGGGGACCGGGCCGCCGCGGTCGCCGAGGCGATGCGCCGGGGACTGCTGGACTGACGCCCTGATGTCCGGCTACGGGACGGCGCGCCACCGGACGGCCCGATGAGGCCGTTCGTCAGCCGGGTCCTGGACTTCCTCACCGCCGAGCCGCTGCGGATCCGGTCGTTCCTGCGGCTGGTGCTGATCGTTCTGATCGCACTGTTGGTGCGCCAGACCCACGTCGAGCACTGGCGCGAAGGCGTCTTCATCGCCGTGCTGGTGATCTACGCGGTGGCCTCGGTGGCGTGGCTGATCTATCTGCTGCGGGCACCGGTGCGGTGGTGGTTCCGGTACGCCTCGATGTTCGTCGACGTGGCCGTCGTTCTGGCGCTGTGCATCGCTTCGGGGCCGGGAACCATCGCGTTGTATCCGATCTTCTTCCTGCTGCCGATCTCGGTGGCGTTCCTGGACAGCCCGGCCATCACCGGCGCGTTGGGTTTGAGTGCCGCATTCGGCTACCTGCTGGCCTGGATTGTCTACGCCACCCGCGACCAGAAGATGGGCAACACCATCCCCGACGTCGTCTACACCCAGGTCGGCTGCCTGCTGTGGCTCACCGCGGCGATCACGGCGTTGTCCTATACCCTGTCGCGCCGGCGTGAACGGGTACTGACTCTGCTCGAGGTGCGCCGGCAGTTGATCGCCGAGTCGATGCGGGCCGATGAACGGCACAGCAGGGAGCTTTCCGAGCAGTTGCACGACGGGCCGTTGCAGAACCTGCTCGCCGCCCGCCTGGATCTCGACGAATTACGCGAGAATCCCTCCCCGCAGGGCTTCGATCGGCTCGACGCGGCCCTGCGCGAGACCGTCGATGATCTGCGGAACACGGTCAGCACGTTGCACCCCCAGGTGCTGGCCCAGGTGGGCTTGAGCGCGGCGGTGCGCGATCTGGCGCAACGCTACGAACAGCGCTGGGGAACACCGGTCGGCACCGACATCGACGAGGTGGGCAGGCCGGATGCCGAGGCGCTGATCCACCGCGCCGCCCGCGAGCTTCTGACGAACGCACACAAGCATTCTCGGGCCACCCGTATCAACGTCATGTTGCGCCGGGAGGCCGGGGGACGGCACTGCGGGTCGGCGACGACGGGATCGGCTTCGACCCGGAGATCCTGGCCCGGCGGGTCAGCGAAGGGCACATCGGACTGGCGTCACTGGTGGTCGCCGTCGAGTCGGCGGGCGGTGCGGTGGACTTCCGGGACGGCCCCGGCGGCGGCAGCGTGGTAACGGTCACGGTGCCTGATGTGTTGCACGACGAGGCGGTCTGAGTGAGCTCCGTGGCTCTGCAAGGATCGTCGCCATGACCCCGGTCAACGGCGCTGTATCGCACTGGTTCTCCCGGATCCCCGAACCCCGCCCCGGCCTGCCCGGCGACCGGGAGGCCGATGTCTGCATCGTCGGTGCCGGCTACACCGGGCTGTGGACGGCGTACTACCTCACACAACTCGACCCCAGCCTGGCCGTCACCATCCTCGAGTCCCGCTTCGCCGGGTTCGGCGCGTCCGGGCGCAACGGTGGATGGCTGTCCGGCCTGCCGCCGGGCCACCGCGGGATGCTCGCCAAGGAGCACGGCCGGGACAGCGTGATCGCCTGGCAGCGGCTGCTCAACGAGTCGGTCGACGAGGTGATCGACGTGGCTGCCCGCGAGGGCATCGACGCCGATATCGTCAAGGGCGGCAACCTCGAGGTCGCCCGCAACCCCGCCCAAGCCGCAGCGGTTGCGCGCCGAGGTCGCGGAGGATCGCCACTGGGGGGTCGACGACGTCGAGATCCTCAGTGCCGCAGACGCATCCGCACGCGTGAAGGTGGACAGTCTGACCCTGGGCGCTTTCAATCCGCACTGCGCGCGAATCCAGCCGGCCAAGCTGGCCCGCGGCCTCGCCGAGGTCGTCGAGCGGCGCGGCGTCACCATTTACGAGCAGACTCCGGTCACCGAGATCGCACCGGGCAGGGCGGAGACCCCGCACGGTGTGCTGCGCGCGCCGGTCATCCTGCGCGCCACCGAGGGCTTCACCGCCCGGATGCGTGGACTGCGCCGGCGGTGGCTGCCGATGAACAGTGCGATGATCGCCACCGAGCCACTGCCGGAACAGGTTTGGGACAGCATCGGATGGGAGGGCTGCGAAACCCTCGGTGACCTTGCGCACGGTTTCTTCTATGCGCAGCGCACCGCCGACGGTCGCATCGCGTTGGGCGGCCGGGCGGTGCCCTACCGCTACGCCTCGCGAATCGACCGCGACGGCGCGGTCGGCCAGGGCACCATCGACTACCTGACCGGCGTGCTGCACACCGTGCTGCCGCAAACCCGTGCCGTGCCCGTGGCGCACGGCTGGTGTGGTGTCCTCGCCGTCCCGCGGGACTGGTCGGCCGGGATCCGGTTCGACCCGGCGACCGGAATCGGGGAGGCCGGCGGCTACGTCGGCCACGGCGTGACCGCCACCAACCTCGCCGGGCGCACCCTTGCCGATCTGGTGCTCAAACGATCCACCGACATCACCGCCCTGCCGTGGGTGGGCCACCGGTCCCGGGGCTGGGAACCCGAACCGCTGCGCTGGCTCGGCGTCCGCGGCCTCTACACCGCCTACAAGCTTGCCGACCGCCACGAGGGCGGTCGCCGGTCGCGCACATCGCCGATCGCGGTGCTCGCCGATCGGATCACCGGACGCCCTTAGGAATTCACCCATATGCCCGTCGAGTGCACCCTGAGCTTCCCGGGTCCGGTCAGCCCCGCCCACACCCTCGCCCCACAACGGCGCGGCCCCGGGGATCCGTGCTTCCAGATCATCGACGGCGTCATCTGGCGCACGAGCCTGCAGCGCAGCGGCCCGGTGACCGCCCGGATCAGCCGAACCGCCGCCGACACGATCCACTGCCGGGCCTGGGGCGAGGGTGGTGAAGAGTTCGTCGCCAATCTCCCGGGCCTGTTGGGAGCCGACGACGACGCCAGTGACTTCACCCCGATCCACCCGACCGTCGCCCAGGCGCAGCGCCGGGTTCCGCATCTGCGCATCGGCCGCACCGGGCGGGTGCTCGAAGCGCTGATCCCCGCCGTCCTCGAGCAACGGGTGCAGGGCATCGACTCCTTCCGCTCCTGGCGTCTGCTGGTCACCGGGTACGGCACAGCGGCGCCCGGACCGGCGCCCGACGGCATGCGGGTACCCCCGGCTCCGGAGGTCTGGCGCCGCATCCCGTCCTGGGAATTCCACCGGGCCAATGTCGACCCCGGCCGGGCCCGGACCATCCTCGGCTGTGTCGCCCGCGCCGAGGCCTTGGAACGCCTCAGCGCCCGCCCGCCCGCCGAGGCCCGTCAGGCGCTGACCTCGCTGCCGGGGGTGGGGATCTGGACCGCCGCCGAGACCGCCCAGCGCGCCCTGGGCGACGCCGACGCGCTATCGGTCGGCGACTACCACCTCGCCACCATGATCGGGTGGACACTGCTGGGTCGCCCGATCGACGACCCGGCCATGGAGGAGCTGCTCGAGCCCATGCGCCCGCACCGCTACCGCGTGGTGCGTCTGCTCGAAGTCAGCCGGCTGGCCCGCCTCCCGCGCCGCGGCCCCCGGCTGCCGGTGCAGCGCATCAGCGGGCTGTGACGCCGGGGCCGACGGTCAGGGTTACTTGTCCTCGATGAACTTGATCTCGGAATCCACGACGTCCCGGATGGCCTCGCGGGTCTCCAGTGCCGCGTCGCGCACCGGGCGGGTGGCCAGTTCCTCGTAGCGCGGGAACAGCAACGGGTGGAGCACACCGGCCAGTGCGGCGCCGACCAGGGGTGCCACCCAGAACATCCACAACTGTCCCGGAGCGCCGGCGCCGTTGAAGAACGCCACACCGGTGGAGCGGGCCGGGTTGACCGAGGTGTTGGAGATCGGGATCGAGATCAGGTGGATCAATGTCAGGGCCAGGCCGATCGACAGCCCGGCGAAGCCCTTGGGGGCCCGATCGTCGGTGGAGCCGAGAATGACCATCAGGAAGATGAACGTGAGCAGAACCTCGGTGATCAACACGGCCATCATCGAGTATCCGTGCGGGGAGTTCAGCCCGTAGCCGTTGGCGGCCATCTGGCCGCTTGCGTTGAACTTGGGCCTGCCCTTGGCGATGGTCAGGATCGCCAGGCCGCCGACCAGGCCGCCGAGAATCTGCACCAGCCAGTAGCCGGGAACCGCGGCCCACTCCACCCGCTTTGCGATGGCCGCGCCGAGGGTCACCGCCGGGTTGAAGTGCCCACCGGAGATGGTGCCCAACGCGTACACGCCGGTCAGCACGGTCAGGCCGAAGGCCAGTGCCACACCCAGGTAGCCGATACCGACGGAATTGTCGCCGGCCGGGTTCGCTGCGAAGACCGCAGCGCCGCAACCGCCGAAAACCAGCCAGAACGTGCCGATGAATTCCGCGGTGAGGCGGTGCGTCATCGCCGGAGCTGTCATGGATAGGACTCCTTACCCCCATCTCGGGGACCGGTATTGATCGTTGCGCCGGAAAGCATCCCACCCTGGTCGTCGGCCGCGAAAGGGGTTTGCCAGATCTGGGCCTGACCGTTACGGGCCGGGCGCCGGCCCGGTGAATCAGGTCGACCCGAGTTGGCATCTTCGGTGCTGCTTGCCTATCGTTTCGGTATCTGTTGACACCACGAAAGGGCCGCCGTCCACCGACGCACGGAGGATCCCCGGCGAGCCAGGCGCGCCGTCGTCGAATCGCTGCGCGAGTGAGGGTGAGGTGCTTTATGCCCAGTAGTGCCGGGCTGTACGACCCCGTCTATGAACACGATGCGTGTGGCGTGGCCATGGTCGTCGACATCCACGGCCGGCGTAGCCGGGACATCGTCGACAAGGCCATCACCGCATTGGTGAACCTCGAGCACCGCGGTGCGGCCGGTGCCGAGCAGAACAGCGGTGACGGCGCGGGCATCATGATCGGGGTCCCGGACACCTTCCTGCGGGCGGTCTGCGACTTCGATCTGCCCGACGAGGGTTCCTATGCCACCGGTATCGCCTTCCTGCCGCAGTCCGCCCGCGACGCCATGCTGGCCTGCGAAGCGTTGGAGAAGATCGTCGAAGCCGAAGGCCTGACCGTGCTGGGCTGGCGCGACGTGCCCACCGACGACTCGTCCCTGGGCGCCCTGGCCCGCGATGCGATGCCGACCTTCCGCCAGTTGTTCATCGGCGGATCCTCCGGGATGGACCTGGAGCGCAAGGCCTACGTGGTGCGCAAGCGTGCCGAGCACGAACTGGGCACCAAGGGCCCCGGCCAGGACGGTCCTGGCCGCGAAACCGTCTACTTCCCAAGCCTTTCCGGCACGACCCTGGTTTACAAGGGCATGCTGACCACGCCACAGCTGAAGGCCTTCTATCTCGACCTGCAGGACGAGCGGATGGAGAGCGCGCTGGGTGTGGTGCACTCCCGGTTCTCCACCAACACCTTCCCGTCCTGGCCGCTGGCCCACCCGTTCCGGCGCATCGCCCACAACGGCGAGATCAACACCGTGACCGGCAACGAGAACTGGATGCGCGCCCGCGAGGCGCTGATCAAGACCGACATCTTCGGCACCGATGTGGAGAAGGTCTTCCCGGTCTGCACTCCCGGCGCCTCGGACAGCGCCCGGTTCGACGAGGTGCTCGAACTGCTGCACCTGGGTGGTTACAGCCTGCCGCATGCGGTGCTGATGATGATCCCGGAGGCCTGGGAGCGCAACGAGGACATGGATCCCGCCCGGCGGGCCTTCTACGCCTATCACGCGGCGCTGATGGAACCGTGGGACGGACCGGCCTCGGTGGTGTTCTCCGACGGCACCGTGGTGGGCGCGGTTCTGGACCGCAACGGCCTTCGTCCGTCGCGTATCTGGGTGACCGACGACGGCCTGGTCGTCATGGCCTCGGAAGCCGGCGTGCTGGACCTCGACCCTGCCCGGGTGGTCAAGCGGATGCGGCTGCAGCCGGGCCGGATGTTCCTGGTCGACACCGGGCAGGGCCGGATCATCTCCGACGAGGAGATCAAGACCACACTGGCCGACGAGCATCCCTACGCCGAGTGGCTGGAGTCCGAACAGTTCCACATCGACGACCTCCCGCAGGGTCCTTACATCCGGATGCCGCACCACCGGGTGGTCTTGCGTCAGCAGGCTTTCGGCTACACCTACGAGGAACTCAACCTGCTCGTGGCACCGATGGCCCGCACCGGTCTGGAGCCGCTCGGCTCGATGGGAAGCGACACCCCGATCGCGGTGTTGTCATCGCGTCCACGGATGCTCTACGACTACTTCCAGCAGTTGTTCGCCCAGGTGACCAACCCGCCGCTGGACGCTATTCGCGAGGAGGTCGTCACCAGCCTGTCGGCCACCCTCGGCCCGGAAAGCAACCTGCTGCACCCGACGCGCGAATCCTGTCACCAGATCCTGCTGCCGCAGCCGATCCTGCGGAACCACGAGCTGGCCAAGCTGGTCAATCTCGCCCCCAACGATGGCGCCAACGGCCACCGGCACGGGATGCGCTCCGCGGTCATCAGCTGTCTCTACCCGGTGGCCAAGGGCGGGGCCGGCCTGCGCCGCGCGCTCGACGACATCCGCATCGAGGCGTCCAAGGCGATCGCCGGCGGCGCCCGCATCCTGATCCTGTCCGACCGCGAGTCCGACGCCACCATGGCGCCCATCCCGTCGTTGCTGACGGTCTCGGCCGTGCATCACCACCTGGTCCGGGAACGCACCCGCACCCAGGTTGGACTGGTCGTCGAATCCGGTGATGCCCGCGAGGTGCACCACATGGCGATGCTGATCGGATTCGGCGCCGGGGCGATCAACCCCTACATGGCCTTCGAGTCCATCAGCGACATGGTTGACCGGGGGGTCATCTCCGGTATCGATCGGGACAAGGCGCTGAACAACTACATCAAGGCCGCCGGCAAGGGTGTGCTGAAGGTGATGTCGAAGATGGGCATCTCCACGGTGGCGTCCTACACCGGAGCGCAGCTGTTCCAGGCCATCGGCATCTCCCAGGGCGTGCTCGACGAGTACTTCACCGGATTGAGCTGCCCGGTGGGCGGTATCGACCTCGACGACATCGCCGCCGACGTCGCCGCACGCCATCAGCTGGCCTACCTCGACCGGCCCGACGAGCGCGCGCACCGCGAACTCGAGGTCGGCGGGGAGTACCAGTGGCGCCGTGAGGGCGAGTACCACCTGTTCAACCCGGACACGGTGTTCAAGCTGCAGCACTCCACCCGCACCGGGCAGTACTCGATCTTCAAGGAATACACCGGACTGGTCGACGACCAGAGCGAGCGGATCGCATCGCTGCGCGGCCTGCTGAAGTTCAAGGCGGGTGCGCGGCCGCCGGTTCCGATCGAGGAGGTGGAACCGGCCACCGAGATCGTCAAGCGGTTCTCCACCGGCGCGATGAGCTTCGGCTCGATCTCGGCCGAGGCGCACGAGACACTCGCCATCGCGATGAACCGCCTCGGTGCACGGTCGAATTCGGGCGAGGGCGGTGAAGCGGTGAGCCGCTTCGAGCCGGAGGCCGGCGGCGACTGGCGGCGCAGTGCCATCAAGCAGGTGGCATCCGGCCGATTCGGCGTCACCAGTCACTACCTGACCAACTGCACCGACATCCAGATCAAGATGGCACAGGGAGCCAAACCCGGTGAGGGCGGCCAGCTTCCGGGCCACAAGGTCTACCCGTGGGTGGCCGAGGTTCGGCACTCCACTCCGGGTGTCGGCCTGATCTCCCCGCCGCCGCACCACGACATCTACTCGATCGAGGATCTGGCGCAGCTGATCTACGACCTCAAGAACGCCAACCCGCAGGCGCGAATCCACGTGAAGCTGGTGAGCGAGAACGGCGTCGGTACCGTCGCCGCCGGTGTGTCCAAGGCGCACGCCGACGTGGTCCTGATCTCCGGGCATGACGGCGGCACCGGCGCCTCGCCGCTGACCTCCCTCAAGCACGCGGGTGCGCCGTGGGAACTCGGCCTGGCCGAAACCCAGCAGACCCTGCTGCTCAACGGCCTGCGTGACCGGATCGTCGTGCAGGTCGACGGCCAGCTCAAGACCGGCCGCGACGTGGTGGTCGCCGCGCTGCTCGGCGCCGAGGAGTTCGGCTTCGCGACCGCGCCGCTGGTGGTCTCCGGCTGCATCATGATGCGCGTCTGTCACCTCGACACCTGCCCGGTGGGCGTGGCCACACAGAACCCGGTGCTGCGCGAACGGTTCACCGGCAAGCCGGAGTTCGTCGAGAACTTCTTCATGTTCATCGCCGAAGAAGTGCGCGAACTGATGGCGCAGCTGGGTTTCCGTACCGTCAACGAGATGGTCGGCCGCGTCGACGCCCTGGACACCAGCCGGGCCGCCGCGCACTGGAAGGCCAACAAGCTGGACCTGAGCCCGGTGCTGTACGAGCCAGAGTCAGCGTTCATGAACCAGGACCTGTACTGCAGCTCACGCCAGGACCACGGCTTGGACAAGGCGCTGGACCAGCAGTTGATCGCGCAGTGCCGGGAGGCCCTGGATTCCCGGCGGCCGGTGCGGTTCTCGATGAAGATCGCCAATACCAATCGCACGGTCGGCACCATGCTCGGCCACGAGGTGACCAAGGCCTACGGCGGGGACGGCTTGCCGGACGGCACGATCGACATCACCTTCGACGGCTCCGCCGGCAACAGCTTTGGCGCATTCGTTCCGCGTGGCATCACACTGCGGGTGTACGGCGACGCCAACGACTACGTCGGCAAGGGCCTGTCCGGCGGCCGGATCGTGCTGCGGCCGTCCGACAGTGCGCCCGACGGCTATGTTGCCGAGGACAACATCATCGGCGGTAACGTCATTCTCTTCGGCGCGACCAGTGGACAGGCGTTCATCCGCGGTGCGGTGGGCGAGCGGTTCGCCGTCCGCAATTCCGGCGCCCATGCTGTGGTCGAGGGCGTCGGTGATCACGGTTGCGAGTACATGACCGGCGGCCGGGTGGTCATCCTCGGTCCGACCGGCCGCAACTTCGCGGCGGGTATGTCCGGCGGCATCGCCTACGTCTACGACCCGCAGGGGCGGTTGCCGCAGAACCTCAACACCGAGATGGTGGACCTCGAGGAACTCGACGACACCGATGTCGAGTGGCTGCACGACATGCTCGCAGCCCACCGTGATGCAACGGATTCGGCTGTGGCCGAACGTGTTCTGGCCGACTGGCCGCGACAGGCAGGGGAGTTCGTGAAGGTGATGCCGCGCGACTACAAGAACGTCCTGGCAGCCATCGCGCAGGCCGAGCGGACCGGTGCGGACGTCGACGAGGCGATCATGGCGGCGTCCCGTGGCTGATCCGAGCGGTTTCCTCAAGTACACCCGCCGCGAGACCCCGAAGCGTCGGCCGGTCCCGCTTCGGCTGCGGGACTGGAACGAGGTCTATGAGGACTTCGACCACGAGGCGCTGCGGCACCAGGCCGCCCGCTGTATGGACTGCGGTATCCCGTTCTGCCACAACGGCTGTCCGTTGGGCAACCTGATCCCGGAGTGGAACGACCTGGTGTACCGGGACCGGTGGCACGACGCCATCGAGCGGTTGCACGCCACCAACAACTTCCCGGAGTTCACCGGCCGGCTGTGCCCGGCGCCATGTGAGGCGTCGTGCGTTCTGGGCATCAACGCCGATCCGGTGACCATCAAGCAGGTCGAGGTCGAGATCATCGACAACGCCTGGGACGAAGGCTGGGTGCAGCCCAACCCGCCGCACCTGTTGACCGGTAAGACGGTCGCGGTGGTCGGATCCGGCCCGGCCGGTCTGGCCGCCGCCCAGCAACTCACCCGCGCGGGCCACGAGGTCACCGTGTTCGAGCGGGCCGACCGGATCGGCGGACTGCTGCGCTACGGCATCCCCGAGTTCAAGATGGAGAAGCGCCACATCGACCGCCGTCTGGAGCAGATGGAGGCCGAGGGAACCACGTTCCGGGCGGGCGTCAACGTCGGCGTCGACATCACCGCCGAGAAACTGCGGGAGGACTTCGACGCCGTGGTGCTGGCCGGCGGTGCCACCGACTGGCGCGACCTGCCGATCCCCGGCCGTCAGCTTGACGGCATCCACCAGGCGATGGAGTACCTGCCGTGGGCGAACAAGGTCCAGCAGGGCGACTCGGTACTCGACGCCAACGGACAGCCGCCCATCACCGCCAAGGACAAGCGGGTGATCATCATCGGCGGCGGCGATACCGGCGCGGACTGCCTGGGCACATCGCTGCGGCAGGGTGCACGCAGTGTGCACCAGTTCGAGATCATGCCCCGGCCACCCGAGCAGCGTGCCGACTCGACTCCGTGGCCGACCTATCCGCTGATGTTCCGGGTTTCCTCGGCACACGAGGAGGGCGGCGAGCGGGTGTTCTCGGTCAACACCGAAAAGTTCGTCGGCAGCAATGGCAAGGTCACCGGCCTGCGCGCACACGAGGTGGAGATGAAGGGCGGCAGGTTCGAGAAGGTCGAGGGATCTGATTTCGAACTGGCCGCCGACCTGGTGCTGCTGGCGATGGGCTTCGTCGGCCCGGAGAAGCCGGGACTGCTGACCGACCTGGGTGTCGAACTCACCGACCGCGGCAACGTCGCCCGTAACGCCGATTTCGAGACCTCGGCGCCCGGGGTGTTCGTCGCCGGCGATATGGGCCGCGGCCAGTCGCTGATCGTGTGGGCGATCGCCGAAGGACGGGCCGCCGCAGCCGGGGTGGATCGCTACCTGATGGGCCACACGGCTTTGCCGGCGCCGATCGCCCCGTCGGCCGCACCGCAACGTTAGTCACATTTGCAACATTGGTAACACGCCACCAGGCATTCGGCGCGCCTACTTTGTTAAGTGGGTCACAAACGCTCTAATTGCTGTGGCGGGGATGTCCCGGTAAGGTACGGACCCTGGTTGCCAACGACGTCGACCACAGGAGAGTTTCGTGTATCTCAGCAATCCCATCACGACGCCGATACTGCGGACCCGCCTCGGCCGCATCGCCTGGCTTGTCGCCCACCCGGTGAAGAGCCGGGAGTTCCCGGCCAAGCGGGAGCGTCTCGTCACCCCTGCCGAATTGCTGCAATACGGGTTTTGATCCGGCGTTCTTCGTCGTGAATCTGTGCTTCTGGCACCATGGCGTAGGTGGATCCGCTTTCGATGCCGGGCCCCAATGATCCGTTCGAAGAGGCGATCGACGACGCGTTGAACTCCCTGCCGGCCAACCTCCGTACGGCGATCAGCAACGTCGAGATCGTCGTCGAAGACGAGCCTCCCGACGGGCAGCGGCTGCTCGGTCTCTACCAGGGCGTACCGCTCTCGCGAAGAACCAGCGCCTACAGCGGAGTTCTGCCCGACAAGATCAGTATCTTCGCCGGGCCGCTCACCCGACTCGCCGGCGGCGACGCCAATCGCCTGCGCCGCGAGATCGGGCACGTCGTACTCCACGAGATCGCGCATCACTTCGGGATCAGCGACGAGCGGTTGATCGAGCTCGATCGTTACTGACCCGGCTCCCGGTGGAGCCTTGTCCCCGGGGTGGGACTCATCGACAGAGGCGTCCATCGGTTAAATGGGACGTCCACCGGTTAAATGGGAGGACGACGCCAGTTCAGGGAGGTCACCGGAGATGATTCGAGCTGTTTGGAACGGCGCGGTGCTGGCCGAATCGGCAGAGACCGTGAAACTTGAGGGAAACGACTACTTTCCGCTGGGGAGCGTCCGGCATGAACTCCTCAGCGAAAGCCCAACCACGACGGTGTGCCCGTGGAAGGGGACAGCGCACTACTACACAGTGACAGTCGACGGACAGGTCAATCCGGACGCGGCCTGGTACTACCCGCATCCGAGTTCGCGAGCTCAGCAGATCACCAACCACGTCGCATTCTGGAAAGGCGTGCGCATCGAGAGGGACGCTGAGTCGGGTACCTAGCCCTGCGGTAGTCGCCACCGAATTGTGGCCGCATTCTCGATACGGTGGTCACCTGCTCGCCGGGCGCCAGAGCCCGGAGTCCCGGATCGTCTCGGCCAGCGGTTCGAGCACCGCCGGGTCATAGGGCAGCGGTAGATACACGATCGCCAGGTCCAGGCCCTCGGCCCCCAGCGCGATGGCGTCCTCGATGACCCCGCGGGCGCCACGATCCGGGCTCAGTCTGATGTGCGCCGACAGCATGATGTCCTTCGGATTGCGCCCGACGTCGGCGCAGTGCGCCTTGAGGACGTCGCGCTTGCGGGCGAATTCCTGCGGAGTGCCGCCGACGAAATTCCAGTGGTCGGCGTACTTCGCGGTGATGCGCAGCGTGCGCTTCTCGCCGTTGCCGCCGATGCAGATCGGCGGATGCGGGCGCTGTGGACCCTTGGGCTCGTTGCGCGCCGCCGTGAGCTGATAGAAGCGGCCGCCGAAGTCGGTGGTCTCCTGGCTGAGCAGGCCGATCAGAACCTGGCAGGCCTCCTCGAAACGATCGAATCGCTCTGTGAGCGTTCCCAATTCGATTCCGTAGGCACCGGACTCCTCCTCGTTCCAGCCCGCGCCGATGCCCAGTTCCAGCCGACCGCCGGAGATGATGTCCAGTGCCGCGGCCATATTGGCCAGTACCGCGGGATGACGGTAGTGGATGCCGGTGACCAGGGTGCCCAACCGCAGCCGAGTAGTGGCCTGCGCCAGTGCCGTCAGGGTGGTCCAGCCCTCCAGGCATGGCCCGGCCGGGTCGGAGAAGATCGGATAGAAGTGGTCGAACGTCCAGCCGGACTCAAAGACGTCGATGCCGTCGGCGGCCCGCCACACCGCCAGCATGTCGGACCAGGTGGTGTTCTGCGGGGCGGTCTTGAACGCGAAGCGCATCTGCGCGAGCCTAGTGCGATCCGGCCGCCCGATCGCCCGTATTCCGACCCCGGCCCGACGGCTGCTCACCTGTTCGGCGTTGCCACCGCCGTGCTGGTTGCGGCCCTGGATGGGCGGACGATCATCGTCGGATGGGGTCGGAGGACAACGGCACTGGCAAATAGCCGGCCGAGTGGTCCTCCGCCCGCCGGGTGGATGACGCACCGACAGGTTCACGTCCGGCGCCGCGGCTGCGCAGGCCACTCCGCGGGTACACCTGCTGACCTCAGGAGGGTTGCTGGCGCAGTCTGCCAAATTCTCCACAGTGCTCCCTGTAGGCGAATTGACGCAGTTCAGAGGGTGGGACATACTAGCGGAATGGAGGGGCCCACTGGGGGATTCTGGCTTAGCGACAGGGAACTCGTCGATGCCGTTCTGCGGGATCTCGAAGAGGCTGCCGATCGTTGGGAGGCGGTCGTCGCCCAGGCGGAGACCGTCACGTACAGCGTCGACATGGGCGACATTCGCGCGGTCGCGAACTCCGATGGCAAACTCGTTGACCTGGTTCTGCACCCCAGCGTCACGGCCGATTACAGCCACGGTGAGCTCGCCGAGCGGCTCAACACCGCCTTTGCTGCGCTGCGTGCCGAGGTGGAAGAGGACTATCGGAACCGCTACGGCGGTGAGCTGCGATGACCGTGCGCATCGCTGATCCGTCGTCCGGAGGGCATCGACCGTGCCGCTGAATCTCTCGAACAGGGACCAGAACTCGGGGCACCTGTTCTACAACCGGCGTCTGCGGGCGGCGATCACCCGATTCTCGGTGCGGATGAAGCACGACGACCGCAAGCAGCAGTCCGCGCTGGCGCTCGCTGTGGTTTTCGTCCTGCTCGGCTGCGGCTGGATGGCACTGCTCAACGTCATGAAACCCGCCGGGCTGGTCGGGGAGTCCGCCATCGTCGGGAACAGGGATACCGGAGCGCTGTACGCGAAGATCGACGGGCGGCTCCATCCGGCGCTCAACCTGACGTCCGCCCGGCTGGCCACCGGTACCGACGCGGCACCGGCCTGGGTGAAACCCGCCGAGATCGGTAAGTATCCGACCGGTCCGATGATCGGAATCCCCGGGATTCCCGACGAGCTCGCAGTCTCGAGCAACCCCCTGTCGGCGTGGGCACTCTGCGACACGGCCGCGAGTCCGGGACGGGGTGAGCCGCCGACGGTCACCGCGATCGCCGGCGCGCTGTCCGGTGGCCGCGCCGAACCGATGACGTCCTCGCAGGCGCTGCTGGCGAGTCACCGCGGTGTGACCTACCTGGTCTGGAACGGGCAGCGCACCCGAATCGACCTCGCGGATCGCTCCGTCACCTTCAATCTGGGGCTCGATACCGGGGCGGTGCGACCCGTCGAGCTGTCCGGTGCGCTGTTTGACGCGATGCCGTCGACCGAACCGATTGTGGTGCCGGTCATTCCCGATGCCGGTGCTCCCTCTCGCTGGCTGCCGGGATCGGTGGTGGGGCGGGTGTTGGAGACCCAGGATGCCAACGGCCAGGTGAGCGGCTTCTACGTTCTGTTGCCCGACGGCGTTCAGAAGGTCACCGCCTTCGTCGCCGATCTGGTGCGCACCGCCGACAGCCAGGGTGCCACCGTGCCGGAACTGGTGTCCCCGGACGCGCTCGTCGACATTCCCGAGGTCGACGTTCTCAACGTCGACTTCTACCCGACCGGCGCGCTGCAGTTCGTCGATTCCGAGGCCAATCCGGTGACCTGCGTGAGTTGGACGAAACTGGCCACCGACCCGCAGGCATCGATCACCGTGGTCAACGGCCGCGGACTGCCGACTCCGCCGGAACTGGACCCCCGCATCGTCGCGCTGGTCCGTGACGCCCGGGATCCCGACTCGGTGGAAGCTCAGCAGACGCTGATGGTTCCCGGCGCGGCGAATTTCGTCGCGACGACCAGCGGTGCCGTCACTGCCGGTACCCGGGAGAGCCTCTACTGGGTCTCGCCGCAGGGGGTTCGCTACGGCATCGAGTGGGAGCAGAACACCTTGCAGGCATTGGGAATCAACCCGGTTGTGGCTGTTCAAGCACCCTGGCCGATCATCCGCACCTTCGCCGCCGGGCCGGCTGTCGGCCAGGCCGATGCCCTCGTCGCCCGCGACACCATCAGCCCGGCCGGCGCCGCCACACAACTTTCGCCGGTGCGGCCGAACTCCGGAGGGTAGCCATGTCGAAGCGAGGTTTCGTCCGCGGTCCCCGGGCATCTGCGCCGACGGTCACACCGGTGCGGGTCATGGTGAATCCGCCGCTGGCTCTGCCCGAGCGCGAGCCGCGCAACCTTCTGGTGATGATCGCCGCACCGGCCCTTCTGGTGGGCATCATCGGAACCCTCGTGGTCATGTACACCTCGGGGGTCCGGTCGCTGCAGTCCGGCTTTTTCCCGATGATCGGCCTGGTCGGGTTCGGCGCATTGATGTTCAGTGGCCGGTTCGGCCGGGGCAGGCGGATCAGTTGGGGGGAGCAGGAGAAGCAGCGCCGCACGTATCTGCGGCAACTCGACGATGATCGTGACGAGGTGCAGCGGGCCGCGCAGCAGCAGCGCCGCAGCCAGTTGTACATCCATGGCGACCCGCACCACCTCGACACGATCATCGGCGGCCCCCGGATGTGGGAACGCCGTCCCGGCGATCCGGACTTCCTCGACGTCCGTCTGGGCATCGGGGTGCAGTCGACGGCGGAGTCGGCGGTATCCCTGCAGTGGCCGGATATCCCGGTGGGCGAGGAACTCGAACCGGTGACGGGCCGGGCCCTGCGAGATTTCATACTGGAGCAGAGCAGGATTCGCGACATCGGCAAGGTGCTGAGCATGCGCTCCCGGCCGGGGTTCAGTTTCGTCGGCGACAGCATCGACGACCTGCATGCACTGGCACGGTCGCTGCTCTGCGCACTGGCCGTCCATCACAGCCCCGGCGATCTCAAGCTCATGGTCGTCACCCGCCACCCGGAGCAGTGGTCCTGGCTGGTGTGGCTACCGCACAACCACCACGACGAGATGTTCGACGCCTGCGGCCTGCGCCGTCTGGTCTTCACCTCGCCGGGGGAACTCGAAGAGGCTTTGGACGCCGAACTGCACCGCAAGGGCCGCGGACCGTGGGCGCCACCGAGTGGCAGCAGCCCCAGCACCACGCTCTCCCCGGCGGAGTCCGGCGCTTCCGCGCTCGGGCCGCACTGGGTGATCGTCGACGACAACGTCGGCATCCCCGAGCAGTGGGAGACGGTCACCGGACAGAAGGGGATGGCCGGGATCACCGTGCTGCGACTGGCAACCCGCCCCGTTGAGGGGGTCGGCTTCGGCAACGCAGACGAGCGCTTCGAGATGCGCGAGGGTCTGCTTCGGCACCGCGACGCCTTCTATGCGGTGGCCGACATGCTCCCCGAGAGCACGGCTGACCGCTACGCGCGGGCGTTGGCGCGGTGGTCGCCGATGAGAGCCGGCGAACTGTCCGACACCGACAGCCAGGGCGCCGAACTGCTGCGGTCGCTGGGTATCAACGACCCGCGTCACCTCGACGTCGACAGCCTCTGGGCGGACAGCCGTGGACGTGGCGATTCCCGTTGGGCCATGATCCCGGTCGGAGTCAAACCCGGCGGGGATCTGCAGTACGTGATCCTGCGGGCCAAAGATTACGGCGGCTACGGATTCCACTCGGTCGTGGTGGGCACGTCGGGATCCGGGAAGTCGGAGTACTTCCTGGCGCTGTGCAACGGAATTGCCCTGACGCACTCCCCGGAGAGCTTCATCGTCATCTTCGTCGACATGAAATTCGAGTCGGCGGCCCAGGATCTCGAGGGCCTGCCGCATGTCGCGGGATCGCTGTCCAATCTGGGGAAGGACGACCGGCACCTCGCCGAGCGGATGCGTAAGGCCATCGACGGGGAAATGGCAAGGCGCTACGCCCTTTTCAAAGAGGCGGGTGCGCGTGATGCGAACGAGTACGAGGAGATGCGGCTGGCCGGACGCGACCTCGAACCGGTGCCGATCCTCCTTGTCATCATCGACGAGTACCTTGAGCTTTTCCACCACCATTCAGAGTGGATCGACCTCGTCATCCACATCGGTCAGGAGGGGCGTGGCTGCAACGTCTTCTTCACCCTCGGCGGTCAGCGCCTCGACCTCTCCTCGCTGAGCAAGGCCAAGAGCAACATCGCCTTCCGGGTAGCGCTGCGCGCCGAGACCGCAGAGGACTCCCGCGATGTGATCGGCAGCGATGCCGCCCTGCACCTACCGTCGAGGGAGAACGGCTACGCACTGCTGAAGGCCGGACCCCGAGACCTGGAGCAGTTCCGTTGCTTCTATGTGTCGGCGCCCTTCGTCGTGCCGAGGAAAGTCGTCGAGATCGATAAGCCGGTCTCGCTCAGCTTTGCTCAACCCCGCTCGCTCACCTGGGAGTACCAGCCCCTCGGCGAATCCGACAGCGCCGCCCTTGCAGTCGCCGACGACCCGGAGCAGCCCGACGAATTCCTCTATCACGCAGATGGATTCAAGAGAAAAAAGTTGCTCGACGTCATCCGCGAGTCGCTGGCGTCGCACCCGGCCCGACCGCCGCATCGGATCTGGTTGCCTCCGCTGGATGTCAGTGAGACCGCCGATGCGCTGGTGCAATTATGGCGGGGAAGGCCGTGGTGGGTTGACTACGGTGACAACCCGGGACTGGTCTTCCCCGTCGGAGTCGAGGACTTCCCGGAAGAACATGCCCAGCGGGTGCACGTCATCGACGCGGAGATGGACAACGTCATGGTGGTGGCGACAGCCCAGCGAGGCAAGTCGACCACGCTGATGACGCTGATCACCGCGGCGGCGTTGATGTACCGGCCGGAGCGGGTGACGTTCTTCTGCGTGGGCGCCTCGCTGTACCCCGTCGAGGACTACCCACATGTGGCCGGTGTCGTGAGTACGACTGACCTGGAGGGGATTTCGCGAACGATCTCGACGATCGAGAGTCTGATGCGTGCCCGGGAGGCCTCCTTCCAGCGCTATCAGCTGGACATTGCCGAGTTCCGCGAGCGCCGATTCGGCGCCATCCCCGGCGCCGCGACCGATCCCGCAGACAAGTTCGGCGATGTCTTCCTGGTGATCGACAACTTCGCCGACCTCTACGAGAAGGACAGCGGCCTGGGTGAACGGGCGATCTCCATTGCGCGCCAGGGACTTTCCTACGGGGTACATGTGATGACCAGTGCCAGTGGCTGGTTGGTGGGGCAGAAGCAGGCTCTGCTGAACGTGGCCAACGCCCGCATCCAACTCCGGCTCAGCAATCCTGACGAGACGCAGATGGGCACCGGCATGGAGCACCGCCGGGCGGCCCGCCACAACCTGGACCGGCCCGGCTTCGGTGTGACCCGCACCGGACATGAGCTGCTGATCGGTCTTCCGGAGATCACCGGGCCGGACGGCAACCGGGTGTCCACTCGCGAGGTCGGCGCGGTGATCGCCGGGCAGACCGGGGTCGGCAAGGTGGAAACCCTGGCACGGCTTCCCGCGCGGGTCGCGCTGCGTGAGCTGATTGCCGCCTATGGCTCCGGCGATCCTGCCGCGGACGGCTTCACAATCCCGTTCGCGATCGGCGAGAGCGCGCTGCAGACGGTGGCGCTGTCGACCCGCCAGGTGCCCAACCTGCTGGTGGTGGGCCGGCAGGGATGCGGGAAGACCTCGGCGCTGGCTGCGATCGGGCAGGCGATCACCGCCCGGCTGTCCCCGGAGCAGGCACAGCTCACGATCATCGATCCGAAGACCAGCCTCATCGGACGAATCCCGGACCGGAATCTGCGGGCCTACGCGTATACCCCCGACGATATCGACGAAGTGCTCGCAGACGTCGCCGCGATGATCCGCGACCGGCTTCCCCCATCGGGATTGACCCAGGAGGAACTGCTGGCCCGTCCGCCGTGGCGCGGCCCGCACCAATTCGTCCTGATCGACGACGAGCACGAACTGCGGCCCAACGGAGTGATGGGCAAGCAGGCGGCGACCGCGCCACTATGGAATCTGATCGAGCGGGGCCGGGAGGTCGGCCTGCATGTGATCGCCGCACGGTTGCCGGGCAACTGGGCGGGAGTGTCCGCCATGAGCCCGTTCCTGCAGAAGCTGACCGGGTCGCGGGCGCCGACGCTGTTCATGGATAACGACCCGCAGACGGTGAAAGTCTTCGGCAGAGCCAGCGCCCAGCAGCTTCCCCCGGGGCGGGGATTGCTCGTCACCACCGACGGGGTCATGGAAGGCGTGCTGGTCGGCACGCCTGAATGAGTGCCTGACGCCGAGATTGCGCACAGATCGTGATTTCCGCGTGGATCGCGATCTGGGTGCAAATTCGAGGCAGGGACTATGCCTTGACCTCGACGGAGATCGACGGCCATCCGCTCGCGCCGTCCGGCGGCGGCGGGGCCTGCTGTTCGGTCTGCACCGCCCCGGTGTTGTCGGTGGCGCGGGCGGTGATGGTGTGCGCGCCGGGGGCGGCCTGCCACTCATATGTCCACAGCCGCCAGGTGTCCTTGGAGTAGGCCGCTCCGAGAGTCGCCGGCTGCCACGGGCCGTCGTCGATGCGCACCTCGACGGCCTTGATCCCGAGGTTCTGTGCCCACGCCACCCCGCCGATCGTGACCGGCCCGGGTGCAAGGCGGCTGCCGTTGCGGGGGACGTCGATGCGCGACTCGGTCTTGATCGGCGCCTTGGCCGACCAGCCCAGCTTGGTCCAGTACGCCTCCGCCCGGTCGAATCGGGTCAGCTCCAGATCGACCACCCACTTGGTGGCCGAGACGAATCCGTACAGGCCGGGCACCACGAGTCGGGCCGGATAGCCGTGTTCGACGGGTAGGGGCTCGCCGTTCATGCCCACGGCCAGCAGGGCCTCGCGGTCGTCGGTGAGTGCCTCCACCGGGGTGCCGGCTGTGAAACCGTCGTGGGATGTCGACAGCACCATGTCGGCGTCCGGTTGAATACCGCTGCGCTTCAACAAATCCCGGACCCGATAGCCCGTCCACATGGCATTGGAGATCAGATTTCCGCCAACCGGGTTGGACACACAGGTCAGGGTGACCGGACGCTCGACCACCTCTAGGTCGGCGAGATCGGCGAAGGTGTAGGTGATTTCGCGGTCCACCATGCCGTGGATGCGCAGTTTCCAGTCCGAGCGCGCTATTTGGGGCACGCTCAGCGAGGTGTCGATGCGGTAGAAGTCGGCATTGCCGGTGATGAAACTCGGCAGGTCGACGCCGGCGGGTTGGACGCCGGGCGGAATCGGCGGTGCAGGCGAGGTGATCTTCGGCAGGGCGAAGGCATCGCGGTCGGCGGCGACCGAGCGCCGGTTGCGGGTCAGCACATTGCCGCCCACTCCGCTGAGTGCGCCGAATCCCAACAGCCCCAGCGTCTGCAGTGAACGCCGTCGTCCGGGATCCGCTCCCGTCGGGTCAACTTCCTCTGCAGCCGAATTCTCCGGGCGCCGAGTGAGCAGTCGCAGGGTCGCTATGCCGCACCCGGTTCCGAGCACGGTCGGAACGAGGTCGACCACGCCCCCGCGGGGCTGGTTCAGCACGGCCAGCGACCCTGCTGCGCCACCGGCCAGCAGTGCCAGGGTGCCGAGCGGGATCCGGGACCGCTCCCAGATCGCCGCGACCGCGATCAGCGCGCTGATGACCACCACCACCATGACCGTCAGGAACGCCTTGTCATTGGTCCCGAAGGTCTGGATGGCCCACTCCTTGACCGGACCCGGGGTCAGGTTGATCACCGAGGTGCCGACGGCGGTTCGGGCGTCAGCGGCGGGGGAGAAGAAGGCCGCCGCCAACTGCGTCACGCCCAGGGCCACGGCGGCAGCCGCCAGGCCGGCAGCCATCCGGGCGGGGATCGGGTTTGGTGACATGTGGCCAAACTACCGGCGCATGCGAACCTGCGGGGTCCACTGATCGGCCGGTCTATGGGGGACGCGTCGAATTCTCTACCGCAATCTCCCGGCGGCATGCCACCCTTCTCCAGACGCCGACCCGAGGAACGCCGATGACCTCCACCTCCAGCGAAGCCGACGAACTGCCGCGCCGCCGGCTACCGCTGTGGGTCGCACTGGCGCTGTCGGTGGCCACCGTCGGCCCGACGCTGGCGATGGCCGGCAACGGTCAGGGGCTGATCAGCACCGTCGGCAAGTCCATTCCGCTGGTGTTCGTGATCGGGCTGTTCGGGGTGGCCCTGGTCGCCTACAGCTTCGTGCGACTCACCCGGCACCTCAATCACGCGGGATCCGCCTATGCGCTGGTGGGGGTGACGGTCGGTCCCCGCGCGGGCTTCTTCTCCGGGTTCGCCATGCTCGGCGCCTACCTCGGATTCTCGATCGCCACGCTGGCGTTGACGGCCGCGTTCACCAACTCGTTGCTGGCCGAGGCGCAGAAGGGGGCGCCGCACCCGGTCCAGTTGCCCTGGCTTGTTCCCGTGCTCGTCGCGGCGGCGGCCTCGCTCCTGCTGACCGGCCGGGAGGCGCGTCTGCTGGCCAAGGTTCTGCTGGCCATCGAGGGGATCGGCATCGTCGCGATGGTGGTCCTCGCCGCGGTGATCTTCGCCCGCGGCGGCGCCCAGCCCACCGGTGTCGACTTCAGCACCTTCTCGGTGTCGGGAGTCTCGGTGTCGGCGGTCCTGGGCGGCGTGGTGGCGGCGTTCCTGTGCTGGGCGGGGTTCGAGGCCTGCGCCTCGATGGGTGAGGAGACCGCCGACGCCGAACGCAACATTCCCCGGGCGCTGATCGGCACTCTTTCCCTGACCGGTGTGCTCTTCGTCGTCGTGATGTTCGCCCAGACAATCGGTTTCGGCACGGACAAGGCCGGTCTCGACGCCTTCGAGAAGTCGGCCAACACGCTCGGGGACCTCGGCAACACCTACATCGGCGAGTGGTTCAGCCTGCTGGTCATTCTCACGGCGACGGTAAGCGCGTTCGGATGCCATATGGCCACCGCCGCCACCTCGGGGCGGATGCTGTTCGCGTTCGGCCGTGACGGATTGGGCCCGAAAGCGTTGGCGCACATCCATCCTGCGACGGGCGGGCCGCGCCGGGCGACCTGGCTTGTCGTCGCCCTGGCGGCGGCCGTCAACATCGTGTGCTGGCTGACGGGATGGCCGGTCGCCGACACCGGCAACCCGGCGATCGACACCTACTTCCTGTTCGCGGTCGCTGGGTCGGTGTGCCTGATGGTGTGTTACCTGTTGGTGGAGATCGCCGCGATGTGGTTCGTCGGTGCGCCACGATTCGTGGTGGTACACGGTGGTGCCGGGCGGACGGCCGGCCTGCTTCTCCCGGCCGCCGGAGCAGTGGTGATCGTCGCGGTGCTGTGGTTCAGCGTCAAGGATTCCACGGTCTGGTCGGCGCCGCCGATACTCGGTTTGTTCTGGTGCGCAGTCGGTTTGCTGATCGCCGTCGCCGCCTCCGGCATCGCCAGACGGGTCGGGGCGGCACTGGCCGCCGAGGTCGGACTGCCGGTCGCCAGCGATCCGGTGGCAGCTCAGTTGAGGTAGTCGAAGCTGGTCAGCATTCCCGCTTCGGCGTGATAGGTGTTGTGGCAGTGCATCGGCCAGTATCCGGGGTTGTCGGCGAGGATGGCGACCTTGACCGACTGGCCGGGCAAGACGATGACGGTGTCTTTGCGCGCCCCCTGCGTGCCGTCAGGGTTGAGCATCGCGAACGTGTGGCCGTGCAGGTGCATCGGATGCCACATCCGGGTCTTGTTGACGAAGGTCAGGGTGGCCTGCTGGTCCTGCCAGACGGTGAGCGGCTTGTTGTCCGGGTAGGGACCGTTGATGCCCCACCGGTAGCCGGTGTCAGCGGCGGTCAGGGCCGCCACCAGTGCGGTGTCGGGTTTGGTGAAGTCCAGTTGTGCCTCTTCGGGCGCCGCGAACAGGTCGATGGTTCCGACCTTGCCGTTCAGTTCCGGTGGCCGAAACTCGGTGGCCGGCACCGTCCCGGCGCCGGTCGCCAGCAGCGCACGGCCCAGGGCATTCTTCCCCTCCGCGGACGCGACCAGTGGGAACACTCCGTCGCCCGCGGTGACGATCACGTCGTAACGCTCGCCCATCCCGATCAGCAGTGCATCGACATCGGTCGGGACGACCGGGAAGCCGTCGGTGTGGGTGACCTTCATCCGGTGTCCGCCGAGGGCGACGCGGAACGCGGTATCCGACCCGGAGTTGATGAATCGAATCCTGATGCGTTGTCCGGGCTTGGCCCTGAACGTGGTCGGCGCCTCGGGGATCCGTCCGTTGACGACGTAGTACGGGTAGGTGACGTCGCCGGGGTCCCCGCCGAGCAGCGACTGGCCGTCCCCCCCACCCATCTGGCCCATCCCGCCGCCTGACGCCATCGACCCCATGGCCCCCATCCCGCCCTTCTCCAGATCGTCGAAGATCTGCTGGGGTGAGCGGCCCACCCCGTCGGTCCAGTCGTCGAGCATGACGATCCACTCGGCGTCGTAGTCGGCCTTGGCCTTCGGATCGTCGACGATCAGCGGCAGGTATAGCCCGGTGTCCTGGTCCAGGCCGACATGCGGATGTGCCCAATAGGTGCCGGGGTCGGGCACCGAGAATTCGTAGGTGAACGATTGTCCGGCGGGGACATTCGGGGTGGCCGGTTCGGCGCCGTCCATGTTGTTCTGCAGGGCGATGCCATGCCAGTGCATCGACGTCGGGTGGCCGAGTTTGTTGTCCAGCACCACCCGAAGTTCGTCGCCGACGTTGGCGCGGATCAGCGGCCCGGGAACCGTGTCGGCGTAGCCGAGCGTCTTGACCACCTTGCCACCGAGATCGACCGTCACCGGCCGCGGTGTCAGCGCCATGCTCACCGTGCGCCCGGTGTGCGGGCGGGCAGCCTCGGCCGCCTTGATCGCCTCGGCCAGCTTGGGACTCACCGTGGTCGGCTGGCTTGTCAGGTTCGATCCCGGGGCGGTGCGACTGCACGCCGCCAAGGCCGCACCCACACCCGCCGCGAGGCTCGCGGCCAGGAAACTTCGCCGGGTCAGGTTCTCGGATGCGCCCATCTCAGATCTCACTTTCTCGAAGAAACGGTACCGTCGCGGGTCGAGCCGGAGAACCTCGTGGGGGTTAGTCATATGCGTCGTGCAGGGGTGGCGGTCCGCGGATGCTGCGCGCCCAGCCGGTCGGCGGGCGGTACCTTCGCGGAACTGGTCGGGAGGTCGAAGACCGGGCCCCACCGCTGAACTGACTGGAACACAGTGCAACTCGGCTCGGCCGGTTCTCAGGCGACCAGCGATCGCGCCGTCGCAAAGACGTCGACGGATACGCAATCGGAGAGCCGGACGCGGGCGTCTCCGAGCAGGCCCGCGCTGCGGGCGAAGGCGATGCCCTCGAGCGCCGCGCCGACCGCGGTGTCCTCGACCTCCAGCTCGATGCGGAAGTCCGGGGTGAAGTGCTCGGCGACCTTGGCTCCGCGGTACGAGCCGACGGACGCCGCGGTGCGGCTGAAGGAACGGGTCTCGGTGACCGTGACGGCGATGATGCCGTCAGCGGGCAGTGCGGCGTTGAGCGCCTCGGGAGAGACCTGCTCGGCGATCATGGTGATGATCTTCATGGTGGTTCCTAACCGTTCGGGTGAAGCTGGTCGGTGGAGAAGCCGATACGACGACTCTCGTGGTCCGACCGAGCCGGTGCCGTCGGCCGGACGGCCCCACTCGCGGCTGAATGGGACGTCCCCTGATCGGTGGACACCGGTTCACCACCCCCGAGCGGCTGGTGCGTTCCATCGCAGCGCTCTCGGCACTGCTGGGCTTCGGCGACGCTCCCGGCCGCCGGATCCGATGTGTTGCTGCTGTGGCATTCGGCGACGAGACCGGGACCACGACGAGTCTCAACGCCATCTTCCGCAAGGTCGGCCGTCACGGCCCGGCGGGGGACCTCCGGACCGCGAACGCGCCGGTGCCGGCGAACACGAGGAACAGGAAGGCGAAGCAGTACAGCACCGCCATTTCGCCGCCATTCTGGATCGGCCAGAACGCCTTCGCCTGATGCTCGGTGAAGTAGGCGAAGGCCATCGTGCCGGAACCGAGGAACGCCGCCGCGCGGGTGAACAGGCCCAGCATCACCAACAGCCCGACGACGATTTCGATGACGCCGGCCCACCAGAACGGCCAGGTGCCCACCGGCACGGAGCCCTTGCCGGTGGACGGCCAGCCGAACAACTTGGAGGTGCCGTGCATGGCGAACAACAGACCGAAGACGATGCGAAAGACGCCGAGCGCGGTCGACGAGTGCCGGTCCAGGTGGGTATCGATGGCGCGTGTCATGTATCGACGATAAGCCGGTTCAGCCTGCGCCGCGCGCAAAGCGCGGCCGATTGCCTACCCCTGGCCTCGATGGCATTCGCCGCGGCGCCCGCTTCGTGCTCGCTCACCGGATCCCCCGTGGATTCTCAGCCTGATGAGCATCCCCGGCGGCCGGAATGTCTGCTTGCCGGATAGGGATCGCTGCCAGCGCTAATGACGGCTTTTGAGGTCCTAAGTCCCCGGTGCGGATTTGCTAGCGCCATGGCGTTGCTGCTTCACTCGAAGTGCGGACCTCGGGGGAGGGGCCGCAAATCACCCAGGGAGAAGCACAATGAACCGGAAATTAGCCGGCGCGATCGTCGCCGCAGCAGCCATCGCAGTGGCAACGCCGATTGCGGCCGCTGAACCCGGCGACAACGCCGACAGCACCGCCACGTCGACCGTGACGGAAACCTCGACCACGACGTCGGAGACGCCGACCGCCACCGAGTCGGCGACCGAGAGCACGACTGCCGAGGCGACCGCCACCGAGTCGGCGACCGAGACCACCACCGCCGAGGCGACCGCCACCGAGTCGGCGACGCCCACGGATGAGGCCGCCCCGGCGACCGAATCGGCGCCGACCGAGACGGATTCGGCGACCACCTCGGTGACGCCGACCACCACCGCTGCCCCGGCCGCTTAGTCGGTCCGGTCCCTCAGGGGAACAGGCTGTTGTTTTCCCGGGCTGCCTCCAGATAAATCTGCGGCAGCACGAAGCCGCGCCGCGCCAAGGCCTCCGGCCGCACCGCCACGTCGAAGTGTGATGAGTTGACGGGCGGCGGGGGGCCTGGCGTGGCGCGGTCATCGAGCCAGTCGAGGGCAAGCTCGATGGCCTTGTCGCCGTAGTCATCCGGTGCCGGCGCGAGACTCAGTGCGCCGCCGTCGGGGACGAAATCCACCTGCGTGCCGACGGGCAGCGGGCGGGCGTTGTCCTGGGTCCAGCGACTCAGCTCGGCCGCAGGCACCGTGGCACCGTTGTCGTCAGGGAGATCCTGCGGCCCCAGCACCAGCAGCGCATCGCCGTCGGCTCGGCTCACGGCGTCGCGCCACGCAGCCGCGGTCGAGACCAGGGTCGTCTCGCCGATCGTGATCGGCCCCCAGTCGCCGAACTCCAGCAGTTGGGTCAGCTCCGCGCGGTCGGTGGGACCCTCGACTCCCACGACCGGCATCCGGATGGAACGGTCGGGAAACAGCCCGGTGAGCGCGTCCCGGATGGCCGCCCAGGGCATCTGCTCGGCGATCCCCGTCGCGTTCGGCGCCCCGGCGTACCCGTAGGACGCGGGCGGCCGGTCAATCGATACGTAGAGGATGCGAGGTTCGGGCCGTCCGACATAGTACTGGGCCACAAGGGAATTGGCCTCGTCATCGACGGCGATCAGCACATCGGGTTTGAACCTGTCGATGGCCCGGCGGGCTTCCGCTGTCGCTTCCGAGACTCCGCGCCCCACCGGCGATGAGAGACCCAGGTAGTGCCATTCAACACTCACCGGGCGCCGGTTGCGGTCCAGGGCCGCGCGCATCCCGCTGTCGACCTGCGCTACCCACGGCGATCCCTCCGAGCCCGAATGCAGGACCATGATCCGCGGTTTGGCCGAGTTGAAGAATCCGAGCAACAGCACGAAGGTCAGCAGGAACCCGCCGATCAGAAGATTGCGCCACAATTTCATAGCAGCCCAAGCCATTTCCACCAGGGGATCGACGCGAAGACCACCCCGACCCGGGCGATGTTCATCAGCATGTTGTAACGCAGGAAGCCGCGTTCGTCAGCCTGCTCGAGGAGTCCGTCGGCGCGGATCTGGATGAGACCGTTGGTGCCCTGATGGCGGAAGAACGAGATGTCGCTGAACATCGCGGTGCAGAACACGCAGATCCATGGATGGATACCCTGTGCGGCCGCGACAGGCAGCAGCACCGCCGCCGCGGTCAGCATCCCCGCGGTCACCGGAAGCGCCAACCGCACCGTCAGGGTGACGGCCAGCGCGACGAGGATGAACACTGCGATGTGGCCGTCGACGAAGTCGAAGGTGTGACCGACCGCCCGTGCCAGTGACTGGGCGAGCCCCAGATGGTTCATGATCCGCATCAGGCTGTCGATCCCCAGTAGGAAGAAGATCATCGGCCAGTCCAGTTGACGCTGGAAATCCTTGCGCACCAGCGTGCCGGTGAGCAGCAGCGCCAACAGCACGCATCCGGCCAGATAGGGCGGCTTCACGTGGTGCCAGCTCACCGTCGCGCTGCCGATCAGGAAAAACAAAAAGCCGCCCGCGGCGATCCACTCCCGCGGCTTCATCGGTCCCATGCCGGCCAGTTGCCCTGTGATGTGGTCGCGGGGCAGCGCGGCCTCGTCGCCGGAGGGGAACAGCCGCGGTAACGCCAACAGGTGGATGGCCGTCACGCCGACGGCGGCCACCGCCGCCGCCACCAGCCAGAAGAGCCCGCTGAACTCGGCCTGAACCTGAGGGGGCAGCATGCCGAGCGCGGCGATGTTGGAGGACTTGCTCGTCGCCATCATCGGAGAGAAGAGCGCGGCACCTCCGAACATCGCCGCAAGCAGGGCGGTGATGGCCGGCCCGCGCGCCGGCAACCGCAGTCCCGCCACCATGTCCTTGTAGACGGGCGTGAGCAGAGAGAGGCGGGCGTTGGTGGAGGGCATCAGCGGTGACAGCACGTAGCCGGACCCGAGCAGAGTCACCTGATGCCAGAACGGTTTGTCGGGGAGCCTCAGCAGCAGGCGCAGCATCAACCGGTAGCTCAGCCCGGAAGAGCTGATCACCGCCGAGAGGGCATACACGCCGAGCAGCAGCAGCAGACTGGGCGAGGAGAATCCGGCCAGCGCCACGGCCGGCGGGGCCAGTCCGATGATCAGCGTGGCCACCACCGCGACGAGTGCCGGCACGAATTCGTCGACCAGCCCGAACACCCAGAACACGACGGTGGCGCCGAGCATCGCCGCGAAGATCGACGACTGCACGCTGAAGCCGATCGAGAACATCGCCACGTAGATCACCGGCGGCAAGACCAATGCGGTTGTCCAGCCCGCGATCTGGGCCGCTCCGACATCACCGGACCCGGTGACGCCAAGTGATCGACGGCGCGACAGCCCCAAGAGGCCGATGGCCACCAGCACACCCGCGAGAACCGCGAATACCGGCCAGTGCCCGGAGACGGTCCCGAGGAAGCGGGACTCGGCCAGGCCGTGCGGTGGCTCCGCCAACGGCATCGGGTCAGGCTAGCAGCGGGCCGCGTGGGTGTTCCGGCTGCTGCGCTGAGGACTAAGGTTTGCCAGATGAGCGAGAATCAGATGCTGGTCCTCAACCGTGCCGATCTTGAGAGCCTGGGACTGAACTGGGCGGAGATCATCGACGTGCTCGAGGATGCGTTCCGCCAGAAGGCCCAGGGACTGGTGCAGAACCCCCCCAAACCCAAGGTCACCTCCCGCGAGGACGCCTTCATCCACGCAATGCCGGCCTATCTCGGCGGCTCCGACCGGATCGGTCTGAAGTGGGTGGCCGGCTATGAGCAGAACAACTCCAAAGGGCTGCCCTACATCTACGGCGTGATGATCATGAACGACCCCGACACCGGTCGCCCGATCGCCATGCTCGACGGCGGCTGGATCACCGAGATGCGTACCCCCGGCGTATCGGGGGTGACCATGCGCCACGTCCCCGGGGACCCCAAACACCTGGCGATCGTCGGCTTCGGCCTGCAGGGGCAGCGCCACCTGGAGGTCGCCTTGGAGGTGCATCCCGGCCTGACGCACGTGACGGTGTACGACCGCAACGAGAGCAAGGCTGCGGTGATGGTCGCCAAATCCGGCGATCGGGTCACCCGGTTCGCGTCGTCTCCGGCCGACGCGGTGGCCGGCGCCGATCTGGTGATCACCACCATCACCGTCCCACTCGATCCCAAGCTCGACTGCGCCAACACCGACCCGAATGCGCTCCTGCTACCGGTCGACTACGACGATGCGATGTCGCCCAAGGCGTTTGAAGACGCCGTCGTCTACTGCGTCGACGATCTCGGCCAGTACGAGTCGGTGGCCGACATCATGTATTTCTTCGGGCTGCCCAAGCCCGACACACAACTGGCCGCGGTCGTCTCAGGTGAGTACGAGGTGCCCATCACCGGCCGGCGGGCGTTCCTCAATATGGGGATCGCGATGGACGACGTCGCACTCAGTTCACTGGTGCTCGACCGGGCAACGGCTGCCGGTGTGGGCCGTTACATCGAATTCCCGTGATGGCAAAGACATCCCGCCGCTGGCTGCACGCCGGAGTGGTGCTCGCCGGGATTGGCACCGCGATGGCGGTGCCCGCCATCGCCACCGCCGCGCCGGGTGAGGATTCCGGTGCTGACCGGCCCTCAGTCAGTGGGCGGCACTCCACCGGCCGGGATGCGGCGGCGCGGGGTGGCCCCCAGTCGAACCCCTCGCCGGCCGGGGAGTCCACGACCGCGCGCCGGCAGGTATCGACGCGGGCGGCCGCCGCCGGCAAACAGGCCGACTCCGTTCGCGCCGTGCCGAAACCGCCCGCCGCCCCGGCCCGCGGCAGCGCGGTGGACCGGGGGGCGGTTCCGAGCGCCGCGGTGACCGCTGCGAGCACTGCCGCCACGGCGCCGATCCCGGTCGCGGCCGAACCGGCGCCCACCCCGGTGGCGACGGCTGCCGCGGCGAAGGCCCCCGGCCCCATCAAGGCCGCGGTACTGGCCGCGCAGGCCTACATCTACGGCTACCCGCTGATGGAGTACCAGCGAGTGCGGCAGACGGTCGGCACCGTCAACACGCTGTATTCGCTGGAGAGCTTCGCGAACCCGGACGTCGACCCCATTTGGCTGTCGATCGGCGGTGGAAAGCGTCCCAACGTCGATACGTTCTATTCACTGGCCGAACTGGACCTGAGCAACGGCCCGGTCGTGTTGTCCATCCCGGACATGGGTGATCGCTACTTCAGCTTCCAGCTCACCGATCCCTACACCAACGCTTCGGCCTACATCGGTTCGCGGACAACGGGATCCGGGCCCGGTGAGTATGCGATCACCTGGGCCGGCGGACCGCAGGTGGATCTCGGACCCGATGTGCAGACGGTGCTGGTCCCCTACGACAGCATGCTGGCCCTGGGGCGCACCCTGGCCGGGGACGCCGCCGATCAGCAACAAGCCATCGACCTGATGAAGCAGTATTCGCTGAACCCCAGTGGCGGCACGGTCAGCCCGGTCATCCCCATTCCCAGGCCGGGCCTGGGCTACCTCGACGCGATCAGCGCCGCGATGGAGTTGAACCCCCCGCCGGCGATCGACGCCCCCCAACTGGCGGCGATGGCGGAAATCGGCGTCGGCCCCGGACTACGGGTCCAGGATGCGGATCTGAGCCTGCTGTCCAGGCTGGCGGCCGGACTGGCGGTGCAGGCCACGGCCGCGCTGTTGCCGTTGCTCACCACGGTCAACCAGTACGCATCTGCCTTGCAGAACCGGGGTTGGGCCACACCGGGCCCGGCGATCGGCAACTACGGCACCAACTACCTGCTACGCGCCGGTGTCGCCGAGGTGGGCCTGTTGGCGAACACCCCCGACGAGGCCGTCTACTCCGCTGGTCTGCTCAGCAAGAACCTGCTGCCGCTTGGTGGATTGGGTTCCTATGTCCTGCATTTCGCGCCGGGGGAAGAGCCGCCGGTCGGCGCCTTCTGGTCGGTGACCGTCTACAACAACCGCGGCAACCTGGTGCCCAACGCTGCGCAGCAGTACGCCGTCAGCAGCAGCCGACCCGACGAACTCGTGCGCAGACCGGACGGTTCGATCGACATCGTCTTCTCGCCCTGTGATCCCGGCGATCCTGGCGCGAACTGGCTGAAGACGCCCTTCGTCGGCGGTTTCAACGCCTATCTTCGGATGTACGTCCCCGACGAACCCGTGCTTGACGGCACCTGGACGGCACCGGCCATCGTCCGGCACTGGTGAACGACAGGGTCAGACACCCTCGCCGGCAACGGGTTCGGACAGCGACAGCCGGAACCCGATGGCCAACAGGCCGGAGATGATCAGTGCCGAACATGCGTCGAACCACTGAAATGGATAGAGGGTGCCGTCAATCGACAGCACCAGGATCGTCTCGACGACGCCGAAGGTGATGAAGAAGCCAGCCAGCGCGGCCCGAGATGTGCGCCGGTGCAACTGATTCCGGCGGACCTCGACGGCGAGGGTCAGTAGCAGCACCGGAAGGATCTGCGCCAGCGTCGCGGCGGTCGCCGAGTCGAGCAGCGTGATGCCGTGACCCGACGGGCCGCCCACGCGTCAGCCCGCCGAGGAACCGCCACCCACCTCTGCCGCGAGCGGCGGCGGCGGTGGCACAGCCGAACTCGGCGCGGCCGAAGTCTTGGGGGCCGACGAGGTCTCGGTCGCCGAGGCTGTGGCGGTGCCCGACGTGGGCGGCGCCGAGGTGTTGGCCTTGGATGCCGTTGTCCCGGAGGGACTCGCGGTCGCGGAGGCGGCCGGGGAAGCGGGAGCGTGGAAGTCCGTCCAGGTCTCGGTGCGGAACGTGTCACCGTTCGCGGTGACGCTCAACGCCGTCGGCGTCACCGTGTACTTCACGCCGTCGTTGGTGACGACGTAGGAATCCGACGACGTCTGTTCGGCGTCGGCGATCAGACGCGCGCCGTCGCTGACGCGGACGCCGCGATACTCATACCCGCCGACGGCGGTCTTGCAGATGGCGACCCGAGAGGTCTTCGTGCTGCCGAACAGCACGGCGGAGTCCGGCGCGGGACAACGCGCCGTGGAGTCGAGGTAACCCGCGGTGTCCGACGGCGGGGCCGAGGTCGGTGCCGCCATCGCCAGTGGCACGGCGATTGCCACCGCGGCCGACACCGCGGCAGCCGCCAACGCCAAACCGGGTTTGCGCAACATGGAGGTACTCATCACCCTCCACCAGAGCACAGGATCGCGTGGGCCCGCCAGCGACGATGCCGACCCACAACCCGATCGTTAGGCCTCCGAGATGCTTTCGGAAACCCACTGTCCGTGCCGCATCACCGCCGACACCCCTAGGTCGTCATCGAGTACCACCAGATCCGCGGCAGCCCCGGACCGCAGCTCCGGGCTGGGAAGTCCCAGGGCTCTGGCGGGATTGACCGAGGACTGGCGAACCGCCAACTGCAGCGCCTCATCACGGGGCAGTTCGCTGTGCAACACCGCGAACCGGAACAGCCGGTCCATGGTCGCGGTGCTCCCCGCGATGGTGTCGGTGCCGGCCAGGTGCGCCACCGCATCGGCGACCTCGACCTCCAGGGGACCGATGCGGTACGAGCCGTCGGACATTCCGGCCGCCGCCATCGCGTCGGTCACCAGCGAGACCCGGTCGGGCCCGACGCTGCGGGTGACGTGGCGGTACAGCGCACCGTCCACGTGCACCCCGTCGGTGATCATCTCCACGGTGACCCGCGGATCCTCCAGCAGCGCGATCACCGGGCCGGGCTCGCGGTGGTGGATCGGTCGCATGGCGTTGAACAGATGGGTGGCCACCGTCGCCCCGGCGTCGACGGCGGCGCGGGTCTGCGCGTAGGTGGCCTCGGTGTGGCCGACGGCCGCCACCGCCCCGGCACCGGTGATCCAGCGGATCGCATCCAGACCGCCGGCCCGCTCCGGGGCCAGCGTCACCATCCGGATCGTTCCCGCGGCGGCGTCGAAAACCGACTGCAACTCAGCGGGGTCGGGATCGCGCAGCAGGGCCGGATCATGGGCGCCGCACCGCTCGCGGGCCAGCCACGGGCCCTCGAGGTGGATGCCTGCGATCACCCCGGCTTCGACCTGCGCGGCTAGTGTGCCCACCTGTTGAACCAGGTCGCCGGGGGACTCGGTGACCAGAGAGGCCACCAGCGTGGTGGTGCCGTGGCGTCGGTGCAGAGCGACCGCCGTGGCGGTCTGGGCGGCGACGGAGAAGCTCCCGCCGCCACCGCCGTGCACGTGGGTGTCGACAAAGCCCGGAACGACTGTCGCTGACCCGAGATCCCGGTCGGCCGGGCGTGGCGGTGCTCCCGAACCCACCGCGGTGATGACTCCGCCGTCGACCTCAATCCATCCGGGCTGCAACGACTTCGAGCCCGTCAGCACCGTTCCGGCGGTCAGCAGCACCTAAATGCCCTGCCAGTCGGGCTTGGCCCGATAGGTCTCCCGGTAGTAGTCGGCCAACTGCAGGCGACGGGCCGCGGGCTCGTCGAGCAGTACCGTGACGTGCGGGTGATGCTGAAGGATGCTGGCCGGCCACATCGCGGTGACCGCACCCTCGACCATATGGTGCACGGCTTCGGCCTTGCCCCGGCCGGTGGCCACCAGCAGGATGTGCCGGGCCTCCATGATCGTTCCCAGCCCCTGGGTGAGGCAGTGGGTGGGAACGGCGTCCAGATCGCCGTCGAAGAAGCGGGCGTTGTCCACCCGGGTCTGACGGGTCAGGGTTTTGATCCGGGTCCGCGACGCCAACGACGAACCGGGCTCGTTGAAGCCGATGTGCCCGTCGGTCCCGATGCCGAGGATCTGCAGATCGACACCGCCGGCATCCCGGATGGCCTGTTCATAGGCAGCGCAGGCGGCGGGAATGTCGGCGGCCAGGCCGTCCGGTCCCGCAACCGCACCGGGCCCGAAATCCACCCGGGAGACGAACGTGGTGTCGATGACGGTGCGGTAGCGCTCGGGATGGTCGGCGGGCAGACCGACGTATTCGTCGAGGGTGAACCCGCGGGCCCGGCTGAACGAGATCCGCCCCTGCTGGTAGCGGTTGGCCAGTTCGTCGTAGATGCACAGCGGCGAGGAGCCGGTCGCCAGGCCCAGCACCGCGTCCGGCTTGCGGTTCAGCAGCTTCTCGAATGCGTCGGCAGCGACGTCGCCGATCTGCGCTGCATCTTCTCTGATGATGACTTCCACCGATCCGGCCTCTACTTTCCGGCCGTGAAAAGGTGTGCGCAGCAGTCTATTTGCGCACCGGTGCTGACCGCTTCGGTGACGGCGATGTTCGACGGCTCACGCTCGTCCATCACCACCACCGGCACCACCGGGCTCATCCCGGCGGCAACGATGGCCGGAACGTCGTAGGTGATCACCGGCTGCCCGGCCTCGACGGTGTCACCCTGAGCGACGTGGGCGGTGAAACCCGCACCGTTCAGCTGGACGGTGTCCAGGCCCAGGTGCACCAGCACGCCGACATTGTCCGGGGTCATGATCACGTAGGCGTGCGGTAGCAGTTTGAGGATCTTGCCGCTCACCGGCGCCACCGCATAGATCACGGCCTCCGGTGGCTCGACGGCAGCGCCATAGCCAACCATTCCCTGGGAGAAGACGGGATCGGGAACGTCGGACAGGGTCAGGGCGCGGCCCTCGACGGGCGCGAATACCGGGGTCGGGGTCACGGTGGGCTCCTTTGCGTGTGTCTAGAGCGCCAGGATAGAGAGCGGGCCGCGCCGGGGAGGCCAAAACCGTCTCTCGCGTCGGCTGTTTGTGGTCTAAGCTGCCCTCGAGTCGCGACAACGGAAGGGCTGGGCCCAGCATGAGCGGTACGACTAAAGCCGCAGGGGGACAAGGGAAGTCGGGATTGCAGATCCCCGGTTTCGCGCAGTTGCAGCGGCTGGGCAAGAGCCTCATGCTGCCGATCGCGGTGCTCCCGGCCGCCGGCATCCTGCTGCGGCTGGGTCAGGACGACCTGCTCGGCAAGATCAAGGCCCCGGTCATCGGACCGTTCTTCCAGGCGATGAGCGCGGCCGGTGGCGCGCTGTTCAGCCAACCTGGCCCTGCTGTTTGCCGTGGGTGTGGCAATCGGCTTCGCCCGCAAGGCCGACGGCTCCACAGCGCTGTCCGCCGTCGTCGGCTATCTGGTGATGCAGGCCGTGTTCAAGACCATGTCGCCGTTCGTGCTGGCAGGTCAGCTGGACCAGGCCGGGGAGCAGGCGCAGATCAACTACAGCGTCCTTGGCGGCATCGTGGTCGGCCTGATCACCGCCTTCCTCTTCGACCGCTACCACACCATCCAGTTGCCGCCGTACCTCGGCTTCTTCGGCGGCCGGCGGTTCGTTCCCATCGCCGTCTCGATGACCACTCTCGTGGTGGCTTTCGCGATGAGCTACTTCTATCCGATCTTCGACGCCGGTCTCACGGCATTGGGCAAGTTCATCGGCGGGGCGGGCGCCCTTGGCGCATTCACCTACGGGTTCGCCAACCGCATGCTGATTCCCGTTGGGCTGCACCACATTCTGAACTCCTACGTGTGGTTCATCTACGGCAGCTTCACCAAGCCCGACGGAGGCGGAGTGGTCACCGGCGAGTTGAGCCGGTTCGCCGCGGGCGACCCCACCGCGGGACGGCTCACCGCGGGCTTCTACCCGATCTTGATGTTCGGCCTGCCCGCCGCCGCGCTGGCGATGATCCACGTCGCCAACAAGCGGCAGAGGAAGGTGGCCTTCGGCATCCTCTCGGCCGCCGGGCTGACCGCATTCCTCACCGGTGTCACCGAACCGCTCGAATTCGCCTTCATGTTCGTGGCGTTCCCGCTGTACATCATCCACGCGATCCTCACCGGGCTGTCGCTGGCGATCGCGTACCTGCTCGACATCCATCTGGGCTTCTCGTTCTCCGCGGGCCTGATCGACCTCTTGTTGTGGGGCAACGCCCCCGCGGCGAAGAACGTCCCTTTGCTGGTCGTCATGGGACTGGTGTTCTTCGCGCTCTACTACCTGTTGTTCCGGTTCGTGATCACGAAGTGGAATATGCGCACACCCGGCCGCGAGGTCGAGTCGGACTTCGAGGCCGAGGAGAAGGCCAACCTCAGCGAGGGATCCGATGCGGCAACTGCAATCCCGACGGCCGCCGGCGGAGTGGCGACCGCCGCGCGACCGCGTGCCGACAGCAAGGCCGAGCAGTTGATCGCGGCGTTCGGCGGTAGGGAGAACCTGGTCAACGTCGACGCCTGCATCACCCGGCTGCGAATGGACGTGGCCGATCCGTCCAAGGTGGACCACAACCGGCTCAAGAGCATGGGCGCCGCCGGCGTGATCGAGGTCGGCAGCAGCGTTCAGGCGGTGTTCGGCACTCAGGCCGAGGCGCTGAAGAATGAGATCCTCGACGTTCTTTAGCTGTCGTCAGGCGTCGACGCGCCCAGCCGCGACCGGCCGCGCCGCCCAACCCGTGTCGGAATGAAACCACCCGCCGATCCCGACCCA
Source organism: uncultured Actinomycetota bacterium (assembly GCA_963715145.1). Taxonomy (GTDB): domain Bacteria; phylum Actinomycetota; class Actinomycetes; order Mycobacteriales; family Mycobacteriaceae; genus Mycobacterium. Next base: position 481,267 of record CAVQRL010000018.1, on the reverse strand, counting down.
GAATGGGTGCCGTGCGAACCGGGGAGATCAGAGCGCTGACCGGTCTGCGCATCGTTGCCGCGCTGTGGGTGGTGTTGTTCCACTACCGGTCACCATTGTGGGCGGCCTCCCCTCGTCTGCATGACGACATGGCGCCGCTTTTCGACGCGGGGGCCATGGGTGTGGATCTGTTCTTCATTCTCAGCGGCTTCGTGTTGACGTGGAACTACCTGGACCGTATGGGCCCGGCGTGGTCAACCCGGGGAACCCTGCATTTCCTGTGGCTGCGGCTGTCGCGGGTGTGGCCGATCTATCTGGTCACGATGCACCTGGCGGCGGTGTGGATCATCGTCACTCTGCACGTCGGCAATCTGCCGTCGCCGGATGCGGAGAAACTGAACGCCACCAGTTACGTCCGGCAGTTGCTGATGGTGCAGCTGTGGTTCGAGCCGTTCTTCGACGGCACCAGCTGGGACGGTCCGGCCTGGTCGATCAGCGCCGAGTGGTTGGCCTACCTGTTGTTCGGGCTACTGGTCCTGGTGGTCTTCCGGATCGCCCGGGTGTCGCGGGCACGAACACTGCTGTTCCTGGCGGTGTTGGCCTCGCTGCCGCCGACGGTCCTGCTCCTGGGCAGCGGGATGCTGTACACCCCGTGGAGTTGGTTGCCGAGGATCGTCGCACAGTTCAGCGCCGGAGCGCTGGCCTGCGCCGCGGTGCGCCGACTGCGGCTCTCCGACGCCGGCCGCCGCACCGCGGGATGGGCCTCGGTGGCCCTGGTCGCGGCCATCGTGGCAGGTCTGTATTACTACAGCGCCCACCCGGTGGCCGGGATGGTGGACTCCGGTGCGCTGACGGCGGTGCTGTTCCTGCCACTGGTCGTGGCGCTTTCGGTCGGCACCGGGTCGTTGCCCGCTGTGCTGTCGACACGGTTCATGCACTATGGGGGCCGGATCTCGTTCAGCCTGTACATGATTCACGAGCCGGTGCACACCGTGTGGGAATGGGCTGTCCGGCAGTACCAGATCAACTTGACGATGGCCGAGGCCAAGGTGGCGGTGGTGGGCCTGATCGCGGTGGCCGTCGGTGCGGCGATGCTGCTGTACCACTTCGTCGAAGAGCCCGCGCAACGCTGGATGCGCCGGGCGACGTCGGGTCCGATGACCCAGACGCGGCCGACGTCGGCCTCCCCCCGAGCAGGCTGACTCGGCATTAGGCTGACGCACGCTATGAGGTGCCGGTGAGGCTGAGGCAAGCCACTTTTCGTGCCGCGATCGCGACCGTGATCGTGGTGGCCGGCGCGGTGGCTGCCGTGTCAGGGGCGCCGGCGGGTCACGCGGCGGAGTCCACCCACATCGCCGTCATCGGTGACTCCTACACCACCGGTTCCGCCGAGGGCGGTAACGGGGCACGGTCCTGGACCGAGCAGGCCTGGAAACTTCTGGCCCACCGGGGAGTCGACATCGACGCCGATGTGGCGGCCGAGGGCGGTGCCGGCTACGGCCAACCGGGCAACCGCGGCAGCGTCTTCCAGGATCTGACGGCTAGGGCGGTACGGCGCAATGACGTCCTGGTGGTGTTCTTCGGGTCCCGCAACGACCAACCGGTGAATCCGGCTGAGTTCCCCGAGATGGCTGCCGGCACCTTCCACCTGGCGCGGTTCGTCGCGCCGGACGCGCGGGTCCTGGTCATCGGACCGCCCTGGCCGACGGCGACTCCGCCGCCGGCCGTGCTGAACATCCGCAACAGCCTGCGGGCGCAGGCCCGCGCCATCGGTGCGGCGTTCGTCGACCCGATCGAGGAGAACTGGTTCGTCGGGCGGGCCGACCTGATCGGCCATGACGGGGTGCACCCGACCGATGCGGGGCATACCTATATGGCCGGGAAGATCGCTCCGCTGATTTACAACCAGTTGACCATCCGGATCTGAGACCGCTGTGCCGCCGTTGTGGGGCCGCCCCCGTTTCGCACTTCCGGCCGCCGCCGTCCTCATCGCCGCGGCCGCGGCGATCGGGCCGCTGTCGACCGACCGGGTCGCTCACCATGCTGGCGCCAACCTCATCACCGGCCCGTTCGCCAGATTGCTGGCGCAGTCCACCGACCTGGGACCCGCGGGCAACCGTCCGGTCCGCATCACCGCGGAACTGAACCGGCCGGCGACGCCGGTCAACCTCACCCGGTGGGCCGCAGGCCACGGACTGTCGGTGCACTGGCGTGACGGGGACGGCTGGGCGATCCTCGAGGGACGCCCGGACGCCGTCGCCGGCGCGTTCGGAGTTGCCGTCCACGACTATCGGTCGCCGGACGGCGACGTCTTCCATGCCTCACCTCAACAGCCCGGCATCCCCGTCGCCGCCCGTGCCGAGGTGGCGGGCCTGGGCCGAATCCTCAGCTACACCCCCTACCGGGAGGGTCTGCCACCCACGCCGCCGCGCGACGTCCCCGACGGTGGGCTGCTGCCGACCCAACTGGTCAGCGCTTACAACATGACCGGACTGAGCCGTCAGGGCTACACCGGAAAAGGGTCGACCGTGGTGGTGTTCAGCTTCGACGGCTTCGCTCAGGCGGACATGGACAGCTTCGCCGACTGGTTCGACGTCCCCAGGTTCACCCCGGAGGTTGTCGGCGGCATGCCCACCCAGATCAATGGTGAGGCCACCATGGATCTGCAGATGATCCACGCCGTGGCCCCCGACGCCAGGCTGGTGATGGTCAATGCCCGCTCCACCGTCGAAAACGGTTCCGCCTACATCAAACTCGGCGAACTCATGGAGTCGGTGGACCGCCAGTTCCCGGGGGCGGTGTGGAGTTTCTCCATCGGCTGGGGCTGTGACCGGCTGATGAACGCCGCCGACCTTGCACCGGTTCGGGCCGCCTTGTCGACGGCGCTCCGGCACGGCACGACGGCGTTCGACGCGAGCGGTGACATGGCCGGACTGGAGTGCCGCGGCGGCAAGCGGTGGTCGGACCCGCCCAGCCCCGATGACGTCGGGGTTGACGCCGTCGCATCGGTGCCGGAGATGACCGCCGTCGGCGGCACCACGTTGTCCACCGACGCCGAGGGCCGCTGGCTGGCTGAACAGGCGTGGTACGACGTGCCACTCACCCAGGGCAGTGCCGGCGGTGCGTCGGCGCTGTTCGGCCGCCCCCCATGGCAGACGGTCAACCCCGGCGCGGGACCGGCCGACCGCAGGCTGCTGCCCGACGTGGCGGCGGTCGCCGACCCGTTCACCGGGGTCAAATTCGTCTTCGGCCAGCAGGTCGTCGTCGGCGGGGGCACCTCCCAGGCGGCCCCGGTGTGGGCGGGACTGGCCGCGGTGATCAACCAAGTTCTTGATTCACAGGGCCTGGCACCGCTGGGCGACTTCAACCCGTTGCTCTATCAGGTGGCCCAAGGTGCCGCGGTGCCGGGTTTCCGGGATATCGAACTCGGCGGAAACGCGGTCAGCCCTGGTCGCACCGGCTACGACATGGTCACCGGATTGGGAACCCCCAATGCCGGAAACCTGGTCAGGAACATCCTGCTGGCCCGGACGGCGGCCCGATGACCGATCCCGAACCCCCCACGGCCCCGGCGAATTCGGCCACCGGCTATGCCGTCCCCCCGGGTCAGTACACGGTCTCCGCCAGCCGTGGCACGAAATACTTTGTCACCCTGGGAATCTGGGCGGTGGTGCTGGCGGCCGGCATGATGATCCTGGCCGTGCTGGACAACTGGGTACCCGATGTCCCGAACCGCTACGTCTGCCCGCCGGACTGCGGCCGCCCGCCCAGCGGGCTGCCGGTCGCCACCAACCCGCGGTTCACCTCGCCGGGCGGTGAGTTCTCGGTGTCATACCCGGCCCCCGGTGCGGCCTACGACGTCACCATCGATGCCGACGGCGTGACGGCGGTCTGGACCGCGGGCGACGGCGGGACGCTGCGATTGTTCAGCCAGGCCGCCGGCGGCCGAAATGCCGAACAGGTCGCCGGTTCGTTGATGGACGACCTGTTTCCCGACGCGCGGATCGCCTACCAACTGCCCAATGCGACGGTCGGCTACCAGCCCGGCTACGGTCACGTCGCCGATTTCCAGCCCATGGTCGCGTCCTATCAGTCCACCCTGCTTCGGGTCATCATCGTGGTGGCGGTGAAGAACGACCTCGCGTTGATCGCGCTGGCGGCCGGACCGTTCCACGAGTTCACACCGAGTTCCGGGCCGGGGCCGCCGTCCCCGGCGAACCTGCAGATCGCGCAGGACATGGGCAAGTACGTCAACAGTTTCAGCTGGCGTGGCGACCCACCGCGCTGAGGCGTTCAGCCCGTCGGCCCTGCAGGGCCGGGATGCTCCGGCGCCGGCGGGTCCGGCTCCGGATTCGGGATGGCCGGTTGCCTGTCGAGCCAGTCTTTGAGCCGGAACAACTGGCTGGAGACCAGCCCGACGGCGAGCAGCAGCAGACCGCCGACGATCAGCCAGGTCGTCATGGGCGCGACTCCTCCTGTTGCCAACTATCCTGATCCCAGTGTCCCAGGCGTCCGGAGCTGACGTGCGAGAGTTGCGCGCGCGCCTCGACGCTCTGACCCTGCGAGACGCCGCCAGGCTGCAGCGGCGGTTTCGGTCGCTGCGCCCGCCGGTCAGTGCCGAGAAGTTCGGTGAACTGTCCCGGCAGGTCACCGCAGCCGAGCGACTGGTGGCTGAACGGGCCGCGGCAGTGCCGGCGATCAGCTATCCCGATCTTCCGGTCAGCCAGGTTCGCGACCATCTGGCCGAGGCAATTTCGGCCAACCAGGTGGTCGTGGTGGCCGGCGCCACCGGCTCCGGGAAGACCACACAGCTGCCCAAGATCTGCCTGGACATCGGCCGCGGTGTGCGCGGGATGATCGGCCATACCCAGCCGCGGAGGTTGGCCGCCCGCACCGTCGCCGAGCGCATCGCCGAGGAGTTGGGCACACCCCTGGGGGAGGCCATCGGCTACAGCGTGCGATTCACCGGCGAGGTGAGCGACCGCACGCTGGTCAAACTGATGACAGACGGCATCCTGCTCGCCGAGATTCAGCGCGACCGCCGCCTGCTGCGATACGACACCCTCATCCTGGATGAGGCGCACGAGCGAAGTCTCAACATCGACTTCCTGCTCGGATACCTGCGCGAGCTGCTGCCCCGTCGGCCCGATCTCAAGCTCATCGTCACCTCCGCCACCATCGAGCCCGAACGGTTCGCCGCCCACTTCGGCAGCGCTGCGGGTCCCGCGCCGATCGTCGAGGTGTCCGGCCGCACTTACCCGGTCGACATCCGTTACCGCCCTCTGGAACTGCCGCCGGTAGCCGATGACGCAGACGACCCCGACGATCCCGACCACGAAGTCGTCCGCATCGAGCCGCGCGATCAGACCGAGGCCATCATCGACGCCCTGGACGAGCTGTCCACGGAGCCGCCCGGTGACGTGTTGGTGTTCCTGTCCGGCGAGCGGGAGATCCGCGACACCGCGGAGGCGATTCAGGGGGCCTACCGCGGACGCCGAGGCAACGTCGAGGTGCTGCCCCTGTACGCGCGCCTGCCGACGGCCGAACAGCACAAGGTCTTCGTTCCCAACGCCAGCCGGCTGACCCGGCGGGTGGTGCTGGCCACCAACGTCGCCGAGACATCCCTGACCGTGCCGGGCATCCGCTACGTCATCGACCCGGGCACGGCACGGATCTCCCGCTATAGCCGGCGCACCAAAGTGCAACGGCTGCCCATCGAACCGATCTCGCAGGCATCGGCGGCGCAACGGGCCGGCCGGTCCGGGCGCACCGCCCCCGGGGTCTGCATCCGGCTGTACTCGGAGCAGGATTTCCACGGCAGGCCCCGCTACACCGATCCGGAGATCCTGCGGACCAACCTCGCCGCGGTGATCCTGCAGATGGCCGCACTGCAGCTCGGGGATGTCGCCGACTTCCCCTTCATCGACCCGCCCGAACGGCGCAGCGTGAACGACGGCATCGCCCTCCTGCAGGAGTTGGGCGCGTTCGACGCCGACGGGTCCATCACCGACCTCGGCCGCAGGCTGGCACAACTTCCGGTGGACCCCAGGCTCGGCCGGATGATCCTGCAGGCCGACACCGAAGGCTGTCTGCGGGAGATGCTCGTCCTGGCCGCGGCGCTATCGATTCCCGATCCGCGCGAGCGGCCCGTCGATCGGGAAGAGGCGGCGCGGGCCAAGCATGCCCGCTTCGCCGACGACACCAGCGACTTCATGTCCTATCTCAATCTGTGGAACTACCTACGCGACCAGCGAAAAGCACTGTCGGGCAGCGCATTTCGGCGGATGTGCCGCGAAGAGTTCCTGCACTACCTGCGCATCAGGGAGTGGCAGGACCTGGTCGGCCAACTGCGCGGCATCGCGGCCGGCATCGGGCTGCGCAGTGGACAGGACGCCGCCGAGGAGCCCGCCGATGCCGCACACGTGCATGCGGCACTGGTCGCCGGGCTGCTGTCCCACGTGGGCCTGCGTGAGGGAGACTCCCGGGACTACACCGGGGCGCGGAACGCGAAGTTCGTCCTGGCCCCGGGCTCGGTGCTGACCCGCCGTCCGCCCCGCTGGGTGGTGGTCGCCGACCTGGTCGAAACCAGCCGGCTCTACGGACGCACCGCGGCGCGCATCGAACCGGAGACCGTCGAACGGGTGGCCGGGCACCTGGTCGTGCGCACCTACAGCGAGCCGCACTGGGATGCCCAGCGCGGATCCGTGCAGGCCTATGAGCGGGTGACGCTGTTCGGCCTGCCGTTGGTGGCCCGGCGCCGGGTGGGCTATGCGGCGGTCGATCCGCAGGCGGCCCGTGAACTGTTCATCCGGCACGCGCTCGTCGAGGGCGACTGGCAGACCCGCCACCACTTCTTCGCCGACAACACCCGACTCCGTGCCGAGGTGGCCGAACTGGAGGAGCGTGCGCGCCGGCGCGACCTGCTGGTCGGAGACGATGAGATCTTCGCCTTCTACGACGCGCGGATTCCCGCGGATGTGTTGTCCGCCAGGCACTTCGACGGATGGTGGCGCAAACAGCGCCACCGAACGCCGGAATTGCTCACGATGACCCGCGATGACCTGCTGCGGATCGTTGACGCCGATGCCGACCGCCCGGACCACTGGCAGGCCGAGGATCTGTCGTTGCCGCTGACGTACCGCTTCGAACCCGGTGCGGCCGATGACGGGGTCACCGTCCATGTCCCGGTGGGGGTGCTGGCGCGGCTGGGCGGGGAGGAGTTCGGCTGGCAGGTCCCCGCGTTGCGGGAGGAATTGGTGACCGCACTGATCCGCTCCCTGCCGAAAGACCTGCGGCGAAACTTCGTTCCCGCCCCGGACACGGCCCGGGCGGTCCTGGCGCACCTGCAGCCGGGAGATGAGCCACTCCTGGAGACGCTGCAGCGCGAATTGCACCGCGCCAGTGGGATTCTGATTCCGCTTCATGCCTTCGATCTGGACAAGCTGCCGGCGCATCTGCGGGTGACCTTTGCGGTTGAAGCACCCGACGGGGCGGAGTTGGCTCGCGGAAAGGACCTCGCTGCGCTGCAGGCCCAGTTGGCCGGACAGACCCGTCGCGCCGTCGTCGAGGCGGTCGGGACGCTGGAGCGGACCGGTCTTCGCGGCTGGCCCGAGGATCTCGAAGAGATGCCGCGCAGCATCTCCGAGGGCGGTGTGCGGGGTTATCCCGGTCTGGTCGGATCCGGCACGGACGTCGATCTCCGGGTGTTCGCCACCGCCGCCGAACGCGACGGGGCGATGCGGGCGGGTGTACGGCGGCTGTTGCGCCAGCACAGTCCGTCGCCGGTGAAATCACTGGAGAAGCAGCTGGATCCGCGCCGGCGACTGATGCTCGGCAACAACCCTGACGGGTCGCTGACCGCACTCCTGGAGGACTGCGCCGATGCCGCGGTCGACGTCCTGGTGCCGGAGGTGTGGACCCGCGCCGAATTCGATGCGGCGCAGAAACGGGTGGCGGACGCTGTCGGGCCGACCACCGCCGACATCCTCGGCCGGGTCGAAAAATCACTGGCGGCGCTGCGGGAGGTGCAGCTTGCGCTGCCGGGCAGTCCGGCGCCTGCCCAGGCCGAGGCCGTCGCCGACATCCGCAGCCAACTCGCGACACTCGTCGGCCCGGGCTTCGTCGCGGCCACCGGCGCGGCCCATCTCAACGACCTCACCCGCTATCTCACCGCCATCTGCCGGCGTCTGGAACGGCTGCCGCAGGCACCCGCGGCGGACCGGGAGCGAATGGCCCGCGTTGATGCCGTGCAGCACGCCTATGGCGAACTGCTGGAGGTGATTTCGCCGACCCGTGCGGCCGCCGCCGACGTCGTCGACATCGCCAGGATGATCCAGGAGTTCCGGGTCAGCCTGTGGGCGCAACAATTGGGCACCCCGCGGCCGGTCAGCGAGCAGCGGATCTACCGGGCGATCGACGCGGTGGTGGGACTGTGACGGCGACCGTGCCGAAAGCCGTGCCCGGCGGCCCGATCGACCTGGTGCTCTCCGGCGGCGGCGTCAAGGGCGTCGGACTCGTCGGCGCCGTGGTCTGTCTGATGCGGGCCGGGTACCGCCCCAACCGGGTCGCGGGAACCTCCGCCGGCTCCATTGTCGGCGCGATTGTGGCCGCGGCAGGCGCCGCAGGTGATGTGGGACCGGACAGGATCCGGGATCTCGCGATGAGCATCGACTACCGCAAGTTCCTCGATCCCGGCCTGCTGGAACGTGTTCCGCTACTGGGGCCGGCCTGGGCGATCCTGGAGGGCAAAGGCGTCTACAAGGGCGACTACGCACACGATTTCGTCGCCGACCGGCTGGCTGAACTGGGTGTGACGACGTTCGGGGATCTGCGCCTCGACGACGACGAACTCCCCGAGGAACGACGCTACCGGCTGGTGGTCACCGCCACCGATGTCACTCGCGGACAACTGGTTCGGCTGCCGTGGGACTACCGCGGCGTCTACGGACTGGACCCCGACGATCAGCCCGTTGCCGATGCGGTGCGGGCGTCGATGTCGATCCCGTTTCTGTTCCGGCCGGTCACCCTGACCAGCTCCGCCGGACTGGAGTCGACCCTGGTGGACGGCGGACTGCTGTCGAACTACCCGATCGACACCTTCGACCGGCTCGACGGAAAGCCGCCGCGGTGGCCCACCCTCGGCGTCACTCTGCTGCCGAATCTTCCCGCCGGCAACGACAAGGTCATCCCCGGGCTGGCACCGGTGCGCCACTTCAGCGGACCCCGGTTGCTTGAGCAGGTGCTGACCACCATGCTCGTCGGCCGCGACCAGGCCTACCTCAACGAGCCCTGGGTCAGCGCCCGCACCATCCGGGTGGACTCCACCGATGTGGGCGTCGTGGAGTTCGACGCCACCCGCAAGGAGATCGACGCCCTCTACCGCAAGGGTTACGACGCGGCGACGAGATTTCTGTCCGGATGGGACGAAGCCGACTATTACCGCCGCTTCCGCTGACGGATACCGCGGTAGAGCTCAGGCGCCGCGCTCGACCCGCTTCTTCAGCCCGTTGAGAGCCTGATCGACGATCGTCGAGGCGGCCTTCTTCTTCATGAACCCCATCATCGGGATCTTGGGGTCGATCTCGAGCTCGTAGGTCACCATGGTGGCGTCGCCGTCGGGCGTGAGCCGGTAGGTGCCGTCCAGCCTTTTCATCATGCTCGACTTGGGCTTGCCGCCCTCATCGGAGTTCAGCGTCCAGCTGACCGACTCGTTACCGGTCCAGACATAGGAGATCTCGTAGGTGTCCTTGCCCACCGGGGTGGCAATGCTGAACGCGGCGTCCTTGGCGGCGCCGTCATCGTGGGTGGTGATGATCTCCACGGCGGTGAAGCCGTCACTCCAGTTCGGGTAATCCTCGAGATCGGCGATCACCGCCATCACCTCTTCGGGAGAGGCGTTGATCTTCACCGAATCCGAAACCTTGTCAGCCATGTTTCCTCCATCGTGATGTCTGCGAGACGCTAGCGGCCCGGGGGCCGCCACCGGGCGGGTTCACTCCCGTCCGGTGGCCACTTTCACCGCGCCGCTGTGTGCGACGGCGTTGTCCAGCACGAGATCGGCGACCCGCGCGCGGTGCTGCTCGGCGTTGCCCAGCAGGGCGGCGTCGGTGGCGGCACGCTTGAAGTACAGGTGCGCCTGGTGTTCCCAGGTGAACCCGATACCGCCGTGCACCTGGATCGTGTCGGCGGCAATCCGTCTGCAGCGCTGCGGAACTGAGTGCCTGGGCGATGCTGGCGGCGAGGGCGGGGTCGTCGGAGCCGTCGGAGAGGGCCCACGCCGCGTGGTAGGCGGCCGACCGGGCATGCTCGAGGTCGACGAGCATGTCGGCGAGCTTGTGCTTGATCGCCTGGAAGGAGCCGATCTGACGGCCGAACTGCAGTCGCGACTTCGCGTAGTCCACCGACAGGTCGAGCAGATGCTGTGCGGCGCCGACCTGTTCGACGGCGAGCAGCGTCGCGCCGACCTGCAGGGCGTGGGTGATCACGCGCTCGGCTTCGGCCGGTCCGGCCAGCAGTCGCGCCGGCGCCCGGTCCAGAACGACGGTGGCCTGCGGCCGGGTGAGGTCCATGGTCAGCAAGCCGGTGCGCTGAACGCCCGGCCCGGCGGAGTCCACCGCGTACAGGCCCACGCCGTCGGAACCGATTGCCGCCACAAGCAATTCGTCGGCGGCGTCGGCATCGACAACCCGTTCGACGGTGCCGGTGAGGGTGCCGTCGTCGGCGGTCACGGTCAGCGCCGCCGGGTCGAATGCGCCCGCGCGGTCGGTGATCGCGAATGCCGCGGTGCGCTCACCCTCGACCAGCGCGGCCAGCAACTCATCGCGGTCCGGTCCGGCCGGGCAGGCCACCAGTGCCGGGATGGCCAGGTACACGGTGCCGAACAGCGGCCCGCAGGCCAGGGTCGCGCCGAACTCCTCGACCGCGACGGCCTGGTCCACCAGCGACCCGCCGACGCCGCCGTCGGCCTCAGGCACCGACATGCCCAGCACGCCGAGTTCGGACCCCAGCCGTCGCCACACCGTCGGGTCGAAACGGGGCTCGGACTCCATCACCGCCGCACCGTCGCCTCATCGAAGTTCTCGGCGCTGAACTTGCGCACCGCGGCGCGGAGCGCCTGCTGTTCGGAGGTAAACGCGAACTCAGCGGGCGAACCAGCGAACTCAGCCACGGGGCACCTCCTTCCACGGCATCCCGGCGTCGGCGCGCAGGTCACCGGGCAGGCCCAGGACCCGCTCGCCGAGAATGTTGCGCATGACCTCCGAGGTGCCGCCTTCGATGGTGTTGGCCCGGCTGCGCAGATACCGCTGCTGGATCGGCCCGCGCCAGTCGCCGGTGCCGGCGTTGGCACCGTACATCGCGTAGCTGTGGTACAGAATCCCTTCGGGCCCAAGCAGATCCATGCAGAACTGGTAGATCCGCTGATTGAGCTCGGCACCGACCATCTTGCCGATCGAGCCTTCCGGCCCGGGGCCGCCGGCCGTGGCGGAGGCGCGGGAGCGTTCGGAGGTCAGCCGCTGCGCCTCGGCGCGCAGCCACAACTGCGTCAGCCGGTCCCGCAGCACCGGGGTGTGCAGGTCCGGGCGCGACGCCCACAGCGCCACGGCGTCGGCGATGGTGCCGGCCCCGCGGCGGCTGCCGCTGGCGCCCAGCGCGCTGCGCTCGTTCATCAGCGTCGTCATCGCGACCCGCCAGCCGTCGCCGACCGCGCCGAGGCGGTGGGCGTCGGGGATGCGGGCGTCGGTGATGTAGACCTCGTTGAACTCGGCCTGGCCGGTCATCTGGCGCAGCGGCCGGCACTCCACACCGGGGGCGTGCATGTCCAGGACGAAGTAGGTCAGGCCCTTGTGCTTGGGGGCGTCCGGGATGGTGCGGGCCAGTAGCAGGCCCCAACGGGCCCTGTGCGCCAGGCTGGTCCACACCTTCTGCCCGTTGATCACCCACTCGTCCCCGTCGGGTACCGCGGAGGTGGCCAGTCCGGCGAGATCCGAACCTGCGCCCGGCTCGGAGAACAACTGGCACCAGATGTCCTCGGTGGTGGCCAGCGGCCGCAGGAAGAACTGCTTGACCTCCTCGCTCTGCGCGTGCTCCCGCACCGTCGGCGCGGCCATGCCGTAACCCATCGGGTTCAGGCCCAGCGGTACCGGGCCGCCGGCGCCCTGCAGGATCGCGTCGGCGACCGCCTGCAGACCACGGGACACTCCCAGACCGCCGAGGCCCTCGCGGGAAGTGCACCCAGGACAGCCCGGCGTCGTAGCAGGCGCCGAGGAATTCGGTGACCGGAACCTGTTTGGGATCGTGCTCGGCGACGACCTGATGGGCCAGGGCGGCGACCCGGTCAGCAGCGGTGCTCATGGGGTCACGATACCGAGCAGCCGGCAACGCACTTCACCGAGAATGCGCGGCCGTCGAACTTTTCGGGTCGGATCGGATCCGGCGGTACTCGCCGAGGGCCGTCGTCTCACCGATCGATCGGCCACATGGAGTCGCATACGCGTCCGCCGAGGAGGCCCCGATGAGCAAAGGCCGTTCACTGGCCTTGGTCACCCTGGCCTACGTCGTCGCGATCGCGGTGGCCGCGGCCTGGCTGGCCTGGGGTCCGCAGCACCGGCCGGCTGTGGCTGGACGCCCTGATCGCCGACGTGCTGGCCACCGTGGTGGTGTTCGTGTTCAGCCGGGCCTACCGCAACTCCAGCTTCTACGACGCCTACTGGAGCGTGATCCCGCCACTGCTGCTGGCGTTCTGGTGGTGGCAGGGTCCGGTGGGACTCACCGGTCCCGGGTGCGCTGCGCTGCTGGCTGATGGCGGTGGTGATGCGCTACTGGGCGGTCCGCCTCACCGGCAACTGGGCGTACGGATTTCCCGGTCTGCACCACGAGGACTGGCGCTATCCCCTGCTGCGCGACGGCGCGGGCCGCTTCGCCTTCCTGGCCGACCTGTTCGGCATCCACCTCTTCCCGACCCTGCAGGTGTTCGTCGGCATGCTGCCGGTGTACGTCGCCGTCACCCGCCCCGGTGACGGGCTGGTGTGGCTGGCCTGGGTCGCCTTCGCCGTCGGCATCGCCGCGGTCACCCTCGAACTGACCGCAGACGTGCAGATGCACCGCTTCGTCGCCGCCAAGCGCCGCGGTTCGGCGGCGGGCGCGGTGATGGACCCGGGCCTGTGGGCCTGGTCGCGGCACCCGAACTATTTCGGCGAGATCGGCTTCTGGTTCTCGCTGGCGCTGTTCGGCATCGCGGCGTCCCCGCGCGATGCGTGGTGGTTGTTCGTCGGAGTGGCGGTGATGCTGGCGATGTTCCTCGGCGCCAGCATCCCGATGATGGAGAAGCGCAGTCTGGAGCGTCGGCCGCAGTACCAGTCCGTCATCGACTCGCGTGCCGCGACTGGTGCCCCGCCCACCCCGCAAGGCCGCCCGGTGACCCGCCGGCGGGTGGTGATCGCCGGACTCGGGCGACAGCGGGGTGCTGACGGCGATCCGGCTGGCCCGCTCCGCCGACGTCGTCGGAATCTCGGCCCAGCCGGCACTGGTCAGCGGGCAGGAACTGGGCGTGCGACTGGCCCGTCCGCAGGAGTGGGCCCGGGACTATCTCGTACCGTTCGACCGGTACCGCGCGCTGGACCGGGTGCGCACCGTGCAGGCCACGCTGACCGGAGTCGACCTGGTCGCGCGGGTGGTCCATGCCCGACGCGCCCGACGGCAGCCGAGACCGTCGAACCCTATGACTCGCTGGTGATCTCGACCGGCGTGCGCAACGGTTTCTGGCGGCGGCCCGCCATGCAGTCCCCGGCCGAGATCCGCGCCGAGATCACCGCCGCCCACGACCGGCTCGCCGCGGCGGGCTCGATCATCGTGATCGGTGGTGGCGCCGCGGCGGTGAGTGCCGCCGCCAACCTCGCCGCCGCGCTGGCCGGACAAAGCGGTCGACCTGTACTTTCCGCATGACCGGCCGCTGCGCGAGCACCACCCGCGCACCTGGGAACACCTGCAGCGCAGGCTGATCCGGCTCGGTGTCGGTCTGCATCCGCACCATCGCGCAGAGGTGCCCGACGGTTTCGGGTGCGACGCGATCACCGGCGGTGAGGTGCGATGGGAGTAGCGGTCAGCCGCCCGCACGGGCCGACGCGGTGCTGTGGGCGATCGGCCGGGTGCGGCCCAATACCGAATGGCTGCCGGCGGATCTGCTCGACGACGACGGCTTCGTCGTCGTCACTCCGGAACTCCGTGTGCCGGGCTATCGCGGGGTCTTCGCCATCGGCGACGTCGCCGCGACCGACCCGCTGCGTTCCTCGGCCCGCAACCGGGCCGATTCCCTTCTTGCACACAACATCCTCGCCGAACCGGCCGGCCGCCCGCTGCGGTCCTACCGGCCGCCGCGCCGCCGGTGGGGTTCGGTGATCGGCGTTCAGTCCGACGGGGTGGAGGTGTTCGCTCCCGGCGGCCGGCCGTTCCGGATACCGGCATGGCCGGTGCGGCGGGTGCTGATGCCGTGGATCGTCCGCCGCGGCATCTATCGCGGAGTACGGGCGAACCAGCCACTGGGGTAGGCCCGACCGGCCAGGCAGACTGGGGGCATGGATCCGGTGGCCGCCCTGCGCCAGATCGCCTTTTACAAAGACCGCGCCGGCGACGACACGCGCCGGGTGATGGCCTACCGCAGGGCGGCCGACATCGTGGCCGCCCTCGACGAGGAGGCCCGGGATCGGCTCGGCCGAACCGGCAACTGGCGCTCGCTACCCGGGATCGGCCCGAAGACGGCGACCGTGATCGCCCAGGCCTGGGCAGGCCGGGAGCCCGACACGCTGGTCGAGTTACGCGGCACGGCAGAGGATTTCGGGGGCGGGATGCTCCGCGAGGCGCTTCGTGGCGACCTGCACTGCCATTCGAACTGGTCGGACGGCTCGGCGCCCATCGAGGAGATGGCAGCCACCGCGGCGCGCACTCGGGCACGACTACCTGGCCGTCACCGACCACTCGCCGCGACTCACGATCGCCAACGGTCTGTCAGCCGACCGGCTGCGCCGGCAGCTCGACGTCATCGACGAGCTACGCGAACGGGTGGCGCCGTTGCGGATTCTCACCGGCATCGAGGTCGACATACTCCACGACGGCACCCTCGACCAGCAACCCGGCCTGCTCGAACGGCTCGACATCGTGGTGGCCAGCGTGCACTCGAAACTGGCGATGGACGCCCCGGCGATGACCCGTCGGATGGTGCGGGCGGTATCGGACGAGCGTGTGACCGTGCTGGGTCACTGCACCGGGCGCCTGGTGGCGGGCGGGCGCGGCCTGCGTCGCGAATCCAGCTTCGACGCCGAAGCGGTCTTCGACCGCGTGCCGCGAGCACCACACCGCCGTCGAGATCAACTCCAGGCCGGAACGCCGGGACCCGCCCACCCGATTGCTGCACCTCGCCGAGCGGATGGGCTGCACGTTCGCCATCAGCACCGATGCCCACGCACCGGGCCAGTTGGACTTCCTCGGCCACGGCGCGCAGCGCGCCCTCGACGCCGGCGTTCCGGCCGATCGGGTGATCAACACCTGGTCGGCCGATCGTCTGCTCGCCTGGCCGACCGGTGCCTGACCAACCGGCCCGATCCGTCCGCGTGCCTACGGCGGCGGTGGTGGTGGTGGCGGCGGGATGAACTCCGGCGCCGGCGGCGGCGGCGGTGGTGGCAGGGGCTCCGGTGCCGGTGGTGGCGGAGGGGGAAGGAACTCCGGCGCGGGCGGCGGTGGAGGAGGCAGGAACTCCGGCGCGGGCGGCGGCGGTGGTGGCAGGAACTCCGGCGCGGGCGGCGGTGGTGGCGGCGGTGCCGGAATGGTGATCGGCGGCAGACCGGGAATCTGGATGATGTTCACGCCCGGTGGCGGGGGCGGCGGCTCCGGCGCAGGTGGTGGCGGTGGCGGGTTGAACGGCTCGTCGTAGGTCGGTTCGTTGTAGCTCGGCGAGGTGTTGTACGTCGGGTTGTACTGCTGAACCGGTGGTTGGTAGACCGGCGGGGGCAGGTAGCCCGTGCTGGTGTTGATCGTGATGACCGCACCCGGTTGGGCCTGCCCTGCCGGTGTGGTGCCGACCACCGAGCCTTTCGCGGCGCCGCTGTCGATACGGTGCGGGGAACTCGGCCACCTGGAAGCCCGCATCCTTCAGGCGCTTCGTGGCGGAGTCGAGTTTGAGTCCGGAAACGCTGGGGACGGTGACGGGCGGCGCGCCGTCGACGTAGCGGGGGTCGGTCGGCGGAAGCGTCACCGGGCCGAAGCTGCCGACCAGTGGGCTCATCGCCAGAAACCAGGTCTGCGCCGGTGAGGTGCCGCCGTACAGATTCCCGGCGCCCCCACACTTGCGCAACGGGAACGCGCATAACGCCGCCGGCTTGGGGGAATCGTCGAAGACGTAGCTGGCCGCGGCCAGTTGGTTGGTGTAGCCGAGGAACGCCGAGGAACGGTGCGACTCGGTGGTGCCGGTCTTGCCCGCCATCGGCAGGCCCCAGCCCACCGAACCGGCGGCGGCGGCACCGGTGCCCATCGTGGTGTCCTTGGACAGCGCGTTGGTCAGTGTGTTCGCCAGGCCCTCGGGCACCACCTGTTCGCACGAGGCGGTCGGGACCGGTACCTCCTTGCCGTTGCGGTCGGTCACCTTCTCGATGGGACTCGGCGGGCACCACATGCCGCCGGAGGCCAGAGTGGCGGCGACGTTGGACAGTTCCAGCGCATTGACCTCGAAGGGGCCCAGCGTGAACGAGCCGATGTTCTCCCGCTTGATGTAGTCGGCCAGACTCTCGTCGCTTTTAGGCACGTAGTCGCGGGCAGTGCCGGGCTCGGCATAGGACCGCAGACCCAGACGCACCGCCATGTCCACCGTGCGGCCGACGCCGACCTGTTGGATCAGCTTGGCGAAAGCGGTATTGGGCGATAACGCCAGCGCGTCGGTCATGCTCATCGGGCTGCGGTAGCCGGCGGCGTTTTTCACACACCAGGTCTTCGGTGGGCAGCCCGGAGTATTGCTGTCGCCGAGACGACTGCCCTGAAAGTACGGCGGGACGTCGAGCATGGCATTGATGCCCATGCCCATATCGAGTGCCGCGGCGCTGGTGAAGATCTTGAACACCGAGCCTGCGCCGTCCCCCACCAGCGAGTACGGCTGAGGCTGCACAGTCTGGCCGTCCTCGAGTTTGAGCCCGTAGCCGCGGTTGTCGCCGATCGCCAGCACCCGGTGCGCGTCCTTGCCGGGCCGGATCACGCTCATCACGCTGGCCACGCTGTCCAGCGTGGGACTGGCCACCGCATTGATCGCCTGCTTGACGCTGGTCTGGACCTCCGGGTCCAGGGTGGTCTTGATCAGGTAACCCTTGCGTGCGACGTCCTCCTTGCTGATGCCGGCCCGGGCGAGGTACTCCAGCGCGTAGTCACAGAAGAACGCCCGGTCGCCGGCAGCGATGCAGCCCTGCGGCAGCTGATTCAGCTTCGGCAGAACCCCCAGCGGCTGTTCGCGGGCCGCCCGCAGCTCATCGGCCAGATCCGGCAGGTTCTCGATCATGGTGTCCAGCACCAGATTGCGGCGGTCCAACGCGCCCTGCGGGTTGGTGTACGGGTCCAGGGTGCTGGTGGACTGCACCATCCCGGCCAGCAGCGCGGACTGCTGCCAATTCAGTTGCGCCGCATCGATTCCGAAGTAGGCGCGGGCCGCGGACTGGACGCCGTAGGTGCCGTTGCCGAAGGGCACCAGGTTCAGGTAGCGGGTGAGGATCTCGGGCTTGGTGAGCGTCTTGTCGAGAGCCAGCGCCATGCGGATCTCACGCAGCTTGCGGGCCGGGGTGGTTTCCACGGCCGCCTGGCGTTGCGCTTCGGTCTCGGCGTTGACCAACAGGTTGTAGTTCTTCACGTACTGCTGCTCGATGGTCGAGCCGCCGCGCGCATCGCCCCCGCCCTTGAGGAACCCGGCCAGACCGGTCAACGTGCCCTGAATGTCGACGCCGTTGTGATCGGCGAAGCGTTTGTCCTCGATCGAGACGATCGCCAGTTTCATGGTGTCGGCGATCCGGTCGCCGGGTACCTCGAAGCGCCGCTGGACATAGAGCCAGGCGATCGGTTTGCCGGCCGAGTCGACCATCGTCGAGACCGTCGGGATGCGGCCATCGACGATGTCGGCCGAACCCTGGGCGACGATTTCGGAGGCATGGTTACTGGCCGCCCCGGCGCCTCCGACGATCGGGAACAGCAGTCCGGCGACGATTACCCCGGCCAGGACGCAGAACAACGCCAGTCGGCGCACCGTGGGCCGCGTCGGCGGGTACTGGTCCGACATTCCGCTCACCCTAAAGGACGACGATGCCGTCATCGTCGCTGAAGACCAGATCGCCGGGACGGAAATCGACGCCGCCGAGGCTCACCACGACGTCGCGTTCGCCCGATCCGGTTTTGGTGCTCTTGCGCGGGTTGGTGCCGAGCGCCTTGATGCCGAGCTCGAGGGTCCGCAGGGTGGCGGCGTCGCGGACCGCGCCGTTGATGATCAACCCGGCCCAGCCGTTGGAGCGGCCCAGTTCGGCGATGACATCCCCGACCAGGGCGGTATGCAGCGAACCGTCCCCGTCGATCACCAGCACACCGCCGTCCCCCGGACCGGACAGCACGGACTTCAGCAGGGCGTTGTCCTGGAAACAGCGGACCGTGGTGATCGGACCGGTGAATTCGGTGCGCCCGCCGAACTGGCGGAACTGCAGGTCGCAACTGCGAACGTCGGCGCCGATCTCATCGACGAGGTCGGCGGTGGGCCGGAAGACGGTGGACACGCCGTGGGGTGCCTCAGCCGCGCCGGAAGCGGCTGAGGACGATCGCGACCAGACCGGCCACGGCCAGGCCCAGCGAGAGCGGGACCGTGTGGCCGCGGCCGAACGAGTCGTGCGAGGACGGTGGGACGACGGCACCCTGCACCGAGGACTTGGCGTTGGCGGCCGCCTCCCGCGCGCCGTTGGTGCCGGCGGTCAGTGCGGCGTGCCCCGGCGGCGGCTCCAGTGCGGGCGCCGGAACCGCGGCCGTCAGCGCAGGCTGGGGGGCGGGGGGCGGCGCTTTCTTGGCGGGCGCTTTCTTGGCGGGTGCTTTCTTGGCGGGAGCCTTCTTCGCCGGAGCCTTCTTCGCCGGAGCTTTCTTTGCCGGGGCTTTTTTGGCGGCCACCTTGGCGGGTGTTTTCTTGGCGGGAGCCTTCTTGGCCGCCTTCTTGGCGGGTGGGGCGGCCGCGCCGCCCTCGTCCGGGGCGTCCTGCGGATCTGGCATCTGCTGCTCCTCGATGTTCTGCGGCGACGCATCGCCGCACGCCAATACTGCCGACATCCTCGTCGCGGTCATCGGGCGAACCGTGACAATCATGCCAGGGGACGGTCTCAGGGCCGACGGCGCAACCCCCACACGGCCGCGCCGATGATCGCCACGCCCCCGCCAACGACGTATGGCCACAACGGAATCCGGCCACCGTGGTCGCCCGCCGAGACGGCCGGTCCGGGCGTGCCGGTGCTGGGTACCGTGACGGTGAACGACCACGACCCGGACACCACGTGCCCGTCCTGCGAGGTGACGCGGTAGTTGACGGTATAGCGGCCCGCGGGGCCCAACGGCCGCACCCCGACGCTGGCGGTGGCGCCGGTGACCGCGGCATCGCCCTGTGACCACAGGTTGCCGTCCGGTCCGACCACTGTCATCGACGCGAAGGCGGGCTGCAGAGGCTCGTTGAACGTCGCGGCGACCCGACTCGGACCGGCATTGACGGTGGAGTCGGCGACCGGGTCGGTTGCGGTCAGCGCGGTATGGGCAGCGGCCACCGGAGTGCCGATCACCAGGCCCGTCAGCGCCAGCGCCGCCAGGACCAGTCGTAGTGCCGACCGTGTCGTCACAGCACCCCGAGGCGGGTCATGATGTCGGCCTCGATGCCGTCGAGTTGCTCGCCGATGGACGTCTGCGCGGCCCGTCGCCGCGGGCCCGGCATGTTCTCGGCGGCGGGAACGGCGGCGGCCAGCGCGGCCAGTCGATCGGTGATCGTCGCGACGAATCGTTGAGTCTCGGCGTCGTCGGGGTCGCGTTGGGCGACCAGTCGCAAGGATTGCTCGGCGCCGGAGACCCTGGCCGACAGCCGGCCGCCCGCGCCGGAGAATTGCCCCAGCTGGGTCAGCGGCACACCGAGACGGTCGGCGCGGCGTTCGTCGATCACTCCGCGGGCGGCGATCGCCGCCCGGTAGGCGACCGGAACCACGACGGGGGCCAGCAGCCGGGAAACGGTAAACGTGCGTCGAATCCGCCATGGAGCCAGCACCTTTCCCTCACGCGCCGCCCGCAGCTTCGTCTCGGCGACTTTGACCGCCGCCCGGTCGCTGTCTCGTTGCGCCCGGGCCTGGGCTTTGGTGGCCTTGTTCTCCGAGCGCTCGGCGGCCTTGATCCGTTTGCCCTCGTTCTTCGCTGCCAGCTTGGCCTCAAGCTTGGCCTTGGCCTTCAGCGCGCGGGCTTCCGCGCGCCTGGTCGCGCGGCTTTTCCGTTTCTTGAACAGGCCCATCGCAGCTGCCTTTCGCCTGGGGATGCGGACGTCGGGCAGCCCTGCTGCCGACCGGTGGGCTCAACATTATCGCCCGGACCAAGCTGCGGTCGGCCGACCTGCGGATATGCCACAATTGGACGAACTTCGCAAACCCCGCGCCCGGTAGGTGCCCCGTTGTAGTCGAGGAATGTTGGTGGACACGTCGCGACGACGCGCGCCGGTCATCGCCTGGGCGATCACCGCTGCGGCGCTGTACGGCGCGGTGGGCATCGGCGTCTCGGCGCCGGCTTTCGCCGACGATTCCGGACGTCGGGTCGGGGCCGACGCGTCCGGTCGCGCCGGTTCCAGCAACGGCGACGGACCGCGGCGCCACCCACGAGGGCAGCACGGTGTCCCATCCCGGGACGCCGTTTCGGACCGCGACGATCCGTGCCCGTGGTGGCCGCACCCCAAGCCGATCCCGCGTCCGCTGCCGGTGGGCGCGGGCGGCGGGGGGAACAACAGCGGAATCCTCGCGGTCCTTGCCGTGACGCCGACGATTCCGGTTCCACGGTTCGATGTCGCCGCCGAGCCCGTGATCGACATCGGCGAAATCCCGGACGCGGCGCCCGCCACGGTGCCTGCTGCTGCGGTGCCCGCTGCCCCGCCGGCGTCGGTGGTGCCGGTACCGCGGCCGGTCGCCGGGAATCCGGCCGTCGCCGCCGTGCGGCCCGGTACCGTCCGGGCGCCGACTGTTCGGCCGCCAGCCGCACCCGTGCCGGCGGGGATCGGCGCACCGGTGCCGCCGCCTCCGCGGCCGGCCCCCAGCGCCGGGCCGCCGACAGCGCTGCGCCTGGGTTACCCCGAAGAACTGCGTGACGCGGATCTGGCCAAGGTCCTCTCACTGGCGCTGCCCGGATTGGCGGCATTGGCCGGGATGACGGCGTTGGGCGGGGTGGTCGGGTATCGGCAGGCCAAAGCCGGCTATCTGCTGCGGGCCGCCGGCGCGGGCCGGTTCCTGCGGTGACCACTGACCGCGAGGTGGCGCGGGCCGTCAACGATGTCCTGGCGCTAGCTCCCCGGAGCGGTGAGGTGTCGCTGGCACGCCTCGTCGCGGCCGTCGGTGAGCACAGGCAGCGGCCCATCGAGGTCAGCACCGCCGAATTGCCGTCGGGAGTGTCGGGCCAGTGGCGCCAGTTCGCCGATCATGACGAGTTCCTGATTCAGGACGGTCTGCCGACCGTCGACCGCACGCTGGCTCATGAACTCGGCCATCTTATCCTCGGGCACGATGGTATCCCGGTCGTCGAGGTGGCAAGGGGGGCAACGGAATTCGTCAGCGACGACCTGATCAGCTATATGCTCAACGAGCGCACGGGATGCATGGGGCCGGGTGGCGAGGACGTCGAACAACAGGCCGAGGACTTCGCCGCTCTGCTGATGTACCGGCTCGGCCGGTTGCGCAGCGACCGGTCCTCGATCGTGCAGGTCCGCCTCGGTGAGGCGTTTGGTTGATCGTCTGGATCATCGCCGGTCTGCTGGGGATGGCGACCGGTCTGCGGATCGGCTGGGCGTTGGTCAATCGGCAGTCGGTGGTCAGTGGCGCAATGATCGTGGCGCTCGGCAGCCTCGCGGTGGTAGCCGCCTTGAACTGGCCGCCGCTGACCCTGCTGGTCGACACCACGCTGGGCTGGCCGAACATCGCCGTCGGGTTGAGTCAGGTGGCCCTCGTGATGTCCGCGGCGGGCAGTTGCGTGATGATCACATCCGTCGCCGCCACCCGAGCGCCGGCGACCACGCGCCGGCTTGCCGTCATTCAGTACGGCCTTGCCGCGGTGATTGCCACCGTCACCATGGTCCTGTTTCTCGATGACGGCCGGGAACCGGAGATGGCTCCGAAGGAGTACCTGGCCCACCACGTCGGCCTGCCCGGGGAAGTGCTGGACTGGCTGGTGCCGCTGCTGTATGTGCTGCTCGCGCTGACGGTGGTGGCGTGGGTGGGCGTGCGGCTGTCCAGCGCCACCCGCCGCGGGCGCGCGTTGCTGCTTTTCACCGCCGGGATGGCGCTGATCGTCGTGGCGAGCGCGTTTTTCCTGACCCGGGCCCTGCGTAGGAGCCAACTCGTCGGAGTCGGCACGGCACTGATCCTGCTGCTGTGCGCGATGGCGGTCGTCGCGGCCGGCGCGCTGCTGCCGGCGGTGGAGGACTGGATCGGCGCGCGGCGCGAACTGCGGCTCATCGAACCGCTGCGCCGGGAAATGGAACGACGCCACCCCGACATCGGTATCGGGGTACGGCCGCGTGGGCCGCTCGTGTTCCGGGTGGCCGAGCGGCTGTCGCTGATTTCCGATGCGCTCTATCTCGAGGGTGCGTTGGCTCAGCGGGGCAGTGGTCCCGGGGTCGACGGGCGCGGAGTCCCAGCCGATGTCGACGTGGACGAGCAGGCCCGTGCGGTCGCGAGATGGATCAGTGCCGGGCGCGACGAGGTGTCGGCGGCGTTCCCGGGAAGAAGTTGGCTTCGCCAACCTGCGGATTGCTCCGACCGGGAATGGATCCTGGAAATCGCCCGGCAGTACCGGGGGCGGGCCGATCCGCCCTCCTAAGTGTCCAGATGCTCTCGACGGCGCAGTTCGTCGACCTTGTCCACCACGTCCTGCTGCGCCTCCGGGGACAGTCCCACCGTCCGAGCGGCGATGCGGCGCACACCTTCGTCGCGCATCTGGGCGAGCCAGGTCAACTCTTTGTCGAGCTTTTCGTAGTACTCGTCGTCGGTGAAGTACTCCGGCTTGATCCGGAAGAAGTTGGCAAGCGCGGTCATCGTCGTCGCCGACGGGTTCGTGCGGTTACCCGACCGCAGCTGGGACAGGTAGGGCGCCGACATGGTGACACCCTCGGCCTTGAGAGCCGCGATGACTTCGGCGGAGGTATGGGGCCCGCGGCCCGGGGGATAGACGGTGTCGAAGAGGCGGTTAAGTCGCGCGGCGAATGTTGTACTCATCTTCATGGCCTCCAGTGCGATTGCCGAGCCAGCATAACTCTCGTCATATTTGCTGATAAATGTACAACCTTGCCGCTGCAACAACCAAGTGCAAACTCCGGCGAGGCTGAAATCCCCGACACTTCCGATAGTGCAGCAAATGACCGCCGATCGGGAACAACGGCAGGTGGGGGCCCTACTTGCAGGTTATACGGCGAATATTCAGGCGTACGGTCGGTTGCCGGGGGTGGTGCTGCGCACACATCCGGCGCCACGATGCGGGACTTCCGGTACCGCTTGGCAACGATTCCAACCCCGATGGGGGCGGATTGCTCGATTTGCTGAAAAGGCTCAGGATATGCTCAGCATTAATTAAGGTTCGGCCCTGGCGAGTACTTCGTGTTCCGCCCGGATCGCGCTAGCCATGCGGCCAGACCCTGGCGTGTGATGAGCCGCCTGCCGGTTGCGCCGAGCCGCCGGGTAATCGAATCGGAAACCTCCCGCACAGCGACGCCTGATCGCATGCAGTGCGAAACACAATGACCTCGAATCCTTCTCACTAAGGGTTCGAGGTCATTGTCCCAGCTCAGTCCCGCCAAACCGGGACCCGTCACAGGGTTGTCAGGTCGACGTGGCTAGAACCGGATGAGGCCGCGGATGTTGAGTCCGGCGTGCATGTCCGCATAGCCCTGGTTGACCTCTTCGAGGGTGTACTCCTGGGTGACGAGTTCTTCGAGCTTGATTAGGCCGGCCCGGTTCAGGTCGAGCATCCGCGGGATGTCGCGGCGCGGGTTGGAGGAACCGAACAGCGAACCGCGGACCTGCTTTTCGTACAGGGTTAGATCGAACAGCGACATGTCGACGCTGGTGTCGGTGGGGTGGGGGATGGCCGTCATCACCACCCGGCCGCGCTTGCCGACCAGGCTCAGGCCCTGGGCCACGTAGGCGCCCTCTGCGGAGTCGGTGGTCACCACGCACACGTCGGCCATCGCCCCTCGGGTCAGGTCGGCGACGAGCGCCTGGGCCTCTTCGACCGTCGCCGCCGCGTGTGTGGCGCCGAACTCCAGGGACCGCGTCCGCTTGTACTCCACCGGATCCAGCGCCACGATCGCTCGTGCGCCGGCGATCCGGGCGCCCTGAACGGCATTCATGCCGATACCGCCGACTCCCATCACCACCACGGTGTCGCCGTCACGGGCCTCGCCGGTGCGGACCACGCTGCCATAGCCGGTGGTCACTCCGCAGCCCACCAGCGCGGCAGTGTCCAGTGGAATCGACGGGTCGATCTTGACCACCGAGGCCTCGGGTACCACCGTGTACTCGGAAAAAGTCCCCAGAACACACATCTGGCCCAGACCCTGCCCGCGGGCATGGAAACGGAAGGTACCGTCCAGTTGCGGCCCCGCAGTGATCGCCGCACCGAGCACGCACAGATTGCTCATGCCGCGCGTGCAGGGCTCGCAGCGGCCGCAGGCCGGGATAAAGCTCAGCACGACATGATCGCCCTCGGCGATATCGGTGACGCCCGGTCCGACCTCGACCACCACGCCGGCGCCCTCATGGCCGCCGACGACCGGCAGCTGCATCGGCATGTCGCCGGTGATCAAGTGGTCGTCGGAGTGGCAAAGCCCGCTGGCGGTCAGCTTCACGAGTACCTCGTTGGCTTTGGGCCCGGCGAGGTCGACCTCCTCGACCTCCCACTTCTGGTGCAGTCCCCATAGGACGGCGGCTTTGGTCTTCATCTGTTCAGTCCTTCTTCTTCTCTGGTGTCCACTTGGCGGACAGGCGGTTGATGCCGTTAGTGAAGTCGGCGATGTGGAACTCGGGTTCGGGTGCGGAGATATCCGACCTCGGTCAGCAGTGAGCCCAACATGGTGCGGGCCGGCGGCGGCTGCTGAGGTCAATGCCGCCGTGGGTGGTGTCCGGCAGGACATTGGTCATGGCAGGCCTCTCGGTTGCACTCCTGCCATCGTGACCGACTGCTTCCCTGCGCGGGCCAGCCGTGGGTGCCAATCTGTGGCCTGCGCGGGCCATCCTCGGGCATTCTTACCCGACCGGAGTGCGGAGCGTGGCGACCAGGCCGCCGCCGTCGCGGGCGGCGAAGTCGACACGCCCGCCCATCGATTCCACGATCTGCTGCACGATCCACAGCCCCAGCCCCGCGGTTCCGCGTTGTCCTCCGGCGCTGACGTACTTGGCCGTCAACTCGCCCAGACTCTCGGCGGGAACCCCCGGGCCGCGGTCGGCCACGGTAATGACCAGTCGGTTGCCGTCGCGCCCGCAATTGACCTCGACCGGGGCTTCGCCGCTCTGCCGGGCGGCGTTCTCCAGAAGATTCGTCAATACCCGCCGCAGTCCCTGGGCGTTGACCGTGACGGCGGTCACGTTGGGACTGGCGGTGATTCGCAGCCGCACGGGTTCCAGTCCGGCTGCGTCGCCGGCGGCGGCGATGACGTCGGTGGGATTCACCCGCTGGATCCGTCCGGCCGCAAAGGTGGGTCGCCGGCTCAGTGCCACATCGGAAAGGGAATCGATCATGTCGGCGAGGTGATGTACGTGCCGGATCGCAAGGTTCAGGCTGGTGTCGCGGTCCGTTTGCGACATCCGGCCCGTCGTGATTGCGTCCATCAGAGCCTGCAATGACGCTATCGGCGTGCGGAATTCATGCACGAGAACCTGCAATCCATCCTGCTGTGACTGATAAGACTGCAACAGCCTCGCCCGCAGGTCGCGCTCCTCGTCGGCCGCGGCACGCTCCGCTTCCGCCTCTACCAGGGCGCGCAGCCGCGATCGCTGCTCGCGTTCGGTCAGGGCCGAAAGCCCCGCGGTCATGATCGCGACGAACACCAGGTAGAGCGCCACCCAGCCGGCCTGAACCCACGGCATGGGGGTCGCCGGTTCCGGGGCTGGTGAGGTCAGCGTCACCGCGAGATAGCCCGCGCCGAGTAGGACCGACAGAGCCAGTGCCTCAGTGAACGACAGGCGTGCTGCCGATGCGATGACCACCAGGACCAGAACCACCGACACCGGACTGTTGATACCCCCGGTCAGCCAGATCAGCGTCAAGGTGGAGACGCTGTCGGCGATTCCGACCGCCCAGGCATAGCGTGTCCGCCGCTCCTCCAGTCGAGGATTACGCAGTAGCGCAAGGGAATACAACATGGCGAAGACCAACACGGTAGAGGTCGCGGCGATGTGGTGACGGAGCCAATCCGGGCCCACGACGACTAGCACGGCGATGGACACCACCACCGCCGTCCGAACGGCGACGACCGTGCGGGCGAGGCCGTAGTCGTCGTGGTGGTTCGGGCCGCCGTCACGCCGTCTCATCGCTGCGACCCTAAGGCTGCGGCTAGCATCGCGGCAATGAACGCCATTCCAGGCGCAAAGCGGATCGAGGTCGTGATCGTCGATGACCACGAACTCTTCGCACAGGGCCTTGCCCTTCTCCTGAGCCGGGAGTGGGGCGGGACGTTCACGGTGGCCGGCCAGACCACCCGGGTCGAAGAGGCGGCCGACCTGGTGGCGCGCTGCCAGGCTGATGTCGCCATCGTGGACCTCTCCATGCCGCCACTGGGCGGGGTGGCCGCCATCCGGCACATCAAGCAACGCCATCCGGGGGTGAGGATCCTGGCGTTGTCAGGTAGTGACGACATCGGCCTTGCCGAGCAGGCACTGCGCGCCGGAGCCGACGGCTTCCTGCCCAAGACCGCGCGTCCGGAGTCTCTCGCCGGACCGCTGTGGGCCGTCTCCGAGGGACTCCATGTGATCGACAATGCCGTGCTGGAAAGCCTGCTGAGCAGCACCCGTCGAGCCCCGGTGGAACTGCTGGACCGGCTCACGGCCCAGGACCTCAAGCTGTGGGTGTTGCTGGCGACCG
Organism: uncultured Actinomycetota bacterium; assembly: GCA_963715145.1. Lineage (GTDB taxonomy): Bacteria > Actinomycetota > Actinomycetes > Mycobacteriales > Mycobacteriaceae > Mycobacterium. The sequence goes on along the minus strand of CAVQRL010000018.1, from coordinate 453,940 downwards.
GGATCGACACGGCGGACATAGCCGGCCGGATGTTGGTGTCGGAACGCACGGCCAAACGCATGGTGGCGGCGTTGCTGGGCAAGATCGGCGCCGCCAACCGAATCGCCGCGGCGGCGAAAGCCGGTCAGTTCGGCCTGCTCGATGCGGAGCCCGAATCGGGCCGCTAGGCGGCCAGCAGCATCGCCAGGATCGCGGTGTCCGGATGGCTGATCGGGTCCACGCCGACGCGGCTGACCATATTGGTGACGGTCCCGTCGGCCTCCGCCTCCACCCATGCGGCGCGGTGCTCGAGTCCCAGATGGGGCAGGCCCGGAAGCAGAACGCAGCCCGAGGCGGCCCCTGAGCACTCGGGCAGCGACGGGGTGGTCTCCGACGGCGGGTGCAGCATAATCAGGGCCGGCGGTTGCCTGCCGGCGAAATGCCCGGGCGGCACGGCGGACTCACCCACCACCGTCCCCTCGGCCAGAACCAATCCGACGGTGCCCGGCTGGGGCGCATCGGGCAAGTCCTCACGCACACCGAAAATCGTTGTGGTGGAGAGCAATCCGGGAAGCGAGGCCACCCGGACGGCCATGATGAGAAGCTGGGTCCACTCCTTGGTGGAATTCGGCCAGCGTCCGGATACCACGAATCCCTTCAGCGATCCTCGGGAGTGGAACGGCGCGATCTCCACCGCTCGCCCGGAACTGTTGTCCATCTCGCCTCCGCGACACATCGATACACCCAGTGCGACACGACTGCGGGTCGGTTCGCATCAGCATGGGGCACAACGTCGCTGGCACGCAATAGGACGAGAGTGCTAAAAAGGCGGGGCGCCGGCAATGATGCACCGCGCCCCGCCCGGGTTCAGCAATTTCAGCCGAAGATGAGGCCCTTGGTCTTCGACGTGGCCGCGGCGTAACGGTTCTGAACGTCCTCCCAGTTCACCACGTTCCAGAAGGCCTTCACGTAATCCGCTTTGACGTTCTTGTACTGCAGGTAGAAGGCGTGCTCCCACATATCGACCTGCAGCAGGGGAATGATGCCGAGCGGGACGTTGGCCTGCTGGTCGTACAACTGGAAGGTCAGCAGCTTGTCGCCGAGACTGTCGTAGCCGAGCACCGCCCAGCCGGAGCCCTGCAGGCCGTTGGCGGCCGCGGTGAACTGGGCGCGGAACTTGTCGAAGGAGCCGAAGGCGTCGTCGATGGCGGCAGCCAGATCGCCGGTGGGCTTGTCACCGCCATTGGGGGAGAGGTTCTTCCACCAGATGGAGTGGTTGACGTGGCCACCGAGGTGGAACGCCAGATTCTTCTCGTTGAGGAAGATCGCGGCGTGATCGTCTTTGGCCCGCGCCTCCTCAAGTTTTGCGACCGCCGCATTCACACCCGCGACGTAGGCGGCGTGGTGCTTGCTGTGGTGCAACTCGTTGATCTCCCCGGAGATATGGGGCTCCAGAGCGCCGTAGTCCCAATCCAGGTCAGGCAGGGTGTATTCAGCCACGTCATTCCTTCCACTCAGTGATCGACCGATCGACGGATGTTCTGCGCTCGACGTTTCACACGCATGGTCAACATTGCTCTATCGACCGCAGTCACCGCAAGGAGTCCCGTCGTGGTGGGCGGCGCCCCGGCGCGGGACCTCCGCACGGGAATGTCAGAGCAGGATGATCAGCGCGAGGATGCCGAGCAGGACCAGGGCGATCGCTCCCGCCCGTAGCGCGGCGATCAGGTAGGACCGGGTGCACGTCGATGTCGACCAGGGCGACATCCGCGACACCGGGTGCGACTCGATGTTCAACGACCTACCCCCTGCGCGCCGAGTGAAATGTGTCACAACACGTGTGTCGCGATCTTAGCCCCCGTTACCGCGCGGTTTCAAAACCTTGACGGGAAAGCTAACCGGAGGCGTCGGGGGTGGCCATGGGGAAGCGCTTAGGCCGGGGACGTCGGCGTGTCGCGCGGCGACGCGCGGGGAGTGTTACCGGCAGATCGCCGTCGGACATTTCGCCCATCGTCGGCCACGCCGACCCGGCCGCGGCCACTGGCGGTTGGCGTGTCATCCACAACGGACGTGCCGCAATCCCGCGCACCGTGCGGAGTCGCTGCGCAGCATCTGCGGACGTTGTGGATAAACCTGTGGAAACTGTGGATAGCGCGCCCATTGCTGTGGGGTCTCCGGCGGGTTAGTGGCACTCGGTGCCACCATAAATCGACTTATGGACTGGCATGGAGGTCCGGATCCGGCGAACAATCCTCGCTCCGTGCGCTCCAGGCAGACCGTCGCTAGGCTGGTGCGGTGATTCAGGTGTGCTCCCGGTGTGGGACACGGTGGAATGTGCGCGAACGCCGGCGGGCGTGGTGCCCGCGTTGTAACGGCACGTTGCTCGACCCTGCGGGGGCACCGGCCGCCCAACCCGTCGGCGGGCCGGACAGGCGCGCCACTCCGGGGGCCGCCGCCTCGCGGGCGCCGTCCGGCTTTCGGTGGATCGCGGTTCGACCCGGACCACCGCCGCCGCCGCGGCAGCGTCGTCGCCCACTGGGGCCCACCCCGCGTTACCAGACCATTCCCCGCTGGGGACTGCTCGACCAGATCGCTGCGCCGGCCGCTGACAAGGACGTCACGCGAAAAGGCGCCACACCCGGCGCGGTGCGGACCGCCCTTCTGGTCACCGCCGGCGTCTTCGCGCTCGCGGCGGCGGCGCACATCCTGCGGTACCTGCTGATGCTGATCAACCGGACCACGCTGTTGCCCCCGTTCATCGCAATCGGTTCCCTGATCAGCGGGGTTCTGGTGAGCCTGGCGGCGATCGTCGCGGTCATCGCCACCGCGGTGGTGCTGACCTCCTGGCTCATCGGACGGCGGGCCGCAGCGTTCGCCAGGCACGGCCAGGACGATCCGCGGCCGGCATGGACGCTCTGGCTGGGCTGCCTGGTTCCCGTGGTGAACTGGTTCTTCGCCCCGCTGTTCGTCCTGGAACTGGCCCAGGCCGAGGGATGCCGCCAACGGCAGAACCGTCCGATCGCCCTCTGGGCGGTCGCCTGGATCGCCGCGACACTGATCAGCACCTGGGCTACCTGGACCAGTCTGCGGGCGTACGAACCGCAAGCGGTCGCCGATCAGACGGTCACGACGATCATCGCCTACCTGGCAGGTCTCGCCGTGATCGTTCTGCTGTGGCGCGTCATCGACGGTTTCATCCGCAGGCCGGTCGTGGAACGGCCGCTGCACCGCTGGGTGATCGTTCCCGTCGAGTCGACCGACGACGCCGGGCCCGGCGCTGAATCCGCACTGCCGGCGGAAGCGGCCGAGTGGGTCGACGAGGCCGACGACGCTGTCCGGGACACCGAGGAGTCAACCGCGTCCCGGGACCGGGAACCGGTGGCCTAGCCCGATGTCGTCGGCTGCCGCTGCACACGCGGAGCGCCCCTTCGTGGTGGCCCACCGGGGCGCGTCGGCCGACCGTCCCGAACACACCCTGGCCGCCTACGAACTGGCCCTGCAGGAAGGCGCCGACGGAGTCGAGTGCGATGTCCGGCTGACCCGCGACGGTCATCTGGTGTGCGTGCACGACCGCCGGGTCGACCGCACCTCCACCGGCACCGGACTCGTCAGCGATATGACGCTGGCCGAGTTGAAGCAATTCAATTGGGGCGCTTGGCATGCCAGCTGGCGGCCTGACGGCGGCATCGGCGAATCCGGCCCACTGACACTCGAGGATCTGCTGAAGTTGGTGCTGGACTGGCAACGGCCGGTGAAGATCTTCATCGAGACCAAGCATCCGGTGCGATTCGGGGCTCTGGTGGAGAGCAAAGTGCTGGCCATGCTGCACCGCTACGGGCTCGCGTCGCCGGCGTCGGCCGACCTGTCCCGCGCGGTGGTGATGTCATTCTCGGCCGCCGCCGTCTGGCGGATTCGGCGGTCGGCGCCACTGCTGCCCACCGTTCTGCTCGGGGAGACCTCGCGCTATCTCGGCGGCGGGGCGGCCACCACCGTCGGGGCCACCGCCGTCGGCCCCTCCATCACGACGCTGCGTGACCATCCGGAGTTGGTCGACCGCGCCGCAGCCCAGGGCCGCGCCATGTACTGCTGGACCGTGGACCACTACGAGGACGTGGAGTTCTGCCGGGACGTCGGGGTGGGCTGGATCGCCACCAACCATCCCGGCCGGACCAAGACCTGGCTGCAGAACGGGCTGACCGGAGCCGGCCGGGATTAGCTCACGGCTGGCGGTCGAGGACCTCCTGGGGAATGGCGGAGTCGGTGCGCAACGCCTCGAACAACGCGCCGGCCGCCGCGTAGTCCCAGACCACCACGTCGCCGGCCTCGTTGACGGTGAACTCGCCGACCGGCACGGTGATCGTGGTGGCCGCACTGCGCAGCGCCCAGGCCAGCGCCGCCAGGCTCCAGACGTGCACGTCGGTGTTGACCGTCAGCGCCGACAGCGCCGCGTGCGGAACCGCGTACCAGCGCCACGGGTTCAGCCACACCCACGGGCTGCCGGCGCGGTTGAGCAACGCGGCCATGAACTCCCGCTGGTGGACCATCCGGTCCAGATCCGACCTCGGGGTCGCGCGGGTGCGGACGTAACCCAGCGCGTTGGCCCCGTCGAGGGTCTGGCACCCGGCCGGCAGGTTGATCCCGGCCAGTGGGTCGTCGATCGGATCGGCCGGACACACCTGCACCCCCCCGAGGGCGTCGACGACGTCGCCGAAACCGGCGAAGCCGATCTCGGCGTAGTGGTCGAGCCGAAGACCGGTGTCCTGCTCGATGGTCTGCGCCAACAGGGACGGCCCGCCGACGGCGAAGGCCACGTTGATCTTGTCCATGCCGTAACCCGGGATGTCCACGTAGGAGTCGCGGGGGATCGACACCATGGTGGCGTGCCCGCCGGACAGCAGACCGGGAATGTGCACCAGCAGGATGGTGTCGGTCCGCCCACTTCCCACGTCCCCACCGGTGGCCAGCGCCTCCTGCTGCTGCGGTGTGAGGTCCTCGCGGCTGTCCGAGCCGACCAGCAGCCAGTTGGTACCCGCGCCGGCGGCAGGCCGGCCCTCGTCATTGCTGAAGACCGGGATCCGGCGCAATGCGGTCTCGACCCAGACGGACGTGCCGACCGTTGTCACCACGGCCAGTAGCAGGACGACGGAGGCGAGGCCCGCGATCCGCCGACGCCAGCTGACCGTCCCGCGTGTCCGCTTCTGCCGCAACGGCTTTCGGTCAGCGGGTCGATTCTCGGCGCGGGTCGGCCGCGCAGCGCCGCGACCGACCCGGCCGGTGGGCTTCCGGGGCGATTTCGGCGGCCGCGGCGGCGGTGTCGGGGCAGTCGCCGGGGGCCGGTGCTGGGGGGCCGGCGCGGGCCGGTGCCGGGGGGCCGGCGCGGGCCGGTACTGGCGGCGGGCCGTGGGGGCCGGCGCGGGCCGGTGCTGGGGGATCGGCGCCGGCCGACTCGGGTAGGCCGGGGGCGGCAGCCTCGGGGGAGGAGGGAACCGTGGTGGTGGAGGTATCCGGGGCGGCGGGGTTCGAGCCGGACTGGCCGGCATCGGGTCCCGGTAGCCGGGGGCTCGGCGGATGACCTGGGACGGTTCGGCCGGCGGTGACCGATGCCGGGCCCCCGGCGGGCGCATCCGCGGTATCGGCTCCGTCGGCGGATCCGTGGCCGGCGGCCGGTCGGAGTTCACCAGGTCAACTTACGTGGCGGCCGCGCGGATTCAGCGGAGCCAGGCCAGGCGGCCGGACAGCAGCACGTAGCCCACGAAGGCGACGGCGTCGATGATCCCGTGCGCGATCACCAGCGGCCACAACCGTCCGGTGCGGCACCACGCGTACCCGAACACCAGGCCCATCGCCACGTTGCCCAGACCTGCCCCGATCCCCTGGTAGAGGTGGTAGGCGCCGCGCAGCGCACTCGATACCCACACCGCCCGGGCCGGGCTCAGTCCCAGCTGCCGCAACCGGGTGATCAGATAGCCCACCACCACGGTCTCTTCGGCGAAGCCGTTGGCGAAGGCGATCAGGATCAGCACCGGGATCCGCCACCATGAACTGTGCAGGGCCGACGGTTCCACCTCGGCGTTGAGCCCGAGGTGGCGGGCGGCCAGATAGAGCAGCAAGCCCGGAATGCCGATCAGCGCGGCCAGGGCGAACCCGCCGAGCACGTCGGAACGCCAGCGCAGCCGACCCAGGCCGATCGCAGCCGGGCCGATTCCGGTGCGCCACAACAGGTACAGCGCCAGACCGCCCCAGGCCACCAACTGGCCGACCGTCACCAGATTGAGGCCGAGGTTGATCAGGTCGTAGCGCGACTGATCGCGGTTCATCCGGACCCGATAGCCGCCCAGTCCGGACAGCAGCGCATCACCCAACTGCAGGACCGCCACGACGGCGGCCACACCGAAGGTCATCGCGAGCATGACGCCGACCTCGATGCGCATCGCCCGTGGTTCTGCGGACTCGCCGTGGCTGGCGCTCACCCCGCCACGGTAGCGGCTTGGTGGGGCCGGGCCGACCACACCGATAGTGTTGGGGCGTGGCCCGCATCGCCTACCTCGGACCCGAAGGCACCTTCAGCGAAGCGGCGCTGCTCAGGATGGCCGCCGCCGCGATGGTCCCGGGCGGGGGTGCGGTCGAGCCACTGCCGACGGAGAGCACCCCGGTCGCTCTCGAGGCCGTCCGGGCCGGCGCCGCGGACTTCGCGTGCGTGCCGATCGAGAACTCCATCGAGGGCAGCGTCCTGCCCACGCTGGACGGACTGGCCGCCGGTTCGCCGCTGCAGATCTACGCCGAACTGACCCTCGACGTCGCCTTCAGCATCGTCACCCGGACCGGGACGCAGCCCAGTCAGGTGCACACCGTGGCGGCGTTCCCGGTCGCGGCCGCGCAGGTGCGCCGTTGGCTGTCCGCCAATCTGCCGGCCGCCGAGGTCATCCCGGCCTACTCGAATGCGGCCGCCGCCGGCGACGTCGCCGAGGGCCGCGCCGACGCCGGGGTCAGCACCGCACTGGCGGCCCAGCGTTATGGCCTGACCGCGCTGGCCGACGGCGTCGTCGACGAACCGAACGCCCGCACCCGCTTCGTCCTGGTCGGTCGCCCCGGCCCGCCGCCGCCGCGGACCGGCGCCGACCGCACCTCAGTGGTGCTGCGGATCAGCAATGCGCCAGGTGCGCTGGTGTCGGCGATGAGCGAGTTCGGTATTCGCGACATCGACCTCACCCGCATCGAATCCCGGCCCACCAGAACAGAACTCGGCACCTACGTCTTCTTTCTGGACTGTGTGGGTCACATCGACGACAGCGCGGTGGCCGAGGCGCTCAAGGCGCTGCACCGGCGCTGCGCCGACGTGCGCTACCTGGGGTCATGGCCGACCGGCGCGGTGGCCGGATCGGTGCCACCACAACTCGACGAGGCCGAGCAGTGGCTGGCACGACTGCGTCGGGGTGCGGCGTGAGCGGCCGGCTGATCCTCGTGCGCCACGGACAGTCGCACGGCAACGTGGAGCGACGACTGGACACCCGCCCGCCCGGGGCCGACCTCACCGACCTCGGCGTCTCGCAGGCGCAGGCGTTCGCCCGCGCCCAGCCCCGCCCGCCGGGTCTGCTGTTGCACTCGGTGGCCCGCCGGGCGGCGCAGACGGCGTCGGCGATCGGCACCGAATCGGGAGTCACGCCGCGGGAAATCGTCGGCGTACACGAGGTGCAGGCCGGCGATCTGGAGAACCGCAACGACGATGACGCGATCGCCGAATTCAACGCGATCTACCAGCGCTGGCATGAGGGCGAGCTGACAGTGGCGATGCCCGGCGGCGAGAGCGGGGCCGACGTCCTCGACCGCTACCTGCCGGTCCTGACCGATCTACGGCTGCGCTACCTCGACGATCGCGACTGGACCTCCGACATCGTCGTCGTCAGTCACGGCGCCGCGATCCGGCTTGCGGCCGCCACCCTGGCCGGCGTCGAGAGCAGTTTCGTCCTCGAACACCACCTGGCCAACACCGAGGCGGTAGCGCTGGCACCCATCACCGACGGCCGATGGAGTTGTGTGCACTGGGGTGCCCAAGCCCCGCCGTTCTACCCCGAACCCGACGTCCACCCGGTCGAGGACGCACTGCAGGCCGCCGACCCGATGGGGTGAGGGTCGAGACGGCCAGCCGGCGGCCCCCGCGTTCGCCGCACTCACATCCGATCGCGTCACAGTCGATCGACAGCGAATGCAGCAGCAGTTCGGGTTGTCGGCAGTCCGCCTCGGTGCAGTGCGACTGCTCGCCCCAATGGTGAATCAGGGTGCCATGGCAGTGGGGCCGCCCGGCCCGGCACTCGCGGCACTTGCTGACGACGGCGTCTTCGCCCATGCTCTGTTCTTAGCACCGGCCTCCGACACCGCGGCACCGCCGCGCCGGGCGATCGTGGGATAGGCTCACGCGGTCCCGCTCACCGCGGCAACGATGTGCCTATGACAGCCCCCTCGCCGACCGGTTCGCCCGACCATGTCCCGACGCAGGACTGCCCGCGCTGCCACGACGCCGTTCCCGTCGGTGTCTTCTGCGGGCGGTGCGGCGCCGACATGACTCGTCCGCAGGCCGCGCGGTTCGTCGCACTGCGGCCCAGGGCCTATGTGGCCGCGCCGCGGGAACCGGTTCTGCTGCCGATGGTCACCAGCACGCTGTTTCCCGAACTCTTCCAGGAGTATCGCAATCCGTACCGGATCGGGATGGCCATCATGCTGGCCGGCGTGGTCGCGCTGTCGGTTCTGGGACTGTTGACCCCCCTGGTCGCCCTGGTCGCGTTGGGGGTTCCGGCGCTGTTCATGCTCTACCTCTGGCAGTCCGGCGCGTTGCGTGACGTCCCGGTCGGTTGGCTGACGTTGGCCGCTGCGCTCGGCGCCGGGTGCGGCGTGGGCTGGGTGTGGTTCACCGGAGCCGTCGTCGCCCGCGCCTATGGGGTGCCGATGGCCGCCGGCTTGCTCCTGGAGGACCTCGCCGGTATCGGACTGGTCTTCGCCGTGGGCGGAGCGATCCTCATGGTGCTGCCGGCGGTGGTGATCCGGGTGCTCATGCGACGGCGGCCGCGCGAGTCCCTTGACGGGTTCAGCGTCGGTGCCCTGGGGGCTCTGTCTTTCACCGCGGCCGGCACGACAACCCGATTGGGCCCGCAGTTGGTCGCCGGCCTGCTCGAGAACGTGCTGCCGATCCGGCGGTTCACCGGCGCCGTGCTGTTCGGTATCGCGGCGCCGCTGACCGCGGCCGCCCTGGGCGGGCTGATCGGAATCCTGCTGTGGTTCCGGCCGGGGCCTATCGCGCGCCGGCATCGCGGCCGAGTCCGGGCCGTCCTGATGATCTTCACGCTGCTGGTCGTGGCGATCTATGCGGCGATCTGGCTTATCGACGACAGCCCGCTGCAAAGGTGGCCGCAACTGGGGTTGCACATCCTGATGACGGTCATTGCGCTGATCGTGACCCGGTACTGCGTACAGCTGGCGTTGCTGCACGAACAACAGGACCCGCCGAGTTACCAACCGGTGTTGTGTGTCAATTGCGACCACGTCGTGCCCGAGATGGCGTTCTGCCCGGCCTGCGGGTTGGCCTCCCACGCGTTGTCCCGGACAGCGCGACGGCAGCGGGGGGCGAGCCCGCCGGCGAGACGGCATCCGGCAACTCCCACCGACGTATAATCGGACGAGCCCGTTTTGGGCGGAAGAATAAGGGGATGACCATGTCGTCAACATTGACCCGGCAGTTCGCGCTCGCGACCGGCGCGCTCGCCATTGTCGGGATGGGCGCGTTGAGCGCTTGTAGCTCCGGCACCAAGGAGAAGCCCGCCGAGACCACGGCGCCGTCGCAGAGTTCGAGCGCGCCGGCATCGCCTAATGCGCCGTCTCCCACTGAGAAGGCCGTCGGCGGCGGAGCGAACTCGTTCTCGCCGACCGTCACGGCCCGTCCGGCGCCGACCGCGTTGCCGGGCAACGTCGTCACCGGCGGCTGACCGGCTCCGCTGAATCAGCGGAAGTACGGATGATGTCCCGCCGATGAGTATCGGACGTCCGCTTACCGCGGCGGCACTCGCCGTGGTCAGCGTGACGGCTGCTCTGTTCGCGGTCGGCTGTCATAGCGCGTCCACCTCGGATGCGAATATCGGGGGCCCCTTTGCGGACCTGCTTGCCAGTTCCACTGATCTCGGGCCTGCGGGCGAGGAGCCTGTTGAGCTGACGGCCGCGCTGCATCAGCCGCGGCATCCCGAGCGTCTGTTCAGGTGGGCCGATGAACGCGGACTGTCCGTGCGCTGGCGGGATGGGGACGCCTGGGCAGTCGTCGAAGGGCCGGCCGCGTCGGTGTCGGCGGCCCTCGATATCGATGTCCACGATTACCGCGGCCAACGCGGACAACTCTTTTACGCCGCGCCCCAACAACCCGCTGTTCCCGACGATGTCCAGGCTGAGGTGGCTGAGTTCGGGCGGGTGCTCAGCTACACCCCGCACCGCGAATCGCGCCCGCCGGTGTTCCCGGCCGAGGTTCCCGAGCAGGGTCTGAGTCCCAGCGCGGTGCTGCGCACCTACAACATCGCGCCGCTTCGGGATACCGGTTACACGGGCGAGGGTTCCACCGTGGTGGTATTCGCCTTCGACGGGTTCGACCAGGCCGACCTCGACACCTACTCGGCGATGTTCAACCTCCCGGCCTTCATCCCCGAGGTCATCGGCGGCCAGCCGTCGGCGCCGCGTGGGGAGGCCACCATGGATCTCGAGGTCATCCATGCCATCGCCCCGAATGCGAAGAAGGTTCTGGTCAACGCCAGGCCGACGGTCGAAGGCCCGGGCGCCTATCAAAAGATCGCGGAGATGATGGAGGACACCGATCGCCGGTACCCCGGTGCGATCTGGAGCTTCTCGATCGGATGGGGTTGCGACAAGCTCATCACCGCCGCAGACCTCGTGCCGGTGCGTGCCGCCCTGGCCCGGGCCCAGGCGAACGGGACCACCGCGTTCGACGCCAGCGGCGACCTCGCCGGCCTGGAATGCAAGGGCGGCGCCGAGTGGTCGTCGCCCCCGCATGCCGACAACGTCGGGCTGGACGCGGTGGCGTCCATGCCCGAGATGACCAACGTCGGCGGCACCACGCTGTCCACCGACGACTCCGGCGGCTGGCTGGCCGAGCAGGCCTGGTTCGACGCCCCGCTGTCGCAGGGCACCGCGGGCGGGGTGTCCGCCCTGTTCGACCGCCCGGCCTGGCAGGGCCAGATGACGTTCGACCCCGGCACCAGAAAACGCCTCACACCCGATATCTCGGCGGTCGCAGATCCCTTCACCGGACTCAAGATCGTGTTCAACCAGCAGGTGATCGTCGGGGGCGGCACCTCGCAGGCGGCCCCGCTGTGGGCGGGTATCGCCGCGGTGATGAACCAGTATCTGGGCGAGCACGGCGGCCGGCCCATGGGTGACCTCAACCCGCTGCTGTACCGGGTGGCCGAGGGATCGCGACTGCCCGCGTTCCGGGACATCGTTCTGGGCGGTAACGCCGTGGCCACCGCGGGACCGGGCTACGACCTGGTGACCGGCCTCGGCACGCCCGACGTGGACAATCTCGTCCGCAACATCCTCGTTCTGCAGAAGCTGCTGCCATGACGACGACGGTGCCCACCGTGATGTGCAAGCGCTGCGAGGTCGAGGTTCCGGCCGGAAATTTCTGCGGCCTGTGCGGGTGCCATCCGGACGCTGAGCCCGGGCCCAGCCCGGTGTGGCTGCGCCCCAGGACATTCGGTGCCGCACCCGCGGAGGGCGTGCTGCGTCCCGCACTCGCCAGTTCGCTGTTCCCGCAACTTCCCGACAAATCGCGCACCCCATTCCGGGTGACGTTGGCCGTCGCCGCATTGGGCCTGCTGCTGGCGGTCGTCCTGCGACTGCCCGCTCTGGGCATCACGATCTCGTCACTCGGGCTGCCCCTGCTCTTCATCCTGTACCTGCGCGCGTCAGCGGCCGACCGCGATGTCCCACGGGTGTCGCTGGTCCTGGCCGGTGTGCTCGGGGCTGTGCTGGGCGCCGCGTGGGTGGTGGTCACCGGTCACATCGTCGCCCGCAACTACGGCGTCCCGATGGCCATCGGGCTGGCACTGCATCATCTGTTCCGCGAGGGCTTCCTCATCCCGGCGGTCGGCATGGTGCTGATGATCCTGCCGACGGTGATGATCCGGTTGCTGCGACCGGGAAGCCGGGATTCGTTGGACGGCTTCGTGATTGGCGCGCTGGCCGCCCTGTGCTTCAGCGCCGCCGCGACCCTGGTCCGGCTTGCCCCGCAAATCTCGGCGGGCCTGGTCTCCCATGCCCGGCCGTTGATGGGCCTCGTGGTCGAGGTGGTGCTGTGCGGCATCACCATCCCGATCACCGCGGCGGCGGCCGGCGGCATGGTGGGCGTCGCCATGTGGTTCCGTCAGCCCGCAGCGCGCAACCACGGTGGCCGGGTGCGCCTGGTCCTCATCCTGCTCGCCACCGCGGCGCTGTTGCTGCATGGGTGTGTCGGCGTCATCGATCTCGTCGGCCTACCCCAAATCGCCATGCTCATCACCCACCTCACCGCGACGCTGCTGGTGCTGCTGGCGTTGCGACTGGTGCTGCAACTGGCGCTGTTGCACGAGGCGCACGACACCATTGCAGAGGACCAGCCCCTGCTGTGTCCGCACTGCGAGATGGTGGTACCGGACATGGCGTTCTGCCCCGCGTGCGGAGCGGCGACACGCGCGTCCTCCCGTGCATCCCGCCGGGAACGCCGGGGCCGGTTCCGTGCGCAGGCCGTCGCCGTCGCCGACGGCGCGGTGGCCCCGACCGTCGTCGACGGGCTACCCGAGGACGTCTTTCCCGGTTATGCGATGCCCGAGGAGCGTTATCTGGCACCAGGTCTGCAGCGGCCGAGGTTCGCCTGGCTGCTCAGCCGCTGGGGCGTCGCCGTCACCGCGGTGGCGGTGGCGCTGGGGGCGAGCGCCCTGGTGCTGACGCCGAAGATCGCGCACTACATGTGCCCGCCGGATTGCGGCAAGCCGCCGACGGGGACACCGGTGATGGCGCTACCGAGATTCGACGCGCCCGACGGATCGTTCTCGGTGTCCTACCCGGCACCCGGCTCGGCCTACACCGTCACGACGGCGAATTCCGGTGTCACAGCGACGTATACCGGCGGCGACGGTGGGGTCCTACAGCTGTTCTCCGAGCCCGCCAACGGCCGATCGGCGCAGGAGATCACGCGGGCACTACTCAAACGGACCTATCCGGATGCCAAGACGGCCTACGAGATCCCCAATGCGATGGTGGGATACCAGCCCGGCTACGGGGAGGTCGCCGACGACTGGCCGCAGAGTTCGTCGTCGAGTTACAGCCGGAATCGGATCGTGGTGATGACCGCGGTGAAGAACGACGTCGCACTGGTCGCCTTCGCGACCGGTCCGTACCATGCCTTCGGGCCGGACTTCGGCCCCGGCCCGCCCTCGGGAGCCAACCTCGAACTCGCTCAGGACATGGGCAAGTACGTCAACAGCTTCCACTGGCAGGGCGATCCCCGCCGGTAGCGGAAAGACGCTCAGTCCCAGCCCAATTCGTGGAGACGCTCGTCGTCGATTCCGAAGTGGTGGGCCAGTTCGTGGATCACCGTGATCGCGACCTCCTCCACCACCTGCTCGTCGGTGTCGCAGATCTCCAGCAGACTCTCCCGGAAGATCGTGATCGCGTCCGGCAGTGCGCCGCCGTAGCTGGAGTCGCGTTCGGTCAGCGCAATACCCTCGTAGAGTCCGAGCAGGTCGGGATCCTCGGGATGGCGGTCGGAGACCAGCACGACGACATTGTCGATCGCCGCGGCCAGATCCGGGGGGATCAGGTCCAGCGCCTCGGAAACCAGCTCCTCGAAGCGCTCTGCGCTCATGCCGACGGGCACTAGCCCGGCGGTGTGTTGCCGGGAAGCGTCGGCACCGGCAGATTCAGCCGCTCCTCGGGGATCGGCGGCGGGGGCACCGGGGGCTGGCCGTTGACCAGCAGCGGGCCCTTGGCGGTGTTGATCAGGGTGGCCCATCCGCCGTTGCCCAGGGTGGCGCCGATATTGCAGGAGATCTGCCGACTGCCGGCGGCCCAACTCGGCAACGACACCGTGTTGTAGATCAGGGTCAGGGTCGTGTCGCGCAGCTTCACCGGCGCCAGGTACGCGTCGGTCAGCGACGTGCACACCTCCTTGATGAAGGCGTCCTGGTCGGCGTCGACCGGCAGGCCCTCGGGGAACCGCTCCCCGAGGTTGACGGTGCCGGTGACCTCCATCGCGTGCGGTGCCGCACAGTCGACGGGAGCGTCGTTGGGCTGGTTGGTCGCCGGGTCGATGCCCAGGCAGGTGCCGGTCGGCCACACCTTGGACTGGTCGAGATCGGCGACACGGCCCTTGAAGATCAGCTGCTGGTTACCCGGTCCCTGTAGCTGGAGCCCGCACAGCAGCCGGCGCTCGCCGGCATTTTTCCAGGCCTTGTCCCCCGCCCACAGCAGGCTGATGCTGAATCGGCTGTTCGGGTCGTACTTGGGGCCGAGGTAGCGCTCCACACCCGGTTCGCACTGCTCCAGGGTGATCTGCTGGATCCGCGCCGGAGACGGAGGATCGGCGTCCGGTCCGAATTCGGCACCCGGGAATGCCCGCATGTCCACCGCCTGGGCCACCTCGAAACGGTGGTCGTCTTTGCAGTCGACGATCGTCGCCGCATCCATGGCGTTGTCCGGCCAGGTCAGGCAGTCACCGTCCTTGGCGTTGGCGAACGTCGGGTTGGTCGTCCCCAATGGGTCGACGGGGACGACGTTGGTCAGCGCCGAGTTGCTGCGGATCGGAAGCGCGGTGACCGTGCCGGCGATCAACAAACCCCCGAGGGCGGTCAACAACAACGCCCGGCGGGCCGACTTCGCGTGCCAAGCGCCGGACCGGCGCCGCCGCGGCGGCTCGTCGTGGTCTTCCTCGACCGGCGGGGCCTCCGATAGTTCCAACATTGTGTCCATTGTGGCAGGCCCGCTCCGCGGCCTGACAAGTGCCGGTCGAGGACCGTTATGGGGTTGTGCTGTGCCACCGCCGACCGGCGCGGAATAGGGTGCAGGTCGTGATCGACCTCAAACTGCTGCGCGAGGACCCCGACACGGTGCGCCGTTCGCAGCTCAGCCGCGGCCAGGACCCCGGGTGCGTGGATGTGCTGCTGGAGGCCGACTCCGCCCGGCGGGCGGCCATCTCGGCCGCCGACACGCTGCGCGCCGAGCAGAAGGCAGCCAGCCGGAGCGTGGGGTCGGCGAGCCCCGAGGACCGCCCGGCGCTGCTGGAGCGCGCCCAACGACTCGCCGCGGAGGTCAAGGATGCCGAGGCGCGCCAGGCTGAGGCCGAGGCGGCCTTCACGGTGGCCCAGGAGTCGATTCAGAACGTGGTGATCGACGGGGTGCCGGCCGGCGGCGAGGACGATTACGTCGTCCTCGACGTCGTCGGCGAACCGGCCGCGATCGACCACCCCGCCGACCACCTCGAACTCGGCGAGTCGCTGGGCCTGATCGACATGGAGCGCGGCGCCAAGGTATCGGGGTCGCGGTTCTACTTCCTCACCGGCCGCGGGGCGCTGCTGCAACTGGGACTGCTGCAACTCGCCGTCCGGGTCGCCTGCGACAACGGCTTCACGCTGATGATCCCGCCGGTGCTGGTGCGCCCCGCGGTGATGGCCGGCACCGGGTTCCTCGGCGCCCACGCCGAGGAGATCTACCATCTCGAAGCCGACGACCTCTACCTCGTCGGAACCTCGGAGGTTCCGCTGGCCGGGTACCACGCCGACGAGATTCTCGACCTGTCCGCCGGGCCGAAGCGGTATGCCGGGTGGTCGTCCTGCTTCCGGCGGGAAGCGGGCAGCTACGGCAAGGACACCCGCGGCATCATCCGGGTGCACCAGTTCGACAAAGTCGAGGCGTTCGTCTACTGCCGCCCCGAGGACGCCGAGGCCGAGCACCAGCGGCTGCTGGGCTGGCAGCGCGAGATGCTCGCACTCATCGAGGTGCCCTACCGGGTGATCGACGTGGCCGCCGGCGATCTCGGATCCTCGGCGGCCCGCAAGTTCGACTGCGAGGCCTGGGTGCCCACCCAGCAGGCCTACCGGGAACTGACCTCGACGTCGAACTGCACGACGTTCCAGGCGCGCCGGCTGTCGACCCGCTACCGCGACGAGAACGGCAAGCCACAGATCGCCGCGACCCTCAACGGCACGCTGGCCACCACCCGGTGGCTGGTGGCGATCCTGGAGAACCATCAGCAGCCGGACGGCAGCGTGCGGGTCCCCGCCGCGCTGGTGCCGTTCGTCGGGACGGAGGTGCTGGCACCATGATCGAACTTGAACTCGACGACCTGAAGACCTGGTTCGGATTCGGGGTGGCGGGCAACTTCGCCGGCCATCTCGACCAGGCCGGTGAGGCAGGCGATTTCGCGACCGTGGCCGCCCAAGAGGGCGCGCCCAAGGGCATCTTCCCCTGGTACGTACCGGGACTCGACGGCCAACTCGGGGAGTTCCCGCTGTCCCACGACGCGCTGATCGTCCCGAAGACCAGTGAGTCCGACGGCCCGCTGAACCTGCAGATCGAGCCCGAAGTCGCGCTGGCCTGCGAAGTGGTCTGGAGCGGTGACACCGTCGCCACCCTGCGCCCGTTCGCCCTCGCGGCGTTCAACGACTGCTCCATCCGGCGGCCCAATGCCCGCAAGATCAGTGAGAAGAAGAACTGGGGCCCGGCCTCCAAAGGCGTTGCCTACGAGTTCTTCGAGGCCCACGACCTCACCCCCGACGGCCCCACCGCGACGTTGCGACTGCTGTGTCATCTGCGCACCGCCGACGGTGTGCACCACGAGTACGGCGTGGACAGTCCGCTGCTGGGCTACTCGTACTACGGCGAGGTGCTGCTGGACTGGATCACCGAGCGGCTGGCCAACCAGAAGGGTTCGCCGGAGACGCCCCTGGAGGACGTCGGTGCGCTGATGGTGGCCAGCGGCCACCCTGCCCACGTCCTGATCGGCATCGGCGCCACCCGGTACACCAGCTACGGTGAGAGCACCTATCTCAAGCCGGGCGATGAGGCCATCGTGCGGGTGTATGACACTGCCGGGGAAGACTTCTCCGAGCTGCGTCAGCTGGTCTGGGAGCCCTGACTCAGCGCCCGAGCACCTCGGCCAGCATCGCCAGGAACTCCTCGGGATCCTCCGGCGTGAAGGCCGGGCTCGGCCAGGTGCCCGGGACATCGAGGGTGATCAGCACCGACTTCAACGGCCGGCGGACGTCCAATGGCAGCCAGCGGCGCAGATCCGAACTGCCCCAGATGCGGAAGCGCTGCATCAGCACGCCGAGTGATTCGGCCCGGTAGCCCTTGATGGCCCGCAGCGGGATGACTTTCGCTGTGCCGGAGGGGAAGTGGTAGCGCCGCAGCGTCAACGCGTGCCGGTCCAGTTGGACCAGCCCGTCGTCGTAATACTGCCGCGGTGGCCGCGTCAACGGCTCACAGCTTGGAGCACCGCAACGGATGGCCCTTGGTGGTCAGACACTTGCCGGTCCGCAGGTCCCATTCCCAGCCGTGCAGATTGCAGGTGAGCGTCGTACCCTCCACCACACCGAATTTCGACAGGTCGGCCTTCAGATGCGGGCAGCGGCGCTGTACCTCCCAGCCGTCGATCGTGACGGTCGAGGTGTCGTCGTGTGCCTCGGCGAACCAGCCGTCGGCGTAGGCGATCCGCTCATCGGTGAGGCACTTGAAGAACGTGTAGAGGTATTCGTTGTACCCGCCGACCCGCCAGGCCTTGAACCGGGTGGACAGGAAGATGGTGTTGACCCAGTCCGGCTCGTTATCGCGGAGCACGGTCCGCACCAACTCCGGCGCGATCTCGAAGCCGTACCGGAACTTCTCGTCCGGAACAGGCTCGCGCACCGTGCGTTTCGGGAAGTCCGATGACGACGGTCTCCGGCCCCATCTTCAGTTCGACCGGGATAGCCGATACCGTCACAGATCTGGTCGCTGGCCAGCATGATCGGCTCGAAGCGGGCCCGCAACGGCTCCAGCAGCGGTTCGCCCCGGGCGGGCGCCCAACCGGCCTTCTCGGCCGCCAGCAACGGCGCCATCCGTTCGGCATAGGCCGCGATGTAGTCGGCCTTGCCGGTGGTGAAGATCTTCTCCAGTTCGTCATCGGCGATCGGGTGGGTCAGCGAGATGAGCTGCGAGCCACGGAAATCGGCCTTCGAACCGGGGATCATCAGCAGGCCGCCGTTGTGGCCGTGCAGCCGCATCTGTTCCAGGAACACCATCTGGTCGGGGAAGATGTTCGCCGGGTCGCCATGGTCGTCATTGAGGAACCGCAACTCCGGATCCAGGAAGCACGGCGGCCCGGCCGACGGGATCACCCAGGTGGCATCGACGTCGGAGATGTACTGCCGGCACCGGTCCATGCCCCGCTGACGCTTCTGGACGGCGAACGCCTCCTTGGCGCGCTCGGGCATGTCGTAGACCATCGGGTACCAGATCGCGCCGGAGTACTGCGGCATGTGTACGTCGATGTGACCGAACTCGGACGAGCATGTCGAGGCCGAGTGGCCGGGAGTCATTCATGTTGAACACCGTCGTGGTGCCGTCGGAGACGACGATCCCGGAGTCGCCGATCGGGCCGTCGGCCGGAGCGCGCAACGCGATGATCATCACGTCCAGATCGCCCTTGGGGCCGCTGACCCGGTGCTTGACGGAGTCCTCGGTCTCGAAGAACCGGTGGAAGCCCAGGTGTTCGAGTTCACGCTTGAGATCGGGCACCGGGAAGTCGGGCAGCAGCACCACGGCGTCCTTGCTGACGTGGTCGTTCAACAGCTTCGGGTCGAAGTGGTCTTTGTGCAGATGCGAGATGTAGAGGTAGTCGCAGTCACCCAGGGCGTCCCAGTCCAGCCCGCTGTTGTCGGGGAACACGAACCACGAGCCGAAGTAGGCGGGATTCAGCCAGGGATCGCACAGGATGCTCCCGGCTGCCGTGTCGATCCGGAACCCGGCATGGCCGATGCTGGTGACCTGCATGAATCCCCTTCCCGAGAGTGACGCAGACGCCCATGAGCTTAGCCGCCCACGAGTAGGCTGGCGGGCGTGGAGCCGGCATACGAAAGTGTCATCGCGCTCGTTCGGCTGCTCTGGCGTACTCAGGGCCTGCAGTTCACCCTGACCGGAATCGAGCACTTGCCGTCCACCGGCGGCGCAGTGGTCGCGATCAACCACACCGGCTACCTCGACTTCACCTTCGCGGGCCTGCCGTTCTACAACCACCGCCCGCGCCGCCTGATCCGGTTCATGGCAAAGCAGGAGGTCTTCGACCACAAGATCACCGGACCGGTCATGCGCAAGCTGCGCCACATTCCGGTCGACCGGTCCAGCGGTGCGGCCTCCTTCGACGCCGCTGTGCGCGCCTTGAAGGAGGGCGAACTGGTGGGGGTGTATCCGGAGGCGACCATCAGTCGCAGCTTCGAACTCAAGGAGTTCAAGAGCCGGCGCGGCCCGGATGGCGATCGCCGCCGACGTGCCGATCATCCCGCACATCGTCTGGGGCGCCCAGCGCATCTGGACCAAGGACCACCCGAAGAAGATGTGGCGACCCAAGGTGCCGATCTCGGTCGCGGTCGGCGAACCGATCCAGCCGACCCTGCCGAGCACCGAATTGACCGCGCTGCTGCGCTCCCGCATGCAGCACCTGCTCGAGCAGGTGCAGGACGCATACGGGCCGTATCCGCCCGGTGAGTACTGGGTGCCGCACCGGCTCGGCGGCGGCGCGCCCACGCCGGCGCGGGCGGCCGAACTGGAAGCCGCCGAAATGGCTCAGCGGGCCGCGAAGCGCGAGCAGCGGGGCGGTGGGGCGGGCTAGATGGAACCCGTCTACCGCAGCATCGAAATCGCAGCCGCCGTCGCCGCCCGCGCGCTGGGGACCACGATCACCTACGCGGGCCTTGAGAACATCCCCGAGCACGGCGGGGCGGTCATCGCGATGAACCACATCAGCTACATCGACTATCTGCCCGCCGGGCTCGCCGACCCGGCAGCGCCGCCGCCGAATCCGTTACATGCTCAAGTCTGAAGCACTCGAACACGGCGCCGTCGACTGGGTGATCAAGCACACCGACTGCATCCCGGTGGACCGCTCGGCCGGTGCGGGTGCCTACGCCGAGGCCGTGCGCCGGTTGCGGGCCGGTCAACTGGTCGGGGTGTTCCCCGAAGCGACCATCAGCCGCAGCTTCGAACTCAAGGAGTTCAAGACCGGTGCGGTCCGGATGGCGCTGGAGGCTGCCGTCCCGATCGTGCCGCTGATCATCTGGGGATCGCAGCGCATGTGGACCAAGGATCATCCGAAGAATTTGGGGCGCAAGAGGATTCCGATGGATCGTGCGGGCCGGTGCTCCGATTCCGCCGCGCGGGACGATGGCCGAACTCGACGCGGAACTGCGGGCGTCGATGACCGCGATCCTGCACCAGGTACAGGAGCAGTACCCGCACCCGGCCGGTGAGTTCTGGGTTCCGCAACGGCTCGGCGGCGGTGCCCCGACCCCGGCCGAGGCCAAACGGCTGGATGAGGCCGAGCTTGCCGAACGCGCCCGCCGCGCGGCGGAGCGCCACTGATGCTGCCCGCCCTGATCGCGACCGATGTCGACGGCACCCTGCTCGACCCCGACGAGCGGATCACACCGCGCACGCGCGAGGCGGTTGCGGCCGCTGTCGGCAGTGGGGCGCATTTCGTGCTGGCCACCGGGCGTCCACCCCGCTGGATTCCGCCGGTGGTCGACGCTCTCGGCTTTGCCCCGATGGCGGTGTGCGCCAACGGCGCCGTGGTCTACGACGCGGCGGCCGACCGGGTGATCTCGGCCCGGACGCTGCCGGTTGACGTGCTGACCGAACTCGCCGAGATCGCCGCTCGGCTGGTGCCGGGTGTCGGGCTTGCCGCCGAGCGGATCGGCCGCAGCGCCCACGACACCGCGACCCCGCAGTTCGTCAGCGCGCCGGGTTACGAGCACGCGTGGCTGAATCCGGACAACACCGAGGTCTCCTACGAGGATCTGCTCAGTGCGCCGGCGGTCAAGCTGCTGGTGCGCAAGCCCGGTACCCCCAGTGCGGAAATGGCGGCCGCGCTGGGCCGGCATGTCGGCATCCTCGGGGACATCACCGTACTCCACCAACGACGGCCTGATCGAAATCAGCCCGATCGGAGTCAGCAAGGCGGTCGGGGTGGCGGAGGTCGCGCGACCGCTGGAGATCAGCGCCGAGGACATCGTGGCTTTCGGGGATATGCCCAACGACGTGCCGATGCTGCGCTGGGCCGGTCATGGAGTGGCGATGGGCAACGCGCACCCGGAGGCCATCGCCGCCGCCAACGAGGTCACCGCGGCGAACAGCGACGACGGGCTGGCGCGTGTGCTGGAACGCTGGTGGCTGTAGCAGGCGGTCGGCGCTGGTCCGCGGCACCCCTTGCGCATACCCTTGGGGGTATGTAATCTTCCTTATAGAGATACCCCCAGTGGTATGCAATCCCAGCAGGAGGTGAGCCATGTTGGCTGACGAACGCAACGTTGCCGAGATTCTGCACCGGCTGCGTCGCGCCCAGGGTCAGCTCGGCGGCGTCATCGCCATGGTCGAGCAGGGACGCGAGTGCAAAGACGTCGTCATCCAGCTGGCCGCGGTGTCGAAGGCGCTGGACCGCGCCGGCTTCAAACTCGTCGCCTCCGGACTGCGGGAATGCGCCAACAGTGATCAGCTCGGGGGACCGGGCTGTCTCACCGAAGCCGAACTCGAAAAGCTCTTCCTCGCCCTGGCATAGAACGAAAAGGAGACACACTCATGTTGTTCAATCAGTACTACCTGGACTGCCTGTCGCACGCGTCGTATCTGATCGGCGACGAGAGCAGCGGACGTGCGGTGGTGGTCGATCCGCAGCGCGATGTCAGCGAGTACATCGCGGACGCCAAGGCAGCCGGCATGACCATCGAGCTGGTCATCGAGACGCACTTCCACGCCGACTTCCTCTCCGGTCACCTGGAACTGGCCGAGGCCACCGGCGCCAAGATCGTCTACTCCTCGGTGGCCAAGCCGGAGTTCGACTTCATGGCGGTCGAGGACGGTGACCGGTACTCCCTGGGTGATGTCTGAGTTGGAGTTCCGCCACACGCCCGGTCATACGCCGGAGTCGATGAGCATCCTGGTCTACGAGCACGCCGGTGACACCGAGCCGTATGGCGTGATGACCGGCGACACCTTGTTCATCGGCGATGTCGGCCGTCCCGATCTGCTGGGCTCGATCGGGTTCACCAAGGAGGAACTGGCCGACAACCTCTACGAGTCGCTGCACAACAAGCTCATGCCGCTGCCGGACGCCACCCGGGTGTACCCGGCCCATGGTGCGGGCTCGGCGTGCGGCAAGAATCTGTCGACCGAGTTGTGGTCGACGATCGGCGAGCAGCGCAAGACCAACTACGCACTGCGCGCCTCCAGCAAGGAGAAGTTCATCGAGTTGGTGACCGAGGGTCAGCCGCCGGCCCCCGGCTACTTCGTCTACAACGCCATCCTCAACCGCAAGGGCCGGGAACTGCTCGACGAGTCGCAGATGCCCAGGGCGATGACGTATGACGAGGTCCGGGAGGCGATCAAAGGTGGCGCGGTGCTGGTCGACGGTCGGGAACCGGAGGAGTTCGCCCTCGGCCATCTCAAGGCTGCGGTCAACATCGGCCTGGAGGGTCGCTACGCCGAGTTCGCCGGTTCGGTGGTCAAACCGGAGGACGACATCATCTTGATGACCGATCCCGGACCGGGAGCTGGAGGGCAAGAATCGTCTGGCCCGCATCGGTTTCGACCGGGTGATCGGCTACCTCAAGGACCCGTTCGTGGTGATGTTCGAGAACCAGGGCGATGTCGAGATCGCCTCAAGGCTGACCACCAATGCTCTGGATGAGCGGATCGCCGATGTTCCGGAGTTGCAACTCATCGACGTCCGCAATCCGGGGGAGGCCGAGGCGGGCATGATCGGCAACGCGGTGAACATCCCGGTGGGGCAGCTGCCGGATCGCCTGGCCGAGCTGGACCGGCATCGGCCGACAGTGGTGTACTGCGCCGGCGGTTACCGCTCCTCGATGGCGGCCAGCCTGCTGCGCAAGCATGGTTTCGACGACGTCAGTGACCTCCTCGGCGGTTACAACGCCTGGGCTGAGACCACCCAGAACGCCTGAACGACGGAGGAATTCGGCACATCATGAACGCGAGGACTCAACACCAGGTCGTCATCGTCGGTGGTGGCACGGCAGGCATCACGCTCGCCGCGCGCCTGCTGCGAAAGGGCTACTCCGACGTGGCGGTGATCGAACCGTCGGACAAGCACTACTACCAGCCGCTGTGGACACTCGTCGGCGGAGGTCAGGCCGACGCATCGTCCACCGAGCGGGCCGAGGCATCGGTGATGCCCAAGGACGTGACGTGGATCCGCAAGTCGGCCAGCGCATTCGACCCGGAGAACAACACCGTGACCTGTTCGGATGGGTCGATCTACGGCTATGACGTACTGGTGGTGGCCCCCGGTCTGCAACTGGACTGGGACGCCACCGAAGGGCTCGTCCGAGACACTCGGCCACGACGGGGTCTCGTCGAACTACCGGTTCGATCTGGCTCCGCGCACCTGGGACTTCATCCGTGGAATGCGCTCGGGCACAGCGGTCTTCACCATGCCGACCGGGCCGGTGAAGTGTGCGGGCGCGCG
Source organism: uncultured Actinomycetota bacterium (assembly GCA_963715145.1). Classification (GTDB taxonomy): domain Bacteria; phylum Actinomycetota; class Actinomycetes; order Mycobacteriales; family Mycobacteriaceae; genus Mycobacterium. The sequence goes on along the minus strand of CAVQRL010000018.1, from coordinate 430,206 downwards.
GCCAGAAGATCGCCTATCTGGCGGCCGATCACTGGCGCCGTGAGGGTGTCCTCAAGAACATCGACATCCACCTGGTGGCGCCCGGCCCGCGGATTTTCGGAATCCCGGCGATCGCGGACAGCCTGGACAAGGTGATTGCCGACTATGGGATCACCCTGCACACCGAGTCCGAGGTCCGTGCCGTCGACGCGGACGCACGCAAAGGTGGCCGTCACCGCGGTCGGTCCCAGCGGCGCGGACATGATGCTGCCCTTCGACATGCTGCATGTCGTGCCGCGGCAGTCGGCGCCGGACTGGATCAAGTCCAGTCCGCTGTCCACCGGCGACGCGCACGGTTTCGTCGAGGTCGACAAGCACACCCTGCAGCACGTGCGCTACCCGAACGTGTTCAGCCTCGGCGACGTCGCCTCCTCGCCGAACGCGCAAAACCGGTGCCGCGGTGCGCAAGCAGGCCCCGGTCGTCGTCGAGAACATCGACGCCCATCTCAAGGGCCGGCCGCTGACCGGCTCCTATGACGGATACTCGTCGTGCCCCATCGTCACGTCGTCGCACGCGATGCTGCTCGCCGAGTTCGACTACGACCTGAAGATGACGCCGTCGTTCCCGGTGCTCGATCCCGCCAAGCCGCACCGTCCGTACTGGTATCTGAAGAAGTACGGGCTGCCGTTCCTGTACTGGAACCTGATGTTGAAGGGCCTGGCCTAAACACCGGGGAATCGGGCTCCCGCCCGAACTCGCCGAGAACGTCCTACGGTGAGTGGATGGCAGATCAAAGCGTGGCCATCATCCCGTCGCATCCACCTGAGGTGGTCATGCGGGTGATGAACAGTGCCCTGCGCCACCTGCTGGGCACGCCGGTGGGAAGGGCGCTCAAGGACTTCATGGTGCTCGACGTCACCGGCCGCAAGTCCGGGCGCCGATTCTCGATTCCGGTGAGCGCGCATGTGATCGATGGGCAGTTGTACGCGCTCGCCGGTTCGTTGTGGGCGGTGAACTTCCGCGGGGGAGCGCCCGCGCAGGTCGGTCCGCAACGGCAGGACCACGACGATGCGGGGTGAGCTCGTCGAGGACGGCGCGGAAGTCGCCGAGTTGTTCCATCGCTGCGCGGCCGGCTACGGACCCCGGAAAGCGCAGCGGGCGATGGGTCTTAAGTTCCGCGATCCGCGGGTACCGACGCTGGAGGAGTTTCGTCAGGCCGTCGACGCGAACGGCTTTGTGGCGATCCGATTCGCCACCCAGCCAATCCCGGATTCCTCGCCGGGTTAGGCGTCGAGGTCCTGCTCGACCAGTTCGGCGATGGAGTTCACCACGGACTCGTCGTCGGCGGTCACGGTGACCGACGCTCCGTTGCCGGCGCCCAGGGTCATGATCATCAGCGCCGATCCGGCATCCACCGGTTCGCCGCCGTCCAGAGACAGGGTCACCGGAACACCGGCGTTGACCACGGCCTCCGAGATGATCGCGGCCGGCCGGGCGTGCAGGCCGACCGCCGAACCGACGATGACGGTCTTGCTGGGCATGAGGGCTCCTTCTGGGTGGACGCCGAAGTCGACGTACTGGTGATTTTTACTCGATCTTTCACGCCGAAACGGCGGTTTCGGCGGATGGGATGGCGCTGGGCTTCACCCCGGTGAACTGCTTGGCCGCGATCACCGCGAGTGCGGCGACGACGGTGCCGGCGGCCAGGGCCACCAGGAACCAGGCCAGTTTTCCGATGGCGAAGAACACGAAGATCCCGCCGTGCGGAGCTTTCAGGGTCACGTCGAAGGCCATGATCATCGCCCCGGTGACCGCGCCGCCGGCCATCATCGACGGGATCACCCGGAAGGGGTCGGCCGCGGCGAACGGGATGGCGCCCTCGGAGATGAAGGACGCGCCCAGCAGCCAGGCGGCCCGGCCGTTCTCCCGTTCGGGTTCGCTGAACAGGCCCGGCCGCAGCGTGGTCGCCAACGCCATGGCCAGCGGGGGCACCATCCCGGCCGCCATCACCGCGGCCATGATCCGCAGTGAGGCCGGTTCGGCGATGTTCAGTCCGGCGGTGGCGAAGGCGTAGGCCGCTTTGTTGACCGGGCCGCCCAGGTCGAAGCACATCATCAAGCCGAGGATGATCCCCAGCAGGACCACCGACCCGCCCGACAACCCGCCCAGCCACCTGGTCAGCCCGGCGGTGATATCGGCCAGTGGCCGGCCCAGCAGCAGGAACATCAACAGGCCGACGATCAGCGAGGCCAACAGCGGGATGACGACCACCGGCATCAGGCCGCGGAACCACTGCGGGACGTTCCAACTGCTGATCCACAGGGCGGCGAAGCCGGCGATGAGACCGCCGACGATGCCGCCGATGAAGCCGGCGCCGACGAATCCGGCGACCGCGCCGGCGGTGAAGCCCGGAGCGATGCCGGGCCGGTCGGCGATGGCGAAGGCGATGTATCCGGCCAGTGCCGGAACCAGGAACCCGAACGCCAGGCCGCCGAGGGTGAACAACACCGCACCCAGATACTGGCCCAGTCCGCCGGCCGGCAGGTTGGTCAACGAGTTGGTGGTGGCGATGATGTGCGCCAGCGAATCGGTCTTGCCCTCCGGCGTGTTGGCGATGTCGTAACCCGCCAGCAGAAAGCCCAGTGCGATCAGCAGGCCGCCGGCGGCCACGAACGGGATCATGTAGCTCACGCCGGTGAGCAGAATCTGCCGCAGGCGGGTGCCCCAGCCGACGTTGCCCGACCCCCCGCCCGCGGTCGCGGCAGCGGCGGCCGCCGAGCCCTCGACGCGGGCGGCGTTCGGATTGTCCGCCGCGGCAACGGCTTCGGCGATCATCACATCCGGCTCGTTGATCGCCCGCTTCACGCCGGAGGCGATCACCGGCTTGCCCGCGAAACGCTGCCGGTCCTTGACGCCGACATCGGTGGCGAAGATGACGGCGTCGGCCCCGGCGATCGTCTCTGCGCTCAGCGGTGTGCTGCCCGAGGAGCCCTGGGTCTCCACGGTCAGCGACACCCCGGCCCGTTCGGCGGCCATCTTCAGGGCGTCGGCGGCCATGTAGGTGTGGGCGATTCCGGTGGGGCAGGCGGTGATCGCGATCACCGATTTCGTGCGGGCCGGTGCCGGGACCGGGGCCGCGGCCGCCGCGGTGGCGGCGCCCGTGGCGGCGGGCGGGGCCGGACGGACGACATCCTCGACGAGGGCGACGACCGCCTCAGCGCTGGGCGCTTCCCGCAGCGACTGCACGAAATCCGGCCGCACCAGGGCGCGGGCGAGCGCGGTCAGCAACTTCATGTGCTCGGAACCGGCGCCCTCCGGCGCGGCGATCAGGAACACCAGATCCGCCGGACCGTCCGTCGCGCCGAAGTCGACCGGTGGCTGCAACCGCGCGAACCCGATCGAGGCCTCGCGGACCGTCGCCGAGCCGGCAGTGCGGGATGGCTAGTCCGCCGGGTAGGCCGGTGGCGGACTGCGTCTCGCGTGCCAACGCCGCCTCGGTGAGCGCGGCCGCGTCCCCGGCCCGGCCCGAGTCGGTGACCAGCGCCGCCAGCCGGGCGATCACCGCGTGCTTGTCGGGGCCGCCGTCGGCATCGAGCAGCACCAGATCGGTACCGATGATGGATGTTTCGGTCATTGCGCACCTTCTGGTCGGGGACCTGTCGAGACCGACGTGACGGCCACGTCGTCGAGATCGATCTGGGCCGGCGACGGCAGTGCCGACCCCGGCAGCGCCGCGGCACCGCTGCCGTAGGCGACCGCCATCTGCAGCCGGCCCGGGGCGTCGGCGCCGAGGACGTCGGCGCGCACATAGCCGGCCAGCGAGGAGTCCCCGGCGCCGACGGTGCTGCGGGGGGTGATGGGCGGCGGGGTCGCCAGCCACCCGCCGTCGGCGTCGACCAGAACCGCGCCGGCCGCGCCCAGAGTGGCCAGCACCGCACCGACGCCGCGGTCGACGAGCCGGCGGGCCGCGGCCACCACCGGTGCAGCGTCACCGCGGGAGACCGCATCCTCGAGCGACTCGGCCGTGACTCCGGCGAGCCCGGCCAACTCCTCGGAGTTCGGCTTGATCAGATCCGGCGCGGCGTGCTCCAGCCGGTCGGCCAGCGCTGTCAGCGGCCCGTCGGAGGTGTCGACGGCGACTTTGCATCCATGCGCCTTGAGCGCGGCGACCATCTCGGAGTACCAACTGTCGGACAGGCCGGGGGGTAGCGAACCGGACAGCACCACCCAGTGGTCCGCCTTCGCCCGCTGCATCACGGCCCATGCCAGTTCCTCGGCCTCCGAAGGTTCCAAGACGGCGCCGGACTCATTGATTTTCGTCGTGGTGCCGTCGCTTTCGGTGATGGTGAGGTTGGTGCGCACGCTGTCGGCGACCGGCACGGCATGGAAGGCCACGCCCTGGGCCGCCAGACCGGCCAGGATCGGGTCGTGCTCGCCGGCCGGCAGTACCGCGACGGTGTCCAGACCCGCCAGAGTGAGGGCCCGGGCCACGTTCACGCCCTTGCCGCCCGGTTCCGAGGACGCCGACGTCACGCGGTGCACCGCACCGCGAACCAGCTCGCCGGGCAGTGTGACGGTGCGGTCGATGCTCGGGTTCGGGGTGACGGTGATGATCATGCTGCTCCCATTCACGTTGCACCCTGTGCGACAACGACTTCCAGTCCTTCGGCGGTCAACTCGGCGCGGTCTCCGGCTTCGATCTCGGCGTCCGTCACCAGCACGTCGAGGGATCCGATCGGGGCGAAACTGACGAACTCCTCCCGGCCGAGTTTCGACGAATCAGCAACCACCACAACGAAGTTCGCGCAGCCCACCATCGCTCGCTTGACCGCGGCCTCGTCCGGGTCCGGGGTGGACAAGCCGTGCCGCGCCGTGATCCCGTTGGTGCCGATGAACGCGACGTCGACCCGCAGCGCGGCCAGGGTGGACACCGCCTGGTCGCCGACGGTCGCCTGGGTCAGACCGCGCACCCGCCCGCCGAGCACCTGCAGGGACACCGAGCCCAGGCCGGCCAGTCGGGCGGCGATCGGCACCGAGTTGGTCACCACCAGCAGTTCGCGGTCAGTCGGCAGCAGGGCGGCCAGTCGTGCGGTGGTGGTGCCCGCGTCGAGCAGGATGGTGGCGCCGGACTGGGGCAGGAACTCCGCCGCGGCGCGCGCGATCGCCTGTTTGTGGGCGGCCCGGGTTGCCTCCCTCGTTTCGACACTGGGTTCCACCAGGTGCAGGGCGCGGGTGGGCACCGCGCCGCCGTGAACCCGTCGAAGTACCCCGGCCCGATCGAGGACGGCAAGATCGCGGCGCACCGTCTCGGTGGTCACGTCGTAGGTCTGGGCGAGTTCGGTGACCGAGGCGCGGCCCTGGGAGAGCACTGTGGCGGCGATGGCCTGCTGGCGTTCCTCCGGATACACAACAGCCCCTCGAACCTTGATGTTGGAGTGCACCACATTTGTGTTGATATGCGTGGTTTTACCGCCGTGCGCGTGGGATTGTCAACATTTTGCTGTAATCCACTGCATGACCGCCTCACAATCGACCGCGCTGCAGGGCGTCCCAGTGGTTCCGGGTGTCCGGTTCGCGCCCGTCATCCGGGCCAACCGGCTGCCCGCCATCCACGAACTGGACACCGGCGGTGAGGTCGCCGAAGCGGACCGGCCCGCCGAGGTCGCCCGTTTCGGGGCGGCTGCCGCCAGCGTCGCCCAGGGTCTGAGGGACCGGGCTGCGGCAGCGAGCGGTGCTGCGGCGGAGGTTCTGACCGCCACCGCCCAACTGGCCACCGACCGGGCCTGGCTGGGATCGGCGGAGAACGCCATCAAAACCGGCAAGCCGGCGATCCGCGCGACGGCCGATGCGGCCGCGCAGTTCATCGAGATGTTCACCAAGATGGGCGGCCTGATGGCCGAGCGGGTCACCGATCTCAAGGACATCCGCGACCGGGTCATCGCCGAACTCGCCGGACTGCCCGCACCCGGTGTGCCCGAGCCGGCCGAGCCCTCCATCCTGTTCGCCGAGGACCTCGCGCCCGCCGACACCGCCGGTCTCGACCCGCACCGCATCGTGGGCCTGGCCACCTCGCTCGGCGGCCCGACCAGCCACACCGCCATCATCGCCCGCCAACTCGGCATTCCGTGTGTGGTGGCGGTCAAGGGTCTCGACGACGTGCCGGCCGGGACGATGGTGCTGCTCGACGGCAGCCGCGGAAGCATCACGATCGATCCCGACCGGGCGGACGCGGCGGCGTCGGTGGCCGCGGCCGACGTCGCTGCGGCGGCCATGGCCGGCTGGACCGGACCCGGGCTGACGGCCGACGGGTATGCCGTCTCGATTCTGGCCAACGTCGCCGACGGCTCAGCCGCCCGTGCGGCGCGTCAGGCGCCGGTCGAGGGGGTCGGCCTGTTCCGCACCGAGTTGTGCTTCCTCGACGCCGACACCGAGCCGAGTGTCCAGGCGCAGGCTGCCATCTATGCCGAGGTGCTGGAGGCCTTCGCCGGGCAGAAGGTGGTGATCCGAACGCTGGACGCCGGTTCGGACAAGCCGCTGAAGTTCGTCAACAGCCCGGAGGAAGAGAACCCCGCCCTGGGTGTCCGCGGATTCCGGATCATCGAGATCGACGCCGATCTGGTGGGCCGTCAACTCGACGCGATCGCCGTGGCGGCCGAGCAGACCGGAAACGCACCCTGGGTGATGGCGCCGATGATCGCCACGCCGGAGGAAGCCCGTCGCTTCGCCGATCTGGCTCGGGAACGTAACCTGCACCCCGGCGTCATGATCGAGGTGCCGGCGGCCGCCCTGCTCGCCGCGAAGATCCTCGAACACGTGGAGTTCCTGTCCATCGGGACCAACGACCTGACGCAGTACACGATGGCCGCAGACCGGATGTCCTCGGATCTCGCCACCCTCACCGACCCGTGGCAGCCCGGTGTCCTGGCCCTGGTGGCGAAAACCGCCCGCGCCGGCCAGGCCACCGGCAAGCCGGTCGGTGTGTGCGGTGAAGCGGCCGCCGATCCCCTGCTCGCGTGTGTGCTGATCGGCCTCGGAGTGACCTCGCTGTCGGCGGCGGCCTCCGCGGTGACCCCGGTCGGCGCCAAGCTGGCGACAGTGACCCTGCAGCAGTGCCGTGATGCCGCAGAGGCGGTGCTCGGGACGGCGGGGCCTGCCGAGGCCCGAGCGGCGGCCCGGGAGCTGTTGGACTAAACGCCCACCGCGGTCTCCGCCTCGGCCGGTTCTCCGAACGCGGGCCAGGTCAGTTCCAGTTGGCCGATGTTGGCCGCCGCGGTGACCAACGGCAGTGCCGCTCTCGCGGCGTCCGGGGTCGTCACGGCCTCCGCGCGCAGGGTGGGCACGAACTCGTCGTTCATGTCCGGCAACGACTCGGGCCCGTGCACCCGCTCGATACGCGCACACAACGCTGCGGCGTGCTGCTCCAACACTTTTCGGGTCTCGGGATAAACCCCGGGTGGTGGCGGGATGATATCGGCGATGATGTCGCCGGTGGTTCGCAGCCACGGGATGAGGCTGGCGGTTTCCACCTGGGCGGCGTCGATGTTCCCGTTCGTCTCGGCCAGATAGACCCGTACCGCGTCGCCGTGACTGCGGGCGGCGACCATGGACTCGGCGCCGAGTTCGGCCACCGCCGCATCGGTCTGCGGGTTCTTTCCGTGGGTCACCCGGGTCACCGCCGCGTCCAGGTACCACGAACCTGCCACGACGGCGTTGCGAATGGACCGCTGCACGGCCTTCTGCGCTCCACCGGGCCACAACAGCAGGGACACGGCGAGGCCGACCAGGGCGCCGATCGCGACGTCCTCGATCCGGATCAAGCCGACCTGCCAGCCGATGGGCCGCATCATGTTGAAGACGATCAGCACCTGCATGGTGAACATCGCCTGACTGGCGGTGAACGACCCGACCGTCAGCACGTAGGTCGAACCGAAGGTGGCCAGCGGCAACAGCGTCCACAGCACGACGGGGTCGACGCCGACGACGGCGATCACCATGGAGCCGATGACGAACCCGATGGCGGTGCCGGTCAGCGCGCGCATGACACTGGTCCGGGTGTTGGCGGCGCTGCTGCGAAGTACCGAGAGCGCGCCGAGCGCGACCCACAGCCCGTTCTGCACCGAGAGGGCGAGTGTCACCCCGACGGCCAGTGCCAGCGCCAGGCCGGTGCGCACACTGTTGATCGCCGTGATCGACCGGGTGGACAGGTAGCCCAACAGTCCGGCTACCGCCGACCGCGTGCTGTGCACCCGGTCGGCGATGCCCGTTTCCGGCCGCCCACGGCCCAGTAGCCGGTCGAGCAGAGCGCGGGTGTCGGTCACGGTCGCGGCGGCGATGATGCTTCCGGTCATCCCGATCATCGAACTCATGGTCCGCCGGCTGAGCAGCATCTGACCGTGCTGCAAAGCGAGCGCATCGTCGGGCTCGTCGAGGATCTCGCGGATGTCGTCGGCGTACTGGCGGAAGGCGATCGCGCGGTGCTCGGCGACCACCGCCGCCAGTCTTTCCGCGCCCGCCCGGTCTCCGGACAGCAGCACCTCGGCGCTGCCGCGCAGCACCGCGGCGCCGGCCGGTGCGATCGGGCCCAGCAGCCCTGCGGCGTCGGGTTCGAACCGCTCGCAGAGCCATCGCAGGTTGGATATCACCCGGATCAGGCCGCGGCTCCCCGCGGTCAGCGCCACCGGCCGGAAGGCGCTGCCCATGAACTCCTTTGTCAGTTCGTCCATCGCCGCGGTCGTCTCCCCGACCGATCCGCCGCCCTCGATCCGGTCGGCCAGGGCCGCGCAGACCCGGGCGGCCAGGTGCCGCAGTTCAGTTCCCGACCGCGGCGGGAAGAGGAACAACGCGGCCGGTACGCAGACCAGCAGCGCGAGCAGCCAGCCCAGCAATCGCTCGTCGACCGGCCCGACGGGGACGCAGACCGCCAGCAGGAAGGTCATCAACATGGCGCGCTGGGCCGCCGCGATGATCTCGCTGAGCAGGCCCAGGATGCTCACCAGGGCCCCCACCGCGAAGCACAGCGGAACCGCGATCCAGGGATGCGGGGCAGCCCAGGTGCCCAGCGTGATGAAGACCGCGCCATTGACGGCGAGGCTGCCGTAGGCCAGCGCCCGGTTGGCGAGGTTACCGGGAAAATCCGCCGCCACCAGCAGCGCCATCGAGCCGACGAGGGTGAACACCGGGGTCTGGGCGTTCCCCGCGACCAGGTAGCTGATCGCCGCGGCGACCGGGATGGCGATGGCCGCGCGCAGGGCGCGGCGCAACCCGTCATAGCCCGGATCGCGGGCATGCATTCGATCGGCGATCCCCCGAAAAGACTTGATTAGCATCGCCTTACGCCAGAATGAGCGGCTACGGCGCGGGCACATCGGCGAAGCGGCCGGCTTGCAGGTCCTCGAGCATCGTGGTGGAGATCCACTCGAACATCCGCTGATCGCGGGGCAGGGTGGCCTGCTCGTAACCGACGAAGACGTAGACCGCCCAGGCGGCGTAGGTCTGCGCCTGGCGGGCGTCGTGGACGATGCCGAGAGCAGACTCGTAGAGGATCTCGAACCGCTGCTGGTCGACCTCCCGCTGCACCGCCAACACGTCCGGGTCCACTGAACTCCAGGCGCGGATGGCGGCTTCGGCGCTGTGCGGCAGGGACAGGGCCACCGCGATGATGGCTTCGATGCGCTTGCGCGGGTCCGGGTGCGCGCGCAGCACCTCGATGATGCGCACCGTGCGGTCCTGGCGCCAGTACGCGACGAGCTCGCGGGTGTAGCCGCTCCAGCCGGTGAAGTAGTGGTAGAACGAGCCCGACGTGACGCCCAGCCGGCCGCACACCTCCGCGAGCTTGAGCCCGCGGAATCCGAGGTCGGCGAGAATTTCCAAACCGGCCTCGAAGAAAGAGGTGCGCGCCGCGACGGTGGGCATGGACACAGACATTAGGCCTACCGCCCCTTGCGCGGATGAGGACGGGTGCGGCAACCTCGCGCGGCGAGATCCGCAGACCCGGGCGCGCCGACTTTTGCGCCGGAATGTGGATTTTTAGCAAACTTTTGCTGTGGTCTTGTCGCGCGCGGCGATTCCCTATTTCAGGTTCATGATAACGCCACATCCGCAGCCCTACCGTGGCGCCGCATGGGGATACTCCACACGTGGTCAACGGAGTTCAGATCCGTACAATGTACTGACGGCGGCGTGAATTACTCTTCCGGACAGGCGTTTTCGTGATCGCAGAGATCCCCGGTGTCGGCGCCAGCACAGTTTCATGCCAGAGTTGAGCCCGTCCTTCTGTCCGCGGCCTTCGTTGCATCTGGCACAATCATGGTGTGCCGAAGACCGTCAGGCGTGGCCCGGGCCGGCCACCCGCAGCGAAATCAGCACAGACCCGCGGTCGAATTCTGCATGCCGCGCGCGCCGTTTTCAGCGAGATGGGCTACGAGGCGGCGACCTTCCAGGAGATCGCCGCGCGCGCGGATCTGACCCGTCCGGCCATCAATCACTACTTCGCCAGCAAACAGGCTCTGTACCGGCATGTGGTCTCCGAAACGAACTCGGTGGTGATCGCCGCGGGAATCAAGCAGGCCGAGGCCGAGCAGACCCTGGCCGGACGGGTGAACGCCTTCATGAGGGCGGCCGTGCACGTCCGGGACAGCGACACCTCGACGGCTGCATTTCTGGCGACCTCGGCGCTGGAGTGCCAGCGCCATCCCGAACTGAACGCCGCGGTCGGCGACTCTCTGCGGGACACCCGGGAGTTTGCCGCCGCCGCCGTGCGCAACGGTATCGACAACGGCGAATTGCGACAGGATCTCGACGTCGATGCGGTGACGGAGATGCTCGTTGCGGCACTGTGGGGGCTTGGCTTCTACGCCGGCTTCGTCGGCGGCCGGGATCGACTGAGCGCGGTAGCCGGCCAATTCATCGACTTGCTCGACGGCGGACCCTGGAAGCGGACCGGATAGCTCATCTAAGTTTCGATACGATGGGGTGAACCCGACGCCAGTTTGGAGCAGCCCATGAGCAGCTTGCGCAGCCACGACGACACCTGGGACATCGCGACGCAGCGTGGGATCGACCGCAGTGATGGTCGCCGCCGCCCGCGCCGGCGAGACCGAGAGCGCCGATCCGCTGATCCGCGATCCGTACGCGCGTCTGCTGGTCACCGGTGCGGAGCCGGCATGTGGGAGCAACTTCCTCGACGAGTCGATGCAGGACCGGCATGGCCGCCGCCGATCCCGAAGCCGCCGCGATCTTCACCAACATGCTGCAGCTACCAGGCGGTGCGCACCCATTTCTTCGACGCCTTCTTCACCGAAGCGGTTGCGGCGGGGATCCGCCAGATCGTGATCCTGGCCTCCGGGCTGGATTCCCGCGCCTACCGGCTGGCCTGGCCGGTGGGCACCGAGGTTTTCGAGATCGACCAGCCCAAGGTTCTCGACTACAAGGCGGGCATCCTGGCCGAGCACGGCATAGCGCCCACCGCGCGGCGCCATGAGGTCGCCGGTCGACCTGCGCCAGGACTGGCCGACGGCGCTCACCGATGCCGGTTTCGACCCGGGCCGCCCCACGGCCTGGCTGGCCGAGGGCCTGCTGATGTACCTGCCGGCCGAGGCGCAGGATCGGTTGTTCGAGCAGATCACCGACCTCAGTGCGCCCGGCAGTCGGGTGTCTGCCGAGGCGGTGCGCCACCACGACGAAGAGCGCCGCCGGGAGATGCGGGAGCGGTGGGAGAAGATGGCCGACGAACATCGGTATCGAACGCACCGTCGATATCGCCGACCTGACCTACAACGACGAGCACCGGGCCGAACGTCAGCGACTGGCTCAACGCCCACGGCTGGACCGCCAGTCGGCACGCCGTCGACCGACGAGATGCGCCGGCTTGACCGGTGGATCGAGGTGCCGATGGCCAGCAGGATCAGGACGCGTTCGCCGACCTTCGTGGTCGCCGAACGTCGCGGCTGACCGTCAGGCCAGCAGCGAGGGCAGCCTTGCACGAGGCGGCCGGACTCGGCGCCGCCGCGGCTGGCTACCATGGCCCACGGCGGTGAATTCCCCCGCCCGACACGTTAGAGAGGACGCCCCATGCCCGGAGTTCAGGATCGTGTCATCGTCGTCACCGGCGCCGGAGGCGGACTGGGTCGCGAGTACGCGCTGACCCTGGCCAAGCGAGGGCGCCAGCGTCGTCGTCAACGACCTCGGCGGCGCTCGCGACGGGACCGGTGCCGGGCATTCGATGGCCGATCAGGTCGTCACCGAGATCAAGGACGCCGGCGGCCGCGCCGTCGCCAACTACGACAGCGTCGCCGACGCCGAGGGTGCGGCCAACATCGTCAAGACCGCCCTCGACGAGTTCGGCGAAGATCGACGGCGTGGTGAGCAACGCCGGCATCCTGCGCGACGGCACCTTCCACAAGATGACCGTACGAGGCCTGGGACTCGGTGCTCAAGGTCCACCTCTACGGCGGCTACAACGTCATCCGCGCCGCCTGGCCGCACTTCCGCGAGCAGAGCTACGGCCGCATCGTGGTGGCCACCTCCACCAGCGGGCTGTTCGGCAACTTCGGCCAGGCCAACTACAGCGCCGCCAAACTCGGTCTGGTCGGCCTGATCAACACCCTGGCCCAGGAAGGCGCCAAGTACAACATCAAGGCCAACGCCGTGGCCCCGATCGCGGCCACCCGGATGACCGAGGACATCCTGCCGCCGGAGGTGTTCGAGAAGCTCACCCCCGAGTACGTCGCCCCGGTAGTGGCCTACCTGTGCACCGAGGAGGTGCCGGACACCGCATCGGTCTTCATCGTCGGCGGCGGCAAGGTTCAGCGGGTGGCGCTGTTCCAGAACGACGGCGTCACCTTCGACCACGTCCCGAGTGTCGACGACGTCGCCGCGGAATGGTCGCACGATCGACGACCTGTCCGCACCGGAGCCGGCCGCCTTCCGGCTCTAGTGAGGTGAAAGCTCTTGTCGCTCAAGAGCTGAGCGGGCCGTCCGGGCTGCGTTACGCCGACGTCGGGGATCCGGTCGGAGGGCCGGACTCCGTCGTCGTCGACGTTCGGGCAGCGGGGGTGTGTTTCCCGGACCTGCTGCTCATCAGTGGCCGGTACCAACTCAGGATCGACCCCCCGTTCATCCCCGGGACCGAGGTCGCCGGGGTGGTGCGCTCCGCGCCGGTGGGGTCCGACTTTGTTCCGGGGGATCGGGTGTTCGGCCCGGTGATGCTCGGCGGCTACGCCGAGCAGTCGGCCATACCGCTGGCCGGCGTGCTGCGCACGCCGACCGAACTCGATGACGGACAAGCGGTTTCGCTGCTCGTCAACTACATCACCGTGTACTTCGCCCTGCGTCGCAGGGCGAACCTCCAGTCCGGCGAGACGGTGCTGGTGCTCGGTTCGGCCGGCGGTGTGGGCACCGCGGCCATCCAGGTCGCCAAGGCCCTGGGCGCGCGCGTGGTTGCCGCGGTGCACCGGCCGGAAGCGCGCGATTTCGTCGTGGGCCTCGGTGCCGACGTCGTACTGCCGATGCGGCCGGGATGGTCAAAGGCGGTGCGCGACAGCACCGGTGGCCACGGCGCCGACGTTGTGGTCGACCCGGTCGGCGGGGAACCGTTCGACGAGGCGGTGCGGACCCTGGCAGTCGAGGGCCGACTGCTGGTGATCGGGTTCGCCGCCGGCGGGATTCCGACCGTGAAGGTCAACCGGCTGTTGCTGCGCAACGCCGGGGTGCTCGGGGTCGGTTGGCGGGAATACCTGATGGCCAACCCCGGCGCCCAGCAGGAATATGGCGACGGTGTGGCGCAGCTGGTGGCCGGTGGGCTCAGGCCGCCTGCCCCGCAGCGCTATCCGCTGGCGCAGGGCCGGGACGCGCTGGAAAGCCTCGCGGCGGGCAGGGTGTACGGCAAATTGGTCCTCGTACCGTGAGCACCGGTGGCCTCATCCTGGTGGCGATCGCCATCGCCGTCGGCCTGGCCGGCATCCTGGTTCCGCTGCTGCCGGGCACGCTGCTGGTCTGGGCGGCGATCGCGGTGTGGGCGTATCTCGAACACACCACCGTCTCGTGGGTGGTGCTCGGGGTGGCCACTGTCGTGCTGGGTGCCGGTGTCCTGGTGAAGTACCTGTGGCCGGCGCGCCGGATGCGCGCCGCTGACGTCGGCGGCCGAACCCTGGCGGCCGGGGCTGTCCTGGGTGTCATCGGCTTCTTCGTGATTCCGGTCGCGGGATTGCTGGTGGGATTCGTGTTAGGCGTCTATCTCGCCGAACTCGTGCAACGGCGTGATCGGCGCCGGGCCTGGGCGTCGACCGTCCACGCCGTCAAGGGCGTCGTGCTGTCGGTGGGGATTGAACTGGCCGCTGCTCTGCTCGCCGCCGCGGCCTGGGTCGTCGGCGTATTAACCCAGTAGCGCCGTGCGCAGGCGCTGGACGTCCACGGGTGTGACCTCAGCGGCTTCCAGGTAACCCGCCAGTCCTCCGTGAGTCTCGTCGAGCACTCGGCGGGCGCTGCTCAGGTACTGCTCGCGGACGCCGAGGACCTCGTCGGTGAGCCGGGATTCGGCGAACGAGACCACCTCGTCGGTCACGCCTTCGCGGCTGCGCATCGTCGTCAGAATGGCGTCGCGCAGTCGTGCGACTGCATCGTTGCTGCGCAGGTAGTCGGCCAGGATCGCGTCCGGGGGCACCCCGGCCGCCTCCAGTGCCACCGCGACCGCGAAACCGGTGCGGTCCTTGCCGGCGAAGCAGTGCACCAGCACCGGTCGGCCGGCGCCGATCATGGTGATGATCTGGCGCACCGCGCGACGGGCCCCGCCGAGCGTCGGAAAGCGTTCGTATTCCTGGGTCATCCACCGCTGCGCAGCCACTGACGGATCCTCCTCGGAGTACTCCGTCATCATCTTGTTCCAGCCGGACTCGTGCGGCGCCTCGTCATGGGAGTGCGATACCTCTGGGAACGGAAGGTTGTGCACCGCAACGTCTCCGGGCACGGCACCGCCGCCGCGGCGAGCCAACTCGGCGGGGGAGCGCAGGTCGGCCACATCGGTGACGCCCAGTTCGGTCAGCGCACGCCGACCCGACTCGTCGAGCTTGCTCAGCTCACTCGACCGGAACAGCCGTCCGGGCCGCAGACCGGCCGTCTCGGCGACGTCACGGAAATTCCATGCGCCGGAGAGCCTTTCGTGACCGGGAGTCACCCGCGGATCGCCGCGGCGGCCATGGCGGAAGGCTCCCGGCCGAGTTCGGCCTTGGCGACTGTGCGGAAGTGCACCTCGTCGGGTCCGTCGAAGATCCGCATGGCGCGCTGCCAGCCGTACATCCGGGCCAGTGGGAAGTCGTCGCTGACTCCTCCGCCGCCGTGGATCTGGATGGCCCGGTCGATGACGTTCAGGGACATCTGCGGGGCGACCGACTTGATCTGAGACACCAGGCTGAACGCGGCCCGGTTGCCGTGCTGGTCGATGGTCCAGGCCGCCTTCTCGCACAGCAGCCGGGCCTGGTCGATCTCGTTGCGGGACAGGGCGATCTGCTGTTGCACCATGCCCTGCTCGGCCAGTGGCTTGCCGAAGGCGATACGCGTGCGGGCGCGTTCGGTCATCAACGCCAGCGCACGCTCGGCCACCCCGATCGCCCGCATGCAGTGATGGATGCGGCCCGGTCCCAGGCGGGCCTGGGCGATGGCGAATCCCATGCCCTCCTCGGCCAGCAGGTTCGATGCCGGGACGCGGACATTGTCATAGACGATCTCGGCGTGGCCGTGCTGGTCCTGCCAGCCGAACACCGACGTGGAACGCAGGATGTTGACCCCGGGAGTGTCCATCGGCACCAGGATCATCGACTGCTGCTGATGTGACGCGGCATCCGGATTGGTACGGCCCATCACGATGAGGATCGTGCAGCGCGGGTCGTTGGCGCCGGAGGTCCACCACTTGCGGCCGTTGATGACGTAATCGTCGCCGTCGCGCGTGATTTCGGTCTGGATGTTGCGGGCGTCGCTGGAGGCGACCGCAGGCTCGGTCATCGAGAAGGCGCTGCGGATCTCCCCGGCCAACAATGGCTCGAGCCACTGCTTCTTCTGCTCCGGGGTGCCGAACATGTGCAGCACTTCCATGTTGCCGGTGTCCGGGGCGGCGCAGTTGATGGCCTCCGGCGCGATCTCGGTGCTCCAGCCGGACAACTCCGCCAGCGGCGCGTACTCAAGGTTGGTCAGCCCCGACTCGGCCGGCAGGAAGAGATTCCACAAGCCCTGCGCCTTGGCCTTCTTCTTCAGGTCCTCGACCACGGGCGGGACGGTGAAGTCACCCGGTCCTGCCGCTGCGCGGTACTCGTCGTAGGACTTCTCGGCCGGAAACACCTCGTCGACCATGAAGTCGGTGAGTCGTTTGTGGTAGTCGGCGGCCTTCGGGGACATGGCGAAATCCATAAGGCCACGATAGGGCACCCCGCCGCGGCGGCGACGGGGTGCCGGAGTTGATCCTACGGCGGCGGCGCCCTGCGTTCCCCCGCTCTTCGGGGGACAGGGTCTACACGCGCGATGCGGTGATGGCGTCCTGCCACTTGGCGAGCGTGGCCGAATCCAGCGCGGCGATGTTGCCCATCTGGATCGACCTGAGCGGCACGCCGGTCAGGGTGTAGGTCTGGTTGTTGTTGATGATCGTGATCACCGTCGAACCGGACTTCTCACTGATGCCGAAGTTGGTCGGCTGCATCCAGCCGAAGTCCAGTTTGTCCTTGGACGTGTTGAAGTTCAGCGCGGTGTTGGTGCCCCAGTGCCAGCCGATCGGCGTCGTCGTGCCGCCGGTGACCGGCGTGGTGGACCCACCCGTCGTACCGCCGCCGGTGGTACCGCCGGCGGTGGCGTAGGTGAGCGGGTTGACGGTGCCGTAGTCGTTGAAGATCTTGGCGAAGCTGCCCGCGGGGTCGCTCATGCCCGAGTGCGTGTAGGTGGACACGCCCAGTGGGCCGGGGGTGTCGCGGGTGACCGACCACAGGGCGAGCATGCCGACGCCCTTGGCGCGGGCGTAGTCCTCCACCGCCTGTGCGTCGGCGAGGGTGAAGACCTCGGTGGTGACGTCGTTGACGCCGAGCATCGGCGTCACGCCCAACTGGCTGTAGCTGAAGGTCTTGCCGTATCCGGTGTAGAGCTTGGACAACTGGGCGTAGGTGGACTCCGCGGATTGGATCGCGTAGGCGCCCATCGTCTTGGCGCCCGCACCCGAGGTCGGTGCGGCGGACTCGCCGTAATCCATGGCCATCACATTGACGCCGGCCAGGGTGACGCCCGCCTTCAGTGCGGAGTCCACCACCTTCAGACCGTCGGCCGTCAGACCGGAGGGAAGGACCGGGAGCGTGTACCAGATCTGCACCTGCGGCTTGGACTGTTGCAGGACTTTCAGGGCCTGACTGTGCAGTGCGATGGAGGCCGGGTCGGCCACCGCGGCGCCCTCGATGTCGAAGTCGAGATGGGTGATGCCGTATGTGTCGATCACCCCGCCGTACGCGTTCGCCAACTGGGCGGCGGTCATCCCGTGGGTCGAACCCCATTGCGCCAGCGAGGTTCCGGCCTGCCCGCCCAGAGAGATCATCACGTCTCCGCCGGCGGCCTGCAGTGCCTTGATCGACCGGTTGATGGCCTGGGCCTGGTCGTTGGTGGCGCCGGGCTCCAGCGCGTTGAGCCCCGCCCAGGCCAGCTTGCCGTCGGGGGTGGCTTGCATGAAGGCCGCGGTGAACAGCGATCCGCCGCCGTTGGTCTGGCTGATCGCCAGCAGGTCGGGTACCGGCCAGCCACCCATGTCGACATAGGGCGCGTAGAAGGTCCTACCCCAGCGGTCGCCGGCGACGGGCGGTGGAGGGGTGGCGGTGTCATCGTTGGTGATGGTGCCGGTCGCTGTGGCCGTTTTCAGCGTGGCATTGGTGGGGTTGGCCAGTTTGACGGTGAAGGTCTCGGTGGGTTCCACGGCGGTGTCGCCGGTGACCGTGACGTTCACCTTCTGCGATGTCGTGCCCGCGGCGAAGGTGAGGGTGCCGGCGGCGGCGGTGTAATCCTGACCGGCGGTGGCCGTGCCGTTCGCGGTGCTGTACCCGACGGTGACCGTCGCGGTGGAGGGCTTGGACAGCGTGACGGCGAACGACGCCGGGGTGGTGCCCGCGTTGCCCTCGGTCACCGTGGCGTTGGCGATCGAGACGGTCGGTGCGGTGACCGCGACGTCGTCGTTGGTGATGGTGCCGGTTGCGGTAGCGGTGCCGAGGGTGGCCCCGGAGGGACTGGACAGTTTGACGGTGAACGTTTCGTTGGGTTCCACGGCGGTGTCGCCGGTGACCGCGATTTTGACGGTCTGCGACACCACGCCGGGAGCGAAGGTCAGCGTGCCGTTGGCGGCGGTGAAGTCCCGCCCCGCGGTGGCGGTGCCGTTGGCGGTGCTGTACCCGACGGTGACGGTCTTGGCGGCGGCCTTCGACAGCGACACCGCAAACGATGCGGTGGAGGTTCCCGAATTGCCCTCAGTCACAGCGGCGTTGGCGATCGACACAGTCGGTACCGAAGTTGTCTGGGCGTTGGTGATGAGAGACTGCCACTTGGCGACCGTGCCGGTGTCCTTGGCGACGATGTTGCTCATCTGAAGCTGGCTGAGCCCGACCCCCTGCAGGGTGTAGCTGTGGTTGTTGTCGACGATCGCGATCTGGGTCGAACCCGACTTCTCTGTGACGGTGAACGCGCTCGGCGCCATCCAGCCGAAGTTGAGCTTGTCGGTGGCCGGGTTGAAGTTCAGCACCGGGTTGGTGCCCCACGCCCAGGTGATGGTGGTCGTCGTACCGGATGTCGTAGCGGCCGGCGCGACCGCCGTCGCGGCCGCGGCCTGGCCCGTCGTCACCGGCATGGCGACCGTCGGCACAGTGGCGGACCGTCCGAGACGGCGGGTGAGCGCGAGCACCGCCCAGCCAAGCGGCGACTCGACCGGTATGCCTGTGCCGCTGCCCGACAGTGGAGCCAGGATCGCCTCGAGCACGCCGACGACCGGGGCGAGCGTGGCCGCGGGAGCATGCACGGGCCGCACCGCGGCGGCCGGTAGAGCCGCCGCAGGGGCGACCGCCGCCACGACCGATGGGGTAGCGGCGGGAGTCGGCACCGCAGTCGGCTGGACCGACGTTGGTGCCGGCGCGGTCATCGGGGAGCTCAGTGGACCGTAGGCGCCGGGTGACGGGACGGCGTCTGATGGCGACGAGACAATCGCCCGTGGGGCGACCCGATCGACTTCGGACTTGATCGGATCGTTGTGTGCCGGGGACGGCGGCACCACCGTGGCGTCGGCACCCGCGGCGCGTGCGCCAACGCCGGTGGTCGGCTCCGCCGCCGAGCGCCCTGGGGAGGTCCGCCCGCCGACCCGCGGCGCCCCGGCGGTGCGGCCCGAGGCCGCTCTGCCCCGCGATGCGGGGGCACTGGCCGTGGACTCCGCCGACGATTCCGCATCCGAGGTGGAATCCTCCGGCCTTGTCCGCCCGGTGTCGGCCGCGGCGATCACCGGTGTACCCAGGACCGCACCGATTCCCAGCGCAACGGCCAGGGCCCCGATCCGTCCCACGAAGCGTGAGTAGCTCATGCCGTGTGGCTCGACCGTGCTGTGGGCGTCCATCGGTCCTCTTTTCCTGCACCCGCCACCGAGGATGAGGTGGGTGTCATCAATCACCGTCGTCCCTAATGTGTCCTGGATCACAACGGTAGACCCGGGTTGCTCAGCCGCAAAACGACGAATCGACGAATCCCGTTGTCGGCGAAAAGGAATCTCTTCGGCGATTGCCCTGCGAGGTGGCGGAATGTCCGATCCGCCAGGTCCTGGCGAACTCGAACCGGAGAACCGTCCGTCGCTGCCCGCGGCGTCCGCGACCACTTCGGCCCGGCTTGAGCGACTGGCACTGGGGTTCTCCATGATTGGGCCTTTCTCAACGTGTTGGCGCGAGGCGATTGCTCGGTCTCGGGAGCCCACTATCGCTCTGTGGCCGGGGCGCACGCCGTCCTGCAAATGGACCCTTCACCGGGTGAGAGGTCTGTCCCCCGATCGTCGGACGGACGCGGTGGTGCGCTGCGTATGAACAGTCAGCGGATAAGTTCACGGCGTCGCCCGCGAGATGAGACGACCCGGTCCGGCGTCCTCGGCTTGGGATATCGCCCTAGCCAGCCGCTAGGGTGTCACGAGCATTCGGGGAGGTTCCCCGGAAACAATCCGCGGTAGAAAGCACACGCACAGCTCATGACAGATACGAAGACGACCGTGGGCGTCGTCGCCGAGTCGGGCGCCGACGAGCGACGGGTGGCACTGGTGCCCAAGGCGGTTTCGGCACTGGTGAACAGTGGTGTCGCCGTGGTGGTGGAGTCCGGTGCCGGGCAGCGGGCACTGCTGCCGGACGACCTGTACACCGCCGCCGGCGCCACCATCGGGGATGCCTGGTCGGCCGATGTGGTGGTCAAGGTCGCTCCGCCGACGCCCGCCGAGGTTGCGCGGCTGCGGGCCGGACAGACACTGATCGGCTTCCTCGCGCCCCGCAATGCCGACAACCAGATCGGTGCCCTCAAGAGTGCCGGCGTCCAGGCCTTCGCCGTCGAGGCGATCCCACGGATCTCCCGGGCTCAGGCGATGGATGCGCTGTCCTCGCAGGCCAACGTCGCCGGATACAAATCGGTGCTGCTCGCCGCCAGTGAGTCCACCCGATTCTTCCCCATGCTGACCACCGCGGCCGGCACCGTCAAGCCCGCCACGGTGCTGGTGCTCGGCGTGGGCGTCGCCGGCCTGCAGGCTCTTGCCACGGCTAAGCGGCTCGGTGCGCGGACCATCGGGTACGACGTGCGGCCCGAGGTCGCCGATCAGGTTCGCTCCGTGGGTGCGCAGTGGCTGGACCTGGGGATCGACGCGGCCGGCGAGGGCGGGTACGCGCGCGAGCTGACCGAAGAGGAGCGTGCCCGGCAGCAGAAGAAACTCGAGGAGGCCATCGGCGGCTTCGACGTGGTGATCACCACCGCCCTGGTGCCGGGCCGCCCCGCGCCGCGGTTGGTGACGGCCGCGGCGGTGCAGGGAATGAAGCCCGGCAGCGTCGTGATCGACCTGGCCGGAGAGACCGGTGGCAACTGCGAGCTCACCGAGCCCGGCCAGACCGTCGTCAAGCACGGGGTGACCATCGCCTCGCCACTGAATCTGCCGGCCACCATGCCCGAGCACGCCAGCGAGTTGTACTCGAAGAATCTGACGTCGCTGCTGGAACTGCTCATCAAGGACGGCGCGCTGGCGCCGGATTTCGACGACGAGGTCGTCTCGGCCTCCTGTGTGACTCGCGAGGTGTGAGAACTGATGTACACGCAACTGCTGGCCAATCTCGCGATCCTGGTGCTTGCCGGATTCGTCGGGTTCGCCGTGATCTCGAAGGTGCCCAACACGCTGCACACCCCGCTGATGTCGGGCACCAACGCCATTCACGGCATCGTCGTGCTCGGCGCGCTGCTGGTGCTGGGAAGTCTGCCGGCCGACGCGCACTGGGGGGTACGGATCATCGCCTTCGTCGCGCTGGTGTTCGGCACGCTCAACGTGATCGGCGGCTTCCTGGTGACCGACCGGATGCTCGGGATGTTCAAGGGCAAGAAGGACAGGGAAAAGGCCCTGGCGGCTGCCGATGAGGCGAAGGAGCCCGCCAAGTGACCTACCTCGTCGACGTTCTCTACATCTTCGCGTTCGCGCTCTTCATCTATGGATTGATGGGGCTGACCGGCCCCAAGACCGCGGTGCGTGGCAACTGGATCGCCGCCACCGGTATGGCCATTGCGGTGTTCGCGACGCTGATCAAGATTCGCGACACCGCCGGAATCAACTGGATCCTGATCGTGGCGGGTCTGGCGCTTGGTGTGATCCTCGGCGTGCCGCCGGCCAAGAAGACCAAGATGACGGCGATGCCGCAGTTGGTCGCGCTGTTCAACGGCGTGGGCGGCGGCACGGTAGCGCTGATCGCCTGGGCGGAATTCATTGAGACGAAGGGCTTCTCGCACTTCAGCGCCGACCAGTCGCCGACGGTGGCACTCGTCGTCGGATCCCTGTTCGCCGCGATCATCGGTTCGGTGTCGTTCTGGGGTTCGCTGGTCGCGTTCGCCAAACTGCAGGAGTCGATTCCGAAGAACGTCGAGAAGAAACTGGTCGCCGGCGCAAAGTTCTTCCAGGCGGCCAACATCGCCCTGCTGCTCGGCGCGATCGGCGCGGCGGTGTACATCGGACTGCACGCCCACCCCGGCGAGGGCAGTGCGTGGTGGTGGATCGTGCTGCTGCTGATCCTGGCCGGCGTGATGGGCCTGTTCGTGGTCTTCCCGATCGGCGGCGCCGACATGCCTGTGGTCATCTCGCTGCTGAACGCCATGACCGGGTTGTCGGCTGCCGCAGCGGGTCTGGCGCTGAACAACACGGCGATGATCGTCGCGGGCATGATCGTGGGCGCGTCGGGTTCGATCCTGACCAACCTGATGGCGGTGGCGATGAATCGGTCCATCCCGGCGATCGTGTTCGGATCCTTCGGCGGAACCGATGCCGTCGGCGGACCGGCGGGTGGGGACCAGGGCCCGGTCAAGGCCACCTCCGCCGCCGACGCGGCGATCCAGATGGCCTACGCCAACCAGGTGATCGTGGTTCCGGGCTATGGCTTGGCCGTGGCTCAGGCGCAGCACGCCGTCAAGGAGATGGCCGACCTGCTCGAGAGCAAGGGTGTGGAGGTCAAGTACGCCATCCATCCGGTGGCCGGCCGCATGCCCGGCCACATGAACGTGCTGCTCGCCGAGGCGGATGTCGAGTACGACGCCATGAAGGAGATGGACGACATCAACGGCGAGTTCCCGCGTACCGATGTGACCTTGGTGATCGGCGCGAACGACGTCACCAACCCGGCAGCCCGGACGGATCCGTCGAGCCCGATCTTCGGCATGCCGATTCTCAACGTGGACCAGTCCCGTTCGGTGATCGTGCTCAAGCGGTCGATGTCGTCGGGGTACGCCGGTATCGAGAACCCGTTGTTCTTCGGAGCCGGAACGTCGATGCTGTTCGGCGACGCCAAGAAGTCGGTGGGCGAGGTCATCGAGGAACTGAAGGCGCTGTAGCAGCGTCCTGCATGTGAACGAACGCCAGCAGCAGCAGGGCCAGCAGCGGGGCGACGATGGTCACGCTCAACGCCGTCGCATCGGGCACGTCCTGCCCGCGGATGTGGGCGAGCACCCCGATCAGCGGTTGGAAGATCACGCCGCCGATGCCCATGATGAGCATGTTGGTCAGGCCCATCGCCACACCGGAAAGCTCGGCCGGCGCCTTGTCCTTCACCATGGTGAAGGACAGCGCGTAGAACGCGTTGCACGCGCCCAGCACGAACATCGCCACGGCCAGAGCGACGGGACCCTGTAGGACGAACAGAATCAGCCCCATCGCCGCGGCCGTGCCGGCGGCTCCCAGTCCGAGCAGCAACGCGGGCCTGCCCAGACGCGCGCACAGCCAGGCCGATCCGAGGAAACCCGGTAGGCAACCCCAGAAGTAGAAGGACGCGCAGATCGATGCCGCCGGCAGGCTCATGTGGTGGTGGACCTGGAAATACGAGACACCCCAGAGCATGCCGAAGGCCACACCAGCCGCGGACACCAAGCCGCCGGCGGTGGCGCGGGTGAGGATCTGCGGAGAGAGAAGGAGTCGTCCGATAGCCGAGAACCGCGGCCAGTCCGTGTCGCCGGCACCGCCGGCCACCCGTCGGTTCCGAACGAACAGGACGATGAGAACCAGCAGAACCGTCGAGAACACCCCGCAGGCCATCATCCCGGCCCGCCACCCCGCGCGTTCGACGATGAAGCCCAGCGTTTCCTGGCCCACCGCTGCGCCGGTCATGCCGGCCACCTCGGTCAGCGCAGCCAGCAGCGGGAACAGCCGTGCCGGAAACCACTGCGCGGCCAGGGTCATGGCGCACACCACGGTGGGTGCGGCGCCCAGGCCCATCAGGATGCGGGTCGTCTCTGCTGACGCCGCGGTCTTTGACATCGCGAACAGGAAGGACGCGACGGTGCACAGCGATGCCCCGGTGATCAGCACCGACCGTGCGCCGAAGCGCGACACCAGGATTCCCGCGGGAACCTGCAGCAGGATGTACGGGTAGTAGAAGCTCGACGACAGACCGCCGAATCCCGCTTCGTTCAACGAAAGGTCGACGACCAATCCCTCCCGCATCACGCTGGGAAAGGTCTGCAACACCATCTGGAAGAAGACGTACAGCGCTGCGGTTCCGAAGACCAGGCGACTGCGCGCCGAGGAGAGGACGGGATCCTTCTCGGCGGCGCCGGGCGGGAGGGGGCCGTTGCTCATGACGCACGCCTCCGACGGGTGGCCGAACCGGGTCGGACCACCTCCGGAAACGGGGCACAGTGCGACTGCGACATCGTCATCAACTCAAACACGGTTGCCCCGACTTCGGGCACCAACCGCCCTTATTCCGACGAACCCTGGCCGTTCGGAGGTCGCCTTCACGGGCACGTCCGGCGCGCCGGGTGGCCCGCGCGGCCGCGGTCACCCCAGCAGCGCGCCCGTCAATGCCGCCCGAAAGTCGTCCGGGATCGGTTCCGGGCCGTCGTCGCCGAGCATGACCAGCACGGTGTCGCAGACCCCGATGCACGTCCCGGCGACGAAGAGCGCGGTCGATGCGATGAACGAGGTGCGTCCGATGCGGCCGACCCCAGCACCCGTCTGAATGGTGACCGGCCAGTGGGCCTCGGCCAGGAAGTGCACCGTGTTCTGCGATGTCACCAACCGCCGGCGCCGTCCGCCGGGCCGGTAGGCCGCGGGGTAGAGCCGCTGGTTCATCGTGGCGCGGGCGTTCTCATGCAACGACTCCAGGGCCAGGTTGTTGATGTGAGCGTTGGCGTCCATATCGCCGTAGCGGGTGGCGATCTCGTCGACGAACGGGTAGCGCTCGATCCTGAGCCGCGCGGGGTCGGGACGCGCCGCCGTCGTCGTCAGATCGCTCACAAGAACCGCAGCCTAACAACCGATAGAGTGCGCCCCGTGCCGCGTTTTCGGATTCTGTTCCTGATCGTGACCACCGTCGCCGCCTGTGCGGCACCGCCCCGGCCGGCGGTCAACGGTCCGGACACCACGAACATGCCGGCACTGTTCTATTCCAGGGACGGCGCCGTGTACGTCAGTGATCCGGCGGGCACCCCCGGGCGCAAGCTCACCGACGGCCCGGCTGACACCGAGCCCGCGCCGTCGCCGGACGGCAGCCGAGTGGCGTTCGTGCGCAAGGCATCCCGTGCGGACGGCGGGGGCGAATTGTGGGTGCTCGACCTCTCGGCCGACAGTGCGCCGGCATCGCCCCCCCGCCGGTTGGTGGACCCCGCCGCACTGGTGCCGACGTTCGGCGGTGACGATCCCGCCGGCAGCACCCTCGACAGCCCGCGCTGGTCGCCGACCGGTGACCGGATCGCCTTCCTCAAGACGGCCGGAGGAGGGGGATTCCTGCAGACGGCCGCCGCGGACACCGGGGCTGTCCAGGCGCCGGCCCGGCCGCTCTACGCCGATCGGAAGTACGCCTGGGCGCGCGACGGCAAGCACATCGCGTGGGCCGGCGGGCGGTCGGACGTCAGCCCCGTCGACGTCAGCGTCTACAGCATCGGGGGAGGTTCGCAACCGGTGGCGACCGGCACCAATACCGCTTCTGTGGGCTACGCCGACGAAGACCGCTCGGTCCTGTTCGCCAACGGCGATGCGACTGGAAGTCTTTTCAGCGCAATCCCTTTCACGCTTCGCGGTGGTGGCATCTACTCAGTCGAGGCGCCGGCGGCTCCCCGTCCGTTGTTTACCGGCACGGGTGCCTACGACGACGTGGCGGCGTTGTGGCGCGGTGCGATCGGGTTCACGCAGTGGAGTCCCGACCAGCGGACGAAGAGCATCCAGGTGCTCACCCCCGGCGGGGCACCGCACACGATCGCCGACACGCGCAGTGATGCTCCCGGGCCGGAGTGGGTGGGCGACACCGTCGCCTACATCGGCACCGCCGATGACCGGCCGTTGCTGATCTCAACGGACCGGGGTGCGGCTGTAGACGGCCAGACGGAACGGAAAGAAGAAGAGGCCCGGCAGATCGACGTCGGCGTCGACGCCTTCGCCTGGGGC
Organism: uncultured Actinomycetota bacterium; assembly: GCA_963715145.1. Classification (GTDB taxonomy): domain Bacteria; phylum Actinomycetota; class Actinomycetes; order Mycobacteriales; family Mycobacteriaceae; genus Mycobacterium. Next base: position 404,089 of record CAVQRL010000018.1, on the reverse strand, counting down.
GATTAGGCCCGCCGGTCAGACCGGCGGATAGGCCGGCGTTCCGGTCCAGTCGGTTCCGCGAAGTCCCCAGGTCAGCCAGCTGAAGAAGTACTCGATCTCGTCGGTCGCGTCGTAGTCCGGGTTGGGATCGGGATTCATGGCTGGCCTCCTTGGCATCCGACTGGACGTCCGACTCGCCTGGAGTCTATCCCGCCCCGCACCGGGGGAGTCGCGATCGGGTGTCATTGCCCGGCCCCGGGTGGCGACTCCTCCTCGGGACGTGACCGTCCCGCATGGTCGTCGGCCTAGACTGTCCAACCAGTTGATAGGGAGGACCGCTCATGCCACCGGAGAACGGGTCGACGCGCCGGGAGGAACTGCTGGCCGTGGCCACCAAGCTGTTCGCCGCGCGCGGCTACCACGGCACCCGGATGGACGACGTGGCCGACGTCGTCGGACTCAACAAGGCGACGGTCTACCACTATTACGCCAGCAAGTCGCTGATCCTGTTCGACATCTACCGCCGTGCGGCGGAGAACACCCTGGCCGCCGTGCACGACGACTCGACCTGGACCGCCCGCGAGGCGCTCTACCAGTACACGGTCCGACTGCTGAAGAACATCGCCGAGGACCCCGAGGGTGCCGCCGTCTACTGGCAGGAGCAGCCCTACATCACCGAATGGTTCACCGCGGACCAGGTCGCCGAGGTTCGGGAGAAAGAGACCCAGGTCTACGAGCACGTCACCGGTGTCATCGACCGTGGGATCGCCAGCGGTGAATTCTTCGAGTGCGATTCGCATGTGGTGGCCCTGGGCTACATCGGTATGACCATGGGCGCCTACCGCTGGTTGCGGCCCGATGGCCGGCGCACCGCCACCGAGATCGCCGAGGAGTTCAGCACCGCTCTGTTGCGCGGTCTGATCCGTGACGACAAGACCCGCGTGGAGTCCCCGCTGGGCGACGGCGGTCGCGCCGGACGGACCAAGAAGGTGCCCGCCTGATGCCGCTGGTGAGCAAGACGGTCGAAGTCGAGGCCGCGGCGGCCACCATCCTTGGGATCGTGGCCGACTTCGAGGCCTACCCACAATGGAATGACGAGGTCAGGGCCGTCTACATCCTGGCCCGCTACAACGACGGGCGACCGAGCCAGCTTCGGATCGACACCGAGATCCAGGGCCAGCAGGGCACCTATATCCAGGCCGTCTATTACCCGAGTCCCGCGCAGATCCAGACCGTGATGCAGCAGGGCGAGCTGTTCTCGAAACAGCATCAATTGTTCTCCGTGGTCGAGATGGGGCCGTCCAGCCTGCTCACCGTCGACCTCGACGTCGAGACCTCGATCCCGGGTGTGCCGGCGCTGATGGTGAAGAAACTCGTCAACGACGCCCTCGATCACCTCGCGGGCAACCTCAAGACCCGCGCCGAGCAACTGTCGATCTGAACCGAAATTTTGTGACGCGTGCGGCGTTTCGCGCCGCCCCGCCACCGGTGTGCCGCAAGCTGGAACCCGATGGATGCCGCGGCCGGACAGCACAGCCTTGAGCAGCCCTATCTGTCCCGTCGCCAGAACTGGGTCACCCAGCTCAGCCGCCACGCCCTGATGCAGCCGCAGGCCCCCGCGCTGCGTTTCCTTGGCCGCACCATCACCTGGGCCGAGTTGCACCGGCGGGTCTGCGGGCTCGCCGGCGCATTGCATCGGCGCGGAATCGGGTCCGGCGACCGGGTGATGATCCTGATGCTCAATCGGCCGGAGTTCCTCGAGACCTGCCTGGCCGCCACCATGCTGGGAGCCATCGCGGTGCCGGTGAACTTCCGGTTGACCCCGCCTGAGCTGGCATATCTGGTGGAGGACTGCGGTGCGGCGGTCCTGGTCACCGAGCCGATGCTGGCACCGGTGGCCGCGGCGGTCCGCGATATCGCCCCGGAACTGGCGACGGTGATCGTGGCGGGCTCCACCGGGGACGGCGGATCGGTGCTCGGCTACGAGGAACTCCTCGCCGAGGACGGCGCGCCCGCGCCGCCCGTCGACGTCCCCAACGACAGCCCGGCGCTGATCATGTACACCTCCGGGACCACCGGACACCCCAAGGGTGCGGTCCTCACGCACACCAACCTGGCTGCGCAAACCATGACCGCGATCTACACCAGTGGTCCCGACATCAACAATGACGTCGCCTTCGTCGGGGTGCCGCTGTTCCACATCGCCGGCATCGGCAACACGCTGCCCGGCCTCACCCTGGGCATCCCCACGGTGATCCACCCGTTGGGCGCGTTCGACCCCGCCGGACTGCTCGATGTGCTCGCCGCCGAGAAGGTCACCGGGATCTTCCTGGTGCCGGCCCAGTGGCAGGCGGTCTGCGCCGAGCAACGTTCCCGGCCCCGGGAACTGCGCCTGCGGAACCTGTCGTGGGGGGCCGCCCCGGCGTCGGACACCCTGCTGCGGCAAATGTCCGAGACGTTCCCCGCCACCAAGATCCTGGCCGCTTTCGGCCAGACCGAGATGTCTCCGGTCACCTGCATGCTGCTCGGCGACGACGCCATCCGGAAACTCGGTTCGGTGGGCAAAGTCATACCGACCGTGGCCGCCCGCATCGTCGACGAAGACATGAACGATGTGCCGGTCGGAGAGGTGGGCGAAATCGTCTATCGCGCACCGACTCTCATGGCCGGCTACTGGAACAAGCCACACGCCACCGCCGAGGCCTTCGCCGGCGGGTGGTTCCACTCCGGGGATCTGGTTCGCCGCGACGACGAGGGCTACATCTGGGTCGTCGACCGCAAGAAGGACATGATCATCTCCGGCGGGGAGAACATCTACTGCGCTGAGGTGGAGAACATCCTCGCCGGCCACCCGGCAATCGTCGAGGTGGCGATCATCGGCCGTCCGGACGAGAGGTGGGGCGAGGTCCCCGTCGCAGTCGCCGCCGCCAGCGAGCCCGGCCTGCGCCTCGAGGACGTCGCGGACTTCCTCGACGGGCAACTCGCTCGCTACAAACACCCGAAAGCGCTGGAGATCGTCGAAGCGCTCCCGCGCAACCCGGCTGGCAAAGTCATGAAAACGGAATTGAGATTGCGTTTTGGTGGCACCGGAGCATCGACGGAGGGTCAATAGTGGCGTTGGGATGTGAGGCCGCCGGAGCATCGGGTACATTCCTGTGGTCCCGATCACCAGAACGTGAGAGGGTGCCGCTGATCACGTTTGCTCGGTCGAAGGAGGGGTGCGTGCCGAACCATCCACCGTCACGCCGCTGTGACGGGCTGAGCCGCGATGTGGAGGTCAAGCGGTGACAGCATCGACGAGTTTCCTGAGCAAGCGATTCAACGGTCCCATGCAGGCCATGGGCGGTTTTTTCAAGATGTGCGTACTCACCGCCAAGGCGCTCACCCGGCCGTTCCAGTGGAAAGAGTTCACCACTTTCAGCTGGTTCCTGATGACGGTCTCGCTGCTGCCGACCTTTGCGATGTCGATCCCGCTCACCGTGCTCATCATTTTCATCTTCAACCTGCTGCTGACCGAGTTCGGCGCGGCCGACGTCTCCGGTGCCGGTGCGGCTCTGGCCTCGGTGACCCAGCTCGGGCCGCTGGTGACCGTTCTGGTGGTGGCCGGTGCCGGCTCCACCGCCATCTGCGCCGACCTCGGCGCCCGCACCATCCGCGAGGAGATCGACGCCCTCGAAGTGCTCGGCATCGATCCGATCCACCGCCTGGTGGTGCCCCGGGTGGCCGCGGCGACGTTCGTATCGGTGCTACTCAACGGCGCGGTGATCGTGATCGGGCTGGTCGGCAGCTTCATCTTCGGGGTGTTCCTGCAGAACATCTCCGCCGGCGCTTACCTGCAAACCCTGACGCTCATCACCGGACTACCCGAGGTCGTCATCGCGATTGCCAAGGCCGTCGCGTTCGGCCTCATCGCCGGACTGGTCGGGTGTTATCGAGGGTTGACGGTCGGCGGCGGCGCCAAGGGTGTGGGAATCGCGGTGAACGAGACCCTGGTGCTGTGTGTGGTGGCCTTGTTCGCGGTGAACGTCATCTTCACGACGATCGGTGTTCGTTTCGGGACGGGGCGTTAGATGGCCACAGCGACAGCACCCAAGACGGCGGTCCCGTCGAAGTTCGTGAAGCTCGACGGGGCGAAGTGGGCCAAGGCCCCGGGCAGGTTCCTCGACAGCACCGGCAAGGTGGGCTGGTTCGCCATCGAGGCGCTGCGTGAGATTCCGCACGCGATCCGCTTCTACCCGAAGGAGATCGTCCGGCTCATCGCCGAGGTCGGAATGGGCGCCGGCGCCATGGCGGTGGTGGGCGGCACGGTCGCCATCGTCGGCTTCATCACCCTGTCCGCCGGGTCGCTGATCGCCATCCAGGGCTTCGCGTCGCTGGGCAATATCGGGGTCGAGGCGTTCACCGGCTTCCTGGCCGCGATGGTGAACGTCCGCCTCACCGCCCCGATCGTCACCGGTCAGTCGCTGGCCGCGACGGTGGGCGCCGGAGCTACGGCGGAACTGGGCGCCATGCGTATCTCCGAGGAGATCGACGCCCTCGAGGTGATGGGTATCAAATCCATCTCCTACCTGGTGTCGACGCGCCTTGTGGCTGCCAGCGTGGTGATCATCCCGCTCTACGCCATGTCGCTGATCATGGCCTTCCTGGCCGCGCAGCTGACCACGACCGTCCTGTACGGACAGTCGGGCGGCACTTACGCGCACTACTTCCATACTTTCCTGCGAGCCGACGACGTGTTCTGGTCGTTCGTCGAGGTGATCATCATCTCGGTTTTCGTGATGATCAACCACTGCTACTTCGGCTACAACGCCAGCGGCGGTCCGGTCGGAGTGGGTGAGGCGGTCGGAAAGTCGATGCGCGCGTCGCTCGTCCTGATTCAGTTCGTGGTTCTGTTCGCCTCGTTGGCGCTGTACGGCACCAACCCCAACTTCAACCTGACGGTGTAGTCATGACTGCCCCACTGAATCCCCCGCGCACCCCGCCGATCCGGCTCGCCGGCATCGTGGTGTTACTCATCACGGCCGTCATCCTGACGTTCGTCATCATGCAGTTCCGCGGCACGCTCAAGCCCAAGACATACCTGACCATGCTGTCCGCCCGGGCCGGCCTGGTCATGGATCCGGGTTCGAAGGTGACCTACAACGGTGTCGCCATCGGGCGCGTCGACAAGATCGAGCCGACCATGGTGGACGGCAAAGAGGCGGCGAAGTTCTCCCTCGAGGTCGATCCGAAGTTCATCAGCCTGATCCCGACGAACGTGCAGGGCGAGATCCAGGCCACCACGATCTTCGGCAACAAGTACGTCTCGCTGTCGAGCCCGAGCGATCCGACCTCGACGCGTATCAACAGCTCCGACGTCATCGACGTCCGGAACGTGACCACCGAGTTCAACACCGTGTTCGAGACGGTGACCAACCTCGCTGAGAAGATCGATCCGGTCAAGCTGAACCTCACGCTGTCGGCGACGGCGGAGGCGCTGACCGGCCTGGGCACCAAGTTCGGTCAGACGCTGGTGCAGACCAACGTGTCCCTGGACAACCTCAACCCGCGTCTGCCACGTCTCCAGTACGGCCTGCAGAGGCTCGCCGAGGTGGCCGATATCTACACCGGTGCCGGCCCGGACTTCTGGGATTCGCTGGACAATGCGCTCACCACGATCCGCACCCTGAACAACCAGCAGGGCGACTTGGACGCGACGCTGCTGGGCGCCATCGGTTTCGGCAATGCGGGTGCCGAGGTGTTTGAGAATGGCGGTCCGTACCTGGTCAGGGCGATGTCTGATCTGATTCCGACCTCGAAGCTGCTCAACACCTACAGCCCCGAGTTGTACTGCATGCTGCGTAAGTACGCGGAACTGTTGCCGGACGCCCTGGCCGGCTTCGGCGGCAACGGCTACTCGCTCGCCGACCATGCCTTCCTGGTGGGCGCGCCCAACCCGTATGTCTACCCGGACAACCTGCCGCGGGTGAACGCGCGCGGTGGACCCGGTGGAGCGCCCGGCTGCTGGCAGACAGTGACCAAGGAGTTCTGGCCAGCGCCGACCCTGGTCGCCGACACCGGTGCCTCGCTCGCGCCGTACAACCACTTCGAACTCGGACAGCCGATCCTCAATGAGTACGTCTGGGGCCGTCAGGTCGGGGAGAACACGATCAACCCATGAGTATTAAAGGAACGGCGATCAAGCTCGCCCTCGTGTCGATCATCCTGGCGTTGTGCAGCGCGCTGCTCATCGTCGTGTTCGGTCAGCTGCGTTTTCAGCGGTTCAGCACCTATGAGGCGGAGTTCAGCAACGGAAGCGGTCTGAAGGCCGGCCAGTTCGTGCGGGCCGGCGGAGTCGAGGTCGGCAAGGTCAAGTCGGTGCGTCTGCTCGAGGGCGGGCAGCGTGTCGTGGCCCAACTCAATGTCGACAAGTCGCTGCCGCTCTACCAGTCGACCGGCGCGCAGATCCGCTACGCCAACCTGATCGGTGAGCGGTACGTCAACCTCGACCGCGGCACGGGCGAGGGTATGGACCGGGTGCTGCCGCCGGGCGGGCTGATTCCGCTGGCACGGACCCAGCCGGCGCTCGACCTGGATGCTCTGATCGGTGGCTTCAAGCCGCTGTTCAAGGCGCTCGATCCGGAGAAGGTCAACAACATCGCGACATCGCTGGTCACCGTGTTCCAGGGGCAGGGCGGCACCGTCGCGAGCATCCTGAGTCAGACCGCCCAACTGACGGCGACACTGGCAGACCGTGACAAGGCCATCGGCGAGGTGATCACCAATCTCAACACCGTGCTGGGCACGGTGAGCAAGCATCAGCGGGAGTTCGACTCGACGGTCAGCAACCTCGAGATCCTGGTCACCGGTTTGAAGAACCGGGCCGACCCGATCGCCGGCGCCATCGCGGACATCAGCAACGGCTCCAGCGAACTGGCCAGCCTGCTCAGTGAAGACCGCCCGCTGCTGCAGCAGACCCTCGGAAAGCTGGAGACCATTCAGCAGCCGTTCGCCGATGACCCGGCCAAACTCGACAAGCTGCTCAGCGAGTACCCGGCGGCCATCACGCTCATCGGCCGGGCCGGCGGTGTCTACGGTGACTTCTTCAACTTCTACCTCTGCGACATCACCCTGACGCTCAACGGGCTGCAGCCCGGCGGTCCGGTTCGCAAGGTCCGGATCACCAAGCAGCCGACGGGGAGGTGCACGCCGCAATGATGACCTTGCAGGGCTCCAACCGGATCCGGGTTGGTCTCCTCGGCCTGTTGATCGTGATCATGGTCGTGGCCGTGGGCCAGAGCTTCGCCAGCGTGCCCATGCTGTTCGCCAAGCCGATGTACTACGCGGACTTCGCCGACGCGGCCGGCGTCGCTCCCGGCGACAAGGTCCGCATCAGCGGATATGACGTCGGGCAGATCAAGTCGCTGAAGATCGACGGTGACCGGGTCAAGGTCGGTTTCACCCTCGGCAACTACCGCATCGGGGACAACAGCAGGCTGTCCATTCGCACCGACACCATCCTGGGTAAGCGGGTCATGGAGATCGACCCGCGTGGCAGCAAGCCGTTGGGGGTCGGAGCAACGCTTCCGTTGGAACAGAGCACCACGCCGTACCAGCTCTATGACGCGTTCTCGGATTTGACCACCAACACCAGCCAGTGGGACCTCACCGCCGTCCGCAACTCGCTGAACGTGTTGTCCGAGACCCTCGATGCCAGCAGGCCCGAGCTCAAGGCCGCCCTCGACGGTGTAGCTCGGTTCTCGGACACCATCGGCAAGCGTGACCAGCAGTTCAAAGAGCTGCTGGCGCAGGCCAACAAAGTGGCCAGCGTTCTGGGCAACCGCAGCGAGCAGATCAACCGCCTGCTGGTCAATGCCCAGGTTCTCCTCGCGGCGGTCAACCAGCGCAGCCAGGAAGTGGATGTCCTGCTGCAGAACGTGACCGCAGTGTCCCAGCAGTTCGCCGGGTTCATCAATGACAACCCGAACCTGAACAACGTGCTGACCCAGTTGCAGACCATCAGCGACGTGCTCGCTCAGCACAAGGACGATTTGGCCTACTCGATCACGACGGCCTCGAAATTCATGGGAGCGCTCACCGAAGGCGTCGGCTCCGGTCCCTACTTCAAGACCCTGATCGTCAACCTGTTGCCGTACCAGATCATCCAGCCATGGGTCGACGCCGCCTTCAAGCAGCGCGGGATCGATCCGGAGGAGTTCTGGCGCAACGCCGGCCTGCCGGCCTTCAAGTTCCCGGATCCCAACGGCCAGGCGCAGCCCAATGGTGCCCCGGCCCCGGCCCCGCTGCCGCTCGAGGGAACCCCGGAGTTCCCCGGACCGGCCGTTCCTCCGGGCTCGCCGTGCTCCTATACGCCGGGACTCGGCGGCGTCGGAACCCCGGGCAACCCGCTGCCCTGTGCTGCGGCGACCCAGGGACCCTACGGCCCGGTTCCCGGTGGGTTCGGCCCGCCGGACGTCGTGATGGGACCGCCGAACCCGGCCGCCGCGACGCCGAACCACGGCGTTCCGGCCGCCGCGGTGCCCGGACAGCCCGGTCCATTGGTGCCCGGCGCGCCCGCGCCGGCATTCGCCCCCGGCCCGCCGGGAGCGCGGACGGTTCCGGTCGTCCCGGCTCCCGGTCCGGCCGATCCGGCGGCAACCATCGCTCCGGTCGACACGGGAGGGTCTTAACCGATGTCGGTACGTAACGTGTCGCTCAAGAAAGTCGGCAGCGCCGGGGTGATCATCACCATCGTCGTCGCCCTGCTCGCCGCGCTGGCCGCGGTCGTCGGATACCGGATGTACAAGAAGGCGACGACGACGAACGTCAGCGCCTATTTCGACAACACCCTGGCCGTGTACCCCGGTGACCGGGTTCAGATCATGGGCGTCAAGGTCGGTGCCATCGACAGCATCGAGCCGGCCGGCGACCGGATGAAGGTCAATTTCCACTTCGACAGCCAATACAAAGTGCCCGCCGAGGCCACCGCGTCGATCCTGAACCCCACCGTCGTGGCCTCCCGCGTTCTGCAACTGGATCCGCCGTACACCGGGGGTCCCGCATTGGCCGACAACGCTGTGATCCCGCTGGAGCGCACCCGGATTCCCGTCGAGTGGGACGACATTCGCGCTCAGCTCGACAAGCTGGTCAAGGAACTGGGTCCGCAGGGCAAGCCGGGCGACAAAGGTGCCCTGGGTGGGTTCGTGGATTCCCTGGCCGACGCGCTCAACGGCAAGGGCAAGGACATCAACACCACCTTCCGCGCCCTCTCCGACGCGGTCGCCACCCTGAACGAGGGCCGTGGTGATCTGTTTGCCACCACCAAGGCACTGGCGGTCTTCGTCAACGCACTGCACCAGAGCGACCAGCAGTTGGTCGCCCTGAACACCAACCTGGCGACGTTCACCGGCTCGCTGACCAATTCCGACCAGGAAGTCGCCCGCGCGGTTCAGGAGATCGACAGCCTGCTCAAGACGGCCCGCAAGTTCGTCGCCGACAACGGGTCGCTGTTGTCCAGGGATATCAACAACCTGGCCGACGTCACCAACGCGCTCATGCAGCCCGATGCGCGCAACGGCCTCGAAACCGCGCTCCACGTCTATCCGACATTGCAGGGCAACGTGAACAACATCTACCACCCGACGCACGGTTCGATCGTCGCGATCCCGGCCATCGCCAACTGGGCGAACCCCATGCAGTTCCTGTGCAGCGCGATTCAGTCCGGCAGCCGGCTGGGCTACCAGGATTCCGCGGAACTGTGCGCCGAGTATCTCGCGCCGATCCTGGACGCGACGAAGTTCAACTACCTGCCGTTCGCGGCCAACCAGTTCTCCACCGCCGAGACCCTGCCGAAGTACGTCGCGTACTCCGAAGATCGGCTTCGTCCGCCGCCGGGCTACAAGGACACCACCGTTCCGGGTGTGTGGTCCCGCGACACCCTGTTCTCGCACGGCAACCATGAGTCCGGCTGGATCGTCGCGCCGGGAATGCAGGGTCTGCAGGTGCAGCCGTTCACCGCCAACATGCTGACGCCGGACTCGCTGGCCTCGCTGATGGGCGGTCCGGACCCGACGTCGTACCCGGCGGCCGGCCCACGCGGCGGTGCCCCGTCGAACTCGTACGACCAGCACAACCCGCTGCCCCCGCCGTGGTATCCGCCGGCTCCGCCGAACCCGGCACCGGGGCCGGGTGTGGTGCTCGGTCCTCCACCGGCGTCCGAACTGATCGGGCCGCCCGCACCGGGAACGGTGGCACCCGTCGCCGCCCCGATGCCCGCACTACCTGCTGAAACGGGGGCTGGACAATGACCTCGCTCGTCAACCGTGCCCGTCGGCTCGGGCAGCGTGGGCTGGCTCTCGGCGCCGCGGCCGTGGTTCTGACCTCTTGCGGGTGGCAGGGCATCGCCAACGTGCCGCTCAACCTCGGTCCGGGCAGTGCCAAGGGCTCGAAGACGATCTACGTCCAGATCCCGGACACGCTGGCGCTCAACGTCAACAGCCGGGTGCGGGTCGCCGATGTGTTCGTCGGCACGGTGCGCAAGATCGAGCTGAAAAACTGGGTGCCGACGCTGACGCTCAGCGTTGACCCGCAGGTCCAACTGCCCGCCAATGCCACGGCCAAGATCGGCCAGAGCAGCATCCTGGGCACCCAGCACGTGGAACTGGCGGCGCCTGCGGATCCGTCCCCGCAGCCGTTGCGGGACGGCGCGACGATTCCGCTCGATCGCAGCTCCGCGTTCCCGACGGTGGAGCGCACTCTGGCCAGCGTGGCGACGGTGCTGCGCGGCGGCGGCATCCCGAACCTCGAAGTGATTCAGAACGAGGTCAACAACCTGCTGACCGGGAACGCCGACCAGATCCGGGAGTTCCTGAACAAGCTCAACGTCTTCACCGCCGAGCTGAACAAGCAGCGTGAGGACATCGCGCAGGCCATCGAATCGACCAACAGGCTGTTTACCTACGTGGCCAGCCGCAACAACACCCTCGACCGGCTGCTCGTCGACCTTCCGCCGCTGGCCGGCTACCTGGCCGGAGCCCGGGACCGGGTCGCCGACGCCGTGGTGGCGCTGGGCCGGTTCAGCAAGATCACCGGCGAGACCCTGGCCGCGGCGTCGCCGGACCTGCGAACGAACCTCGACATCCTGCAACGTCCGCTGGTCCAGCTCGGTCGGGGCGCGCCCTACTTCCTCGACGCGATGCGCCTGATCATCACCAACCCCTACCCGCTGGACAACATCCCGAAGGTGATCCGGGGCGACTACATCAACCTGTCGCTCAATCTCGACCGACCCTGAGCGCACTCGACAACGGACTGTTGACCGGTACCGGCGTGTCCGGGCATGCTCCGGGCGCTCGAGCAGTCATGGGGCCGCGATCCGGCGACGATGATCCCGGATGTCCGGTTCACTCCGCACCCGAACATGACTGACGGCGGCGGGCCGTACGTCGAGCGTGGCGAGTGAGGACTTGACGACATGATGCTGACCCGCTTCATCAAAACGCAGCTGTTCATCTTCCTGGCCCTGACCATCGCGGCCCTGGTGGTGCTGAGCGTCTTACTACCTGCGTCTGCCCAGCCTCGCCGGGATCGGTCAGTACCCGCTGAAAGTGGATCTGCCGGCGGCCGGCGGTCTGTACAAGACCGCCAACGTCACCTACCGGGGTGTCACCATCGGCCGGGTCACCGACGTCGAACCGACCGAGACCGGGGCGCGCGCATCGCTGAGCATCAACAACAGGTACAAGATCCCGGTGGACGCCAGCGCCAACGTCCACTCGGTCACCGCGGTCGGTGAGCAGTACATCGACCTGGTGTCCACGGGAACTCCGGACCAGTACTTCAAGGCCGGACAGACCATCACCAAGAGCACCATCCCGACCCCGGTCGGTCCCGCTCTGGACGCGGCCAACGAGGCCCTGGCGGCCATCCCGGCCGGCAAGATTCCCAACCTGCTCGACGAGACCGCCCAGGCCGTCGGCGGACTCGGGCCGACATTGCAGAAGCTGGTCGACAACACCAACACGTTCGTCGGGGCTCTGAACGAGAACATCGACGACATCAACAGCCTCGTCGACAACACTCCGCCGATCCTGGACAGCCAGGTTCAGTCCTCGGCGGCGATCTACCAGTGGGCCAGCAATCTCAACACGCTGACCGCTCAGCTCAGGGACCAGGATCCGGCGGTGCGCAGCATCCTGCAGGAGGGCGCGCCGACCACGCAGGAACTGAGCACCCTGTTCGTCGACGTCAAGGACTCTCTGCCGCAGACCCTGGCCAACCTCGAGATCATCATCGAGATGCTCAAGCGCTACAACAAGGGCGTCGAGCAGGCGCTGGTGCTGCTGCCGCAGGCTCCCGCCGCTGGTGAATCGGTCGCCAGAGCGTTCCCGGGCGAGGCTGCGCTCTCTCTCGGTCTGTCGATCAACCAGCCGGCACCCTGCCTGACCGGATTCCTGCCCGCGGGCCAGTGGCGTTCTCCTGCCGACACCAGCCCGAAGCCGGTGGAGGACGGTCTGTACTGCAAGATCTCTCAGGAGACTCCGTCGAACTCCGTGCGCGGCGCGCGCAACCTCCCTTGCGTCGACGTGCCGGGAAAGCGGGCGGCCACCCCGATGGAGTGCCGCAGCAATGAGCCCTACGTTCCGCTGGGCACCAACCCCTGGATCGGTGACCCGAATCAGATCGTGAACTGCCCCGCGCCCGGCGCGGCCTGTGACCAGCCGGTCAACCCCGGCACGGTGATGCCGGCCCCGTCCATCAACAACGGCCTCAATCCGCTTCCGGCGGATCTGCTGCCGCCGCCCACGGCGCCGACGAGCGACCCGGTGTCGAAGCCCGGCCAAGGCGCGGTGCAGTGTGCTTCGCCGGAAGCAGGTGTCGATATCCGGGGCGTGCAGCCAGGATGGCCGCAGCCCGGTACGTGCGACTACACCCCGGCGGGTACCCCGGCGACCAACATGTCCGCGACCTACGACGCCTCGAGCGGAGAGATCACCGGGCCGGATGGTACGAAGTACACCGTCAAGAACTCGACGACAACAGGAGACGACGGATGGAAGGAGATGCTGGCTCCGGTCAGCTGACCCCAACCCCGCCACTCACAGCTGACGAGACGGTTCAACCGGATGTGCAACCGGATCCAGGACTCAGCGATCACGTGGATGCCCCGGCAGCGGACTCCCGACTGCTGACCGGGCGCTGGCCGGTCGCCGTGGTCGGCGGCCTGGCCGTCGCCGCTTTGCTTCTCGTCGCCGCCGGAGTGCTGTCCGTGATCGGTCACCGCCACGACGCCGCGGCCGCCCGCGACGAGGACAAGGCCGTCGCGGCCGCGAAGGACTGCATCACCGCGACCCAGGCTCCCGACGTCAAAGCGATGAACGAGAGCCAGCGCAAGATCGTCGATTGCTCGACGGAGAACTTCTCGGCGCAGGCCAATCTGTACAGCAGCCTGCTCGCCGACGCCTATCAGACTGTCAATGCGCAGGTGAAGATCGTCGACATGCGGGCCGCCGCCGAGCGGCACAATCCGGACGGCTCGATCGACGTGCTGGTCGCCACCAGGGTCGCCATGTCCAACGACCAGCAGATCGACCAGGAATTGAGCTACCGGCTGCGGGTCCGGATGGTCTCGGACGGCGGAGCCTTCAAAATCGACAACATCGAACCGGTGAGCAAGTGACGGTCGCGCTCGACGAGCCCGCCGACACCGCCGCCCACGACGACGAGTCGCATGATGCCGGCCGGCCGGCAGGCTGGTGGGCCCGGGCGGCGGCGTTCGGTGTCGACGTGCTCTGCCCGCTGGCGCTTGCGGTCACGGCGCTGCTGATCGGGTGGTCCGCCTCCCGGGGCGGCTGGCTGTGGTGGGTCTGCCTGGTGGTGGCCGCCGCGGTGGTGGTGGCCATCGCCGTCAACCGGTGGCTGTTGCCGGTCAACACGGGGTGGAGTCTGGGCCGTTCGATCCTCGGCATCGAGGTGGTCGACCGTAACGGGGGCGACACGCCGGTTCTTGGCCGGCTGGCGCTGCGGGACCTGGCCCATGTGCTCGACACCCTCCCCTTCGGACTGGGCTGGTTGTGGCCCCTGCTGGACGCCCGTGGCCGGACCTTCGCCGACATGCTCATGCATACCGAGGTCCGCGATGCACAGGGGACGATCCCGGACCGGCGGCGAATCGCCACCATGGTCATCGGAGCTGCGGCGGCGGCATCGGTACTGGCCGCGGTCGCCGGCTATGCGGTGGTCTACCGGCATCAGCAGGCACTGGTCAAGGCCCGTGACCAGATCGCCGACGAAGGCCCCGATCTCGTGTCCGAGATGCTCAGCTACACGGTGAAGACGGCTGCGGACGATTTCGCCAAGGCCCAGACTCTGGTCACCGATGGCTATCGGCCGGAACTGACCAAGCAGCAGGAGGCGGTCCAGAAGATCGGAATGGTCGACAACGACTACTGGGTGAGCAACAGTGCCGTGCTGTCGTCAACGCTCGATCGGGCGACGATGCTGTTGCTCCTGCAGGGCCAGCGTGGAGTGCCACCGACGCAGCGGTTCGTGACCGCATCGCTGCGGGTGGACTACGAGAAGGTCGGCGACGCATGGAAGGTTGCCAACCTGACCGTGCTCGCGGCACCTAAGCCGCCACCCGTGCCCGAGGCACCCGAAACGGCGAAGCCCACACCGGAGCCATCCAAGTCCGGTTCGCCCACGTCCGCTCCGCCGAAGACCGAGGCGTCCAAGCCGGCCCCGTCCAAGCCCGCACCACCGAAGCCGGCCCCGTCCAAGCCTGCCCCGGCCCCGGCCCCGGCGCCGTCCGGCGGGGGCGGGCGGTGAGCCCGCGGCGGCGGGTCGACGCCCATGCGCTGCCGTCGTTTCGGATGCCCGATCCGAAACCGAGCCGGCGGCGGGTCAAGACGGTGGCCGTAGTCGCCGCGGTCGCGATGATCGCGGCGCTGAGCGTGAGCGTCTTCGTGTTCGCGAACAGCCTCGCCGCGCAGCGTGCCACGATCCGCAACGGTGCGGTCATCGACTTCGTCCGCTCGTTCGTCACCCAGTACACCTCGCCGGACCCGTTCAACGCCAACGAATATGCCGACAAGGTCCTTGCCTTGGGTACGGGCAATTTCGCCAAGATGTACGCCGAGAAGATGACCGAAGTCGTCATCCAGGTCGCTCAGGCCGAGCCCGGTTTCGGCAGCGTGCAGGAGATCGGCATCGAGCGGTGGAATCCTGACGACAGTGTCAACGTGATCGCGGTGGCGAATATGACCACGACAATGCCCGACGGCAAGAAGATCGACAGCGGGAGCCGCTGGGAGGTCACGGCCGTCAAGGAAGGGGACCAGTGGAAGGTCAGCGACCTGATTCAGGTGCTGTGAGCGACGACGTACCCGAGGCGGGTGTTCCCGCGGACACCGAGGCGGACGGTCAACAGGGTGCCGTCGATGGCGACGTCGTACCCGAGTCGGATGTTCCCGCGGAGGGCGAGGTCGACAACGGCGCCGTGGACGACGAGGCCGACCCGGACACCGGTGGCGTCGACTCCGACGAGGCCGTCGCCGCTGCCCCGGCGCCAGCGGTCAAAAAGAGGCAGTCGGTGCGGACGTGGCTGTCGGCCCACCGGACGACGATCGCGGCGGCCGCGGTGGCCGGGTTCGTTGTTGCGGGCGGGTTCGCCGGCGCCGCCGTCCAGCCCTACCTGATGGACCGGGCGACCGTGGCGACCAAGCTGAAGATCGCCCGCACCGCCGCCGATGCGATCAACACACTGTGGAGCTACACCCCCGAGGACATGGACAAGCTGTCAAACCGTTCCGCGCGGTATCTCGGCGGGGATTTCGAGCAGCAGTACCGCACGTACGTCGATGCGATCGCGGCCACCAACAAGCAGGCAAAGGTCACCAGCAGCACCACGGTGGTCGGGGCGGCGGTGGAGTCCCTGCGCGGCTCGGATGCCACCGCGATCGTCTACACCAACACCACGTCGACCACCCCGCAGAGCAACAACATCCCGTCGATGAAGTACCTCTCCTACCGGCTGGAGATGAAGCGTTACGGCCGCGACTGGCGGGTCACCAAGATGACGACGGTCACCTCGCTGGACCTCACGCCCAAACTCGGCCTGTAGCTAATCGAACGCCAGCCACGCGGGCAGCGCCCGCTCGCGGGCATCGCACAGAACCTGCATCGTGTCGCAGGATCCGCGCGGCGATCCCGCGCCGGCCCACATGCCGCCGGTGTCCCGGCGCAGCACAATCGCCGAGGAGCCCCCGCCGTCGAGCAGGATGGCGGTGTCACTGCCCAGGCCGCGGAAGAGGTCCTGGACCTGGTCCGGCGTGTAGTGCCCGCCCTGAAAGACGTACATCTCGTCCTTGTCGGCGGTGTAGGCGATCGCGGTACGGGCGGCGCTGGGGCCCGGGTCCATCAGCTGTCCGGTGTCACCGGGGGCGAGCAGCTTCAGGCCGGAGACCGCGACGAATCGGGTGCCCTGGTCGATCAGCGCGCCGATCACCGGGGACGCGGCGTCGTAGTCGCGATCATCGGCGGGGGTCACCAGATAGGGCGCCCCGCGCACCGGGAGGATCAGCGTGCTCATCGCGGTCCACACCTCGTCCCCGCCGGACAGCGCCTGTTTACCCGCATAGGCTACGGTTCCGGTGACGGCAGTATTGGCCCGGCCGAGCTCGCCGGTGTTGTCGACGTAGGCGCCCAGCGGCGAACTGCAGCCGGTGGCCTTCCACGACCCGCCGTGCTGGCGCCGCACATCGAAGAAGTTGGCGTTGATCGCGATGGCGGGTTGGCCCAGCACCTGCCAAGCCTGTTGCGGGGCATAGATTTCCGCTGCCTGGGCGAGCCCCTCGGCGGTGCGTGCCCCGGGCGTGCGCTCGCACCGCGCCTGCGCCCCCTGGTGGGTGTCAACGAGCAGTTTCGGCGAAAGTCGTTGAGTGGCGGCCTTGATCACGATCAGCCGGCCGCCGTTGGTCATCTCGTACGACCTGCCTGCGGCATCGACCATGGGCGCGGGGAAGCCCGGGCCGAAGTTGTAGACGAGGTAGCTTCCACGAGTGGTCGAGATCGCCTGCGCAAGCTGATCGCGGGCTGCTGCGCGCGCGCCCGGTGCGCCGGTTCCGCACGCCAGGCTCAGAAGGGTCACGGCGGCGCAGAGTCGACCGATGCGGCGCAGCGACACGGGTCGCCTCCTTCGATCAGGGAAGCAGGACCGATCCAACGATAGCCACATAGGCCACTCTGTCAACATTGATAACAGCTTGGTGAATAGCCGGCTGCGGCCGGATCACAAACCGCCACAGCGCAATTCGCGACCGGGTTAGTCGCGTGCCGCAATGGGAATACCGACCCTAGCGCGGGCTCCGATCGGAACCGCCAAACCCCAGGGAGCACACATGATCGGAACAATCATCAGCGCGATCGTCGTCGGTGCCATCATCGGTGCGCTCGCCCGACTTGTGATGCCCGGGCGGCAGAGCATCGGAACGGTCATGACGATTCTGCTCGGGATCGTCGGATCCTTCCTCGGATCCTGGATCACGGCTCAGTTCGGCTACCAGAACGCCAACGGTGGGTTCGCGGTGCTGCCGTTCGTCGTCGGCGTGGTCGCAGCGGTGGTGCTGATCGGCATCTACGTTGCGATGACGGGGCGGCGCGACACCACCGTGCACCGCTGAACGGCCGGGCCGGCCAGTCCCGGCCGGCCCGCGCCGATCGCCGGGACACCGTCAGCACCGACTGGTCCCCGCGGTGCCCGAGCGGGCCGGCAGGCTCGCTACGCTGGCCTGATGGCCATTGAACGGATTGAGCGGACGTTCGCCGGGCACGGCGGGGTTCCCATCGTGTACGACGTATGGCGTCCGGCGGGGGATGTGCGGGCTGTGATCGTGCTGGCGCACGGCTATGGCGAGCACGCCCGCCGTTACGACCACGTCGCGCAGCGGTTCGGAGACGCCGGGCTGGCCATGTACGCGCTGGACCATCGCGGTCACGGGCGGGCCGGCGGCAAGCGGGTCCGTGTCCGGCACATGGATGAATTCGTGTCCGACTTCCGGGAACTGGTCCGGATCGCCCGCGCGGAGAACCCGGACCTCAAGGTGATCGTCCTGGGACACAGCATGGGCGGGGGCATCGTGTTCGCCTACGGCGTGCAGCATGCCGACGACTACGATCTGATGATCCTGTCGGGGCCGGCGATCGCCGCTCATAACGGGGTATCGAAGGCCAAGGCGTTCATCGGAAAGGCCATCGGATCCATATTCCCGGATCTGCCGATCGAGGCCATCGATGCCGACGCGGTGTCCCGCGACCCCCAGGTGGTGGCCGAGTACAAGGCCGACCCGCTGGTGTACCGCGGCAAGGTACCTGCGGGTATCGGTAAGGCCCTGCTGGTCATCGGCGAGAAGATGCACCTGCTGGCGCCGGGAATCACGGCCCCCCTTCTGGTGGTGCACGGCGAGGACGACCGGTTGGTGTCCGCCGAGGGAAGTCGGCGTCTCGTCGAGCATGTGGGCTCCCACGACGTCGAACTCAAGGTGTATCCGGAGCTTTTTCACGAGGTGTTCAACGAGCCCGAGCGGGACCTGGTCCTCGACGACGTCGTCGAGTGGATTCAGGCTCGGCTGTGATCCGGCGGCTGCTCGCCGCGGTTGTGACGGTGCTGCTGCTGGCCTCCTGCAGCCGGCCCGGCAGTGCAGAGCGGGTGTGGGTGGACGACGAGGTGACCTTCGACGCCGACGGCCTGACGCTGCACGGCACCTACCGGCACCTGTCCGGCGACGAGCCGTCCCCGGCGGCGCTCCTCATCTCGGAGAGCGGCGTAACGGACCGCAACGGCGACAACAACGTCGCCGGACCGATCGGCAACATGCGACAGCTCGCTGAGTTCCTGTCCGATCACGGGGTGGCGACGTTGCGCTACGACAAGGTCGGAACCGGGGCGACCGGGCTCGGTCCGCACGCCGACCGTCCCCGCGATGTCGGCACCGCCGTTTACACCGCAGGAGCGAAATCGGCCGTCCGATTCCTGGCCGGCCAGTCCCAGACGGACGCCACCCGGATCTCGGTGTACGCGGTGGGGGAGGGCACCGTGCACGCCATGGCGCTGGCCGACGACACCGCGGCGGGTGCGCCCGTAATCCACTCGCTGGGTCTGCTGCAGCCGCTGACCGCCCGCTACCTCGATCTCATCACCAGCCGGGTGAACGCCGACGTCGCCGCGTCGGTGCGCAGCGGTGCCAAGACCCAGCGGCAGGCCGACCAGACCCTCGCCGCCTGGGGCGCCGCGGTGGCCCAGGTCCGCGAATCGGGCACCGTTTCCGCCACATTGCCCGACGGGCTCAGCGCCATCGTCAACCCCGACAACGTGAAAGCCGTCGCCGAGGCGGACGCCATCGACCCGCTGGACCTGGCCGCCCGCGTCCCGTCCGGCACGCCGGTCCTGCTCACCTGCTCGGATTCCGACGCCCAGGCGCCGTGCGCCGGTATCGATCCGTTGGCCCGCGCGCTGGCCCATACGAACCTCGATCTGGTCAGACTCAAGGGTGTCAACCACGTGCTGCGCGACGACCCGACCGACAGCATCGCGAACTACGCGAAGAAGGATCCGCTGTCGCCGCAGTTCACCGATGCGCTGACCGCGTTCATCTCCAGGTAGCACCGTGGTGTGGACCGATTCCATGGTGTGGATTTCTCCGCCGGTCTGCCGGATCGGGCCGGTCGGAACGTCGGTGCAGTCCCCTAGCGTGGCGTCATGACCGACGACAGGATGCTGGCCCGGATCGCCGCGCTGCTGCGCCAGGCCGAGGGAACCGACAACCCGCACGAAGCCGAGGCATTCATGACCGCGGCGCAGCGACTGGCCACCGCCACGTCGATCGACCTCGCCGTGGCACGGGCGCACGCGGCCACCCGCACCGCCGCGCAGGTGCCGACCCAGCGCACCATCACCATCGGCGAGCCCGGCTCGCGGGGTCTGCGGACCTATGTGCAGCTCTTCGCCGGTATCGCCGCCGCGAACGATGTGCGCTGTGACGTGGCGTCGAATTCGACCTACGTCTACGCCTACGGTTTCGCTGAGGACATCGACGCCAGCCACGCCCTCTACGCGAGCCTGGTGGTTCAGATGGTGCGGGCCTGCGATGCCTACCTCGCCACCGGCGCGCACCGCCCGACGCCCACGATCACCGCGCGGCTCAACTTTCAGCTCGCCTTCGGCACCCGGATCGCCCAGCGTCTCGGGGAGGCGCGCGACCAGGCCCGGCGCGAGGCGACGGATACCCGCAGCGCCGCGCCGGGAACCGCATTGGCGTTGCGGAACAAGGAAGTTGAGCTGCGTGATCACTACCGGGCGGAATCGAAGGCCCGCGGCAGGTGGCGGGCGACCAGTTCCTCGGCGGGATACTCGTCGGCCGCCCGACGGGCTGGGGACAGGGCCGGCCAGCAGGCCCGCCTGGGCAGCAGTCCCGAACTCCCGGGAGCGCGGACCCGGCTGTCGCGGTGAGCGGCCGGGACACCCAGCGCTCCCGCGTCTACGCGGCCGAGGAGTTCGTCCGCACCCTGTTCGACCGTGCCGGCCAACATAGTTCACGCACCATCGACTTCTTCGGCGAGTCCATCACCCTGCCCCCCGAGGCCCGGTTCGCCTCGGTGGAGTCGGTGCAACGCTACGTCGACGAGGTGCTGGCATTGCCGGCCGTCGCCGAGATCGGTTCGGCCACCGGCCCGGTGGCGGTGCGGGCCCGTCGCGCCGTGACGGCGGCCCACTACGAGAGCCGCGGCGGCACGGGTGTCATCGCCGTGCCCGATAGGCTGAGCGCCACCTGGGCGATGCGCGAGTTGGTGGTGCTGCACGAAGTCGCCCACCATCTGTGCGGTCCGGACGTCCCCGCGCACGGCACCGAGTTCGTCGCCACGTTCTGCGCGCTGGCCACCGCCGTCATGGGGCCGGAAGCGGGTCACGTGCTACGGGTGGTGTACGCGAAAGAGGATGTGCGGTAACACCGCCCGTTGGTGTCCACGTCGTGGATGAGGCGATCGGCCCCGACCAGTCTCCAGACGGTCGGATCCAAGGGATGGGACGGCGTTGTGATCGCGCGGCTGAGGTATCCGCACGCGAGTCGCCGCTAACCCGCCGCGACCTCCACCGGCACCCCGTTGAGCACGGCGGTGCCGGACAGCGGCTCGATCAAGGAACTATCCAGCAGGCTGTTGACGTTGGCGCCGGCCTGGGTGGCGGCCACCGACATCCGGGTTCCCGCAGCGTCATGGCCCCAGCCGTGCGGCAGCGACACCACTCCGGGCCGGATGGCATCGGTGATCTCCACCGGCACCTGGAGCTTTCCGGCCGGACCGGTGATGACCGCTGTCTGGGTCACGCCGAGTCGCGCCGCATCGTCCGGATGGATCTGCAGGGTGCAGCGGTTGGTGCCGCCGGCCAGGGCGGGCAGGTTGTGCATCCAGCTGTTGTTGGACCGCAGGTGCCGCCGGCCGATCAACAACAGCCCGTCGGTGGGCGCGTCGACGGACTCGCGCAGCCGTGGCACATCGGCCATGATCGGTTCGGGGGCCAATTCGATTCTGCCCGAGGGTGTTCGGAGAATCTCCGGGATGCGGGGCGTCAGCGGACCCAGGTCGACGCCGTGCGGTCTGTCCTTGACGCGCTGCAAGGTCAGTCCGTCCGGCTTGGTGCCGAACGCATCGCCGAACGGGCCGAGCCGGAGCATCATGTCCAGACGCCGTTCGTACCCCGGCCCGTCTATCAGCATTCCGACGAGCTCCCCGACGTCGCGGCCGGCCACCGGCGAGTCCGGATCGGCAACCTCCTTATCCAGGAATGCCGAAATGATCTGCTGGTCAACGAGTTCGGGGTCGGCATCGGTTCCCAGACCGAGGACACCCAACGTCAGCCGGCACAGGATCGCCACCTCGTCGGGTCTGCCCTCGGGCAGGGGGAAGACCGGTGGCGAATAACGGGCGTTGGTGCGCACCGCAAGTCCGGACAGCAGGACGTCGAAGTGTGGGGTGTAGGACGGCGGCGGCGGGGGGAGGATCACATCGGCGTGGCGCGTCGTCTCATTGAGGTACGGGTCCACCGACACCATGAAGTCCAGCTGATCCAACGCCGCGGAAAGCCGGTCGCCGTCGGGCGCCGACAACACCGGGTTACCGGCGATGGTGACCATGGCGCGGATCCGGCCCTCGCCCGGCGTCTCGATCTCCTCGGGCAACAGAGCGGTCGGCAGTTCGGAAGCCACCTCGGGGTGCCCGGACACCCGACTGTGCCAACGGCCCACGGAGAACCCGCGTCCCGGCTTCGGCGGGCGGGGCGCCTGCCCGATCGGTGAGCAGGAGAACATGGCACCGCCGGGGCGGTCCAGGTTGCCCGTCAGCAGGTTGACGACGTCGACCAGCCAGCTGGTGATGGTTCCGAACGCCACCGTGGAGGTGCCGATGCGACCGTAGACGGCGGTACGAGGGCCGGCGGCGATATCGCGGGCCAGGGAACGGATTTCGTGTTCGGTGATGCCGCAGTGCTCGGCCACCGCTTCCGGTGGGAAGTCCAGCGCGACGGCGCGGACCCGCTCGATACCGTTGACATGCTCGGCCAGTCCGCCGAGTTCGGGGTCGACCAGATCCTCGTCGTACAGGACGTTGACGACGGCGAAGAGCAGGGCGCCGTCGGTCCCGGGCCGCGGGGCGATGTGCCGGTCGGCTGTCGCGGCGGTGCGGGTCCGGTTCGGGTCGATCACGGTGAGCCGTCCGCCGCGGCGGCGCAGTTCCTTGAGCTTGCCGGGGAAATCGGCTGCGGTGGCGACACTTCCGTTGGAAACCAGCGGATTGGCGCCGATGATCACCAGGTGGTCGGTGCGGTCCAGATCGGGCACGGTGAACGCGAACGGGTTTCCGAACAGGTATCCGCAGGCCACCTGCTTGGGCATCTGATCGAGGGTGCTGGCGGAGAAGACGAGCCTCGTCTTGAGACCCCGGATCAATTGCGGGGCGTACAACCCACCGGCGACGGTGTGGGCGTTGGGGTTGCCCACATAGACCCCGATACCTGCGCTCGGGTCCGCGGAGACTCGCTGCAATCCCTCGACCGCGGCTCGCAGAGCCTCGTCCCAGCCGGCCTCCACCAGCTCGCCGTCGCGGCGCACCAGTGGGACCCGCAGCCGGTCCGGGTCGTTGTCCAACTCGGCGAAACTCGCCCCCTTCGGGCAGATGAAGCCGTGGCTGAACACGTCGTCGCGGTCACCGCGCGCCCCGCTCACCCGACCGTCGTCGATGGTCAGGACCATCCCGCAGGTGGCCTCACACAGCGGACAGATTCGAAGTGCGGTGCGGCTGTCGCCCGATGTGCTCATCTACGCCACTCTGCTCCCGCAGGTGTGCGCAGGCAAGAGCGCTCGGGCGATCCTCAGTCGCAGACCGCGCCGCGGGCCGCCGATCCGACCAGTTTGCGGTACTTGGCCAGCACGCCGCGGGTGTAGCGCGGCAGCGGCGGGGTGAAACCGGTCTTGCGCGCGTCGAACTCGTTCGCGTCGACCACGACGTCCAGTGTCCCGTTGGCGACGTCGAGGCGGATTCGGTCGCCGTCGGCGAGAAACGCGATCGGGCCGCCGTCGACCGCCTCCGGTGCGACATGGCCCACGCACAGCCCAGTGGTTCCGCCGGAGAACCGGCCGTCGGTCAGCAGCAGTACGTCCTTGCCCAGACCGGCGCCCTTGATGGCGCCGGTGATGGCCAGCATTTCGCGCATGCCCGGGCCGCCCTTGGGGCCCTCGTAACGGATCACCACGACGTCACCGGAGGTGATGGTGCCGTCCTCCAGGGCGTCCATCGCCGCACGCTCGCCGTCGAACACCCGCGCGGTTCCCTCGAAGACGCTGGAATCGAACCCGGCCGACTTGACCACCGCGCCCTCCGGGGCCAGCGATCCGTGCAGGATGGTGATGCCACCGGTGGGATGGATGGGATTGGTCAGCGCGCGCAGCACCTTGCCGTCCGGATCGGGCGGGTTGATGCGCGAGAGGTTCTCCGCCATGGTCTTTCCGGTCACGGTCAGGCAGTCGCCGTGCAGCATCCCGGCGTCGAGCAGGGCCTTCATCACCACCGGCACCCCGCCGATCCGGTCGACGTCGTTCATCACGTGCGATCCGAACGGCTTGACGTCGGCCAGGTGCGGAACCCGGGCGCCGATCCGGGTGAAGTCGGCCAGGGAGAGATCCACCTTGGCCTCGTGGGCGATGGCCAGCAGATGCAGCACTGCGTTGGTGGAACCGCCGAAGGCCATCAGCACCGCGATGGCGTTCTCGAACGCCTCCCGGTTGAGGATGTCGCGGGCGGTGATACCGCGGCGCAACATGTCCACGACCGCGATACCGCTGCGGCGGGCATAGCCGTCACGGCGGCGGTCGGTGGCCGGCGGGGCCGCGCTGCCCGGCAGCGACAGACCCAGTGCCTCACCGATGCTGGCCATGGTGTTGGCGGTGTACATGCCGCCGCACGCGCCCTCGCCCGGGCAGATGGCTCGCTCGATGGCGTCGACGTCCTCGCGTGACATCAACCCGCGCGCGCAGGCGCCGACCGCCTCGAAGGCGTCGATGATGGTCACTTCCCTTTCGGAGCCGTCGGACATCTTGGCCCAGCCCGGCAGGATCGAACCCGCGTAGAGGAACACCGCCGCGAGGTCCAGTCGGGCGGCGGCCATCATCATCCCGGGCAGCGACTTGTCGCAGCCGGCCAGCATGACCATGCCGTCCATCCGCTCGGCCTGCATGACGGTCTCCACGCTGTCGGCGATGATCTCGCGCGACACCAGGGAGAAGTGCATGCCCTCGTGGCCCATCGAGATGCCGTCTGAGACCGAGATCGTCCCGAACTTCATCGGGAAGCCGCCGGCCTCGAACACGCCCTCTTTGGCTGCGTCGGACAGTCGGTCCAACGACAGGTTGCACGGGGTGATCTCGTTCCACGACGACGCCACACCGATCTGCGGCTTGGCGAAGTCCTCGTCGCCCATGCCCACCGCACGCAGCATTCCGCGCGCGGCGGCCTTCTCCAGGCCATCGGTGACATCGCGGCTGCGGGGCTTGAGATCCGGGGTTTCGCTCACCGGACAAGTATGAACCGCGCGCGGTGGCCACCCAAATCCCACCGTATACCCCCTCGGGGTATGCGATACACTGCGCTCATGACCGCGCCACGTGGCTACTCGGCCGACAAGGACAACTACGCCAAGCGGCTGCGCCGGATCGAGGGGCAGGTGCGGGGCATCGGGAAGATGATCGACGAGGACAAGTACTGCATCGACATCCTCACCCAGATCAGCGCCGTCAACAGCGCCCTGCAATCGGTGGCGCTCGGTCTGCTCGACGAGCACCTGCAGCACTGCGTGCGCGATGCCGTCGCTGCGGGCGGCGAGCAGGGCGAGGAGAAACTGGCGGAGGCCTCCGCCGCGGTCGCACGGCTGGTCCGGTCCTGACCCCGTTTCGGCCGGGTCTCGAATCCGCGGTCCGGCGCGTCGCGGGGTGATGCCGGGCCGGTCCAGCCGATACCGTGGTGGACGCCTCTTGAGGCAAGACCTCTTTCCCGGGTCGCTTCGCTCCTGCCCTCCGGACCTATGACAGCCGACGCCTCCGCTCCGCCGCGTTCCGGCCCCTGGACACCACGGGTCGCGCTCGCTCTGTCGGTGCTGGCCGCCTCGGCCTTCGTCTACGTCACCGCCGAGATCATGCCGGTGGGCGCGCTGCCGGCCATCGCCGCGGACCTCAAGGTCAGCGAGGCCATGGTCGGGACACTGCTGGCCAGTTATGCGCTGGTGGCTGCTGTCGCGACGGTGCCACTGGTTCGCTGGACGTCGGCCTGGCCGCGGCGGCGGACGTTGATGTTCACCCTGATCTTTCTGGCGGTGTCACAGCTCATCTCGGCACTGGCGCCGACCTTCGCGGTACTGGCGCTGGGCCGGGTGCTGTGCGCGATGACGCACGGTCTGATGTGGTCGGTGATCGCCCCGATCGGGATACGTCTGGTGCCGGCGACCCACGCGGCGCGGGCCACCATGGCGGTCTACGTCGGTACCGGACTGGCCCTAGTGGTGGGCAGCCCGCTGACCGCGGCCCTGAGCGAATTGTGGGGCTGGCGACTCGCCGTCGCGGCCATCACGGTGGCCTCCGTCGTCGTCCTGGTCGCCGCCCGGCTGACATTGCCGCAGATGGCGGCCACCGAGGCCGGACACGAGCGTCGTCGGGAGTTCGGCACACGCCGCAACCGGCGTCTGCTGATCATGTGCGGTCTGACCCTGGTCGGGGTGACCGGCCATTTCATCTCCTACACCTTCATCGTGGTGATCATCCGCGACATCGTCGGTGTCAGCGGCCCGAGTCTGGCCTGGCTGCTGGCCGCTTACGGGATCGCCGGCCTGGTCGCGATGGCGTTGCTGGCCCGCCCCGGCGACCGACACCCCAAGGCCGCGATCGCGGGCTGCCTCGGCGGTTTGTCGCTGGTGTTCGCGGTGCTGGCCGGCCTCGGCTTCGCCGGCGGCGGCACTGCCACCACCATGCTGACCGGGATCGTTGCCATCGTCGCCTGGGGAGCGATGGCGACGGCGATGCCGCCGATGCTGCAGTCCGCGGCCATGCGGCACTCTCCGGACGACCCCGACGGTGCATCGGGCCTGTACGTGGCCGCCTTCCAGGTCGGGATCATGGCGGGATCGCTGATCGGCGGGATGTTGTTCGAACACGGCGGCGAACCGGTCATGCTGGCCGCCTCGGGGGTTCTGGTGGCGGCCGCACTGGCCGGCGTGCTGATCGGTCGCAACCTCTTCGCGGCAGTCCCGATCACCAGCGAGAAGTAACGCTGATCACCCCCGGACCGATCAAATGCACAGTTCAGCGCACTGAGCGGGTTCAGCGTGGCGATGACCACCGCCGACCCTGTGCAACACTGGAATGACCGAAATGACGTGGAGGAGTTTTTTGTGATGCGGGTACGAGGCGCTCTGGCCGCCGCGCTCTGTCTGGTGGGTGTCGCGGCAAGCGGTACCGCACCGGCGCTGGCCGATCCGGACCAGCCGCCGGTGGATCCGCAGGTGGTCGACGTGCCGCCGCCACCGCCCCCGCCGTGGGAGCCCCCGCCGGTCGTCATGCCCCCGCCGCCGGCTCCCGAACCCGGTGATCTGGCTGCTCCGGGCGTGGTATCGCCCCCGCCTGCTGCGGCTCCGGCCGCTGCTCCCGCTAGCCCGGCGGCGGCCGCCGCCGGCGCTGCTCCGACGAAGGCGCCGATTCCGACGCTGCCGCAGTCGAGCACGAACACCAGCACGGTGAAGGGCCAGAACAACTCGCCGTACACCGGTGACCCGGTGTTCGCCCCGCCGCGTTTCAATCCGGTCAACGGGGCGCTCGTCGGCGTCGCCAAGCCGATCATCATCGACTTCCAGCGGCCGATCGCCAACCGGGCCCTCGCCGAGCAGGCGATCCACATCTCGTCGAGCCCGGCGGTGCCGGGCACCTTCTACTGGACCACTGACACCCAGGTGCGCTGGCGGCCCTACAGCTTCTGGCCGGCCGGAACCATCGTCAACATCGACGCCAGTGGTGCGAAGTCCAGCTTCCGCGTCGGCGACTCGCTGGTGGCCACCATCAACGACGCCACCCACCAGATGACGGTGACCCGAAACGGCGTCGTGGAGCAGACCTTCCCGGTCTCGATGGGTATGCCCGACGGCAAGCACGAGACCAAGAACGGCACCTACTACGTGCTGGAGAAGTTCCCGATGATCGTGATGGATTCCTCCACGTACGGAGTCCCCGTGAACTCTCCGGACGGCTACAAGATCAACGTGCAGTGGGCCGTCCGCATCGACAACAGCGGCGGCTTCGTGCACAGCGCACCGTGGTCGGTGGGAGACCAGGGCAAGCGCAACGTCAGCCACGGCTGCATCAACCTGTCCCCGGCGAACGCCAAGTGGTTCTACGACAACTTCGGCAGCGGTGACCCGGTGATCGTGAAGAACTCGGTGGGCCTCTACACCAAGCCCGACGGCGCCGACGACTGGCAGTGGACGCTGTACTGAGCGCCCGATCGGGAGCTCAGCTCCAGATGCGGACCCGCTGGTCTGGTTCGAGATAGAGCGCGTCGTCCTCGGTGACACCGAACGCCTGGTAGAAGTCGTCGATGTTGCGCACCACCCCGTTGCAGCGGAACTCCGGCGGTGAGTGCGGGTCGGTCGCGAGTCGGCGCACCGCCTCGGCCGGCCGGGATTTGGTCCGCCACACCTGGGCCCAGCCGAACAGCACGCGCTGCTCGCCGGTGAGTCCGTCGATCACCGGCGCCGGCCGGCCGGCCAGCGACAGCCGGTAGGCGAGCAGGGCGATCGACAGACCGCCGAGGTCCCCGATGTTCTCCCCGACGGTGAATGCGCCCTGCACGTGCGGTGGATCGGGGCGTTCCGCGAGATCCCGGGGAACGAAACCGTCGTACTGCTTGATCAGTTGGGTGGTGCGGGAGGTGAACTCGCCGCGGTCCTCGTCGGTCCACCAGTCGAGCAGGTGACCGTCGCCGTCGTACTTGGAGCCCTGATCGTCGAAGCCGTGTCCGATCTCGTGTCCGATCACCGCGCCGATACCACCGTAGTTGGCGGCGTCGTCGGCATGGGCGTCGAAGAACGGCGGTTGCAGAATCGCCGCGGGGAAGACGATCTCGTTCATTCCCGGGTTGTAGTAGGCGTTGACGGTCTGGGGCGTCATGAACCACTCGTCGCGGTCGACCGGGCCGCCCAGTTTGCCGAGTTCGCGGTCAGAGGACACCCGGGTGCCGCGAATAACGTTGCCGTACAGGTCATCCCGATCGATCACCAGATCCGAGTAATCCCGCCATGTGGCCGGATAGCCGATCTTGGCGGTGAATCGGTCCAGCTTGACGAGCGCGCGCTGCCGGGTCGCCGGCGTCATCCACTCCAGGTCGTTGATGCTCACCCGGTAGGCCTGCAGCAGGTTGGCCACCAGAACATCCATCCGCGCCTTTGCTTCCGGCGGGAAGTGCTGTTCGACGTACAGCCGTCCCACCGCGTCGCCCATCAGGCTCTCCACCAGTGAGACGCCGCGCTTCCATCGCTCGCGGATCTGCTCGGTTCCGCTGAGGGTCCGGCCGTAGAACTCGAAGTCCTCCGTCACCAGTGGCGCGGGCAGCACCGAGGCCCTGGCGTGAATGAGCCGCCAGCGTGCCCAATCCTGCCAGTCGGCGAATCGGTCACCGGCCCAGTGCCCGGCGAAAGCGGTGAGGTAATCCGGCTGTCGCACAATGACTTCCGAGACGCGCTCAGGCGATGCGCCCAGTGCGGTGATCCAGCCGTGCCAGTCGAAACCGGGTGCGCCGGCGGGCAGATCGGCGAAGGTGCGGAGGTTGTAGGTCAGGTCGGCATCGCGGCGGCGCACCACGTCCCAATGGGCGGCGGCAAGGCTGGTCTCCAGCGCCACGATCCGGCCGGCGCGGTCGGCGTACTCATCGGGGCTACCGCCGAATACCAGCGCGAACATCCTCGCGATATGCGCCGGGTAGGCGCCCAGGATGGCCGCATGCTGGTCGTCGCGGTAGTAGGACTCGTCGGGTAGGCCCAGCCCGGACTGGCTGAGATGGACCAGATAGCGGGAGGAGTCTTTGGAGTCGGTGTCGACGTAGAGGCCGACCCCGCCGCCGACGCCGCTGCGTTGCAGACCGCCGAGCACGGCGGCCAGCGCATCCGGGCCGTCTGCTCCGTCGATGGACGCCAGCTCCGCCAGCAGCGGGGCCAGTCCGCGTCGCTCCACGGCGTCCTCGTCGATGAAGCTGGAGTAGAGGTCGCCGATGCGTTGCTCGTCGGTGCCGGTTCGATGCTGCCCCTCGGAGGATCGGGCGGCCGCCGTGATGATGTCGTGGACCTGCTCCTCGGCACGGTCGTACAGTTCGCGGAACGCACCGTCGGTGGCCCGGTCGGCCGGCATCGTGTACTCGGCCAGCCAGCGGCCGTTGACGTGGCCGAACAGATCATCCTGCGGGCGGATTGTCGGATCGACGTGGGACAGGTCGATCCCGGAGCGTTGAGCGTCTACCGTCACGCAACCATCCTTACCACGGAAGAAGGTAGCCTCGCCTGCATGCCTGAGGCCGGTCAGCACACCGAAGAGTTCAGCGGGGAGACCCCCCCGCCCACCGGCGGTGTGGGTGGGTTCGGTGTGCTGTCGGCAATCCTGGGGGTCGTTGCGGTGGTCGCGGCCGTGGTGGTCGGGTTCATGTGGTCGGGCCATCGGGCGGCGGAATCCGAGCGCACCTACCAGGCGCGGGTGATGCAGGCCGCCGCGCAGTGGACCCGGATCTTGATCAACATGAACACCGACAATGTCGAAACCAGCATGGGACAACTTCGGGACGGCACCGTCGGTGAGCTCAACGCCGGGTTCGATGCGTCGATCGAGCCCTACCGGGACGTCGTCAGAAAGCTGCAGTCCCAGACCAGCGGTCAGGTCGAGTCGGTGTCCATCGAGGTCACCCATTCCGATCTCGAACGCCAGCCCGGCCAGCGGCCGCCGACGCCGGCCACGCTGCCGCCCGAATTGGCCTCCCGGACAGACACCGTGCTGGTGGTCGCGACATCGGTGAGCGAGAACGAGGGAACGAAGTCGTCGGAAGCCGGAGCGCCGACCGGACCCATCACCGTGCGGTGGAACCTGCGGCTGGGGGTCTCCGACGTCGGCGGCACCCCGATGATCTCCCGGTTGGAGTCATTGCGATGAGGAACCTGGCCCGGGTTCTGGCTTTCGACGTCGCGGCCCCGCTGGCCGCCATCGCTGCGCTGCTGATCATCGGTGTGATGCTGGGCTGGCCGCTGTGGTGGGTGTCGGTCTGCTCGGTGCTGTGCCTGCTGATCGTGCAGGCAGTCATCGTCAATGTGGTTCTGTTCCGGCGTGATTCGGTGACGGTGGGAACCGACGACGACGCTCCCGCGCTGCGGCTCGCGGTGGCTGCCGTGACGACGGTGGCCCTGGCGGGGGCCGCCGTTGTCGGATATGTCCGCTGGACGCTGCCCGACCGGGCCTTCACCCGGGACGCAGCCGAGGTGGTGGGGATCGCGTCGGACGTCGCCGAGGCCACCGGAACCTTCTCGCCGGGTGACCCCGTCTCGGCGATCGACCGCGCCGCGTCCATGATGGCGCCGGAGAGCGCCGACGCCTTTAAGGCTCAATTCGCAAGCACAGCGGCCGATTTGGCGAAGCGGAAGGTGAACGCCCAGGCGCGAACCATCTCGGCCGGCCTGGAGGCCCTGGGGTCGTCGGCGGCCAGTGTGACCGTCATCATGCGCGGGACGCAGGTCGAACCGGGGCGCAAGCCCGACAGTGCCGTGCTGGCATTGCGGGTGGCGCTGTCCAAGCTGGACGACGGCTGGAAGGTCGTCGACGTGTCACCGATCAACTCCCGTTGACCGCTCAGCGCCCCTTGGCCAGCAGCGCGTAATCGACCTTGAGGCAGCGGTCCATCACGACCGTCAGCCCCGCCGCCCGCGCCGCTTCGCCGACCCCGGCATGCCACAAGCCCTGTTGCAGCCACAGGCATTTCGGGTGCGGTGTCAACTCCAGCGTCTCCCGCAACACCTCGGGGAGATCGTCGTAGCGGCGAAAGACGTCGACCATGTCGGGAACCACCGGCAGGTCGGCAAGCCGCGGATAGGCCCTGATACCGCCGACCTCGGAGACGTTGGGATTGACCGGGTACAACTCGTAGTGGCTGGACCGCGCCAGATAGTCGAAGACGTCATTGCTCGGCCGGGCCGGGTTGTCGGACGCCCCGACCACGGCCACAGTCCGGGTCTCCCGCAGAATCCGGCTCAGTTCAGCGGCAGTCGGGTTCCGGATACCCATCGGATTCCTGTCCGGTCTGTTCGCGGACCTGCTGGGCGCGAATCTTGGCAAACCGGTCGGACAGCCGGCGCATCCGGATCATCAGCGAGGCTGGCGGGCTCACCGACGCGTCGAGATAGGCGGCGAAATCCGTTGTCTCCACACCGATCCGGGAGGCGAATTCCTCGACACTGAGACCGGATCGCTCCATCAGGAGCCGGACATGCCGGGCGGCCTCGGTTCGCTCGTTGTTCTCCAGGTGATTCCGTGCGCGAACCAGGACCTCGTTGAGTGCCTGGGAGACTCCATAGGGGGCGGCCGACTGCAACACCTCCTCGACCTGGCGGGCGGTGCGGCCGTAGGGGTCTCGCTTGATCGCCACGACGATGCGCTGCCAGACGGCGATGTCACCGCTGTGCAGCGCTTCGCGGATCGAAGCGGTGGGCCAGAACTCGACGGGTGTGCCGTCGACGCGCTGATACGGGCGAGTCAACTCGCCTCCTCCATGATCGCCACAGCGAGCGACAGGGACCGCTGCCGGACGTCGTCCCACCGCGCATCGCCGTCAGGGCCGGACCACCGGTCGTCGTCGGGCGCCTCGGAGGGAATCGGATCGGCCAGCCGGCGAACCAGCTGAGTCGCAATCCACAGTCGCTCTCGTCGTCCAGCACTGTAGTACCCGTCGATCCTGGCCAGCACCCTGCCGGCATTCCCGACGCCGACCGCATCGGCCAGGTCCGCCAATTCGGCGAAGTCGGTCCGGGTGTTGCGGCACAGTGCCAGAAAACCCTTCATCCGCAGCGTCTCCGCGCAGGTCGGGATCTGCAGCCGGTCACCGGTGGGCAGTTGCACGGTGGTGGTCTCGACGGGAGTGCGCCGGGCCACGGCAGCCTCGGTCTCCAGCGCGTCGAGTGCGACCGTCAGCCGGCCCCGCCACATCGTGACCGGGTGGACCGGCCGCCTGGCCGAGGACCGCCTCGACGCCAGCCGCAGCGGTCCGGCTACCGCGAGTTCGCCGCCGTTGCCGTTCGCGGTCGAACATCCCGTGAACGCCATCGGGTCGGCGACGCTGACGGTATCGGGCGCCAGTTCCTTCAACCGGGCGGCGTCGCGGACCACCATGCGCAGATCCGCCGGTGGTGGCGCGAGCGCGGAGATGTCGTCGGGGATGACGACCAGGTCGCCGATGTCGAGCTTCGGCAGCGGTCGGTCGAAGTCCACCGAGGGCAGTAGTCGGTCCAGCCAGCCCGGTAGCCACCAGTTCCACCGGTCGAACATCGCCATCAGCGCGGGCACCAGCACCAGACGCACCACGGTCGCGTCGACGGCGATCGCCACCGCGCAGGCCACGCCGAGTTGAGCGACCAGTGGCATGCCGGCGAATGCGAAGCCGATGAACACCGCGATCATGATCAACGCCGCGCTGGTGATGGTGCGGGCACTGGTCGCCACGCCGTACGCGACGGCGTCGCGGGTGTCGCCGGACTGCAGGAACCGCTCCCGGATCCGGGTCAGCAGGAAGATCTCGTAATCCATCGACAGGCCGAAGGTCATCGCCAGCACCAGCGGCGGGATGGTGCTGTCGATCGAACTGATCGATTCGAAGCCCAACTTCTCCAGCCAGCCCCACTGGAAAACCACCACCAGGCTGCCGTAGGCGGCCGCGACCGACAGCACGGTCATCAACACACCCTTGAGGGCCAGCACCACCGACCGGATGGAGATCAGCAGCATGACGAAGGCGATCACCGACACGAAGGCGAACACCAGCAACTGGGTGTGGGCGACGCGGTCGTCGAAATCCTTGATCAAGGCGGTCGGCCCGCCGATGTCGACCCGGACGTCGGCCGCTTCGGGTATCCCGGGCAGGGTCGCGCGCAGCCAGTCGATGGTGTCGCGTGCCCGCATCTCCTCGGGGTCCACCGCCAGTACCGCGGACAGCAGCGCACTGCGATTGTCGTCGCCGAACATCGGCGGTGAGACCGAGACGATGTTCACGGCCCGTCCCGTCGTCCGGCTGATCGCATCCAGGGTCGGCGCGTTGCCGGCGCTGTTGGCATCCGGATTCGGGAACGACACCAGGATGCGGACCGGACCCAGCGCCCCGGGGCCCAGCGCCTGCGCGGCGGCCGCCACCCCGCCCCGGATCTCGTGGGAGGCCGGGAACTGGCGTTGCATGCTGTTGCCCAGCACCATGCCGAATGCCGGTGCGGCAAGCACGAGCAGGAAGGCCGTCGCGGACAACGCCGATAACCACGGACGACGCATGACGGTGCCGACCCAGCGTGTCCAGAACCGGGACTGGGTGGATTCGGGCCGGCGCGACCAGTTCAGCAGCGCCGACCGCCGGGCCGCCGCCCGCCCGAACAGCGACAGCAGAGCCGGGATCAGGGTCGCCGAGGTGAGCACGGCGAACGCCACCGCGAGGATCGCTCCGGTGGCCATCGATCGCAGCACCGGCGTGCCGATCAGGTAGATCCCGGTCAGCGAGGCGATCACGGTAAGCCCCGACAGCACGACGGCCAGGCCCGAGGTCCCCATTGCGGCGTCGGCGGCCTGATCGGGATCGCGCCCGGCCCGCAACTCCTCGCGGAACCGCATCAGGATGAACAGCGAGTAGTCGATTGCCAGCGCGATACCGAACATCGACACCGTGGAGGTGACGAACACCGACATGGTGGTCACCGTGGACAGCAGAAAAACGACGCCCATGGTCACCACGACGGTGCAGACGCCCAGCGCCAGCGGGATGGTGGCGGCCACCAGTGAGCCGAACACGGCCAGCAGCACCATGAGGACGATCGGCAGGTTCCAGCGTTCAGCGGCGGCGATGTCGTGTTTGGTGCTGGTCTGGGCGGCCGCGCCGAGCGCGCCTTGACCGATGACGTACAGCTTCACCCGGCCGTCGGCGGTCCGGCCGGGTTGATCCCCCTGGACGCCCACCTTGGCGCGAAGCTGCCGGGCCACGTCGACGGCGCCGGTGTTGTTGAAGTCCAGTTTGAGCGGGACCACGTAGGGACGATCGGGCGCCGGAGGGGGCTGGGTCGGGTTGGGGACCACCTCGATACTGGGCACCTGCCGGGCGGCCTCCTCGAGTTGGGCGACGGCGTCGGTCATATCGGCGTAGCTGGCATCGGCACGCGGCGCCGCGACCAGGGCGAGCGGCGACGCCCCGAGCTGCGGGTAGTGGTCCTCGAGCTGGTACTGGACGTGCAGGGACTGGGAGCCGGACACGTCGAAACCGCCGCCGGTGAGATGGTTGGCCTGGGTCAGCGCCAGCGTCACCGACGGCACCAGCGCCAGTAGCCAGCAGACGAAGACCAACCACCGGTGTCTGCGCAGGCTGGCGCTCAGTCGCATCATGAACTGCTGGATGGCTTTTCTCCCGCATCTCCCCGGTGAACACCGATCTGCGCTGCTGCGAGCCTACCGCAGCGACCCATGGGTGAGGCTCCGGCGCGGGGGCGTCCTCAGCAGTCACACAGCGCCGACAAACCATACCGGGGCCCGGTTACATGGGCTGTTTGCCCTAGTATGAGCCGCGAGGCTGTAGTGAACGCTGGACACGGATAGGAGTCCGAGGATGATGCTTACTTCCCGCCAGGCACGGCGTGTGATCGGTGCAACGGTCGGCGCGGGTGCGGTCGCGAGCGCCCTGCTCGTCGGGATGGCACCCTCGGCGCTGGCCGCGCCGCCGAACTGCACCGCCGCCGACCTCGCCGGAACCGCAGCCGGCGTGTCGGCCGCGACGTCGGCGTACCTGTTCACGCACCCGGACGTCAACGCCTTCTTCACCAGCCTGGAGGGCACGCCGCGCGACACCCTGCGCGACGAGATTCAGACGTATCTCGAGGCCAACCCGCAGGTCAAGACCGATCTCACCGGTATCCGCCAGCCGCTGACCGACCTGAAGAACCGCTGCGGCGGCGGTGACGACGCAGGCGATCCCGCCAGCTAGCCCGTCCGGCGGGCCAATCGGGCAACGACGGCCCGCCAGCCCAGCAACAGCACCCCGGTGACCGTTGTCGCCACCAGGACGAAGCTGACCGCGATCCCGGCACCGGTTGCGGCCCGCAGCACCATCCCGATCGCGATGGTGCTCAGCCAGATGCCGACTCCCGTCGGAACGATCGCCGTCGGGCGCCGCCAGGTGCGGCCCACCACCCAGGCGGCCACCAGTCCGGCCAGGAACGGCCACGCCGTCTGGGCGACTCCGGCCACGGTCACCCCCTCGGCGTGGTTGCGCCGGCCGACGGCGACGAACAGCAGGATGCAGATCACATCCGTGGCGAATGCCAGCGCGACGGTTCGAGTGGCCACCGGTGTTGAGGGCGTGGTCGTCATGGTCGTTGATCCAACCGGGTGTGCCGAGCGTCGTCGCTGCGGGGTTCATCCGGAGGCACCGGGCCCTGCAGTGCGGTGTCGGCGGGGTCCTGCGGCGCGCGGCGGGTCTGGAGATCGGCGGCTTCCGCGGCGGCCAGTTCGTCGACGACGGCCTCGGGGTCCAGCGCCCCTTCGGTGCGGAACATGACGAAGAACACCCCCCAGCCGATGGCCGAGATGAAGATCCAGCTCACCAGTCGGTAGATCAACATCGCCGAGATCGCCGACGGCAGCGCCATGCCGCTGGACACCAGGCCCGGCACCAGCACCGCCTCCACCACCAGGAGCCCGCCCGGCATCAGCGGAATCGAACCGACGGCACGCGCGGCGGCGTAGGCCACGGTCAGTCCCGCCAACGACGGATGACCGCCGGCGGCGTACGCCGCGAATGCCAGGCAGGCCACGTCGGCGATCCAGTTGAACAGCGACCACCCGAAGGCCTCGCCGAGCGCACGGCGGCTCAGGCTCACCGACTCCAACTGCTGCAATGTTTCCCGCCACTTGCGCAGGCCGGTGTCGGCGGGCTTGCCGCGGGCCGAATTGACCCAGCCCAGAACCTTTACCCCGATTCCGTCGATCAGTTCCGGGCGGGTCGCGACGGCCTGGGCCAACAGCAGCAGCATGACGAAGCCGCCGAGGGTGAACAGCAGCGAAAACGGATTGTCCTTGGCGCCCAACAGAAATGCGCCACCCAGACCAAGCAGTGCCAGTCCCACCACCTGCAGTGCACCGGACATCACCAACTGCCAGGAGGCCACCACCGGCGAGGCGCCCCACTGGCGCTGCTGGCGGTAGACGAACGTGGCCGAAAGCACCGGGCCGCCGGGCAGCGTGGTGCTCAACGCATTGCCGGCGTAAAACACCGCCTCCGAACGCCATTGCCGGACGGTGACTCCCGCGGACCGCAGCAGCGTTCGCTGAATCTGGGCGAAACTGTGCATCGACAGCATCGCGGCAGCGATCGACGCCAGTACCCACCACAGGTCGGCCGACAGCAGACTCGCCCATGCCTTGGCCAACTGATCCCACACCAGACTGGCCTCGACCACCAGCACGACGACCGCAACCGCAAGCACGGCCCACCGCACCCACCAGTACCTGCCCCTGGCTGCGGGGCGGCGTTGCTGGTGGGCACCGTCGGCCAGCGCGTCGTGGGCCACGTCCTTCAGGGTAACCGGCGGTTAGGCTGACCCCATGCAGGACAACGGCACCCGGTTCGGTGATGCCGATGCCGTTGACCCCTTCGTGCGCAAGGCCGCTGCCTGGGCGTGGCGGTTGCTGATCATCCTCGCCGCGATCGTCGCCCTGCTCTGGCTGCTCGGTCGGCTGAAGGTCATCGTCGTCCCGATGGCGTTGGCCGTGATTCTCACGGCGCTGCTGCTGCCGGCGGTGGACTGGCTCGACCGCCGCGGCGCACCGCGGGGAGCGGCGGTGGCACTGGTCCTGCTGAGTTCCCTGGCGGTGTTCGGCGGGATCATGACTTTTGTTGTGAGCCAGTTCATTTCGGGATTGCCGGCGCTCACCGAGCAGGTGACCCGGAGTATCGACAACGCCACCACCTGGCTCATCGACGGCCCCGCGCATCTGAGCCTGGATCAGATCGACAAAGCGGGTGACGCGGTCGTCAAGGGGCTGCGCGACAATCAGGAGAAACTCACCACCGGTGCACTGTCCACGGCGGCGACGCTCACCGAGATCGTCACCGGTGCGCTGCTGACATTGTTCACGCTGATCTTCCTGCTCTACGGCGGCCGCAACATCTACGCCTACCTGACCCGGATCGTGCCGGCCCGCACCCGGGATCGGGTACGCGAAGCCGGGCGTGCCGGTTTCCGATCACTCATCGGCTACGTGCGGGCGACGTTCCTGGTGGCACTGGTCGACGCGATCGGCATCGGCACCGGCCTGGCCGTCATGGGTGTGCCCCTGGCGCTGCCGTTGGCATCGCTGGTCTTCCTCGGGGCATTCGTACCCCTCGTCGGCGCGGTGCTCAGCGGGTTCCTGGCCGTGGTGGTGGCGTTGCTGGCCAAGGGCTTCGTCTACGCGCTGATCACCTTGGGCCTGATCATCGCCGTGCAGCAACTGGAGGCCCACGTCCTGCAACCGCTGGTGATGGGTCGGGCGGTCTCCATCCATCCGCTGGCCATCGTCCTGGCCATCGCCACCGGGGCGGTGCTGGCCGGCATCATCGGCGCCCTGCTGTCGGTTCCGGTACTGGCCTTCCTCAACAGCGGCATTCGCGTTCTGGCAGCACCGGATCCGGCCGTGGAGGCCGCCGAACTCGAGTCCAGCCCCGACGCCATCGTGATGAATCCCCAACCCGACACGGTTCCTGCGCGAGAGCGGGACGGCTAGCGGGACGGTTAGGTCAGAGGCGGCCCTCGCGGCGAAGTAGGTCCGCGGCGCTCACCCCGCTGCCGGTTTGGCCGCGCGCGTTGAGTTGCTCCGTAGCCACCTCGGTGTCGATGTTCTCCGGTCGGCTCACCGGGATGGCCCGGGTCTGGTCGGCGGACATCCGCTCGGTCACCACCGCGTCGGTGGATTGAACCCGGGCCGATTCGGCAGGCTGTACCCGGATCGCGGTGGTGGCGTCCTCGGCGGGTGCCGGATTGATGACCGTGGTCGGCTGGCCGGACGTATCCGCGTCGGCGCGATGCCTCGAGGCCTTGCGGCGCAGTTCCCCGAGCCACGAGCCGATATCGCGCTCGTCACTCTGCGGGGCTGCGAATCGCGTTGTGGGGGCTTCGCTCACCGGCGCACTCACCGGAGCGGTGACCGCGGTCGCTGTCGCCACCGGCCGGCGGGGTGTGCTCACCGTTCCGGGAGCCGCCGTGGGCGCG
Source organism: uncultured Actinomycetota bacterium (assembly GCA_963715145.1). GTDB lineage: Bacteria > Actinomycetota > Actinomycetes > Mycobacteriales > Mycobacteriaceae > Mycobacterium. The sequence continues at coordinate 365,037 of CAVQRL010000018.1, read as the reverse complement.
GCCGCGGCGAGTGCCTCCTCGGGGGCCGGCAGTGCCGGGCGCACGCGCTCGTCGGGCAGGGTGGTCTCGCCCAGCCCGATCTTGTGCTGCAGTCGCTTCATCCACTTCGGCGCCCACCAGCAGTCGTCGCCGAGCAGTTTCATGATGGCCGGCACCAGGAACATCCGGACGATGGTCGCATCGAGCAGCAGCGCGATCAGCAGTCCGAACGCCAGGTACTTCATCATCACCAGGTCGGAGAACACGAAGGCGCCGGCAACCACGGCCAGTACCAGCGCCGCGGCGGTGATCAACCGGCCGGTGGTGGCGGTGCCGATCCGGATCGCCTCGGTGGTGGACATGCCCTGTTCGCGGGCCTCCACCATGCGCGACACCAGGAACACCTCGTAGTCGGTGGACAGGCCGTAAATGACGGCGATGATCAGCCCGATCATCGGGGCCATCAACGGCTGCGGGGTGTAGTTCATCAGGCCGGACCCGTGTCCCTCGACGAACATCCAGGTGAGCACACCCATCGTCGACCCCAGCGTCAGGGCGCTCATCAGCGCGGCCTTGATCGGCAGCACCAGCGAGCCGAACGCCAGGAACATCAGGATCGTGGTGGTGGTGATCAGCAGCAACACCATCAGCGGCAGCTTCGAGAACAGGCTGTGGATGCTGTCCTGCTCCAGGGCGGGTGTACCGCCGACGTACAGTGACTCGCCCTTGGGCGGGACGATCGCTCGCAGGTCGGTGATCTTCCTGGCCGCGTCATTGCGGTTGATCAGACCGTTCTGGATCACCCGGACCGACGGGTCCTTCGAAGCGCCGTCGAGATACGGCCGCTCCTTCCACATGGCGTCGGGATTGTTGTCCGGATCGGTGAACCCGCTGATCGCCATGGCCTTGGCACGGATCTCCGCGACCTGCTGGTCGGTGACCGGCCGGTCGTCGTCGTTCTTGATGACCAGGGTGATCGGCTCGGTGCGGAAGCCGGGGAAGATCTTGTCGAACTCCTCCTGCGCCAGTCGCACCGAATTGGTGGGCGGCAGGTACTTCTCGCTGATGCCGCCCAGCGACAGCTTTCCGAGCGGGATGATCATCGCGATCATGATCAGGATGATGGGGACGGCGAACGTGACCGGTCGCTTCATCACCCGGTTGACCAGCTTGCCCCAGAAACCGTGCTCGACCTCTTCGCGGGTCTTCGTCTTCTGGGTCTTCTCGGCGAACCAGTCGATGATCTTGCGGGAGAACGGCCAGTCGCGCAGGAAGGGCACCCGCAACAGGGTGTTGACGCCCAACGCGTCGACGTTGGGGCCGAGGATGCCCAGAATGGCCGGCAGGATGGTGATGGACAGCACCGCCGCCAGCATCACCGAGGCGATGATCGCGTAGGTGATCGACTTCAGGAAGCCCTGCGGGAACAGCAGCAGGGGCAGTGACGAGGCCACGATGATCACCGCGGAGAAGATCACTGTGCGGCCGGAGGTCATCACCGTCCGGCGTACCGCCGTCGGGGTGTCGTAACCCTCGGCCAACTCTTCCCGGAACCTGCTGACGACGAACAACCCGTAGTCCACCGCGATGCCCAGGCCGATCAGCGTCACCACCGGCTGGGCGAAGAAGTGCACCGGCGTCACGTCGGCGGTCAGCCGCATGATGCCCAGTGCGCCGAGGATCGACAGGCCGCCGATGATGGCCGGGAGGCTGGCGGCCACCACGCCACCGAAGACGAAGAACAACAGCACGGCCACCAGCGGGATGGCGGCCACCTCGGCACGCTGCTGGTCCACACCGATGGTGCCGGTGAGTTCGTTCGCCAGCGGCTGCAGCCCGGCCTGCTTCACATCGATGCCGTCGATGCTGAAGCTGTCCTTGACCTTCTTGTAGTTGTTCAGGATGGTGTCGTCGTCGTCGCCCTTGAGCTGGATCGACATGAAGGCATGCTTCTTGTCGGCGTCGGCCATGTTCTTCAGGAGTTCGGGGTTCCTGAAGTAGCCGATCGCCCGCAGGATCTCGTCCGGGTGATCCGTCTGCGCCTGGTCGAGGTTGTCCAGGATCTTCTTGGTGAATTCCGGGTCGTCGACGGTCTTGCCGTCGGGCGCGGTGTAGATCGCCACGATGTGGCCGGAGGTATCGCGGCCGTACGCGCCGTCGGCGATCAGCGAGGCCTTCACCGACTGGCTGCCCTCGTCGTAGAAACCGCTCTGGGTGACGTGCTTACCCAGGTCAATCCCGAAGATTCCGCCGCCGATACTCAACGCGACCATGAGACCGATAACGATGTATCGATACCGGTATACGGTTCGACCCCACCAGGCGAACACTCGATCTCCTCTGCCTAATAAGTGCTAATGCACGACCGCGCGGCTGCTACAGCCGCGAGGTCAACAGCGTTGACAGCGGCCGGAACGGCTGCAGCCACGCTCCTTGGTCTGGTAGCGAATCGAAGCCGATTCGGGGCAAGGGTTCGCGGAACACACCGGGAATGTCCTCCAAATCGACGAATGCCAAGGTATCCGACGCTAATGCCCAGCTGGCATGTTCGCGAAATCCTAGAACCCACACCGGGGTGCCGGATCTCGCGATGTCCTCCAGCGGTATCCGGAAGGCCTGGCCGTCAGCCGACGCCACCAGCACTCCGGCCAGCCCTTCGCGGTGCCGCAGGGCGATGTGGGCCAGCATGTCGCTGTCCACGTCGCTGTCCTCGTCGATCTTCGGTTTGGCGAAGACCGCGAAGCCCACGTTGCGCAACGCCTCCACCCAGGGGCGGACCACGTCGGCGCTGCCCGGGGCGATATTGGTGAAGACCGTCGCCTCGGGCTCCGACGAGACCCCGGGCCGGCTGGCGGCCAGTTCGGCGGTGCGGGCCAGCAGCCAGCGGCCGAGGGCATCGAAACGGGGCCGGTGTGCCGCGGTCGGCCGACCACCGAGGATGCCGCCCAATCCCATATCGAGATTGGGTGCGTCCCATACCAGGAGTACCCGCTTCGCCGGGGTTTGCCCATCGGTAGCCGGGCCTTCCGGCGCGGCGTGATCGGCCCGCTGATCGGAGGTCTGGTCGAGCACCGTCATGGTCGTCTCACCCACAGCAACTCGGTCACCGGATTACCCGCGATACGGGCCTTCGTCTCGTACTTGGTGGTGGGGCGCTGCACCGAGATGGGCAATGCCTCCCCGGGCTGCGCCCGGCGCAGCATCGGCTCGGCGTCTCCGGCCCCGGCGATCTGTTCGGCGTACCCGGCGTGGTCGGTCGCGGCGTGCAACACCCCGCCCGGACGCAACCGGTCGGCGATCAGCGCGATCGTCGCGGGCTGCAGCAGTCGCCGCTTGTGGTGTCGGGACTTGGGCCACGGGTCGGGGAAGAAGACCCGCACACCGGTCAGTGACCCCGGTTCGATGAGGTGCTCCAGTACGTCGACTCCGTCGCCGCGCACCAAGCGGATATTCGGCACACCCTCCCGGTCGATGGCGCTGAGCAACTGGGCCAGCCCGCGCCGGTAAACCTCGACGGCGATCACGTCGACATCAGGTTCGGCCTGCGCCATGGCCAGCGTCGAGGTGCCGGTTCCGCAGCCGATCTCGCAGACCAGGCCCCGCGCCGGGTCGCGCCGGCCGAACCACGCCTCGATGTCGAGGCGACGGGGAGTCTCGCCGGGTACGACCGCCTGTCGGCCCAGGGTCGGCCACAGCCGATCCCACACTTCCTGCTGCGCGTCGGTCAGCGCCGAACGTCGCGAGCGGAAACTGGTCACCCGGCGACTGGTGTGGTGCGCGGCCGTCTCAGGGGTGGCTGGGCCACCCGGGCGCTGCGCTTGCATTGATCCATGGTGGCCCATCGACTGCCGGTGCACCCATATCGCGAGGCGGATTGATACCCAACAGTTGCCTTCGGGGTGACTCGCGGCGCGGGTGCCCCGCTGCCACCATGACGCCGTGGTGGACGGCCCCCTTTCGGACATTCGGGTGGGTGTCGGCGGCCGGCCCGGAAGCGGACGCCGGACGGTCGCCTCGGGCGTTGCGCGCCGCGGGGGTGACGGTGACCGGACCGGCCGACCGGGCCGATTCCGGCGTCGATGTGGCCGGCGTCGATGTGGCCGGCGTCGATGTGTACGTCTTCGTCGAGACCCTCAACGCCGATGACCGCGTCGCATTGGCGTCGGCCGCACGGCCCACGGTCGCGGTGCTCAACAAGGCGGATCTGGCCGGCTTCCGGGGGATCGGACCGATGACCCGCGCCGCCGCGCGTTGCCGGGAGTTGCAGCGCGCCACCGCTGTCCCGACTCGCCCGCTGTCGGCACTGCTGGCCGTCGCCGGAACCGATCCTGCGGTCCTCGACTCGACGGTGGTCGACGCCCTGCGGAACCTGGCGGCCGCGCCCACCCGGGTGACCGAAGGCATGCGCCGGAGACTGGCCACCGACCTCGATCTGTTCGGAACCGCGTGCGCGGTGTCCGCGGTGCGTTCCGGTGCCGGCCGCGATGCCGTGGCCGACCTGCTGCGTGCGGTGAGCGGGCTGGGGGAGTTGTGTGCGGAGATCGACCGCGCCGCCGCGACGGTGCGCTACCGCAGGCTCACCGGCACGCCGGCCCCGGCGATCGCCGACGACGCCGTCCTGGCCCGGATGGCCGCGGCCGCGGCGGTGGTTCGGGCCGCCGGCATCGCCGACCCCGAGGGCGCCAGCCGATCCGATCACCTCCGGCGGGCGATTCAGTGGCAGCGCTACGCGCGGGGACCGGTGTCGTCATTGCACCGGGCCTGCGCCCTGGATATCGCGCGCGGCTTCATGCGCCTGTGGGTGCGGGCCGGCGGGGTACCGGGGCGGTGACGGACACCGTTCTGGTGGTCGGCCCGGCACTGGCCGGTGCGAGTGGCGTGGCGGCGGCACTGCGCGGCCAGCTGGCCGGCTGCGAGATCGTCGAACGGTCCGGTCTGGCTCCGGGACAGCTCCCGGACGCGGTGGTGTTCGTGACATCCGCGGCGGCGCCGATGAGTGCATGTGATGCCGCCCTGCTGGCCGTGGTGGCCGCCCGGACCGCCGCGGTGGTGGCTGCGGTCACCAAGATCGACGTGCACCGCACCTGGCGCACGGTGCTCGAGGTCAACCGGACGGCGCCGCGGGCCGGGTCCCGTGATCGCGATGTGCCCTGGGTCGGGGTCGCGGCCGATCCCGAGGTCGGGCCGATGGTCATCGGGCCGCTGGTGGACGCGGTCCGCGCCGAGTTGGACGACGACCAGCGCCGGCACCGGAACCTGGTGCGCGCCGGGCAGTGGGCGGCGCAGCGCCGAGTCGCCGAGCAGCAGCGGGAGACCGCCACGGCGTGCGGCGCTGCGGGCCCGGGCCGCACGCCGCAGCGCAGAGCGGGTGCGGGTCCAGCAGGCGCGGATTCACCTCAGCGGTCTGGCCAGGGCGCAGTGCGCGGCGCTGCGCTGTGAGCTACAGCGCGATGCGGCCGAGGTGTCCCGTCGGGGTCTCGATTCCTTCGCCGGTCGCGTGCACCGGCGGGCGCAGCGGGTCGCCGACGACTTCGACGCCGCGCTGGCGCAGCGGATGGCCGCGATTTCCACCACTGCCGCCACGGTCACCTCCGCTCTGCCAGCGTCGCCACCCGTGCAGAGTTATCTGCCGCCGCCGCGCAGGGCCGATCAGGAGGACCGGTTGGCCGCGGTATTCGGGACCGGTTTCGGCCTCGGGATGACGTTGACCGTCGGCCGTTTCCTGGCCGAGGTGCTCCCGGCGGCGGCGGCTGCGGCGGTCGTCGCTCTCTCGTGCGTGGCCGGGGTGGCGCTGGCGGGCTGGGTGGTGCGCACCCGCCGACTGGTGACCGCCCGGGGGGCGATGGACCGCTGGACGGCCGAAGTGGCAGCGGCCCTGCGGACCGCTCTGGAGGAACGGCTGCTGGCCGCGGAATCGGCCCTCGTGACGGCGTATCTCGACGCTGCCGCCGCGCCGAGCCACCCCGACCGTCGGGAGCGTCGCGGCAATCCGGGTCACGGCCGCCCGGAGCCGAGCCTTAATCCCGATTAACGATGGGCGTGGCGCCCGCGTTAACCTGAGAATGCCGACTGCACCCGCGGCCGCGCGGGGCGCAATGCTGGCGGCGACAACCTACGCGGGAGATACCGATGACCTCAGCGACCATCCCCGGTCTGGAGAACGCACCCACGACACACGCTGTCCTGCTCTCCTGGGTCCGGGAGGTCGCCGAACTCACCCAGCCCGACCGCGTCGTGTTCGCCGACGGCTCCGACGAGGAGTACCAGCGGCTGTGCGAGCAGCTGGTCGCCGCCGGAACCTTCACCGCGCTGGCCGACACCGCGGCGCCGGCGTCCTACCTGGCTCGCTCCACCCCGTCGGACGTCGCCCGCGTCGAATCGAGCACCTACATCTGCTCCGAGCGTGAGGTCGATGCCGGCCCCACCAACAACTGGATGGCCCCCGACGAGATGCGGGCCATCATGACCGACCTGTACCGCGGCTGTATGCGCGGGCGCACCATGTACGTGGTTCCGTTTTGCATGGGCCCGCTCGGTGCCGAGGATCCCAAGCTCGGTGTGGAGATCACCGATTCCGAGTACGTGGTGGTCTCGATGCGGACCATGACCCGGATGGGCAAGGCCGCCTTGGACAAGCTCGGCGATGACGGGTTCTTCGTCAAGGCGCTGCATTCGCTGGGCGCGCCGCTGGAGCCGGGTCAGCAGGACGTTCCCTGGCCGTGCAGCGAGACCAAGTACATCACCCACTTCCCGGAGACCCGCGAGATCTGGAGCTACGGCTCCGGCTACGGCGGAAACGCCCTGCTGGGCAAGAAGTGCTACTCGCTGCGGATCGCCTCGGTGATGGCCCGCGACGAGGGCTGGCTGGCCGAGCACATGCTGATCCTCAAGCTGATCTCCCCGGAGAACAAGGCCTACTACGTCGCCGCGGCGTTCCCGTCGGCCTGCGGCAAGACCAACCTCGCCATGATTCAGCCGACCATCCCCGGCTGGCGCGCGGAAACCCTCGGCGACGACATCGCCTGGATGCGGTTCGGCAAGGACGGCCGTCTCTACGCCGTCAACCCCGAGTTCGGCTTCTTCGGCGTGGCCCCCGGCACAAACTGGAGTTCCAACCCGAACGCGATGAAGACCATCGCCGCCGGCAACACCGTCTTCACCAACGTGGCGCTGACCGACGACGGTGGGGTCTGGTGGGAGGGCCTCGAAGGCGAGCCGCAGCACCTGATCGACTGGCTGGGTGAGGACTGGACCCCGGACTCCGGCACGCCTGCGGCACATCCGAATTCGCGGTACTGCACGCCGATGTCCCAGTGCCCGACCCTGGCTCCCGAATGGGACGACCCCCAGGGCGTGCCGATCTCGGCGATCCTGTTCGGCGGACGGCGCAAGACCACCGTCCCGCTGGTGACTCAGGCCCGCGACTGGCAGCACGGTGTATTCATCGGCGCGACACTGGGCAGTGAGAAGACCGCCGCGGCCGAGGGCCAGGTGGGCACCATCCGCCGTGACCCGATGGCGATGCTGCCGTTCCTCGGCTACAACGCCGGCGACTACTGCCAGCACTGGCTGGATCTGGGCAAGAACGCCGACGAGTCCAAGCTGCCGAAGATCTTCTTCGTCAACTGGTTCCGGCGCGGCGCCGACGGCCGTTTCCTGTGGCCGGGATTCGGCGAGAACAGCCGAGTCCTGAAGTGGATCATCGAGCGGGTCGAGGGCGGGGCCAACGGGGTGTCCACCCCGATCGGCATCGTCCCGGCCGCCGGCGACCTCGACGTGAGCGGTCTGGACGTCGCCGACGCCGACGTCGCCGAGGCACTGGCGGTCAATGCCGCCGAGTGGCGCGCGGAGCTTCCGCAGATCGAGGAGTGGTTCGAATTCCTCGGCGAGAAGCTGCCGACCGGCGTCAAAGACGAATTCGAATCCCTCAAGCAGCGACTGGCCGACAGCTGAGCAACGCTAGTCTCGGCGCCGGCATCTGAGCGCCCTGTCGTAGAGTCCGGGCATGCAGATCCGCGAGCATGCCGAGGCCACCCCGGATAAGCCGGCGGTCATCATGTATCCGTCGGGGATGGTCGTCACCTTCGGCGAGATGGAAACGCGCGCAAACCAATTGGCCCATCTGTTCCGGTCCGCCGGGCTGCGCGAGGGTGATGCCGTGGCCATCCTGATGGACAACAACGAGCACTACCACACGGTGATGTGGGCGGCCCGGCGCTGCGGCCTCTACTACGTGCCGATCAACACCCACCTGACTGCGGCCGAGGCTGCCTACATCGTCGACAACAGTTCGGCGAAGGCGATCGTGGGTTCGCCGGCGATGCGGCCGATCCTCGAGCAACTCGGCGAATACCTGCCGAACGGGCTTCCGGATCTGCTGCTGATCGCCGGGGATCGTTTGGACGGATGGTTGGCGTACCCGGAATGCGTTGCCCGGCAGCCTGGTACGCCGATCCCCGACGAGATCGAAGGTGATCTGCTCCAGTACTCCTCGGGAACCACCGGTCGTCCCAAGGGCATCAAGCGCCCACTGCCGCACCTGCCTCCCTCGGAGGCGCCGGGTTTGATGACCGCCCTGGTGTCGTTCTGGGCCAATCCCGACGGGGTCTATCTGAGTCCGGCCCCGCTCTACCACACCGCGCCGTCGGTCTGGTCGATGACGTTCCAGGCTGCCGGTATCCCGGTGGTGGTGATGGCCAGGTTCGACGCCGAAGGTGCCCTGGACGCCATCGCACGCCACCGCGTCACCCACGGACAGTTCGTGCCGGTGATGTTCACCCGGATGCTCAAACTCCCTGAGGCGGTTCGCGATTCCTACGATGTGTCGAGCCTGCAGCGCGTCATGCACGCCGCGGCGCCCTGCCCGGTGGACATCAAGAAGCAGATGATCGACTGGTGGGGGCCGATCGTCGACGAGTACTACGCCTCCTCCGAGGCCATCGGTTCCACGCTCATCACCGCCGAGGAATGGCTGGCGCACCCCGGTTCGGTGGGGCGGCCGATGGCTGGTGCGCTGCACATCGTCGACGAACAGGGCAATGAACTACCCGCCGGCCAGGCGGGAGAGATCTACTTCGAAAGCGCTGCCCGATTCGAGTACCTCAACGACGCCGAGAAGACGGCCGCAGCACACCATGAGCGGGGCTGGATGACGGTCGGTGACATCGGCTATCTCGACGAGGACGGGTATCTGTACCTCACCGACCGGCGCCACCACATGATCATTTCCGGCGGGGTGAACATCTATCCGCAGGAGGCGGAGAACATGTTGGTCAGCCATCCCCGGGTGATGGACGCCGCGGTTTTCGGCATCCCCGACGAGGAGATGGGCCAGTCGGTCAAGGGCGTGGTGCAACTGGTCGACCCTGCCGAGGCCACCGATGCGTTCGCCGAGGAACTGCTCGGCTGGCTGCGGGACCGCCTGGCGCACTACAAGTGTCCGCGCTCGATCTCTTTCGAGAAGCAGCTGCCGCGCACTGACACCGGCAAGCTCTACAAGCAGAGCCTGATCGCCAGATACGCAGCGCCATGACCGCCGCCGGCCGGGGCCGTTGTGGCAAGCTTCTGCGACATGAGCAACCCCTGGGGGCAACCGTTCGACCCCAACCAACCGTCGTTCCCGCCGCCGGACGGCTCCGATCAGCCGGCGTACCCCTATCCTCCGCCGCCCGGTCCGGTCTACCCGGGCGCGCCAACGTCCTACCCGCCGCCGTACCCCGCCGGCTATGCGGCGGGCTACCCGATGGCGCCGCCCGACCATCCGCAGGCGGTGTGGGCGATGGTGCTGGGGATCCTGGGCCTGGTGTGCTGCGGGGTAGCTGCGCCGTTCGCGATCTGGCTGGGACGCAAGTCGACGAATGAGATCGACGCCTCGGGTGGCCAGCTGGGCGGCCGGGGCCAGGCCCAGGCCGGCTTCATCATGGGAATCGTCGGGACGGCGCTGTGGGTGATTGCGGTGCTGTTCTACGGGGCGCTGTTCGTGCTCGGCGTGCTGGCCTCGTCGAACCAGGTCAACTGACCTACAGGCCGCCGCGGGCCACCAGTTGAGCGGCGATGACGTTGCGCTGGATCTCGTTGGTGCCCTCGCCGACGATCATCAGCGGAGCGTCGCGGAAGTAGCGCTCCACGTCGTATTCCGTTGAGTAGCCGTATCCCCCGTGGATTCGGACCGCGTTCAAGGCGATCTCCATGGCGGTCTCGGAGGCGAACAGCTTGGCCATGCCGGCCTCCATATCGCAGCGCTCGCCACTGTCGTAACGTTCGGCGGCGTAGCGGGTGAGTTGGCGGGCGGCGGTCAGTGCGGTCGCCATGTCCGCCAGGTAGTTGCCCACCGACTGGTGCTTCCAGATCGGCACTCCGAAACTCTCCCGTGACTGGGCATACGCCAGGGCGTCCTCCAGTGCCGCGGTCGCCACTCCGAGGGCCCGCGCGGCGACCTGAATGCGCCCGGTCTCAAGGCCCTTCATCATCTGGGCGAAGCCCCTGCTGGGTTCGCCCCCGAGGATCGCGGCCGCCGGCACCCGGCAGCCGTCGAACACCAACTCGCACGATTCCACGCCCTTGTAGCCGAGCTTGGGCAGATCGCGCGAGATGGTCAGGCCCTCGGCCGGGGATTCGACCAACACCACCGAGATGCCGGCGTGCCGCGGTGTGGCCTGCGGATCGGTCTTGCACAGCAACGCGATCAGGCCGGAGCGCCGGGCGTTGCTGATCCAGGTCTTGGCGCCGGTGATCACCAACTCGCCGCCGTCGGGGCGGGCGGTCGTCGACATGTTCTGCAGGTCCGAACCGCCGCCCGGCTCGGTCAGCGCCATGGTGGCCCGCAGTTCGCCGGTCGCCATCGGGGGCAGATACGTCCGCTTCTGCTCGTCGGTCCCGAAGTCCTCGATCAGCTTGGCCACCACGGTGTGCCCGCCCATCGCGCCGGCCAGGCTCATCCAGCCGCGGGCCAGCTCCGCGGTGACCTCGACGTAGCACGGCATCGACACCGGCGATCCGCCGTAGCGTTCGCTGATCGCCAGGCCGTAGATGCCGATGCGCTTCATCTGCTCGATCCACGCCTCGGGATAGGCGTTGGCGTGCTCGACCTCTCGGACGGTCGGTTTGACGTCGCGGTCGACGAACGCGCGCACCGTCGCCACCAGCAGCGTCTCTTCGTCGTTCAGTCCCGGCATCGCCCAGCCATGATGACAGACGGGGCCCCGGTGACAGACTGGGCAACTGTGAGTGGACCCTTTTTCGACGATCTCGCTGTCGGGCAGGTGTTCGACGGGGCGCCGTCGATGACGCTGACCCCGGGCGTCGCCGCGGCGCACCAGGCGATCCTCGGCGACCGACTGCGGTTGGCGTTGGACGCCGAACTGGCACACGCGGTGACCGGTGTGCCGGGCGTGCTGGCCCACCCCGCCCTGGTCTGCGACGTTGCGATCGGCCAGTCCACGCTGGTGACCCAGCGGGTCAAGGCCAACCTGTTCTATCGCGGCGTGACGTTCCACCGCTTCCCGACCATCGGCGACACGCTGTTCACCCGCACCGAGGTGGTCGGGCTCAAGCAGAACAGCCGCAAACCCGGGCGGACCCCGACCGGCCTGGCAGCACTGCGGATGACCACCATCGATCAGATCGGGCAGTTGGTGCTGGACTTCTACCGCTGCGCGATGCTGCCGCTGAGCCCGGACGCCGCCGAGGACACCGGCCATGCCGACGACCTCTCCGTGATCGGAACCGGGCCGGCACCCGGCGCCGACCCGACCCGCCACTGGAATGCCGAGGAGTTCCGCCGCCGGGTTCCCGGTCCGCACTTCCACCCCGGCCTCGCGGGTTCGGTGCTGCGCAGCACCGCCGACGTCGTCAGCTCAGCGCCGGAGTTGGCCCGGCTGACGCTGAATGTCGCTGCCACCCATCACGATCGGCGTGTCGGGGGCTCCCGACTGGTGTACGGCGGTCACACCATCGGATTCGCCCTCGCCCAGGCCACCCGGCTGCTGCCGAACCTCGTCACCGTCCTGGGCTGGCAGTCCTGTGACCACACCGGGCCGGTGGCCGAGGGGGACACGCTGTACAGCGATCTGCACATCGAGAGTGCCGACCCGCTACCGGCCGGCCGCGGCGGCGTGCTGACCCTGCGCTCGCAGGTCTACGCCGTCGGTTCAGACGGCCCTGACCGGCCGGTTCTGGACTGGCGATACACCGCTCTGCAGTTCTGATCGGGTTACCCGCGGGTAACCTGTCTGTGAGCCATTCGTCAGGAGATTCGATGACCATCCACCACCCCGTCGTCGACACGGCCTACGGGCCGGTCCGCGGCATCGACGATGGCACCACGATGTCCTGGAAGGGGGTTCGTTACGCGGCACCTCCGATCGGCGATCTGCGGTTCCGCGCGCCGCAACCTCCACAGCGATGGACTGAGGTGGCCGACGCCGAGAACTACGGCTTCGTGTGCCCGCAGCCGCCGGTGCCGAACTTCCCGCTCGACCTGGGCGGCCCCGAGAACGAGGACTGCCTGTTCCTCAACGTCTGGGCGCCGTCGGGTACCTCGCCGGGAGACGCCAAGCCGGTGATGGTGTGGCTGCATGGCGGGGCCTACGTCATGGGTGCGAGCAGCCAGCCGCTCTACGACGGCTGCCGGCTCGCCAGTCGGGGCGACGTCATCGTCGTTTCGCTGAACTATCGGGTCGGGGTGTTCGGTTTTCTGGATCTGTCCGAGTTGGCGGGCGGCGGCCGGTTCGATTCCAATGTCGGCCTGCGCGATATTCTCGCCGCCTTGCGCTGGGTGCGTGACAACATCGCCGCGTTCGGCGGCGATCCGTCACGGGTGACCGTGTTCGGCGAATCGGCCGGCGCCGGGATCGTGACGACGTTGCTCGCGATCCCTGCAGCCGAGGGTCTTTTCAGCACCGCGATCGCCCAGAGTTCCCCGGCCACTTCGGTTTACGATCGCAGTCGCGCTCAGCGGGTTACCCATGAGGTGCTTGGATTTCTGGGAATCCCTGCAGCGCAGGGGGATCGGCTGGCCCAGGTCGATCTACCCGCGCTGCTGTCGGCCACCAAGAAGGTTTTCGACGAAGTCCCGGTGCGCAATCCGGGCACGCTGGCTTTCGTGCCGATCATCGACGGCGACCTGCTGCACGACTATCCGATGAAACTTGCCCGGGCGGGCAAGACCCATCCGGTGCCGTTGATCATCGGCACCAACAAGAACGAGGCGGCGCTGTTCCGGCTGATGCGCTCACCGCTGATGCCCATCACGCCGCGGGCGATCACCTCGATGTTCAACGAGATCGCCGCCGAGCAACCCGACCTCCAGTTGCCCACCGAAGAACAACTCGTTTCGGCCTATCGCGGCAAGGGGCGCGGACTGAGCATCGCCAGCGATGTCGGATTCCGGATGCCGTCGGTCTGGTTCTCCGAGGGTCACAGTACGGTGGCGCCCGTCTACCTTTACCGGTTCGACTACGCCAGCCCGCTGATGAAGCTGCTCTTGGTCGGAGCGGCCCATGCGACCGAGTTGCCCTATGTCTGGGGCACTCTCGGTGCGCCCAAGGACGTCACCCTGAAACTCGGTGGCACCAAGACGGCCAAGGCGGTGTCCAAGCGGATCCGCACCCGCTGGGTCAACTTCGCCACCCACGCCAAGCCGATCGGTGTGCCGGGGGAGCCGGAGTGGACGCCGTATCAGGAGGCCGATCGTGCGTGTCTGATCATCGACCGCACCGACCGGGTTGTGCACGACGTCGACGCCGAGATCCGGGCGGCCTGGGGCAGCGACGTCCTGCACTTCCGCTGAGCGGCCTCAGCTATGGCTGTCGATCCACCGGGTGAGCGCATCCTCGAGAGCGGCTGCCACTCCCACGCCGGCCTTGGCGGCGGTCTGTTCGAACCGATCGACCAATTCCGTCGGGACCGAGGCGTTGACCTTGGCGCGCTTCGCCTCCGGCTGAGCTGCCGGCTGGGCCGGGGCCACCGGGGCGTGTCGCTCCACGGCTGTGTCGAGTAATTCGCGCAGCGCCGGGATCTCGTCGCGAAGGCCGGCTAGATCGTCGCGTTCGATCCGCAGCGCCTCGGTCGGTCCGGTCGTGGTCACGGTCGCCGAACGCAGCTTGCCATGGCGAAGAGCGGACTCGCCGATCACCTCGCCGGGGCCCAACGTGGCGACGTGCTCCTGGCCGACGTAGACCCCGACCCCCCCGCTGAGCAGGATGTAGCAGGCGTCCGACGGCGTCTGCTCATGGATCAGCGGCCACGGCGCGGAGGTCGAATCGTGGTGTGATGCGCGGACGAGGCGCATCAGCTCGTCATCGGAGAATTTCTCGAAGGTCGCGAACTCGCGCAGACGGCGGGCGTCTTCGGCCTCACGCAGTTCAGTCCATGACTTCCGGCGGTTCTTGTCGTTGTCGAGCATGGAGTCTCCTGGCTTGGTGGTGCCGGCCCAAGCGGCACCGGCGCGTCCAGTATCGGTGAGTCAGGGTGACTTGCGTGGCCAGTGGGCGAAAATCGGCGTCCTGGCGTCAGGATCCGGTCGGCAGGTCCCGGAACGGCGTGTCCTTGTAGGGCTCCGGTTCCTTGGACAGGCCCAGCACCCGTTCGCCGACGATATTGCGCTGAATCTGGTCGGTACCGCCGCCGATCGAGGTGAAGTAGGCGTTGAGCGTGCGGAAGGTGACCGCGTCTCCGACCGGGTTGTCCGGTCCGGCGAGCATCGATTCCGGGCCGACGATCTCGGTCTGTACAGCGGCAGTCTCATGCAGGATCCGGGACATGGCGATCTTGCCCAGTGACATCAGGGTGGCCGCCTCGACCCGGTCGGCGGTCGCCTTCGCCCGGCGGGTGTTCCAGCGGTTGACCGCGGCGTAAGCCTCCACGCGGGCGATCTCCTGACGGATGAAGGCGTCGTTGAGTCGGCCGGTGGACCGGGCCATGCCGATCAGGCTGTCCGCGTCCGGCTTGAGGTCACGGCTGGAACGCGAGGTGCGGGCGAGGTCGCCCATCAGCCTGCGCTCATAGGCCAGTGCCAACTGCAGTACCGACCAGCCCGCGCCGGGTGAGCCCACCAGGTTGGCGTGCGGTACCCGCGCATCGGTGATGAACACCTCGTTGAACTCCGACTCGCCGGTGATCTGGTGAATCGGCCGGACCTCCACTCCGGGCTGGCGCATCGGGAAGATGAAGAAGCTGATACCCCGGTGTTTGGGCACATCCCAGTCGGTCCGCGCGACGAGCAGCCCGTAGTCGGCGGTCTTGGCGAACGACGTCCAGACCTTCTGGCCGTTGACCACCCAGTCGTCCCCGTCCCGGTCCGCCCGGGTACGCAGGCCGGCCAGATCCGAACCCGCGCCGGGCTCGCTGTAGAGCAGGCACCACCGGGTCTCCCCGCGCACCGACGGCGGGATAAGTCGTTGCTTCTGCTCGTCGGTGCCCAGGTCGTGCAGCGTGCAGGCCAGGAGATCCGAGCGGTCCTGACCACTTCCGCGTGCGCCGACGGCCGCGAATTCCTGTGCGGCGATGCGCGATTGGGCATCGGTGAGGCCCCGCCCACCCCATTGCGGCTCCCAACTCGGCGCCGACCAGCCGGCCTCGAACACCAGGTGCGCCCACTGTGTCCGGTCCATGGCCGGATCCCAGTTCTCTGCCAGCCACCCTCTGACCTGCGCGCGGATGCGATCGTCGGTCATGAGATCTCCTCTCGTAGCCGCACGTAGCGCTCCCGGTGCCATGCCGGGTCGCCGAAGATCTGCGCATCGGCCCGAGCCCTGCGCAGATAGAGATGGGCCGGATGCTCCCAGGTGAATCCGATGCCTCCGTGTACCTGGATCGTCGCCGCCGCGGTCTTCACATAGGCGTCCGCGCAATACGCCTGTGCCAGAGCGAGATCCGTGAGCCGGTCAGGTTCCTCGGCATCGAAGGCCGCGGCGACGTGCCGTGCGGCCGACACCGCTGACTGTGCTTCCAGCAGCATGTCGACACACATATGTTTGACGGCCTGGAAACTGCCGATCGCCCGCGCGAACTGGAATCGCGTCCGGGCATAGTCGGCGGCCATCTGCATGGTGCGCATCGACCCGCCGGCCTGCTCGGCGATCAGCGCCACCGATGCGCGGTCCAGTGCCGCATCGAGGGCCGTCGAACCGGCTCCGGCGGCGCCGACGAGCCGCCCGGGGGTGCCGGCGAACGTCACCCGGCCCTGCTTTCGGGTCTGGTCGACGGTGGCCAGGGCCGACAGCGAAAGACCCGGCGCGGTCCGTTCCACAGCGAAAATCCCGGTGCCGGAATTGCACTGGGCGAGAACATAGAACCGCTCGGCGGTGTTCGCATCGAGGACGTAGGTCTTCTCGCCGGTCAACGACCAGCCGACGCCCTCCCTGGTGGCAGCGGTGGCCGGGCGCTGCGGAGGGCGCGCGTCGCCGGGTTCGGCGAACGCCACCGCAGCGATCAGATCGCCCGTGGCGATCCGGGGGAGGGCCTCTGCGCACTCTGTCGTATCGGCAAGCGCCAGAAGCAGATACGGAGTCAACACTGCGGTGGACAGATACGGCGCACACAACAGGGCGCCGCCCATCTGTTCGCTCACCACGGCCAGTTCGGCGCAACCCGCGCCCGCGCCGCCGAATTCCTCCGGAATCGTCAAACCGAGCAGGCCCATCGCGGCCATCTCGGTCCAGAGGCCGGCGTCGTATCCGGTGTCGTCGGCCATCAACCGACGCACCTCGGTTTCGGGTGAGCGTTTGGACAGCAAGTCGGCGACGGCGTCGCGCAGGGCAATCAGTTCGGGGGTGAGTGCGATGGACATTCGACTCACCGGACCGGTGCCATGGCATCGCGCAGGGCGGCGTACTGACTGTCGAAATAGGCCTGCGCGACCGGCGCTTTGGGGGCGATTCCGTCGAACCCGTGGAATGCCCCGGGCACCTCGTGCACCTCGCAGGCCACCCCCGCATCGGTCAGCCGCCGCGCGTAGGCCACGTCCTCGTCATGGAAGAGATCCAGCGTGCCCACTCCGATCCAGGCTGCAGGCAAACCGGCCAGATCATCGCGTCGGGCGGGTACCGCGACCGATGGATCCGCACCGCCGAGATACGAGCGCCAGCCGATCCGGTTGCTGGCCGCGTTCCACAATCGGGACCCCGGTATGTCCAGGGCCGGGTCGACGGTGCGGTCGTCAAGCATCGGATACGACAGCAGCTGCAGCACCGGCGTCACCTCCGCCCGGTCGCGGGCCAGGAAGGCCAGCGCGGCGGTCAGCCCGCCGCCCGCACTCGCCCCGCCGATGGCGATCCGGTTCGCGTCCACACCGGGCAGTGCGGCCAGCCAGGTGAGGACCCTGTAGCAGTCCTCCAGTGCGGCGGGGTAGGGGTTCTGCGGCGCCAGCCGGTAGCGCACGGCGGCCACCGCGCAGCCCAGTCGTTCGACGTAGCGCCGGCACAGCGCGTCGTCCTGCTCCGGGCTGCCGATCACGTACCCGCCGCCGTGGATCCACAGCAATGCCGGGGTGTCGCCGCCGGCCGCGCCGGGCCGGTACAACCGGACCCCGGCACCGGAGGGAAGGGTCAGCACCTCGACGCCTTCGTTTTTGGCCGGTGGGATGGGCATTCGCTTCAGCAGCGGCAGAGACCACGGGTAGACGACCTGACGCGGTATGAACCGCGCCATGCGGCGCAGATCCGGGTGAATCGCCGCATTGCCCATGACGGCCATTATTACGATTCGCGGCGTGAGCGAAACCAGCGCATCCCAGCCCGAGGTCCTGATCGACAAACGCGATCGGATCCTGATCATCACCATCAACCGGCCGGAGGCCAGGAACGCCGCCAATGCCGCGGTGAGCCACGGCCTGGCGGCGGCGATGGATCAGCTCGACGACGACCCCGCACTGTCGGTGGGCATCCTCACCGGCGCGGGCGGCACGTTCTGTGCGGGCATGGATCTCAAGGCGTTCGCGCGCGGCGAGAACGTGGCGGTCAAGGGTCGCGGCCTGGGCTTCACCGAACGGCCACCGGTCAAACCACTCATCGCCGCCGTGGAGGGCTACGCGCTGGCCGGTGGAACCGAGCTGGCGCTGGCCACCGATCTGATTGTGGCGGCGAAGAATTCGGCATTCGGCATCCCGGAGGTCAAACGCGGCCTGGTGGCCGCCGGCGGCGGGCTGCTGCGCCTGCCCCAACGCATCCCCTACGCCATCGCCATGGAGTTGGCGCTCACCGGTGACACCCTGTCGGCCGAGCGGGCCCATGATCTTGGTCTGGTCAACGTGCTCGCCGAACCCGGGCACGCGTTGGAGGCGGCCATTGGGCTGGCCGAGCGGATCACCGCGAACGGCCCGCTGGCGGTGGCGGCCACCAAGCGGATCATCGTGGAGTCGCGCGGATGGAGCCCGGAGAATCAGTGGCGCGAGCAGATGGCAATCATCATGCCGGTGTTCGGCTCGAACGACGCCAGGGAAGGTGCGATCGCCTTCGCCGAGAAACGACCCCCGAATTGGACGGGACGTTAGGCGTTCTCCACAGTCCCGGATTCCTCCACAGACTGCTGTGGGGGCGCTTGCGCTGTCGGCGGTGCGCCATAGAATTCGAACATGCTTTCGAGTCGGGTGTCTGAGGTTTTCGCCGCGGTGGATGCCGCCGTCGAGGCCCTCGGCGCACTGGACTGGGACGCGTTGCCGATCCGGGAACGCCTCGAGGCCCTCGACCGGCTCGAGACCCAACGCCGCCGCACCGCGGCCACCGCCCTGAACCTCGTGGGATCGGTGGATCGGTGCGGTGAGCGGGCCCTGGGCGGGGTGTGTGCGAAGGTGATCGCCGATGTGATCCGGATCAGCCCGGCCCAGGCGCGCCGGCGCATCCGCGATGCCGGGCAGGTGCAGCCGCGGACCACGCTGACCGGTGAGGTGCTGGCCCCGGCGTTGCCGGCCACGGCCAAGGCCTGGGACGCCGGTCTGCTCGATGTCGAGCATCTGCGGGCGATCCAGAAGTTCCTCACCGACCTGCCCGCCGACATCGACCCCGCCGCCGTGGCGAAGGCCGAGGCGTTCCTGGCCGAGAAGGCCGCCGAGCTGCGCCCCGACCAACTGGAGAAGGTCGCCGACCGGCTCGCGATCACCCTGAACCCGGACGGACGATTCTCCGACGACGACCGCGCCGTTCAGCGCGGCTTCCAGTGGTGCGGCCGGCAACGCCCCGACGGCATGAGCGTGGCACGGCTCATCGCCACCCCGGAACTGCGGGCCACCCTCGACGCCCTGTTCGCCAAGTTCGCCGCCCCCGGCATGTGCAACCCCGACGACCAGACCCCCACCTTCGCCGGTGAACCCACCCAGACCGGCATCGACACCGACCGCCGCCTCAGCGCCCAACGCCACCACGACGCCCTCTCGGCCCTGCTGCGCCGCCACCTCGGCGACCCGGCACTGGGCACCCACAACGGGCTACCGGTCACGATCATCGCCACCACCACCGTCGAACAACTGTCCCGCGCAGCCGGCCACGCGGTCACCGCCGCCGGCACCCTGCTGCCGATGACCGACCTCATCCGCATGGCAAGCCACGCCCACCACTATTTGTGTGTGTTCGACCGCCACACCGAACGGGCCCTCTACCTCGGCAGAACCCGACGCATCGCCTCAGCGGATCAGCGCATCGTCCTGCACGCCAAAGACCGCGGCTGCACGGCCCCGGGCTGTGACATGCCCGGCTACCTCTGCGAAACCCACCACGTCGACGAATGGGCCGACGGCGGCCACACCAACATCGACCGCCTCACCTTCGCCTGCGCAGCCCACCACCGACTCATCACACCCGGCGGCTGGACAACCCGTAAACGAAAAGACGGTAGAACCGAATGGCTACCGCCACCTCAACTTCCACTGCCGAGCGGCACCAACGACTATCACCATCCCGAGAGGCTTCTGGACGACCACGATCGCCCGGCCTAAACGAGGTTGCCGATAATCACGTCCCATGGATCGGCGCCCGACAGCGCCAGCCGGCCCAGCCGGCGGGCGTAATGTGCGGTATCGCCGAACTCATCGATCCAGCCACGTGCCCGCATGGTGGCCAGCCAGAGGCGATGCTCGATCGTCGTCCCGATCGCGCCGTGCAATTGATGAGCCGAGGTGACTACCGTCGGCACCACCTGGCCCAGCGCCACTTTCGCCACGGTGACCGCATAGTCGGTCTGGGGACTCCCGAAACCGAACTCCGCGGCCGCGGCCACTGCGAGATCGGCTGCGGCACGAGCACGTTCGACTTCGCCTGCCATGGTCGCCAGGGTGTGCTGGACGGCTTGAAAAGCGCTGAGCGGACGGCCGAACTGCTCGCGTTCGCGGGTGTGCGCCACGGAGAACTCCACCGCGGCGTCGAGTGCTCCGATGGCCTGGACGCAGCGTGCCCAAGCGCCGCGACAAACCAGCTCGCGCCAGCTGTCGGCACCGACGAATGCGTCGTAGCCCTCGTCAACGCTGACGGTGTCACGCGGTTCGCCCCCGGCATTGTGGCCGGTCGTGATCGACAGCATCGCCGGATCCCGCACCGCCACCATCACGCGTTCGCCGTCGCGCAACGCCAGGACGACAGCGGCCGAATCCGCGGCGTAGGGGACCGCTGGCACCCGTGCGGTGATCCGGCCGCCGCTGCGGGTGGCCTCGCCGACGGCGACGGTCAGCGGCCCGGCCGCGGGAAGGTCGAGTCCGGCCGTGGCCGCCAGCCATCCCGCCAGGACATCCGTTTCGGCCAGCGGAACGGTGACGCCATGGCGGGCCAGTGACCGCAGGATGACCGCGACCTCGCGGGGTCCGGCACCAGAATCCGCCGTGCTGTCCAGCCGGGTGAGCCCGGAGTCCTCGAGGTGACGCCAGGCGGCGGTGTCGAGCGGGTCGGGCAGCCCGCGGTGCCCGATGCGGTTGGTGAACGAGCGCTCGCCGATATCGTCGGCAAGCCGGCGTAGTTCGGTGAGATCATCAGTGCTAGGACCGAATACACCACCGCTCAGTACGCTCATCGCAACCCCATTCCGCGAGCTACCATCCCCCGCAGCACTTCGTTGGTACCGCCCCGCAGGGTGAACAGCGGCGCATGAACCCGGGCCACCTCCACCAGTGCCGCCACGTGCTCGCGGCCGGCGCCGCTGTCCGCATAGGACAGCAGGTCGGCGGCCAGATCCACGGACTCCTGCTCGAAGCGGGTGCCGAGATCCTTGACCAGTGCCGCCTCGTTGACCGGCGACTGCCCGTCGGCGAGATCACGTGCCACCGATACCGACAACTGGCGCAGGGAGATCACCCGCGCCATCAGCCCGCCGACCGCCGCGGTGGCGTGCCGGTCGAGATCGCCCTGCTCGGCCAGCACACGCACCAGTGCGGTCAGCATCGGCGCGGTGGTCAGGATCCGTTCCGGCCCGCTTCGTTCGAAGGACAATTCGGCGGTGACCTGTCGCCAGCCGTCGCCTTCCTCACCCAGAAGGTTGGTGTCGTCGATGAACACCTCGTCGAAGGTGACCTCGTTGAAGTGGTGCTCACCGGACATCAGCACGATCGGGCTGATACCGATCCCGGGGGAGTCGGTCGGCACGATGAACTGACTGAAGCCGGCATGGCGGCGCTGCGGGTCCAGCGGGCTGGTGCGTGCCAGCACCACGATCTGATGCGACAGGTGAGCACCACTGGTCCACACCTTGGTCCCGGACAGCACCCACCCCCCGTCGGTGCGGGTGGCCCGCGCCGCCGCGGCCGCCAGGTCTGAACCGGCCTGCGGCTCACTCATCCCGATCGCCGAAAAATACTGTCCGGCAGCGATTCTCGGAAGTATCCGCTCCCGCTGCTCCTCGGTTCCGTAGGACAGCAGGCCCGGCCCGACCTGGCGGTCGGCGATCCAGTGCGCGGCGACCGGTGCTCCGCCGGCCAGCAGTTCCTCGGTCACCACGTAGCGGTGCAGGTGACCCAGTCCCCGCCCGCCGTACTGGCGCGGAATCGTCAAGCCGAGGAACCCGGCGGCCCCCAGTCGCGCGCTGAACTGCTCGTCCCAGCATGACAGCCAGGCGTCGACCGCCGGTGTCCAGCCGAATTCGGCACGGTCGGCCACCAGGAACTCGCGCAGCGAACCTCGCAGTGCCGCAAGCTCAGGCTCGTTGGCGCACAGGGCGGCGAAGCCGGCTGGTGGGGCGGTTGCGGGGGAGGTGTCAGCCACCGCACTCACCGGTATCCGGTGATCCGGGCGATGACCGCCGGCCGGCCGTCCGGGCCGATCGCCGCGGCGTCGGCGATGGCCGATGTCCGGCCGATCCGCAGCGCCGTTGCCTCATAGACGGATTCTGCACCCGCGTGCGAACCGGCGATGAACGGCCGCAGAAAATTCACCCGCACCGATGCGGTGCGCAACGGTGTCTGCTGCTCGTGGTTGAACGCCGCGGCACCGACGAGTTCGAGACCGGCGCTGCTCACGCCGCCGTGGACGATGCCGAGCAGGTTGTTCACCATCGGGTCCGGATGCTGGCGCAGCCGGTAGGTACCGTCGTCGGCCGGCAACGCCTCGACGGCCATAAGATCGGCCAGCGGCGTCTGCGGCGTCCGAACCAACGGGTCGTCGCCGCGCCGCAGTGGCTCCTCGGGCCCGCCGGTCAGCGGCACGGTGCGCACGGTTCCCCCGCCGATCACCCGGCCGCAATGGCTCAGCGTGCACACCGACAGCCAGGTCGCACCCGCCGGGCCGAGTGGCCGGGCGCTGGCGATGACCGGCTCCTCCGGTGTGCGCATCAGGCTCTCGACGGCACCCGGGCTCATCTCGATGCTGAGCTCGCTGGAGACCGTCCACTGCCCGACCCCCCGGCGGTAGTAGTTCACCCGGCCGCCGACGTCGTCGACCAGCACGGCCAGCGCGGCCACCGACGGCTCTCCGGTGAACGGGTTGCGTAGGCCGGCATTGGGCATCTGGGCGACCACGACGAAGTCGTCCATGTTCTGCTCGAGTGTGGTGATGCCGAACCGGCGCAGGACGCTCAACGGCGTCTCCGGATCGAGTCCGCCGGCCGCGGGTTTCGACAGTGTCATCGTGTTTCCCCTGCGGTCTCGCGGGCCACGAAAGCGCGCGCTTTGATCAGGAACTCGATCTGCCGGGCCACGTCGTCGATCGGCTGGGCGCTGTGGGTGGCCCGGCACAGCACGACCGCACCCTCCAGTGCGGAGATGGTCGTGTGGGCCAGCGCGGTGGCCTCCTCGGGGTCGAAGCCCTCGCGCATGAAGGCCTGCCGGGAGGATTCCCGCCACCGCCGGAAGATGTCGCCGGCCACCGAGGTGAGTTGCTCTTCGTCGGGCCCCGACCCGACCGCGGCCGCCAGCACGGGGCTGCCCGCGGTGAAGTCGCTGTCGATCAGCGCCGCGCGCCACAGGCCGGCCAGGTGTCGCAGGAGAGCCACGGCGCCGACGTCGGCGTCGCGCTCCAAGGTCTCGATGATCTCGTCGCCGGCGAATTGCAAAGCCTCACGCAGGATTTGGCTTCGGCCCCCGGGGAAGTGGTGGTACACCGACCCGCGCGGGGCGCCACTGCGGGCGAGGACCGCGTCGACGGTGACGCCTGCCGCACCGCGTTCGCGGAGGAGATCCGCGGCTGCGACGAGCATGGTGGTGCGGGTTGCCCCACGGACGCGGGTGGTCACGGGATGCTCAGGCGACGGGCGAGGTGCCTACGGGCAACTCGCGGGGAGCGAACGACCGGGGATCCGGCGCGAACAGGTGCCGACGCTTGTCGACCCACCTCCGGATCCGGCAACCGAGGAAGTTCAGTTCCACGACCCACATCGCTACCTCCAGGGTTGGTGAATTCGCATATCGGGGCCTGACTATGGCCATAACCATAGTTATGGCAGCTAACGGTCGCAAGACGGGCGGATGACTATCGGGTCACAACCCGTCGACGGTGCGTTTGTATGATTTGCGGCATAGTCGGCGCGAGCAGGCCGACGCGTAAGGCACGCCGACTGGGAGGTCCACTCATGCAGGTCATCACGTCCATCGACGACGCGAAGGCGCTCGTCGGCTCCGAACTCGGCGTCAGCGACTGGCTGACGATCGATCAGCAGCGCATCAACGATTTCGCCGACGTCACCGGCGACCATCAGTGGATCCACGTCGATGTCGACCGCGCCACCTCGCAGAGTCCCTACAAGGCTCCGATCGCCCACGGGTTCCTGACCCTGTCCCTCGTCCCCGCCCTGAGCAAGGACAACTTCCGGGTGGAGAACGCCAAGCTGGCCATCAACTACGGGCTGAACAAGGTGCGGTTCCTCAACGCCGTGCCCGTGGACAGCCGCATCCGCGTGCGCTCCGAACTTGCCGATGCCACCGCCAAGGGCGACGCGGTCGACCTGACCGTGAAGCACACCATCGAGATCGACGGCGTCGACAAGCCCGCCGCGGTGGCGGAGATGATCGTCCGGGTCGTGTACTAGCGCTACAGTTTCGGCGTATAGCCGAACGGCAGCAGCACGCTCTTGAGTTCGACGTACTCCTCGATGCCCTCGGGCCCGTTCTCCCGTCCGATCCCGGAGTTCTTGTAGCCGCCGAACGGGGCGCCCGGGTCGAAGGCGTACATGTTCACCGCGTACGTGCCGGTGCGGATCTTCGAGGCGATCTCAATGGCCTTGTCGTAGTTGGTCGTCCAGACGCTGCCGGCCAGGCCGTACTGCGAGTCGTTGGCGATGCGGACCGCGTCGTCCTCGTCCTCGTAGGGCAGGATCGACAACACCGGACCGAAGATCTCCTCCTGAGCGATCGTCATGGAGTTATCGACGTCGGCGAACACCGTCGGTTGCACGAACCAGCCGGTGTCCAGGCCGTCGGGCCGTCCGCCGCCGGTCACCAGGCGGGCGCCCTCGTCCTGGCCTTTCTTGATGTAGCCCTCGACTCGTTCGCGCTGCTTGGCGCTGATCAGCGGGCCGATGACCGCTCCGGGTGAATCCGGCAGGCCGACGGGCATGGCCGCGACCGCGGCGCCGACCTTCTCCACGATCTCGTCGTAGCGCGACCGCGGTGCCAGGATGCGGGTCTGCGCCACGCAGGCCTGCCCGCTGTTCATCAGCCCCGAGAACAGCAGCATCGGCAGGGTGGCGTCGAGGTCGGCGTCCTCGAGGATGATCGCCGCGGATTTGCCGCCGAGTTCCAGCGTGCACGGCTTGAGCTTCTCGGCCGCCAGCACGCCGACCTCGCGGCCCACCGACGTGCTGCCGGTGAAGGTGAACTTGTCGACGAACGGATTGGCGGTCAGGGCCTGACCGGTCTCCGGGCCGCCCGGCACCACCGAGAGCACGCCCTCGGGCAAACCGGCCTCGGCGAACACCTCCGCTAACACGTTGACGGTCAACGGCGTCTCAGCCGCGGGTTTGAGCACCATCGTGCATCCCGAGATCAGGGCCGGCCCGAGCTTGTTGCAGGCCAGGAACAGCGGGACGTTCCAGGCCACCACCGCACCCACCACCCCGACCGGCTCGCGCAGCACCAGGGTCTGCCCGTAGATGCCGTCGCGGATGTCGGACCAGGCGAACTTGTCGGCGGCCGTCGAGTAGTACTGCAGGCCCGACAGCGCCGCGCCGTACTGCATCATGTCGATGATCATCTGCGGCTGGCCGGTCTCCGCCTTGAGCAGGAACTTGAACTCGTCGGCCCGGTCCTCGATGAGCTTCACGGCATTGGCGATGACCGCCTGGCGCTCCTGCGGCGTCATCCGCGGCCACGGGCCGGAGTCGAATGCCTCGCGCGCGGCCGCGCAGGCGGCGTCGACGTCGGCGGCTGCCGCCCAGGGCACCTTGCCGACATATTCGCCGGTGGCCGGCGAGTACACCTCGATCATCCTGGACGTCGACGGCTCAACCCACTTGCCGCCGATGAAGAGCTTGTCGTATTCGGTCTTGTACGCCGCCTGTGTCATATGGATCACATTACCGACGAATCGTGCGGACGAGAACCTGTGTCACTCACGCACTCACGAGGGTGAGAGCACCAGCACCAGATTGCTGACCAGAAACTCCCGGACACCCGGCACCGACGTCATCCACCAACCCCATCGCGGGTGGTAGCGGGGGAATGCGGCGACGAGTGCGCCGGTGGACTGCGCCCACCGCAGCCCTTCGGCCGCCGACACCGCGAACAACGACGACCCGTAGTGATTCTTCGGCGGGTGGCCGTGCCGGCGGGTGTAGCGGCGGGCCGCCCGGGCACCGCCGAGGTAGTGCCACCACCCGGTCTCGTGACCGCCGAACGGCCCCAGCCACACGGTGTAGGACAGGATCGCAAGCCCGCCCGGCCTGGTGACCCGCAGCATCTCCGCGCCGAGTCGCCACGGCTGCGCGACGTGCTCGGCGACGTTGGACGACAGGCAGACCTCGACGCTGTCGTCGGCGAACGGCAGGGCCAGCCCCGAGGCCCGGACGAAGGTGCCGGGGCCGCCGCGTCCGACCTGCCCGGCGGCGTGCATCTCCCGGGGGTCGGGTTCCACGCCGACGTAGTTCCAGCCCGCGTCGGTGAATGCGGTCGCGAAATATCCCGGCCCACCGCCGACGTCGAGGACGGTGCGGTCGCCGCCGTCCGGATGGCCTCCCCGCCAGAGATCGTCGACCATCGTTGCGGTGTCGGCGGCCAGGGCGCCGTAGAAGCGGGCCGGGTCGGACTGCTCGAAGCGGAATTGACCGAGCAGTCGCGCCGACCGGCCGAGCGTCGCGCGGGAGGCGAACAGGTCGGTGAGGGCGGCGCCCTGCCCGGTCGGTGCGCTCCGTGCCATCGGCCTCACCCTAACGGTGCCGGTCGCCCCGTCCTCCGACGGTTAGGCTTGTCTCGATGTCTGCCCCCGTCCGTGGTCCGGTGCGCTCAGTGCTACTGCTGTGCTGGCGCGATACCGGTCATCCGCAGGGCGGCGGGAGCGAGACCTACCTGCAGCGCATCGGCGCCGAGTTGGCCGAGCACGGCGTTGACGTCACCCTGCGCACCGCCCGCTACCCGGGCGCCGCTGCCCGCGAGCGGGTCGACGGTATCCACATCAGCCGCGGCGGCGGTCCCTATACCGTCTACCTCCGCGCCGGACTGGCGATGGTCGCCGCGCGCCTGGGGTTGGGCCCGTTGCGGCACTCCCGCCCCGATGTGGTGATCGACAGCCAGAACGGCCTGCCGTTCCTGGCCCGACTGGCCTTCGGCCGGCGGGTGATCGTCCTGGTGCACCACTGTCATCGCGCCCAGTGGCCGGTAGCCGGCCGCGTGCTGAGCCGGGTGGGGTGGTTCGTGGAGTCCCGGCTCTCGCCGCGCCTGCACCGCCGAAACCAGTACGTCACCGTGTCGCTGCCGTCGGTCCGCGACCTCGCCGATCTCGGCGTCGACGTGGGCCGGGTCGCCGTCGTACGCAACGGTCTCGACGAGGCACCGCCGCAGACGCTGACCGGCGAACGCTCGGCCACCCCGCGGGTGGTGGTGCTGTCCCGGCTCGTCCCGCACAAGCAGATCGAGGACGCGCTGGACGCCGTGGCGGCGCTGCGGCCGCGGATACCCGACCTGCACCTCGACGTGGTCGGCGGCGGATGGTGGCAGGACGTGCTATTGCAGCACGCCCAACGGCTCGGCATCGCCGAGGCCGTCACCTTCCACGGCCATGTCGCCGACGACACCAAACATGCTGTGGTGCAACGCTGTTGGGTCCACGTGCTGCCCTCTCGCAAGGAGGGCTGGGGTCTGGCCGTCGTCGAGGCGGCTCAGCACGGCGTGCCCACCATCGGCTACCGGTCCTCCGGTGGCCTGACCGACTCGATCGTCGACGGGGTCACCGGTCTGCTCGTCGACAGTCATGCCGATCTGGTCGACCGTCTCGAGCAGTTGCTCGCCGACCGGGTGCTGCGTGACGAACTCGGCGCCAAGGCCGCGGCCCGCAGTCGGGAGTTCTCCTGGCCGCAGAGCGCCGCGGCGATGCGCACCGTCCTGGAATCGGTTCACGCCGGTGGCCGGGTGAGCGGCGTGGTGCAACTCTGACGAGCGGCCTCATCACGCGCCGAGCTCCCCGAACTGCACGTCCCTCAGGACGCCAGCAGAGCCAGAACCACCAGGTAGGAGCCCAGCAAAGGCAGACTCCGCCACCTCGCCAACCGGCCCGCGACCGGGATGATGAGTAGCACGAGGGTGGCGCTGGCCACCAAACCGACGTCGGTCTCGAAGCTGTCGATCCTGATCGGGTGAATGATCGCCGCCGTACCGACGATCAGCAGGGTGTTGAAGATGTTGCTGCCCAGGAGCGTGCCGACTGCCACCTCGTCGTGACCACGCACCTTGGCGATGACCACGGTGGCCAGTTCGGGGGCAGAGGTGCCCAGGGCGACAAGCGCCGCGCCGACGACGAATCCATCCCAGCCGAGGGCCGCGCTGAAACCGAGTGCTGCGGCGAGGATGACCCGCCCTGCCGCGATGAGCAATACCAGACCCACCGCGAGGTTGACTATCACCGAGACGCGGGAGCGTTCCAACAGAGCGTGCGGGGTGGCGGCTCTGATCCGCCGCGCCGCGATCGCACTCTGGGCCATCCATACCGCGAAGACGACCAGCAGTACCAACCCGTCGATCGGTCCGAGCCTGCCGTCGAGGGCCAACAGGCCGACGAGCACCGGGGCCGCTACGGCCGCCGGGTATTCGCGCACCACGGTGCCGCCGTCCACCGTGATCGCCGCGAACACCAGCGCGATCCCCAGGATCAGTCCGATGTTGACCACGTTGCTGCCCAGGACATCGCCGAGGGCGATCTCCGGGCGGCCGACGACGGCGGAGTTGACCGCCACCGACATCTCCGGGGCCGACGTGGCGAAGGCGGCGACGGTTGCGGCGACGATGCCAGGTGCCACCCTCCACCAGACCGAAAGGTTCACCAGTCCGCGGACGAAGAACTCACCGCCGGCCCCAGCCAGGATGCTGCCCAGAAGCAGCAGCAGGACGGGTTGGTTCACCGGTCGGTCCCGGCCTGACGGGAGCGGACTGCCCGAGCGATCATCAGCCCGTAGGGCACGGCGTTGACCAGTGCAAAAACGCCCGCCGCCAGCAACTGCGCCGCCCTGGTCAGCCCCGCCGGATAGATGATCCCGCCGATGTAGTGCTCGATGAAGCCGCCGCTGTACCCCTCTTCACCGGCGGCGTGGCGCAGCGAATTCTCCAACGGCGTGAGCGGGCACACCCCGCCGGAGGTCTCGATCCATATACCCCAGGCCACCGCCGGCAGGTGCAGCACCGCCAGCCAGGGCCAGCGCCACACCGCGATCGCACCCAGTACCACCCACACCAGGAACAGTGCGTGCACCACCAGTACCGCGTCGGCGAGAATCCCGGCGGCCATCCCGCAATGGTCCCACCTGCGAGATGGCCGAGGTCGGACGGACTCCCCGGATTCGCCGACCGACGCCGTCGATCAACGGAGGCGCGTCGCCTGGCGGATTCCGGTGACGGCCAGTGCCGCCGCTCCGCCGAGCAGCATCGCGGCCCAGATGAGATGCGCGACAATGACGGCGATCCGCTTCCCCTGTGCCGCAGTGGGACTCGCGCCGCCGATCCAGTAGACCGCGATGTCGTCATCGGCATATGTGGGCGAGAGTTGCTGCAGTGTCCGCTCGGCGTCGCCCATCGATCCGGTGGTGCCCCGCTGCACCACCAGCCAACCGACCCCCGCCCCGGCCAGCTCAGCGGGATCGGTCCCGGACTCCAGCAACCGCTGCACCGCACGGGCCCGGCCGCCCTCACCGGCCACCGTCTTCCCGCCGATCACAAGATCCCCGGTGGTCAACACGTCGGCGCGAACCCAGCGCGGCAGCGGATCGAGCACCGGCGCCGGACCGGACCAGCCGAACCGGCGCATCGTCCCGACCGGCAGCGTCGCCACGGTCTGCGGGTCGGCGTTCACCTCGCGCGCCATCGCCGTCCAGCCGGGCGGATAGTGAACCGGACGAAGGTGTCCGCCCACCCCCCAGGCCAGGTCGGGCAGCGCCGCCAGCAATGCGGCACAACAGGCCGTCGCCGCCAGGGCCGGTCGCATCCGGCGCCCCAGCACCAGGACGGCAGCCGCGCCCGCCAGCGCATAACCGGGCATCGCCAGGGCCACCCACTTCTGTGTGTCGCGGACCACGGCCAGGCCGGGTGCGACGTCGACGCCGGCACGAAGCAGTGCCATGCCCGGGCCGGTGGCCAGCGCCGCGGGCAGCAGCACGGCGGCGGCAGCCAGCATCACCAGCGGTTCGGTGACCCGGCGGCGTACCAGCACCGGAACCCCGCAGGCCACCACGGCCAGCAGCACCGCGGTGCCGACCACCGCGAAACCCGTTGCGCGGGAGCCGGGAACGGCTTCGGCGTTCCAGATGCCGCCGAGGCCGGCCAGACTGCCGAGGGTCCCCAGACCCGGTTCCGCGCGGGCGGCGAACGGCGCCAGTCCGGCGGCTTGCGGGGCGCTCAACGCACTGCCGGCCACCGAAGCGGTCAGCCAGGGCAGGGCGGCCAGGGCCGCGATCCCGGTCACCGCGGTGCCACAGCGGAGCCGGCTGACTCCACCGGGCCCGCCCCTCGCCGTTGCGCACACCAGGCCGACGATCGCCGCCATGATCAACCCGGTCGGGGTGAGGCCGGCCGCCGCGATCCAGAACACCACCGCGGCCCAATGCGCCGGACGCCCGTCGGTCCTGAGCCGGATCACCGCGGCCGTCACCCACGGCAGGCTGCCGTAGCCCAGCAGCAGACTCCAGTGCCCCTGCAGAAGGCGTTCGGCGACAAAGGGATTCCACACCGCCACCGTGACTGCAACGAGTTGCCCGGCGACGCCGGCCTCGGGCAGCAGCAGGCCCGCCAGGCGGCCGGCCCCCCAACCCGCCACCCACAGCGCGGCGATCAGCAGCGCCTTGACGACGAGTCCGCCGTCCACGGCGGCCGAGAGCATCGCCACGGCGAAGTCCTGCGGAACCGCGCGGGGGGCGGTGCCGCCCAGGCCGAGGGCGCCGTCGGAGAGATAGGACCGCGGTGTCGACACCGCATCGCGGATCAACAGATAGCCGGGCGCCAGCAGTGGCGCGGTCACCGCACCCGTCAGGGCGAGCGCATAGCCCGGCACGGCCCAGCGGGCGCCGGAAACGGTCACCGGTGTCACCGCTGCGGCGGCGGGGACTCCGGTCGGCGGGTGGGGATTTTCTCGGTGGGCGCCTGCGCGGCCGGCATCGGTCCTGTCTCGTCCTTGCCGAACAGACCGATGTCGATGTCGTCCTCGTTCTCCTCGGGCAGCGTCGACTCGATCCGGGCGCTGAACAACCCGAGCAGCGCACCGCCGACGAGAATCACCACTCCCCCCGAGCCCAGGCCGATCGGCAGGATCCGCGACCACAGGGCCAGCCGGTCACGTTCGGCACGGGCCGCGGCCACCTGTGACTCGACGGTCTCCTCGGTCGAGGTCACCTTGTAGTCCACCACCGCGGCCTCGGGCTTGAGCGGGTCGCGGGCGTAGTACTGGTTGAGGTGTTCGGTCGACTTGACGATGGTGCCGGTCACCGGGTCGACCCAGAAGGTGCGCTGGGCGGCGTAGTAGCGGCTCATCGTGATCGGCTCGTACGGGTCGTCGCCTTCGATTCCCCACAACTCGGCCCGCGCGGTGACCTCGCCGTCCTCGTTCTTGTCGTACAGCGAGGCGTACTTGATCGGCTCGGCCAGCTTCCCGTCGGCGTCGTAGCCGACGTTCTGGGTGAAGCGGTAGGTCCCCAGCCCGTTGACGTCGTCCTCGCCGTCGTAGTTGGCGTCGAAGGCCTTCTGGGCGATCGGGTCGAAAAAGGCGTACGACTTCTTCTCGGTGTCGAACGGGAAGCGGTAGGACAGTCCCTCGTGCGGCAGCGCGATGTTCGTCGGCGGCTTGTCGTCCTCGATCGTGCGGGGCTTCTGCACGGAGCCGCCGGGGCGGTCGTCATCGGACACCGCCTCGGCCGTCGAGCGGTTGAGCGTGACGGTGTCCACCATGGCCAGCAGCAGGCCGTTGTCCTTCTGCCGGTCGCTGCGGCGGACGCTGGTGCCGACCTGCAGGGTGACGACCTCGGCGTTGGCCGGGGCTTCGACGGTCATCGCCTGCTGGGACACCAGGGGGACGTTCTTGTCGATGACGAACTTTCCGCCCTCTCCGGCCGACAGGGACGCCGGGTCCAGCGCGGTTCCCGTTCCGGTGCTGACCAGAGTCTGGTCGATGTTCAGCGGGATTTTCCGGATCTTGCCCGCCGTGTAGGTCGACAGCAGCAGACTCGCGATCAGCAGGGCCGATCCCAGCCCGATGATGCCCAACGCCGCGAGACGCAACATGCTTGCGCGGTTCACGCTGCCCAGGTCTCCTTCTCGCTGTCCGGCTAGTCGGTCTGACCCTAACAGCCGACACCCTGCTGAACCGGCCAGCGCTTGGATTCTGCTGTGCCCGCGAGCACCGGACTTGCACGTCCGGGCACACTTGATGGCTATGGAACAGCAGGTCGGCGGAACACGCGGCTTCCTGCCGGCCGTCGAGGGCATGCGGGCCTGCGCGGCCATGGGGGTGGTGCTCACCCACGTCGCCTTCCAGACCGGAACGTCCGGCGGGGTGATCGGACGGTTGCTGCACCGCTTCGATCTGGCCGTCGCGGTCTTCTTCGCACTGTCGGGGTTCCTGCTCTGGCGCGGCCACGCCGCCGCCGCCCGCGGCCTGCGCCACCGGCCGCCGACCGGGCACTACCTGCGCTCACGGCTGGTCCGGATCATGCCGGGCTACCTGGTGGCGGTCGTCATCATCCTGACCCTGCTGCCGGAAGCCAACCACGCCAGCAGCACCGTCTGGTGGGCCAACCTCACGCTCACGCAGGTGTACGTGCCGCTCACCCTCACCGCCGGCCTGACTCAGATGTGGAGTCTGTCGGTGGAGGTGACCTTCTATCTGGCGCTGCCGATCCTGGCCTTTCTCGCCTACCGGCTACCGATCCGGGCCCGGGTGCCGGTGATCGCCGCCGTGGCGGTCGCCAGCCTCGGGTGGGGGCTGTTGCCGATCCACACCGCCGAGGGCGTGAACTTCCTGAACTGGCCGCCGGCGTATGCGTCCTGGTTCGCCGCCGGCATGCTGCTGGCCGAGTGGACGGTCAGCCCCCTGGGCCGGGTGCACGCCATCGCCCGCAACCGTCTGGCGATCACCGGCATCGCGGTGGTGGCCTATCTGATCTCCGCGTCGCCGTTGGCGGGTCCGAAGGATCTGGTGCCCGCCACGCTGGCCCAGTTCGTGGTACGCACCTCGATGGGTGCCATCGTCGCCTGGGCCCTGCTGGCGCCACTGGTGCTGGACCGCCCGGATGCGCCGCACCGCATTCTCGGCAGCCCGGTGATGGTGACCCTGGGCCGGTGGTCCTACGGACTGTTCGTCTGGCATCTGGCCGCACTGGTGATGGTGTTCCCGATGGTGGGCACCTTCATGTTCAACGGCGATCTGATCGTGGTCTTCGTGCTGACCACGGTGCTGGGTTATGCGATGGCGGCGGTCAGCTACGCGTTGATCGAGTCGCCGTGCCGGAATGCCCTGCGCCGATGGGAGTACCGACGGGCTCAACGACGCGGACCCGGCGAGCATCCGGTGCCCGTTCCACCGCTCGACAGTTCGGTCACCGACGCGCCCGAACCGGTGATCGCGCACTGAGGTGGAGCGTCATCGGGCTCGGTCGCACCCTGAGCCGGGCCTCACCCACGGGCCCGGCGGGCGATCACCTCATCGCGCACCGCGGTGCGCCGGGCCTTGCCGGCGTCGTCGCGTAACGGGGTGTCGGCGAACTCCACGCTGCGCGGCACCTTGTACTCCGCCAGGCGCTGGGCGACAAAGGCTTTGACGGCCGCCTCGTCGAGATCGTCGGCCGCCGCGGCGGCATGCACCAGTGCGTGCGGCACCTGGCCGAGGTCCTCATGCGGCACCCCGACCACCAGACAGGACAGCACCGACGGATGTTCGGCGAGCGCGTTCTCGATCTCGGCGGGGTACACGTTGCGGCCGCCGACGGTGAACATGTCGACCCGGCGGTCGGCCAGATAGAGGTAGCCCTCCTCGTCGAACCAGCCCAGATCGCCGAGGGAGTCCCAGCCGTCGCGCTGTTTGGCGGTGCTGCCGATGTAACGGTAGGTGGGCCGACTACCCGGACGGGGCCGCATGTAGATCTCCCCGACCACCCCGGGCGGGCATTCGTTGCCGTCGTCGTCGAAGACCTTCATCTCTCCGGACACCACCCGCCCGACCGATCCGCGATGAGTCAGCCATTCGGCGCCGCTGATGAAGGTCAGCGCCTGAAGTTCGGTGCCCCCGTACAGTTCCCACACCACGTCCGGGCCGAGGATGTCGATCCAGGCCTGCTTGACGCTGGGCGGGCAGGGCGCGGCCAGATGCCACCAGCGAGTCAGCGAGGACAGGTCGTAGGCCTCCGGATCGGAGCGGTAGACCGGCAGCAGTCGCTGCATGATGGTCGGCACCGTCGCCAGGTAGTTCACCCGGTATTCGGTGATCAACCGCAGGAACTCGGCCGGATCGAACCGGCTCATCAGCACCAGGTGCTGGCCGGTCGCCAGCGCCGTGGTGGCCGAGGTGAATCCGGTGTTGTGGCTCAACGGGACTGACACCAGTTGGGTGTCGGTCGCCAGGTTGCCCATCATCGCCGCCACCGCGGTGCCGTTGAAACTGCTGTCGCCGCCCGCCTCGATCAGCTTCGGGCGCCCGGTGCTGCCGCCGGAGGCCATCGACTTCAGTGACGGTGAAACCACTTCCGGCAGAGGGGTATCCGAGATGTCCGGCCCCGGCTCATAGTCACCGGGCACTGACGGGACGATGCCGCGCGGGTCCGGCCGGCCCACCAGCAGCGCCCGCTCCCGCAGATCCAGCAGATGGCCGTATTCCGCATCCGGCAGCCGGGAGGACAGCGGCTGCGGGACGGCCCCCAGCTTCCAGGTGGCGACGACGGCCTGCACCCACTCGATCGAGTTCGGCAGTGCGATCGTGACGTAGTCGCCTCGGCGCACACCGAGATCGGCGTAGGCCCGGGCCAGCCGGTTGGTCTTGGACTCCAGTTCGCCGCGGGTCAGAGTAATGCCGTGGTGGGTGACGGCGGGCCGGTCCGGCTCCTCGGCGGCCAGTCGGCTGATCTGGGTTCCGATGGGCGGGATCTGCTTACCTTCCGCACCCTCTTGGCCTCGGTTTGCTCCGCCATTAGTAGCCGCCATGCCGGCTGAAGATCGTTCGGGGATTGTCGACCAGCATGGTGCTGATCTGCTCCTCGGTGACGCCGCGCTGACGCAGGGCGGGCAGCACGTCGTTGTGGATGTGCAGGTAATGCCAGTTCGGCAGTACGAACGGCAGGGCCGCCTCCGGCAGCCAGTCGATGTAGCACGACGCGTCGTGCGCCAGCACCATCTTGTCGGCATGGCCGCGTTCGCACATCCGTGCCACGGTGTCGACCCGGTCCTCGAAGGACAGGATGTTGTCCAGACCGAACCGGTCCATACCCAGGTAGGAGCCCGCGGCGACGAGTTCCTCCAGGTAGTCCAGATCGGTGGTGTCCCCGCTGTGCCCGATGATGACGCGGGTCAGGTCCACCCCCTCCTCGGCGAAGACGCGTTGCTGCTCAAGTCCGCGCCGGGTGTGGGCGTGGGTGTGGGTGGTGATCGGCACGCCGGTGGCGCGGTGGGCCGCCGCCACCGCCCGCAGCACCCGGTCCACGCCGGGGGTGATGCCCGGTTCGTCGGTGGCGCACTTGAGGATCGCCGCTTTGACCCCGGTGCCGGCGATACCCTCGGTGATGTCGCGGACGAACATGTCCACCATCGGTTCGGGGCCGTTCAGGGCCGTGCCGGGTCCGCTGAAGTGGAAGTACAGCGGGACGTCGTTGTAGGTGTAGACGCCGGTGGCCACCACGATCTGCAGGTCGGTGCGCTCGGCCACCCGCTGGATGCGCGGGATGTAGCGGCCCAGGCCGATCACGGTGGGGTCGACGATGGTGTCGACGCCGATTGCCTTGAGCGCGTTGAGTTTATCGACAGCGGCCTGCTCCCGGGCCTGCTCGTCGCCCCACCCCTCGGGGTAGTTGGCGATGATCTCGGGGGAGAGCACGAAGACGTGTTCGTGCATCAGGGTGACACCCAGGTCGCCGGTGGGGATCGGGCCCCGGACGGTGTTTACGTCGGTGTGCACGTCGGCAGTCATGGCCTCGACCCTACGACGGTAGAGCGGCGGGGTCCATCGGTTCGGGCTCGGGTGCACGGTGCGGCGACGGTAGCGGCAGCAGCGACGCCGCCAGGGCTGCCAGCGCGATCAACGCCGGCAGTTGCACCCAGGGCGAGTGCCCGATGTAGCCGTCGGTAGATCGCCACGGATACCGGGAGAGCAACGCCCCGGCCAGGATCAGCCCGGCCGGCACGCTGAGCAGCGTCAGCCGGTCGAATTGCGGTTGCCGGCGGCGCATCTGGGCACCGAGGAGCAGTGCGACGCCGAACACCGCCGCCCCGGCGGCCCCGGCGATCACCGCGCCGACGCCCAGCAGGCCGGCCACTCCGAGCAGACCCGGTGACCACGGTTGCGCCGGGGCGTAGGAGCGGACCGGTCGTCGTGCCGGCACCAGGGCCATCGCCAGCAGCAGTGGCAGCAGGCACAGGCCGGCTGCCAGGCCGGTGCGGTACGTGGCGTTGGACGGAAAGCTCAGCGTGACGGTGCCCTGCTGGCCGGCCGGCAGCACCCAGCCCTGCTGCCAGCCGTTGACGACCACCGGGGTCAATTCCGCTCCGTCGGCCGTATGGGCGACCCAGCCCGGGTTGACGCTCTCGGGCACCACCAGGACGCGGGCGGCCGGTGCCCGCGGCACGGTGAGCTCCCGCCGGTCGGGCCCCCAGGCCGTCACCTCCGCGGCTGCGGTCGCCGCCGTGGTCAGTTCCCGCGCCAGCGGACCGGTCAGTTGCGCACCGTCGGCGATGAACGCCTCGCCGGGACTGATCAGCAACTCCTGCTCGCCGGCCGGCAGTGCGATCGGGGCCGGGTCACAGGTGCGTGCCGCGATCGGGCGGCCGGCCAGCAGATCGTCGACGGTTGTCGAGACCGAGGTCTGCAGGAACCGGCCCGCGATGCCGATCACCGGTCCCTGCCCGCACGGCAGGTCGACCCGCCGTGCCCGGTTGACGGCCGCGTCGGCCGCCGCGATCGGCGCCCCGGCCGTGTCGAGAGCGGTGACCTCGGCCAGTCCCGGCGGCTTGAGTTGGTCGAAGCCCAACGCGGTGCGGTCGATGACGTCCTCCCACGCCAGCAGGCTGATCCGGATGGTGTCGGTGACCCGGGGGTGCAGTGCCACCGTCTGCGGTCCGGTGTCCTCGGCGCTGAGGGCGCGCACCTGCGGGCCGTCACCCAGGTCGACGGCGACCAGAGTCGGGTGCGTCGGCAACGGCGAGGCGCTGGTGGTCAGCCGCACCGCGGCCACGTCGGCGGGGCGGGGCAGTCGCACGGTGAGGGTCGGGGCGGCCTGATGCTGGGCCACGCCCTGCGGTGCCGTCCACGACGTCCGCGGGTCGCCGTCGGTGGCGGCGTACGCCGATCCTCCGACGTCGATCAGGTCGGCGTTGCCCTGCGACCGTGCGGCGCCGGGCTGGGCGATCAGGTCGGCCAGTCGCGGACCCTGCCGGGCCCGTACCCACACCGTCGGAGTGACGTCCATGGCCGTCGGCACGGTCAGGGTGCGGCTCAACGTCACCGGTTCCTCGGCGGCGACCGACATCGACGCCGCACAGTGCACGCCGTCGGGGGAGTCCGCGCAGCCGTCGCGCCCGAGCAGTTCGGAGCCCAGGTCCCAGGCGGCGACCGGTACCCCGGCCGGTGGCGGCGGGACGACGACGGTGTGCCGCAACTCGACCGGGTGGGCGAATCCCGAAGCGTCGTACTGGGTTACCGACAGATCGGTGATGCCGAACTGCACACCCGAGGACCCGTCGTCGGTGCCGACTGCGGTAATGCGCACCCAGGAGGTCTCGCCGTAGGGCAGGGCGACGGTCAGCGGCTTGCCGGACTGATCGAAGCTCACGGTGGTGGTGCCGTCGCCGGTGGACACCTGAATGCGGCGCACCTGCGCGCCGACGGCGGTGGCGCTCGGGATCAGCGTCAGCGCGGCATTGGTCACCGGGCGGTCGAAGTCGATCTGCAGCCACTGACCGATCGCCGGTTGCAGGGAATTGGACACCCATGCGGTGGCGGGGTCCTTGTCCACCGCAGCGGTGGGGCCGCTGGCCGGCGAGACGTACGGCAGGGTGGGGGCGTCCGAGGACGAACTCGACGCGGTGATCCGTCCGCCGGACCAGCGGCCCTCCGCCATCGCCGCCCCGGGCACCGGATAGTCCGGAACCCGGTTGTAGGTGGTGCGCCGGTCACCGGCTGATCGGATCGCCGAGGAATGGTCGTCGACCCGTCCGTAGTCGGTTTCCCGGTCCGCCGGGGTGTCGGTGACGATGATGCCGTGGCCCGGCGGAATCGACAGTCCCGCACGGCGGGCGTCGGCGACCAGCAACATCGGCCCCAGTGGCGGCTCGCCGCCCAGACGCCGGCGTTCGTCGATACGCAACAGCGACTCCGGTCCGCCGGCGACGCGCGTCATCTCGTTGGCGCCCGTCAGATAGGGCGCCCCGGGCGCCGCGGCCGC
Source organism: uncultured Actinomycetota bacterium (assembly GCA_963715145.1). Classification (GTDB taxonomy): domain Bacteria; phylum Actinomycetota; class Actinomycetes; order Mycobacteriales; family Mycobacteriaceae; genus Mycobacterium. The sequence goes on along the minus strand of CAVQRL010000018.1, from coordinate 326,388 downwards.
GCTGGTTCCCGGCGGGGCCACCCGGTAGATCTCCACCGCCGGGAACAGCGGCCGCAGACCGCTGTCACTGATGAAACCCTCCACGGTCCCCGGGCCCACCTTCTCGCCGAACTCGGCGACCCTCTGCAGGCCGGGGGACCCGTCGATCGCGCGGTGCACCAGCAGTGGCCGTGCCGACCGGGAGGTCTCCGGATCCAGGTCGTTGCGCAGCACCAGGTAGGAGATGCCCTGCCGGGCCAGGGTGTCGGCCAGGCCGGCCGACGGCCGCCCGGCGGCGAAGAGGCGCTGCACCGAATCCAGCGCCCGGATCGTCTGCGGCGGAGTCAGGGGAATGGAATCCCTGACCCCCCAGGGAGATTCACCAAGAACCTGCAGTGGTTCGTCGTGGCTGTTGCCCCACGTCTGAGTGGCGAAGGGCGCGCCGGGAACCACCAGCACCCGTCCGCGTGGGCCCGACGGGCCGCCGTTGTGCTCGGTGAGCCAGTCGGCCGCCTGGTGCCAGTAGTCGGGGATCGCCCGGAATGACCCGGGTGGTGTCAGCCGGCCCGTCCAGGCCAGTGATGTGGCCACCGTCAGTGCCGTGAGCACGACGATGCCCACCGCCACCCGGCGGTCGTCCTCCGGGTGGGCGAACGAACGGATCCACACCGGCCGGGAGGCGCTGCCCGGCAGCGGAATCCGGCCCAACAGGTGCACCACACCCAGGGCGATCGGGATACGGATGACCGGCTCGAGCTTGTGCACGTTGCGCAGCGGAGCGCCGCCGGCGTCGAGGAACTGCTGCACGGCATGGGCCACCGGGGAGCCCAGCCCGCCGGAATAACCGGCGGCCAGCAGTGTGACGCCGATCAGCAGCATGGTCACCAGCCGCCCGCGGGCCGGCATCGACCGCAACGCCAGCCCGGCCAGGCCGCCGGCCGCGACCAGCGTGGTGGCCAGCACCATGACCGGCTGGGTCACCAGGGAGGACGCCGCGGTAGCGGTGGGCGCGACGAACGGCGTCCACGCCGAGGTGCCGCGCAGCAGTTCCGTCAGCGACGTCCACTGGGTGGTGACCCCGGAGGATTCGATGAAGTCCAGGAACGGCGGGCTGATCCGGCCGAGCAGCACCAGCGCCACCGCCCACCAGGCCACGGCGAGCGCCGAGGCGAATGCCCACCAGGCGCCGAACCGCCACCACAGCCGATTCGGCCGGTGGCACGCCCACCAGATCACCGCCGGCAGGCACGCGGCCAGGCTGGCCACCGCGTTGACCGCCCCCATCAGGGCCAGCGCGACCCCGGCCCGGGCGGCCAGAACACGCAATGGCCGGTTGCTGTCTGCCCGCAGCGCAAGGATCACCGGCAGCAGCACCCACGGTGCCAGCATCATCGGCAGCGTCTCCGACGAGATCGAGCCCAGCGTCGTCAGGACCCGGGGCGACAGCGCGAACGCGGCCGCGCCGACCAATCGTGACGACCGGGTGCCGATGCCCAGCGTCTCGGCCACCCTCAGCAGGCCCCAGAAGCCGGCCGTCAGCAGCAGCGCCCACCACAACCGCTGAATCACCCACCCGGGCAGTCCCGCGGTATGGCCGAGCAGGAAGAACGTGCCGTGCGGGAACAGATAGCCGTAGGCCTGGTTCTGCGCCTGCCCGAAGGGCAGGTCGCTGTTCCACAGGTTGGCGGCCCGGGCCAGGAATCGCAGCGGGTTGGCGGTCAGGTCGAGTTTGGTGTCCGGGGCGATCAATCCCGGCGCCTGGACGAAGCACAGCACCAGTGCGGCGGCGAACACGGCGGCGAGCCAACGGCGGGACAGCGGTGTCCGGCCGGCGGCCGTGGGTTCGGTGGAGGAACCGTCTGGGACAGTCGGCGGCGGAGCGGTGAGCGTGCTCAGGCTTCTCGGCTAGCCGCGGTTGCCGTACTCGACGCGGTTGAGAACCGAGGATGCCGGGTCGCCGGGCTGCAGTGGCGGCTTGGTGTCCTGCTGGATCATCAGGGTGGCGCCGAACACGGACGCGGCGCCGAGCAGCAGGCCGACCACGATGCTGGCGGCGGCGGGCACCACGAATCGGGTCATGGTCGGCACTCCTCAACTGTGGGACTTCTCGGCGTCGGGACGACATCGCCGGGGATCAACCCCGCTGGTCAACCTAGCACCTCGGTTGGGGCTGCGGGGCGGGCCATGACAGCATGTGCGGATGGTCAACCGCGCCCACTCTCTTCGTGCCCTGGCGGCCCTGGCGGCCGTGCCCGTCGTTCTGGCGGGGTGTTCCTCGCCCGCCCAACGTTCGGCCTCGGCACCGTCGACGCAGGTCGGCGCGGCCGAGTCGGCCGGCGTCACGCCGATGTCCGGACCGATCGAAGTCCCCGCCGCCCCGGCCCCGCCCGCCTGCGGCGACGGCTCGGCGATGCTGGCGGCGATGTCCACCCGCGACAAGCTGGCCCAGCTGCTGATGGTCGGCATCCGCAACGGCGCCGACGCCCGTGCCGTGGTGGGTAACCACCACGTCGGCGGCATCATGGTCGGCAGCTGGACCGATCTGACGATGCTGAGCGACGGCACCATCGCGGAGATCTCCAACCTGGGGCCGCTGCCGCTCGCGGTGAGCGTCGACGAGGAGGGCGGCCGGGTCTCGCGGTTGTCTTCCCTGATCGGGGCCATCCCGCCGGCGCGCACGCTGGCGCAGACCAAGACGCCCGACGAGGTCTACCAAATCGCGCTCTCCCGGGGCCGGCAGATGCGCGGTCTGGGCATCACGGTCGACTTCGCCCCCGTCGTGGACGTTTCCGACCAGGGCGCCAACACGGTGATCGGTGACCGGTCGTTCTCCAACGACCCGGCCACCGTGACCGCCTACGCCGGTGCCTTCGCCCGCGGTCTGCGCGATGCCGGAGTGCTGCCGGTGCTCAAGCACTTCCCCGGGCACGGCCACGGCTCGGGCGACTCGCACACCGCCGGCGCGGTCAGCACGCCTCCGCTGGACCAACTGATGACCAGCGACCTGGTGCCCTATCAGACGCTGACGTCCCAGGCGCCGGTCGCGGTCATGATGGGCCACCTCGAGGTGCCCGGTCTGACCGGCGACACCCCGGCCAGCCTGAGCGCGGCCGCGGTGGGCCTGCTGCGCAGCGGCGGCTACGGCGGCCCCGGCTTCAACGGCCCGATCTTCAGCGATGACCTGTCCAGCATGGCTGCCATCTCGTCGCGGTACGGCGTCGCCGAGGCGGTGCTGCGCACGCTGCAGGCCGGCGTGGACGTCGCGCTGTGGATCACCACAGACGAGGTGCCCGCTGTCCTGGACCGACTGGAGAGTGCCGTCAACAGCGGCGAACTCGCCATGCCCGCGGTGGAGGGCTCGATCCTGCGGATGGGCAAGGGGCCCAGCGCGCGCTGCGGCGGCTAAGCGTCCCGATCATGGCTGCTGCCGGTGGCACCAAGCGCTTGCCGCGCGCCGTGCGTGAGCAGCAGATGCTGGACGCGGCCGTGCAGATGTTCTCCGCCAACGGCTACCACGAGACGTCGATGGACGCCATCGCGGCGCAGGCGCAGATCTCCAAGCCGATGCTGTACCTGTACTACGGCTCGAAGGAGGAGTTGTTCGGGGCCTGCCTTAACCGGGAACTGGGCCGCTTCATCGAAGCGGTGCGCTCCGATATCGACCTCAAGGCCGGCCCGCGGGAACTGCTGCGCCGCACCATCGTGTCGGTGCTGACCTACATCGACGCCAATCGGGCGTCGTGGATCGTGCTCTACACCCAGGCCACCAGTTCACAGGCGTTCGCCCACACCGTCCGGGAGGGCCGCGGGAAGATCATCGACCTCGTCGCCCGGTTGCTGGAGTCCGGTACCCGACATCCCGAGCCGGGCACCGACTTTCACATGATGGCGGTCGCCCTGGTCGGCGCCGGAGAGGCGGTCGCCGGGCGGGTCAGTGTCGGTGACGCCGACGTCGACGAAGCCTCGGAACTCCTGATCAACCTGTTCTGGCGGGGTCTCAAGGGAGCTCGCGCACCGCAGCCGTGAGGTGCGGGTAGCCCTTGGACATGTTGCGCAGCGCGATGTCCCAGCCGCCGGACACGCGTCCGGTGTACAGGCCCAGGCTGGCGGGCAGCAGGACCGGCTTGCCGAACTTCACCGTGTAGCGCACCGCGTCGGGAAGCTGGCCTTCGATATTGGCCAGAACCGCTGCGGCGCTGAACATTCCGTGCGCGATGACGGTCGGGAACCCGAACAGCTTGGCGCCGACCACACTGGTGTGAATGGGGTTTCGGTCACCGCCGATGGCGGCATAGCGGCGGATCTGCCGTGGTGTGATTCGCAGTATCGCATTGGGAGGCGGCAGTTTCGGCTGCGGCGGCGGCTGCGGCTTGGGTTCGCCGGACAGGCTGGTGCGCTGCTGGTGCAGGAAGGTCGTGACCTGATGCCACGCGGCCTCGTTGCCCACGCGGACGTCGGTGACGACGTCGACCAGCAGCCCCTTGCGGTGTTCGCGCAGGTTCTCTGCATGAACCCGCACTCCCACGGTGTCGGACACCGCGATCGGGCGGTACTGGGTGATCGCGTTGTCGACGTGCACCGCCCCCATGGCCGAGAACGGGAAATCGAAACCGGTGATCAGTTCCATCACCGTGGGGAACGTCAGGGTGAACGGGTAGGTGAGTGGAACTGTGTCGCGGTAGCGCAGGCCGGTGACCGCCGCGTAGGCCGCCACGTTGCCCGGATCGATCTTCAGGCCGTCGACGGAGAGGGTGCGGTCGGGAAGCCGGTCGCCGCGGGGGATGAACGGCAGCGCACCGGCGGCGGCGCGGGCCAGGTTCCGCAGGCCGGCGGGTACCTCGATCCCCGGGTTCACGCGCAGCAGCCCGGACACGTCAGGCCCCCAGCATGGCTTGGCCGCACACCCGGATCACGTTGCCGGTGACCGCATTCGAGGCGGGGCTGGCGAAGAAGGCGATGGTCTCGGCGACGTCCACCGGTTCGCCGCCCTGGTACAGCGAGTTGAGCCGACGGCCCACCTCCCGGGTGGCCAGCGGTATCGCCGCCGTCATCGCGGTCTCGATGAACCCGGGGGCCACCGCATTGATGGTGATTCCCCTGCTCGCCAGGGACGGCGCGAGCGCCTGGGTGATCCCGATCATTCCGGCCTTTGTGGTCGCATAGTTGGTCTGCCCGCGGTTGCCGGCGATTCCGGCCATCGACGACAGGCCGATCACCCGGCCGCCTTCCCCGATGCTGCCGTTGCCCACCAGTCCCTCGGTAAGCTGAAGTGGCGCAAGGAGATTCACGGCGATCACCGCATCCCAGCGGGCATCGTCCATATTGGCCAGCAGCTTGTCGCGGGTGATGCCGGCGTTGTTCACCAGGATGTCCGCCCGGCCGCCGTGGTGCTCGCGCAGGTGCGCGGTGATCCGGTCGACCGCGTCGGCCGCGGTGACGTCCAGGGCCAGCGCCGTGCCGCCGACCCGCGCGGCGGTCTCCTCGAGCGCCTGCGCGGAGTCGGCAATGTCGATGGCCACCACCCGGGCGCCGTCGCGGGCGAACACCTCGGCGATCGTCGCGCCGATTCCCCGGGCGGCGCCGGTGACGATGCCCACCTTGCCGGCCAGCGGGGTGCGCCAGTCCGCGGGCCGGTCGGAGTCGGCCGATCCGACGTGGAACACCTGCCCGTCGACATAGGCGGACTTCGCCGAGAGGATGAACCGCAGTGTCGACTCGCAGCCGGTTGCGGCCGGTTTGGCGTCGGGGGAGACGTAGACCAGGGCCGAGGTGGCGCCGCGGCGCAGTTCCTTGCCCAGCGAGCGGGTGAAGCCCTCCAGCGACCGCTGGCAGATGCGCTCATGGGTATCGCACACCTCGTCGGGGGTGCTGCCCAGCACCACCACCCGGGCCGACGGCCCGAGATTGCGCAGCAGCGGGGTGAAGAACTCGTAGAGCCCGCTCAGTTGGCCGGGTTCGGTGATCCCGGTGGCGTCGAAGACCAGGCCGCCGAAGGTGTCGGCCCACCGTCCGCCGAGATTGTTCCCGACGACGTCGTAGTCATCGGCGAGGGCGGTTCGCGCCGGCTCGGCCAGCCGGCCCTCGCCGCCGATCAGCAGCGCTCCGGCCAGCGGCGGATCGCCGGGGCGGTATCGGCGCAGCGTTTCGGGAGCGGGCAGCCCGAATTGCTTGGCCAGAAACGACCCCGGAGCGGAGTTGATCACCTGGGACAGAAGGTCGGAAGCCACGCCGGACGCCTTTCGTCGGGAACCGTAACGACCACGAACTTACTCCAGAGTAAGAACGGTGCGTAGTATGGGTGCCGGATACCCTCTGGGGCCGGAAACAGCGGAGGTTCACGTGGCTGAGAGCAAACGCAGGGTCGCCGTCCTGGGTGGCAACAGGATTCCGTTCGCCCGCTCGGACACCGCCTATGCCCACGCATCGAACCAGGACATGTTCACCGCCGCACTGACCGGTCTGGTGGATCGCTTCGATCTCGGTGGCGAACAACTCGGTGCGGTGATCGGCGGCGCGGTTCTCAAGCACAGCCGGGACTTCAACCTGATGAGGGAATGCGTGCTGGGCTCGGCCCTCTCGCCGTACACCCCCGCGTTCGATCTTCAGCAGGCGTGCGGAACCGGTTTGCAGGCCGCCATCGCCGCCGCCGACGGAATCGCCGCCGGCCGGTACGAGGTGGCCGCGGCAGGCGGGGTGGACACCACCTCCGACGCCCCGATCGGCCTGGGCGACACCCTGCGGCGGTCGCTGCTGGCGCTGCGCCGGTCGACCTCCACCGTCGACCGGCTGAAGCTGCTCGGCCGGCTGCCCGCGACGCTCGGCGTGGAGATCCCGACCAACGGTGAGCCGCGGACCGGCCTGTCGATGGGGGAGCACGCCGCGGTCACCGCCAGGAAGATGGGCGTCAAGCGGGTCGACCAGGACGCCTTGGCGGCGGCCAGCCACCGGAGGATGGCGGCCGCCTACGACCGCGGGTTCTTCGACGACCTGATCACCCCGTTCCTCGGGCTCTACCGGGACAACAATCTGCGGCCCGAATCGAGTCCGGACAAGCTGGCCGCTCTGCGTCCGGTGTTCGGCGTGAAGGGTGGCGACGCCACCATGACGGCGGGCAACTCCACACCCTTGACCGACGGCGCGTCCGTCGCGCTGTTGTCCAGTGACGGGTGGGCCGCCGAACACGGGCTGAGTCCGTTGGCCTACTTCGTCGATGCCGAGACCGCTGCGGTCGACTACGTCAACGGCGATGACGGTCTGCTGATGGCGCCCACCTATGCGGTGCCGCGGTTACTGGCCCGAAACAACCTGAGGCTGCAGGACTTTGACTTCTACGAGATCCACGAGGCGTTCGCCTCGGTGGTGCTGGCGCATCTGCAGGCATGGGAATCCGAGGAGTACTGCAAGGAGCGTCTGGGCCTCGACGCCGCGTTGGGCGCGATCGACCGGACCAAGCTCAACGTCAACGGTTCGTCGCTTGCCGCCGGCCATCCCTTCGCGGCGACGGGTGGGCGGATCGTGGCCCAACTGGCCAAGCAACTCGCCGAGAAGAATGCCGAGGCCGGACAACCGGTGCGCGGTCTGATCTCGATCTGTGCGGCCGGCGGCCAGGGGGTTGCCGCGATCCTCGAGGCGTGAGCGGGCTTCTCGGCGGGTGGTTTGGTCGCGATGGCGGCCGGGTATGCAGGGACTCGGATCGCTCCGTGTTGTCGCTTGACCCCCCGACCCGGCGGTGGCACGGAGCATCCTCGCGATGAGGTACGACAAGACGGCCGGCGCTGGAGTGGAGGGGACTCCAGCGATGGCTCAGTCGCTGTTCTTCTGGCCGGTCCTTCCGGGACGAGCCTGTACCAGGCCGGATTGCTCCAGGGCGGCGTCGATATAGCGCTGAACCGGTCGGGCCTGGAAAAATCCGGTGTGTCCGCCGCGGTACCAGCCGACATCCGGCCGGCCCCAGTGTTCCCACAGTTGCATCACCTGCTGGCGCGGATGCACGATCCGGTCGGCCACTCCCGCGTAGATGAACCTGCCTTTCGGGGGGACCTTGGGCTCCATCGACAGCGGTGAGACCATCTGGCCGATCGGGCGGGCCAGTTCAAGGGTCATCCGCCGTGGATCGTCCTTCGGCAGTCCGGAGTGCCGGCCGAGCAGTTCGACGAGGTTCGACGGGGGGACACCCAGAATGGCGCAGGTCAGGTCGTCGTCCAAGCTGGCCACCAGGGCGGCGATGTAGCCGCCCAGGGAGATGCTGTTCAGCCCGATGCGGGCACCGGGCTGCTGGGCGCGGATCCAGGCGATGATCCGGCGCACGTCCCATACCGACTGGGCGGTGCCGTGCACATCGTCCATCACGTTCTCGCCGGGAAAAACCGCTCGCTCGGGCAGGCCTCTGGCGCGCGGGCCGTGCATCGGCAGGACCGGGAGAATGACGTTGAGACCGAAGTCCTCGTGCAGGTGCCGGGCCCGGAACAGCGTCAGGTCCAGTTCCGCGCGCCCCATTTCGGTGCCGTGAATGCACACCAGCCAGGGGCGGGGTTCGGTGCCGGTCCGGCCGGCGATGTCGTCCCTGTGACGCAACATCAATGCGTACTCGCGCTGATTGCCGGTGTAGCTCATCCAGCGTTCGGCGCCGGGCTCGCCGGGGTGGGGCTCGTAGCCGCTGGCGATCGACAGCCGTTCATGGGTGCGGCCCCGGTTGGTGAAGGACCGGATCGAGACGTGGGCGGGAGCCGGCGGGGCCGGGAAGAAGTCCTGCGGCTTGTCCAGCCAGCCGTGGGCGCCGTAGAAGTCGACCGCTTCGTGGACCTCACGGTTGATCTCCTCGTACGCGACGGGGTCGCTCAGCGGCCGACGCCAGAGCAGACCGACGAGCACGAGTTCGTCTCTGAGTGCGTGGGTGGCCAGTGACAGCGTCGGCCGTGCGATCGGCAGGTCGCTGTGGGCGCCGCCGAGATAGGCGCTCCAGGACCGCGCGTAGTACCTGCCGGCTTTCACGAACGATCCGCCGACCTGGCCGGCGATCTCACCCAGCGGCGCACGCCCGGCGGGCTGCGTGGCGACTGGCGTGGTCTCCCCGGACTTCTCAGGCTCGGCCACGATCACGACGTTAGCAACTCCAGGCCGAATGGGAAGGGACCTAGGTCATGAATATGCGCAGTTGGCGGCGGGTTCCATGGCAGACGGCGCCGATTTCTTTCGGGGCTGCCGGCTCAACGACGACGGCCCCGGAACCCAAAGGTTCCGGGGCCGTCGTGCGCGAAGAGCCTAGAAGGCTGCTTCGGGGAGTTCCATCACCTCGTTGTCGACCGTCTCGACGACCTGGCGGACGCCGGACAGCAGCGGCAGGAAGTTCTTCGCGAAGAACGACGCCCCCGCGATCTTGCCTTCGTAGAAGGACCGGTCCGAACCCGAGGCGCCGGCGTCGAGGGCGGCGATGGCCACCGCGGACTGACGCAGCAGCAGCCAGCCCATCAGCAGGTCACCGACGCTCATCAGGAACCGCACCGAACCCAGGCCCACCTTGTAGATGCTCTTCGGGTCCTCCTGCGCGGCCATCAGGTAGCCGGTCAGCGCGGCCGCCATGCCCTGGACGTCTTCCAGAGCCTTGGCCAGCAGCGCCCGCTCGGTCTTGAGGCGGCCGTTGCCGGACTCGTTCTTGACGAACTCATCGATCTGGCCGGCCACGTGCGCCAACGCCACACCCTTGTCGCGGATGATCTTCCGGAAGAAGAAGTCCTGCGCCTGGATGGCCGTGGTGCCCTCGTAGAGCGAGTCGATCTTGGCGTCGCGGATGTACTGCTCGATTGGGTAGTCCTGCAGGAAGCCCGAACCGCCCAGCGTCTGCAGGCTCTCGGTGAGCTTGGCGTAGGCCTGCTCCGAACCGCATCCCTTGACGATCGGCAGCAGCAGGTCGTTGACCTTCATGGCCAGTTCGGCGTCCGCGCCGTTGACCGCCTGAGCCACCTCGGGATCCTGATAGGTCGCGGTGAACAGGTACAGCGCGCGCATGCCTTCGGCGTAGGCCTTCTGGGTCATCAGGCTGCGACGGACATCCGGGTGGTGGGTGATCGTCACCCGCGGCGCGGTCTTGTCCATCATCTGGGTCAGGTCCGCGCCCTGGACGCGGTCCTTCGCGTACTCCAGCGCATTGAGGTAGCCGGTGGACAGCGTGGCGATCGCCTTGGTGCCCACCATCATTCGAGCCTGTTCGATCACGTCGAACATCTGCGCGATGCCCTCATGCACCTCACCGACGAGCCAGCCCTTGGCCGGGATGCCGTGCTGACCGAAGGTCAGCTCGCAGGTGGCCGAGACCTTGAGGCCCATCTTGTGCTCGACGTTGGTGACGAAGGCGCCGTTGCGCTCGCCCGGCTCGCCGGTCTCGGGATCGAAGTGGAACTTCGGGACGAAGAACAGCGACAAACCCTTGGTGCCCGGCCCGGCGCCCTCGGGGCGGGCCAGCACCAGGTGCAGGATGTTCTCGAACATGTCGTCGGAGTCGGCGGAGGTGATGAATCGCTTCACGCCGTCGATATGCCAGGAGCCGTCCTCCTGCTTGACCGCCTTGGTGCGGCCGGCGCCCACATCGGAGCCCGCGTCGGGTTCGGTGAGCACCATGGTCGCGCCCCAGCCGCGCTCGGCGGCCAGCACGGCCCACTTCCGCTGCTCCTCGGTGCCGAGGTGGTAGAAGATCTGCGCGAACCCGGCGCCGCCGGCGTACATCCACACCGCGGGGTTGGCGCCGAGAACGTGCTCGTGCAGGGCCCACAGCAGAGCCTTGGGTGCAGGCATGCCGCCGAGCTCCTCGGCCAGGCCCACCTTGTCCCAGCCGCCGTCGATGAAGGCGTGCACCGACTTCTTGAAGCCTTCCGGGATGGTGACCGTGTGGGTGTCGGGGTGGAATACCGGCGGGTTGCGGTCGCCCTCGACGAACGACTCAGCCAGCGGACCTTCGGCCAGGCGGGCCATCTCGCCGAGCATCTCCTTGGCGGTGTCGGCATCCAGATCGGCGAACTCTCCCTGACCCAGGGCCTTGTCGACGCCGAAAACTTCGAACAGGTTGAACACCTGGTCGCGGACATTGCTCTTGTAGTGGCCCACTATTCCTCCTCAGACGAGAACGCCACCTGAATGCGGTATGTACAACGGTTGGGTACTTGATCGTAAGTTACCCACCAGTAACATGACCTAACTTATACCGACTGGTAACCACAACGCAACTCAGTGTGAGCAAGGTCAATCGACTAATCAACCCGCTGGTTGGGCGCGGGCCTGCCCGAGCCGGCTCACCCCGGTGTTTCCGCTGCTCAGTGTGTTGGCGTCGAGCGGGTCAGTCCTGCGGCGCAGACGCCGTCCCGTCCCCGTCGGCGGTGTCGTCCGGCGCCTCGGAATCGGGCAGTTGAGACACCAGATGGGCGGCAAGCTCTCCGATCGTCGGGTAGTCGAACACCGCGGTCGGGCTGATGTCGAACTTGCCGCCGAACTGTCCGAACAACCGGTTGCGGAGTTCGACCGCCATCAGCGAGTCGGTGCCCAGATCCAGGAACCTGCTGCTGACCGCGGGGGGTTGCGCGAGCCGCAGGAAACCCTGTACCTCGCGTTGCAGGAACTCGGCGATGAACCCGACCCGCTGCGCCACCGGGACCTCCTGGAGTTGCCGGAGCAACTCGCTGTCCCCGGACCCCTCGCCGTCCCCGGTGGGCAATACCTGATCGAGCAGCGGCGGGCGGATACCGCCGAGCATCTTCGCGGTGCGCTGCCAGTTGGCCTTGAGCACCGTCGCCTGTGCTGTTCCGTGCCGGACCACCTCGCCGAGCGCGGACAGCGCGGCCGTCGGATCGAGCGGCATCATGCCCTGGGCGCTGAGATTGGCCATCGCCGCATCGGACGTCGCCATGCCGCCGCTGCCCCACGGGCCGAAGTTGGCGGCGGTCGCCTGCAGGCCCTGTGCGCGCCGCTGAGCGACGAGTCCGTCCAGCAGAGCGTTGGCGCATGCGTAGTTGGCCTGCGACGGCGAGCCCAGCACGGCCGACGCCGACGAGTAGAGGATGAAGAAGTCCAGATCGTCGTTCTTGGTCGAGCCGGTGCAGATGGTGGGCGCCGTAGGCCTTGGGCCGCAGCGTTGTCCGGAACCGGTCCAGGTTCTGCTGCGCCGAGCAGCGCGTCGTCGAGCACGCCCGCGAGATGCGCGACGCCGGCCAGCGGCGGCAACTCGGCGCGGATCCGCTCCAGCAGGCCGGCGACCTCCGACTCCTCGCCGACATCGGCGAGCATGACGTGAATCCGGCAGTGGAACCGCTCGGTGATGGCGGCGATGGTCTGCTGCGCGTCGGCATCCGGGCCGCGGCGGCTGGTCACCACGATGTCGCCGGCACCGAGTTGGGCCAGATATGCCGCCGTGTGCAGTCCCAGAGCACCCAGCCCGCCGGTGATCAGATAGGTGCGGTCAGCCCGTGGCTGAAGCGGTTTGGGCATCTGCACGACGATCTTGCCGATGTGCCGGGCCTGCTGCATGCGGCGGAACGCGGTGCGAGCCTCCGTCAGCGGATAGACCTCGGCCGGCACCGGCGTCCACTCGCCCTTGGCCAGGCCCTCGGACAGTTCGGCCATCAGCGTCCGGATGTGGTCCGGGTCGGTCATCATCGTCACGTCGAGTGCGATGACGCCGTAGTCGATGTCCGGGCGCACAGCCGCCATCTGCTCGGGGGTCCAGATGTCGCGCTTGGCGATTTCCGCGAACCGGCCGCCCTTCGCGGTGGCCCGAACGGTCGCCTCGATGAAGCCCTCATTGGTCAGGCTGTTGAGCACGACGTCGACGCCCTCGCCCCCGGTGTCGGCCAGGATCTGGTCGGCGAAATCCGTTGTGCGGGAGTCGTAGACGTATTCCACACCCATCTCGCGCAGCGTCGCCTGCTTGTAGGTGCTCGCGGTGGCGAAGACCGTGGCGCCGTGGAAGCGCGCCAACTGGATCGCGGCCATCCCGACGCCGCCGCTGGCGGCGTGGATGAGCACCCGGTCGCCCGGCTTGCAGTTTCGCCCAGTCGAACGCGAGGCGGGCGGTGAGCGCCGCGGCGGGGAGCGTTGCCGCGCCGACCGGGTCAACGCCGGCGGGCACCCGCGCCAGCAGCGGCGCCGGCACGTTCAGCCGGCTGGCGAAGGCGCCCTGCATGGACCCGAAGACCCGCTGACCGACCTCGAAATCGCTGACCTCTGAACCCACTTCGGTGACGACACCGCAGAGGTCGCCGCCGATCGGGCCGGGATCGCCGGGGTACAGACCCAGCACATTGAGGACGTCGCGGAAGTTCAGGCCGGCGGCCTCCACCCGGACCTGCACCTCGTTGGTGCCCGGCGGTAGCACCTCGGCCTCGGTCAGCCGCAGGTTGTCGATTGCGCCCCGCTCGGTCGGGGCCAGCGCGTAGTCCGCGGACCGTGGCATCGGAAGCTGACCGCTGCGCGCCCAATGCAGCAGTCGCGGGACCAGGAACTTTCCTTGGCGCACGGCGACTTCCGGCTCGACGACGGGCGTTCCGAGTACATCGGCGAGCCACGCCGCCGACGAATCGGAGGCGTCTACATCGACCAGCCGGCAGCGCAGTGTCGGCTGCTCGGCGATGAGCGTTCGCCCGAATCCCCACAGGGCGGTGTTCGCCGGGTCGACCTGCTCGCCCGGTTCGCATGCCACCGCTCGCTCGGTGACGACCCACAGGCCACCCGGGAGATTCAGCGTGTCCTCGGCCAGCGCGGTCTGCGCGGCGCCGAGCATGCTGTCGATCTGGGCTTCCAGTCGCGACGCGAGCACGTCGGTGGACACCTCGGCACCCGGTTCGCCGGCGCTGCGCCAGACGATTCCGGCGACCGGCTTTCCGGCCTCGGCGGCCAGGGTGAAGGCCTGCTGCCAGGCCTGCCGGTCGGCATCGTGGTCGAGTGTGACCGCGCCGGGCACCTTCGCCGCCAGCGTATCGAAGCCGGCGATCAGCCAGGTGCCGTCGGCGGTCCCGGCACCGCTGTCCCTGCCCTCCGGCGCGGCGGCCTCATGCCATCCCACCGTGTAGAGAAGCCGGGTGGCGTCGCCACCGAGTCCGCGCAGCAGTGCCTCGCGTGGCGCGCGCTTGACGGTGAACTCGGTGATGCCGCCGAGTCGCTTGCCCTCGCTGTCCAGGAAGTCGATGTCGAAGACGTGGGTCTCACCCTCGACACCGGCTGCGTGCCACCGGGCCCGGCAGTAGAACCGTCGGGGCATGCGCTCGCGCAACTCGACCTGCCCGTAACGCAGCGGCAGGAACAGATCAGCCACGCCGTGTTCGGCCGCGACCAGCGCGGGGAAGGCGGGGAAGGCCACACCGGTGCACAGGTCCAGCAGCACGGGGTGGATGGGCTCGCTGCCGAGGTGCTCGGCCAGTTCCTCGCCGACCGAGACGTCACCGATCGCCTCCCCGTCGCCTGTCCACAACGACTTCAGCGACGTCGACCAGGTGGGGCCCCAGGAGAGTTCCATGTCGTTGAAGATCTCGAAGAGCTGTTGCGGGTTCGTGCGGGTCATCCGCTCGAGTTCTTCGTCTACGGGGTTGACGGTGTCCGGCGTCGACGTTTGCGGATCCGCACCGGCGATGACGGTGCCGTCGGCGTTCAACGACCATTCGGCGTCGCGGACACCGTACGGACGGCTGTGCACCTGGAATTTCCAGCCGCCCTCTGACTCGAGGGGGTGCATGGTCAGCTGAACCTCGCGAGAGGCCTTCTCGGGCAGGATGATCGGCTCGTAGAAGAAGACGTCCTTCACCCGCGCCGGAGCCGCCGCTGCGGCCAGTGCCATGGCGGCGTAGGTCGCACCCGGAACGACCACCGTGCCGTAGATGACGTGGTGGGCCAACCACGGCTGGGTCTTGACCGACAGCACGGTGCTGTAGACGGTATCGCCGGAGGCGAGGTCCTTGGCGCTGCCGAGCAGACCGGATGCGGCCGTGCCGTCGGCCCGGATGCCGGAGGTCTTGGGCCAGAAGCGCCGGCGCTGGAACGGGTAGGTGGGCAGTTCCAGCCGGCGGCCCGGCGTGTGCTGCCGGGCGGCGAAGTTCGGCCGGTGTCCGTTGATGTACGCCGCGGCAAGCGCTTCGGTCATCTGACGCTGGGCGTTGGCGCCCTTGCGCAGCGAGACGATGGTCGTCGGCACGGCCTTCGACTCGGGCCAGATCTGCAACGCGGCGGCGGTGAGGATCGGTTGCGGACCGATCTCCATCAGCACTGAGCAGCCCAGGTTCGCGACGGTGGCCACGCTCTCGGTGAACTGCACCGGCTGGCGGGAATGCTTGCGCCAATAGTTCGCGTTCAGAGGGGTCTCGGCGGTGAGCACGACGCCGGTCCGGTTGCAGACCAGCGGCAGTGCCGGAGCCGCATAGCTGAATTGCCCTGCGAAGGACTCGAATTCGTCGAGCACCGGGTCGAGCAGCTCGGAATGGAAGGCGTGCGAGGTCTCCAGCCAGGTGCACCGGGTTCCGTCCTGACTGCAGGCGGCGACGATCTGCTCGAGGTCCTCACCCGGTCCCGAGAGCACCGTGTTGCGGCCGTTGTACGCGCCGACGGAAACGCGTGGGAAGCTCTCGGCCGCCTTGAGCACATACTCGGGATCGGCGAACACCGCGACCATCCGTCCGCCGGCCGGCAGGCTGCCGAACAGCCGGCCGCGCTCGGCGATCAGCCGTGCCCCGTCCTCGAGGCTGAACACCCCGGCCACGCAGGCAGCGGCGTACTGGCCCACGCTGTGGCCCAGCACCACGTCGGGTTCGATTCCCCACGACTGCCACAACCGGGCCAGTCCCATCTCCACGGCGAAGATCGCCGGCTGGGCAAAGGAGGTGTGCCGCAACGTTTCCGCGGCCTCGCGGTCACTGGACAACAGCACGTCCAGAAGCGGACGCGGCAGGATCGGATCGACGGCCTCCGCGCAGCGCCGAACGGTGTCGGCGAACACGGGCTCGCTGTCGAAAAGTTCGCGCGCCATGCCCGGGTACTGGCAGCCCTGTCCGGGGAAGAACCAGGCAGTCGTGGGCGGGTCGGCGCACTCGCCGCGGAGCACACCGGGCCGCTGCCGGTTGGCCACCAGATCCTCGAGCAGCAGGCGGGTCTCGTGAACGGAGTTCGCCACCAGCGCGGCCCGGTGCTCGAAGTGCGAACGTCCCGCGCCCGCGGTGAAGCACACATCGGCGAGCGGTGCTTCGGGATGTTCCTGGAGAAAATCGGCATAACGCTGCGCCAGCGCCACCAGTCCCTGTGCGGAACGAGCGGACAGTGGCAGCACGCTCCACGGTTCGCGCGGGGTGTCCGGCGCCCCACCCTCATCGGCGACCGCATCCGGGAGTTCATCGAGCGCCGTGGGCCGGGGCGCTTCTTCGAGCAGCACATGGGCATTGGTGCCGGTGAACCCGAACGAGCTGACGCCGGCCCGCCGCGGCCGGCCGTTCGGCTGCCACGGTGTCGGCTTCTCCACGACCTGAACCGGCAGTTCGTCCCAGGGAATGTGCGGGTTGGGGTTGCGGAAGTGCAGTGTCTGCGGAAGGAGTTCATGCTGAAGCGACAACACGACCTTGATCAGACCGGCGACGCCGGCGGCGGACTCCAAGTGTCCGATGTTGGTCTTGGCGGTTCCCATCAGCAAGGGATGGTTCGGGTCGCGGCCGGCGCCGTAAACCGCCGCGGCGGCCTGCACCTCGATCGGATCTCCCAGCGGTGTGCCGGTGCCGTGCGCCTCGAGGTAGTCGACATCACCGCCGGTGAGACCGGCGCGGGCCAATGCCGCGGCGATGAGTCGTTGTTGCGCGCCACCATTGGGCACCGTCAGGCCGCTGGAGGCGCCGTCCTGGTTGACCGCGCTGCTCCGGATGACCGCGCAGATCCGGTCGCCGTCGCGCTGGGCGTCGCTGAGCCGTTTGAGGACGAGGATCCCGCAGCCTTCGCCGCGCACGTAACCGTCGGCCGCGGCGTCGAAGGTCTTGCACCTGCCGTCGGGGGACAGCATCCGGGCGCGGGACGCGGCGACCATCGATGCCGGGCTGAGCAGGATGTTGACGCCACCGGCCAGGGCCATATCGCAGTCACCGGAATGCAGTGCCTGGGATGCCTGATGGACGGCGACCAGCGAGGAACTGCACGCGGTGTCCATCGCCACGGCCGGTCCCTCGAGGCCGAGGCTGAACGCCACCCGGCCGGCGACCGCGTTGAGAGCGTTGCCGGTGATGAAGTACGCCTCCAGGTTGTCCACGGAGTCGCCCGACATCAGATGTGCGTACTCGTTGGCGCCGACCCCGACGAAAACGCCGGTGCGGCTGCCGCGCAGCGAGGCCGGCGCGTATCCGGCCCGCTCCAAGCCCTCCCAGGCGATTTCGAGCATCAGGCGCTGCTGGGGATCCATCCAGACGGCTTCGCGCGGGGAGATGCCGAAGAACTCCGGATCGAATTCGTCGACTCGCTCGAGATAACCGCCGTTGCGGGTGTAGATCTTGCCCGGCGTCTGCTGGTCGGGGTCGTAGAACTCATCGACGTCGAAGCGGTCCTCGGGAATCTCGCGGATGGCATCCACCCCGCCGGACAACACGTCCCAGTAGGAATCGGCATCCGGCGAGCCCGGAAAGCGGCAGGCCACCGCGATGATCGCGATCGGCTCGTCGGCCGCCGAGGTGGCCAGCGAGGCCGGCTGTGCGGAGGTTCGGGTCGCCGCGGGCTCGTTGAGGCGCAGCACGTCGGTGAGCAGGTAGTCGGCCACGTCGGAGATCCGCGGGTAGTCCATCGCCAGGGTGGCGGGGAGTTCGTGGCCGACCGCCCGCTCGAGTTGACGCCGGAGTTCGATCGCCATCAGCGAGTCCATGCCGAGGTCGAAGAAGCCGGTCTCCTCGCGAATCTCGGAGACGTCGACCCGGGTTACCTCGGCGACGGTGTTGCGCAGGAAGTCCAGCACGAGTTTCCGGCGCTGCTGAACGGGTGCGGCGGTGAGCCGCCCCACCAGCGCGGTCCCGCCGGCCGCGGGCGCCGCGGAGACCGCCGGGGGAACTTCGCGTGCCACCTCGTCGAGCAGCGAGCGCCGGCCGGCCTGCAGGTAGATGGGAAGGAACCGGCTCCAGTCCATCCGCGCGACAACTGCTTCCGGGGCTTGCTGCGCCGAGCCCATGACGTCGGCCATGCCGGCCAGCGCGTCGGCGGGGGAGAGCGTGTGGATCCCGCGCAGTTCCAGTTGGGTCCGGGCGTCGGCGTCGGCCATGCCGGCCTCCCCGGCCGACCACGGACCGAAATTCACGCTGACGGCCGGAACGCCGCGGCTGCGCAGATTCCAGGTCAGCCCGTCGAGGAAGGCGTTGGCCGCGCTGTAAGCGCTCTGGCCGTAGCTGCCCCATACCGAGGAGATGGAGGAAGTGGACAGGAAGAAGTCCAGCTTCAGGTCGACGACCGCTTCAGCCAGATTCCAAGCGCCCCAGACTTTCCCGGCGAACACCCGGTCCAGCTCGGCGCTGTCCAGCTCGCTCAGCGCGGTGGTGGAGTTCTCGCCGGCGGCGTGGACGATGCCGGCCAGCGGGGGCAGGTCGGCCTGCACGGTTGCCAGCAGGCGCGCCACATCGTGCGGGTCGGCGACATCGGCGTTGATCACCCGGACGGTGCAGCCGTACCGTTCGCCCAGCGATTCGATGCGCGCGCGGGTGGCGTCGTCAGCAGTTCGGCGACTGGTGAGCACCAGCTGGCGGGCCCCGCGCTCAGCCAGGTATTCGGCGATTTCCAGACCGATGGCGCCGAGTCCACCGGTGACCAGATACGTTGCGTCGGAACGCAATTGAAGGTGATCCGGCGTTGGCTGGCCGGTCCGGCGGACCAGCCGCGGAACGTGAACTGCGTTGCCGCGCAGGGCGAACTGGTCCTCGCCGGGGGCCGGGTTGGCGACCTGCCGGATCAGCACGAACCAGTCGTCGGCGGTGTCGGTCAGGTCGGCGAGGCCGCCCCACACCTGCGGATATTCCAGCGCCGCCGCACGGCAGAAACCCCACAGGCTGCTCTGTTCGGGGGCCACTGTGTCGGCGTCGTTGACGTGTTGCGCGCCACTGGTCACCACCCAGACGGATCCGTCGATGTCGGCTGCGGCCGCCGCCCGGAACAGGCGCTGAGTGCCGCCGAGAACCCGGTGTTGCATCCGGAGCAGGGACCGCATCGACGTTCCGTTGGAGTCCAGGGCCGCGACGTGCACGATGCGCAGCGACGACCCCTCCTGCGTCGCCGAGCGCAATTCACCGGCCAGGCGTTCCTCGTCGTCGTCGGAGGTCGGCAATCCGACAACCCGGTGCCGCAGGCCTGCCGCGGTCAACGTGTCGGCCAACGGTCCGGTGACGGAGTCGTCGTCACCGATAACCACCCACAGGGAGTCGTCGCCGCTCACCACCGACGCCGCGGTCGCAGACTTCTCCCAGCGGATCTCGTAGCGGATGTCGGCGATCGACTGCGCACTGCGTTGCCTGTTGTGTTGCGCCGCAAGTCTCCTCAGGACGTCGGCGGTCGTGGTGCCGCCGCCCTGACTGTCGAGCCCCTGACTGTCGAGCAGAGCGGCCAGCTCGTCGATGCGACCGTCCTCGAGAAGCTGAACGGCCTCGGTGCGCACGACGTTGTCCACGGTGGCGGCATGATCGGCGGCGGGCTGCTCGTGATGGGGGAACCAGTACTGCCGATGTTCGAAGGGATAGGTCGGTAGATCCAGCCTGTGGACGGGAAGGGTCAGGAGTGCGCCGAAGTCGGGCAGGTGGCCGGCGATGTACGCCGCGGCGAGGGCCTCGGCGATCTGCCGGCTGTCGGCGACGTTGCGGCGCAGCGACGGAATCGCTTTCGGGGTCGCCGCGGTGTCCGGCCACGCCCGCAGGGCTGCCGCGGTCAGTACCGGCTGGGGTCCGACTTCCAGCAGCATCGTGCAGCCGAGTTCGGCCAGTGTCGCCACACCTTTGGCGAACTCAACCGGCTGGCGCGAGTGGCGGCGCCAGTAGGCGCCGTCGAGCTTGGCGTTGCGCCCGAGTGCAGCGCCGGTCCGGTTGCAGATCAGGATCCGCTGCGGGGAGCCGAACTCGAAGCCGTCGGCATAGGCCTCGAACTCGTCGAGTGCCGGGTCCAGCAGTGCGGAGTGGAACGCGTGGCTGGTGTCGAGCCAGTCGCAGCGCACACCCTCGGCGGTCAACCGGGAGATGGCCTGCTCCAGGTCGGTACCGGGCCCCGACAGCACCGTGTTCGCGCCGTTGTAGGCGGCCACCGACAGGCTTGGGAACTCGTCGGTGAGGCGTTCGACGCGGTCCGGGTCGGCGAAGATCGCCGCCATCCGGCCGCCGGCGGGCAGATCACCGAACAGCCGGCCCCGCTCGGCCAGCAGCCGGGCGCCGTCCTCGAGGCTGAACACCCCTGCGACGCAGGCCGCCGCGTACTGCCCGACGCTGTGTCCGAGCAGCACGTCGGGTTCCAGGCCCCACGACTGCCACAGTCGGGCCAGGCCCATCTCCACGGCGAAGATCGCCGGCTGGGCGTGGCGGGTTTGCTGCAAGGTCTCCGGATCGTCGGCGGCGAAGATCACGTCGAGCAGCGGCGTTCCGGTCACGTCGGCGACAGCGTCCGCGACCCGGGTCATCGTCTCAGCGAACACCGGCTCGGCCCCGAACAACTCGCGGGCCATGCCGGCGTACTGACTGCCCTGACCGGGGAATAACCAGGCGGTCTTGGGAGCGTCGGCGCCTACCCCGCGAACCAGGCCGGGTGCCGGCCGGTCGTCGGCCAGCGCGTCGAGCAGTTCGCGCGCGGAGTCCGGGGAATTGACCAGAAGGGCGGCCCGGTGTTCGAAGTGCGCGCGGGCCGTGCCGGCGGTCAGGCAGACCTCGGCCAGCGACGCATCGGGATGCTCACTCAGCCAGTCCCGGTAGTTCGCGGCGGTCTGAGCCAGCGCGGTCGGGGTACGTGCGGACACGGGCAGCACCATGAACCGGTCGTCGGGTGCCTCGACAGGGGCGTCCGCGGGCGCGGGAGCGGCCAGCGGTGCTTCCTCAAGGATGACGTGGGCGTTGGTGCCGGTGAAACCGAACGAACTGACCCCGGCGATCCGGGGCCGGTCGGTGCGCTCCCACGAGACGGGCTCCTCGGTGACCCGCACCGGAATCCGGTCCCACGGGATGTGGGGTGAGGGGTTGCGGAAGTTCAGGTGCTTGGGAAGTTGCTGATGTTCGAGGGACAGCACCACCTTCAGGACACCGGCGATACCGGCGGCGGCCTCCAGGTGGCCGATATTCGTCTTGGCCGACCCGATCAGCAGCGGACGTGCGGCATCGCGGCCCCGACCGAGGACGGCTGCGGCGGCCTGGACCTCGATGGGGTCTCCGAGCGACGTCCCGGTCCCGTGCGCCTCCAGGTAGTCGACCTCGCCGGGGGCCACTCCGGCCGACTCCAGCGCCTCGGTGATGACCCGCTGCTGTGCGACGCCGTTGGGCACGGTTAATCCGCCCGACGCGCCGTCCTGGTTGACCGCGCTGCCGCGGATCACGGCGCGGATCCGGTCGCCGTCACGGATCGCGTCCTGCAGACGCTTGATCACGATGACGCCGCAGCCCTCGCCGCGCACATAGCCGTCGGCGGCCGCGTCGAACGTCTTGCACTTGCCGTCGGGTGCCAGCATCCGCGACTGCGAGAAGGCGATCATCGTGCTCGGTGTGAGCAGGGCGTTGGCTCCGCCCGCCAGTGCGATGTCGCATTCTCCCAGGCGAAGGGCCTGGCAGGCCTGGTGGATCGCCACCAGCGACGAACTGCAGGCCGTGTCGACGCTGACCGCGGGGCCCTGCAGTCCCAGCCGGTAGCTGATCCGGCCCGCACCTGCGGCACCGGAGGTGCCGATGGCCAGGTAGGCCTCGAGTTCGGGGTAGGTGAGTGCGTCGGAGGCCATGGTCAGGTAGTCGTGAGTGGCCAGACCGACGAACACGCCGGTGCGGCTGTTGGCCAGTGCCGTGGGCGCAATGCCCGCATGCTCCACCGCGCTCCACGCGGTCTCCAGCAACAGCCGGTGCTGGGGGTCGATCCAGTCGGCCTCGCGGGCCGAGACCCCGAAGAACGGGGCGTCGAATCCGGCCACATCGTCGACCAGGCCGGCTCGCCGGGTGACGATCTTCCCGGGCGCGGCCGGATCCGGGTTGAAGAATTCGTCGGCGTCCCACCGGTCCTCGGGCACCTCCGAGACCGCATCCCGGCCGGCCTGCAGCACCTCCCAGTACTGATCGGCGTCGGCTGCGCCGGGCAGTCGGGCCGCATAGCCGACGATCGCGTAACGCGGTCCCCGCTCCGTCGCCCCAGTAGTCGGCACTGAGTCAGTAGTCGCCATTGAGGATGTGTCCCCCGCCTCCGGGCCGCTGAGTGTTTGATGTCGCGCGGGAGTCCGTGTCACACAACGCCCAGCGGGCGGTTTGAACCCAGCCACGGCCGGCTCGTCTCCCGCCGGTCAGTATTGCATGCGCATTGCCGGGGCGGCATTCCCGTCCCGCCGCCCGCTCGCGCACCCTAGCCCGCGACTGCGCTCTGCCCGGGTTCAGCGGTGACCGGACCGGCTGCGGAGGCTATCTTGGAGGCGCCACATGAGTCGCCGGCCCGAGGTCGTCGCCGGTCGGAGTCGGGGAGAGAAGTTTGCAGATCGGAAAAATTGTCATCGGCACGGTCGACGATTGGTCGCCCGCACCGGGCGCGCTGATTTCCTGGCACCCGACGGCTGCGGCGATGGAGAAGGCCCGACAGGCGCCGGTCAGCTCGGTGCCGGTCAGCTTCATGCAGGGACAGCACCTCCGCGGGGTGTATCACCAGGGGGCCGCCGGACTCGACTACTCGCGGCAGATCATCGCCACCTGCGAGGTCCCCGGTCAGTGCGATGTCGTGGCGATGACGCATGCGCTCAATTCCTATCTGCGCCGGCACGACACGTACCGGAGTTGGTTCGAATACGACGGTGAAGGGGACATTGTCCGGCGCACCCTTCCCGATTCCGCGGATATCGAATTCGAGCCGGTCGATCACGGCGTGATGTCCGCCGAGGACGCCCGTAAACACATCGTCGACATCCCGACTCCGTTCGAGTGGGGCTGTTTTTCGTTCGGAGTCGTCCAGAGCGAGGATCATTTCGATTTCTACGCCAGCATCGACCACGTCCATGGCGATGCCGCCCTGATCGGCATCACCATGCTCGAGGCCCACGGGATGTATACGTCGATGTCGGCAACCGGAGAGCCGATGCAGTTACCGCATGCCGGCAGCTTCGATGATTTCTGCGTCCAGGAGCGCGAGGCGACGGCGAATCTGACCGTGGATTCGCCGGAGGTTCGGGCCTGGATCGAATTCGCCGAGAACAACAACAACACCCTGCCTGAATTCCCGCTGCCACTCGGCGATCCGAACGAACCGACCGTCGCCGAGATGGTCGGCGAGATGATCATGGACGCCGACCAGACCGCACGTTTCGAAGCGGCCTGTGCGACCGCGGGCGTGCGGTTCGTCGGTGGGCTGTTCGCCTGCACCGCCAAGGTGGAGCATGAGTTCACCGGCGCCGCAACCTACTACGGGCTGACCCCGAGGGACACCCGCCGCACGTCGGACGATTTCACGACCCAGGGCTGGTTCACCGGCCTGGTTCCGATCACCGTCCCGATCGCCGCGACGTCGTTCGGGGAGGCCGCCTGGGCGGCACAGGAGTCTTTCGATTCAGGCCAGAAGCTTGCGAGGGTCTCCTACTATCGCGTGCTCGAACTCGCGCCATGGCTGGAACACCCCCGCCCGAACTTCCCGGTGCACAACTTCCTGCACGGGGGCGCGGCGCCACTGAACGCCATCCTGGCGGCGACCGACATGGGTTTCGCGAACAGAATCGGCATCTACTCGGACGGGCGATTCTCCTATCAGCTGACGATCTACGTCTTCCTCTACGACGCCGGTACCGCCATGGCTGTGCTGGGTCCGGACAATCCGGTCGCCGAGAAATCGATCGCCCGGTACATCGGGGCGATGAGGTCGGTATGTCAGCAGGTCGCCGACGGCGGGGACTGGGGGCACGGTGTGTAGGTCGTCGTGCGACGACTAGCAAGGGCTGTGACGCGGTGGCCCTTCGCGGTGATCGCGTTCTGGGTTGCGCTGGCGGTTGCGCTGCCGATGTCGCTTCCCAGCCTCAACGACATGGTCCAGAAGCATCCGCTGGCCATGTTGCCCGCCGACGCGCCGTCCAACGTCGCCGCCCTGGACATGACCAAGGGGTTCCAGGAGACCGGCACCGACGACCTGCTGCTGGTGGTGCTGGCCGACCCCCGCGGACTCGGCCCCGCGCAGGAACGCACCTACCGGACACTGGTCGATGCCTTACGGGACGACCCCGACGTCGTCATGCTGCAGGATTTCGTCGAGACGCCCAGCCTGCGCCCTTTTCTGACGAGTAAGGACGGTAAGGCCTGGGTGGTTCCGGTCGGCCTGGCGGGTGCATTGGGGACACCGCAGTCCTACGCCTCCTTCAACCGGGTCGCCGACATCGTCCGTCAGAACACCGCCGGAAGCCCCCTGGAAGTCCACCTGACCGGACCGGCGGCCACCGTCGCCGACCTCACGGTGGCCGGCCAGCGTGACCGCCTGCCGATCGAGATCGCCATCGCCGTCATGCTCCTCGTCGTCCTGCTGGTGGTCTATCGCAATCCGATCGCCATGCTGATCCCGTTGATCGGCATCGGGATGTCCCTGGTGATCGCGCAGTCCGCTGTGGCAGGACTGTCGGAGTTCACCGGTTTCGGCGTGTCCAACCAGGCGATCATCCTGTTGAGCGCGATGATCGCCGGCGCCGGAACGGATTACGCGGTGTTCCTGATCAGCCGCTACCACGACTACGTGCGGCGCGGTGACACCTCCGACGACGCGGTGCGTCACGCCTTGGCCTCGGTGGGCAAGGTGATCACCGCATCCGCCGCCACCATCGGACTCACCTTCCTGGCCATCAGCTTCGCGAAGATGGGTGTGTTCTCCACCGTCGGCGCATCCTCCGCGATCGGGGTCGCGGTGGCGTTCCTCGCCGCGCTGACACTGCTGCCCGCGATTCTCGCCGTGGTCGGACGGTGGGGCTGGATCAAGCCGCGCCGTGAACTGAGTGCCCGGTTCTGGCGACGGTCCGGAATCCGCATCGTGCGCCGGCCGCGGACCCACCTGGTGGCCAGTCTGCTGGTGCTGTTTCTTCTGGCCGGCAGCGCCGGGCTGGCCCGGTACAACTACGACGATCGCAAGGCGGTGCCCCGGTCGGACCCGAGTTCGGTGGGATACGCGGCGCTGGAACGCCATTTCGCCATCAACCAGTTCGTTCCGTCCTACGTGCTCATCCATTCGCCGCGCAACCTGCGTACGCCGCAGACCCTGGCCGATATGGAACAGATGGCCGAGCGCATCAGTCAGCTGCCGGACATCGGGATGGTCAACGGGGTCACCCGGCCGCTGGGCACGGTGCCGAAGGAGTTCCGGGCCTCCTATCAGGCGGGTATCGTCGGCGATCGGCTCAACGACGGCTCGGCGACGATCGCCGACAACATGGCGGGCCTCAACCGGTTGTCGACGGGAGCCAATGACCTCGCGATCGGGCTTGGTGACGTGCGGGTCGAGATCAACGACCTCGCGACGAACATCCAGGGGATGGTCGATGCGTTCTCGGCCCTGAAGTTCCAGTACAGCGGTGACAACCTGGTGAAGAACGTCGAGGTGGCCGCGAAGTTGGTGCAGGCCGTCAACGAACTCGGCAACTCCATGGGGATCACCTACCAGGCGGGCCGGGACCTGATCGGCTGGGTCGGCCCGGTGCTGGCCGCGCTGCACGGCAATGTGGTCTGCGACCTCAATCCCTCGTGTGCCGAAACCCGCGGCCACTTCGAGAGTCTGGTCGATGCCCGCAATGCGGGAACGATCGACAAGATCAACGACCTGGCCAAGGAGTTGAAGGATCTGCAGAAAACCCAGTCGCTGACCGCAACCCTGAATCAGTTGCGGGATTCCTACGCCCGGCTGGCGGCGGTGATGAAAGCCATGGGCCTGGATACCCCCGCCGGCGCGCAGAGCACGATGAACGGATTCCGTGAGCAGGCCGACCGTGCCGCCGACGGGAGTCAGGAAGTGGCGGCCGGTGTGGATCAGGTCGTCGCGCAGATCGAGACCATGCGGGCTGGGCTGGACCAGGCGGCGGCCTTCCTGCTGTCGTTGAGGAACGACGCCGGGGGTCCGTCGATGGCGGGGTTCAACATTCCCCCGGAAGTGCTCGGCACGGCGGATTTCCGGGCCGCCTCCAAGGCGTTCATCTCAGCCGACGGCCACTGGGCCCGCTACCTGGTGTTCACCAAACTCGACCCGTTCAGTCCCGCGGCGATGGATCAGGTCAATGCCATCCTCGATACAGCGCGGGCAGCCCAGCCGAACACCACGCTGCAGGGGGCCACGATTTCGATGGGCGGGTTTCCGGCCGCCCTGCGCGACACCCGTGATTACTATCGCGCCGACATCCGCTACATCGTCGCGGCTACGGTCATCGTCGTCTTCATCACCCTGATGCTGCTCCTGCGGGCGATCGTGGCTCCGTTGTATCTGGTCGGTTCGGTGGTGATTTCGTACTTCGGGGCGCTCGGTATCGGCATTCTCACCTTCCAGTACGGGCTGAACCAGCCGTTGCACTGGACCGTTCCGCCGCTGGCCTTCGTCATCCTTGTGGCGGTCGGTGCGGATTACAACCTGCTGTTCGCCTCCCGATTGCGCGACGAGTCACCGAATGGAACGCGCTTCGGCATCATCCGGACGCTGGCCTCGACCGGCGGTGTCATCACGGCCGCGGGCGTGATCTTCGCCGCGTCCATGTGGGGTTTGCTGTTCTCCAGCATTGGTACGGTGGTTCAAGGCGGCTTCGTCATCGGTGCGGGGATCCTGCTGGACACCTTCCTGGTGCGAACCGTCCTGGTGCCCTCCATCGCTACCCTATTGGGGAGGGCGAACTGGTGGCCGTCACGACTGACCTGGCAGGGGAGGGCTTGAGCATGAAGAAACTGCTCGCCGTGGCGACTGCGCTGCTGACCGCATGGACATCCGCGGGGACCGCGGCCGCCGATGACCCGGATGGCCCCATGCCGGACGTTTCGAACGATTCTGCCCAGTACATTTCGCCCACCGGTACTGCCACCACGCTGGAAGGCACGCCCCCGCGGGGATACGGGCTGGGCGGCGCCCACGTCGCCGGGATTCCGTACGACGAGTACATCCGCATGACGGGTGCGCAATGGTTCCCGGGTCTGCAGCGCCAGAAGGTGGACTACTGGGCCGGTCAGGTCCAGGGCCACACCATAGAGCGCCTGTTCCCGGGCATCGACCGGTCATTTCCGGGGCTCGGGTTGGACGGCCCGAGCATCGGAGAGTCGGTGGAGCAGGGCGCCGGTAACACCATCGCGACGGTGAACCAGGACGGTCCCGGCACGGTGCTCGGCCTGTCGGAGGGGGCGATGGTGGTCAACGCCGTTCAGGCCCGGCTGGCCGCCGATCCCAACGCTCCGCCACCCGATCAGCTCAGCTTTGCGGTGTATGGGGATCCGATCGGTCAGCACGCCTTCGGCGACGGATGGCTGAGGCAGAACTTCCCGGTGGGCGCGATGGTCCCGTCGATGGACTTCGTCATCCCGCCTCCGGTCGAAAGCCAGTACGACACATACTCTTTCGTCTCCGCCTACGACAGCATCGCCGACTGGCCGGACCGGACCGACAACTGGATGGCGGTGCTGAACGCGCTCGCGGGTCTGGCAACCGGACACACCGCTGTCGCGTTCACCAGCCCGAGCAACGTCCCGGCCCGGAACATCCGCACGACTGTCAACTCCCGCGGTGGCAAGACGACGACGTTCATGATCCCCGAGCAGCACCTGCCGCTGGTGATGCCGTTCAAATACCTCGGCGTGGACGAAGACACCCTCAACCAACTCGACGGCGTCCTGCAGCCGATGATCGACTCCGGGTACTCCCGCAACGACGACCCCGCCACCGCTCCGATCACCGTCGATCCGGTCAACGGCTACGATCCGGCCGAGGTGACCGCGCCGGCCACCGCCGCGACCTACGGAGACCAGGTCGGCACCGATCCGCTCTCGCAGATGCTGGCGCTTCTGGGCAGTTTCGGCTCAGGGGACAGCGGTGCCCCCGCTCCTCCGCCCTTGGCCGCGGAGGCCCCTGGCTGAGGGCACTCGATGGCCATTGACAGCCCCGATCGGTGGCCTCACACCCCCAGCACCCCAGCCGTCACCAGCACGCCGCCCACCACCGCCAGCAGCCACGCGACTTCACGACGGCGCCGTGCGCGGATCCAGTGGTGCAGCGTGGTCATCGCGGTGAGTGTCCGCTGCGGGGCCACCAGGTAGGCCAGCAGTGGGATTTCCACCAGGGCGAACGCCACCAGGTTGAACACCAGCAGTGCCGACAGCCGGGTGGCCGGGGCGGCGCTGCCGGCGGCGATGATGGCCAGCGCCGCGAGGTAGTCGACCGAGGGCAACGCGATACCGAGACCGGCCGTTCCGGCGACCCACAAGGACTGGCCGCCGAGCAGCCGGCTCAGCCAGACCGGCGGTGTGCGCGCTCGGCCGGTGGTGACTGCCACGATCGCTGCCGCCAGCAGGGCCAGCACGCCGATGACGATCTGCACCGTGGGCAAGGTGAAATGCGCGGACGCCAGCAGTCGGGATTCGAGGGCGAACAGCACCACCGCGCCCACGGACAAACCCATCAGGAAGCCCCCGCACAGGAAAGCGGCCAGTTGCAGATGGGGGCGTGGACGGTTCAGCATCAAGACCGACATCCCGATCCGGAATGGCTCCAGACTGACCGCGACAGCCATCACCAGCAGGGTGATCCACATCGCCGGCGTGGGCTACGCATCCAGCCGGACGAACCGCCCCTGCCGGTGCTGCTCCACGCACGCAGACCGGCGGATCTTCCCGCTGGTGGTGGTCGGGATCGACCCCGGTTCCACCAGCACGATATCGGCGACCTGCAGACCGTGCGCACGCGAGATCGCCGCAACCACATCGCTTTTCACCACGGCGAGCGTGTCGGCGTCGTCACCGTTCTTCAATTCGACGATCGCAACCAGCTTCTCGGTCTGCTCATCGGAGCCTGCGTCGGACACCGCGATCGCCGCCACCCGCCCGCGGGTGATCTTCTGCACCGTCGCCTCGATGTCCTCGGAGTAGTGGTTTCGGCCGCGCACGATCAGCATGTCCTTGATGCGGCCCACGATGAACAGTTCACCCTCGGAGATGAAGCCCCGGTCCCCGGTGCGCAGCCAGCGCGTCTCGGGGAAGCCCGCGGGAGGGTCCACCAGCGTGGCGCCGAACGCCGACCCGGTCTGCTCCGGTTTGCGCCAGTATCCCGCCGAGACGTTCTCCCCATGGGTCCAGATCTCCCCGACGGTGCCGTCCGGACACGGTCGACGAGTGTCGGGATCGGCGATCAGCACCAGCGGGGACGTCGGGACTCCATACCGCAAGAGCGGCGCACCGCCGGGAGTGCGGACGGCGGTGCCCAAAGTCAGTTTTTCGGCGTCGAATTCGACGACTGCCGGGGCCCGTCCGTTGCTGCCGCTGGCGACGAACACGGTCGCCTCGGCAAGACCGTAGGAGGGCAACACCATTTCCGGCCGGAAGCCGACGGGGCTGAAGCGCTCGTTGAACCGGACCAGGGTCGAGGGGTGGATGCGCTCGGCCCCGTTGATGATGCCGATCACGCCGCTGAGGTCGAGGTCCTCCAACTCGGCGTCGGTCGTTCGCCGCGCGGTGAGGTCGAACGCGAAGTTCGGGGCGGCGGAGAACGCCTTCTCATGGCGGGCCAGGGCCTGCAGCCATCGCGCCGGCCGTGCCAGGAACCCGAGCGGGCTCAACAGGTCGGCGCCACAGCCGTCGAGGATCGGCGCCGCGATCCCGAGCATCAGGCCCATATCGTGGTAGAACGGCAGCCACGAGACCAGCTTGCCCTCAGGTGGCACCGCGCCGCCGGAGTTGACGAAGTAGTCCGGCATGAGTTGCTCGAAATTCGCGACCAGGTTGCGGTGCGAGATCATCACCCCGGCCGGCAGCCTCGTCGACCCGGACGTGTATTGCAGGTACGCAATATCCGGGCCCTCGGGTATCTGGGTGCTCACGGGCATCTCGGCGTCGAGGTCGAGGGTGTCCACGGCGATCACCGCGATCACCGCGGCGCCGTCGTCGACATACTGTGCGGCGATGTCGAAGACCCCGGAGGTGGTCAGCACCACCGTCGGCGAGGTATCGGTCACCACGGCCCCGAGTCGCTCATCGTGGGAGCCGGGCACGGGAACCGCCAGCGGCACTGCGATGAACCCGGCCTGCATGGCACCGAGGAACGCGACGATGAAAGCCAGCCCCTGGGGCGCGACGATCAGTGCCCGGTCGCCGGGTGAACCGTGCTTGCCGAGTTCATTCGCAACGTTCAGCGTGCGCCGATACAGTTGCGACCAGGTCAGACTTTCGGCAGTGCCCTCCCAATCCCGGTCGTAGTCGGTGAAGGTGAAGGCGAGGCCGTTTGGTGTCGAACCAGCGCGTTCGCGCAGCACCGACAGGATGGACACATCTCGCATGCCGTCAGGCTACTCAACGGGTGGAGACGCAACTGCCATGGGTTACCCGCCATGAAGAAGACACCGCTGACTCCCGCCTCGTTGCGCGCGGCGTTCGGTCATTTCCCCTCCGGGGTGATCGCCATCGCCGCGGAACTCGACGGAGCCCGGGTCGGTCTGGCCGCCAGCACCTTCGTCCCCGTCTCGCTGGACCCGCCCCTGGTGTCGTTCTGCGTGCAGAACACCTCCGAGACGTGGCCGCGGATCAAGGGCGTGCCGGTGCTCGGCATCAGCGTGCTCGGTGAGGCGCACGAGGTGGCCGCGCGCACCCTGGCCGCCAAGAGCGGTGACCGTTTTGCCGGGCTGGAGACGGAGTCCTCGGATGCCGGCGCGGTGTTCGTCAGGGGTACCAGTGTGTGGTTGGAGGCCGCCATCGAGCAGGAGATTCCGGCGGGCGACCACACGATTGTGATCCTGGGCGTGCGCGAGGTGACCGTTCACGACGGCGTCGCCCCGATCATCTTCCACCGCAGCGGTTTCCGGCGGCTGGGCTGACACAGCGGGCCCGCAAACGCCGAACGTGCGCGCAGTGCGAAAAATGGGCGCGATTTTCGCAGTGGGCGCACGTTCGGTGAGAGTTTACTTTCGCCGGCTGGGGCTGATGCTTCCGCTCACTTCGTTCGCCGGCTGGGGCTGATGCTTCCGCTCACTCGTTCGGGCTGGGCGACCGTCACTCGTTCGCCGGCTGGGGCTGATGCTTCCGCTCACTTCGTTCGCCGGAAGAGCTTGTTGCCGAGCCAGACGACGGGGTCGTACTTGCGGTCGGCGACGCGTTCCTTCATCGGGATCAGCGCGTTGTCGGTGATCTTGATGTGCTCCGGGCACACCTCGGTGCAGCACTTGTTGATGTTGCAGAAGCCCAGGCCGAACTCGTCCTGCGCCTGGTGCTGACGATCCATGGTGTCCAACGGATGCATGTCCAACTCGGCGATGCGCATCAGGTACCGCGGGCCGGCGAAGGACTTCTTGTTCTCCTCGTGATCCCGGATGATGTGGCAGACGTTGTTGCACAGGAAGCACTCGATGCACTTGCGGAACTCCTGGCTGCGCTCGACGTCGATCTGTGCCATCCGGTACTCGCCGGGTTGCAGTTCCTTGGGCGGCGCGAAAGACGGGATCTCCCGGGCCTTCTCGTAGTTGAAGGAGACATCGGTGACCAGATCGCGGATCACCGGGAAGGTGCGCAGCGGGGTGATCGTGATGGTCTCGGTGGGTTCGAACGTCGACATCCGGGTCATGCACATCAGCCGCGGTCGGCCGTTGATCTCCGCCGAGCACGAGCCGCACTTGCCGGCCTTGCAGTTCCACCGCACCGCGAGGTCCGGTGCCTGCTCGGCCTGCAGCCGGTGGACGATGTCGAGAACGACCTCGCCCTCGTTGACCTCGACGGTGAAGTCGCGCAGCCCGCCGCCCTCGATCGTCGCCGCGCCACACCCTGAGGTTCGCCTGGTAGCTCATGTCAGCCCTTCCGTCCCGGGTGCTGCGCGAGTTCCTCGTCGGTGAAGTACTTCCCGAGTTCCTCGAGTTCGAACAGTTCCAGCAGATCTTCCCGCATCGGCGGCTGCTCCTCGCGGGTGACGGTGACCTCGGGCATCACCGGGTCGTCGCCTGCGGAGCGGCAGACCACCAGCGCGCGCCGCCAGTCGGTTGTCCATCTGCGGGAAGTCGTCGCGGGTGTGGCCGCCGCGGCTCTCGGTGCGCGCCAGCGCGGACTTCGCCACGCACTCGCTGACCAGCAGCATGTTGCGCATGTCGATGGCCAGGTGCCAGCCCGGGTTGAACTCGCGGCGGCCGTCGGACTCGATATTGCGGAAGCGGCCCTTGCAACTCCTCGATCCGGTCCAGGGCCTGCTGCATCTCCTCGCCGGTGCGGATGATGCCGACCAGGTCGTTCATCGTCTGCTGCAATTCGGCGTGCAGGGTGTAGGGGTTCTCCGGCTTGGCGTGCCCCTGCGGACCGTTGAACGGGGTCAGCGCGATCGCCGCGGCCTCCTCGACCGCCGACTCGGAGACTTCCGGCCGGCCGCGCAGAGCCCGGACGTAGTCGGCGGCGCCCAGGCCGGCACGACGGCCGAACACCAGCAGGTCCGACAGCGAGTTGCCGCCGAGCCGGTTGGAGCCGTGCATCCCGCCGGAGCACTCGCCGGCGGCGAACAGCCCCGGTGTGGCCGCCGCGCCGGTGTCCGGGTCGACCTCGATGCCGCCCATGACGTAGTGGCAGGTCGGGCCGACCTCCATCTCGTCCTTGGTGATGTCGACCTCGGCCAGCTCCATGAACTGGTGGTACATCGAGGGCAGGCGGCGCTTGATCTCCTCGGGCGTCATCCGGGATGGCGATGTCGAGGTAGACGCCGCCGTGCGGGCTGCCGCGGCCGGCCTTGACCTCGGTGTTGATGGCGCGGGCCACCTCGTCGCGGGGGAGCAGGTCAGGGGTGCGCCGGGCCGAGTCGTTGTCCTTGAGCCACTGGTCGGCTTCCTCTTCGGTCTCGGCGTACTGGCCCTTGAACACCGAGGGGATGTAGTCGAACATGAAGCGCTTGCCCTCGGAGTTCTTCAGCACGCCGCCGTCGCCGCGCACGCCCTCGGTGACGAGGATGCCCTTCACCGACAGCGGCCAGACCATCCCGGTCGGGTGGAACTGGATGAACTCCATGTTGATCAGGCCGGCGCCGGCGCGCATCGCCAGGGCGTGGCCGTCGCCGGTGTACTCCCAGGAGTTCGACGACACCTTGAACGACTTGCCGATGCCGCCGGTGGCCAGCACCACGGCGGGCGCCTCGAACAGGACGAACTTGCCGGTCTCGCGCCAGTAGCCGAAGGCGCCCGCGATGCGGTCGCCGTCCTTGATGCAGCTCGGTGATCGTGCACTCGTGGAAGACCTTGATGCGGGCCTCGTAGTCGCCGAGCTCGGCCTTGTCCTCCTGCTGCAGCGAGACGATCTTCTGCTGCAGGGTGCGGATGATCTCCAGGCCGGTGCGGTCGCCGACGTGCGCCAGGCGCGGGTAGCGTGTGGCCGCCGAAGTTGCGCTGGCTGATCCGGCCGTCCTTGGTGCGGTCGAACAGCGCGCCGTAGGTCTCCAGCTCCCACACCCGGTCGGGGGCCTCCTGCGCGTGCAGTTCGGCCATCCGCCAGTTGTTCAGGAACTTGCCGCCGCGCATGGTGTCGCCGAAGTGGACCTGCCAGTTGTCCTTGGGGTTGGCGTTGCCCATCGCCGCCGCGCAGCCGCCCTCGGCCATCACGGTGTGCGCCTTGCCGAACAGCGACTTGGTCACCACGGCGACCTGCAGGCCGCGCTGGCGGGCTTCGATGACCGCGCGCAGACCCGAGCCGCCGGCGCCGATCACGACGACGTCGTAGGAATGCCGCTCGACCTGCGATGAGCCTCGCCAGACATCGACTGTCATGGAACCTCGCTCTATTCAGGGGAATGGCTTGTCAGCCAATGAATCTCAGGTCGGAGATGGTGCCGCTGGCCACCAGCATGATGTAGAAGTCGGTGAACATCAGGGTGCCCAGCGTGATCCAGGCGAACTTCTTGTGGTGGACGTTGAGCTTGGCTGATCTGCGTCCACATCCAGTACCGCACCGGGTGCTTGGAGAAGTGCTTGAGCCGGCCGCCCATCACGTGCCGGCAGGAGTGGCAGGAGATCGTGTAGATCCACAGCAGGACGACGTTGACCCACAGGATGACGTTGCCCAGGCCGAACCCGAAGCCGGACGGCGAGTGCATGGCCTGGATCGCGTCCCAGGTGTTGATCACCGAGATGATGCCGGCGATGTAGAAGAAGTACCGGTGCAGGTTCTGCAGGATCAGCGGGAAGCGGGTCTCGCCGGTGTAGGTGGCGTGCGGTTCGGCCACCGCGCAGGCGGTCGGGGACTGCCAGACCGAGCGGTAGTAGGCGCCGCGGTAGTAGTAGCAGGTCAGCCGGAACAGCAGCAGGAACGGCAGCGAGAGCAGCGCGTACGGCAGCAGTGACAACAGGCCCGTACCGGCAGGATCTGCGGCCAGAACTCGCTGGCCTCGCCGCACTTGACGCTGACGCACGGCGAGTAGAACGGCGTCAGGTAGTGGTACTTCTCGACGAAGAAGTGGTCCCGCTGGAAGGCCCGCACCGTCGCGTAGATGACGAAGGCGGCGAAGCCCAGGTCGGTGAGAATCGGCGACTTCAACCAGTTGTCGGTGCGCAGTGTCTTCTGCTGGATCTGGGCCCGGCCGGGCGAGAAGACGCCGGTGGCACGCCGATTCGGCGGTGGGTGCGCTCATTCTGCAGTGATCTCCCTCGAGTCAACTGCCTCGAAGACTACCCAGTTCAGTGCCCTGGATTAAAACCGGGGCGGAGTGTGATCTGGCCCACCGTTTGCGCTGATGGGCGCGCACGTCAGCGCCGAAAGTGCCCCCCGACGCCCTCGTCGTCGACGTCGCGCAAGAACTCCCGGTCGTACGGGGTGTCGGGCACCTGGACCTTCTCGCCGGTACTGATGACGGTGTGCGAGATGTGTTCGAGTTCACCGGCATCCATCTCGAGGATCTCGAGGTCGCCGACGATGCGCTCGGTGTCGATGACCACCCGGCGCATGGCCGGGTTGTCCCCGTAGCGGTGCTGCAGAGAGGTGACGCACCGCCGCAGGTCGCCGATGAGGTGGTGCAGTTCGGCGAGTTCAGTGGCTTTGGACACGGGGACTCCTCGGGTGCAAGTGTCGTATCTCACACGGTACTTGCTTCGATGCTAGCCATATCGCCGCCGGAATGCTGCGGGGTTCGCCGGGTGCCGGCGCAGGCATGAACGGGAGGACCGGTGCGGGCCTCGACGGCCGCGCACCGGTTCCCGCGTCGCCGCTACTTCGAGATCGCGATGCGCTGGGCCGTCGACCCGGCGTAGGCGCCCTTGACCCGCACCGTCAGCACCCCGGCGTCATAGGACGCCGCGATCGCGTCGGCGGTGACGTGGACCGGGATCGCGAACGAGCGCTGGAACGATCCGTACCGCACCTCCCGCAGGGTGCGGCCCTCCTTGTTCTCGGCATGTTCGTCGCGCCGCTCACCGCTGATGACCAGCCTGCCGCCGTCGAGTTCGACCTTGACGTCCTTCTCCACATCGACGCCGGGGATCTCCAGGCGCACGACGGCGTCGTCGCCGTCCTTGACCACCTCGGCGGCGGGGTTGAAGCCGCTGGGGAACGCCTCAAAACGTGAGCGGCCCCCGCTCAACTCCCGGTCGTTGTTCGCCGATAGCGAACTACCAGACGTCCCCGTCGCGCCAGTCGCATGAGAGTTCGGCATCCGGGTCGAGGTCCACCCCGACCGGCAGCACGAAGACGCAGCCGTCCTCCTGGGGCGTCCGGACCCGGCCCTGGGGGCTCAGGACCGATGTGGGGCCGCGCCACTGAAGCCAGCCGCGGGGGCGGTAGAGCCGCTCGCCGGCGGCGGAGGCGCTCAGTGCGCCGAGTTGATAGCCGCCCCGGATCACCTGCTCGGCGGCGTCCAGGACGGCGTTGCCCAGGCCCTGTCCGCGCCAGTCCTGTTTGACCGCAACGCCTTCGACGTAACCGCAGCGAAGCGCTGCGGTGCCGCAGTAGAGGCGGCGCTGGACGACGGCGGCGTGGGCGATCAGGACTCCGCGGTGGACGATGATCGCGTGCATCCCGCCGAGGGTGTGCTCCCAGTCGGTGTCGGTGAACTCCCCGTCGTAGGCCGCGACGAGCATCTGCCGGGCGTTCTGCAGGGTCTCTGCGTCCAGGTCGCTGGTGTGGACCAGCCGGGCGGTGTGCACGTGCCGCGAAAAGGGGGAGGACGAGGGCGACGTCACCCTTTCAGCTCTACCAGTCCGGCGGCCGATGCGCGGCCATACGGGGTCGGTTCCACCTCAGCCGCACCTGCTGTCCGGGCCGCACCTGGGCGAGCTTGTCGGTGTCGGCGTCGACGACCACACCGATGACGGGGTAGCCGCCGGTCACCGGATGGTCCGGTCCCAGGATCACCGGCTGGCCGCTCGGGGGGACCTGGATCGCTCCGCGGGTGGCGCCCTCGCTGGGTAGCTGGCGGTCCGGCCACCGAATCCGCAGCGGCGGGCCGGTCAGGCGGACACCCACCCGGTCGCACAGGTCGGAGGCCGACCAGCAGGTGTCGACCAGGGCGTCGGGGTCGGTGAACCAGTCGTCACGCGGACCGGGGATCACCCTCAGCACCACCGGCGCGCCGGTGACCGGCTCGGCGGGCGCCTGCTCGAGTTCGGGGAATCGTTCGGCCGGCCGGCCGATGGGAATGTCATCGCCCGGCCGCACCGGCGGGGGACCGATCCGCGATAAGGCGTCATAGCTCCGCGAGCCCAGGACCGGCGCCACGGCGATACCGCCGCGTACGCCCAGGTAGCTGCGCAGTCCCGCCGGTGCGACGGTCAGCGAGAGCACCTGCCCGGGTTTGAGGTGCGCAACGCTGTTGAGGCCGAACGGAACTCCGTCGACCGAGGGTTGGGCGTCGGCGCCGGTGACCGCGACATCGACCGCGCCGCCCTCAACCCGAGCGCTGAAACCGCCCAGAGTGATCTCCAGCGTCGCCCGGTCGTCCGGGTTGGCGAGCAGGCGGTTGGCCAGCGTGTGGGCGCGGCGGTCGGCCGCACCCGAGCGGCTGACCCCGAGTTCGGCGAAGCCGGGGCGACCGAGGTCCTGCACCAGTGCGAGCGGGCCGGTGGTGAGTACGTGCAGAACGGTCACGACGAGCCCGCGCTCGCGGAACCGCACCCGCATGCCCGGCATCAGCAGCGCCGGTTGCGGGCGCTCGACGTCCCACAACACCGCGTCGGTCCGCCCGATCACTTGCCACCCGCCCGGGGACTCGCGCGGGTAGATCCCGCTGAACTCGCCGGCCAGCGCCACCGCGCCGGCCGGCACCCGCGGCCGGGGTTCGGCCCGCCGGGGGACGGCCAGGCGTGGGTCCCCACCCACTAGATACGCGAAACCCGGTGCGAATCCGGCGAATCCGACCTGCCAGGTGGTGCCGGTGTGGGCCGCGACGACGTCGGCGGTGTCCATGTCCAGGTAGTCGGAGACCTCGGCGAGGTCGGCGCCGTCGTAGACCACGTCGATCACCACGTCGGTGCCGGCCGGGTCCGGGATGCCGGTTCGGGGAATGGGGATGTCGGCGAGCAGGCTCCGGACCGACTGCTGGTGGTGGGGTTCGGAGACGGTCACCAGCAGTGTGCGTGCGCCGGGAACGAGGTCGAGCACGCCGGCGGGCCCACGACCGCGAATCACCGCGGCGAGCGCCAGAACCTCACCGGTGGAACCGCATTCGATCAGCAGTGCCCGGTCACCGTAATCCCGGATCCGGCTAGTCACGCCCGTACGTGGGTTCGTGCCGTTTGACGTAGGCGATCACCCGGTAGGTGATCGGCAGCATGACGACCTCCACCGCCGTCTTGTAGAACCAGCCCAGGGCGGCGTAGGTGGCGAAGTCCCCGAAGGTGCTGATGCCGATGGCGTTGGCGGCGATGCTGCAGAACACCAGGGTGTCGCCGAGTTGCCCGGCGAACGTGGAGCCGACGAGGCGGGCCCACAGGTGCTTTTCCTTGGTGTGCTCCTTGATCTTGACGACCGTCCAGGCGTTGATCGTCTGCCCCACGATGAAGCCGGCCAGGCCCGCCACGATCAGCTGGGTGTAGGCGCCCACGACGTTGGCGAAGTGCTCCTGGTTGGGATAGAAGTCGGCGGCCGGCAGATAGACCGTCACCCAGAACGCCAGCGCGGCAAGGCCGTTCATCAGAAAGCCGAGGATGATGGCCCGTCTCGCCGCGCGAAAGCCGTAGACCTCGGCCAGCACGTCGCCGATGATGTAGGTCAGCGGGAACACGATGAAGCCGCCGTCGGTGATGATCGGCCCGAAGGCCACGCCCTTGGTCGCGGTGACGTTGGAGATGATCACGCACGCGGTGAAGACGGCCACCAGAATCGGGTAGTAGACGCTGCCGACCCGCGCGAAGGCCGGCGCGTCGGATGGCGCGTTGTCCACGTCGGTGTTCACTGGGCGATCACGGTGTCAATCCAAGCACGGCCGTCAGCCCAGTGCCCTTGCCAGGAGGGGTGGCAATTGGTCGGCCACCACCGGATAGGACAGCGGTGACGCGTAAGCGATCGCGCCGGCCAGTTCCGCGGGGGTGAAGACGTTGCGCCCCGTCGCGGTGGCCCGCAGTTCGGCGACGACCGGGTCGGCGAGCAGGGCGGACCGTTCGGTGTCGCCGTCGGTGCACCAGATCAGGATGTCGGCGCTGTCGATGGCGGCGGCAAGGTCATCGCGGGGAATCATGGCCTGCCCGCCGTTGGCCGGTGCCGTCTTGATGCTCTCCGGGACGGCGAGGCCCATGGCGGTGAGGAACTCCGCGCGCCACCCGCCGACGGTCGCGGTGACGGCGTCGCCGGTGAAGCGACCGTCGAGCAGAACCGCGGTGCGGTCGGTGAACGACGGGTTCGCCTGGGCGACTGCGGCGAACTTCTCATCGACCGCATCGACCAACCGGCTCATCTGGTCCTTCTTGAACACCGCCGTGGCCACGGCGGCCGCCTGGTCCGTCCACGGCTCGAAGAACGCCTCTCCGCCGGACTGGGCGATCGTCGGCGCGATATCGGACAGCGTCTTGTAGGTCTCGGCGTCCAGGCCGGCATTCACCGCCACGATGAGGTCGGGTTTGAGCTTGGCGATGGCGTCGACCTGAATACCGTTGTCCAGGTTCAGCACAACAGGCTTCGCGTCGCCGAGTGTGGACTGTGCCCAGGGCCACACCCCGAACGGCTGGTCACCGAACCACTTCGTCACCGCGACGGGAACGACGCCGACGGCGAGCAGGTCGTCCTGCTCGGTCAGTCCCGCGCTGACGACCCGGGTCGGCGGAGTGGACAGCACGGTCTCGCCGAAGGCGTGCGTGATCGTGACGGCCCCGGAGGCGGTCCCGGCGCCGTCACCGGGGCGCGAGCAGGCCGCGGTCAGCGCCAGGCCCGCCGCGCCCGCGATCCCGAGGAATTCGCGCCTGGTCCGCTGCCTGCCCATCTGCGCGAGAGTAGTGGAGGACCACGGCGGTCACTGCGCGGTGATCTTCACCGGGTCGCCGACCGCGATGGTCCCCGAGGTGAGGATGCGCAACACCCGCAACCGCCCGCCCGGTCTCGTCGGAAGGTCCCCGGCGTCGACGGTGATGTTGCGGCGGGTGGCGCCGCACCTTCGCGGGTTCGAAGTGTATTTCCGCCTCCAGGCCCGGTCAGTGGGTGGCATGGTGAGCGGCGTGACCGACCTCACCGCACCCCGGGATACGCCCGTCCGCACCCGTTTCGGCCATCCGATGGGACTGGTCAACCTCTTCGGAGTCGAACTCTGGGAGCGGTTCTCGTTCTACGGGATGCTCACCATCCTCGGGTACTACCTGTACTACTCGGTGACCGACGGCGGCCTCGGTCTACCCAAGGCCACGGCGACCGGCATCGTCGGCGCCTACGGCGGATTCGTGTACCTGTCCACCGTGCTCGGCGGGTGGATCGCCGACCGTGTTCTGGGCATGGAGCGCACCGTGTTCTACGGCGGGGTCGTGGTGATGTGCGGTCACATCTCGCTCGCCGTTCTGCCGGGGCTGACCGGGGTAGCGGTCGGCCTGGTCCTCATCGCCCTGGGTGCCGGGGCGCTCAAGGCCAATGCATCCTCGTTGCTCGGCACCCTCTACGACGAGGGCGATCCGCGTCGCGACGGCGGATTCACGCTGTTCTATCTCGGCATCAACCTGGGGGCGTTCTCCGGTCCGCTGATCACCGGCCTGCTGCAGACCCACCTCGGCTTCCACTACGGATTCGGGGCAGCGGCGGTCGGTATGGCGCTGGGTCTGACCCAGTACGTGATGTTCCGGCGCAATCTCGGAAGCCATGGCCGAACAGTCCCACACCCGCTGTCGCACAGTGCTTTCTGGCGGGCCGTCGCGGTTGCCGGCTCGGTGGTGGCCGCCGTCGCCCTGGGGTTCGCCACCGGGGTGATCACGCTGGCCAACCTGTCACAGTTCACCACCGGGCTGATTCTGATCGCGTCAGTCGGCTACTTCACCGTGATGCTGACGAGCGACCGGGTCGCCCCGCTGGAACGCACCCGGGTGCGGGCCTTCATCCCGCTGTTCATCGCCAACGCGGTGTTCTGGTCGCTGTTCCAGCAGATCTTCACCGTCCTCGCCGTCTACTCCGACGAACGGATGAACTGGTCGATCTTCGGCTGGACGGCCCCGTCGAGTTGGATCGGTTCCATCGAACCGGTGTGGATCATCCTGCTCTCGCCGCTGTTCGCGGTGATGTGGACCAAACTGGGCCGCCGCGCCCCCACCACGCCCCGCAAGTTCGCCTACGGGGTGATCGGGATGGGCTTGGCCTTCCTGCTGTTCCTGTCGATGGCCGGGACGACGGGTCGCTCGGTTCCGGTGCTCGTCGTGGTGGCCATCATGGCGGTCTTCGCCGTATCGGAGCTTTTGCTGTCGCCCATCGGACTGTCCGTCACGACCCAGTTGGCGCCCAATGCCTTCCGGGCCCAGATGATGGCGCTGTACTTCTTCTCCGTCGGCCTGGGCACTGCGCTATCCGGTGTGCTGGCCAGGTATTACGACGCCGCCCACGAAGCCGCCTACTTCGGCATCATCGGCGCCGTGGCGGTGGTGGTCGGCCTGGTGGTGTGGACGCTGGCGCCGTGGATCAGCCGCCTGATGGAAGGCGTGCACTGACGCCTAAGATGCACCCTGAACACCCGATCAGGAGGACCCGTCCGTGACAGAGACACCCGCACCCGTGACCACCATGCCCAGGATCGGTGATCCTGCCCCGTCGTTCTCCGCGAACTCCACCCAGGGCGTCGTGAACTTCCCCGGCGACTACGCCGGCAAGTGGGTGATCTTCTTCTCCCACCCTGCCGACTTCACGCCGGTGTGTACCAGCGAGTTCATGACGTTCGCCTCGATGCAGGAGCAGTTCGCCGCCTACAACACCGAACTGGTGGGCCTGTCGGTCGACGGCCTGTACAGCCACATCGCCTGGCTGCGGACCATCAAGGACAAGATCACCTACCGCGACATGTCTGGCGTCGAGGTGACCTTCCCGTTGATCGAGGACATCAGCATGGAGGTCGCCAAGCGGTACGGGATGATCATGCCCGGCGAGGACTCCACGAAGGCGGTGCGGGCGGTGTTCGTCATCGACCCCAAGTGCATGATCCGCGCGATCATCTACTACCCGCTGAGCCTGGGCCGCAATTTCGACGAGTTGCTGCGGGTGGTCAAGGCACTGCAGACCGCCGACCACTTCGAAGTGGCGACGCCGGCGGACTGGCGGCCGGGGGACCGGGTGATCGTTCCGCCCGCCGGGTCGTGTGGCGTCGCCAACGACCGTATGCAGGGCAACGCCGACGACGTCGAGTGCGAGGACTGGTTCTTCTGCACCAAAGACATCCCGGCCGACCAGGTCGAAGCCGCCATTCGGGTTAAGAAGTAGCGGTTCTCCGCTGCCACCATCGGCGGCGGGCAGGCTGGGCGTCGAGGGTGGCCGCCACGCCGGGCGCCACCTCGCGAAGTAGCGACTCCACCTGAGCGACGGTGGGATTCACCAGCGAGTGCTCGCCGACGAAGATCGTCGGTACGGTCTCGTTGCCCTGGGCCGCTTCCCGAACGCGGGCGGCGGCGTCGGGGTCCTCCCAGATGTTGACCGCCTCGAACCCGATGCCCCGGCGGTGCAATCCCCGGCGCAGTGTCATACAGAACGGGCAACCCGGCCGCCAGTAGAAGTACACGGTCTCAGAACCAGGCATCATGCATCTCCAGCGTGGTGCGGTCCAGGCTGTGCAGCAGATCAAGCTGGGGACCGGTCTTGGGCAGTTCGTAGCGGAAGAAGTAACGGCCCGCCTGGCGCTTGCCGTCGTAGAAGTCGCCCGTTTTGCCGTCGGCGGCGAGCAACTGCTCCAGCCAGATCCAGGCGATGACGATGTGGCCGAAAGCCTCCAGGTACACGACGCTGTTGGCCAGGGCGGCGTCGATGTCACCGGAGGCGAACATCGAGCCGGTGACCGACACGATGCGCTGCCAGGCTCCGTCGAGTTGGGCTGCCAGTTCGGCCAACTCGCCGCCGGCCCCGGTTGCGCGGGCGACGGTACCGGCGATGATCTGCGCCAGCGCGGCGACGTTGGCACCGTCGTGCTGCAACCACCTTGCGCCCCAAAAGATCCAGGCTCTGGATGCCGTGGGTACCTTCGTGGATCGGGTTGAGCCGGTTGTCGCGGTAATGCTGTTCGACGTCGTACTCGCGGGTGTACCCGTAGCCGCCGTGCACCTGGATCGCCAGATTGTTCGCCTCCAGGCACCACTGCGAGGGCCAACTCTTGGCGACCGGGGTGAGGATGTCCAGCAGCCTGCCGGCGGACTCGGCTTCCTCCGGCGACTCCGCACTGGCTGAAATGTCAACCAGGCGGCCGCAATACAGCGCCAATGCCAGGGCGCCCTCCACGTAGGACTTCTGCGCCAGCAGCATCCGCTTGACATCCGGGTGCTCGATGATCGGTACCTGCGGGGCGGTCGGATCCTTGGCGGTGACGGGGCGTCCCTGCGGCCGCTCGCGGGCGTACTGCAGGGACTTGAGGTATCCGGTGTAGCCCAACGCGATGGCGCCCAGTCCGACGCCCAGGCGCGCTTCGTTCATCATGTGGAACATGCAGGCCAGGCCGCGATGCGGTTCGCCGACCAGATAGCCGACCGCACCTGGTCTGCCGAGTGGCTCGTGGCGCCCCTCGCCGAAGTTCAGTGCGGTGTTGACCGTTCCGCGGTAGCCCATCTTGTGGTTGAGGCCGGCCAGTGTGACGTCGTTGCGGTCAGCGATCGCGCCGTCGTCGGTGACGAGGAACTTCGGGACGATGAACAGTGAGATGCCGCGGGTGCCGGCCGGGGCGCCGGAGATCTTGGCCAGGACCAGGTGGACGATGTTCTCCGACAGTTCGTGGTCGCCGCCGGAGATCCACATCTTGGATCCGAACAACCGGTAGGTGCCGTCGTCCTGGGGTTCGGCCCGGGTGGTGATGTCGGCCAGTGAGGAACCGGCCTGCGGTTCCGAAAGGCACATGGTGCCGGTGAAGCGCCCGGCCAGGATGGGTTTGACGAACCGCTCGATCTGCTCCGGTGTTCCGTAGGTGGAGAGCAGGTTGGCGTTGGCGACGCTGAGGAGCACGTAGGCGGCGGTACCCACGTTGGCGGCGTGGAACCACGCCAGACCTGCTCCGGCGACGGCCGTCGGCAACTGCCAGCCCCCGAGGGAGTGGTCCATGCTCATTGCCAGCAGATCGGCCTTGGCGAAGGCGTCGAGTGCCTCTTTGACTTCCGGGTTGAGGCT
This sequence comes from uncultured Actinomycetota bacterium, assembly GCA_963715145.1. Classification (GTDB taxonomy): domain Bacteria; phylum Actinomycetota; class Actinomycetes; order Mycobacteriales; family Mycobacteriaceae; genus Mycobacterium. The sequence continues at coordinate 282,337 of CAVQRL010000018.1, read as the reverse complement.
GACCCGCTCTCCGTCGAACATCGGCTCATGAGCGTCGTTCTTCTTGTTGTGCGGCGCGAAGTATCGGGTGGCGAGGTCCTCGCACAGGTCGAGTAAGCCGGTGAAGGTGTCCCGAGAGTGCTCGCTGAATCGTTCCCGCGTGGTCAGGTCGTCGACGGCCAGCCACTCGAACAGCAGGAAGTCGATATCGCGCCGGGACAGCAGAGTGGATTCCACGTCTGCCAACGATAGGCCTCAGCCGAACGGCGGGAGGTCGGCACAGAGTTCGGATAGGTCCTGTCCCGCGCGCATGACGGTGAAGTCGGGTCTGATGATCGCGGCCTGCGCGTTCCCGGCCGCCAGCCAGTCGGCGAGTGGGCTTGCCGGTTCGGCGTAGTAGGCAACGGCATGGCGTCGCTCGATGACGCTGGTTTGCTCGGGTGTTGGCGGTATCGCGGTGACGATGCTGAAGCCGGTGCCTGCCAACGCGTCGAACCGTGCGCCGTCGCGGGTGGGTGCGTTGGGGCACAGGTGCCCGACGATGCTGCGGCGTCGGTTCGTCCGGCCGCGGTCGACGAATGCGGAGCTCCGTAGTGGCGGCGTGGTGGAGTCGACCAGCCTCGCCGCCAAACCGGGAACGTGATGCACCCGCGGTATCACCGCTCGCCGCAGGGCGTCGCCGGCCCGCCCACCGGCAGTCATGGTGTGACCGATCGCCAGTGCCAGGGCGATCATCGCTCGCGCGTGGGGTTTTCGTTCCCGCTGATAACTCTCGAGAGCGTCAGCGGGAAGGTGCCCGTTGATCACGCCTGCGAGTTTCCAACCGAGGTTCATCGCGTCGCGCAGGCCCGCGCACAGGCCCTGGCCGATGAAGGGCGGGGTGAGGTGGGCCGCGTCTCCGAGCAGGAAGGAATTCGCGCGCCGCCAGCGGTCGGCGACCTGCGCGCGGAAGGTGTACTCGGCGACACGGATGACCCGCAGATCGGAGTCGGGCGTGGACCCCAGCCATGGACCGATGAGCGGCCGCAGTTCGGCCAGGGTGCGGAAATCATCGGCCGACTCTCCGGTCAGTAGGCGGAACTCCCAGCGGTAGCGAGGATCGCCCACTTGCATGAATGTTCCGGCGCGCTGCGGATTGCAGACCTGGTGAACGCCGCCCCACTGCCGCAGATCGACGGCGGCGTCGACGTCGATGACCAGCCAGCGCTGCTCGAACCGAAGATCGCGCATGGTGGCACCGATGTGCTTGCGCACCAGGCTGTTTGCGCCGTCGCACCCGAGCACCCAGTCGCCGTCAACGGTGTGTTCGGTGTTGTCGCGGCGGTCGCGGAATCGGATGCGGCTGCGCCCGTCGGCGAGGTCGGCGATGTCGACGACCTCGGAGTCCCCGCGCAGTCTCGCATGCCGGTGGCGGGTGAGGTTGGCGCGCAGGAGGGCTTCGAAAACGGGTTGGTCGAACATGTTGGCCTCGGGATGACCGTGTCGGCTGCGGGCTGGATCCCGACGGAACTCCGCGAGCACCTGCAGGTTCGGATCGAGCAACCGTAGGCCAAGGCCGGGGCGGGAGATCGCGGCGAACTCGTCGGCGATCCCCAGGCGGCCGAGGATGCGATATACCTCGTCATCGAGGTGCACGGCCCGAGGCTGGGGGTACACACCGGCCCATCGGTCCAGGATCAGGCTGCGGATCCCGTACTGGGCGAGCAGGGTCGCTGCGGTGACACCCACCGGGCCGGCGCCGACGATCACCACCGGATAGCTGTTGTCCATGTGCACCGCGCCTTCCCGATATGACGAAATCGTCACATATGACGTATCAATCAGTCAAGTGTGTTTGACGAAATCCTCACTAGTGATCAGGCTGTGAGGACACGACGACGGAAAGGGCTTGGCGATGGAGTCGGCAGCGGCACCGGTCAACCGGCTGGAACGGCGCAAACAGCGCACCCGGGCAGCCCTGATCAAAGCCGCGCAGGGGGTGATCGCCGCCGGCAGGCTCAACGTTCCGATCCTGGAGATCACCCAGGCCGCCGACGTCGGGATGGGGTCGTTCTACAACCACTTCGCCACCAAGGAAGAGCTTTTCGAGGCGGCGGTCATCGACGTCCTCGACCGGCACGGTGAGGTGCTGGACGCGCTGACGGGCCAACTCGAGGATCCGGCGGAGATCTTCGCCAGCAGTTTCCGGCTGACCGGACGATTCTTCCGCCGCCGTCCTCAGGAGAGCGCCATCCTGCTCGCGAATTGGCAGGCGGTGCTCGCCTCGGAGCGGGGACTGGCACCACGCGCGCTTCGCGACATCACGGCGGCCGCGGCTGCCGGACGGTTCAGAATCGACGACCCTGAGCGTGCACTGACCACCGCGGGCGGGCTGTTGATGGGTCTGGGCATGCTGCTGACGGCCCGTCCCGATCGAGAGGCGAATCAGACCACCGATGCGGTGGCCGAGGATCTGCTGCGGCTTTTCGGGATGTCCGCCCGGGATGCGCACCGAATCTGCACCCGATCGCTACCGGAGATCGGAGCCGACCAGTAGCGCGAGATCCTCACCACTGCAGCGTCATCCGTTGAGTGCCCAGGTCGATTTCACCGTCGTCGGTCGCGACGGACGCCTCGATCAGGTCGCCGTCCTTGAGGTATTTCGGATTGCGGGCCTGAGCTTTGAAGAATGCCTTCCATTTCACCGCGGGCGGCAGCAGGCGGGAGATCAGCTCGATCGGCTTCGGCGGCGCGCTGAGCGCCGTGCCCGACCGGGGTGCCGGTGAGGATGACGTCCCCGGCGCTGAGATCCTGGAACCGGGTGAGCGATCGCAGCGCCTGCAGCGGTCCGTACAGCATGTCGCCGTCGACGACCGCGTTCTGACGCACCTCGCCGTTGACCCGCAGCGTCAGCCGCAGATCGCCGAACCGCCGGAGTTCTGTGGAGTCCAGCAGCAGCAGGGTCGGGCCGATCGGTGTGAAGGTCGGATAGGACTTGGCTTCGTAGAACTGGGTCTGTGGCAGCTGGACGTCGCGGGCCGACACGTCGTTGGTCACCACCAGTCCGGCGATGCAGTCGGCGAGATCGGTCTCGGAAACGGTGCTGCCGACCGGAATGTCCCGCCCGATCACCAGCCCGATCTCCACCTCGTAGTCGAGCAACCGGACGTGGGCCGGTTTGACGATCGGGTCGAACGGCCCGCTGATCGACGCCGACGACTTGCGGAAGAAGGTCAGCGGAATGGTCGCGGGATCCATGCCGGCATCGCGGACGTGGGATGCGAAGTTGGTCATCTGAGCAATCACCCGGCAGGGCTTGGTCACCGGCGACAAAAGGGCCAGCGAACCGACCGGGACGGTCGAGGTACCGGTCGGGGCGGCCTGCAGCGCTGTCCGGTCTGCCAGCAACGTCTTGGTGGTGGTCGCCGAGGTGTTCACCCTTGCCGCACCGCCGGAGTCGTTCTGGACCCACCAGCCATCAGCGGTGCGGAGCACGGACATCGTCATGTGCGAGCTACTTTCAGTAATCCGATCAATCGTCTGACGTCGAACTCGTTGTCCTCACGCAGGGCGCCGAAGACCGCGCCGAGTTCTTCTCGGGCATGTCTGGGGTCGATCCCGAGGAAATCCTTTGTCGCCGGCGGGCCCCACTGGGCCAGTCCGGAGGCGGTGAACGGGGACCAGCCGGTTTCCATGGTGTTGTCGAACATGTCGCCGTCGGCGAAGTGTTCCACCAGGAATCCGTCGGGGTCGCGCCAGTAGTCGAAGAGTTGGCTGCCCTGGATGTGGCGGCCGATCCCCCAGGACCGGACGTAGCCTAGGTCCTGCAGGTACTCTCCACCTGCCGCGAGCGCATCGAGATCGCACACCTGATACGCCGAGTGGACGTAACGGTTGGCAGGGCCCAATGCCATCGCCAGCGTGTGGTGATCGGCGGGGGTCGCTGCCGCGGTCGCAGCGGATGAAACTCATGGTCGGGCCGCGCTCTCGTTGGCCGGCGAAGTAGAGAAAATCGCTGACGATCAGCCCGAAGTGGTCCAGGTACCAGTTCAGGGTCTTGATGTAGGTGGTGGACGACAGTACGACGTGGCCCAGGCGTTGCACTCCTGCAGGTTCGCGCGGCGGACGTTGAGTGGCGTTGGCGCGGTTGAGTTCATGGCCGACATTGAAGACGTGTGGCTGTTGAGCCGGAAGGGCCGGTAACTCGTGAAGTCCGGCAACGACTTTCACCGGTGTCCCGTTCGGGTCGACGAGACTCACCACCTGGCCGCCGATATCGTCCGGCAATGGCGCCGGTGCGGCGCCGGTTCTGTCCGCAAGACGCCGCAGGTCCGACTCGTCCTCGGCGCGGAAGGCGACGGCCGCGGAATCTGGTCTGTGGGCCTTGCCGGATGATCACGCAGGGTGCACCCGCATCGGAGCCGCGCAGATGCAGTTGGGTCGGAGTTCGCGGCGCTGGTCGTGAAGCCGAAGGCCCGGGCGAAGGCCGCCGCCCGGGACAGGTCGGGCTTGTCGAACTCAAGCCAGGCGAGGTCGGCGACCTTGATCACCGGGTTGGGCGAACGACCCGGGTGCTCGCCGTGCAGTGCGCCCTGCTCGCTGTGTAGTTCGTTATGCGCGCCCACCATCTCGGCCATACACTTCCCATCTGTTGACGAAATCGTCACATACGACGGATGCATCAGTCAAGGTGTGGCGACGGCCGGCGGTGTGCTGCCGTCGCAGTTCGGGGTGTCGAGCACCGCGCGAGTTGGGGTCTAGGGTCGCCGGGGGGCGTACGGCCACGGGTTGTTGCGCTCGGGGACCGAGTCGGCCCGGCTCTGCTTGAGCCGCATCCGCAGGTAGCCGCGCAGTTCGTGCAGGGCCGGATCGTCCCAACGGTTCTGCGCCTCGGCCGGGTCGGCGCTGAGGTCGTAGAGCTCCCACTGGTCATCGAGCGGGCTGGTGCGGTACACCTCGCCGCCGAGGCCGTTGGCGGCCAGGTGCCGCACCCCCGGCTCGGTCCAGGTCGACGGGTCGTCGAAGCTGCGGACCAGCTTCCAGCGATGCCCCTGCGCCGCCGGGTGCGGCCGATTCGTCGACCCGGACCACCAGGCCTTCGAAATTCGCGGCGGTATGCGCCGGAATCCGGATGCGCAGCGGCGCAGGAGGATTCGACGTCTGCTTGAGCTGGCGGCCCAGGCCGGAGGCGCCCGAGTCGCCTTCGAGCATGTTGTCGCGGGTCATCAGGTACACCGCGCGGTCGATCGTCGGCCGGGGCGCCGTCGACCACCGGCATCAGGTCGCGGCCGGGCAGCGGATGCACCTCGGAGAACGACCTCGCGCAGCGACTCGGCGACGGATTCGACGTCGACGCCGGCCGCGGCCGAGCAGCGTCGGCACCAGATCGACGTGGGATGTCGGTGCGTCGACGACCCGGGCTTCGGTGCGTCTGCTGGCCGACGCGGGCGATGGTGAACGGCACCCGGGTGGCCTCGTCGTACAGGTTGAACCACTTCTGGTGCAGACCGCCGTGGGCGCCCAGCAGGTCGCCGTGATCGGAGGTGCGGACCAGCACCGCGTCCTCCGAACCGCTCGGTGACGGCGCGGCGCACCCGGTCGATCGGGCCGTCCACCTCGGCGTGCAGCCGGTAGTAGAGGTCGCGGTAGCGCTGGGCGTTGCGCTCGTAGATCCGCTGGATCGCCGCGGCCGGTCCGTAGCCGGAGTAGTAGGCCTCGCGGAACGCGATCTGGGCGGCGGGCTTGGTGCGCAGATCCTCCTCGGCGGTCGGTGCGGGCGGGCACCTGCGGCGGGTCCAGCGGAGAGGGCTTCAGCGGGCTGCGCAGCACCCAGGTCGGGAACAGCACGATGTCGTGCGGGTTGACGAAGCTGGCCACCAGCAGGAAGGGGCGCAGCGCGTCCGGGTCACCGGCCCGGCGGCGGGCGTAGCGGTCTTCCAGCCAGGCGACCACTCGGTCGGCGATCAGCGGATCCCGGCGTACCCCGCTGTTGGCCAGCCCCGCCCCGTGCGGTTCGGGGCCGACCCAGCCGGAAAAGCCGTACGGCGCAAGGGGATCGGCGTCGAGGTAACGCTGGACGGCCGCCCGGTCGACGTTGCCGTCGTCGTCGTTGGTGGCCAGGGGCCTGCCGGTCGCGGGGTCGTCCAGGTCCGCGTGCGAGATGTGCCACTTGCCGTCGTAGTGGGTGTCGTAGCCTGCCGCGCGAAACCAGTTGCCCAGCGTCGGCACCTCGCCGCGGCGCAGCCAGCGCATCCGGGAATCGTTGTACGCCTTGCCGATTCCGTCGGTCTGGGTGACGCCGTGCAGATCGGGGTACTGGCCGGTGAAGATGGTCGGGCGGCTCGGCACGCAGGCCAGCGATCCGGTGTAATGCCGGGCGAAGCTCACCCCGTGGTCGTCGAACCACTGACGGCCGGAGAGCACCCGATCCCGCCAGGCCAGCACATCATCGGATTCGTACGGCGGGATCGCGCGTTCCTCGTCGGTCATCACGATGACGATGTCGGGGCGTTCGGTCCCCGATGAGCCGCTTGCGCGAAGAGAATCAGTCATGGTGAACCTTCCAGTCGGGCGGCCAGTCCGGTGAGCATCGCCTCGGACTGTTTGGCCATGAAGCGGCAGACGGCGCGTTCGGCCAATGCTGGCCAGCGGATTGGCGCCGATGTCCACCGTGCTGGTCAGCGTGACGGTGGTGGAGTCGCCGGCCGGTGTCAACGTCCAGCGGTTGGACACCCGTCGCAGTCGCCGGGGCAGGCCCTCGATGTCATAGGCCAGCGCGACGGGTGCGTCGAACTCGGTGATCCGCTCGACGAGGGTGTCGCGGCCGACCTGGACCCGTCGGGACGTCCCGACCGCGACGCCGTCGACTGCGTGCTCGAGCAGGCAGGAGTGGTCGACGTTGCCGGCCCAGGAACTCAATGCCCCGAAGTCGGCCAGGACCTCCCACACCGCCTGCGGCGGAGGCGGCGATGGTCCGGGAGCGGCTGATGGCGGCCACCCCGCCATCCAACCCCATGGCCGTCGCGATGTCAGCGGCGTGGCTCCCGCGTCCGGCTCGACCAGGGGCTGTAGTCGGCGATCAGATCCTCCTGCGGCGGCCGCTGGCCGGTCGGCACGTGCTGCAGGTTGATCCGGATCCGGTACCAGATCGAACTCGGCCCGCGCATCCCGTCGACCAGGACGTCGGCCGGCTGCAGCAGCGCGGCGGCCTCGGGATGGCGCCGGCGCCAGTCGTCGAGGGCCGCCATCGCCTCGTCGCGGGTCTTGGTGCGGGCGACCTCGATCAGCGGCTTGGCGCCCCTGGGTGCCCGCTCGCGGCGGGCCGAGTTCCTCGGCGAGTCCCAGCAGCCCGTCCAGCGAGCCGGCCGCCTGCGTCCATTCCGGTCCACGGGTCGCCGCGTTCGGCGAACCGGGCCGCCGACGGTGTCGATGGTGAACTGCTCGGGCCGGCAGCCGGGCACCTCGTCCCAGTGCAGCGGCGTCGACACCCGCGCGTCGGGGGTGGCGCGCACCGAGTAGGCCGACGCCACGGTGCGGTCCTTGGCGTTCTGGTTGAAGTCGACGAAGACGCCGTGCGCGTTCCTCCTTCCACCACTGGCTGGTGGCCAGGTGCGGTGCCCGGCGCTCCACCTCGCGGGCCACGGTCTGCGGCGGCCAGTCGCACCTGGGTGAACGGCCAGTGCGGTGCGATGCGGGCGTAGACGTGGAAACCGCGCGATCCCGACGTCTTGGGCCACGGCGTCAGTCCGTGGTCGTCGAGGACCTCGCGGACCACGGCGGCCACGTCGAGGATCTGCGGCCACGTCACGCCGGGCATGGGGTCGAGGTCGATCCGCAGTTCGTCGGGATGGTCGAGGTCGTCCGCCCGCACCGCGTGCGGATTGAGGTCGACACAACCCAGGTTGACCGCCCAGGCCAGGCCGGCGGCGTCGTGGATCACCGCCTCGGCGGCCGAGGTGCCCGAGGCGTAGCGCAACTCGGCGACGTCCACCCACGTCCGGTCCGCTTCTGCGGGGCGCGCTTCTGGAAGACGGCCTCCTCGCGTGATGCCCTTGACGAAGCGTTTGAGGATCATCGGCCGGTCGACGACCCCGCGCAGGGCGCCGTCGGCCACCGACAGGTAGTACTCGACGCAGTTCGATCTTGGTGATCGGCGCGACCGTTGCGCGGTCGGCGGAAACACCGGCTTGTCGGGATGGGTGATGATGACCTGATGGCCGGCCACCTCGACCGTCGCGGCTTTTTCCGGCGATCCGCCCATGTTGGCAATCGTAGTTACCGGTGTCACCTAGGGTTGGCTGCATGTTTTCCGATCTGCGTGCCCAGGCCCTGGAGAAGGCTCAGCAACTCGCTGAGCGAGGCTCGGCCGAACTGCACTACCTGCAGAAGATGATTCAGTCCGGCGCGTTCGGAATCGAGCCGCCGCAGAACCTGGCCGGGATGGTCGCCGACGTCCGGCGGTGGGGTGAGGTCGGGATGATCCCCGCGCTCAACGCGCGCCGGACGCCGCACCGCACGGCGATCATCGACGACGAAGGGTCGATGACGTTCGCCGAACTCAACGACGCGTCCAATGCGGCGGCCAACGGACTGCTGGCGATGGGCGTCAAGGGCGGCGACGGGGTGGCCGATCCTGGCCCGCAATCACCGTTGGTTCCTGATCGCCAACTATGCGGCCGCCAGGGTGGGTGCCCGCATCATCCTGCTCAACACCGAGTTCTCCGGGCCGCAGATCCGCGACGTATCCGCGCGGGAGGGCGCCAAGGATCATCATCTACGACGACGAGTACAGCGACGCGGTGCAGTTGGCCGAGACTCCGCTGGGCAAACTGCGGGCACTGGGCACCAACCCCGATGCCGACGGCCCGTCGGGCAGCACCGACGAGACCCTCGCGGACCTGATCGCGCGCAGCAGTAAGGATCCGGCGCCGAAGGCCACCAAACGGTCGTCGATCATCATCTTGACCAGTGGCACCACCGGAACCCCGAAGGGCGCCAACCGGCACGCCCCGCCGACGCTCGCCCCGATCGGCGGCGTGCTCTCGCACGTGCCGTTCAAGGCGCGCGAGGTGACGTCCCTGCCGTCGCCGATGTTTCACGCGCTGGGCTATCTGCACGCCACCATCGCCATGACGATGGGCTCGACGCTGGTGCTGCACCGCAAGTTCAAGCCCGCGACGGTTCTGGAGGACATTCCCAAACACAAGGTGACCGCCCTCGTGGTCGTTCCGGTGATGCTGTCCCGGATGCTCGACGCGCTGGAGAAGATGCAGACCAAGCCGGACCTGTCCTCGCTGCGGATCATCTTCGCCTCCGGCTCGCAACTGGGAGCCGAACTCGCCACCCGGGCGATGAAGGACATCGGCCCGGTGGTCTACAACCTGTACGGCTCAACGGAAATCGCGTTCGTGTCCATCGCGCGGCCGCAGGATCTGAAGAAGAACCCGGCGACCGTCGGCCCGACCATCAAGGGTGTCAAGGTCAAGATCCTCGACGAACACGGCAAGGAGGTGCCCAAGGGTCAGGTCGGCCGGATCTTCGTCGGGAACTTCTTCCCGTTCGAGGGCTACACCGGCGGCGGCGGCAAGGAGATCATCGACGGCCTGATGTCCTCCGGTGACGTCGGCTACTTCGACGACGACGATCTTCTGTATGTCAGTGGCCGCGACGACGAGATGATCGTCTCCGGCGGCGAGAACGTCTTCCCCGCCGAAGTCGAGGACCTCATCAGCGGGCACCCCGACGTGATCGAGGCAACCGCGCTCGGTGTGGAGGACAAGGACTTCGGCGCTCGACTGCGGGCCTTCGTCGTGCTCAAGGAGGGCGCGGAGACCACCGAGGACGCCATCAAGGACTACGTGCGCGACCACCTGGCGCGCTACAAGGTTCCGCGTGAGGTGATCTTCCTGTCCGAACTGCCGCGCAACCCGACCGGCAAGATCCTCAAGCGGGAACTTCGCCAGATCGAGATCCAGTAACTCACCCTGCTGTCGGCGCCCGCGGAGTCACCGCCGAGTACCCGAGTCCGACGATCAGTCGGCCGATGTCGTCGTATCCGGCCTGATCGGGTGGGGTGACGGCGCCCAGCCCGTCAACGTAGCGGTTGAACATGCAGAAGGCGGCCGCGATGAGCACGGCGTCGTGGATCTCGACGTCGGTGGCACCCTCGGCCCGGGCGGCGCCGACGGCCTCCTCGGTCACAGCCAGACCGGACTGCGCGACCAGCGCTGCGAGTCGCAGCAGCGCGCGCAATTTCCCGCTGACGGGTGCGGTGTCCGGATCGTTGAGCACTGCCGCGACCACCTGCGAGCCACCGTCGAGTTGCAGCGCGGCGAAGGTGGAGTGCGCCGAGTGGCAGAACTGGCACTGGTTGAGCCCGGAGACGTAGGCCGCGATGATCTCGCGCTCCCCACGACTCAGCGTGCTCTCGCCCCGCAGCAGCACTTCGGCGAGATCGAACAGAGGCCCGGCTGTCTGCGGGCGAAACAGCATGGGCCCCATGATTCCCGGGGCGTCAGGCAAGTCGATATAGGGCATGTCGCGGTACCTCTCCGACGGTACGCCTGCGGCTACTGGAAGCATTTTACTGCGCTGCAGGGGGTTTCGTAAGACGGCTGGTGCTCGTGAGCGCGGTTGCGGTGATGCCGTACGGTCGGAATCGTGAAGCGATCTTTCTGGATAACCTGGCTCCAGGTCGTCCTGGTCGTACTGTTCGCCTACGCGCTGGTTCTTGTCTTCGCCGGGTCAGTGGCCGGTTCGATGTTCTCGGCGTTGGGTTTCGGGCCGCCGTCGCCGGTCGACTCCGATGGTGTTGGCGGCTACCTCAAACTTCCGTTCATGGTGTTGGGCGCGGTGCTCGCCGGCTGGTCGCTGATGATGATCCAGATCGTTCGGGGACCGCTGCGCGACGGATCGGGCTGGGCGCTGCCCATCCTGATCCGTTCTCTGGCGTTCTGGTTCGTTCTCGACACCGGGATGTCGGTGGTGCTCGGCTTCCCGGCCCACGCGCTGTTCAATGTGCCGTTCGCGCTGGCCTTGGGTATTCCGTTGTGGATGCTCCAGTCGAGGTCCCGGTGAACGCAAGGTCATGCCGGGGCGGTGATCTCGATCGTGGCCGGCTGTCTCGGTCTGATCTGGCGGCGCCCGGTCAGCGCAGTTCCTCGGCGCAATGGCGTCATCGACTGGGCCGCACCCGGAGTTCGGCGATACGTGCGATCACCGACCGGGGCGCCAGGCCCGTGCCGGCCGCTATCAGCCGATTCAGCGTGCCGGGAATGACCGTCGGTCCCCGACCTTCGAAGAAGGCCTTCACCCCTGTCGCGGCGACCTCCTCGGCGGATTGACGGCCGCCGGTCATGAACTCTTTTCCGGTCGCGTTGAAAAAGCCGGTCTCGGTGGGACCGGGGCACAAAGCCACCACCCGCACGCCGGTCTTCTTGGTCTCGGCCCACAGCGCCTCGGTGAACGACAGCACGAATGCTTTGGTCGCCGCATAGACCGCCATGGTCGGGATGGGCTGGAACCCTGCCGTCGAGGCGACGTTCAGTACTCCGCCCCGGCCGCGCTCGACCATGGCGGGCAGCAGCCGTGATGTCAGGGTGACCAGCGAGGAGCAGTTGAGCTGAACCTCGCGTGCGAGGTTGTCGGAATCCTCGTCGACGAACAGGTTGTGGGAACCGAAACCGGCGTTGTTGATCAGCACGTCCACCCGGGTGCCGGCGGCGGACAGCCGATCGGCCAAAGCCGCGGCCCCCTCGGGCACGGCCAGATCGGCGGCGATGACGTCGACCTCGATACCGGGACGCTGCGTGCGTAACCGGTCGGCCAACGCCTGCAGACGGTCCTCGCTGCGCGCCGCGAGGACCAGATTCATCCCGCGCGCCGCCAACTGCAGGGCGAACTGTTCCCCGATGCCGCTACTGGCCCCGGTCACCAACGCGGTCTGTGCGGTGGGATTCATATCGGTATCTCCTTGTGGCAGTGCGGTCGCCCGCAGTCTGGCCGCGAGAAATGAAAAGCTCGCACCCCAGTCGCAGCGCCGCTGCCGCAGAAACGGTAGCGGCTTGGCGACCATCGGCCGGGGCAACCCGGTGTCGGCAGTGCCATGGCGAATACCCGTCGCGCAGTTGGCGGCTACGCGCGCGGATGCCTCCCGTCGATAGCCCGCCGAAACTCCCGGACGACAAGGCGCAATCCCGGCGTCACATTCATCGCTGTTCGCATGATCGACTCAGCCGGTCCGCCGTACCAAGGCTCGCCGTCAGACTCCGATTCATGAGCAGGTGAGTTTCCCGGCATTCGCTAATGGTGGCACCCGGCCCGGCGGCGAACAACCCCTCGGCCGGCCCCGTTTCCTGCGTAGCCGTTCGACCACCTCCCGCCGCTGGAGGCGCCGTCCGCCGTCGCGGAAGCGCTGAACTCGCCTAGGGATCGCGCGGCAGGCCGAGCAGCCGCTCGGCGATGATGTTCAACTGCACCTCGGAGGTGCCGCCGTAGATCGTCGTCGCCCGGCTGGCCAGCAGGAACTCCGCCCACTTGCCCTCGACCGACTCCTCTTCCCAGATGGCACCGTCGGTGCCGAACGACGACACCGCGAACTCGGCGTAGCCCTGCCCGGTGCGCATGGACAGCAGTTTGGAGATCGCGGCCGAGGGCATCGCGTCTCCGCCGGCCAGCGTCAGCAGCGTCGAGCGCATGGACAGCAGCTTGGCGGCGTGTCCTTCGGCGATCAGCTCACCGGCCCGGTGGTGGCCGACCTGGTCGAAGCTGGCCTCACCGACGAACTCGACGAAGCGTGACAGGCTCGGTAGGAACCACGGCTCGTCGCTGCCGATCGAAACACGTTCTGCTGTCAGGGTATTGCGGCTGACCTCCCAGCCGCGATTGACCTCACCGAGCACCAGGTCGTCGGGCACGAAGACATCGTCGATGAAGACCGTGTTGAACAGCGCGTTGCCGGTCAGTTCCCGAAGTGGCTTGACCTCCACTCCCGGCTGCTTCATGTCGAGCAGGAAGTAGGTGATGCCGTTGTGCTTCGGTGCGCTCGGGTCGGTCCTGGCCAGCAGTGCGCCCCACTGGGAGAACTGCGCGGCCGTGGTCCAGATCTTCTGTCCGGTGATCCGCCACCCGCCGTCGACCTTGGTGGCCTTGGTGGTCAGGCTGGCCAGGTCCGAGCCCGCCCCCGGCTCGGAAAACAGTTGGCACCAGATCATTTCACCGCGGAAGGTGGGAGGCAGGAACCGTTGCTTCTGCTCGTCGGTGCCGTAGGCCACGATTGACGGGATGAGCCACGCCGCGATGCCCATCGCGGGCCGCTTGACCCGCCCGGCGCTGAACTCCTGGGAGATGATGATCTGCTCGACCGGGGTCGCAGCCCGGCCCCAGGGCTTCGGCAGGTAGGGGAGAACCCAGCCGCCCTCGGCGATGGCGGGCTTGCGCTGATCGCCCGGAATCGCCTTCAGCGCAGCCACTTCGGCGCGGATCTCCGCACGAAGCTTCTCGGTATCGGGATCCAGATCGATGTCCAGCGGACGCATGCCGGTGGTCGTGGCGGTATCGAACACCCGCTGTGGGTACTCGTGGGAGCGTCCGAAGGCTGCCACCAAGCCCAGGGTGTGCCGGTAGTAGACGTTGGTGTCGTGCTCCCAGGTGAAGCCGATGCCGCCGTGCACCTGGATGCAGTCCTGCGCGCAGCGCTGGGCCGCGGCCGGCGCGAGCGTTGCGGCCACCGCGGCGGCGAACTCGTAATGGGTGGCCTCGTTGTCCCAGTTGTTTTCGGCCGCCTCGTCGATTGCCCGCACGGCGTCCCACACCGCCGCGGTCGCGCGCTCGGTGGTGGCGATCATCTCGGCGCACTTGTGTTTGATCGCCTGGAACTGACCTATCGGGCGGCCGAACTGCTCGCGGATCTTCGCATACTCCGAGGCGGTATCGGTGGCCCAGCGTGCGATGCCGACCGCCTCGGCGGAGAGCAGGGCGGTGGCGATGGCCCGGCCGACGGCCTGAGAGACGTTGGACAGCAACCGGTCGGGACCGATTTCGACTCCGTTGGCCCGCACGTGTGCCACCGGCCGCAGCGCGTCCACCGACCGCAGCGGCACGATCTCCAGGGTTGCGGCGTCGAGGATCGCCCACTCGATACCGCTCTCGATGTTGACCGGCAGCACCAGCACGGAGGCCTGGGTGGCGGCGGGCACCGACCGGGCCTCGCCGCGGATGACCACGGTGTCGCCCTGGCGACTGGCGGTGAGCTCGGACTCCAGCGCGAAAGCGGCGACGGCCTGGCCGGCGGCCAGTTCGGCGAGCAGTTTGGAGTCCGGATCGTGCGTGGCGATGAGCGCGGAGGCGATCGCCGACGGAACGTAGGGACCGGGGACGGCGCCGTATCCGAATTCGGCGATCGCGATCGCGGTCTCCAGAAGGCCGAAGCCCTGGCCGCCGACCGACTCGGCAAGGTGCAGACCATGCAGACCTTGTTCGGCTGCGGCCTGCCAGTACGGGGGCGGGCTGGCGATCGGGGTTTCCAGCGCCGCGTGCAGCACTTCGGCCGGCGCGATGCGCTTGACCAGGGCGCGTACCGAGTCGGCGAGATCCTGATGCTCAGAGGTGATCGCGATGGGCATTGTTCGATGGCCTCTCGTAGCTGCCGATTAACCGGTGGGTTGGGACCGAGGGTACTACCCGCTGCCGGCCTCCCGGACGGGCGTCGCCATCGAACTCGGGGTGGCCCGTAACCAGACGACCAGGACCCCGCCGAGCACCATGACCACCCCGACCGCCCACATGCCCGCCTTGTCCGTTCCGGTCAGGTCCTCCAGGGCTCCGGTCGCGTAGGGGGCGGCGAAACCGCCGAGATTTCCCACCGAGTTGATCAGCCCGATCCCACCCGCGGCGGCCGCGCCGGCGAGGAACCGGGAGGGTAACGCCCAGAACACCGGCAACGCGGCGAAGATGCCCATCGCGGTCGATGACAACCAGCACCATCACCGTGATGGGGTGCTTCAGGTACAGGGCCACCGGGATGGCCAGGCCGCCCACGAACAGTGGGATCGCCACGTGCCAGACGTGGTCGCGGGTGCGGTCCGCGTGCCGCGACCACAGGAACATCGCGAGCGCGCCGAACGCGTAGGGGATCGCCGTGATCAGTCCCACTTGGATCAGGGACAGGTGCATTCCGAAGGTCTTCCTGAACCCGGCGACGATCGACGGCAGAAAGAAAGCCAACGCATACAGCCCGTAGACCACGCCGAAGTAGACGACGGCCAATGCCCAGACCCGCGGACTGGTCAGGGTTCGGCGTAGCGGGTAGTGGTAGCGGCTGGCGACCTCGTGTTCCTCGGCGGCGAGTGTTGCAGTGAGCCAGGCCCGTTGGTCGTCGGTGAGCCAGTGCGCATCCGAGGGTCGGTCGGTGAGGTAGAACCAGCAGATCGCACCGAGCAGCACCGCGGGCAGACCGAGGCAGATCATCATGAACCGCCAGCCGGCCAGTCCGAAGACACCGTTTCCGTTTTGAATCAGCCAGGCGGCCAACGGAGTTCCGATCGCCGAGGCGATCGGGACGGCCAGCATGAAGACACCGACGACGCGGACCCGGTAGGCGGCCGGAGAACCACTGACTGAGGTAGAACACCACGCCGGGGAACAGGCCAGCCTCGGCGACGCCGAGCAGGAACCGCAGGAACGAGCAGTGTGGGGGCATTGGGCGCGAACGCGATTGCCACCGCCACGATGCCCCACGAGCACCGCGATTCGGGCCAGCCAACGGCGGGCGCCGAACCGTACCAGCGCAAGGTTCGACGGCACCTCGACCAGGACGTAGCCGATGAAGAAGATGCCCGATGCCGAGACCGAACATCGTCGCCGACAGCTGCAGGTCGGCACTGACTTCGGCCTTGGCGATGCCCAGGTTGGTGCGGTCGAGGTAGTTGACGAAATACAGCGCCATCAGAAGCGGAACGAGCCGCACGGTCACCGCACGTAAGGTTTTCGACTCCAACGGGTCAGCCGCCCGCGAGCCGGACATGCTGTCTCCCATTGACGACGTTGACCAGATCGCGCCCATCCCTCAACCGCCGGCAGTTGTCGATCGCTTCGGCGAGGTAGCGGCGCATGGTGTCTCGGGTGTACCACACAACGTGCGGGGTGAGGACGACGTTGTCGAGTCTCAACAGCGGGTTGCCGGCGTCGACGGGTTCGGTGGCGAACACGTCCAGCCCGGCGGCGGCAAGCGGTCCGTGGCGCAGGGCGTCGATCAGCGCGGCCTCGTCGACGATTCCGCCGCGAGAAGTGTTGATCAGCAGTGCATTCGGCTTCATCGACTGCAGTGCCGGCCCGTCGATGAGGGTGTCGGTCCGCGGTGTCAGCGGCAGGTGAAGGCTGACGATGTCGCTGTGGGCGAGAAGTTCGGCCAGCGGACGCCAGTCGGGCGTCCCGTCGTCGCGGGTGCTCGGTGTGCAGTACTCGCGCGCCCATCGCCGCCACGATGTGCTCCACTCGCCGGGCGATATTGCCGTAACCCACCAGTCCCACGGTGCACGCGCCGATATCGCGCACGGTCTCCCCGAGGCTGGCGTCGGTCGGCCATCCCCGACCGGCCCGGGTGGCCGCGTCGAGTTCGCCCAACCTGCGCATCGCGGCCAGCATCAGCAGCACTGTGCCCTCGGCGGCCGACGGGGCGTTGGCGCCCGGCATGTTCGCCACGGCGATGCCCAGTTCGCTGGCGGTGTCGACGTCGACGGTGTTGACTCCGGTGCCGAGTTTGTGCACCAGTCGCAGCCGCCCGCCGCGGCGCAAGTCCGCCCCGGACAGCGGCCGTAGGACGTGCCACACCGCGTCAGCCCAGGGCAGTTCGCGGTGCAGGGTCTCGTCGTCATCC
Source organism: uncultured Actinomycetota bacterium (assembly GCA_963715145.1). GTDB lineage: Bacteria > Actinomycetota > Actinomycetes > Mycobacteriales > Mycobacteriaceae > Mycobacterium. The sequence continues at coordinate 265,506 of CAVQRL010000018.1, read as the reverse complement.
TCGTGGCACCAGCGGATGTCGAGCCAATCCGATTCCGGCGCAACCATGTCCGCCACGGTGTCGCCCGGCAGGAAATGCGCCAGTACCTTCACCATCGCCGGGTTATCCACTGTGCAATCACGGTTCATCCGCGGAACAGGCTCGACTCCCCGAACGCATCCACGATCGCGCTCAGTTGGTCGACGAGTTCATCCGAGGTCAGTGTCACGTCGCCGGCCAGCCACGCGCTGATGGTCTGGGTCACCCCGCCCACGACGAAGTAGGCGAAGGCCCTGGTGCCTTCGGTGGCGGGCTGCTGGGTCACGGTTTCCACATGCTGGCCGGCCAGCATCACGAACAGCGCCTCGGTCTCCTGCCGTTTGCGGATGACCGCGGTGTTGGACACCTGGGCGCCGAAGATCAGGCGGCCGATGCGCGGGTCGGCCTCGATCGTCCGGACGATATTGGTCATCCCCGCGCGGGTCTGCTCGTCGGGCGGAGCGGCCGCGACGGCGGCCTGGGTGGTGGTGGCCAGGCGGGTGATGACCCAGTCGAACACCGCGCCGATGAATACGTCCTTGTCCGAGAAGCTCTCGTAGAAGTAGCGGGTTGCCAGGCCGGATTGCTGGCAGATTCCGCGAACGGTGAGTTCGGCCGGGTCGATATTGCTGCCCAGCATCTGCAGGCCCGATTCGAGGAGGCGGGCGCGGCGGCGGGCCAACCGGTCCGCGGCGTCCACGCCGGCGTACGGCCGGGCCTGGGTCACCGCGTCATCTTGACATCCGGGTCGCCCTGACACAATATCGGGAAACAACCGTTTCCAGATTATCCGACGAGGGGCATTCATGGTCGGCACGACGGCATCCGTCAGCCTGGTGGACCGCCCGGTCAGCGAGTCCGCAGGGCCGGCGGCCAACCGCGGTCTGCTTCAGCGACTGACCCGTCCGGCACTCTTCGAGGACGGTATTCCCGGGATCGCTCTGCTGGCCGGGCCGGCCAACGTGATCATGCAACTCGGCCGTCCCGGCGTCGGCTACGGGGTGATGGAGAGTCGGGTCGAAAGCGGCCGGATCGACCGCCATCCGATCAAGCGGGCCCGGACCACGTTCACCTATCTCGCCGTCGCCACCCGCGGCAATCCCGAGCAGCAGAAGGCCTACCGCAAGGCGGTGACCCGGGCGCATCAACAGGTGACCTCCACCGAGGACAGCCCGGTGAAGTACAACGCGCTGGACCCCGAACTTCAGTTGTGGGTCGCGGCTTGCCTCTACAAGGGCGGGGTGGACGTGCGCAGGATGTTCATCGGCGAGATGGACGACGAGACCGCCGATCGCCATTACCGCGAGAGCATGGCGCTTGGGAACCATGCTGCAGATGCGTCCGGAGATGTGGCCCGCCGACCGGCCCGCCTTCGACAAATACTGGGAAGAGCAACTCGAGAACATCCACATCGACGACGCCATTCGGGAGTTCCTGTATCCGATCGCGGTCGCCCGCATGCGTGGTCTGCAGTTGCCCTGGCCGCTGCAGAACATCAATGAAAGTGTCGCCCTGCTGATCACCACCGGCTTTCTGCCGCAGCGGTTCCGCGACGAGATGAAGCTGGACTGGAGCACCACCAAGCAGCGAGAATTCGACGCGCTGATGACCGCGGTCCGGATGGGCAACAACCTGGCTCCGTCCTTCGTCCGGAACTTCCCGTTCAATGTGCTTCTGCATGACGTGAATTGGCGGATGCGAACCGGACGCTCGCTCGTCTAACGTGTGAGCGTGCGCAGCGACAACGACAGCTGGGACATCACCACCAGCGTGGGCTCCACGGCGTTGTTCGTCGCGGCCGCTCGTGCACTGGAGGCCGCCAAACCCGACCCGTTGGCCGTCGACCCGTATGCGGAAGTCTTCTGCCGGACTGCGGGTGGGCCGTGGGCCGATCTGCTCGACGGACCTGCACCGGAGCACCCGTTGCGCTCCGACGAGTTCGGCACCCACTTCGTCACCTATCAGGGCGCGCGTACCCGTTACTTCGATGGCTACTTCCGCCGGGCCGCCGCCGCGGGCGTACGCCAGATCGTTCTGCTCGCAGCGGGTTTGGATTCGAGGGCCTACCGGCTCGACTGGGCGCCGGGGACGGTGGTCTTCGAACTGGACCAGCCGCGGGTGCTGGAGTTCAAGCGCCGAACCCTGGAGGGGCGCGGCGACGTTGCGAGGGCGCAGCGCCGCGAGGTCGCCGTCGATCTGCGCGATGACTGGCCTTCTGCATTGCGAGACAGCGGTTTCCGGGGCGACGAACCGTCGGCCTGGATCGCCGAGGGCCTGCTGATCTACCTCCCGGCCGCGGCCCAGGATCAGCTGTTCAGCGGTATCGACTCACTGGCTTGCTCAGGCAGCCGCCTGGCTCTGGAAGAGGGCCGGCCGATGGAACGCGAGGCCTTCAAGGCCAAGGTCGAGGAGGCCAAGGCAGTCGAGGATATGCGCGGACAATGGTGGCAATTGGTCTACAACGAGCAGTGCGCCCCTGCGGCGCAGTGGTTCGCCGAGCGCGGCTGGTCCACGCAGGCCACTGCGTTGACCGACTACCTGGAGTCCGTCGATCGCGCTTTGCCTACCGGTGACGCCGAGGTCGTGACCATGATTCAGAGCATCACGCTGGTCAGCGCCGTCAAGGGCTGAGGCTTGGTTCGCATCGTCAGTCGAACATCAGCGGCCGCAGGAACCGATTGGTACGGCGCAGGTATTCGGGCTGGCTGACGTGCAGAACATGGTTGCCCGGGAACCAGTGCAACGCGCAGTGGTCCCAGTGCCTCCACAGTGCCTCGGCGTGCTCGGGCGGTGCCAGCCGGTCACCGAGTCCGGTGATGATGAGGCGGCGGTCCCTGGGCACTTTCGGCCGGTAGTTCAGGGGCGAGTGGTAGGCGAAACCGGAGTAGGCCTCTTCGCGGCTCATCCCGCCGACGACGCGGGTCAGCTGAACCACTTTGCTGGCCGGCCACCAGTCATCGAACGCGGACTCCGGTGTCACCAGGGGGACGTTGGGGATCACCGCCTCCAACCGGTCGTCGGCCGAGGCCACCAGAGCGGAGGTGTAGCCGCCCAGCGAGATTCCGGTGAGTGCGATTCGGTCGACTCCCTTGTGCTCCAGCCAGTTGAGGATGGTCCGGAAGTCGTAAACAGCCTGGCCCATCGCCTCGGCGAAGCCGGTCATTCCGCTGGCGAAGTAGCCGTAGCCGCTGAAGGGCGAGTTCTTCTCGGCCCGCCGGCCGTGAAAAGGCAGGGTGTAGAGCAGTACGTCGTAGCCGGAGCGGTAGAACCACGGCAACGAGAAGAACAGCCCGTTGACCAGATAGGGCGATCCCATGAATCCATGGATGACGCACAAGGTCGGCCGCGGCCCGTCTGAGTGCCGCCAGTGCTGGAAACGAACAATATTGTTGCGCTTGAATGTTGACCATTTGCCGCGCATCGCCGGATTGATCGGTTCGAAGCTACTGGCGAACGAGCCATTGTGGACATGCCCGCGTGCGATGTATTCGGCAACGGGGTTGGCCGCCCGGAACGAGACATTGGGCACGGCCGTCGGCGCCGGGAAGGACCGCTTGGCATCGTGGTAGGTGGCCAAATCGGCGTAGAAACGGATGTTCTCGCGCTCGCGTCGGGCCTCGGATCGGTGCACCGCCGTGGTGAGGATGGTGGGCGCGACGGCCGCACCGACGACCGTCGAGATCGCGGTTCGCAGGCCGATGTCGGCGGCCGCGGAGGTGTCGACCACGACGCGCTGGAACGTGGTGAGGTCCGACCGCTTGGGCAGACCAGCCGTACCGGCGTCTGCACCCGGCACGTCCGGCATCGGTATGGGCAGTTCGACTTCGGGTGATGTCATGGTCGTTCGGCCTTCCCGGGCACGCCGGCAGCGTGCCCTGTACCGCCGACGATGTTAGTCCCGCTAATCAGAAGTGGCGCGGGTGTCCCCTGCGATGCCGAGGATGACCGTGGTCCTGATAGCTGGATCGGGCCCGTATACGGGGTCGACGACGGGCGGGGCAGCGGCCCTCCCCGGAGGCGGGCGCTGCTGTCCATGCCACCAACATCCCTGCCGCTCAGCGCTCTGAGGTGCAGTCCTCGGCCGCGCCATCTGGCTTGCTGCCGGGTACGACGACTCGGCGGGTGACGACCGGGGTGCCGTCGACCTTCTTGGTCACCGGCGGCAGTACGGGTGGTGTCGTCAGCCGGCCCTGCACCGGCGCACCGTTGCGCACCGGCGGCACCGACACCCGTCGGGTGTCTGCCTTGGCGTCCTTCTCGGCACCCGTTGCGCCTCCCATCGCCCCGGGCGGCACCATCGGCATGCCCGCCATGCCGGCGGGGCCCGGATGCGCTGGCGATGGTGCGCTGGGCGGTGTGATGTGCGCCACCGGGGATGACGACGGTGCCGTACTGGCCGAGGGCACCGGTGGCGGTCCCAGCAGCGACGTGGGTGCGGTACCACCCACGAAGCCGCCGCCGAAGCCGCCGCCACCGCTTTCCGTGCCACCGAGGTCTCCGCCGCCCAGGACACCGAAGTCGTCACCCGCACCTGCGCCGTCGAGATAATCTGGTGCACCGTCGAATTCGCCCAGCAGGCTGTCTGCCAGGCTCGCGTCCCCGACCCGTCCGGCGGACTGCTGGAACAAGCCCATTCCGGCCTGCAGCGCCTGCTGGGCGCCCTGCGCGACCTGCTGGGGAATCTGTGCCAGCGGCTGCAATGCTCCGCCGAGGGCACCGGAGACCGCACCGGCGATGCTCGATGCGGCCTGTGGCAGTTGCTGGGCCATCGCCGCGTTCTGGTCAACCCCCGCTGCCGGAGTTAGCGCCGCGACCGGATCCGCCTGTTCGGCAACATCATTGAGTTCCCGGGCGGCTGACTCGTCCTGCGCGGCGAACTTCTCCGCGGCTTCGGTGGCCTTGGCGTCGCGAGTGGCGTGCTCCTCGGCGCTGTCGGCATTGTCCTGCGCATCGCCGAGGTTGGCGGCCAGGCCCAGCACCCGTAGCAACTGCTCGACCGGTGTGCCGCCGGTGACGAGTGGATCGGAGATGATCTGCGGCGGCGGGGTATTCATCGCGGCCGCCTGCAGATACTCGTCGACGTTCGCATTCAGCTGGCCGCCGGTCATCGGTATGCCTCCCGTGTCAGTGCATGCGCCTGAAACCAGGCGAAATGGTAGTTGGCGAGGGTCTTCTCATCGCTGATGAGAGCGTCGATGGTGGCCAGCAATTGCCAGTTGCCGACCTGCGCAGGGTCGACATCCTCGGGGTACCTGGCGATCACCGTGCGGGCCACGGTGGCGAGGTGGTCGCGCAGGAGATCGACCTCGGAATCCAGGAACCCGGTGCGGGCCGAGAGCGCCCTGGCCAGGGTGTGGGCCAGCCGCGGCAGACCATCCCGCCACTTGGTGGCTTGCGAAAGTTCCCAGCCGAGATCGTCGACCGCGGTGGTGTCTCGCGGGCGAAGCGACATCGCTACCGGCCTAGCGCCGTTAGCGGTCGGGAGGTGCTGGCCGGGTTGGTAGAAAGCGGTGCGCGTGGCAGGGCCGACCAGCCTCGCCAGATCGCCGCGACGATGTGCAGGGCCCAACAGTCCAATCCCTGTCGGAATCGCGATGTACGGGGGAATCCACCCGCTGGCAAGGTCGGTCACCAGCACGGTCGTTCCGTCATCGAGATCGGCTATGGCCCAACGTAACCGGGGTTGCTGTCGGGCAACGGCGTCGAGTAGGCGCCGAAGGCGATCCTGGGCAGCGGTGTCGGCGGTGACGGCACCCACTGCGGCGCCGACGGCAGTGGCTGCGAAGGCGCGTTCGGTCAGTCCCGTGGGGGTGGTCGTCGGGTTCGTCGGGTTCGTCGGTTGCCGGCGTACCACGGCCGGCTGGCCGGCTGGCGCGGAGCCGCTGGTGGGGTTGACCGGTGCGGAACCGGGGGTGGCCGACGGGGGGACGGGAGGCAGTTGGGGGCCCGCGGTGACCGGTGGTCGCAGGTCGGCGCCGTAGGCGAGCAGGCCGCTTGGCGGGCCGGGCGGTGGCGCGACTGGACCGGCGCCTATCGGTGCAACAGGGAGCGCGGGGGAAGGACTGGCCGCAACGACGTGTTGAGGGAATTCGGTGGGGGCCGCAGCGGATTGGGTGATTTCCAGAGTGGGCGTCGTGGGGGCGTGGGCTCTTTCAAAGGCCGGGGTCGTGGGCGCGGTCGCCTCGGCGGGCGGGGCGCTGAGCGGTGCCGCCAACGATGTGTGGGCCGGAGTTGCGGCGGCCGCGATTGCTTCGGCGCTTGCGGACACGGGCGTGCCGCTGTTGTGGCCGACGTTGAAGTGTTCGGTCAGGTGCTCGGGGGGCGCGGTCGGTGTTTGTGAGGTTCCCATCGCGCTGCCGGTGGTGGGGGCTGTTGCCGCTAAGCGCGTTGCGCTGCTCGGGGCGGCGCTGAGATCAGAGGTCGAAGGAACTGCGCGGGATGATGCGTTCGTGAGTTCGGCACCTCCTACGCCGGGGGTCGGACTTGAGAGTGCCACCGGGCCCGTTGGCGGTGCGGAGTTGTTGCTGGCCTGGCTTGCAGTTTGCACGGAGTTGTCGATTGGGGGGCTGGGACGAGACCCAGCGTTCGACAAGCTGGGAGTCATCACTGAGTTCTCGACCGATGGTGTCGAAACCGATGGTGTGGAAGCTGATGTTTGTCGGACGGATCCGCTGAGAGCGGGTGCGTGGTTGTCGTGGGGAAGCCCGGGATTTGATTGAGAGTTGGACCGACTCGGAGCCGTTACCGAGTTCTCGACCGGTGGGCTGGGGTGAGGGTTGAAGTTCGGTTCGCTGGGAGTTTGTGCGTAGTTGTTTGTGGCAGCGTCCAACTGCTGCGTGGCATTCTCTGGCAGACCCGTTATGCCCAGTGCATTAGCTCGGTCTAGCTTCTTACGGACTTGATCCTCTAACTCTTCGGTGTAAGCAGGTAATCTATTCGCAGGATCGACCCCATTTTCTCTGGAAAATATTTGGGGAGGGGCGTCGATTTTTTCTGCAATAAGCACTTTCTGTATCGACATATTTATCACACCGGTACAGTTCGCAGCCGCGAGAAAAGCCTGACCTCGTAAATCGGAAATTATTCCGAGAATTTCCGGGACCTTTTCTGAAGGCGGCTTTTTTGACTTAAGGACCGCATCGATTCCGCTGTTACCCACTGCGGCAATTTCTCTCAATCCTTCTCGGAGAATCGAGACACTACGGTGAACTTCTGCGTATGAACGGCTCTTTAAACGGTTCAACTCGGCGATATTGCGAGCCTCTGCGACGCCGCGATCGAATGCTGCGCGGACATCTTCTGCTGTGATGCCATCTTGCGAACTTAGACTGCGACCTTTTGTGTCGTGCAGAAGATCTGCATAGTGCTCAAACGCTTCGGCTATTTTTCCCCTGGCCGCTACGCTCGCAAATATTACTTCCAGCGAAGCAGAACTTGGCCACTGGTCACCTATGAGTAGCTCTGTCCAGTCGCCTGGAGGAAGATCGACTACTGACATATCTGATCGAGCTTCGGAATGACATCGTCAGCGATGCGCCGGTCGGGTTCATAGTCGCGAGGTGTTCCGTCTGACAACTGAATAAGAGCCATTTTTTGGTAGGTGCTGGCCAACTTTGTTGCTAATTCTCTGAGTTCCGCTGGAACAGCAGAATTAGCGTCGAGTGCGTTAATCAGATAGTTGCCCATGGCGACTTCGGCAAGTCGAGTGTTAACGGCGATCGGAAGTGTATCGGATGGATTGTCAGCTTTCTTTCCGCCTGCGACCCATAAGGATCGAACCCCCTCCGCATACGCCTCACACACTGCCTTCTTTGCATCGGCCACCTGCTGTGCCGTGTAAACATCGACGGCCTCTTGCGGCGCGGCGCGGAACCAGGCCGCGACACCGACAAGCAGGCCCAGTAACCCCAGAACCGCTCCCAAGGCGCCCAACCAAAGCGAGGACCTCCCATTAGGTTGTTGCAGCCGCGGCGGCTGCGGCGGAGGCGTTGCTGGCATTTGGCGTTGTGGCGCTTGAGGCATGCCCGGGATGGTAGCTGTGGGTTTGTCGAAGCGCTATTCGCCCGCCTTGCAAGGGCGCTTGGTCTGGGATTTTGTTTGATGCTCCGCATCCCGTCGCATGTTTGCCAGTTCAATTGATTCGCAATTGGCGTGTTCCGGCGGAGCGAACCGGAGAGTTGCTCGGCACTCCAATCGGCCCGTCACCACCCTCAAGCCCAACCGTGGCCCAACCTTGACTTGACCTCTGCCGAACGCCGCAGCGACGATTGCATCCATGCGCCGATTCACGTTTTCGCTGGCGGCTGCCCTCAGCGCGGCCGCCATCGCCGTGGCACCGGCGCCGACCGGCCATGCCGATACGCCTTGGTTCGCATCCCAGGTCGGCAACGCCAACCAGGTGCTTTCCGTCGTCGGGACCGGCGGATCGAACGCCATGATGGACGTCTGGCAGCGAGGTCCCGCGGGCTGGCAGCCGGTCGGCAGCGGCATCCCCACCTACATCGGATCGGCGGGCTTGGCGCCCAAGGCGCGCGACACCGTGCCGGCCACCCCGATGGGCGTCTACAGCCTCGACTTTGCGTTCGGCACCCAGCCCAACCCGGGCGGCGGCCTGAAGTACTACCAGACCACGCCGGATTACTGGTGGTCGGCCGACGGGCCCACCTACAACACCATGCAGGTGTGCAAGCAGGCCGACTGTCCGTTCGACACCTCACCGGCCAGCGGCACCGAGAACCTCTACATCCCGGCCTACGCGCACGCCATCGTGATGGGCGTCAACAAGGAACGCATTCCCGGCGACGGCGGCGCGTTCTTCGTCCACACCAGCAACGGCTCGCCGACGGCGGGCTGCGTGGCGCTCGATGACGCCACCCTGACGAAGATCATCCGCTGGCTTCAGCCCGGTGCGGTGATCGCGATTGCTCAGTAATCAGGCCAGTGCCGGACCGGGCGTCACCTTGCCGTCCAACTTCTGCGCCACCTCGTAGGTGCGCTCGTACCCCGTGGCGCAGATCTTCCAGCCATCGGTGGTCTTGCGGTAGCGGTCGCGGTAGAACGCCGCACCGAACAGCATGAAGTTGTGCTCCGGCACGATCACTCGGTCCTGCAGGTACCAGCGTCCCTCGGCCTCGTCGGTGTCGTTCAAGGTGATTTCGGGGTGCGTCACCCGATGTTCGGTGAGGACCCCTGCGGGCATTGCGGTGCGCATGAACTCAACCAACTCCGCGCGGTTGGTGAAGTGCAGCTCCTTGCCCAGCGATGAGCCGTAGTCGCCGGCGATGTCCTCGGTCAGAGTGTCGGCGAAATCATCCCAATGCTTGGTGTCCAACGCGCGAAGGTAGCGGTATTTCACCCGTTTGATCGCCTCGATCGCCTCCAGATCAGCCACGGGAGACATTGCAACACACCCCCGAGGTGTCTCGGCTAGGTTTGAACAGGTGAGCCTGCCCCGCAGCCGCTACGCCGAACTGACCCGCGCGGAACTGGCCGTCCTGGTGCCCGAACTCCTCCTGATCGGCCAGCTTATCGACAGATCCGGAATGGCATGGTGCATAGCCTCTTTCGGGCGCGACGAGATGCTGCAGATCGCCATCGAGGAGTGGGCCGGCTGCAGCCCGCTCTATACCAAGCGCATGCAGAAGGCTCTGAAGTACGAGGGCGACGACATCATCACCATTTTCAAAGGGCTGCAGTTCGACATCGGGGCCCCGCCTCAGTTCATGGACTTCCGCTACACCGTCCACGACCGCTGGCATGGCGAGTTCCATCTCGACCACTGCGGCGCACTGCTCGATGTGGAGCCGATGGGCCCCGAGTACGTCAAAGGCATGTGCCATGACATTGAGGACCCCACCTTCGACGCCACCGCGGTGGCCACCAACCCGCGGGCCCAGGTCCGCCCCATCCACCGCCCGCCCCGCCAGCCGGCCGACCGTCAGCCGCACTGCGCGTGGACCGTCACCATCGATCCGTCCTACCCGGAAGCGCAGCCCATCCCGGCGCTGGCGGTCATCGCGAAATCCAAGGCCGCCACGTGGGAACTGGCCCCCATCGACCCAGGCGACGCCGGCGCCGCCGACTACAGCGGACCGCTGCTGTCCGATGTCGACTTCGGGGCGTTCTCCCACTCGGCGCTGGTCCGCATTGCCGATGAGGTATGCCTGCAGATGCACCTGCTGAACCTCTCGTTCGTCCTCGCGGTGAGCAAACGTGCCGGCGACAACGCCGAGCTGGCGACCTCGATCTGCACGAATCAGCTCACCGGAATCGCCGGGGTGGCCGCCGAACGTATCAAGCGAGCCCTCAAGCTGCCCAACGACTTTCACGCACTCACCCGCGTGCTCGAACTACATCCTCTGCTCAATCCGGCAGGGTACGTGGCGTCGGATTTCGACGGTGGCAGGCTTGAAGTGCACCCCTGTCCGGCGCACGACGACGGGGCGTGGATTTCGCTGTGCTCGCCGGACTCGCCCAAGCCGCTCCAGGCCATCGCAACCGCCGTCGACCCGCACATCGCCGTCCGGTTGGCCGGTACCGCCACCGACTGGACCGCCGAGTTCGAGCGAACCGAATCCGCGCTGAAGGACTCGGCAGAAGTGCAGGTGACCAAGGTCAGCCTCGGGGCCACCTTCACGTTCCAGCCCCGCCGCTCGTTACCGCTGACGGCGGTGTAGCCGGTGGTCCAGGGGCAGGACGGTCACACGCCGGACGGCCGTCCATCCGCCCTGTCGCACATGGCCAGCGATTACGCCCGCAATGCCCGCTCGCAGGCTGAAGCGTTCGCCCGCACCTACGCCACGGTGATGGCCGCGGCAAGGGAGCACGAGGACGTCGGCGACCTCGTCGTCGCGGATCTAGGCGCGGCCGACGGGGTGAACTCCTACGAGCTCATCGCCGCGCTGGTCCGGGAGCGGGACGGGCGCGGGCTGCGCTACGCGTTGGTCGATCTGCCATCTAACGTGTGGCAGGTCGCTGCCAGACATCTGCTGAAGATGGCTGCCCGGTCGGAACGCCCGGAACAATTCGCGGTCATCCCCGATGAGCAAACGCCCCGGAGGACCGTCCGTGACGTCGGTACCGGCGATCACTTCGCCACCCCCGACGACCACCTCGTTGCGTTGCGTGAGGCGGCAATGCGCAAACCCCGGGCCGCGACGGTGCTCAGCCTTGCGGGGATTCCCATCCAGGCCGGCCCGTGCCTGCCGCCGGGGACGGTCCACATCGTCGTCAGCGGCACCACCATGCACTGGGTCTCCGATTCGGGAGCCTTGCCGTCCACCGGATCGGTCTTCCCGGGATATCGCAATCATCGGGATGCGGCTCAGCGTGCGGCCTGGTCCGCAGCGGCGGCGCGGGATTGGATGCGGATCTTGGCGCACCGCGGTGAGGAACTCGTGCCCGGCGGCACCCTTGTCGCGGCGGTGCCCGCATCGTTCGGCCGGTGGCCGGATCGCGGTGGTCCCTATCAGGCGATCAGCGCCGATATGGACGAGATCCTGGCGCACTGGCGCGCCGAGGGGCGCATCGGCGCGACGGCACTCGCCGCGGTCGTGGTCCCCACCTGGAGCAGAACCCTCGAGGAGTTCCGCGCCCCGTTCAGCGATCAGGGAGGCACGTTTGCGGGGCTCACTCTGGAGGCCGCCGAGATCTTCACCCTGGACAACCCGTACCGCGATGACGACCCACGGGTGTTCGCCGAGAACTACGTCCGCAGTGTCGAGGCGTGGGGTGGGCCACTCTTCGCCCGTGCGCTGGGCCTCGAGGGCGTCGGCGAGAGCGCTGAGTTACTGCAGGATTTGCACGACGCGCTGGTATCGAGGGTTGCCGGCGACCCTCAGCGATACCGTCGCGACTATCACGAGGCCCTGATCGTGTGCCGAAAGACCGGCTGAGGCGCGCCGCGCATGCCGGCCCCGCCGTTCGGGCCGCTTTCGCTGGCGGCGAAGACGCTGCGCTCGACAGCGTTAGCAAACTCGGCGCACACTGGTCGGCATGGATAACAACGGTCCGTTCGGCATCGATCCCGACGAGTTCGACCGCGTGGTGCGTGAAACGGGCGAAGGCCTGCGGAGTGCGTTCGAGCAAGTCGGCCGCTTCTTCAACGCGTCGCCGGAGGCGGCGGGCTTCGGCATGCTCTTCGACCAATTCGTCCGTCCGACTCCGAAGGGCCGTCCGCAGCCGGAGACCGCGGGCGAAGCCGGCGACGGGGTGTGGGCCATCTACATCTCCGACGGTGAGGGCAAGGCCCACGTCGAACAGGTCTACAAGACCGAACTCGACGCGCTGCGGGCGAACAAACTCAACACCGATCCGAACCGAAACGTGCGGTTCCTGCCCTACGGGATCGATGTCAGCGTGCTCGACGCCGCCACGGAGAGGGCCGACCACGAGGACGTGGAGTCCGATCAGTGAACGTCACGGTCCGGAGAGCTGCGGCCACCGCGCCGGCCGCCGTCGTCGCCTTCGCCGGTGCCGCCGTGGTTGCTCCCGCAGTCGGCAGCGCTGCCGAGTGCGGACCCGGCACGGTGTACGACGCACCGTCGAACATGTGCGTCGCCGCCCCGGCACCAGCAGGCTGGGACGCCGGGCCGGCGCCGGCACCGGCTCCGCAGCCCCCGTCGGTGCTGCCGCCGGGCATGCCGCCGGTGCAGATCTGCCCGCCGATCCCGTTCGTGGCGGTGTGCTTCCCGGTCAGTTGAGGGCGGAAATAGGGTCGAATTCGAGTTTGCGGGCTTTTCCCAGCTAGAGCGGGGTGATGGGAACCTCGGGGGCCGCATCTGGGGTGACCTGACCGCTGCCTTTTTTCGGCAGTCGGCCGTTTGGCAATTACAGTGTTCGCTATGCCCAAGATGGATCGTCGCAGCGCGATGATGATGGCCGGTCTCGGCCTAGCCGTGGCAGCGGTTCCCACACCCAAGGCTGCTGCCAATCCGATGGCTCCCGAGCCCCCACTGCCCCCGGGCCTCCCGTCGGCCCGCCACCACCCCCGGGATTCCCGCCGCCCCCCGGTCCGCCGCCGCCGTTCGGGGCACCGCCGCCCCCCGAGGCCGCTGCGCCTCCCGGCTTCCAGGGCGACGAGTTCGACGGACCTGCCGGAGCGCCGCCTAATCCTGCGCTGTGGACGATCGTCCCACGCCGCGAAATGATCAAGAAGCCGGTGTTCTGGGACCGGCCCGAGAATATGGGCCAGTACACGACCGACCAGGAGCACGTATTCCTCGACGGCAACTCAAACCTCGTTCTCCGCGCGACGCGGAACCCCGGTGGCAACAGTCAGTCGAACACCTACACCGGCGGCAAAGTGGTCGGCAACTTTCAGTGCGCCGATCAACCACACCTTCGAGGCGCGGGTGAAGTTCGAGTGCCTGACCCCCGGCGCCTGGCCGGCCTGGTGGCTGCTCAACGACTACAACAAGAATCGCGGCGGCGAAGTCGACATCATGGAGTGGTACGGCAACATGGAATGGCCGTCGGGCACGACGGTGCACGCCCGACTGGACGGCACATCCTTCGCCACCATGCCGTTCCCCCTCGACGACCAGTGGCACCGCTGGCGGGTTACGTGGGACCAATCCGGCATGTACTTCTACGCCGACTACGAACCGGGTATGGAGCCCTACTTCACCGTGCCGGCGTTCTCCATCGACGACTGGGCGTTCAACGACCCGGGATTCACGCTCAAACCGGTCTTCAATCTCGCTGTGGGCGGTACGGGTGGCAAGGACGCGTCGACGGGCACCTATCCGTGCCAGCTGCTGGTGGACTGGGTGCACATCTTCCCCGGCTGATCAGCCCCGACAGGCGAAGATCCCGCTGCCCGGCCATCCCGTCGGCGCGGCGGGCTTTCGCCTTTTTGCGGCCCAATTACCGCAACTGCCGCCGCTGACCCAGCACCACGGCTTACTGTTCCGCCGTGGACATTCTCATCATGATCCTGCTGTTCGGGATCGCGCTTCTGATCTGGCGAGGCGCCACGCGCGGACTGATCCTTTCGCTGTGGTTCGTCGGGCTGGTGGCCATGATCGGCCTGTTCCGTTACCACGTCACCTCCGTCCTGGATCTGAGCTTCTGATGGCCGAGGTCGTGATCGAGGAGGCGCGAATCGTCGAGGAGCCCGCGGAGTCCCGCGGCGGGTTATGGGGATTCATCACCTTCTGGGGCCTGCACGCGTGGGTGCTCGCCTACACGGTGGTCATGCTCAGCGCCTTCTTCATCCAGTTCGTCAAGGGTGAGTTCCCCTGCCCGCTGTGCATGTTGCAGCGCTACGGGATGATCCTGGCCACGCTCGGGGCGCTGTTCGTCATCATGCAGGCCCGGCGCGGCGTGCTGACGACGGCGCGGTACGCGCAGGGGCTGGGACTCGGCCTGATCGGTGTGCTGGCGGGTGCGTCGGTGTCAGTCCGTCAGATCGAACTGCACATCCTGCCCGGCGATCCCGGTTACGGCGAGCCGTTTCTGAGACTGCACCTCTATACGTGGGCGTTCGTGACATTCGTCATTGTGATGATCTACGTCGGCGTGATGCTGGCCCTGATGCCTCGCGGCATCCCGCGGGCGCCGGCCGAAGGAACCGCGGCACGCACAGTGTCCACGGTGATCATCTGGGTGTTCATCGGTGTCGTGGCCGCGAACGTCATTGCGATCATCTTCCTCGAGGGGTTCGCGCCGGTATTGCCTGACGACCCTGACGGTTACACCCTGATCGACCAGATCAGGGGCCGCTGAACACCTAGATTCCGACGCACAGCGCCACGAGTGGGATCGGCGCGCAGATGCTCGCCGAGACGACCGGTGCCGGCACATTCGGCGGCGGCGGGGGCGGTGGTGGTGGCAGCGGGGGCGGCGCCGGTGCGGCGGCAACCAGACAGGTGTCCGACGGAGCGTCGTAGAAGGTCCCCGGCCCGCACTGGGCAGCACGGCTCACCGGCGGCGAGGCGATCGCCACCCCAGCCCCTACCAGCACCAGGGCCAGGGCGGCTGCAACCCGGTCGACCATGTTCACGATCACAGGCCTCCTGAAGGCTCCCAGCCCGAATGCGCGGACAAGGACTGTGTCGGCGATCGAGGCCTGAGCGTTACGGACAGCGGACTGGGCCCGCCCGATTCGGTACGCGACCCCGGCGGAGACCGGTTGAGGTGGAGCCGATGACGGGAATCGAACCCGCGTATTCAGCTTGGGAAGCTGATGTTCTGCCATTGAACTACATCGGCGTGGGTGCTGACGAGAATAGCAACCCGCCGCCGTGGGTTCCCATCGGCCGGGACCTCACCCGCTTGATTCCCGGGTGAACGTGCACTCGTCTTCCAGGACCGCGGTCAGAACGACACTGGCTGGGCGTGCGGTCGTCACGATCCTCCTGCCATCGCGCTATACGCTCGTCGGGTGCTGCTCTCTGATCGTGACATTCGCGCCGAACTCGCCGCCGGACGGCTGGGCATCGATCCCTTCGACGACACGCTGGTGCAGCCGTCGAGCGTCGACGTGCGTCTGGACAATCTCTTTCGGGTCTTCAACAACACCCGCTACACCCACATCGACCCGGCCCGGCAGCAGGACGAGCTGACGAGTCTGGTGCAGCCCGGCGACGGTGAGCCGTTCGTGTTGCATCCCGGCGAGTTCGTGCTGGGCTCCACCCTGGAGTGCTGCAGCCTGCCCGCGGATCTCGCCGGCCGTCTGGAAGGCAAGTCCTCGCTGGGCCGACTGGGTCTGCTGACGCACTCCACGGCCGGCTTCATCGACCCCGGATTCTCCGGTCACATCACCCTGGAGTTGTCCAACGTGGCCAATCTGCCGATCACGCTGTGGCCGGGCATGAAGATCGGTCAGTTATGCCTGTTCCGGCTCACCAGCCCCGCCGAACACCCCTACGGCAGCGCGTCGGTCGGGTCGAAGTATCAGGGACAGCGGGGCCCGACGCCGTCCCGGTCGTATCTCAACTTCATCCGGTCCTCCAGCTAACTGTTCGAGATGTAACGGTCGCGCTGGCCGGGTCGATGAACCGTGTAGTCGCTGGTTCGGGCCCGGTAACAGTCGACAGCTGGGAACAGTCGGCCAGCAAATAACATGGAGGGGCAGTGGACATCGTACTCGGTGTGTCGATGACGCCCTCGGCGGTCCGCATGGTGCTGGTAGAGGGTGAGAACGCCGATGGACGGTCGGTCGACCACGACGCCCTGGACATCACCCCCGGGGCCGATCCGGCAAAATCCGATGCGCCGCAGCAGGTGCTGGATGCGATCCTGGGCACCAGGGAGAGCGCCGCTGAGGGAGGCCACCGGCTGACGTCGGTGGGGGTCGCCTGGACCGACCACGCCGCCGCTGCCCTGCTCCGCGAGGGTCTGCGCCGGCACCGACTGTCCGACGTCGTTCTGGTCTCCGAATTGCATGCGGCGAGCGCCCTGGCCCAGGCGATCGGGCAGACTGTCGGATCCCAGGGCACGGCGCTGCTCTTCGTCGAGCGCGACACGGCCACCCTGGCCGTGGTCCGCACCGCCGACGGGGCGGTGGTCCGGGTGATCAGCCGCAGCCTTCCCGCGGCCGATCCCGTCACCGAATTGCAGGGCATGGTGGCGGGACTGGACGCCGGGGCCGAACCCGCCCAGGCCGTCTTCATGGTCGGCTCCGGGGTCGACATCGCCGCACTGGAACCCCAGATTGCCGCGGCCACCAACCTTCCGGTTCACGCCCCGGCCGACGGCGACCTCGCCCTGGCGCGGGGGGCTGCGCTGGCCGCCGCCAGCACTCCGCGTTACGAAGCATCGACGGTCGGCATGGCTTCAAGCGAAGACACCGTTGGGGGCGTCACCCAGATGGCGGCGGCCGGGTACATGGCCCCCCTGGGGTACAGCGCCGTGCCCGACGGCGTAGACGAGGACCTCCTCGCCTACGACGGGCCCGCCATCGCGGCCGACGCCGCGGCGGAGGAGCCCAGCCGTAAATCGTTCCTGCTGTTGGGAAGTGCGCTGTCGACGGTCTTCGTCATCGGAGTGGCGGCGCTCGCCATCTCGCTGGCCGTTGTGATCCGGCCCACCGGTGATCAGCGACCCGAACCTGTTCGCAACCCGGTGGTGTCCAGCGTCCCGGCACCGGTGCCCGCGCAGGCCAAAGACGCTGCGCCGCCGGCGGCGCCGGAAACGATCCAGGCACCCATCCCGGTCGTTCAAGAGGCACCGCGAACGGTGGTGGTGGCGCCGCCCGCGGCGCGTGCGCCTGCGCCCGTGCCCGTTGCTGCGCCTGAAGCGGTTCCTGCTCCGGCGGTTGCGCCACCGGCTCCCGCCCCGGCCCCGGCGGCGCCGCCTGCGCCTGCGCCGGCTTCTGTTCCCTCGTCCGCGCCGGCTCGTGTTGCGCCACCGGTCGTCGTGCCGGTGCCCATTCTGCTGCCGCCGATCTTCCAGGCCCCGGTGCGTACCGCTCCCGTGCCGCGGACGCCGCCGACGACAGCGACCTACCCCACGAATCCCTCGACTCCGACGTACTCGCCCGCGCCGAGCAGCCCGTCGTATCCGACGTCGACGCCCCCGGTGACGACGAATCCCACCTACCCGTCGAACTCCAACCCGCCCGCCAGCACCCAGGCTCCCAGCACCCAGGCTCCCAGCACCAGGCCCCAGCACTCAGGCTCCCGGCACTCAGGCTCCCAGCACGCAAGTTCCTCAACCGCCCGGCGCCGGTTCCGGGTCGGCCGGCGCCGACACCGGCACCGGCGAATCGGGGAGTGGGGACTCGGGTGGCTCGTCGGGTTCGGGGCAGCCGCTGTGGCCGTTGTGGCCCGTCGGGGGTTGACGGAGGGCGGGCTGACGATGTGCGCCGTCAGAGTGTGCGACACCTGGTTGGCCCGAACGCTCCTGTGGGCCGGTACCTTGAGCAGCGGGAAATTTCGCAAAGGAGCGGGTCATGAGCACCTCGGAGATCGCCACAGTCCTCGCCTGGCATGACGCGCTGAGTGCTGCGGAACTCGGCACGCTGGTGTCGCTGTCCAGCGACGACATCGAAATCGGTGACGCCCATGGCGCCGCGCAGGGCCATACGGCGCTGCGGTCGTGGGCCCAGCGCACCGACGCGACCATCGAGGTCGGCGCGATCTACTACCGCGACGGTGTGGTCGTCGTCGAGGAACGGATCACCCCGAACAGCGGAGCGCCGGCTACCGCCGCATCGGCCTTCCGGGTGGTCGACGATCACGTCACCGCGGTGTTCCGCCACGACGACCTTGCGGCGGCGCTGGCGGCCACCGAGATGACCGACGCGGACCTGCAGGCCTGAGCCGCTGATGCGGGGAATCATCCTGGCCGGCGGGTCGGGCACCCGCCTCTATCCGATCACCAGAGGCGTCAGCAAGCAGTTGCTGCCGGTTTACGACAAGCCCCTGATCTACTATCCGCTCTCGACGCTCATGCTGGCCGGCATCCGCGACATCCTGGTGGTCGTGGCCCCTGAGCACGCCTCAGACTTCCAGCGCCTACTCGGTGACGGAACGCACTTCGGCATCGACATCTCGTACGCGATCCAGGAGCGGCCGGAGGGCCTTGCGCACGCTTTCGTTCTGGGAGCTCGACACATCGGTTCCGAGCCGGTGGCTTTGATCCTGGGAGACAACATCTTCTATGGACCTGGCGTCGGCACCAACTTGCGACGATTCCGTGAGGTGAAGGGCGGCTCCATCTTCGCCTACTGGGTCGCCGACCCCTCGGTCTACGGTGTGGTGGAATTTGACTCCGGCGGAAGGGCTTTGGCGCTCGACGAAAAACCTGACCGGCCCAAGTCGAATTACGCCGTACCGGGTCTGTACTTCTACGACAACGATGTCGTCGAGATCGCCCGTTCGCTGCGCCCGTCTGCGCGGGGCGAATTGGAGATCACCGACGTCAACCGCGCCTATTTGGCGCAGGACCGGCTCACCGTCGAGGTGTTGCCCCGCGGTACCGCGTGGCTGGACACCGGGAATTTCGACTCTCTGCTGGAGGCGGGTAACTTCGTCCGCACGATCGAGGCCCGGCAGGGCCTGAAAATCGCCTGCCCGGAGGAGATTGCCTGGCGGCTCGGCTTCATCGATGACGCTGCTCTCGCGGAGCGGGCGCAGGCGGTTCTGAAATCGGGCTACGGCCAGTACCTGCTGGATCTGCTCGAACGACGCTAGCGCCCGGGGTTGCCAGTGCGGCGGCGACCGCGGTCGTCAACGGTACGGCCAGCGCCAAGGCGATACCGCCGACCGCGGAGCGGGCGATCTCGATCGCTACCCCCTCGCTGGTGAGCACATCGGACAGCGATCGATTGGCCACACTGAACAACAGCAGCAGGGGTAGTGAACTACCCGCGTAGGCCAGCACCAGGGTGTAGACCGTGCTGGCGATGTGGTCGGTGCCCACCCGCATGCCGCGCAGGAAGATTTCCCTACGGCTGCCATGGCTCAGATGCGCGAGCTCGAACACCGCCGACGCCTGGGTGATGGTGACGTCGTTGAGCACGCCGAGTGAGCCGACGATGAACCCGGCCAGCAGCAGGCCTTTGATCGACACATGTCCGAGGTAGGCGGCGACCTCGTTGTTCTGCTCCTGCGACAGTCCGGTGAGATGGGTGAGTTCGATTGCCCCCCATGACAACAGCGCGGACAGCAGCATGGCGGTCAGGGTGCCCAGCAGTGCGGCGCTCGTCCGGAGGCTGACGCCGTGCGCCAGATAGATCACGGCGAAGAGAATCGCCGACGAGGCGACGAGCGCAACCGGAACTGCCGGTTCACCGTCGCGAAGGGCGGGCAGCATGAAGACGACCAGAATGGCGAAGGCGATGACGATGCCGATCAGGGCGCGCAGCCCGCGCCACCGGGCCACCGCCACGATGACTGCCGCGAACGCCAAACCCAGCAAGGCCAGCGGCCAGGTGCGTTCGTAATCATAGAAACCGTAACTGGTGGCACCTTGCTGATCGACCTGACGAAAGATCCGAACATGTTCTCCGGCAAGGAGATTCGGCTGACCTGGTCCACGGGAGAATTCCAGGAGGGTCGTGGCGCCGGTGTTGGGGCCCGAATCGATGGCGACGATGGACTGGACGCAGCTACCGCTGCCAGCGATCCCGGCTGCCGGTGGGGCGGTCAGCACCTGGCCTGCCGACGGACTGGCGCAGTCGCCGAGGGTGCTGGAGACCACGTGGCCGCCCTCGGTGGAAACCGAACCACCCACAGCGTTCTGATACGGCAGGGGGATATCGGCCTTCGCCCCGGAGGGCCACAGCAGGACCGCGCCGATGATCACGGCGATCCCGATCACGGCCAGCGCGGACACCACGATCCGGGCGGCCAGCGGGCTCAGCGGCGCGGGGCCGCTGGGGCGTGCGTGTGCGTGTGAGTGGCCCACCGGCTACTGCCGATAGCTGGCCAGGAAGTTGCCGAGCCGATCAATGGCATTGGCCAGATCGCGCGCCCACGGCAACGTGACGATGCGCAGATGGTCTGGCGCCGGCCAATTGAAACCGGTTCCCTGGGTCACCAGAATCTTCTCGTCGAGCAACAGGTCGAGGACAAGTTTCTCGTCGTCGACGATGTCGTGGACCTCCGGGTCCAACCGGGGGAAGACGTACAGCGCACCTTCCGGTTTGACGCAGGAGACCCCCGGAATCTCGTTGAGCTTCGTCCAGGCGATATCGCGTTGCTCCAGCAGCCGTCCGCCCGGCAGGACAAGGTCGTCAATGCTTTGGTGACCGCCGAGTGCCACCTGAATCGCATGCTGTGCCGGCACATTCGGGCACAGCCGCATATTGGCCAGCAGGCTGATGCCCTCGATGAAACTCGTCGCGTGATCGGTCGGTCCGGTGATCACCAGCCAGCCGGCTCGGTATCCGGCCACCCGGTAGGCCTTGGACAGGCCATTAAAAGTCAAACAGAGCAGGTCAGGCGCTAATGTCGCCAGTGAGATGTGCTCGGCATCGTCGTAGAGGATCTTGTCGTAGATCTCGTCGGCGAGCAGCAACAGTTGATGCTTGCGGGCCAGATCCACCATCTGCTGCAACACATCGCGGCCGTAGACGGCGCCAGTCGGGTTGTTGGGGTTGATCACCACCAAGGCCTTGGTGCGCGGGGTGATCTTCGACTCGAGGTCGGCGATATCAGGTTGCCACCCGTTGGTCTCGTCGCACAGATAGTGCACGGGCGTACCACCTGCCAGGGAGGCCGAAGCGGTCCACAGCGGGTAGTCCGGCGCGGGGATGAGCACCTGGTCGCCGTTGTCCAGCAGCGCTTGAAGGGCCATGGTGATCAGCTCGGAGACCCCGTTGCCGAGAAAGACCGAATCCACGTCGAACCGGGGGAATCCGTCGACGAGCTCGTAGCGGGTCACCACGGCACGTCGTGCGGAGAGAATGCCCTTGGAGTCGGAGTAACCCTGCGCGTAGGGGAGGGCCTGGATCATGTCGCGCATGATCACGTCGGGGGCTTCGAAGCCGAATGGGGCGGGGTTGCCGATGTTCAGTTTCAGAATGCGGTGGCCTTCGGCCTCCAGCCGGGCCGCGTGGTCGTGCACCGGGCCGCGAATCTCGTAGAGGACGTCCTGCAGTTTGGTCGACTGCGCGAACGTCCTCGGCCGCGGGTGGTGGCTGGTGCCGTGCCACGGCAGGTGGTGGGTCGTCACGTGGCCAATTGTCCCACGACAGTTCAAACGTTTTTCCAGTCACATCTCGCGCTCGGTTGGGCCACATGCCGGAAACAGTCCTTATTGACCAGGTCCGCGGGCTGTTAGTTTGCTGCAGAACGTCCTGAGGAGGCCCATCCATGATCCGAGTCATCACCCGCGCCCTGGCGGGGGTCAGTGCAGCCGCCGCCATGGTGGTTATGGGATCCCTCGGCATTGCTCAAGCGGATTCCTCACCGCTGAACGGCAGGTACGCGGCCGCCGATGGCTCCGACCAGTTCTTCGTGACAGCGACTTCGAGCTGTACGACGGCGGCCGACGGGTGCACCGCCAGCCTGGTCAGCAACCGCGGATGGACGAGCGTGGCCACGCTGCAGAGTGGCCGATGGACCTTCGATGTGGTGAAGCCGGATGGGGTCATCTGCGCCGACGGCAACTTCGCCGACGTCGTGATCCGCTACGCCTTCGACCCCAACACCCTGGCCGGTACGGTCACCGCCGATTCCAACGGCGAGTGCCCGGGAGGCCAGGTCACCGAGGGGCCGATTCAGCTCGCCAAGGTCGGTTAGTTTAGGCGCGATCCGCCTCCCACAGCTTCGCCGCGGACTCCGCGGTGTTCGATGACGATATTGGGCACGGCGCCGGATAAAGCACTCGAGCCGCGCCGTGATGGCGGCGACACCGGTACGGTCAGTCGGCTGAGCCGAGGGGTCGGCTAGTGCCGATCCCCCTTCGTGGTCCACAGGGCCGGTCTGAGAATTGGTCTGAACAGCATGAACGCCGATATCGCCAGGTAGAAGAACACGGCAATCGTGGGCTGGAATGCGCCGACAACCGTCGCGAAGCTAAGCGCGGCGACAGCCGGCCACCGCTTCCGTGCGAACCTACGCAACTCTGGACGTTCCTCCTCGCGTACCAGACTCTCGGTTCGCCCCGCATAACCGGCCAGCACGACGGTCATCGCAGACGCTAAGGTCAGGTTCGCCATCAAAACAGGACGGCGGCTGGGCGCTGGCCGGTGTCGGCGATGTGATTGGCCATGACACCGTGGTGAACGGCAGGAGAGTCAGGAACAGTAGCTTCAGCAGGTTCAGCCCGATGAAGACGTCGTCACAAGCCGACAGCCAACGAGTCAGCTTCACATGTGCAACCCACGATCCGCCGATGAAGACGAAGCTCACCAGATATCCCAGGAAAGCCGGCCAGTTTCGATCAGTTCCGTCATTATCCGGTCGGATGATTCGGGAACGTCAAGCTCCAACACCAGTAGCCCGCGTCGGCCCGTGCGGTTGACGGCGCGAGCACCGCCGCATCGCTCCGCACGCTAGCCAGACTGCACCGACACCGCGGGGCCGTCCCTGCTGACCGGCCCCAGCACCGCTAATTGGCTTAGGTGCGCTTGCCCGGGGGGCGCGCGCCTTTCGCGATACCCAGACCCTTGACCGGCGGGGCCTCGGCGGCGGGGGCGGGGGCGGGGGCGGCCGCCGCATCGGGTGTGGTCGCCGCCGGTGCCGGTGCCGGTGCCGGTGCCGGTGCTGCGTGTCAGCAGCGGGCGGTGCCGCCGTCGCCGGGGTGGCCTTGCGGGCGCCGGGACGCTTGGCGCCTGCGGCGATGCCCAGGCCCTTGACGGGCTGAGCTTCGGGCGCCGGTGCAGCGGGAGCCGCCGCGGTCGGCGTCTCGGCGGTGGTGGCGGCGGGTGCCGCCTCCGCTGTGGCGGGCGCGGCTTTCTTCGCACCGGGACGCTTGGCCCCGGCGGCGATACCCAGCCCCTTGACCGGAGCGGCAGGTGCCGCCGTGGTCGGCGTGTCTGCGGTGGTGGCAGCGGGTGCCGCCTCCGCTGTGGCGGGCGCGGCCTTCTTCGCGCCGGGACGCTTGGCCCCGGTGGCGATTCCCAGCCCCTTGGCGGGAGCGGCAGGAGCAGCCGGCGCGGCAGGAGCGGCCGGCGCGGCCCGCGACCGGTTCCGGAGCGGGGGCGGGGGCCGGCTCGGGTGCGACCGGCTTGATCGCGGGCGCGGCGGCGGCGGAGAGTTCAGCCGCAGTGCCCTTCTTCGGCAACGTGAAGGCGCTGCGATCCAGTGAGCCGAGCAGCAGCTGGGCCACATCGACCACCTCGACCTGTTCGGCCTTGCCGCGGTCACCGACGCCGTCGGTCAGCATCACCCGGCAGAACGGGCACCCGGTCGCGATCGTCGTCGCGTCCAGCGTCAGGGCCTCGTCGACCCGGTTGTGGTTGACGCGCTTGCCGAGGTGCTCTTCCATCCACATCCGGGCTCCACCGGCGCCGCAGCAGAAGCCGCGCTCGGCGTGCCGCGGCATCTCGGTGAGCGTCGCCCCGGAGGCGCCGATCAGCTCCCGCGGAGCCTCGTACACCTTGTTGTGCCGGCCCAGGTAGCACGGGTCGTGGTAGGTCAGCGTGCCGGCTGAGCCGTTGGTCGAGGAAACCGGCACCAGCTTCTTGTCGCGCACCAGCCGGTTGAGCAGCTGGGTGTGGTGCAGCACGGTGTAGTTGCCGCCGACCTGGGGGTACTCCCGGCCCAGGGTGTTGAAGCAGTGCGGGCAGGTGGACGACGATCTTGCGGTCCACCCGCTCAACGCCCTCGAACAGGTCGTTGAGGGTCTCCACGTTCTGAGATGCCAACTGCTGGAACAGGAACTCGTTGCCGGAGCGCCGCGCCGAGTCGCCGGTGCAGGTCTCGCCGTCGCCGAGGACGAGGAACTTCACCCCGGCGGCGGCGAGCAGTTCGGCGACCGCCTTGGTGGTCTTCTTGGCGCGGTCATCGAGGGCGCCGGCGCAGCCGACCCAGAACAGGTACTCGAACCCGGCGAACGAGTCGACATCCTTGCCGTAGACCGGAACGTCGAAGTCCACCTCGTCGATCCAGGTGAGCCGCTCCTTGGAGTTCTGACCCCACGGGTTGCCCTTGGTCTCCAGATTCTTGTAGAGCCCGCCCAATTCGCCGGGGAACTCCGACTCCATCATCACCTGGTAGCGACGCATGTCGACGATGTGGTCGATGTGCTCGATGTCCACCGGGCACTGCTCGACGCAGGCGCCGCAGGTGGTGCACGACCACAGCACGTCGGGGTCGATGACGCCCAGAGACGCTGCGTCACCCACCAGTGGGCGTGTGGCCTGCAGTGGGGAGTCGGCGGGGACCCGTTCGAAGCCGGACTCCGGCACGTGATGCGGATCGTCGGGCCCGAGTTCGAGGCCGCCCTCGGTATCGGTGGGGCCGTTCTTGGTCCCGAAGATGTAGGGCGCCTTCGCGAACAGATGGTCGCGCAGATCCATGATGACGATCTTGGGGGACAACGGTTTTCCGGTGTTCCAGGCCGGGCACTGCGACTGGCAGCGGCCGCACTCGGTGCAGGTGGTGAGGTCGAGGTAGCCCTTCCAGGTGAAGTCCTCGATCTTGCCGCGGCCGAACACCGCGTCCTCGGCGGGATCTTCGAAGTCGATGTATTCGCCCTTGGACTCCATCGGCAGCAGTGGGCCGAGTGCATTGGGCAGTCGCTTGAAGGTGACGTTGAGCGGCGCCAGGCCGATGTGCAGGTGCTTGGAGTGCAGCACGATCAGCAGGAACACCAGCATCACGCCGATGTGCAGAAGCAGAGCGACGGTCTCGATGATCTCGGTCGTGTGGAGGCCCAGCGGTTCCAGGAGTGCGCCCATCGCATGCGAGAAGAACGCCGACTTGCCGTAGGGCAGGTTGCCGTTGGCCACGGCGGCGCCCCGGAACAGCGCGTAGGTCCAGATGACGTTGAAGATCATGAACAGGATCAGCCAGGCGCCGCCGGTGTGCGAGCCGTAGAACCGGGATGCGCGGCCGTACTCCTTGGGCTCGGAGCGCAACCGGATGATCGCGAACACGATGATGCCCAGCAACACCGCGACGGCGAAGAAGTCCTGCAGGAAGCCCAGCACGCCCCACTTGCCGATGACCGGGATGTGGAACTTGGGGTCGAAGAGCACGCCGTAGGCCTCGAGGTAGACCGAAGCCAGGACGAAGAAGCCCCACATCGTGAAGAAGTGCGCGATACCCGGGATCGACCACTTCAGCAGTTTGGTTTGGCCGAACACTTCGCGGATCTGATTGGCGATCCGCTCGCCGAGGTGGTTCTTGCGGCCGCGTTCGTCGGCGGTCGGCTGACCGGAGCTGATCAGTTTGGTCAGGTACCCGACGCGCTTGAGCGCGAGCACGCCGACGATGGCGGTCATGGCCAGGCCGATGACCAGGCGGATGAGAGTCTGCGTTTCCACGACTTACCTCTCCAGAACGTATGGCTACCGGGGGTAATTCAGTTTCTACTACCAGCGGGTAACTTGTGCATACCGACGCTTCATAGTCGCACCTCGGGCCTCCGGGGCGCGAGGGAGGTCGGATTAGTCCGTGCGGTCAGTCCGCGTTACCCAGCATGGCCCGCAGCATCGAGAGCATTTCCGACCGCGATTCGGCCCCTAGGCGACGTCGGATCCGGGCCACGTGATGCTCGACGGTCTTGGCGGAGATGAACAACTGGGCGCCGATATCCCGGTAGGGCATTCCGAGCAGGAGTAACTCGGCGACCTCACGCTCCCGATCGGACAACGTGGCAACGGCCGGACGGGGGCGGCCGGACGGACCCGGGTCGGCCGGCTGGCCGACTTCCTCGCCGGTCCTGACCTTGAGATCACGGGCCACCTGAAGCATCAATGCCGACAGCCTGGGGTCGGCGGCCTGCAGGGCGGCCTGCCCGGCCAGTCGGGTGGCATCCGAGGTGAGTCCGAACCGGGACAGCCCCCGCGCCGCGGCAACCACCTCGTCGGCGTCGACCTGGCCGGCCAGGACCTGAAGCCAGGTGCGTCCCGCTCCGGCCAGGGCCGCGGCGAACGGGCTGTGCTCGGACATCGCGGCCAGCGCCTGGCCGTGTGGAGCCACCGCCGCCGGATCGCCGGCCAGAATCCCGGTGTGCACACCGGCCCAGTGCAGTAGCGGTGACCAGGCCGGCGGGCGGCCGAGCGCGTCCAGCACACCGAACGCCTGTTCCAGGGCGGGGGCGAGGCGCTGTTGCTGGCGCAGGCGGGCCGCGGCCATCCACAATTCGCCCACCGGCAGCAGCGAGAACAGGTCGATCGAATACTCGGCCAGGACATCCATCCCGGCAAACCAGTGCGTCGCCAGGGCGCCCGCGTCACCGCCGCGCCGGGCGATCGCGGTTCGCAGCGCCGCCGCCCACAGCGCGTCCCGCCCGTGCAGGCCGTCAACGGCATCGACGTCGGCCGTCGCGGCGGCGAGTTGCCCCTCCTGCATGCGCACCCACCCCTGCAGCAGGCGATGGCGGGCGGCAAAGACCGGGTCCGCCCCGGCGCGCACCGCCCGCGCGATCACACTTCCGGCCCGCACCGAATCACCGCTGTGCAGGGCGGCCAGGGTCACCAGGGCCGGCGCGCTGTCCGGCGTGGCTAGTGCGGTGGTGTACTCGCCGGCCGCCGCCTGCCCGAGTCGGGGCGCGGCCTCGGAGTAGCCACCCTCGACGGTGAGCAGGAGTCCGTCGGCAAGGCTTCGCGCCGCCCGCGCCGCGGTCGTCGGGGGGCCGGCATGAGCCGGGTTCATCGCGGCACGGGCTGCGGTGACGTCACCGGCCGCGGTGTGCACGATCGCCGCCGCCGAGCCGATCGTCGCGTCGGGATAGGCGCCGAGCCAGGAGAACAACTCCGCGGCGTAGGCGGTGTTGCCGTCGTGCGCCGCCACGCTGGCGGCGATCCGCGCGCCGGCCGCCCGCTCGGCGGTGTCCGGCGAACTCAACAGTGCATCGGAAAGTGCCGCCGCATCGGCGCACTCGCCGTTGAGCGCCAGCGCCTCGGCCAGAGAGACGCGCAGGTCGTCCGCACCCGCGTCCACCGCGGCGCGGTACCAGCGAACCCGCTCGTCCATCCGGCTGCCGTCGCGGCCGGCGCTCCCGCGCAGCCAATCGGCCAAGCCCTCATCGCGCACGCCGTGCTCGGCGAGTTCCAGGGCCAGCTGGTCGGACAGCGTCGCGGACTCGAGTTGGGTTCTCAGCAGAGCGGTTTCGACTTCGTGGTGGTGTGCGGCGCCGATGATCTGCGCGACCGCGCGGTGTACCGACCGCAGGAATGTGGCGTGCTGCGACGGTTCCACCATTCCGGTGCCCCGTGCGCGGTCGACGAGTTCACCGGCTCGCGCCGCGGACAGATCAAGGGCTGCCGCGATGTCGGCGGCACCGAGATCGGTGCTCAGCGAGGCGATCAGCAGGGTGTCGAGGTCATCCGGTTCAAGGCGTCGCAAACGCTCGTTGAGCGCGTAGGCCGCGGCCTGCTCCGTCGCCGCGGCGGTGAGGGGGCGCGCAGCGCCGACCACCGCCTCCACCAGCAGGGGGATGCCGCCGGTGGCCGCGGCGGCGGCCTCCAGCAGGTCGGCCGGTGGGGGATGGCCGGACGGGTCGGCCAGCGCGCGGGCGATGTCGCCGATATCCAACCGGCCCAACATGATTCGTCGGCGTTCGCACTCCAGCGCCCGACCCAGGGCGGCCAGGCCCGGATCGTGATCCCGGGCCTCGGTGGCCACCACCACCGTTCGGTCCGGATCATCGGCCAGTTCGGTCAGGCGGAGCAGTTCGGAATCGGGGAGCAGGTGGGCGTCGTCGATCACGAGGGCCGCGCCGTCGCTGCGGTGCCGGGGGACCCGACTGGCGACGTCCTGCCCCGAATCCCGGATGGAACGCCGAACTGCTTCCAGCGCTGTGCTTTTCCCGGTTCCGATCCCTCCGACGACGAACAGTTTGACCGGTTCGGATCCCAGTGCGGCCAGCACCGTCCGCACCGAAGCGGGACGCGTGGATGCCGTCGACGCTGACATACCCGCTAGCCCAGCGGCGCGGGACTGGTCGTCGGCACGGGCTCTGCGGTGACGGCGGCCTGCGTGCTGGCGGCCGCTGTCGACTCCGGCGGGGCGACCGCGGTGGTGGGCGGGGGCACCGCGGTGGTGGTGGGGGGCGCTTCGGTGGTGGTCGGGGGCGCGACGCTCGTGGTCGGCGGTTGCGTGGTGGTCGCTGTGGTCCGGGTTGTCGTCGGTGTGGTGGTCGTCGTTGTCGGTGTGGTGGTCGTCGTCGTGGGTGCCGTCGTGGTGGTCGTCGTGGTCGAAGTCGTGGTGGTCGTGGTGCTCGCCGAGGGGGAGGGCGACGATTCCGATGTCGGAGCCGGCGTGGTCGTGGGCGTGACGGTGGTGACCGTCGGTTGCCCATTGCTGCCCGTCACCGTCGTGGTGAACGGCGGCGGGGGTGGGGGAGCCGGAGTGCCGGGATCCTCCCCGGGCTTGGTCACCCGAGTCGTGGTTGTGGTCGGCGCGCTGTCGCTGGTGGTCAGTTTGACCGCCAACCCGCCGACTCCGACGGCGGCCAATGTCGCCGCGATCCCGAAGAGCAGTGCCGGTCGCCGGTACCAGGGCAGCAGGGGCGCGACGACGGTGTCGTGGGCGTCGGCGCTCGAACTCCACCTCCGGCGCGCGCACCCGTCGCCGCGGGAGGGCCGTACTCCGGGCAGGGGTCGTAGTCCTCGCCCGCGTAGGGAACCGGTTCCCCGACCGCGTCGTCGTCCTGCGACCAGGCCAGCGCCCGGAAGGTCGCCGACGGTGAGCCGTCGGATGCCGACTCCCCGGCCGCCTGCCCGGCGGTACTGGCGGCCCAGGCCGACGGCGCCAGGCTGGTGGGGGCGTCAGCGGCTGCGACGGCGATGCTCGTCGGTGCATCCGGGGCGGTGCCCCGTGCCGCCAGCAGGGCGGCACCGGCGGCGGCGGCGAGACCCGGCCCCGGCCCGGTGATCACCGGAACCCGCAGGGCTTCCGACAGTCGCTGGCTGATCAGCGGGATCCCGGCGCCACCGCCGACGGTTGCGACCGCAGCGAGACTTGCCGCCGGAATTCTGTTGCGCTCCAGCGCATCTCCGAGGGCATCGAGGAATCCGGCCAGCGACGGGGCGATCACGGATTCCAGGTCCGCGCGGGTCAGCCGGATCTCCGAGCGGATCCCGGGTAAATCGACCGGCACCGTCGTCGCGGTGTCGGTGGAGAGTCGCTCCTTGGCGAGTCGGCATTCCTCACGCAACCGGGTCAACGGCCCGACGGCGGCGGTGCCGCTGGTCGTCGTCTGCACCAGCCGAGCGGATGCCGGCCAGCACATGGTTGAGCAGTGCCTGGTCGATCTGATCGCCGGAGAACTCGCCGAACCGCAGCGTCTCCCCGATCGGGCGCGAGGTTGGTGCCGGCGTCGGCCAGCGTGATGTGGACTGCCGCTGCCGCCGAAGTCACACAGCGCCACCACACCGCGGGTCGGCAGACCGGGATCGGCCTGCAGGGCGGCCAGGGCGGCCGTCGCATCGGAGATCAGCATCGGCGGCACCCCACCGGGCGACAGCGTCTGACTGGTCGCGCAGTGCGCCACGCAGGGCACCGATCGCCGCGCGGGCCCCAGTGCGCGGGAACCGCGATCACAACGGGGCCGGGCGCCCCGCCGTTGCCGACGGCCCGGGCCATCGCCTCCAGAGCGTCGGCAACCAGAACCTCGCCGCGATGCGCCGATCCGTCGGCGGCGACCAGGGGCACCGGATCGCCGACCCGTTCGACGAACCCGCGCAGCACCAGGCCGGATGCGGTCATGTTCGGGCTGGTCAGTTCCGGGTTCTGCGACGGCACACCGACCTCGGCCGGCCGGTTGCTCCCACAGCGTCAGCACCGATCGGCGGCTGACCGGCGTCCGGCCCGGACGCGCCGCGGCCAGATTGGTCGTCCCGATCGACAACCCCAGCGGCGTTCCGCTCAACCGTTCGCACACCCCTTCTCCGCGTCGGCGGCCGTTCTCACCATAGTGGCTGACTGCGCCAATGCCCGGCAGCAATCCCCTAACGAGGCATATCCCCTAAGGTCTGACCCCCTAATGCCGGACGTGGCGAAGTGGGTTCGGCACCGATCACGCCGAGGCCTCGGCCGATAGCATTCTTGGCATCAGCTGGCATTCCGCTGTGACTATCGGCGGTAGGGGAGAAGGCGTGACATGGCAAACTCGTTGCTCGACTTCGTGATGTCGCTGGTGCGCGATCCCGATGCCGCTGCCCGGTATGCCGCGGATCCGGCCGGCGCGATCGCCGACGCGCACCTGCCGGACGTGACCAGTGCCGACGTCAACAACCTGATTCCGATGGTCGCCGACTCCCTGTCGATGGCCGCCCCGGACGTCGGCGACTGGCGCCGACGACCGCAACGTGTGGGCGAGTGGTGCGGCGACCGCCGCCTTCGACGCGTTCGCGCATCCCGCATCCGCGCCCCCGACTGCCCAGCCTGATGCGCCGATGTCACCACCATCGACGCGGGCGAGGTGCCGCCATCCCCGACCTGCCCGGGCTCGAACCGGCACCGGTCCGTCCTCGACCCGACCCTCGACCACCAGCCGGCCGAACCGGCTGTTCAGGAGTGGGCCGACGGCGGCTGGCGGCTCGCCGTCACGATTCCCCAGCGGCCGACCATGATCCGGCCGAGCACCTCCGGTTCGACCTGTTCTGATCCCGCTGGATGGGTGATTTCCCCTGCGCTGAGGGCATTTCCCCTAATCCCCTAACGTGATAGCCCCCATCATCCCTAGTGGGGGTACCGGAAGCAGGGGTTCCACCCCGTTTCCGGGTGCCGAGGCGCTCATAGCGTGGTTTCCAGATCGCCGGACGGACCGGCGAGCACCACCGACGAAAGGCCCCGATCATGCTCACTCTCATCGACTGGATCCTCGACCTGTTCCGCAGCGAGGACGCCGCCCGTGCGTTCGTCGCCGCCCCGGAGCAGTCCATGCGCGACGCCGGACTGGCCGGCGTGTCCGGCCGCCCAACTGTCGTCCGTCGCCGCCACCGCCGTTCCCGGCCTGGTGCTCGGCGAGCGGCGACCCGATCGTCGGCCTGCAGCGCGCGGTATCCAACCAGTACGGCTTCGCGCCGGCCTACGCCGCCGTCGTTCGACCCGGCGCCTACGCCCATCCCCGACGTTCGCCCCTCTCCGACTTTCGCGCCGGAGACCCAGACCGATCTGCCAGCCACAACAGCACGATCTGGCCAGCCACAACGACACCTCGCTGCTGAGCCCCAGCCAGGACGCCGGCGCCAACGCCCAGCAGGGTGCCTTCAACCTCGGCTTCGGCGACATCACCCTCGGCGACAAGACCATCCAACACCGCCACCAACGGCACGGTGTGGTCGTCGACGGCGACAACGACGGTGACATCGTCAGCGGTGACGGCGCGGTGCTGGGTAACGACAACGACGTCAACAACGGTGACATCCTGGCCGACCGCCGGCTCGAACGTCTCCACCGGTCAGTCCGCGCGTGATCGACGACAACGGCACGACCACGACCGCCGGCGCCGATGTGATCATCGACAACAGCCGCCCGGGCTCGACGACGTCGACGCGGCGCCGGACAACGGCGGCGAGCAACGGCTGCGGCAGCTGATCGGCTCGGCAGCGAGACCACCACACGGTGGCGCCGGCGGCCGGCATCACCACCACCGCGACGGTCGACCAACAGCGACAACTACGACAGTCGACCAGTACCGAGGTCACGCCACACCAGCCACCACGACGTCGACCGCTCCGACAACTCGGTGCACCAGACCACGGTCACCGACATCTCCACGCACGATTACTCCGACCACTCGCTGTTCGACAACAGCCTGCTGGTAACAACGACACGGCAATCGGAGCGACCTGTCGCTTGCGTCGGGCAACCATCTGCTCGGCCTCGGCTTCTAGCCGGCCGACAGGCCGCCCGGCCGGGCACCGGCAATCCCTCCCCCGGCCCTGCCGGAGCAGCAGGCGGCGCGGCGGGGACCGGAAATCCTCCCGGGTCCCCGCCGTGTTCGTGCGTGCGCCATACCGTGGAGCAGAAGTCCCAGAAGGGAAACGGACAGGTGAAGCAGCCGGACGACCGGCGCCGGGTCACGGTGATCGTCGAGCTGATCGACCACACCAGCGCGATCGCCGACCTCAACGACCGGGCGATCTGGTGGCCCGGCTGGCGGTCGCCCGGGAACGGATCACCGACCCGCAGATCCGGGTGGTGATCGCCGGCCAGCTCAAGCAGGGCAAGAGCCAACTGCTCAACTCGCTGCTGAACATGCCGGTGGCCCGGGTCGGGGACGACGAGACGCACCGTGCTGGTCACCGTGGTCACGCACGCCGAGCAGCCG
Source organism: uncultured Actinomycetota bacterium (assembly GCA_963715145.1). Classification (GTDB taxonomy): domain Bacteria; phylum Actinomycetota; class Actinomycetes; order Mycobacteriales; family Mycobacteriaceae; genus Mycobacterium. The sequence goes on along the minus strand of CAVQRL010000018.1, from coordinate 232,644 downwards.
TCGGCCCGGCTGATCGTCTACGACGGCCGCGGTGGCGAGGAGGCCGTCGACATTCCGGTGGACGACCTGTGCCACGATCTGCGTCGCGCTCCGCAGGCCCGCGGCCGTCGGGTGCTGCGCGTCGAGGTCGGTGCGCCCAGTCCGGTGCTCAGCGGTGGACTCGTCTTCATCGACACCCCGGGCGTCGGCGGCCAGGGTCAGCCGCATCTGTCGGCCACCCTCGGTCTGCTGCCGGACGCCGACGCCGTGCTCTTCGTCAGTGACAGCAGCCAGGAGTTCACCGAACCGGAGATGCGGTTCCTCCGCCAGGCTGTCGAAATCTGCCCGGTCGCGGCGACCGTCGTCACCAAGACCGACCTCTATCCGTTCTGGCGTCAGATGGTCGCCGCCGATCACGCGCACCTGCGGCGCGGCGGGGCTGGACCTGTCGGTTATTCCCGTCTCGTCACTACTGCGCAGCCACGCCGTGTCGGCCAATGACAAGGAACTCAACGAGGAGTCCAACTTCCCGGCGGTCGTGGCTTTCTTGTCCGGTACGGTGCTGTCCCGCGAGAACGACCGGGTGCGGGATCACGTTCTGGCTGAAATCCGTTCCGCTGCAGAACATCTGAATCTGGCGGTCGGCTCGGAGCTGTCCGCGATCAACGACCCGGTGAAGGCCCGCAGGCTCAGCGTCGACCTGGAACGCCGCAAGCAGGAGGCGCAGGATGCGCTGCAGCAGACCGCACTGTGGCAGCAGGTTCTCAACTGACGGGATCGCCGATCTCACCGCCGATGTCGACCATGACCTGAGGGCCCGGTTCCGGGCCATCACCCAGCACGCCGAAGACGTCATCGACTCCTGCGACCCGACCCTGACGTGGGCTGAAATCGGCAGCCAGGTGGAGAACGACGTCGCCAACGCGGTCGGCGACAACTTCGTCTGGGCCTACCGGCGTGCCGAGGCATTGGCCGCCGAGGTGGCCCGCACCTTCGTCGATGCGGGCCTCGACGCCGTCCGGGTCCCCGACGTCGCGGACATGGGCGCGGGCATCGGGCGGCTGAGGTCGCTGGCCCGCTTGGAGTCCAAGCCGATGGGCAAGGGGCACAAGGTGATCACCAGCATGCGCGGCTCCTACGGCGGCGTGTTGATGTTCGGCATGCTCACCTCGGTCGCGGGGCTGGGCATGTTCAATCCGATCTCCCTGGGTGCCGGTCTGCTGATGGGCCGCAAGGCCTATCACGAGGACATGGAGAACCGGTTGCTGCGGGTCCGCAACGAGGCCAAGACCAACCTGCGCAGGTTCGTCGACGATGTGCTGTTCGTCGTCACGAAGGAATCCCGCGACCGGCTCAAGGTCATTCAGCGTCAATTGCGCGACCACTACCGGGAGATCGCCAACCAGACCACCCGCTCGCTCAACGAGTCGCTGCAGGCCATGCTGGCGGCCGCGCGGGTGCAGGAGACCGAACGCGACACCAGGGTCGGCGAACTCGGGCGCCAGGCCAATATCCTGCGTCAGGTGATCGACAATGCCGAGAAACTCGCTGCGGGCGGGAGCGCAGCGGACCGGGAATGGGGATGAGACTGAGCGACCGGGTGCGGGCCATTCTGGACGCCACCCTGCCCGTCTATCTTGCCGATCCCACCTACCGGCAGCGTCCCGACGTCGTCGATCAACTGCACCGCATCGCCGGGCGGCTCAATGAGCCGATGCGCATCGCGCTCGCCGGGACGCTGAAGTCCGGGAAGTCCACGCTCGTCAACGCACTGGTGGGGGAGTGCATCGCGCCCACCGATGCCACCGAGGCCACCCGCATCGTCACCTGGTTCCGTCACGGCCCCACCCCGAGGGCCATCGCCAACCATGTTGGCGGCCGGCGCAGCAATGTCCCGATCGTGCGGGGTGGCACCGCCGACGGCCTCACCTTCGACTTCGGCGCCGTCGACCCTGACGAGGTCCTCGGCATCGACGTCGAATGGCCTGCACCGGAACTCGTCGAAGCGACCATCATCGACACCCCGGGCACGTCGTCGCTGACCCCGGGCGTCTCCGAACGCACCCTGCGACTGCTCGTTCCACCCGACGGTGTGCCGCGGGTGGATGCGGTGGTGTTCCTCCTGCGCACACTGAACGCCGCAGATCTGGCGCTGCTCAGACAGATCGGAGAACTGGTTGGCGGATCCTCGGGTGCTCTGGGGGTGATCGGCGTGGCGTCGCGGGCCGACGAGATCGGCGCAGGACGCATCGACGCGATGCTCTCGGCCAAGGATGTGGCGCAGCGCTTCACCGCCGAACTCGACCGGACGGGTATCTGTCAGGCCGTGGTTCCGGTATCCGGCCTACTGGCGCTGACAGCGCGAACGCTGCGCCAGAGCGAATTCGATGCGCTGCAGAGGCTTGCCGGCGTGGATCCGGCCCAACTCAACAAGGCCATGCTGAGTGCCGACAGGTTCGTCCGTGACGATCCGGGACTCCCGGTGGATGCCGCGATCCGCGCGGCGTTGCTCGATCGATTCGGCATGTTCGGCGTCCGGATCTCCCTGGCGCTGTTGCGATCCGGGGTCGGAGACGCGGCCACCCTCGCCGACGACCTGCTGGAGCGAAGCGGCCTGGTCGCCCTGCGCAACGAGATCGACCAGCATTTCGCACAGCGCGCCGACATGCTCAAGTCGCATACCGCACTGGTCGCGCTCCGACGGTTCGTGGGTGTGCATCCCACGCACGCGACGCCACGGATCGTCGCCGACATCGAGCCGCTGCTGGCCGATACGCATGCCTTCGAGGAACTGCGTCTGCTCAGTCAGTTGCGTTCGCGCCCAACGACCTTCAACGATGACGAGATGGCTTCGCTGCGCCGGATCATCGGCGGTTCGGGCACCGACGCGGAGGCCAGGCTGGGGCTTACCGACCAGGACAGGGAGGACGGGCCGCGGGCGTCGTTCGCGGCGGCTCAGCGCTGGCGACGGCGCGCCGAGCATCCCCTCAACGATCCGTTCACCACCCGCGCCTGCCGCGCGGCGGTGCGCAGCGCCGAGGCATTGGTCGCCGAATACGCCGGACGGGTGTAGTCCGCTAGCCGCCCGGCGTCCCCTCGAGCGTGGGGCTTGGCAGGGTGGGCCGCGGAATCGTGGGCCACAGCGGCTTGGTGGTCGTCTCGGTGACCGTGGTGACCGAGGTGGTCACCGTGGTGACGGTGGTCGGGGAGGGCGTCTCGCTGGTTGTCGACGGTGCCGTCGATGTCGGTGTGACGGTTGTCGTCACCGTGGCCGGCGGCGGCGCCTCGCTGCCCGACGGCGCCGGGGCGTCCGTCTGCGTAGGTGCGGGCGAAGGAGGCGCTTCGCCGCCTGCCGGCGATGTGGTTGCGCTGGTGCTGGTCGAGGTCACCGCCGGGGTGCCGGAGGAACCGGCGTTGGTGAACGAGACGATGGCGTAGATCAGCAGCGCCAGAAGTGCCGCCGTCAATACGCCGAGGCCGATCAGGACCGCTGGCCGGTGATGCCAAGCCGGCGGCGGCTCACTTGCGGGGTACTGGCCGTAATCCGGCGGCGGCGGGTATCCGGCGGGCGGCTGGTCATAGGCCGGACCGCTGTACTCGCTGTACGCCTGTCCGCCGGTGCCGCCGTAGTTGGCGTACTGGGTGGGGTCGCCCTCGGAATAGTCGTTCGGGTCGTCGGGATTGCCGTTACGCGCCACGCGTCCCCACCTTAATGGGACTCCCGGAAGCGGGGCATGATCTCGGCGGCGAAGAACTGCAGGTGCTCGAGGTCGGAAAGGTCCAGCAGTTGCAGGTACACCCGCTGCACCCCGACGTCGGCGAACTGCCGCAGGCGCCCGGCGATCTCGGCCGGCGTTCCAGCCAACGGAGAGTTGGCGCGCAGCTCGTCGACCTCCCGGCCGATCGCCGTCGCACGCCGCGCCACCTCGGCCTCGTCGGCGCCGGCGCAGACGGCGAACGCCGCCGAGTAGGTGATGTCGCCGGCCGGTCGGCCGACCGCTTCCAGAGCGGCCCGGACGCGGCCGAACTGGAGAGGAACGAAATCCAGCGTGGGGAAGGCCAGATTGAACTCCGTCGCGTAACGGGCTGCCAGCGCAGGTGTTCGTTTGGGTCCGCCGCCGCCGATGATGATCGGCGGATACGGCCGCTGGACCGGTTTCGGTAAAGCGGGGGAGTGGGCGACGGTGTAGTGCCTGCCGGTGTAGTCGAACGTTTCGCCGAGCGGGGTCTCCCACATCCCGGTGATGATGTCCAGTTGCTCCTCGAGGCGTTCGAATCGTTCACCGAGAGCGGGGAAGGGGATCGCGTAGGCCCGGTGTTCGGCTTCAAACCAGCCTGCGCCGATACCGAACTCGACGCGCCCGGCGCTCATCTCGTCGACTTCTGCGACGGAGATGGCCAGCGGTCCGGGATAGCGGAACGTTGCCGAGGTCACCAGGGTGCCGAGCCGGATGGTCGATGTCTCCCGTGCGATGCCGGCCAGTGTCACCCAGGAGTCGGTGGGCCCGGGCAGGCCCTCGACCTTCATCGCCAGATAGTGGTCGGAGCGGAAAAACGCTGAGAATCCCAGGGATTCGGCCACTTGGGCCACCGCGAGCTGCTGTGCGTAGGTGGCACCCTGCTGGGGTTCGACGAAAACGCGGAAGTCCACGCTGCCCAGCGTAGGACAGGTCAGAAGAAGTCGACCCGGCCGGTGCTGATGAACATTTTCTGCGTGTTTGTTGTTGGCAGGCTGCGTTGGTTGCGGGAGGTTGGCCTGGCTGCAGCTCTGATGGGACCTCATCGAGGGCACCAGGCCGGTCTGCGTGGCGCGGGCAGTGAAGGACCATGGGGTGAACTGGGCGGATTCAACTGGTCGTCGCAACACCTCGATGATGGAGGTTCAGCGGACGTCGCGACCAAAAGTCAAACAAACCGACTCCACCTGACCCAGGGCACATCAGCGCCCGCTGATCGCAATCCGGATAGGCGATTATCGCCCCCCTCGCGCACCCTGTGGCCGCGTCGATTCCTCCGAAAAGCGTGTGTTTTTTCTGAGGCGCTATTAGCGTTTCCTGAGCGCCTGTCAGCGTCAACGCAGATCTACGGTGACATTCGGGCGCTCGCCCCCGCGAAAGGACGCCACAATGGGATACGCCAAAAACATCGGTCGGTTGGGCGCCCTGGCGGTCGCACTCGGAGTCGGCTATGGCGTGGCCGACATGCCGGCGGCCTTCGCCGACAGCAACGATTCGTCGGACTCCTCGTCGTCGTCGGCGCGCTCGCACAGCCGCAGTTCCTCGGCGGGGGAAAGGGACGGTTCGTCGGGGACGGCCCAGCGGCGCGGTACATCCCCCGGTTCACGGGCCACCGGCGCCTCCGGACCGCGGTCGGCGGCAAGCATCAAGCCGTCGCGGGTAAGCGACAATGACGCGCCAGTGAGCGCCACGGTGACCGCCGCGCAGGCGCCGGCTCTGGTCGAGCCGGCCCCGGTTCCCGCAGCCGTTCCGGCGTCCTCAGTAGCTCCGGCTGCGGCGGCCGAGTCCCTCGCGGTGTCGGTACCGCAGGCAGCACCGGGACCGGTAGCGGCCGCACCGGCGCCGACCTTCGCACCGGCGGCCCAGACCACCGTGGCCCCCATGCAGGATTCATCGGTCCCCGCCGCGCCGCGTCCGGCGGCCACGGCCGGCTCTCTGGTCGCCGCCGCGCTGGCGCCGCTGGTGGGTAACGGCACTGGGGGGGCGCCGGGTCAGGCTCCGCTTTTGTTCAGCGTGTTGGCGTGGGCGCGAAAGGAATTGGACCGCATAACCGGCATCACGCCCCCGACAGCAGTGGTCGGCAACACGCTGGTGCAGAGTCCCAACCTGCTGGTTAACCCGGGCGCGGAGCTGGGCGACCCGGCGCTGTCGGGCAATAGTGCCGTAACGGTCCCCGGCTGGGCGGTTACCGGTACCCCGACGGTGATCAAGTACGGGACACCACGCAACTTCTGGCCGGTGGGCCTCTCCTTCCCGATGCCGGATCTGCCCTCATTCATGGGCTTCCCGAAGGCCAACAGCGGCCCGCCGGACGGCGGTGTCCAGTTCTTCGGTGGCGGGAACGTGGCCAGTTCCACACTGACGCAGCTCGTCGACCTCAGCGGGGCAGCCGCCGAAATCGACACTGGAGCAGTGGCCTACGACCTCAGCGGTTGGCTGGGCGGCTGGCTGTTCAATCCGTCCTCGGCGTCGGTCAAGGTCGACTTCCTCGACGCTAATAAGACCTACCTCGGCACGACGAGCATCGGCCCGGTGGGCCTTCTCGAGCGCTTCTTCCAAACCAAGTTGAAGGAACGCGAAAGCTCCGGCTCCGTTCCCGAAGAGACTCGCTACGCACAGGTGCAAATCGTTCTCACGCAGAGCAGCTTCCTGCCGCTGGGCCCCAACATCGACTACAACTCGGCCTTTGTCGACAACGTCTCGTTCACTATCAGCTCCGACCTACCGGCCCCTCCGGCTCCCACGCCACCGGTGTCAACCGTCGGTGAACTCGACCATGTCTTCATGGTCTACATGGAAAACAAGGGCTACTCCGACATGATCGGCAGCCCCTACGCGCCGTTCCTCAACAGTTTGGTCAACGGCTACGGGCTTGCACAGGACTATTACGGTCTGACCCACCCCAGCCTGCCGAACTACTACTGGGTCGTCAACGGGATTGACACCGGCATCACCTACGAGTGCGAGAAGGTCTGCATCTTCGACCACGGCACACTCCTGACCGACAACATCGATGCCGCGGGCCTGACCTGGCGCGGCTACGCCCAGAGCCAGCCCCCCGGACAACCCCTGGAGAATTCGGGCGATTACTCGGTGTCGGAGTTGCCCTTCGTGGCATTCGAGGGAATCGGCAATGACGAGGCCTACGCGGTGCAGCACCTGTTCCCGCTCGAGCAGATGGCAATCGATTTGGCGTCATCGGCGACCGCCCCGAATTACGCGTGGTACGCCGCCAACGAGAGCTTCAACGGCGAAGGCCCCGTCGATTCCATCTCCGGCGTGCTGAAGTTCGCCATCAGCCAACTCTCCCCGCGCCACTGGTACAACCAGCAGGCACTTGACCAGTTCCTAACAGAGACGGTCACCGTCGTCCTGAACTCGGCGGTCTGGCAGGACCCGTCCGAAAAGTCCGTCCTCGTCGTCACCTTCGACGAGGACAACGACAACCTTTCGCTGGGCTTCGGCGACGAGGGTAACCACATTGTGACAGTGGTCATCCCGTCGCCGGGAGCCGTCGCGGCCGGCATGCGGTCCGGCAACTTTGTCGCCACCGACCATTACAACCACTACAGCCTGCTGCGAATGATCGAGGACTCCTTGGGCCTCCCCACCCTGACCAACAACGACAAATACGCCACACCGATGAACGAATTCTGGACCTAGCGGGTCGCCGTTCGCCTCGGACTTCTTGGTGCCTTGTGGCCCAGCGGGCGCCCAGCCGCTGATGGTGACGATTCCGGCAGAGGAGGACACGCCGTGGAAGGGCGTGTCGGCGTACTGGGCGACCGTGCGCGACAACCGATCGTCACGTCCGCGAGTACGCATCCGCTGTCCGGCGGTGCCAGAGTGCCTGCCGTGCAGCGCATGCTCGGCCATGCCAAGGCGTCGATGACGGTCGGTCGGTACGCCGATCCGTTCGACTCCGAACTCAATGACCTGGCGGTCGACTTCGACTCTGTGATCGCCAGTGTGCACCCGGCGTGTACCGGCACTGGCCAATAGTTCTGCTAGCTGGACAGATTCGTTCCTAGAAGAAATCGACCCGGCCGGTGCTGATGAACATGCCGTGACCGGTGGAGTCGTTGGTGAACGTCGTGCCGGTGCTGTCGGCAACGATCGTCCAGCCCACCGCCCCGTAGGTGGCGTAGTCAATCGTCGTCGTCGGCATCGCCCCGAGGTTGCCCAGCACCCAGCGGTTGCTGCCACTGGCCGACACCTCGACCCCGGTAGCCGGCTGACCGTCCACTATCGGGGCGTCGGAGAAATCCGATTCGCAACCGACGTTGTCCGCTGAGATCTGGCAGCGGGTCTTGCCCGATCTGGTCTCGATATAGACGTATCCGGCAGCGTTCGGCGGCAGCGCCCGGGCACCGGAAGACCGCCCGGGGGTGGTCGGGGTGGGCGCGTTGGACGTGGTGGTCGGGGGTTCCGGGGTCGGCGGACGGGAGGGTCGTATCGTGGGGAAATCAGGTTCGGCGTCGGTGCCGCATCCCGGACAGCTGGCTACCCCGTCGACGGTGTTGCTGCACCCTGCGGTCATCGCGGCGGCCGCCAGTAAGGCGGCTGCCATCGCGGCCTTCACCTGTGTGATGCGCACCCGCCCAGGGTACGCATGAAGTGACTGGAGTTACGCGAGGGACTCGCGGCCCGTTACGGTCCGGTTCAGTTCACCGTCACGTTGGCAGAGAAGACCCAGGATTCCTTCTCCCCGTCGGGCCACGGTCGGCCATAGGTCGTCGACACCGTGGTGTTCCCGGGTTCCTTGGCCTGCAACGTCCAGACCTCCTTGCCTGGGGCGCCCGGCTTGTCGGCCGCCGGCGCGATGACCTCGTGACCGGTCTGCGTCATGACCTTCGGGTCGGAGATCAGCATCTTCTCGGTCCAGCTGAAGCCCGTGGAGGCGTTCGAGCCCAAGCTGACGGTAAGGGTGTCGCCGACCGAGAGACTGACGCTGCGGCTGATCTGTTTCTGACTCAGCAGCTCATCGTAGGAGATCTCGATCGTCTGCGGACCCTCCGCTTTGGGCGGCGCACTCGGCGGTTCGGTCTTGCTGGTGCACCCCACCAGCGAGGTTGCTGCGACGAGCGCCAGCAGGGCTGCGCGAGCTTTCATGATCGGCTCCTCTCGAAGAACTGGCGTGTCCGCCACAGGTAGAACGGTAGCCGCCGGAGGGGCACAGGACGCGGCCATTCGTCGGCCCGGAAATACGCGTCGGATCCGCCGTCGACGAAAACAACGCTCCCGCAGAGGAAATCGGCCGACTCCGACACCATGAACACCACCCAGTCGGCGAGTTGCCCGGCGTCGCCGAATCCGCCGATCGGCACCGGGAACCGGTGGATTTTCTTGGCTTCGGCCGGCGTCGCGAGCTGGCGCTCCAGCATGGGGGTCATGATGGCGCCCGGTGCCAGGGCGTTGAGCCGAATGCCCGCGCCCGCCCATTCCACGGTGACCGCGTGGCGCCGGACCCATCGGCTGACCGCGATCTTGGACGCCGCATACGCGATCGGCGGACCGAGTCGGCCCGAAGATCCGGTAGGCCTTCAGCGCTGTCTCGGCGTCACCGTCCAGCAGAGCCCGAACCGCCCGGCCCGGCACCGCCGGCACCGTGGTGGTCGAGTTGCTGGCGAACACAACCACTTTGGCGCGTTCGGACGTCGCCAGTGCCGGGCGCCATGCGTCCAGGAGGTCGACCACGCCGAAGTAGTTGACCTCGGTGATCAGACGCTCGGCCCCCGGGGTCGGGCCCAGTCCGGCTGCCAACACCGCGCCGTCCAGCGATCCGGAGCACCGGGTCAGTACCGCGTCGGCGGCGGCCCGGCGCCCGGCGGGTGTGGACAGATCAGCGACGACGTCGGCGTCCCTGATATCCACGGTGATCACCGTGTCGCCCCGGTCCATGAGTTTGGTGACGACGGCCCGGCCCATGCCCGAGGCCGAACCGGTGACCGCGTAGGTGCCCATCGAACCAGTATGGCCGAGCACGGCCGGCCCTCCCGTCCGGCGTCGGCGCGCTGAGATCGTCGGGACTAGACCCAGAACTCGTTCATCGGATTGGCGAACGCGTCGTTCTGGGTCAACTGACCCGGCAGGCCGAGTGTGTCCTCGATCATCCGCAGCACGCTGTAGAGGTTGTACTGGTCGGTGGCGATGAAATGGCCCGCCCGCATGCCGGTGTCAATGGCCGCCTGGTTCGGGATCACCACGGTGACGATGTGGTTGCCCTCGTTCCCGAAGCCCAACGAGAGGTTGTTGTTGTCCTCGTCGAAGGTCACCACGATCACCGACGGCTCATCGGATTTCCAGGCGTTGGAGTTCATGATCGTCGGCACGGTCTCGGCAAGGTAGTTGTCCAGCGCCTTGACGTTGTACTGATGCTGCGGATCCAGCTGGTTGAGCGCGAACTTGATCATGCCGGAAAGGCCGTCGACCGGGCCCTCGCCGTTGTTGTCCTCGTCTGCGGCGAACCACACGTAGTTCGGCGCGGTTGCCGCTGACTGCAGATCCACCGCCATCTGCTCCAACGGAACGATGTGCTGTTTGGCGTAGTCGGGGTCGTTACCGATGAACGCGTAGGCGGGGAAGCCCGTTTCGTCGAACGCGTAGTTACCGGAACTCACCGTCGGATCGGCTCCCGGTTCCAAGCCCTGCGCGTAGGACTTCCATGTCAGCCCGGCCTGTTCGATCTGGCCGACCAGGGTGTCCTCCTTGGGAACGTCGATGCACGCCTCTGCGCAGTTCCAGGTGATCCCGAAGTTGTCGCCGCCGATCATCGGGTAGTAGTTCGGCAGGCTGCCGTGGGTCAGGGCGTAGAAGTTGTCGGCGAATCCGTAGGCGTTGATCAGGCTGTTCAGGAACGGCGCGTTCGGGCTGCCCACGATGTTGGTGTAGCCCTTGTTCTCCATGTACACCATGTAGAAGTGTTCGAGAGCCCCGGCCGTCGACGGGATCGGGGTGGGCTCCAGCGGGGACAGCAGGTCCGCGCCGATGGTGAACGAGATGTTGTCCGCGAAGGCGTCGTTGTAGCGTGCGGCGAACCCGATCTTGACCGGGTTCTCGTCATCGAAGGTCACGTCCACCTGGGCATAGCGGGTGCCGGTCGGCAGCACGCCGGTGGTGGACCGTTCCAGCAGGTTGATGGCGAACAGGCGGTCCAGCGCGGTGACCGGGCCGATCTGGCCGGCGCCCAGGTAGGTCTTGTTCGCGTCGAGGAAGGTCACCTTCACCGAGGCGGCCGATGGATCGAAGCTGTAGCCGCCCAGCCATCCGCTGAGGTTGTAGGACACGTCCCCGCCGTCGATGGCCCCGCTGGCGGCGCTCAAATCGACAGTCTGAGAAATGGCGGAATCGGCGACGTTGCCGCCACCGAAGAACTGGTTGCCGCCGTCCGCGGGGCCGGCGCTGGCTTTCGGGAAGCTCCAGATCGACGGCAGGTCGGGCAGCGGGCCCGCGATGCCGAGTGGCATGAGGACCTTCGGCGTGCCGTACTTGATCACCGTCGGGGTGCCGGTCACCGTCCAGCCCGGCATGCTGACGGCGCTGAATCCCGAATCCGACGGTGTGCTCATCTCAGCGCCCGGGTTGACCAGGAGGTTGGGGCTCTGCACCTGGGCGTTGGCGACCATTGCCGCCGGCGGGGTGAACCCGGTGACGCGCTCGAATTCCTTTCGGGCCCAGGCCAACACGCTGAACAGCAGCGGGGCCTGGCCCGGCGCGCCTCCCGTGCCGTTGCCGAACAGCGGTGCCAGCGCCGCTGAGACCAGCGAGGCCGCGGTGGCGGCCGGACGCGGAGCGGGTGCGGTGGGTCGTTCGGGGGCGACGGCGGGTGTCGGTGTGGACCGAACGATCGAGGCGGCCGGTGCGGCGGTGGCCGCCGCCGGCGCGGACGGCGGGGCCGCCGGGGCGCTCACGGCGGCGGGAGGGGCGACCGGGGCTGGGGTCGAAACCTGAACGGCCGCAGAGGGGTCGGGGGCGGACACAACCGGAGCCGACGATGACGACCGCACCTCGACGGCGGCCGCACTGGACGCCGGCGTGCTGTCCTTATTGACCCGCGACGGCTTGAGGCTGGCGGAGGCCCGCGGTCCCGCGGATGGGTTATCGGCGGACCGCGCGGGGGAGGCCCCACGTCGTTGTGGCGTGTCCGATGAACCGCTGCCTCCCGCCGTCGAGGCACCGCGGGTGTGCGAGCGGGCCGACGACGAGGAGTCGGCCGAATCTCGGCCTTCGGCAAAGGCCACCGGCAGGTCGGTGACGCCATAGCCGACACCGAGCGCGACTGCCAGGGCACCCAACCGGCCGATATTCTTGGCGTATCCCATTTCAGGTTCCTTTCAGCGGGGCGATCGCACCCCGGACGCTTCACCGTGGATGTGGGCGTGACGCTAGTAGCGCCTCAGGGAAACCACGAGGCTTTTCGGGGATTCCGTGTGGCGGGACCACCGCCGCGTAGGACCTTTGGCCCTATCCGGCCCTCGATGCTGTCCAAACAGGTGGTCCCTGTGGTCCAATCTCGATTAGATATCGCGATTTCCCGGCCCGGGGAGGCGGCTATGCACGCCAGTACATACGTCGGACGCCTTGGCCCCCTGGCGGGCGCGCTGGGAGTCGGATTGACCCTTGCTCTCGGCGGGGCGGGCGCCGCCGCCGCCGAACCCGGTAGGTCCGACAACAACTCCTCGTCTGATCAGGCCGGGACCTCGTCTGAGGATGCCCGGACCCGCCCGGCCGGTCGCGGTCGCAGCGTCGAGCAGTCGGTGGCATCACAGACTCGGACTCCGCCCAGACTGCGCCCGGCGACCGGCGCCGGAGTTCATGCGCGGACCGTCACGCGGGCGGTGACCGACCCTAGAGCGATCGCTCCGAAGGCTTGGCGGCCCCGCCCCCCTCCAAACCCTTGCCCGTTGCGGGCGTGTCCCGGCCCGGAGAACCGGTTCTCCAGGTACCGGCGATCACACCTCAGATTCCGGTCGTTGATGCCATGCCCGCACCGCCGGTGCTCCCGCCGCCAGGCCCGGTCGAGGTTTCTGCACCTGCGGTCGTCCCGATGGCCGCCGCGTCGGCGGCCGGGGTACCGGTGCTGACCTCTGCGCCACGGCCGGCTGCCACGGTGCGTCGCCCAGCAGCGGGCGTGATCGCCGGACTGCCGGCCGCATCACAGCTGGAAGTCGACGGCCGGTCGGTACCGGTTCTGCCGTCGCCCGCCGACGTCATCGCGGTGGCGTTCGTCCGCCGGGAGACGTCCGCCGCTGCTGCGGCCAGTGTTCCCGCACAGCAACAACTCTCGGCCCAGGCGGTCGGCGCCGGGTTTGGTTCCTGGTTCCAAAATCAGACCCCGACGCTCAACCCGCGCCAGACCGGGCAGAGCCCGGGCGGTGTGGTCAACGGCATCCTCAACGCTGCTGACGCCGACAGCGCCACGCTGAGCTTCGCCGTCACCACCGCGCCCATTCGCGGCTCCGTGGTGGTGCGGGCCGACGGCAGCTACACCTACACCGCGAATCCGGAGTTGGCGGGCACCGGCACCACCGACTCCTTCGGCGTCACCGTCAGCGACGCCGGCAGCGGTTTCCACCTCCACGGCATCGCCGGCCTGCTGAACCTGCTGACCGGCGGCCTACTCGGCAGCAGCGGGCACACCCGCACCGCCACGGTGCCCGTCGCGGTCGCGCCCTTCGGCCCCAGTAACCACCCGCCCACGGCAACCGCGGTCGTCGGTGCACCGAACGCGGTCACGGGTGTGGTCAGTGGCAGGGTTTCGGCCACTGACGCCGACGGGGATGTTCTGACCTACAGTGCGCCGGCGTCGACGGCGAAGGGCGGTGTCGGAATCAATTCCGCCACGGGCTCGTTCACCTACACCCCGACGGCGTCGGCCCGCCATACCGCGGCGCTGCTGTCGGCGACGCCCGCCCAGCGCAGCGATCTGTTCACCGTGACGGTCACCGACGGCCGCGGCGGGAGCGTGGACGTTCCGGTGACGGTGGCCATCGCGGGGGCCAATGTGGCGCCGGTCGGGGGAGCGGTGACCGTCGGGGTACCGGACTCCGGGACCGGCGTGGTCACCGGCCGTGTCACGGCCACCGACGCCGACGGTGACTCGCTGACCTTCAGTGCTCCGGCCACGACCGGCAAGGGCAGTGTCGGAATCAACGCCACCGCAGGGTCGTTCACCTACACACCGACGGTGGCGGCCCGGCAGAATGCCGCCGCCCCGGGTGCCACGAACGCGGACAAGATGGACTCGTTCACCGTCGCGGTGGCCGACGGACACGGCGGCACCGCCAGCATCCCGGTCACGGTGCAGGTCAGTCCATCCTCAAACCCCGCCAATACGGCACCGGTTGCCGCAGCGCCGACCGTCGGTGCACCGAACGCGGTCACGGGTGTGGTCAGTGGCAGGGTTTCGGCCACTGACGCCGACGGGGATGTTCTGACCTACAGTGCGCCGGCGTCGACGGCGAAGGGCGGTGTCGGAATCAATTCCGCCACGGGCTCGTTCACCTACACCCCGACGGCGTCGGCCCGCCATACCGCGGCGCTGCTGTCGGCGACGCCCGCCCAGCGCAGCGATCTGTTCACCGTGACGGTCACCGACGGGCGCGGCGGGAGCGTGGACGTTCCGGTGACGGTGGCCATCGCGGGGGCCAATGTGGCGCCGGTCGGGGGTGCGGTGACCGTCGGGGTACCGGACTCCGGGACCGGCGTGGTCACCGGCCGTGTCACGGCCACCGACGCCGACGGTGACTCGCTGACCTTCAGTGCTCCGGCCACGACCGGCAAGGGCAGTGTCGGAATCAACGCCACCGCAGGGTCGTTCACCTACACACCGACGGTGGCGGCCCGGCAGAATGCCGCCGCCCCGGGTGCCACGAACGCGGACAAGATGGACTCGTTCACCGTCGCGGTGGCCGACGGACACGGCGGCACCGCCAGCATCCCGGTCACGGTGCAGGTCAGTCCCTTGGCGGTCCCGGTCGGCCCGCTCCCGGCCTTCCCCGGGGCGGAAGGGTTCGGGGCATATGCCACCGGCGGGCGCGACGGCAGCGTCATCTACGTCACCAACCTCAACGCGAACGGGCCCGGATCACTGCAGTGGGCCATCGACCAGCCCGGCGCCAAGTACGTCCTCTTCAAGGTCAGTGGAGTCATCGACAGCCAGATCCACCTGACCAACGGCAATGTCACCATCGCCGGACAAACCTCCCCGGGCGGCATCACCGTACGGGGCTTCGTCACCGACGAAACCCCCTACCAGGACCAGGCAGTGCAACCGCCGGCGGACTTCGCCGAGAACTGGATTCTGCAACACATCCGGATCCGGCCCGGGCAGGGCGGGCCCAGCGACGATGGACTGCGGATTCGCTACACGCGCAACGCCATCGTCGACCACGTCTCCATCGGCAACGCCACCGACGAGGCGATCGAGATCTCCTACTCGCACGACATCACCGTCCAGAACACTCTGATCGCCGAGACCGTCGGCGGCCATTCGTTCTACGGCGGTGTGCTGATGAACTACTCCAATCCGGCCAATGGGTTCGCATTGGACAACGTGTCGCTGCACCACAACGTCTTCAACCGCATCGAGGGCCGGCTCCCGGAGGGTAGTCGCGAATCGCAAGCCGCAGCCAACTCATATATGAACCTCGAGCTCTCGAACAATCTGTACTGGGATCCACGGTTCTTCATCGCTCTCGCCGTCGACTCCGGTGTTGCCAGCGGCGGCTCCCGCCCCATCTACTGGCGACTCAACGCGGTCAACAACTTCTTCCGAACCGGCAACAGCTTCCAGTTCGGAATGTTCGACGACCAGATCCTCAACGTCGCCCGCAATGAGCTCTTCGTCAGCGGCAACAAGATGAGCCTGTACCCGTCGCGATCGGATTACCAGCTGTTCTACTGCTGCAACGATTATCCCACCGAGACCAGTCCGAACGGGACCTCGCGCCTGGCGCAGGCCCGGGCCACCCGGCATCCCTTCCCGGCCATCACCTACACGCCCACCGACCAGTTGCGCTCCGTGCTGCTCAACACCGCCGGCGCCTGGCCGCGCGACCCGATGGACATCAGACTGATGCGCAACGTCGCCACCAACACCATCGCCTCAGCGCCGCCCAACACCAACCCCGCCGGTGACGCCCTGCTCACCGCATACTCCGGCCAGCCACCCGCCGCGCCGACCGATACCGACAACGACGGCATGCCCGACGCCTGGGAGACCGCCAAGGGGCTCAACCCGAACGTCGCCAACACCAACGCGCGCACGCTGTCCTCGGCCGGCTACACCGACCTGGAGGTCTACCTGAGCGAGCTTTCGGCCAGCCGGATCACGGGCTGGTCAGGTTGAGCACTGGATACCGGAAAGGCAACCACGTTGGGCCGAGGCGGGAAGCTCAGAGACTCTCGAGAGAAACCATGAGAGCGTCGAGAACGACGTCGGTGGCCTCGACGGCCCCCACCGGATGCGGAAGAGCATTCCGAACGAGAATGGACGCGATCCCCTGCACGCCCGACCAGGCGATCAACGCCGCCTTGTCGGCGGCTCGTGGGGCGACGGCACCTGCCTTGACCAGTTCTCCCACCCCGTCGACGAGCACCTGCCACGCCGACGGGTCATCGGGGTTCGGGGGCGCTTCGGTGCACGGGGCGAATGCGGTGTCGAACAGGTGCGGTTCGGCCAAGGCGAAGTCGACGTAACCGCGGCCGACAGCGCGAAAGCGTTCGCGTGCCGACGCTTTGCGGGTCCGGTGGGTCGGGGCTGCGTCCCGGCACTCGATCAGGTGACGGGCAAGTTGCTGCCGTGCGATCTGCGCCACTTCGGCGAGCAGGGCATCGATGCTGGGGACGTGCCGGTAGACAGCCGACGGTGAAACCCCGACGGCCTTGGCGAGTGCGCGGACACTAACCGCCGGGGGGCCGCCATCACGGGCCGCCTCAACCGCGGCCTGAAGAACGGCCTCGTGCAGGGCGCCGTGGTGGTAGGGCTGTGCAGTCACACCGGCCATTCTGCCATGGATGTTGACATTGTTCACATCGAGGTGTCTGATGATGTGAACGATGTTCACATAAGGTGGAGGAGAACTGGCATGAGGACAATGTGCGAGGGGCGGATAACTTCCGATCTCCGGGATCGTGACGGCGTCGTCGTGTTCCTGATCGGCATGCGCGTGAACCGGCCGTGGGAATTCTGGCGCTGGGTGCCGGTCCTCGCGGCGATGCCGAGGATGCTCGTCGAATTGATGCAGGACCCGTCGCGTGGATTGCTGGGAAGGCCGCGCACCTTCGTGTCCGGGCGGGTCATCATGGTGGTGCAGTACTGGAAGTCTTTCGAGGACCTGGAACGTTACGCCCGCGATCCGCACGGGCAGCACCTTCCCGCGTGGCGCACATTCAATCGTCGTGTCCGCGACAACCGGGCGGTGGGGATTTTCCACGAGACCTATCGGGTGGCTGCGTCCGATGCTGAAACGGTCTACGTCAACATGCCGGTGTTCGGCCTCGCCGAGGCGACCGCCGCCGTTCCCGTGCGAGGAGGCAGCCAGACCGCTGCCGCGCGACTGGGTGTCCGTCCGCTCGATGTCTCCCCGGTTGAACTCGAGGATTCCAACCGCAAGGAAGGTGCACTCAAATGAGCGCTGTCCGCACGTCTACCCCCGCGGCCAGGGATCGATGGCTGGTTCGCGCGTCGGGCGTCGGGAGGACAGATGCGACCCGCTGAGTTCGAACCCGTATCCAGGTAACGTTCGCCATATGAGCACCGTCGAGGTTTTCGCCGATGTCCTGTGCCCTTTCACCCATGTGGGGCTGCACACCCTGATAGACCGGCGCACCGAACGCGGTCTGGACGAACCTCGGATGCGGATTCGGGCCTGGCCGCTGGAGTGGGTCAACGGCAAGCCGCTGGACCCCGACCACATCGCGGCCGAGATCGTCGCCCTGCGCGGATCGGTGCGTCCCGATCTTTTCGCGGGTTTCTCGACGGAGACGTTCCCGAGCACCTCCATGGCCGCGTTCGCGTTGACCGCCGCCGCCGACCGCACCGGCGACCCGGCGTTGATCGAGCAGGTCGGGATGGCTTTGCGGGACGCGGTTTTCGAGAAGGGCCTAGACATCGGCCGTCCCGAAGTCGTCCAGACGGTGGCGGCGCGTGTTCGGGCTCACACCCTTGGACGCCGACGCCACCCGAGCGGCGGTCCGGGCGGACTTCGACGAGGGCAAGGAGCGCGGCGTCGTCGGCTCACCGCACTTCTTCACCCCCCACGGCGGTAGCTGGTTCTGTCCCGGACTGGCCATCAGCCGTGACGATGTCGGCAACTTCCTGGTCGCGTGGAAGGAAGGTAACCAGGCTTTCGTCGACAACGTCTTCAGCGAGGACGACTGACCCCGATGGCCCCCACCGGCGAGCCAACCGCGGCCGACCTGCGGCGCTGGAGAAGGCATCTGGCCAATGAGCGGGCCGAAGCGGCGGTCTACCGCGACCTCGCCCAGAAGTACGACGGCGAGGAGCGCGAGATTCTCGCCGCGATCGCGGCCGCTGAAGAACGCCACGAACAGCACTGGCTGAACCTGCTCGGGGATCGGGTCGGCCCACCGGGGCGGGCCGACCTGGGCACCCGGATGCTGGCATTCATGGCCCGCCACTTCGGGTCGGTGTTCGTGCTCGCGCTCGTGCAGCGCTTCGAGGCGCGGGCCAGTTACGACGACGACGCCGACGCCACCCCGACAATGGCCGCCGACGAGCAGATTCATGAGGAGGTCATCCGCGCGCTGGCGGCCCGCGGTCGCGACCGACTGTCCGGCAGCTTTCGCGCCGCGGTGTTCGGCGCCAACGACGGACTGGTGAGCAACCTGGCCCTCATCCTGGGTGTCAGCGCCAGCGGGGTGTCCAGCCACACCGTGCTGGTGACCGGGCTGGCCGGCTTGCTGGCCGGTGCACTGTCGATGGGGGCGGGCGAATACGTGTCGGTCAGTTCGCAGCGGGAACTGCTGGAGGCCTCAGCGCCGAGCGCCGATGTCGGTGCGGCCCTGGTGCAACTGGATGTCGATGCCAACGAACTGGAACTGGTCTACCGGGCCCGCGGAATGAGTCCCGATGAAGCCGGTGCGCATGCCGCCGAGGTGCTCAGTGATCCGGAGTCCGGCGCGGGGGCCCATGTGGCGGCCGACGGTCGGCAGCACGATGCGATCGGCACCGGATTGGGTGCGGCGGTGTCCAGCTTTCTGTTCTTCGCCACCGGCGCGATCATCCCGGTGCTGCCCTATCTGTTCGGCCTGAGCGGGACGACGGCCGTCGTGGTGGCAGCGGCGCTGGTGGGTGTTGCCCTGCTGAGCACCGGGGTGATCGTCGGCCTGCTGTCCGGTGCGCCTCCGCTGAAGCGGGCATTGCGCCAATTGCTCATCGGATACGGGGCGGCCGCGATCACCTATCTGCTCGGCCTGCTCGTCGGCGGCGGCGTCGGCTAACCCGCTGCGCGGCTTACTTTTTCAATGTCGAGATCTTCAGCGGGATGTACGCCGGGCAGACGCCGACGAATCCGGTGATGAGAAAGACCGCGGCGACGACGCCGAGGATGATCGCGACCGGTCCGGAGATCATGTGGGTGAGATAGAGAACCAGTACCGTCGCTGCGGCGGCGATCCGCAGACCGCGGTCCGTCGAGCCCATGTTCTTCGTCACGTGTCGCCCTTCGTATTCACTGCGGATGGGTGGCAAGGTACTCGCTGACCGGGATGCGCTCAGACTGCGCGTAGCCGACCGGAAGCAGGACGTCGCCCGCGGTGGTGTAGTAGTACACCTCCCAGCGGTAGTACCCGGCGAAGGAGCCGGGGTCCTCAGCCAGGATCGCCGCGTAGTCCTTGACCGCGCGGACGTACTCGTTGGCGTGGTTATAGGCGTAGATGGCGCGGTCGGGGTTGCTCGCGAATCCGCTCGCGGCCAGATAGCGCCCGGCGCCCATGATGGCGTCCCGCGGCGAATTCACATCCCCGCCCGCCCCATACGCGGCCCACGTCTCCGGCATGAACTGCATGGGTCCCTGCGCGCCGGCCGTGCTCAGCCCGGCGATACTGCCGAAACGCGTCTCGATGAGGTTGATGGCGGCCAGGTAGTTCCAACCCACACCGGTGGCCGCTTCGGTTTCCCGGTAGAGGGTGAGAAGGTCGTCGGCCGGTGCGGTCGGGACGATCCGCCAGGCGGGCAGGGTGTCGCGTACCGGCGACATTGCCGCCAACTGGCGGCGCGCGTCGATGTTGCGGTCATAGGTCACGGTCAGGTTCTCCGGGATCAACGGCCGGATGATCGGGTCCCAGTCCGGGTGCCGGCCGATGGCGCGGTATGCCGCCTGCTGGCGTCGTGCGGCGGCCACCAAAGCCGGTTCGGGCGTGGCGGGGTCGCGGATCGCCTGCTCGTCGGCGACGAGGTCGGCGCCGATCTGTGCCGGATCGGATGCCAGTGTCGGTTGGGCCCCGGCCGTGCTCGTCCATCTTGGTGACGGTCGGCTGCTGCGGGTGCCGTCGATGGGCGGCGCGGGGGCTGGCGGCGGGTTCAGCCGAGGCACGCACAGCCCGCCAGAGCAACGCCGAGGGTCAGGGCGACTGGCGCCGAACGGGCCCGTAAACGCCTCACTGCAAAACCTCGTTTCGTCGGACCGCGTTCTCTGTGGCCGCCGGGCCCTGTAGCGACTCTAACGCCCGCCAACCGACGGAATTGTCGTCGTGTGCAGTAGTGTCATGTCTGCTCAGAGCAACCGGATCGTCTCCGGTTGCGGTGGACGGTCGTCTCTGATGGACGACCGTCTGCTTCACGAGTCGGTGTTAACGTAGGCAAAACTTGAACATGAGAGGGAATGGCATGGCCAATACCCGTTTGGTTTCGGCGATTGTGGCGGCGGGCGTTATCGGCTGTCGGCGTCCCGGCAGGCATCGCGTGGGCCGGCGGCCCGAGCGGCGCCGTCGAGGACACCGATATCTCGGAGGCGGTGGGCACCGGCACGTTCGTTGGGGAGACTTGACGGCTTCATCGCGAATCGGCGCCACCAACGAAGAGGCGTCGGCATTCTGCGCTGGCACAGTGCAACGCCGCCGGTGGCGTGGACTGCACCGTCGACGAGGTCACCAACGACAACCTCTGCATCGTGTCGGTCGGCGACGACGACAGCTGATGTCGTGGCCGGCGGCGCCGGGCCGACGATCGAGGCGGCTGTCGTCGATGCGACGGCTCGGGCTGCGGCCGAACAACACGCCCGTTCGGCCCGAACCGCACCCTCATCATCTCGGCCTGCCCCTAGCACCGAGTACTTCCACAGACCATCGTCGTACCGGAAGCAGCCCGAAAGGGGAAGGACTTATGACCACTCGAGGCAAAACTGCACTTGTGCTGGCCGGCCTGGCTGTGGCGGCTGGCGTTGCTGCTCCCACTGCCGCCGCCCGGCCGACCTGCCAGAGCACCGATTTCAAGAGCATCTGCCAGACCAACGGCAGCGTGTCGATCAAGGCGCGTCCGGGCACCGTGGCGCCTCCGGCCAACATCCCGCACATGCCGTTCATCGGCATAGGGGGACGCGGGCGGCGTCGCTAGACGCGCTCCCGGGTTGCCGGGTACCCTGAGTGAGCGGCCGATCAGGCCGCACACAAGGGAACCCGTCGGTATGCCTGGAACGCGCTGTATCTCTAAGCTCGACTTCGTCATTAGGCGGGGCCGGTGAGTTCACACTTCGCCGTCCTCGCCTCATTGGCGTTGGCGATCTTCTTCAGTCCGGAGACGCTCGTCCTGGGCCTCATCGTCGCCGGCGACAAGAAAGTCCCCCGACTGGCGGCGTTCGCCTACGCGATCGGCGGCATGCTGGGCATCGCCTTCGCGACCGGGATCGGCCTGTGGATCGCGCACGCGTCCGGCGCCGGCGCTCGCCGCCGAGCATCACCATGGTTGGCCGAGTTTCTTCGTCCGGGTGGCCATCGCGACCGCACTTGTGACGATCGGTACCCGCCGGGCGGTGAATGCGATGCGGCACAAGCCGATTCCCGACATCGCCAAGGCGGAACGCAAGCCCAGCAGGATCCGGGCCGAGTTGACACGGCGCTTCCCTTCGCTGGATATGAAGGCCGACCTTCCGGTGCCGCGGCGCGTCGGGCGGGCCGGACTCGCCGGGTTCGCCATGTGCGGACTGCACCCCAAGGTCTTCCCCATCGCGATCGCGGCCGGTCACCAGATCGTCCAGATCGCCCGCCCCGGCGAACGCGCGGTGGGCGTCGTCCTCTTCGCGGTGATCGCGGTGATTCCCGGCGCTACTGCCCGCGATCATCGACGTGGTCAAGCCGGGCGCGACCGTCGGCATCAAAGAGGCGTACGAGCGGATCATGAAAGTGCACGGCCGGTGGATCGGCGCGCTGCTGCTGCTCGGTGCGGGCGCTTTCGTCGGTTTCGACGCGTGGCGCGACATGCCCGCGCGATAGCGCCCTGCTCATCCCGGCCGGAGAGAAGCCACCCACGCACCGCCTCGATGCGCTCGTCGAATGATCCCGCGACCGGCCAGGACCGGCAGTTCCGGGTGCTCGGCGAAGATCGTCGCGAGGATCTGCTGGGACTCGGCGCGAGCGTGCGACCCCGTCACGTTGCGGATCTGGCTGCCAGGGAAAGTCGTCCTGGCACCACACCACCGAGTCGCTGTGCGCCGTCCACTCCACGGCCTCTGGTAGCAGTGACGCATCGTCGTAGTACTGGATGCTGTACACCGCCGTCATGAGCGGACCGCCGTCGGAGACCACCCAGGACTGTCCGGTCCGGTCCGCCCGCAGCAGTGCCGACACCTCCGATGCGCGGTGTGCGGCCATCACGGCCGGCCTGCTCGGCCGGGCCGGGGACCCGTCCGATGCTGATGGACCCAGGTCCGCAGGAACTCCTCGACGACGACCGCCGGCAGGCGCTCCCCGAGCGTGGCGGCCAATGTCGACTTGCCGGTCGACTCCCCGCCGACGACCGAGATCAGGCCGGCGCGCCGGGACTCAGGCACCGGCCGCCACCGGCGATGCCGGGGCCGGCTTTCGGCGCGCGCCGACCATGCCCGCCAACCGGTGACGGCCATGAGAATGAGCACCGCGTAGAACAACGACGTGAAGTAGAGGCCCTGGCTGGCGTAGAGCACCGTACCGACGACGTTGACCGCGATCCACACCGGCCAGGTCTCGGTTTTCTGCAGCACCATCAGCAACTGGCCGGCCATCGAGCCGACCAGCATGAAGGCGTCGCCCCGGGTGGCAGCCCCACCGATGCTCTGCAGCAGGGGCGCGAGCAGAGCCCACAGCGCGAGGACGGCGAGCGCACCTCCCGCGCGCTGGGACAGGCTGAGCCGACGTCGGCACGCGGACCCCCTCCCGGCCCCAGGAGAACCAGCCCCAGACCGACGCGGCCATGAAGATGAGCTGCATCGCCGCCGAGGCGAACAGGTCGAACTCCAGGAACAGCCAGCCGTACAGCAGGCTCGAGAGGAAATAGAAGGGCCAGGTCCAGCGGGTTCCGCGGATGCCGAGGCCGATGGCGAGGAAGGCCAGGATCACCGAGGCGAACTCGATGACGGTGACGTCGTAACCCCACACGGTGAAGAGCACAGTCATGTCAGACGCTCCCTGTCCGGCATTACCCGGACGGTTGTGCGGTCGGCGACGCCGTATGTCACCTTCTCAGACCGGTTGCCCGGACTCCCGCGGTTGTCATCCCCCGCAGTTCAGGTTAGCCGGGAATGAATAGCGCGGCCTGCGGTTGTCCATATCGACACCTTGAGCCAGGCAGACTCAACTATGGCTTGACAGCTTCCGCTGTTTTCCGCAAGCTTGAGTCTGGTTCGCTCAGACCAGAACGTCTACCAGGAGGAAATCAACTATGGCTCGTGCGGTCGGTATCGACCTCGGGACCACCAACTCCGTCGTCGCGGTTCTCGAGGGTGGCGACCCTGTCGTCGTCGCCAACTCCGAGGGCTCCCGCACCACGCCGTCCGTGGTCGCTTTTGCGCGCAACGGCGAAGTGCTGGTCGGCCAGCCCGCCAAGAACCAGGCGGTCACCAACGTCGACCGCACCATCCGATCGGTCAAGCGCCACATGGGCACCGACTGGTCCATCGAGATCGACGGCAAGAACTACACCGCCCAGGAGATCAGCGCCCGCGTGCTGATGAAGCTCAAGCGTGACGCCGAAAGCTACCTCGGTGAGGACATCACCGACGCGGTCATCACCGTGCCCGCCTACTTCAACGACGCCCAGCGTCAGGCCACCAAGGAAGCCGGCCAGATCGCCGGCCTGAACGTGCTGCGCATCGTCAACGAGCCCACCGCCGCGGCGCTGGCCTACGGCCTGGACAAGGGCAGCAAGGAACAGACCATCCTGGTCTTCGACCTCGGTGGCGGCACGTTCGACGTCTCGCTGCTGGAGATCGGCGACGGTGTCGTCGAGGTCCGTGCCACCTCGGGTGACAACCACCTCGGTGGCGACGACTGGGACGACCGGATCGTCGAGTGGCTCGTCGACAAGTTCAAGGCCTCGGCCGGCATCGACCTGACCAAGGACAAGATGGCCATGCAGCGGCTGCGTGAGGCCGCCGAGAAGGCCAAGATCGAGCTCAGCTCCTCGCAGAGCACCTCGATCAACCTGCCCTACATCACCGTCGACGCCGACAAGAACCCGCTGTTCCTCGACGAGCAGCTGACCCGCGCGGAGTTCCAGAAGATCACCCAGGATCTGCTGGACCGCACCCGTGCGCCGTTCCAGCAGGTGATCAAGGACGCCGGTATCTCGGTGTCCGACATCGACCACGTGGTGCTCGTCGGCGGTTCGACCCGTATGCCCGCGGTCTCGGAGCTGGTCAAGGAGATGACCGGCGGCAAGGAGCCCAACAAGGGCGTCAACCCGGACGAGGTCGTCGCCGTCGGCGCGGCCCTGCAGGCCGGCGTGCTCAAGGGTGAGGTCAAAGACGTTCTGCTGCTTGACGTCACCCCGCTGAGCCTCGGTATCGAGACCAAGGGCGGCGTGATGACCAAGCTGATCGAGCGCAACACCACCATCCCGACCAAGCGGTCGGAGACCTTCACCACCGCCGACGACAACCAGCCGTCGGTGCAGATCCAGGTCTATCAGGGTGAGCGCGAGATCGCCGCGCACAACAAGCTGCTCGGCAGCTTCGAGCTGACCGGAATCCCGCCGGCTCCGCGCGGCGTGCCCCAGATCGAGGTCACCTTCGACATCGACGCCAACGGCATCGTGCACGTCACCGCCAAGGACAAGGGCACCGGCAAGGAGAACACGATCAAGATCCAGGAGGGCTCCGGCCTGTCCAAGGAAGAGATCGACCGGATGATCAAGGACGCCGAGGCGCACGCCGACGAGGACCGCAAGCGTCGCGAAGAGGCCGACGTCCGCAACCAGGCCGAGTCGCTGGTCTACCAGACGGAGAAGTTCGTCGACGAACAGCGCGAGGCCGAGGGCGGCTCGAAGGTCCCCGAGGACACGCTGGTCAAGGTCGACGCCGCGATCGCCGAGGCCAAGACGGCGCTGAACGGCATCCGACATCGCGGCGATCAAGTCCGCGATGGAGAAGCTGGGCACCGAGTCGCAGGCTCTCGGCCAGGCGATCTACGAGGCCGCCCAGGCCGAGCAGGCCGCCGGTGGCGACGCCGGTGGCGCTTCGCTCCGACGACGACGTGGTGGACGCCGAGGTCGTCGAGGACGATCGAGGAGCCGCAAGTGACTCAGCCCGGCAACCGTGAGCGCGGAAGAACCGGTGACGGTCACCGACAAGCGGCGGATCGACCCGCAGACCGGTGAGGTTCGTGAGGGCTCCGGCGGGCGGCGCGCAGCGACCCGGGATGGCACGGCTTCGGGCCGCCCCTCGGCGGCGGCACCGGAGGCGCCCGAATCGGCCGACGCCGGCAAGGTCGCCGAGCTGACCGCGCGACCTGCAGCGAGTCCAGGCCGACTTCGCCAACTACCGCAAGCGGCGCGCTGCGCGATCAGCAGGCGGCCGGCGAACGCGCCAAGGCCGTCGTGGTCAGCCAGTTGCTGCCGGTGCTCGACGATCTCGACCGCGCCCGCAGCCACGGCGACCTGGAGACCGGACCGCTGAAGTCGGTCGCCGACAAGCTCGACGGGCGCGCTGAACAGGCCTGGGACTGGTCGGCGTTCGGCGCCGAGGGTGACGAGTTCGACCCGTCGCTGCACGAAGCCGTGCAGCACGAGGGCGACGGCTCCAACCC
This sequence comes from uncultured Actinomycetota bacterium, assembly GCA_963715145.1. Taxonomy (GTDB): domain Bacteria; phylum Actinomycetota; class Actinomycetes; order Mycobacteriales; family Mycobacteriaceae; genus Mycobacterium. Next base: position 206,689 of record CAVQRL010000018.1, on the reverse strand, counting down.
GGTGATCGGCACCGTCATGCGCCAGGGCTACAAACTCGGCGAACTCGTGCTGCGGCACGCCATGGTCGGGGTCGTCGACGCCGTCGGAGGTCACAGACTCGAACGACACGCCCCGCTACGACCAGGACCAGGACCGGAGAACGCAGAATCAGAGCAGTAGACCACGCATCAGGTGAGGAGGTGACGCGGCATGGTTCAACGTGAATGGGTTGAGAAGGACTTCTACAAGGTGCTCGGCGTCTCCTCGGATGCCGAGCGACGACGAGATCAAGCGGGTCGCCGCAAGCTGCTCGCCGAGAACCACCCCGACCGCAACCCGAACAACCCGGCCGCTGAGGAGCGGTACAAGGCAGTCGGCGAAGCCACAGGACGTGCTGCTCGACAAGGCCAAGCGCAAGGAGTACGACGAGACCCGCCGGATGTTCGCCGGCGGCGGCTTCGGACGTCGGTTCGGCGGCGGCGGCGGCGGTGGCGGCTGGCGGCGGATTCGGCGGCGACGGCGGCAGCGCGGATTCAACCTCAACGACCTGTTCGGCCAGGCCGGCGCAGGACGGCGGCGCCAACATCGGCGACCTGTTCGGCGGATTGTTCGGCCGCGGTGCCCAGCACCGCGGCCCACCCGGCCGCGCCGCGGCAAGGATCTGGAGACCGAGACCGAACTCGACTTCCTGGAGGCCACCAAGGGCGTGGCGATGCCGCTGCGGCTGACCAGCCCGGCGCCGTGCACCAACTGCCACGGCAGCGGTGCGCGCCCGGGCACCAGCCCCAAGGTGTGTGCCGAGCTGCAACGGCTCGGGCGTGATCAACCGCAACCAGGGCGCGTTCGGGTTCTCCGAGCCGTGCACCGAATGCCGGGGCAGCGGCTCGATCATCGAGAATCCCTGCGACGAGTGCCGCGGCACCGGTGTCACCACCCGCACCCGCACCATCAACGTGCGGATCCCGCCGGGCGTCGAGGACGGTCAGCGGATCCGGCTGGCCGGCCAGGGCGAGGCCGGGCTGCGGGGCGCCCCGTCGGGTGACCTGTACGTCACCGTGCACGTGCGCCCGGACAAGGTGTTCGGCCGCGACGGCGACGACCTGACCGTGACGGTTCCGGTCAGCTTCACCGAATTGGCTTTGGGCACAACGCTTTCGGTGCCGACGCTGGACGGCAAGGTCGGGGTGAAGGTGCCCAAGGGCACGGCCGACGGTCGGATCCTGCGGGTGCGCGGGCGCGGTGTGCCCAAGCGCAGCGGTGGTCACGGCGACCTGCTGGTCACCGTCAAGGTGGCGGTCCCGCCGAACCTGGAGGGCGCGGCCCTCGAGGCGCTGGAGGCCTATGCGGCCGCCGAGAAGGCCAGCGGCTTCGACCCGCGGGCCGGTTGGGCGGGTAACCGGCCATGACCGCGCGCCAACGGCCCCCGCGATCAGGAGCCCGGACGTTCCTGATCTCGGTGGCCGCCGAGCTGGCCGGTATGCACGCGCAGACGCTGCGCACCTACGACCGGCTCGGCCTGGTCAGCCCGCAGCGCAGCGCCGGCGGCGGTCGGCGCTATTCCGAGCGCGACGTGGAACTGCTGCGCGAGATGCAGCGGCTGTCCCAGGACGAGGGCGTCAACCTCGCCGGGATCAAGCGCATCATCGAGCTGACCAACCAGGTCGAGGCGCTGCAGTCCCGGCTCGCGGAGATGGCCGAGCAGTTGTCGCGCTCCAAGCCCCGCCGCGACCTTGCGGTGGTGCCCAAGAGCACCGCCGTGGTGGTCTGGAAGCCCCGAAGCTCGCGTTGAGCGACAGAAGCCGGACTAGACCCGGATGGTGAAGCTGGCCGACGCGGGCCGGCCCGGCACCGCGACGCTGTAGTTGCCCTTGCGCAACGCGTTGGTGGGCGCGGCCATCGGCTCGATGCCCACCACGTCGTCATTGCCGGGGGCGAAGATCTGCACCGCCGGGTAGCCGTGGTCGAAGATCACCTCGATGCGACGGTCCCCGCCGGACAGCGCGAACATCCCGCCCTGGGGAACCTCGTCGAACCCGTCGTCGAAGGTCTTGTCGCCCAGCGGTCTCGCGACATCGCCGGCCAATCCTCGGTGGCCCCGGTCGGGATGCCCCAGTTGTCCACCGGCAGGTGGCGCAACGGCGGGGTCTCCAGCGTCCACTCCGCGCGCGGCACGTCGGGGATGGTCAGGTAGGGGTGGAACCCGAAGCACAGCGGCACCGACGCCGACGTCGTCGGCGTCACGGTCGTCTCGATGGTCAGCGCCCGATCGGCCAGCGTGATATCGAGGGTGACGACGTGCGGGAACGGGAAGCTGCACAGCAGCCGCGGCTGGCCGCCGTAGTCGAGGTCGGCGGAGAGCTTGTTGTCGGCGCTCTGCTTGACCAGCCAGCCCGGGTAGGCGGCCAGCACCCCGTGGATCACCAGGCCGTGCTCGTCGGAGCGCACACCGCCCACGCCCGGCGTCAGCGTCACCGCGCCGCCGTCGACGCCGTAGCCGTTGGCGCTGAGCCGGTTGGCCCACGGGTAGAGAATCGGGATGCCCATGGTCTTGCCGGTCGTCAGATAGGCGTTCAGACCGCGCCGCTGGCCGAGCAGTTCCACCCCGCCGTCCGACAGCGAGGTGCACACCATGCCCGCGGACGGCACGAAGGTCGCGGTCAGCGCCGACGACGGATCTTTCAGGACGATGGAGGGCAGCTGGGCCATTGTCGGATTGTGCCACGAACGATCCGCTGGTTGACCAAGCCGCCGACGCATCAGCGGTGCTGGTCGATGTAGCTGGTCAGATCGTCGATGGTGCGCAGCGACGCGTACTCCGACTCGGGGATGTCGACGTCGAATCGCTTGTGCAGCCGGACCAGGAAGTTCAGCCAGTCCATCGAGTCCAGGTCCACCTGATCGCGCAGCAATTCGGTGTCGCTGAGGTCGCCCTCCTCGATCTCGGGGGCGATGTCAGAAGCTCGGCCACCACCCCGGCGCGGATCTCCTCACGGGAGTCTCCTTCTCGTGGGCTTCTCACAGCTCGCCGGGCTGCTGCAGCAGCCGGTTGATCTCGGCCAGGAACAGCGCGCCGCGGGCGCCGTCGCTGGCCCGGTGGTCGGCGGCCAGGCTCGAGTGCACCGTGGTGGCGACCCGGATGCCGCCGTCGACGACGACCACCCGCTGGGCGGGCTTGCCGAAGCCGACGATGGCCACCTGCTGGCGGGTAGATGACGCCGAACACCGAGTCGACACCCTTGTCGCCGAGGTTGGTCACCGTGATCGTCGGGTCGGACATCTCCGAACTGCGCAGCGAACCGGCCCGGGCCCGGGCCACCAGATCGGTCAGATCCTCCATCAGTTCGTCCAGCGGCTTCTCGGCGACGTCGTGGATGGCCGGCGCCACCAGACCGCCGCCGCGCAGCGAGATCGCCACGCCGACATGGGTTCCGGTCGCCGGCTCGAAGTGGTCGTCGCGCCAGAACCCGTTGAACTCGCCGAACTTCGGTCGTGCCAGCGCGACGGCCTTGAGTTGCAGCACCGCCGGCAGGATCCGCTCGGTGATCGGCCGGCCGGCGTTCTGTTCGGTCAGCCAGTCCAGCGCGGTGTCGAGGATGATCTCGTCGGCCAGGTAGTAGTGCGGGATCTCGCGCTTGGAGCGGCTCATCGCCGCCGCGATCGACGCCCGCATGGCGGCGCCGCGCTCGCGGGCCTTCTCGGCGGCCGACTTCGGTGCGGCTCCCGGTGCCGGCGGGGGCGGCGGTGGACGGGCTTGGGCGCCTCGTGGTGGGCGGTGGCGGCGGCGTGCTCGACGTCGTGCAGGGTGATCGCGCCCTGCGGTCCGGTGCCGTCGACGGTCTTGAGGTCGACGCCCAGCGCGGCGGCGGTGCGCCGTGCCACGGGCGAGACCCACAGCCGGTGCCCGATCGGTGCGGCGCGGGGATGCACTGCGGGGCTGTCTCGGTGAAGGCCGGTGCTGCAACGGTTCGGCCGTGCGGGCGGTCGGAGCCGGGCGCCGACGGCGCGGCGCCGGGCGTTCTCGCCGGGCTCCAGCAGCGTGGCCAGCGGGGTGCCGACGGCGACGGTCTCGCCGACCGGAACCAGCAGCTCGATCGACCACGCCGTCGTGCCAGCACTCGATTTCGACTGCGGCCTTGGTGGTTTCGACCACGGCGACGATCTGCCCGCGGGTCACGGTGTCGCCCGGGCTTGATCCGCCACTCGTCGAGTCGGCCCTCGTCCATGTCGGCGCCGAGGGCGGGCATCGTGAACTCGATCATCGTTGCTCCTGTCCGCCGAACAGTCCGCGCACCGCGGCGACGATCTTGTCGGGTTGCGGCAGCGCCGCCTGCTCGAGGTGTTTGGCGTAGGGGATCGGCACCTCCATGGTGCACACCCGGGCGATCGGGGCGTCGAGTTCGTAGAACGCCTGCTCGACGATGCGGGCGCTGATCTCGCCGGCCAGGCTGCCGGTGTGCCAGGCCTCGTCGACCACCACGACGCGGTGGGTCTTGCGCACCGACTCCATGATCGTGGCGTCGTCGAGCGGCCGCAGCACCCGCAGGTCGATCACCTCGCACTCGATTCCGGCCGCGGCGAGTTGTTCGGCGGCGTCGAGCGCCTTGGGCACGCAGCCGCCGTAGGCGATGACCGTGGCGTCGGTTCCGTTGCGGCGCACGGCCGCCCGGCTGCATGTCGGTCGGCGCCAGCGACTCGAGGTCGGCCGAGGTGTTGTACAGCCCGACGTGCTCGAAGATGACCACCGGGTCGGGATTGGTCAGCGCGGTGCGCAGCATGCCGTAGGCGTCGGCGACGGTGGCCGGTGCCACCACGGTGATGCCGGGGATGTGGGCGTACCAGTTCTCCAGGCTGTGCGAATGCTGGGCGGCGAGCTGCCGTCCGGCCCCGGTGGCCATCCGGATCACCAGCGGTACCGAGAACTGTCCGCCGGACATATGCCGAAGGGGTGCAGCGGTATTGACGATCTGGTCGAGTGCCAGCAGGCTGAAGTTCACCGTCATGACTTCGACGATGGGTCGCAGCCCGTTCAGCGCGGCGCCGACGCCGATACCGACGAAACCCAGTTCCGACAGCGGCGTGTCGAGGATCCGCGTCCGGCCCGAACTCGTCGAGAAGCCCTTTGGACGCGGCATAGGTGCCGCCGTAGCGGCCGACGTCCTCGCCGAGCAGCACGCACGCGTCTCATCGGTGCGCATCGCGTCGGCGATCGCGTCGTGCACGGCGCCGCGATAGGTCGTCTTCACGACACCGACTCCGTCGTCATCACATGTGCCGGTCAGGGTCTCCACGCTCTCGAATGTCCCGGCTTCGGCGTAGGCGACCGCGTCGGCGACCTCGGTGGCCGCCGCCCGCTCCATCGCCGTGACGTCCTCGGCGGTCAGCACGGCATCACGAGGCACTGCTCGGTGAACACCTGGATCGGGTCGTGCTCCCGCCACTTCGCCACTTCGGCCTTGTCCCGGTACAACTCCGGGTCGAACATCGAGTGCGGCCGGAAGCGGTAGGTCTGGAACTCCACGAAGAACGGGCCGCCCCTTGTGCGGATGTGCTCGACGGCGCGCGGCATGACATCGTGGCAGGCGAGCACGTCCATGCCGTCGGCCGAGGCGGCGGGCACCCGATAGGCCTCGCGCTTTGGCGACCAGGTCGAGTTGGGACAGCTCATGGTCGATCGACGTACCCATCGCGTAGCGATTGTTCTCGCAGCAGAACAGCACCGGCAGCTGCCAGAGCTCGGCCATGTTCATCGTCTCGTGGAATGCGCCCTCGGCGGTGGCGCCCTCCCCGAAGTAGCAGGCGCTGATCCGATTGCGGCCGAGTTGCTTGTCGGCGAACGCCAGCCCAGCCGCGGTCGGAATCCCGCCGGCGACGATGGCGTTGCCGCCATAGAACCGTCGCTCGGCGTCGAACAGGTGCATGGAGCCGCCCCGGCCGCCCGAGCAGCCTTCCTGCTTGCCGAACATCTCGGCCATGATCTTGTTCATCGGCACCCCGCGCAGCAGCGCGTGGGCGTGCTCCCGGTAGGTCGCGATCACCGCATCGTCCGGCCCGAGCGCTTTCAACGAGCCCGCCGCCACCGCCTCCTCGCCGACGTAGAGGTGCAGGAAGCCGCGAATCTTTCCGGCGCTGTACATCTCGGCGCACTTCTCCTCCATGCGCCGCACCCGGATCATGTCGGCGAGAAGGTCGCGGGCGAACGCCGGATCCGTCACGGTTTCGCTCCCGGCGTCTCGACGGTGGAGGTGTCGCCCTCGGGCAGGCCGAGTTCGCGGGCCTTGAGCAGTCGTCGCATGATCTTGCCGCTGCGGGTGTGCGGCAGCGAGTCGACGAAGTCGATCTCCTTGGGCGCCACCGCCGCCCCGAGGCGCTTACGGGCGTGGCCCATCAGGTCGCGGCGCAGGTCGTCGTCGGCGGTGTAGCCGGTCTTGAGCGTGACGAAAGCCTTCACCACGGCACCGTAGGTCGGGTCGGGCTTGCCGATCACCGCGGCCTCGGCAACCGCCGGATGGTCGGTCAGCACGTTCTCCACCTCGAACGGGCCGATCAGGTGACCGGAGGCCTTGATGACGTCGTCGGCGCGGCCGACGAACCACAGGTAGCCGTCGGCGTCGCGCTTGACCAGATCCCCGGACAGGTAAAGGTCACCGGAGAAGCATTTGCGGTAACGCTCGTCCTGATCGAGGTAGCCGCGGAACATCGACGGCCAGCCGACCCGCAACGCGAGTTCGCCTTCGACGTCGGGTTTGTCGATCACGCTCACCGCACCGGTGTCCTGGTCGTGGTCGACGACGACGACGTCCACCCCCGGCAGCGGCCGACCCATCGACCCGGGTTTGATGTCGAAGGCCGGGGTGTTGGCGACCATGATGCCGCCGGTCTCGGTCTGCCACCAGTTGTCGTGAATCGGCAAGCCCAGCACCCGTTTTCCCCACCAGACGGCTTCGGCGTTGAGCGGTTCGCCGACGCTGGCGATGAACCGCAGGTGGCGGAAGCTGTACTTGGCGGCCAGTTCGGGTCCGGCCTTGATCAGCATCCGGACCGCCGTCGGAGCGGTGTACCAGACGGTGACCTTCTCGTCCTGCAGGATCCGGTACCAGTGCTCGGCGTCGAACTCGGCCTCGTCGATGATCGACGTCACCCCGTGCAGCAGCGGTGCGATGATGCCGTAGGAGGTGCCGGTGACCCAGCCGGGATCGGCTGTGCACCAATAGATGTCGCCGGGATGCAGGTCCAGTGCGTACCATCCGGTGATGTAATGCATCGCGACCGCGCCGTGCACGTGCTGGGCACCCTTCGGGGTGCCGGTGGTGCCGCTGGTGAAGTGCAGCAGCGACGGGTCGTCGGGACCGGTGTGCTCGATCGGGGCATCGTCACTCGCCTCGTCCATCAGGGCGTGGAAATTGTGGGTGCCGGGGATGTCCTCATCGCCGACCACGAGGACGTGCTTGACCGACGTCAGCTCCCCGCGGATCTTGGCGATCTTGCGTTTGTAGATCGCGGCGGTCGTCACCAGCACGTCGGCGGCGCCGATGGTGACCCGGGTCGCGATCGGCTCGGGACCGAACGCGGAGAACAGCGGCGAGACGACGCTGCCGTTGCGCAGCGACCCGAGCATGCTGATGTAGAGCTCGGGAACCCGGCCCATGATGACGAAAACCCTGTCGCCCTTGCCGATCCCCAGACTCCGCAGCACGTTGGTGAACGTGCGGGTGAGCCGGCCCAATTCGGCGTAGCTGACGTCGTGGGTGCTGAGTGTCTGGGCACCGGGGTGGTCGGCGATGAAACGCAACGCAGTGCGATTCGCCTCGGGTCCCTCGGCATGTCGGTCGACCGCCGCGTAGGCGATGTTGCAGCCACCCGATCCCATCCCGGCGCACACGTCGGGCACCTGGGACCACGCGAACGATGCCCGGGTGGCGTCGTAGTCGTCGAAGTTCGGGGTCACCTTGAGGTCGGCTGGTCCCTTGTGGATGATCGCGTTGTCCATTGCCACCTCTTCCGGGAAGCCGTCGCTATCAGCGATGCGGGGGTTGCAGGATGCCGTCGCGCCGGGCCCGGGGGATGTTGGCCATCACCCGTTCGACCAATTCGTCGTAGGCGGCCCCGTTGTTGAGAACGTCGCGACGATGATGGTGGCGCAGGTAGGCGTCGAGACGGCTCTCCAGCGGCCAGTCCCAGTAGTCCCGCCGCGTGAACGGCGAACACAGGAACTGCCAGGCAAGATCGTCGATTTCCTCAGCCGAACAGGCCTGAGTCATCAGCATCCCCTCGATCCTGTCACGCTTGTGATCTTCATCTCACGGTACAGGTGCGGGAAAGGGGCGAAAGTCCTCAACCCACCAGTGGGTCGTGCTGGATGCGCTCCGGCGGTGCACCATTGGCGATCAGCGCCGCGCGGGTGGCCGTCACCATGTCGGGGCGGCCGCAGATCAGGATCTGCCGGTCACCCCAGCCGCCGTACCCACTCACCACCTCCGGCAGTCGCCCGATTTCCCGGACATGCAGGCCGCGTGGTGGCGTCGGGTCGGGGTAGTCGTCGGCCCACCACGGATCGGCCGGGAATTCGGCGACCGGTGTCACCGAGAGCCAGGGGCTGCAGTCGGCGATCTGCCACAGCGTCGGCAGGTCGTACAGCTCGCAGGGATGGCGGGCGCCGAAGAACAGGTGTACCCGCGGCTTGTCCTCCAGTCGCATGAGGTCGAGGATCAACGCACGCAGCGGCGCCAGCCCGGTGCTCCCAGCCACCATCAGGACATCGCCGCCGTGCGGGTCGACGTGCATCGCGCCGTGCGGGCTGGACAGCCGCCACCGGTCGCCCGGTGCGGTGTTGTCGACGACGGCCGTGCTCACCGAGTCCCGGTGCACGGCCCGGACGTGGAACTCGATGCATCCGGTTGAATCCGACGGCATCGCCGGGGACAGGTATCGCCAGCAGCGGGGGCGCTGCGGTACGTGCACGCTGACGAACTGGCCGGCGTGGTAGGGCATCGGCTCATCGAGTTGTAGTCGCACCACCGCGATGTCGGGGGTGACCCGCGCGCACTCGACCACCATGGCGTCCCACCAGGCGGGCTGCCGGTCGGCCGCGGCGGCGCCGGACATCGCGCCGGCGATCAGGGTGAGTGCTTCGGTGACGGCGGCATCGACGGCCGGGGTCCAGCGCTCGCCCAGTTCGGCGCGCAGGGCCAGGAAGAATGACTGGCACAGGCTGGTGTAATGGCTCTCGGTGACGCCGTACTTGCGGTGGTCGCGACCCAACTGCGCCAGGAAGGCCACCGGTTCGGCGGAGCGTTGCGCGACGAATTCGCCGAACAGCCACCCCATCGCGTGGCGGAAGGCGGCCCGTTGGTGGGTCAGGTCAGTCGGAAACAGGTCGCGGACGGCAGGATCGCGTTCGAACCAGGTGGCGAAGAACCGGCTGATGAGGTCCCCGGCGGCCGGCCCGTCGAGTGCGGACTGCACCGCCCGCAGCGACTCGCGGTCTTCCAGCACCACGGGTTCCGATCCTAGGCTTCCTCAGAGGGCGTGAATTCCCTTGTACAGCACGGCGGCACCGATCACCAGCAGAATCCCGGCGACCAGCGCTGAGTGGTTGCGTTCCATCCAGACCTTGAGGCGATCCAGAGGCGCATCGAGTCGCTCGCCGGCAAAGAAGTAGGCCAGGATCGGGATCGCGACCGAGGAGGCGGACAGCGCGGTGAAGATCAGCACCGCCTGCCAGGCGCCGGTCCGCCCGAGGGCCGCCGTCCCGATGGCCAGGCCCGCCGCGGCGCACATCGCGAACACCTTGAGGTTGGCCACCGTCAGCACGATCGCGGTGAGGAATGCCCGCGCCGGGCCCATCGATCTCATCGCCGTCATCCACTTGGGGTTGTGGGCAGAGCGATGACGCCCGAGCCAGCGATAGATGCCGAAGGCGATCAGGGCGATGCCGAGGACGATGCGGACGTACGGGGCCCAGGCCGGCTTGGTGTCCAGGCCGTTGTTGGAGACGTCTGAGCCGCCGACGAACGCACCGGTGATGACGGCGATGCCCAGCACCCAGCCGATCAGGAACGCGACGCTGGTGGGTCGCGGACGTGGGGTGTGCAGGACGAGGATGCCGGGAATGATCGACAGCGGAGAGATGGCGATGATCAAACCCAGCGGAATCAGTTCGGTGAGATCGGAAAGCAGACTGCTCACCGGAGAAACCTAGCCCCGTGCGCGCCGCAACGTCCAGGCCGGGACCCGGTGCATCACATCCCTCTGACTGAGTGTCAGCCTTTCTGAAGACGACTTGGCTGTCCTGGACACCTATGTGAAGAACAGCGGACTGCCTTCGCGATCCGCAGGAGTGCAGCGAGCCATCCGGATGCTCCGCCTGCCCACACTGGAGCAGGATTACAGCGACGCGTGGGCTGAATGGTCGGCAACCGGCGACGAGGCGGTGTGGGAAGAGGCCACGGGCGACGGATTGGGCCATGTTGCGGGGTGACATCTGGCTCGTCGAGTTCGAACCCGTTCGCGGAAATGAGGCCGACAAGAGGCGCCCGGCGGTTCTGGTCAGCAATGACAGGGCTAACAACGTGGCCGCCCGACTCGGCCGAGGTGTGGTGACAGTCATCCCGGTGACAAGCAACGTGGCAAGGGTCTACCCGTTCCAGGTGTCGTTACCCGCGGCGACGACGGGCTTGTCTGTCGATTCCAAGGCGCAGGTCGAACAAGTGAGATCCGTTGCAGTCGAACGGCTATCGCGCGCCGTCGGCCGGGTTACTCCGAACGAGATGGCACAGATCGATGACGCGCTGCGGCTGCACCTGGACCTCTGATGGTCGCCCCGGGGGTTGATTCGCCGCCGTCGTGGCCGGCAACAGGTGCCGGATGGCCCTACCGCCGGATCGTTGAGATTCACTAGACTTGAGCGGAACAGACTCAAGGTTGCCGGTGTTGTATATCGTCGACAAGCTTCTACCAGGAGAAACGGAGGTGTCGTGGACTCGTTCAACCCGACCACCAAGACCCAGGCGGCGCTGACCGCGGCATTGCAGGCGGCCAGTGCCGCCGGCAACCCGGAGATCCGGCCCGCCCATCTGCTGTTGGCGCTGCTCACACAGACCGACGGCATCGCCGGACCGCTGCTCGAGGCGGTCGGCGTCGAGCCCGGCGACCATCCGCGCCGAGGCCCAGCGCCTCGTCGACCGGCTCCCGCCGAGCAGCGGCGCCACCTCGCAGCCACAGCTGTCGCGTGAGTCGCTGGCGGCGATCAACGCCGCCCAGCAACTGGCCACCGAGATGGACGACGAATACGTCTCCACCGAGCACCTGATGGTCGGGCTGGCCACCGGCGACTCCGACGTCGCCAAGCTGCTCACCGGCGCACGGCGCCTCGCCGCAGGCGTTGCGGGAGGCCTTCGTCAAGGTCCGCGGCAGTGCCCGCGTCACCAGTGCCGACCCCGAGGCCACCTACCAGGCGCTGGAGAAGTACTCCACCGACCTGACCGCCCGCGCCCGCGAGGGCAAGCTCGACCCGGTCATCGGGCGCGACAACGAGATTCGTCGCGTCATCCAGGTGCTGAGCCGTCGTACCAAGAACAACCCGGTGCTCATCGGTGAGCCCGGCGTCGGCAAGACCGCGATCGTCGAGGGCCTGGCCCAGCGCATCATCGACGGCGACGTGCCGGAGAGCCTGCGCGACAAGACCGTCGTCTCCCTCGACCTGGGGTCGATGGTCGCCGGTGCGAAGTACCGCGGCGAGTTCGAGGAACGGCTCAAGGCCGTGCTCGACGACATCAAGAACTCCGCCGGGCAGATCATCACCTTCATCGACGAGTTGCACACCATCGTCGGCGCCGGCGCGACCGGCGAGGGCGCGATGGACGCCGGCAACATGATCAAGCCGATGCTCGCCCGCGGCGAGCTGCGCCTGGTCGGCGCCACCACGCCTCGACGAGTACCGCAAGTACATCGAGAAGGACGCCGCCCTGGAGCGCCGCTTCCAGCAGGTGTTCGTCGGCGAGCCCTCGGTCGAGGACACCGTCGGCATCCTGCGCGGCCTCAAGGACCGCTACGAGGTGCACCACGGCGTGCGGATCACCGACTCCGCACTGGTGGCGGCCGCCACGCTGTCCGACCGCTACATCACCAGCCGGTTCCTGCCGGACAAGGCCATCGACCTGGTCGACGAGGCCGCGTCCCGGTTGCGCATGGAGATCGACTCCCGGCCCGTCGAGATCGACGAGGTCGAGCGCCTGGTGCGCCGCCTGGAGATCGAGGAGATGGCGCTCGAGAAGGAAGAGGACGCCGCCTCCAAGGAACGCCTGGAGAAGCTGCGCGCCGAACTGGCCGACCAGAAGGAGAAGCTGGCCGAGCTGACCACCCGGTGGCAGAACGAGAAGAACGCCATCGACGTCGTCCGCGAGCTCAAGGAACAGCTGGAGCGATCTGCGCGGCGAGGCCGACCGGGCCGAGCGCGACGGTGACCTGGCCAAGGCCGCCGAACTGCGCTACGGCCGCATCCCCGAACTCGAGAAGAAGCTCGACGCCGCGCTGCCGCAGGCGGAAGCCCGCGAGACCGTCATGCTCAAGGAAGAGGTCGGGCCCGACGACATCGCCGACGTGGTGGCGGCGTGGACCGGCATCCCGGCCGGCCGCCTGCTGGAGGGCGAGACCGCCAAGCTGCTGCGCATGGAGGACGAACTCGGCAAGCGGGTCGATCGGGCAGCGCAAGGCCGTGCATGCGGTCTCCGACGCGGTGCGCCGCACCCGGGCCGGGGTCGCCGACCCCAACCGGCCGACCGGTTCGTTCCTGTTCCTCGGCCCGACCGGTGTCGGCAAGACCGAGCTGGCCAAGGCGCTGGCCGACTTCCTGTTCGACGACGAGCGCGCCATGGTCCGCATCGACATGAGCGAGTACGGCGAAAAGCACTCGGTGGCACGGCTTGTCGGTGCCCCCCCGGGCTACATCGGCTACGACCAGGGCGGTCAGCTGACCGAGGCGGTGCGCCGCCGCCCCTACACGGTGGTGCTCTTCGACGAAGTCGAAAAGGCCCACCCGGACGTGTTCGACGTGCTGCTGCAGGTGCTCGACGAGGGCCGGCTGACCGACGGCCAGGGCCGCACGGTGGACTTCCGCAACACCATCCTGATCCTGACCTCGAACCTCGGTTCGGGCGGTGACGAGGAGCAGGTGATGGCGGCGGTGCGCGCGGCGTTCAAGCCGGAGTTCATCAACCGCCTCGACGATGTGCTCATCTTCGATGCGCTCTCAGCCCGAGGAACTGGTCCAGATCGTCGACATCCAGCTGTCCCAGCTGCAGAAGCGGCTGGCTCAGCGTCGCCTGGAACTCCAGGTGTCGCTGGCGGCCAAGGAATGGCTGGCCGAGCGCGGGTTCGACCCGGTCTACGGCGCCCGTCCGCTGCGCCGCCTGGTGCAGCACGCCATCGGCGACCAGTTGGCCAAGATGCTGCTGGCCGGGGAAGTCCACGACGGCGATGTCGTGCCGGTGAACGTCTCGCCGGATGGTGACTCGCTGATCCTGGGCTGAGATCACCACCTCGAGCAGACGCAAACTCGCACCGGCGGACCTCGTCGAGTGCGAGTTTGCGTCTGCTCGCGCAGCAATGGTGATCCGGTTGTGACCTGCAGGGGCTCTCGGTGAACGGCCGGGAACGGTTAGGCTACGGCTGATGGTTCCGTTTTGGTTCACGCTGTCCGCGCTGTGCTTCGCCGGCGCGGCGGTTCTGCTGTATGTCGAGATCGGACGTCGCCGCGGCCTCGGCCGGCGGCGTAAGTCCTGGGCCCGCGCCCACGGATTCGACTATGAAGAACAGTCCACCGAGATCGTCGACCGCTGGAAGCGCGGCGTCATGTCGACCGTGGGCGACGTCACCGCCCGCAACGTCGTCCTCGGCCAGGTCCGCGGTGAGGCCGTCTACGTCTTCGACCTCGAGGACGTGGCCACGGTGATCGCTCTGCACCGCAAGGTCGGCACCGACATCGTCATGGACCTGCGGCTCAAAGGTCTGCCGGAACCGCGCGAGAGCGATGTGTGGCTGCTGGGCGCCATCGGCCCACGGATGGTGTACTCCAACAACCTCGATGCCGCCCGGCGGGCGTGCGACCGCCGGATGGTGACCTTCGCCCACACCGCCCCGGACTGCGCCGAGGTCATCTGGAACGAGCAGAACTGGACGTTGCTGGCCATGCCGATCTCCTCGACCCGCGCGGAGTGGGACGAGGGCCTGCGGACCGTCCGGCAGTTCAACGATCTGTTGCGCGTTCTGCCGCCCATCCCCGCCCAGGCCGCCGCGCAGTCGGCCGCCCGTCGCCCCGCCGAACCCGGCCGCCCGCAGGCCCAGTCGGCTCGCGAGCTTCCGCCCGGCCGCAGCGAGAGTCCTCCGCTGCTGCGCCCCCAGTCCCCCACCGGCACCCAGGCCCCGCACTACCAGTCCTGAACGGCGATAGGGTGACGGGGTGACTCGTCCGGTAGCCCTGATCACCGGCCCGACCTCAGGCCTCGGCGAGGGTTACGCCCGGCGGTTACGCCCGCGACGGCTATGACCTGGTTCTCGTGGCCCGTGACGTCGACCGTTTGACGGCGATGGCGGACGAACTGCGGACCGCCCACGGCGTCGAGGTCGAGGTCCTGCCCGCCGACCTGGCGGCCGCCACCGACCGCACCCGCGTTGCCGAGCGACTGGCCGCCGGAGTGCAGGTGCTGGTCAACAACGCCGGACTGGGCACATCCGGCGAATTCTGGACCGCCGATCTCGACGTCCTTCAGCGCCAGCTCGATGTCAACGTGACCGCGGTGATGGAGCTGACCCGCGCCGCCCTGCCGGCGATGCTCGCCGGCCACCGGGGCACGGTGATCAACATCGCCAGCGTCGCCGGCCTGCTGCCCGGCCGAGGTTCCACCTACTCGGCATCCAAGGCGTGGGTGGTGTTCTTCTCCGAAGGCCTGGCCAACGGCCTGGCCGGCACCGGGGTGGGCATGCACGCGGTATGCCCGGGCTTCGTGCACACCGAGTTCCACGAACGCGCCGGGATCGAGATGTCGTCCATGCCGGAGGCGATGTGGCTGAGCGTCGGTGACGTGGTCGACGAGAGCCTCGCCGACATCGCCAGAGGCAAGGTCGTCAGCATCCCCGGCATGCAGTACAAGGCGCTGGCCGTCGCCGGCCGGTTGATTCCGCGCGGTGTCGTCCGCGCTCTGACCACCAGGATGGGACGGGCCCGTGGGCGCACCTGAACTCACCGGATCTGATGGCGAAGCTCCCCGCCTCGATGACGCTGCGCGCGGCGAACTCGCCGACCTCGTCCGCCACCTGTCGGTGGTTTTCGGGCGGGTGACGCTGTCGTCGGGCAAGGAGGCCGACTACTACGTCGACCTGCGCCGCGCCACATTGCACCACCGGGCCGCACCGCTGATCGGCCGGTTGATGCGTGAGCTCACCGCCGACTGGGACTACGCAGCCGTGGGCGGCCTGACGATGGGGGCTGATCCGGTGGCCTGCGCGGTGATGCATGCCCCTGGTCGGCCGATCGACGCATTCGTGGTCCGCAAAGCCGTGAAAAGCCATGGGATGCAGCGGCTCATCGAAGGCGCCGATGTTGCCGGTGCGCGCGTGCTGGTGGTCGAAGACACCAGCACGACGGGCGGTTCGGCCCTGCAGGCAGTGCGCGCCGTGCGTGCGGCGGGTGCAACCGTGGTCGGTGTCGCGACGGTGGTGGACAGGGCGACCGGCGCTGCCGAGGCCATCGAGGCCGAGGGGGTGCCGTACCGCAGTATCCTCGGTCTGGCCGACCTCGGCCTCGCCGATGTCTGAGCACCGGGAGCCCGACGACTGGGATGAAACCGTCGACGTGCTCTGCGTCGGCGACGGCCCCGGAGCACTGGCCTACGGAGTTCTCTGCGCCACTGGTGATCTCGACGTCCTGATCATCGAATCAGCCGACCTTGACCCGCAGACCCGCGATTGGCGAGCCATGATGACCGTCGACCTCGCAGACGGTGCACCGGAGGCGACCCTGGCGCTGGTTGGGGCCGAACCGGTGCCCGAACAGAACATCACCGACCGCACCAGGTTGGAACCCTTTGTCGGCGAACACCTTCGGCGATGGTCGGCACATTGTCTCGCATCACCTTTCGGAGTGATGTTCAGCCACGTTGCCGACCTGGACCCGATGCGCACCGCCGAGGGTGAGTCCATCACCGCCGGGGTGGTCGGTTCGTATCGGTGTGACGGCCGACCACCCGGCCCGGCCCTGACGCACTGGCTGCGGGAACGCGCCACGGGATTGTTCGCCCCCGTCGACGACCGACTCGACGATGTGATCATCGCCGACGGGCGCATCGCGGGTGTCGTTCTGAAGACCGCGGACGGGCTCCGGCGGGTCGGGGTCACCGACGGCCTGGCGCTGTCGATCGGCACCATGCCGCAGCAATGGCCGGACCAACCCGAGCTCGACGGGCGGACCTTCGACGTCGCCGTCCTGGGCCGCCCGGCCGGGCGGTTCGCCACCGTGGGATTGCTGCAGCGGTGACCGAACCCGGGCCCACCGAATGGTCTGCCGGGGCGGCCGGCGTCGGTCCCTGGGCCGACACCCACCCCGGGGTGGCGCCGGACGACCCGCGCTATGACCCGGATCTGCTGGAGCACGGTGACGGTCGCAATGTCGTTGACGCGTATCGCTACTGGCGCCGCGAGGCGATCGTCGCCGACATCGACGACCGCCGCCATCCCCTGCACGTGGCGATCGAGAATTTCGGTAACGACGCCAACATCGGCGCGGTGGTTCGCACGGCCAACGCCTTCGCGGTGCACACGGTGCATATCGTCGGCCGGCGACGCTGGAACCGCCGCGGAGCCATGGTCACCGATCGCTACCAGCACCTCTCGCATCACGACACCACCGAAGAACTACTAGGCTTCGCCCACGGCGCCGGACTGACCGTCGTCGCGGTCGACAACATCGCGGGCGCGGTGCGTCTCGAGGAGACCTCCCTGCCGCGGGACTGCCTGTTGCTATTCGGCTCGGAGGGCCCGGGCATCTCCGAGGCCGCGCACACCGGCGCCGCTCTGACCGTGTCGATCGCCCAATTCGGATCGACCCGCAGTATCAACGCCGGCGTCGCCGCCGGAATCGCCATGCATGCCTGGATCAGGCAATGGTCCGACCTCTCCGAGGCTTGGTAGGGCAGGATTGCCGTCCATGGACCAGCAATGGAAGAACCGGGCGGCCAGTGCCGAGGCCGCCATCGCGACCCGGCACCTTCGGCGGCTGTGGAAGGTTCCCGGCACCCAGCTCGGCGTGGTGGGCTGGCCGCCCACGGCCAAGGACCAGACCTTCGCCACCTGGCACTATTGGTGGCAGGCGCATCTGCTGGACACCCTCGTCGACGCCCAGGTCCGTGATCCCAGGGCCGACCGGGTGGAGTCGATCCGCCGGCAGATCCGCGGTCACCTGACCCGTAACAACGGCCGCTGGACCAACAACTACTACGACGACATGGCTTGGCTTGCACTGGCTTTGGAACGGGCCGGCCGCCTGGCCGGGGTGCCCAACCCGAAAGCGCTGCGCACGCTGGCGGCGCAACTGGTGGACTCGTGGTCGCCCGCAGAGGGCGGCGGCATCCCCTGGCGCAAGCAGGACAAGTTCTTCAACGCCCCGGCAAACGGCCCGGCCGGGATCTTCCTGGCCCGCCACGGCAACGTCAGTCGGGCCACCCAGATGGCGGACTGGATCGACGCCACCCTGATCGACCCGGAGACCCACCTGGTGTTCGACGGTGTCAAAGCCGGGTCGCTGGTGCGGGCGCAGTACACCTACTGCCAGGGTGTCGTCGTCGGCCTGGAAACCGAACTGGCCGTGCGCACGGGCGAGGCGCGCCACGTCACCCGGGTGGCCCGTCTGGTCGAGGCGATCGGCGAGAACATGGCTCCCGAGGGGGTTCTCAAGGGGGCCGGCGGCGGAGACGGCGGGCTGTTTGCCGGGATCACCGCTCGCTACCTCGCCTTGGCCGCCACCGAATTGCCCGACCACGCCGACGCGCGGGAGGCCGCCCGGGCGATCGTGCTGTCCTCGGCCAAGACGGCCTGGGACAACCGCGCCGACATCGACGGACTGCCCCTGTTCAGCGCCTTCTGGGATCGCATCGCGGAGGTACCGGGCAAAGAGGGGGCAGGCGGAAAGGTCGACGGAGCCGTCTTCGAGTCGGCCTCTCCGGAGCGCGATCTATCGGTGCAGGTGTCGGGCTGGATGCTGATGGAAGCCGCGTACGCGGTGTCGAAAGCCGGCTGAATACCGCCGCCGGTTCCAGCCGAAGCACGCCGGACTAGCGTGGAATCGTTATGCTCAGCCGGGCACGCGAGGGCGAAGGAGAACACGACCGATGAAGAACATCACGGCGTTGGCAACGGGGGCACTGGCTGTCGTCGCGGTGAGCGGAGCGCTCACCGCCTGCACACCCACCACCGAAAAGCCGTATACCGGCGCGGCACCGGCCACGCCGACCATCTGGACGGGCTCGCCGGCACCGGCCCACGAGGGCGGACACGGTAAGGCCAGCGAGGCCGCCGCCGCGCCACCCGCTCAGGGTGCCACCTTGAATCAGTACATCGTCGACAACAAGATCGCCGAGGTGCCCTTCAAGAAGGGCGATCCGGGGACGCCGACGATCGCCTTCCCCTTCCCGCCCGACTGGACCTCGGCCGGTGACAGGACCCCCGACTGGGCTTACGGTGCCATCATCTACAGCAAGGCCGTCGACCCGGACAACCCGCCGTTCATGTACGCGATCGCCTCGAAGCTGACCGGCGACGTCGACCCGGAGAAGATCCTGGAGTTGGCACCCGGCCAGCTCAACGAACTGCCGCAGTTCAAGCCGCGGGAGGCCCCGCAGCGCGACAAGGTCGGCGGATTCGACGCGATCGACTACGTCGGGACCTACGTCTGGGAAGGCCAGGCCCGGGCCGTCGGGCAGCAGACCATCGTCATTCCCGGGAAGGACGCGCTGTTCGTCCTGCAGTTGAACGGTGAGGCGCCGGACGGGCAGGAACAAGCTGTCATCGACGCGGCCAACCTCATCGGATCGCAGACCCAGATCACCGTCCCGTCCTGACCGCCCAGACTGAACTCACGCTCGGAGAACCCTCATGACAATCCGATCCATGGCTTCGCGTCTTCTGGCGGCGGCGGTCCTTGGCGGGGCGCTGGTATCGACCCCGATGATCACCGCGTCACCCGCTGATGCCGCACCCTGCCCCGGTGGACAGTGGAAAGACCCCATCACCAACCTCTGCTGGTCGCAGAACCGCCCGAGCAACAGCTACGGCGGAGGGGGGAACATCCCGTGCTTGCCGGGTCGGCTGGGGTTGTGTCTGGGTGCTTTGCAGAACACGCCTATTCCGGGCGACACGCTGCCGGGACCGAACCGCAACGGCACCTGGCCGTAAACCGGGAGTAGCGCTGAGTTGCACCGGTAGCTGATCGTGAACCCATAGTGCGCTGACCCCCCGTCCCATCGCTGCCCCGTGGCGCGGATGTGGCCGGCTAGGTCTCTTCCGGCAGCACGCCGCGGCGGTACAGCACATTGCGGCCCACGGCGATCAACCCCGGAAGCACCGACAAGAACACGATGAGCAGGATCATCAGCTCGAGGTGGGCCTTGACGAACGGCACGTTGCCCAGGAAATAGCCCAGCAGCGTCACCCCGGCTCCCCACAGGATGCCGCCGACGATGTCGAACGCCAGGAAGACCGGATAACGCATGTAGGAGACGCCGGCCAGGACCGGGGTGAAGGTGCGCACGATCGGCACGAACCGGGCCAGGATGATGGTCTTCGGGCCGTGGCGTTCGAAGAACGCGTGCGACTCGGTGACGTAGCGCTTCTTGAACAGCCGCGAATCTTCCTTGTCGAACAGGGCCGGCCCGATGCGGCGGCCGATGAAGTAGGCGCACTGATCGCCCAGCACGGCCACGATGGGAACGCAGATCACCAGGACCCAGATGCTCACCGGCGGGTTCGGTGCGGCGGCGAGCAGGCCGCCGGTGAACAGCAGGGAGTCGCCCGGAAGTAGCGGAAACAGCAGGCCGGTCTCGATGAAGACGATGATCAGGATGCCCGGCAGCACCGCCGAGGCGAACGGCCCGCCCTCGCCGAGCCAGTACATCGGGTCCATGATGCCCGGCAGAGCCAACACCGTCGTGGTCATGACGCCCCAACATACCGGTGCCGTTTGACATACTGCCTCCCAGACAGCCTGACACGACGAGGACAGCAACAGAGAGGACCCGCTATGCCGATCGCAACCCCCGAGGTTTACGCGGAAATGCTGGATCGCGCCAAGGAACACCACTTCGCGTTCCCGGCCATCAACTGCACCTCGTCGGAGACCATCAACGCTGCCCTCAAGGGATTCGCCGATGCCGGCAGCGACGGCATCATTCAATTCTCAACCGGCGGAGCTGAATTCGGCTCCGGGCTGGGTATCAAGGAGATGGTGACGGGGGCAGTGGCGCTGGCCGAGTTCGCCTACGTGGTCGCGGCCAAGTACCCGATCACCGTCGCGCTGCATACCGATCACTGCCCCAAGGACAAGCTGGACACCTACGTGCGCCCATTGCTCGCGATCTCCGCCGAGCGTGTCCGGGCCGGCAGGGATCCGCTGTTCCAGTCCCACATGTGGGACGGTTCGGCGGTGCCGATCGACGAAAACCTGTCGATTGCCCAGGAACTGCTCAAGCACGCGGCGGCCGCCAAGATCATCCTGGAGGTCGAGATCGGTGTGGTCGGCGGCGAGGAGGACGGCGTCGAGGCCGAGATCAACGACAAGCTCTACACCTCACCTGCCGACTTCGAGAAGACCGTCGACGCTCTGGGAACCGGCGAAAACGGCCGCTACCTGCTCGCGGCTACGTTCGGCAACGTGCACGGCGTCTACAAACCGGGCAACGTGAAGCTCAAGCCGGAGGTGCTGGCCGAAGGTCAGCGGGTGGCCGCCGCCAAGCTCGGACTGGCCGAAGGTGCCGCGCCGTTCGACTTCGTGTTCCATGGCGGCTCCGGCTCGTTGAAGTCCGAGATCGAGGACTCGCTGCGCTATGGCGTGGTGAAGATGAATGTCGACACCGACACGCAATACGCCTTCACCCGGCCCATCGTCGGCCACATGTTCACCAACTACGACGGCGTGCTCAAGATCGACGGCGAGGTGGGCAACAAGAAGGTCTATGACCCGCGGTCCTACATGAAGCTGGCCGAGGCGGGGATGACCGCGCGCGTGATCGAGGCCTGCAACGACCTCAACAGCTCCGGCCGGAGTGTCTCCGCGGGCTGAACGAGCCGAGCGTCAGCGAGGGGAGTGAGGCCCGCAGTGGGGTGGTGCGGGCTGAACGAGCCGAGCGTCAGCGAGGGGAGTGAGGCCCGCAGTGGGGTGGTGCGGGCTGAACGAGCCGAGCGTCAGCGAGGGGAGTGAGGCGCGCAGTGGGGTGGTGCGGGCTACGAGGACTGGCAGATCTTCCACTGGTCGTCGCGGAACTGCAGGTCGAAGCTGCGCGTCGACGTCGTCGACGGGTCGAAGGCCATGTAGGAGGTGACGTTCGCCTCGGCATGGTCACCGTTGACGACCACCTCGTCGATGCTGGCCACCACCGGGTACTGCTTCGCGTCGGAGACCTTGGCGTACGCGTCGGCCCAGGCCGCGTCGTCATAGTTGATGTAGGTCTCCCTGGTCTGGCCGCAGGTGACGTTCCGCAATGTCTCGAGGTCGCCGTTGCGCACCGCGGTGTCGAACGTCGCGATGGTGGAGCGGACCGAGTCGACCCGGGCGGCCTTCGCCGAGTTGGCGCGGTGGACCAGCAGGAAAGCGACGATCGCGACGGCGGCCAGGGCGGCCAGGGCCAGCCCGATGGGGATCAGCCAACTCGGCCGCTCGGGCTTGCGGGGCGAAATGGCCTGCGGAGCGGCACCGCCCGGCCGTGCGGAGGCGAAGAACATCTCCGTAGGTGCCGACTCGTCAGGTAGCCGGTCGATGATCTGCGTGGATCCGGCGTCGAAACCCGGTGCGGTATAGCGGCGTTCGGCGGTGTCCGACACCGACGCGGCCGGAATATCGATGATCTCGGTGATCGGATCGCCCTCGGCGTCCGGCGGGTAGCCCTCATCGCCGACGGCGTTGACGCCGTCGTCGTGGCCGGCCCCGGACGGGTTCGACATGTGCGTGCGGTCCTCCTGGTCCTTATCTCCTCCCGACCCTAGCGGGTGAGCGCGACGCCCGGCCTTCAGCAACTCCGGTGTCACCGGCACAATGTGCTTATGACTTCCTTCGGCGATCTCCTGGGCCCTCCACCTGTGCTGTTACCCGGCGACCCCGAAGCCGAAGCGGATCTTGAGGCCGGTGAGAACCCGGCCATCGTCGCGGCCGCCCACCCAGCTGCCTCGGTCGCCTGGGCATCCCTGGCCGAGGAGGCCCTGGCCGAGGACAAGGCCGTCACCGCCTACGCCTACGCCCGCACCGGCTACCACCGCGGACTCGATCAGTTGCGACGGAACGGCTGGAAGGGGTTCGGCCCGGTTCCCTACGCCCACGAGCCGAACCGGGGTTTCCTCCGCTGTGTCGCCGCCCTGGCCCGCGCCGCCGACGCGATCGGCGAGACCGAGGAGTTCGCCCGCTGCCTGGACCTGCTCGACGACTGCGATCCGCTGGCGCGCCGGGAACTCGACCTGGCGTAGTCCGCTGACGGTGCGGCCCGCGGCTGCGGACGCCGCGGTTGCGTTAAAGGTCGGTCGAGGTGGGGCACTGCGGCGCCGGACCGGGCGGCTCCACCTGGACCGTGGCGTGCTCGAGTCCACGCTCGGCCAGGATCGCCCGGGCATCCTCGAGAACCCGATCCGAGGTGCCGTTGGTGCTCAGATGCGCCGTGGCCATGTCCTTGCCCGGGACGAGGGTCCACACATGCAGGTCGTGAACCTCGGTCACGCCGTCGACCCCGGCCAGGGCGGACCGGAGTTCGGCGACGTCGATGTGCTTGGGCGAGGACTCCGACAGGATCCGCAACGCCGCCCGGGCCAGCGCAAAGGCGCGCGGTAACACCCACATCGCGACCAGGACGGCCACCACGGTGTCGGCATACGGCCAGTGCGTCGTCACCGTGACGATGCCGGCGATCAGCACGCCCACGCTGCTGACCGCGTCCGCCACCACCTCCATGTAGGCGCCCTTGACCGCCAGGCTGCTCTCCGAGTGCGACCGAAGCAGAAGCACCACAGCGATATTGGCGGCCAGTGCCAGCAGGGCCACCAGAATCATCGGCCATCCGGGAACGTGCTGCGGCTCACCGAGGCGTTCGATCGCCTCGTAGACGATGAACACCGCCACGGCAAGCAGCAGCACCGCGTTGGCGACCGCGGTGAACACCTCGGCGCGATGCCAGCCGTAGGTGCGCGCCGCCGACCTCGATCCGCGGCGAGCCAGCAGCACCGCGGTCAGGCCCATGAACAGCGCCACCAGGTCGGTGAGCATGTGGGTGGCGTCGGCCAGCAGCGCCAGCGACCCGATGAGCAGCGCCGTGCTGAGTTCGACCACGAAGAACACGCCGAGGATGGCCGAGGCCATGATCATCCGACTGGCCCGGGTATCGGCGCTTCCGTGGCTGTGTCCGGCTCCCATGGCTGGAGAATAACTCCGGGACAGCGGCCTCGACCTATGTCATTGCGGTTAGGTACTTATGGCCCTCGCTGCGGCGGTTCGACGCTCGTTATCGTGAACGGGTACGGCAGCGGTGAGGGGGGTCCGCTGCCGTATTTCTCATCCGCTGAGGACCGGTTACAGCCAGTCCGACCAGAACCTGGTCAGAGCCCCGCCGAACATGGCCAGCTCCGGCGTTACCCCTGACAGGCCGAACAGCCAGAACACGCCCGAGAAGAACCACCGGTTCAGCCCGGGGGCGATCAGCAGCACCAGCAGGATCATGAAACCCCACTGCCGGACCGGTTCCAGCGCACGCCGGGTGGACGGGCTCAGATGCGGTTCGAGCGCGGCGTACCCGTCCAGGCCCGGGATCGGCAGCAGGTTGAGCACCAGAGCGGTGACCTGAAGGAAGCCCAGGAACGCCACGCCCGCCCAGAACACCGCGTGCTCGGGGTCGAAGAACAGCCGCGTGGCGCCCAGCAGCACGATCGCGAGGACGAAATTGGCGAACGGGCCGGCCAGGTTCACCAGGGTGCGCTGGCGCGGGGTCATGAAACCCGTGCGCAGGTACACCGCCCCGCCCGGCAGGCCGATCCCGCCCAGGGCGATGAACAGCAGTGGCAGGCCCAGTGACAGCAACGGGTGGGAATACTTCAGCGGGTTGAGCGTCAGGTAGCCGCGCGCCTCGGCGTCCTGATCACCGAAACGCCATGCGGTGTAGGCATGCCCGAACTCGTGCAGGCACAGCGACACCAGCCAGCCGCCGATCACGAAGATGAAGACGCCGATGCGGGCGGTCGGGCCGGTGGACTCCGACGCCGTCCAGGCCAGTGCCCCGCCGACGGCGGTGAGGGTGACGAGGGCGAGGAACACCGGGCTGGGACGCACCGACTGGTGCAGCGGGCGAATGCTCACCTGACGAACCTACCTGTGCAAGGGTTTTGACATGCGTCCACCGACACTGCCGGCGCCGAAGCCGCTCGCCCCGATCTTCGGCGGGCTCTATGCGGCGGCCTACGGGTTGGGTGGTCAGCAACTTGTGGCCCACGCAGTCCGGCGGCTCGGCCCGGTGGTGGCCCTGCCCGTGCTCGGATACGGTCCGGTGGTGGCGGTGGGCGATCCGGCGCTGGCCCGGCAGGTGTTCGCCGCCAAACCCGACGTCCTGCTCGGCGGTGCCGGGGTCGGGCCGGCGGGAGCCATCTATGGCAGGCGTTCGATGTTCGTCCAGGAGGAACCCGAGCATCTGCGCCGGCGCCGGTTGCTCACCCCGCCACTGCTGGGCCACACCCTTGAGAGCTACGTGCCGATCATCGAGGAGGCCACCCGCGCCGCGATGGCACGGTGGCCGCACGGACGGCCGATGCGGATGCTGGAGGCCGCCCGCGAACTGTCCCTCGACGTCATCGTTCGGATCATGTTCGGCGTCACCGATCCGGCCGAGGTCGCCCGGATCGGTGAACCGTTCGACGAACTTCTGGTACTGGCGATCTCCGAGGAGACCCCGGTGCGCTACGCCGCGCGACGCCTTGGCGCGCTGCGGTTCTGGGGCCGGCTCAACGGACTCAACAGGCGCATCGACGACCTGCTCATGCCGCTGATCACCGCCCGCCGTGCTGACCCCGACCGTGACGCGGGGATCCTCGGCATGCTTGTCGACGCGCGGACCGAGGACGGAGACCGGCTGTCCGACAGAGAGATTCGCGATGACCTCGTCACGCTTGTGCTCGCCGGGCACGAGACGACGGCCACCACCCTGGCCTGGGTGGTGGATCTGCTGCTGCACCATCGGCACGCACTCGAGCGGGTGCGTGCCGAGGCCTTCGGCGGTGACAGCCCGTACACCGAGGCGGTCATCAACGAGACGCTGCGGCTCCGGCCGCCGGCCCCCATCACCGGCCGGATGACCGCCGGCCGCTACCAACTCGGCGACTACACCCTGGAGCCGGGTACCCGCATCGTTCTGCTGCTCGACGTGGTCAACCGGGACCCGCAGGCCTATCCCGACCCCGACGAGTTCCGGCCGGAGCGGTTCCTGGGAACCCGGCCACCGTCGTCGGCGTGGATTCCGTTCGGCGGCGGTGTCAAACGCTGCATCGGCGCCGCCTTCGCGATGTGCGAACTCATCACCGTGCTGCACACGCTGCTGCGCGAGGGTGATCTCGAACCGGTCAGCGACAGCCTGGAGAGCCCGCCGTGGCACGCCGCCCCGGTTCTGGTGCCGCGCAACGGAACACGGGTGATGTTCCGCCCGATCGCACAGGCCTCACGCCGCCAGTCCGTCAGCGGTTAGCGGCGCGCTCAACCGACCCGCAGCCACCCGGTCGTGTGCCGGTAGAACGTCGACCGCTTCACCTCCCGCACCCCGGCCACACCGTCACGCACCACCCGGGCGCCGGTGGTGCCCAGTTGTGCCGCCCGGCCGGTGACCCACCGGCGCCGGGGTCCGCCGATCACCGTTGCGCGCAGGCCCGGCATCTGCAGCGTCGGCTCGATCCGCACCCCGGCTACCTCACCGTCGAAGAGCACGGTGTCGTCCATCACCGCCTCACCGCGGATCGTGGCGGCTGCAGCGGGCGGCAGCCACAGGGCCGCGCCGACCAGTGCGGTGCCGCTGTCATCACGGATCAGCGGGACGCGACGTGCCGTGCCCGACAGCGCCCGTCGTGCACCCAGCCGGCCCCGGAGGTGGGCCACCTCCACATCGAGTGAGTCGGTGCGCATCAACCGGGACAGGACGGTGGCCAGATCGGCGTCGTCGCCCAGCACGACCAGCCGCCGGACGCCGACCGAGGCCGCATCGACATCCGCGGGTTCGGCGATCCGCACCGCGGGCAGCCCGGCAAGCCGGCCGGGTACCCGGCGGTCGCCGAACACCACCACGGTGGTCCCGGTTTCCGGCTGGGTGGTCATCTGGGGCGCTCCTGCTGCTGGGCTCAGATAGGGTAATCCACCGGCTGAATACAAAAGCCAGGAGTGGAGCGGGGTCACGCCATGCCGGCAATCGTCCTCATCGGCGCCCAATGGGGTGACGAGGGCAAGGGAAAAGCCACCGATCTGCTCGGTGGCCGGGTGCAGTGGGTGGTGCGCTACCAGGGCGGCAACAACGCCGGCCACACGGTGGTCCTCCCAACCGGGGAGAATTTCGCCTTGCACCTCATCCCCTCGGGCATCCTCACCCCCGGGGTCACGAACGTCATCGGCAACGGTGTGGTCGTGGATCCCGGAGTGTTGCTGACCGAGCTCAGCGGGCTCGACGACCGCGGCGTCGACACCTCCGGGCTGCTCATCTCCGCCGACGCCCACCTGCTGATGCCCTACCACGTCGCCATCGACAAGGTGACTGAGCGCTACCTGGGCAACAAGAAGATCGGCACCACCGGACGCGGTATCGGCCCCTGCTACCAGGACAAGATCGCCCGGATCGGCATCCGGGTCGCCGACGTGCTCGACCCCGACCTGCTAGCCGCCAAGATCAGTGCCTCTCTGGAGTTCAAAAACCAGGTGCTGGTCAAGATCTACAACCGCAAGGCGCTGGACCCGCGGGAGATCACCGACGCGCTGCTCGCTCAGGCCGAAGGTTTCGCGCATCGTATCGCCGACACCCGGCTGATGCTCAACAACGCATTGGAAGCCGGTGAGACCGTCCTGCTCGAAGGGTCGCAGGGCACCCTGCTCGACGTCGACCACGGCACCTACCCCTACGTCACGTCGTCCAACCCCACCGCCGGCGGGGCGGCCGTCGGCTCCGGGATCGGACCGACCCGCATCACCACCGTGCTGGGAATCCTCAAGGCCTACACCACCCGGGTGGGCTCCGGTCCGTTCCCGACCGAACTGTTCGACGAGAACGGCGCCTATCTGTCCAAGACCGGCGGCGAGGTCGGCGTGACGACGGGACGCGCTCGGCGCTGCGGCTGGTTCGACGCGGTGATCGCTCGCTACGCCACCCGGGTCAATGGCATCACCGACTACTTCCTGACCAAACTCGACGTGCTGTCCAGCCTGCAGACCGTCCCGGTGTGCGTGGGCTACACCGTCGACGGCAAGCGCACCGACGACATGCCGATGACCCAGAGCGACATCGCCCGTGCGGTGCCGGTGTACGAGGAACTGCCCGGCTGGTGGGAGGACATCTCCGGGGCGCGGGAGTTCGATGATCTGCCGGCCAAGGCACGCGACTACGTGCTGCGGCTGGAAGAGCTTGCCGGAGCGCCGGTTTCGTGCATCGGTGTGGGTCCCGGGCGGGATCAGACCATCGTGCGGCGCGACGTTCTCAGCGCTCGATGACCGATCCCGATCCGCGCGAGCTCGATCCCGACCCGGCCCACGCGCGGGATCCTCGCGAGCTCGATCCCGACCCGGCCCACGCGCGGGATCCTCGCGAGCTCGATCCCGACTACGACCGGCACGGTGGATTCCCGCGGTTCCAGGTGCTCGACGAACCCCCCGGTTTCGGCCGGTTCGTCGCGGCCATGCGCCGTGCGCAGGATCTCGCGGTCGGCGCGGACGCCCCGGATTGGAACACCGCGGCCGACCGGGTCGACGATCTGATCGCCTACCTCGCTCCGCATGAGAAGCCCGGCGGTGAGGCGCCGGCCGGTCGGGTCGCGAGCCTGCCCGGGGCCGGCAGCGTGCTGATGCCGTCATGGCAGATCCGCGAGTTCGGTCCCGAGGGCGTCGAAGTCGGCGTGCAGTTCAGCCGCTACCACGTCGGGGGCAACAACGCCGTGCACGGCGGCATGGTGGCGATGATGTTCGACGTGATGTGCGGGATCATCATCCACGCCATCGGCAGGCCGATCAGCCGGACGGCGTTTCTGCATGTCGACTACCGCAACATCACCCCGATCGACGTGCCGCTGACGATGCGTGGCTGGTCGTCGAAAGTCGAGGGCCGCAAGACCTTCGTCAACGCCGAACTCACCGGCCCCGACGGCACGCTGCTGGCCGAGTCCAACGGGCTGATGGTGCGGCTGCTGCCCGGCCAGCCCTGAATCCGCGGGGTGGCGCCGGATCCAGCCGCGTCGAGTGTGCGTCCACTGCGAAAATCGCGCCCCGCGTTCGCATTGGCCGCACGTTCGCCGACGCCGATGGGACACTGTCGGGATGTCCGAGCAGAACTCCCAGAAGCTCCGCCGTCTCACCACCCCGCGCGCCGCGGCGCTGGCCGGTGTGCTGTTCGCGGTGTTGTTCGTCGTGGTCATCTACCTGATCCGCTCCTCGCTGCCCGAAGGCGCGCAGCCGGGATCGCAGTGGCTCGAGGCCGGCAGCGGCAAGATCCGGCTCGCCTCGGAGATCATGCCGTTCGCCGGCATCTGTTTCCTGTGGTTCATCGGTGTCGTCCGGGCCAATATGGGGCGCTACGAGGATCGGTTCTTCGCCACCGTGACGCTGGGCAGCGGGCTGTTGTTCCTGGCCATGATGTTCACCTCCGCGGCGGTGGGCGCGGGGTTGGCGGAAAGTAATCACTACCTCGGGGGCCAGGTCGCCGGCTCGGGGGTCGGGGTGTTCGGCCAGATGCTGCTGCTGAAGTTGTCCAAGACCTACGCGTTGCGGATGGCGGCGGTCTTCATGATGTCGCTGGCCACCATCTGGCTGCGTACCGGCTTGATGCCGCGCTGGCTGGTGGTGGTCACCTATGTCTCGGCGATCGTCCTGATCGTCGGCGGTGACTCCAGCATGTGGCTGACGCTGGCGTTTCCCGCATGGGTGCTGATCGTCAGCACACTCTTCCTGGTGCGGGCGGGGTGGTTCGAGCATCGCGGCGAGGAGCACCACCGCCACCGCGAGAGCCAGTAGGCAAACCCCTTACCGGCGTGGGGAACTCGTCGGTCCGTTCGATGTCGTCGGCCCGGAAGGCGGGCCACCAGATGCGGGGCCCGATCAGGGTGAACAGCGCCGGGATGACGACGGTGCGCACGACGAAGGTATCCAGCAGGATGCCCAGGCCGACGATGATTCCCAACTGTGTCAGGGCGATCAGAGGCAGCACGCCCAGCACGCAGAACACCGCCGCCAGCACCAGGCCGGCGCTGGTGATCACCGCACCGGTGGCCGACACCGCGCGCACGATTCCGCCTCGGGTGCCCCACATCGGCGTCTCCTCCTTGGCCCGGGTCACCAGGAAGATCGTGTAGTCGACGCCTAGTGCCACCAGGAACAGGAAGGCGAACAACGGTGTGGTGTTGTCCAGGGCGGGGAATCCGAGCAGGTGGATGCTGACCCAGCTACCCATGCCGAGGGCGGCCAGGGTGGACAGCGCGGTGGCGGCCACCAGCACCAGGGGCGCCAGCGCCGCGCGGAGCAGCGCATAGAGCACCGCGAGCACCACGATCAGGATCGCCGGGATGATCACCTTCTGGTCGCGCACCGCGGTCCGCTTGGTGTCGAATGCCTGCGCGTCCGTCCCGCCGACCAGCGCCTCCGGGTCAGCCTTGCGTACCGAATCCCGCAGTGCCGCAACGGTGGTGAAGGCATCCGTGGACGCCGGGGCGGCGTCGAGCACCACCTGCCACTGGGTCAGCCCGGTGTCGGACACCCCGGCCGGCTGAACCGAGGCGACGCCGGGAGTGGACGCGATCGCGGCGGTCACCGCGTCGGTGTTCTCGGTGCGGGCGATCACCCGGGTCGGATCGGTCTGCCCGCTGGGGAAGTGGTCGGCCAAGCGTCTGGAAGCCGGTGACCGAGTCGGCGTTGACCCGGAACTGGTCGATCAGCGACAGACCGATCGGGGTGCCGATCACCCCGGTGGCCAGCACGGCCAGGACCGACGATCGACGCCGCCGCCACCCGCCCGGCGTGGCCGGACACCCAGTCGGCCACCCGATGCCAGGCGCCGGTGGTGGTGAGGTCTCCGCCGTCCGGCGCGGGGGATGAAGGGCCAGAACAACTTCGGGCCGAACAGCGCCAGCAGCGGTGGCAGCACCAGCAGGACGAAGACCGCCGCCACCACCAGGCCGGAGGCGGCCTGCACGCCCAGGCTGCGGGTGGTGGGCGACGGGCCAGCAGCAGGGTCAGCAGGGCCAGCACCACGGTGGCGTTGCTGGCCACGATCGCCGGGCCGGCCCAGCGCACCGCGGTGTGCAGGGCCTGCGGTGGTCGCCGGTCCGCCGCAATTCCTCCCGGTAGCGCGAGATCAGCAACAGCGCGTAGTTGGTGCCCGCCCCGAACACCAGCACGCTGGTGATGCCCGACGTCGAGCCGTCGCCGCCCAGGCCCGGTCGCCTCGGCGACCGCCGCTCCCAGCACGGCCGCGATCCGGTCGGCGAAGGCGATCACCAGCAGCGGCACCAGCCACAGCACCGGGGAGCGGTAGGTGATGATCAGCAGCAGTGCCACGACGGCGCCGGTGACGGCGAGCAGGGTGACATTGGCACCGGAGAACGAGTTGGCGATGTCCGCGCCGAACGCCGGGCCGCCGGTGACATTGGCCACCACGCCCTCGGGCAGGCCGGCGCGGGCGGCGTCGCGCAGCGCCTTGACCGTGTCGGAGAGTTCGAACCCGGTCAGGTCGCGTCCTGAGCGCCAGCGGAGCCAACGCCGCCTTGCCGTCGGCGGCGGGTGATCAGCGGAATCGGCGGCGCCGGCGCCACCCCGCTCACCCCGGCCATCCGGTCGCGGGCCTGCTGCGCGGCGGCCAGATCGTCCGGGGACAGGTCCGCTCCGTCGCCGCGGGTGATCACCAGCAGCACCGGCGCGGTGTCCCCGCCGGGGAACTGTGTGAGCAGCTCGGCGGCGCGGGCCGACTCGGCGGTCGGCGGCAGCGACCACCGGCGACTGCTCGGTCGGCGCCGCTCTGCGGGATCAGGCCCAGCAGTGCGCCGCCGATGGCCGCGACGAGCAGCGCCAGAACCCAGGAGCGGCGGCCGGAGACACAGTTCGCCGATGCGGTCCCACAGCGGACGGCGAGGCTCGGGTGCGCGATGCATGCCGACACCATACAGGTAACTTCATCGACTTAACATTTCATCTTTTTAACGTTATGGTGATGTCATGGACGCCCGGAGGACACTGGAGTCGGCGGTGGTGGCCGACGTTCAAGAGCTCTCGGCCGAGTCGGATCAGATCGGACGGGTATTCGCCGGCCTGCACGCGTTGTCGCTCAACGATTTCCGGGCGCTGCTGCACGTGATGGTCGCCGAACGCGCCGGGACCCCGTTGAGCGCCGGTGACCTTCGCGACTTGATGGGCGTCTCCGGTGCGGCGATCACCTACCTGGTCGAGCGGATGATCACGTCGGGCCATCTGCGCCGCGAGGCCCACCCGACCGACCGGCGCAAGGTCATCCTGAAATACGCCGACCACGGCGTCGAAGTGGGCGAGTCGTTCTTCAACCCGCTGACGAACCACACGCATCAGGCCCTCGCCGATCTGCCGGACGGGGACCTTGCCGCTGCCCACCGTGTTCTCGGAGCGGTTCTGGGCGCGATGCGCGCCTTCCGATCTGACCTTGCCGCTTCGCCGGAATAAGGTCTTCCCCGTGCTGGACACCCTCGCCGTGGCGAACTATCGGTCGCTGCGCCATCTGGTGGTGCCGCTTGCGGCGGTGCACGATCGTGACGGGCGCCAACGGCAGCGGAAAGTCCAGCCTGTACCGCTCGCTTCGACTGCTGGCCGACATGGCCCGCAACGGGGCGGTCAGCGCGCTGGCCCGGGAGGGCGGCCTGGCCTCCACCATGTGGGCCGGCCCGGGCCGTACCGGCCCGGTCAGCCTCAAGCTGGGGTTCGCCGGCGACGACTTCGGCTATGCCGTCGACCTCGGCCTGCCGCAGGAAGGCAACACCGCCTTCGGACTGGACCCGGAGATCAAGTCCGAAGCGGTGTGGACCGGGCCGTGGCTTCGGCCGGCCGCGCTGATCGCCGACCGTGGCGGGCCGACGGCCCGGGTGCGCGACGATGTCGGCGACTGGCATGTCGCCGCGACCTCGCTGCGCCCCTACGACAGCATGGTCAGCGAGATCGCCGACCCCCGCGACGCGATCGAGCTACTGGCGCTGCGTGAACGGATGCGGTCGTGGCGGTTCTACGATCACGTCCGAACCGACAGTGCCGCACCCGCACGTCAAGCCCGGATCGGCACCCGCACAACGGTTTTGAGCCACGACGGCGCGGACCTGGCCGCGGCATGGCAGACCATCGCCGAAATCGGAGACGCCGCGGCGCTGGCCGAATCGGTGGACTCGGCGTTTCCAGGCAGTCGGGTCGAGGTGAACGTCCGCGACGGCCTGTTCGAACTCACACTGCGTCAGCCCGGGATGACGCGGCCGCTGACCGCGGCCGAATTGTCCGACGGCACACTGCGTTACCTGCTGTGGGTGGCGGCTCTGCTGTCGGCTCGGCCGGCCGAGCTGACGGTGCTCAACGAACCAGAGTCCAGCCTGCACCCGGATCTGCTGCCGGCACTGGCCGCGCTCATCGCCCGGGCCAGTGGGGTCTCGCAGATCGTCGTCGTCACTCATTCGGCCCCGCTGGTGGCGGCATTGCGCGAACGCGCCGCCGGAGAGGTCACGGTGCTTGGGCTGACCAAAGCAGGACGGTGAGACCGTGGTCGAAGGCCGGGGAATCCTCGACGCGCCGGCCTGGCACTGGCCCGAGCGCTGATGCCCGCCGCCTGTCTGGGCAGCCTGTCCGGTGCGGCCTATCCTGGGCAGCTATGACCGAACCCGCCGACGACCGGCCGACGTTCATGCCGATTGCCATCGCGGCGGCCATCGTCGCGTTCGCACTGGGCTCGATCTGGGTGCTGCGGCTTTTCCGCAGCGATGAGGTGCCCGACGAGGGTCTGGTGGGACGGGCCGTCGTGGCCCAGAACGACGCGTTGCAGCGCGAGAATTACGCCGACTTCCGCACCTACACCTGTGTGGCCCAACAGGGCGTCGAGTCCCAGCTACTTGCCGATCAGCGGCAATCCAAGAGCGCCAAGGGCAATCGCTTCGTCGACGATGTCAAGGATTTCTCCGCCGCCGGTGACCAGGCCACCGCGACGGTGGTCTACCACTTCGAGAAATCGCCCGATAACAAGCTCAGCACGCCGATGACCTTCGTCCGGGAGAGCGGCGAATGGAAAGTGTGCTCGCCCGGCCCAAGGTAGTCCGGCCCCGCACCCGCAGCGCTCAGCGCGGCGATTTTCGCCGTGTGGGAGACTCACGAATGTGAGCTACGCCGGAGATATCACCCCGCAGGAAAGCTGGTCGCTGCTGAGCGAAGACCCCACCGCGGTGTTGGTGGATGTACGCACCGATGCCGAGTGGAAATGGGTCGGTGTGCCGGATTTGTCCGGCCTGGGCCGCCCGGTGGTGTTCGCTGAATGGACCCACAGCAACGGTCGCCGCAACGAGGGATTCGTAGCCGACCTGAAGGCTGCCGGAATCACCGGCGAGCGGCCGGTGATCTTCCTGTGCCGCTCAGGCAACCGCTCGATCCCCGCCGCGGAGACGGCCACCGAAGCCGGTCTCGGTCCGTGCTTCAACATGCTGGAGGGCTTCGAGGGACAACTCGACGATGACGGCCACCGCGGCACAACGGGCTGGCGCGCGGAGGGCTTGCCCTGGAAACAGACATGACCGACGCCGGTATCCCGTCGGTCCGGATTCCCAAGCCGCTGCCCGACGGGGTCAGTCAGGCCACCATCGGTGTTCGCGGGGGTCTGTTGCGCTCCGGATTCGAGGAGACCGCCGAGGCGATCTTCATGAATTCCGGGTACGTCTATTCCTCGGCGGAGCAGGCCGAGAAGGCATTCACCGGCGAGGTCGACCGTTATGTGTACTCCCGCTATGGCAATCCGACGATCTCGATGTTCGAGGAGCGTCTTCGATTGATCGAAGGCGCGCAGGCGGCCTTCGCCACCGCCTCCGGCATGGCGGCGGTGTTCACCGGCCTCGGTGCCCTGCTGGGTGCGGGGGACCGATTGGTCGCGGCGCGCAGTCTGTTCGGCTCATGCTTCGTGGTGTGCAACGAGATCCTGCCCCGCTGGGGTGTGGAGACCGTCTTCGTCGACGGTGAAGACCTCGACCAGTGGGAGCGGGCACTGAGCCAACCGACCACCGCGGCCTTCTTCGAAACCCCGTCGAATCCGATGCAATCCCTCGTCGACATCGCGGCCGTGTCCGAGATGGCGCACGCCGCCGGCGCGAAGGTCGTATTGGACAATGTCTTCGCGACACCGCTTCTGCAGCAGGGGATTCCGCTGGGAGTCGATGTGGTGATCTATTCCGGGACCAAGCACATCGACGGCCAGGGCCGGGTGCTCGGCGGGGCGATCCTCGGCGACACCGAGTACATCGACGGCCCGGTTCAGACCCTGATGCGCCACACCGGGCCGGCGTTGAGCCCGTTCAACGCCTGGGTGCTGCTCAAAGGCCTTGAGACGCTGTCGGTCCGGGTGAACTACAGCAACTCCTCAGCCCAGCGGGTTGCCGAATTCCTCGAAGGCCACCCGAGTGTGCGCTGGGTGCGTTACCCGTTCCTGCCGTCCCATCCGCAGCACGACCTGGCCAAGCGGCAGATGAGTGGCGGCGGCACCGTCATCACCTTCGAGCTCGACGCCCCTGAGGGCAGGGGCAAGGAACGTGCCTTCGAGGTGCTCGACAAACTGACGGTGATCGACATCTCCAACAACCTCGGCGACGCCAAGACGCTGATCACCCACCCGGCCACCACCACCCACCGCGCCATGGGCCCGGAGGGCCGGGCAGCGATCGGCCTGGGCGACGGTGTGGTGCGGGTCTCGATCGGCTTGGAGGGCACCGAGGATCTGATCGCCGATCTGGACCGCGCACTGAGCTGATGTCGCGCGGTTCGGACGCCAAGAAGGCGCGGCGCAGGAAGCGTCAGTCCGCCCGCGATGTGGCCTGGCTGCCGGCGCCGGCCTTCGATCAGATGCTCACCGACGAGGATCGCCTCGACGGTGTCGATGAGGCGTTGGCCGCCATCGACGAATGGATCACCGGCCGCGGCTGGGTTCTCGACACCGACAACGCCGGGGATCAACTGGTCAGCTGGGTCTACCCGCCGTCGGCTGCGCAATTCGATGACAGCCGACTCGAACCGGTCACCCGCATCTGGATCACGCTGCTCGAGGAGCCCGACAAGGTGGTGCTGGAATGCGGGGCGCTGCTCGTGGGATTCGGCGCTGACGACGAGCCGTATGTCCTGGACCCGGACAGCATGGCCGAGGATATCGTCGCTGTGGAGTCCTATCGGCCCGGTCTGACCCGGCCGGCGTTGAGCTGACGATGCGGCCGGTGTTCGTCGAGGTCGACCAGGACGACGACCTCGCGCAACCTCTCATCGCCGAACTCGCCGTCGAGTACTCCCGCCGCTACGACTTCAGCGAAGCGGGGATGCTGGCTTGGCTGCGCGGACACCCGCCCGGGGAGTTCGCGCCGCCGCACGGCGCCATGGTGGTCGGTGTGTTGGACGGGAAGCCGGTGACCGGCGGTGCCTTCCGGCGTTTCGGCGTCGTCGAAGGCACCGAAACCGCTGAGCTGAAAAGGATTTGGACCGATCGACGGCATCGCAGGAGAGGGTATGGCCGACTCCTGTTGTCCGAGTTGGAGGCGCGCATCGCTGATCGTGGATACCGACGGATCTACCTCACCACCGGTGACCGCCAACCCGAGGCCGAGGCGCTTTACACTGCGGCTGGCTACACCCGGCTCAGCGAGCCGAGGCCGGGTGACGAGAGGTATGCGATGGCGTTCGAGAAGCTGCTGGGCTGACCGTTGCGGACCGCGGCGCGGCGTCGCGAGCGCGCTTGATGGCCTTCGCGGTCGTCCGGGTCGCCGGCGGAACGCTCGGTTTGGCCAACGTCGGCAGCCCGTCGGTGGGTTGCAGGTAGGGCATGTGATTCCCGGTGACGGTGTCATACCGCGAGTAGCCGCGATCAACTATCGGCTTGAGGGCGCCGTTGGCCGCTGAGATCACCGACGGCGGAAGGATCTTGTCGAATGGCTTGAGCAACGGCACTTCTGGGCTGGGCACCAGGTAGGTCGTCGTGGTCGCACCCGTGCTGTTGACGGTGGTGACGATGTTTCCCGCGGGCACATCCGCCGGGTTGGTCAACGACGCTTCGCTGTGGTTGAACTGGCTACCGAACAGAGAATTGAGGTCAGCCAGCAGATTCCAGGGCCGGTCTGGAAAGTCGGCGAACATGTCGTATTCGCCGACGATCACGACGGTGTCATACGTCGACTCCGACGGCGGGCGGGTGGCCGTCCACCCGAACACCGGAAGCCGCCACCCGGCCGGCATGAGACTGCCCACGCCCGTCGTCAGCGGGGTGGCCCTGCTCGGGTCGCCCGCAACGATGAAGGCGACATCCGACGCCGGCGGGCGGTTCGGGTCGGCGTCCAGAATGCGCTGCGCCGCGTCTGCGGTGATCGCACCCAGGGAGAGCCCGGACACCACCGACGGGCCCGTGGCCGCACCAACGTTGTCGACCGCCGTGCCTGAGCCGATCGCGATCGACTCGTCGGCGAACGGGGCGGCCGGGCCGAACAGCGGCCCACCCGTGCGCGGATACCGGACGATCGTCACGGTGCACCCGTGGCAGTCGTAATAGTGGGCGTTGATCAGGGGAACCAGTGGACCGTCGGTGGCCCACGGGTCGATCGGTTCGAGAATGGCGGGGGCCCAGGAGTCGAAGTTGGCCCCCGGGATGATGACAGCGTTATCGGTGAGAACCGGAATCCCGGCGGATGCGGCGGGGCTTGCGGCGATCGCGGCGGCGCATACAGCCACCACCGCCCCGGTGAAGAATTGACGAACCCTCATGGACACCAGCTTTCCAAGACGGCCCGGGGTAGTTGAGGGGCGAAAGTCCCCGATCCGACTGTCCGTCGACTACTCGGACTCCTCCACGACGCCCGTCGCCGACTGGGCACGCTGTTCATAGGCGGCGCGGGCCGAGATGTCGAGATCCAGGAACACCCGGGCAGTTCCGGTCTTCGCCGACAACCAGCGTCGTCCGCGCGGCGGCAGGAAGGCGGTCGCCGCGGCGATGAAGCGCATCGAATGCGGGACGCTCACAACGGTTTTCGGCTTGTCGAGCGTCGTGACCACTGCGGCTGCGATGTCATCGGGCTCCACCGGCGTGGTCATACCGCCTGTCGTGGTGCCCGAGATCAACTCCGTGTTGGTGAACGTCGGCATCACACAGCTCACCTCGACACCCTGAGGAGCGAACTCGTCGGACAGCGCCGTTGAGAGGCCGACAACGGCGAACTTGGTTCCCGCGTACAACGCCTGTCCGGGGACCGCCAGCATTCCCGCCAGCGAGGCGATGTTGATGATGTGGCCTCTCCGGCGCTTGACCATCTCCGGCAGCACCAGTCGGCAGCCGTTGACGACGCCGTAGAAGTTGACCTCGATGGCCGAACGGATGGCGCCCTCGGTCAGGTCGAGGAACGGGCCGACCGGCATGACGCCGGCGTTGTTGATCAGCACGTCGATATGGCCGCCGCCGTCGGCGCGCGCCTTGTCGAGGAATGTCGCGAACGACCCCGGGTCGGCGACGTCCAACGGGTAGCCCGACACCGGGCCGAGATTGCTGAGTTTCGCCACGGCCGACTCCTCGAGTGCGACGTCGCGGTCCCCGATCACCACCCGTGCGCCCCGCTTCAGCAATGCCGCGGCCGTCGCGAAACCGATGCCGCGGGCCGCGCCGGTGATGGCGATCGTCGTACCCCTGATGTTGTCCACGACGGGAAACTTTAAGGCGTGGCCCGGCGAACGGCCTCACTGATCGGCCCGATCCAGATGTCTCCGTGACCCGGGATGAGCACCTCGGTGCCGGCTGTCGCCAACCTCGACAGGCTTTCGACGCACTGGGCCTGATCGTGGTTGGCCACGGACGGCAGTAACTGCGGGCCGCGGATCCGCGACACCGGGTGTCCGGTGACCAACGCATCGCCGGCGACGAGCACGCTGTCCACCAGATAGGAGCAGTGCCCGCTGGTGTGCCCGGGGGTGGGCAGTGCTTGCGGCCGACCGGGCAGTGTCGCGGCGACCTCGGCGTTCAGCATCTGGGCGGTGGGTACTCCGGCACGCATCAGGCCGCCCATGCGGGCCGCCTGCACCGACCACCGCGCCCACCGCGGTTGCCAGATATGGGGTATCAAGGCCATCGGCGAGACCTGCTCGAGGTATTCGCGTCTTGCGTGGCCCACCTCGCCGGCATGGCAGTACACCGGGGTTCGGTGCGCTTGCGCAAACCAGATCGCCGTCCCCAGGTGGTCGACGTGGGCGTGCGTCAGCAGGATCGCGGTGACGTCGGCGGGCCCGTACCCCAGAGCCTTGAGCGAGGTCAGGACGTCCTCCCGGCTGCCCGGATAGCCGGCATCGATCAGCATGACGCCGGAATCGTCGGTGACGAGCGTCCAGTTGACGAGTGTGGTCTGCGCCAGGTGTATCCGGTCGGTGACGGGGGTCAGCACCGGGGCCATCGGCTGAGTCTAGTGCTGTAGAACTGAGGCATGGCGGAGTTGAAACTGGGATACAAGGCGTCGGCCGAGCAGTTCGGGCCCCGTGAACTCGTCGAACTCGGCGTGCTCGCCGAACAGCACGGTATGGACAGTGCGACGGTCAGCGATCACTTCAACCCGTGGCGGCACGAGGGTGGGCACGCGCCGTTCGCACTGTCGTGGATGACGGCCGTCGGCGAACGTACCAAGCGCATCACCCTGGGCACCTCCGTGCTCACCCCGACCTTCCGCTACAACCCGGCGGTGATCGCGCAGGCCTTCGCAACCATGGGTTGCCTGTATCCGGGCCGGGTGTTCCTCGGGGTGGGCACCGGCGAGGCGCTCAACGAGATCGCCACCGGGTTCACCGGCGAATGGCCCGACTTCAAGGAGCGTTTCGCCCGGCTGCGGGAGTCGGTGAAGCTGATGCGCGAGTTGTGGTGGGGGGAGCGCGTCGACTTCGACGGGGAGTACTACCACCTCAAGGGCGCCTCCATCTACGACGTCCCCGACGGCGGCGTCCCGGTCTACATCGCCGCCGGCGGCCCGGTCGTCGCCAAGTACGCGGGACGGGCCGGCGACGGGTTCATCTGCACCTCCGGCAAGGGACGTGAGCTCTACGCCGACAAGCTGATGCCGGCGGTGCGGGAGGGTGCCGAGGCGGCCGGGCGTGACCTCAACGCCATCGACAAGATGATCGAGATCAAGATCTCCTACGACCCCGATCCCGAGTTGGCGCTCAACAACTGCCGATTCTGGGCGCCCCTGTCGCTGACACCGGAGCAGAAGCACAGCGTCTCGGACCCGATGGAGATGGAGCGACTCGCCGACGAACTGCCGATCGAGCAGGTCGCCCGCCGCTGGATCGTCTCCTCGGATCCCGACGAGGCGGTCGAGAAGGTGGCCGACTACGTCGGCTACGGGCTCAATCACCTGGTGTTCCATGCCCCCGGACACGACCAGCGCCGCTTCTTGGAGCTGTTCCAGCGGGATCTGCTACCCCGGCTGCGAAAACTGGGCTAGTCGCGCCTCCCGTTTGGGATGCTGTCGTCGTGAATCCAGGTCCCACATCGATCTACGTCGCCTCACCTGAAGGCGAAACCGGCAAGTCCACCATCGCGCTGGGCATCGTCAACCGGCTGTCCGCGATGGTGCCCAAGGTCGGGGTGTTCCGGCCCATCACCCGCCGAGAGGACCGCGACTACATCCTCGAACTGCTGCTGTCCCAGAGCAACGCCGGCCTGTCCTACGAGGACTGCGTCGGCGTGAGCTATCAGCGACTGCACGAGGACACCGACGGGGCGATCGCCGATATCGTCGACCGCTACCACGCGGTCGCCTCCCGTTGTGACGCCATGGTGATCGTCGGGTCGGACTTCACCGACGTGGCCACCCCCACCGAACTGAGCGTCAACGCGCGCATCGCCGTCAACCTGGGTGCTCCGGTGGTGCTGTCGGTGCGGGGCTTCGACCGCACGCCTGAGGAGATCGCCCAGGCGATCGAACTGTGCATCGTGGAACTGGCCGCCCAGCACGCCCACACCGCCGCCGTTGTCGCCAATCGCTGCGACCCCGAGCGGATGGAGGCCGTCGCCGAGGCCTGCAAGGACCTCGGCCCGCCGGTCTACGTGATCCCCGAGGAACCACTGCTGGTGGCGCCCACGGTGGGCGAGTTGCAGACCGCGGTCGACGGCATCCTGGTTCACGGCGATCCCGCGCTGCTGGGCCGGGCGGTGCGAGACGTGATGGTCGCCGGCATGACGGCCGAGCATTTCCTGGAGCGCTTACAGGAGGGCGCGGCGGTGATCACCCCCGGTGACCGCTCCGATGTCGTGCTGGCCGTGGCCAGCGCCCATGCGGCCGAGGGTTTTCCGTCGATCTCGACCCTCATCCTCAACGGCGGCCTGCCGCTGCATCGTGAGGTCGGGCGGCTGGTCACCGGATTGGGTCTGCGGTTGCCGATCATCGCCACCGAATTGGGGACCTTCGCCACCGCCGGCGCGGTGGCCAACACCCGCGGCCGGGTGACGGCCGACTCGGAGAGCAAGATCGACACCGCGCTGCAGTTGATGGACCGCCACGTCGACATGGCGGACATGCTCGAGCGTCTGGCGATCCCGATCCCCACCGTGACCACCCCGCAGATGTTCGCCTATCAGCTGATGGAGCGGGCGCGATCGGACCGCAAGCGCATCGTCTTGCCCGAAGGCGACGACGACCGGATCCTGCAGGCAGCCGGCCGGCTTCTGCGTCGTGGTATCGCCGAACTCACCATCCTGGGTGACGAGAGTCAGGTCCGTTCCCGCGCAGCCGAACTCGGTGTGGATCTGGCTGCGGCGACCGTCATCAACCCGCGAACCAGCGAGCTGTGCGAGAAGTTCGCCGAGC
The DNA here is from genome assembly GCA_963715145.1 of uncultured Actinomycetota bacterium. Classification (GTDB taxonomy): domain Bacteria; phylum Actinomycetota; class Actinomycetes; order Mycobacteriales; family Mycobacteriaceae; genus Mycobacterium. The sequence goes on along the minus strand of CAVQRL010000018.1, from coordinate 165,186 downwards.
AGTACGCCGAGATCCGCAAGAAGAAGGGCGTCACGGTCGAGCAGGCCCGGGAGATCATCCACGACGTCTCGTATTTCGGAACGATGTTGGTGCACAACGACATCGTCGACGGCATGGTGTCGGGTGCGGCGCATACCACCGCGCACACCGTGCGGCCGGCCTTCGAGATCATCAAGACTCAGCCGGGTGTGTCGACGGTGTCGAGCATCTTCCTGATGTGCCTGGCAGACCGGGTGCTGGCCTACGGCGACTGCGCGATCGTGCCGGATCCGACCGCCGAGGAACTCGCCGACATCGCCATCAGTTCGGCCCGTACGGCCGCACAGTTCGGCATCGATCCGCGAGTGGCCATGCTGTCCTATTCGACGGGCGAGTCCGGAAGTGGGGCGGGCGTCGACAAAGTCAGGGCCGCAACCGAACTCGTGCGTCAGCGAGAACCAGACCTGCTGGTCGAGGGTCCGATCCAGTACGACGCCGCGGTGGAGCCCAGCGTCGCGAAGTCCAAGATGCCCGACTCGCCGGTCGCCGGCCGCGCCACCGTGCTGATCTTCCCGGACCTCAACACCGGCAACAACACCTATAAGGCGGTCCAGCGCAGCGCCGGTGCGATCGCCATCGGCCCGGTGCTGCAGGGGCTGAACAAACCCGTCAACGATCTGTCCCGCGGCGCACTGGTGGAGGACATCGTCTACACCGTCGCCATCACCGCCATCCAGGCGCAGAGGTGACCATGACCGATACCGTTCTTGTCCTGAACTCCGGTTCCTCCTCGCTGAAATACCAACTCGTGGAACCGGAAACGGGAACCTCGGTGTTCGACGGCATCGTCGAGCGCATCGGCGAGGAGACGTCCACCGCCAAGCTTCGCCTCGGGGAGACGCAGATCACTAGGGATGGCCGGGTCGCCGACCACGAGGCGGCGCTGCGGCTTGCCTTCGACCTCGTCGGGGAGGCCGGGGAGAACCTGGAGCACCTCGGTGTGATGGCCGTGGGCCACCGGGTGGTGCACGGCGGGCCGAAGCTGTACCGGCCCACAATCATTGACGACGAGCTGGTCGGCGAACTGCGCGAACTCGCGCCGCTGGCGCCGCTGCACAACCCGCCCGCGGTGCTCGGCATCGAGGTGGCCCGAAAGGTACTGCCCGATCTGCCTCACGTCGCGGTGTTCGACACGGCGTTCTTCCACGACCTGCCCGCCGCCGCGGCCACCTATGCGATCGACCGCGACGTCGCCGAGAAGTGGCGAATCCGCCGGTACGGTTTCCACGGCACGTCACACGACTTCGTCAGCCGACAGGCCGCCGAATTCCTCGGCGCTCCCATCGAATCGCTGAACCAAATCGTTCTGCATCTCGGCAACGGCGCCTCGGCGTCGGCCATCGCGGGTGGTCGGCCTGTCGACACGTCGATGGGGCTGACGCCGATGGAGGGCCTGGTGATGGGGACCCGGGCCGGCGATATCGACCCCGGCATCATCAGCTATCTGTGGCGCACCGCCGATATGGGGATCGACGAAATCGAGTCCATGCTCAACCGCCGCTCCGGAATGCTCGGCCTGAGTGGGGATTCCGACATGCGCTCGGTCCAGGCCCGCATCGATTCCGGCGACGAGGAGGCGCAGGTCGCCTACGACGTCTACATCCACCGGTTGCGCAAGTACGTCGGCGCCTACCTCGCCCTGCTGGGGCACTGTGATGTCATCACGTTCACCGCGGGTGTGGGCGAGAACGACGCCAGGGTCCGCAGGGATGCGCTGACCGGCCTGGGTCGGCTCGGCATCGAGATCGACGAGCAGCTCAACGGGAGTCCCGACCGTGGGCCGCGGCGGATCTCGGCGGACGCATCGCCAACCACGGTCCTGGTGATCCCGACTGATGAGGAGCTGGCGATCGCCCGGGCGACGTACGGGGTCGTGCGTTGACTATGCCCTGCTCCTGATCGGCATGCGGTGCGGCCGGGCTCACCGCACACTCGATGAAAGCGCTGTCCTCAGAACGTCGTCATCGGGCGCACCTCATTGGCGAGGTCGATCAGCGCGTAGCGATGCGCCTGGTTGGAAGCGACCCGGGCCAGGCTGCGCAGCGAGGCCTCTACGCCAAGTCGCAGACCATGATCGGTGAACGGGAAGCCCAGGATCGGGGCCGGGCTGGCCTGGTTGTCGGCGATCCAGTCCATGGCGGTACCCAGCACCAGCGCCCGGATCTGCAACACCCGGGGCTCGGTGCCCGGCAGTGCCTCCACGCGGCGCGCGGCATCGCGGATCTGCTGCTCGGACAGTTCGTGGGTCGATCGGCCGGATAGCAGCGTGACCGCACTGGTCAGCCGGGCGGTGGTGAAATGCCTTGACCCGACGGGCACTTCGTCCAGCGTGGTAACCGCGCCAGACCGGTCGCCTTCGACCGACTGCGCGCGCGCCAGCCCGAAGCCTGCGGAGATGATGTTGTTGTCGGTGTGCCAGACGGTCTCGTAGAATCGCCGTTCCTCGGAGGTTCCCGCCAATTCGGCGGTGGCAGCCAGCGCGAGCTTCGGTGCCAACTCACCCGGGAAGGTGTCAAGCACTTCGTTGAAATGCTTGCTGGCGGAGTCGTAGTCGCCGGTGAGCAACTGCGCCACCGCCTTGAACCAGTTCAGGCGCCAGCGCCATCCGACCCGCTGCGCCAGATCCTCGAGCTTGCGGCTGGCTTTCGCGACGTCGCCGAGGTCGAGCAGTGCCCGCACCTCCATCAGCGGCAGTTCCACCGAGTCGGCCAGATCCACCCCGTCGGACTCCAGGCTGTCGTGCCGGGCCGCGCGTAACGAGTCCAGGGTCTGCACCGGCTGAGAGAGCACCGTCGCCGACAGCACCGTCGCCGCGACGTCGGTCGGGTCCACCAACGGAACCGGCAACGCGGTGACGATCTCGGCCGCGGTCAGCTTCTCGGCGTGCACCAGCCCATCGAGATACACATCGGTATGCGCGACGAGGAGTTCGACCCCGAAGGTAGACCGCGTCCGTGTGAATACGTTGGAGAGACCCGGGCGCGGCACGCCGCTGTCCTGGGCGACGATTTCGCGCAGCACACCGAGAAGCTGCGAGGACATCTCGTCGGTGCTGACGAAGCGTCGTCGCGGATCGGGGTCGATCGCACGGCACAGCAGGCGCCTGAACGAGTCGTATTTCGTCAGCACCGGATCCTCGTCGGGCAGGCCGTCGACGTAGCGGCCCTGGCGAGTTCGCAGATTCAGCGTCAGCGCCGCCAGGGTGCGTCCCACCGTGTAGATGTCGGTCGCCACCGTCGGGCCGGTTCGCACGATCTCGGGCGCCTGGAAGCCCGGGGTGCCGTACAGGTAGCCGAAGGACTTGATCCGCGACACCGCGCCGAGGTCGATCAGCTTGAGGCCCGGGCGCGGTTGCTCCTCGGTGACCATGATGTTCTCCGGCTTGAGGTCGTTGTAACACAAGCCGATCGAGTGCAGGTAGCCCAGCGCGGGCAGGATCTCCAGCATGTAGGCGATCGCCTCGGCGACGGACAGTTTCTGGCCCTTGGCCGGTTTCAGGGATTGACCGCCGACGTACTCCATGACGATGTAGCCGACCGGCTCGCCCCGGGCGTCCGGATGCTCGACGAAGTTGTAGATCTTGACGATGGAGGGATGGACCACCTCGGCGAGGAACTGACGTTCCGCCATGGCGATGGCCTGTGCCTCGGCGTCGCCGGAATGTACCAGGCCTTTGAGCACCACCGGCCGCTCGTTGACGTTGTGGTCCACCGCCAGGTAGACCCAGCCCAGACCGCCGTGCGCCACGCAACCCTTGATCTCGTACTGGTCGGCGACCATATCGCCGGGATTGAGCTGCGGCAGAAAGGAAAAGGTGCTGCCGCAGAACGGACAGGAACCTTCGGACTCGCCCGGCTTGTCGTCAGTCGACCGTCCCACCGGCCGGCCGCAGTTCCAGCAGAACCGCTTCGATTCGGCGACAACGGGATTGACCATCAGCGCTGCCAGTGGGTCGATCTCCGGCACCCGTGGAATCTCCACCAGACCACCGCCGAGTCGCCGGGCCGGCGCCACCGTCCGTCCGACCGTCTCTTCCTCGATCTCGATCGGTTCGCTGCGCACGACGTCGTCATCGTCGTCGAAGTTCGGCCGGAACACCGCCTGGGTGGACATCGGGCGCATGGTCGCGACCGAATCCATGCCCAGGTCGCTCCGGCTGGCCGGCTGGGTCCCGGCGTTGCCGTCGTGCGGCTCGGCGGTGCTCATCAGTCCAGGTACCTCGGAGCCGGTGGTGCGGGTGCCGGGCCGAGAACGGTCAGCCACCTTCGATACAGCGTGTCCCACGTGCCGTCACGGCGAATCCGCTCAAGGGTTCCGTTGACGAACCGCACGAGGCCGGTGTTGGTCAGGTTGATGCCGATTCCGTACGGATCCTCGGCCATATTGGGCCCCACGAGGTGCAGGTACGGATCCTGGGCGACCAGGCCTGCCAGGATGGCGTCGTCGGTGCTGACCGCGTCGACCTCGCGCTGCTGGAGTGCGACGAGGCAGTCGGCCCAGGTGACCACCGCGACGATGACCGGTGGCGGTGTGATCTGCTGTACCCGCTGCAATGAGGTGGTGCCGCGGGCGACGCATACCCGTTTACCGGAAAGATCTGCCGGACCGGCGATTTCGGACTCTCTCGGCGCCAGGATGCGTTGGTACGCCAAGAAATACGCTGAGGAGAAGTTCACCAGCTCGCGACGCTCGCAGGTCATCGTCATGGTTTTGACGACGATGTCCACGGTGTTGTTCTGCAGCGCGGTGATCCGGTCTGCCGAGGACAGGATCCGGTAATCGACCGCCGAGGGTTTGCCGAAGATGTCGCGAGCCACTTCGCCGGCGATATCGACGTCGAAGCCGGTGATCTCGCCGGTGATCGGGTCCCGGAAGGAAAACAGGTTGCTGCCGACATCGAGGCCGACCAGCAGGCGGCCGCGCTCCCGGATCTTGGCCACCGCCGCGTCGGCCTGTGCCTTGGTGGGGAAGGGGCGCAGGCTCACGGTGCGGTCGCAGTCGGTATCGCTCAGTTCGGTGGGCTGACCGGTCTGCGGAGGAAGCACCTCCATCCCGGCCGGGCTGGGCGGGGCCAGGACGGGAACCGGGGGAGCGTCGGGGTCGACGGGCTGTCCGCAGGCGCCGACGGTCGCCGCCGCGATCGCCGCGACGAACAACCGCTTCATCAGCTGTTGTCTGTTCTTCGCGCGAGCGCTCATCACCTGTTGTCTGTTCTTCGCGCGAGCGCTCATCACCTGTTGTCTGTTCTTCGCGCGAGCGCTCATCACCTGTTGTTTGTTCTTCGCGCGAGCGCTCATCACCGGTACTCGCTCATCCTCGGCCACAACCCCAACGCCACCGCCACCGCCGCGCCGACCGAGAGCATCGCCCCACCCACGGTGGTGCCCGACAGCACCCGCCGGGCCGACAGGATGTCCGATCGCAGCTGCTTTCGGCTCTCCTCGATGCCCTTGGATAGTGCGGTATTGAGCTTGTCGAAGGCCACGGTGGAATCCTCTTCGCCGGTGCCCAGCGCCACCTGGGTGGCGGCCTGGTAGTTGCCCACGGCGATGTAATCGTTGATCCGCTCGTCGGCCTGCCGCCACTTCTCCAGCAGCTGATCCGCCTGCGCCAGTCCGCTCTTGTCGACGGTGCTCTTGCGGGCCAGATAGTCGGCGAGTTGCTGGCGCATCTGATCGACACGCTGATAGTAGGACCGCTTGCGAACGTCTTCGTCACCGCGCCGGATCAGGGACAGGGTCTCGTCGGCACGCGCCTGCTGCGCGGTGATGGCCAGGTTGGTCACCGTGCGGAGCGACTCGGCCGCGGTGTTCTTGGCGGATCTGCTGCCGACGGTCGAAATGGCCAAAGCGGTCCCCACCCACACGATCATGACAGCGATCGCCAGCCCGCCGGCGACCAGACCGATGTTCACCCGGCGCTTGGTGCGCCGGGCCAGCCAGCGGTGGGCGAAGATCCCGAAACCGAGGGTGGCGGCCACCACGATGATGACCGGAGCGGGAATCTTGGCCGAGGTCGTCGTCTCGGCATCGACCCGCGCCGAGGTCGCCTCGTAGAGCCGCTGGGCGTCGGGCAGGATCGTGTCCTGCATCAGCGCCGAGGCTTCCGACAGATAGGACGAGCCCACCGGGTTGCCCATCCGGTTGTTGGTCCGGGCGGTCTCGATCAGCCCGGTATAAACGGCCAGTTCGGCGTTGATCCGCCCGAGCAACTCGACCAGCGGCGGGTCGGTCAGATCGCTGGAGGCCCGCGTCACCGCCACCGCGGCGCCGGTGATGGCCTGTTCGTATCGCTGTCGCACCTGCTGCGGTTCGGATCCGGCGATGAAGGCCGTCGCGGCTGCCGCGTCGGCCACCGACAGCGTCGTGTAGAGCTGGCCGGCAGCGAATGCCAGCGGCTCGGTGTGGTTGAGCACCGCGGTGAGCTGATTCTGACGCTCGTTGATCGTGGTGGAGATCGCGAACGCGCTCAGAACACCGAGGGCCGCCAGGATCAAACCGATGGTCAGGATGCGGCCCGGCGTGGTGTTGACGAACCACCACCGCGGGTGGGCCGCCTCAATCGGCACCCGTTGGGCCAACGGCTCAGTCGACGGATGTGCCAGTTCGACGGTCACCTCGTGCGGACCTCGATCCCTTCACCTGAAATCTGTATGAGTAAAGCTTAAGAGCAGGCGGAGCAAATGGCTCGTGATCGTCGAGAACCGCTCGACCCGTGCCGCACCTATTCTGAATCTTGTGCGAGGCGACGGCGACGGCTGGGTGGTGTCCTACCACGACACCTATCACTGGGGCCTGCACGGCGCCGCCGGACTGCTGCTGCGGGCACCCTGGCATGACGGCACCCCCGCGGTGCTGCTCCAGCATCGGGCGGCGTGGAGCCACCAGGGCGGAACCTGGGGCCTGCCGGGCGGCGCACTGGACAGCCATGAAGTCGCTGAGCACGCCGCGGTTCGTGAGGCCCATGAGGAAGCGGGGCTGAGCGCCGAGCACATCACGGTGCGGACCGCCGTCGTCACCGCGGCGGTGGCCGGACCGCAGGGAACCTGGACCTACACCACGGTCGTCGCCGACGCCGCACGGCTTCTGGTGACCGTGCCCAACCGGGAGAGCGCCGAACTGCGCTGGGTACCCGAGGCGCAGGTGGCCGACCTGCCACTGCACCCCGCCTTCGGCCAGAGCTGGTCGCGGCTGCGGGTCGGCGCCGACGTGCCCGACCACGACTGCGGGCTGGACTTGTCGCACACCGTGGTGATCGGTGCGGACGTGTTCGCCTGGTGCACGCCGGGATGATCAGCCGCGAGGTTGCAGCGCCTCGGTGAGCCGGCGCGCCGCGGCGCCCGGGTCGGCGGCGTCGGTGATCGCCCGCACCACCACGATCCGCCGGGCCCCGGCCTCAAGGACCTCGCCGAGCCGTTGTTCGTCGATACCTCCGATTGCGAACCAAGGCTTGTCGCAGTTCATTGATGCCACCGCCCGAACGAGGTCGAGCCCCGGGGCCGGTCGGCCGGGCTTGGTGGGCGTGGGCCAGCAGGGGCCGACACAGAAGTAGTCGACGTCCTCCATCAGCGCGCGGGCCGCCTCGCCGGTCTCGTGCGTGGAGCGGCCGATCAGCGTTGCGGGTCCGACGATATCGCGGGCCACGGCCAGTGGTAGATCGTCCTGGCCGAGGTGCAGGACGTCCGCGCCGGCCGCCCGGGCGATGTCGGCACGGTCGTTGACCGCCACCAAGGCGCCGTGCCGGCGGGCCGCGTCGGCCAGAATCTCCAACGCGGCCAGTTCTCCGCCGGCCTCCAGCGGTCCGAACCGCTGCTCGCCGGCCGACCGCTTGTCGCGCAGTTGGATGATGTCAACACCGCCGGCCAACACGGCATCGGCGAACTCCGCGAGATCGCCGCGTTCGCGACGGGCGTCCGTGCACAGGTACAGGCGGGCGTCTTGCAGAGAACGGGGTTGGTGCACACCGCGACGCTAGCCGCTGGGACGACGTCCGGCACGGGAGTCCCGGGAACAGTGACGACCGATCGGCCCCTCTGGGAGTCCAGCAGCGCAGGCCCATCCCGGATGAGCGGCTAACCTGGCTGGGGTGAAACGCATATTGCAGACGGCACTGGTCGCTGTCCTGATCGCGACGGGCCCGGCCTGCAGCAGACCCGCCGGAGGCGCTGTTCCGGTGGGCGAGAACCAGGCCGCCCGGGAGTTCGCCAGACAACTGCAGGGCGCGGTGACTGCTGACGCGATGATGGGCCACCTGACCAAACTGCAGGAGATCGCCGACGCCCACGGCGGCACCCGCGCGGTAGGCACCCCCGGCTATGAGGCCAGTGTCGACTATGTGGTGAATGTCCTGCGGGGCAAAGGGTTCGACGTTCAGACCCCGGAGTTCCAGACCCGCGTCTTCACATCCGAGGACCCGGTCCTGACCGTCGGTGGTACCGCAGTCAAAGCTCATGAGCTGCAATTCAGTGCCGGTACAACGCCGGAGGGTGTGAGCGGACCCTTGGTGGCCGCCCCCGCCGACGAGACTCCCGGCTGTGCGCCGGCCGACTACACCGGGTTGCCCGTCAAGGACGCGGTGGTGCTCGTCGACCGCGGGGCCTGCCATTTCTCGGAGAAGCAGACCATCGCAGCGAAACTCGGTGCAGCCGCATTGATCATCGCCGACAATGTCGACGAGAAGAAAATGGGAGGAACGTTGGGGCAGGACACTGACGTCACGATCCCCGTGGTCAGCATCTCCAAGGCCGACGGGGCGCGACTGCGTGACGCTCCTGGCGACGTCCAGCTCATCCTCGACGCGACCACCAAGACCATCTCGGCCCGCAATGTCCTGGCGCAGACCAAGACCGGTTCAGCACAGAACGTTGTGATGGTCGGCGGACACCTCGACAGTGTCCCGGAGGGTCCCGGCATCAACGACAACGGCTCCGGGGTGGCAGCCGTGCTCGAGACCGCGATGCAACTCGGCACCGAGCCCGCGGTGGCCAACGCCGTCCGATTCGGGTTCTGGGGCGCAGAGGAAGTCGGCATCGTCGGCTCGAAGAAGTACATCGAATCGCTCGACATCGAGCAACTCAAGGACATTGCGCTCTATCTCAATTTCGACATGGTCGGTTCCCCCAACCCGGGCTACTTCACCTACGACGGCGACCAGTCGACGAAACTCCGCGAAGACCAGAGTCCGCCGCGGGTTCCGGAGGGATCCCCCGGCATCGAGCGGACGTTCGTGGAGTACCTCAAGAACGTCGGAAAGGCGGCCGAGGACACCGGCTTCGACGGCCGATCGGATTACGACGCGTTCACCCTGGCCGGAATCCCCGCGGGCGGCTTGTTCTCAGGGGCGGAGGTGGAGAAGTCGCCCCAACAGGCCGAACTGTGGGGCGGGACGCCGAACGCTCCATTCGACCCGAACTATCACAAGGACACCGACACCCTCGATCGCATCGACCGCGACGCCCTGGGCATCAATGGCGGCGGAGTCGCCTGGGCTGTCGGAATGTACGCGTTGAATCTCAACGGCCGCAACGGGATTCCGGCCCGGGAGGACCGCACCCGCCACGTCATCACCGACCGATGACCAGAAGCGGGGCCGCGCCGTGAAGAACCTCACTCCCGATGCGGTGGTCCATTCAGTTGCCAAGCAGTTCACCCTCGACGCGATGGCACCGGGTCTGGCGCAGTTCCGCAACTACAAGCGGTCCTACCTACGCGGTGACCTCCTCGGTGGCCTCACGGTCGCCGCCTACCTGGTGCCCCAGGTGATGGCCTACGCCACCCTGGTGGGCGTTCCCGCCATCAACGGCCTCTGGTGCGCGCTGCCGCCCCTGGCGCTGTACGCGATTTTCGGAACCTCGCGGCTGATGTCGGCCGGGCCGGAGTCGACGGTCGCCTTGATGACCGGGACGGCAATCGCACCCTTGGCCGGCGGCGACATGGGCGTGTACATGTCGATGTGCGCGATCCTGGCCATCATGGTCGGCGTCATGTGCCTGTTCGCCGGGGCGATCCGGCTGGGATTCCTGGCTGACCTGCTGTCGAAACCGATCCTGGCGGGCTACATGGCCGGCCTGGCGGTGATCATGATCGCCAGCCAGTTGGGTAAATTCACCGGCGCCCCGGTCGAGGGCGACGAGGTCATCGGCGAAATCAGGTCGCTGTGGTCGGTGCGGGATCAGATCCACAACCCCACCCTCATGTTCTCCATGGCGGTGCTCGCGGTGCTGCTCATTTTCGCCAAACTGATCCCCAAGTTGCCCGGTCCGCTGTTCGCGGTGCTGCTGGCCACCGCCGCGGTCTCGGTGTTCGGCTTGGAGAAGTACGGCATCAAGACGATCGGCGAGATCCCGGGCGGTCTGCCCCCGTTCAGTCTCACGCACATCGAGATGCACGCCGAGGACCTCAACAACCTGGCGGCCGTCGCCGTCGGCATCACCATCGTCGGATTCGCCGACACCATCGCGACGGCTCGATCGTTCGCGATGAAGGACGGCAGCAAGATCGACGGCAACGCCGAACTGCGCGCGATGGGGGTCTACAACATCGGCGCCGCAATGACGCAGGGCTTCCCGGTCAGTTCCAGCGCAAGCCGCACCGCGCTGGGGTTCCTGATCGGGGCGCGCACCCAGCTGTACTCATTGGTGGCCCTGGTCGGCGTGGTGATCATCCTGCTGACCGCGACCGGGTTGCTGGCCCAGTTCCCCAAGGCGGCTCTGGGTGCGTTGGTGGTCTATGCCGGTCTTCGTCTGGTCGACATTCCGGAGTTCAAGCGCCTGTTCCGGTTCCGGCGGGACGCCGGGCTGAGTAGTGAATTCGTGCTGGCCATTCTCACCTTCATCGCGGTGCTGCTGCTCGGCGTGCTGTACGGCGTGATCGCGGCGGTCGGGATCTCGATCCTCAACCTGCTGCGGCGGGTGGCCCGTCCGCACGACGCCGTGCAGGGTTTCGTGCCGGGGATGGCCGGCATGCACGATATCGACGACTACAGGGAAGCGACGTTGGAGCCCGGGCTGCTGGTGTACCGCTACGACGCTCCGCTGTTCTTCGCCAACGCCGAGAACTTCGCCGCCCGTGCGCTCAAGTCGGTCGACGAGAACCCCGACCCGGTGGAGTGGTTCATCCTCAACGCCGAGGCCAACTCGGAGATGGATCTCACCGCGATCGACGCGCTCGCCAGCCTGCGAAAGGAACTGTCTGCGCGGGGCATCTACTTCGGGATGGCGCGGGTGAAGAGCGAGACGCTGACTGCGCTCAAAGTCGGCGGCCAACTCGACGAAATCGGCGTGGAGAACATCTACCCGACGCTGCCCACCGCGGTGGAGGCCTACCGCAATCGCTGAATCGCCCAGATCACCGCGCCGAGTGACACCACCGCCACGCCGGTGACCGCTGCGCCGGGCGGCAGGGTGAGCGCCAGAACCAGGCACCCGGCCAATCCCAGCCCCGGAACGATCCTGCTCTCAGGTGACCGGCTCAGCGTCCACGCCGACGCGTTGGCGATCGCGTAGTACACCAGTACCGCGAACGACGAAAAGGCTATCGCCGCGCGGACATCGGCCACCGCGGCCAGCACTGCGACGAGGACGCCGACCGCCACCTCCGCCCGATGCGGTACGCCGAACCGCGGATGCACCGCGGCCAGGACCGACGGCAGGTGCCCGTCGCGGGCCATCGCCAGGCCGGTGCGCGAAACTCCCAGGATCAGCGACAGCAGCGAACCCAACGCAGCCGTCGCGGCACCGACCCGGACGACGGGTTCGAACCCGGCGGCGCCGGCGGCGGCAACCGCGTCGGCCAGGGGTGCTGCCGATCCGGCCAGGCTCCCGCCGAGCACCGACAGCACGGTGACCGCCACGATCAGATACACCGCCAGTGCGATGGCCAGCGACCACCGGATCGCCCGCGGAATGGTGTGTGCGGGATCGCGCACCTCCTCCCCGAGAGTCGCGATGCGGGCATACCCGGCAAAGGCGAAGAACAACAGGCCCGCCGACTGCAGCACTCCATGGACGTCACCGCCGAGGACGATCGACGACGGATCGGCCCGGCCGCTGGCGACCACCACGGCGACCACCCCGGCCAGCACGGCCAGGACGCCGGCCACGATCACCCGGGTGAGCAACGCCGACTTCCGAACCCCGCGATAGTTCACCGCTGTCAGGGCGACCACGGCCGCCACCGCCACGGCATGGGCGCGGTCCGGCCAGAGGTACACCCCGACGGTCAGGGCCATCGCCGCGCAGGACGCGGTCTTGCCGACCACGAAACTCCAGCCCGCGAGGTAACCCCAGAACTGGCCGAGCCGTTCTCGGCCGTAGACGTAGGTACCGCCAGACAGCGGGTAGACCGCGGCCAGCCTGGCCGATGACGTCGCGTTGCAGTAGGCGACGACCGCGGCGATGGCCAGGCCTATCAGCAGACCGGAACCGGCCGCCGCGGCGGCCGGGCCGAAAACCACGAACACCCCGGCGCCGATCATCGAGCCGAGTCCGATCACCATGGCGTCGCCGGTACCCAACCGGCGTTGCAGCCTGGTCAACTGCGCCGGCTGTGTACCGCCCCGAAAATCAGGTAGCCCACGTAGGCGACACTGCCGGCCAGCGCGAATTTACGGGTCTGCGGAACCACCATGCCCACGCCGAGTGCCGTCTCGATCGTGCCATTGACATAGACGTGCCGGCGGGTGTTCTGCGGGAACGCCGGCGCGGTGATCTTCTCGAACACTTCGGGTTTCGCGAAATGGGACAGGCCCATCGCGGCCAGTGCCGCACCCGTTGCGGGAATCTTTGCCGACATAGTCCAGGTCCTTTCGACGACGCGTCCAGACCTGCAACACTAGGCGAAGGTGTAGTCGCTCAAGGGGAACTCGGACGCTTCGCGGATCGCCGACCGGGCCGTCGACGGCCGCAGCAGCGTGGCCTCACCGTGCGGGTTGAAATAATAGGACCGGGCATCCGCGCAGCGCCCGTTGGTGAACACCGTGTCCCCGACCCGTTCGATCTGCGTGTCGAGGAACCGCGCGTTGGCATCTTCGGTGATTTCGAAGGTCTCCGCACCGCGGCGCTTCAGTTCGCCGAACACCCGATCCATCAGCCGCATCTGGTACTCCATCGTGTTGAAGTAGTTCAACCCGATGAACGCATACGGGCTGGCCAGGCTCAGATAGTTGGGGAAGTGCGGAACCGACACGCCCTGGTAGGCCTGGAACCTGTTCTCCCGCCACCATTTTCCGAGATTGCGTCCGCCGCGACCGATGATCTCGATGGCGGGGATGTTGGCCTCCCACAAGTCGAAACCCGTTGCCAGAACCAGGGTGTCGATCTCGGTACGGGTGCCGTCGTTGGCCACGATCGCGTGCGGCTCAATGCGCTCGATACCGGTGGACTGCAGGTGAACGTTCGGCTTGGTGAACGTGCGGTAGTAACTGTTGGAGAACGTCGGCCGCTTACAGCCGAAGTCGTAGGTCGGGGTCAGCTTGCGGCGCAGTTCCTTATCGCGGATGACGGCGAAGCGGTACATCTTGGAAACGTCGGCCGCCCCGATCCCGAGTCTTTTGAACAATGTCTGGCGGAAGTGCAGCACGACGTAGTTGAAGAACCCGTAGATGACGTCGGTGACTCCGCGGACCGCGCGCTGGGTCAGCGGCACCCGGGCGAACAGATGCCGCACCCATTCCGGATAGGCGAAGTCGAGTTTGGGCACCACGAAGATCGCGGTGCGCTGGTAGACCGTCAGGTCACCGGCCTTCTTGGCCAGTTCCGGAATCAACTGCACGGCGGTGGCGCCGGTCCCGATCAGGCCGATCCGCTTGCCGGTCGGGTTGTAGGCGTCGTCCCACGCGGTGGTGTGGATGACCTTGCCCTCGAAGGTGTGGATGCCCGGGATGTCCGGGGTGTGCGGCTGGGACAGGAAACCGGTGGCGGTGATGAGGAACCGGGTGCGCAACGTCTGGCCGTCGGCCAGCGTCACCAGCCACAGTTTCGCCTCCTCGTCCCAGCGCGCCCCCTCGACCGTGGAGTTGAACCTGATGTGGCGGCGGATGTCGTACTTGTCGGCGACGTGGTCGGCGTACCGCTTGATCTCGGTGCCGGTGGAGAACAGCCGCGTCCAGTTCGGGTTCGGCTCGAAGAAGTACGAGTAGGTAGTGGTCGGGACGTCGCAGGCCAGCCCGGGGTAGTGGTTGACGTACCAGGTACCGCCCAGATCGTCCTGACGGTCGAGGAGCACGAAGTTCTCGAAGCCGAGCCGCTTGAGTTGCACGCCCGCGCCGATCCCGCCGAAGCCGGCTCCGACGATGACGACGTCGTATTTGTGCTCGGTCATTCGACCGACGGTACCGGAGTCAGTGCCGCGAACTGAGCACCAGCGCGGCTTCGACAGCGAGCGCCGGAACATCGAGGGCTTTGCTCCCCAAGTCATGGCGCGCGCCGCTGACCTCGACGATTGTCGTGGGTGCCGGGATCAGCGCGACGGCGGCCCGCAACTCGTCGAGGGATCCGAACGGGTCCGAGCCGCCGTGGGTGAAGACGCTCGGGACGGTGATCGAGCCGAAGTGTTCGGTGCGCAGCCGATCGGGCTTGCCGGGCGGGTGCAGCGGATAGGAGAAGAGGGTCAGTTCGTCGGCGATGCCGGGCTGTCCGGCCACCACCATCGAGGTGAGCCGACCCCCGTAGGAATGGCCGCCGGCGATCACCGGTCCGGTCCCGAGCGCGCGAGCCGTCGCCAGTGCTTCGGCGATTCCGGACAGGTCGGCGGCCGAGGAGCCCGACGGCGGCCCCTTGGGCCGGCGACGGCGGTAGGGCAGGTTGTAGCGGACGGCCAGCCAGCCCCGCCGGGCCCATTCCTCGCAGAGGGCGGCCAGCATCGCGGAGTCCCGGCTGCCGCCCGCACCGTGGGTGAGCATCACCACGCCCTCGGGTGTGCCGGCGGGTTCGTGCGCGACGCCGGCGATGTCGTCGAGGGCCGAGGCGTTCATGCCTGCAACCGGAACAGCGCCGACACCGGGCCGTGCCCGGCACCGAGGGGGTAGGCGGCTCGCAGGCACTCGGTCACCCAGGACTTGCCGAACGCCACCGCGTCCGGCATCGCATAGCCCTGTGCCAGTGCGCACGCGATCGCTGCGGCCAGGGTGTCGCCGGCGCCGTGATCATCGGCGGTCTTTACCCGCGGGGCGTCGAAGGTGTGGAAGTCCTTGCCGTCGTACAACAGATCGGGGCTGTCCGGCGACCCCCGCAGATGGCCGCCCTTCACCAGGGCCCACTGGGGGCCCAGATCGTGCAGCGCCCTGGCGGCGTCGCGCTGTGATTCCGAGTCGATGACGTCGATGCCCAGCAGCAGGCGCACCTCGTCGAGGTTGGGGGTGACCAGGCTGGCCAGCGGGAACAGCACCGTACGCAGAGTGTCTATGGCGCTCGCCTGCAGCAGTGGGTCGCCGTGCATGGACGCGCAGACCGGGTCGACGACGAACGGCGTGCTGCCCGCCAGACCCAGGCCGCGCCAGCTGTCGGCCACCGTCTCGATGATCTCCGAGGACGCCAGCATGCCGGTCTTGGCGGCCTGCACGCCGATGTCAGTGGCCACCGCCTCGATCTGCCCGGCGATGACGTCCGGTGGGATTTCGTGAAAAGCCTTGACGCCCAGCGAGTTCTGGACCGTCACCGTCGTCACCGCGACCAGTGGGTGCA
This sequence comes from uncultured Actinomycetota bacterium, assembly GCA_963715145.1. Taxonomy (GTDB): domain Bacteria; phylum Actinomycetota; class Actinomycetes; order Mycobacteriales; family Mycobacteriaceae; genus Mycobacterium. The sequence continues at coordinate 149,468 of CAVQRL010000018.1, read as the reverse complement.
CGCCCAGTAGCGCGAATGTGCGCAGGTCCGCCTGCAGGCCGGCGCCACCACCGGAGTCGGAACCGGCGATGGTGAGCACTCGCACCGGAGTCCGGCGCGGCGGCGCCAGGGGCAGAAACGTCCGCACTGCTCACCCCCTACGCCGGCCCGGTTCATGATAGGGCCGCCACTCGCCGATCGTCGGGGTCGGGTGTCGCACCGACGCGACGCTCGCAGGGTGCGGGTAATTTCGCGGGTGTGCTGACCAACCGCCAGATCGTCCTGCGCCGCCGCCCACACGGTCTGGTCGCCCCTGGCGACACCGAACTCGTCGCCGCCCCGGCCCCCCGACCCGGCGAGGGTGAGGCGCTGTTGCGGACCACATACATCGGTCTGGATGCCGCTGTGCGCACCTGGCTCGACGACCGGCCCGGCTACCTGCCGCCGGTCGGCATCGGTGAGGTGATCCGCGCGGCCGGGGTCGGCGAGGTAGTGGAAACCCGTTGTGCGGCATACCAGGTCGGCGATATCGTCACCACTCTCACGGGGTTCCAGGAGTACGCGATCATCCGCGACGACATCTTCAGCACGCCGATCCCCGGGGAGAGCGATCAGCGGGCCATCATGAGTGTCTACGGATCCGGCGGCGCCACCGCCTACTTCGGAATGATGGAGGTCGGCCGTCCGCAGCCGGGAGAGACCGTGGTGGTGTCCGCCGCCGCCGGGGCCACCGGGTCGATCGCCGGTCAGGTCGCGAAGATCGCGGGTGCCCGCGTGGTCGGCATCGCCGGCGGCCCGCAGAAATGCCGGGCGGTCGTGGAGGACTTCGGTTTCGACGCATGCATCGACTACAAGAACGACGACGTGCCGACCGCTCTCAAGCAGCACTGCCCCAAAGGCGTCGACGTCTACTACGACAACGTCGGCGGCGACATCCTCAACGCGGTGCTGGGCCGCTTGGCGCCGAAGGCCCGGGTGGTGCTGTGCGGGGTGATCTCCAGTTACCTCACCGGAGAGCATCCCGGACCGTCGAACTACGTCAACCTGCTATCGAGGAGCGCAACGATGCAGGGCTTCAACGCGCTTCAGATGTGGGACCGCTTCGACGAGGCATTCGCCGATCTGCGGCGCTGGGGTCGCGAGGGCCTGCTGATCCACCGGGAGACCGTCTTCGAGGGGCTGGATTCCTGCGTGGACGCCCTCAACGGCCTGTTCACCGGGGCCAACATCGGCAAAATGCTGGTGAAGGTCAGCGAGCCCTCGGCGCGTTGAGTGAGGAGTCACGCAGCCCTCCACTCGCACAACGTCTGCCGGCTTCCTCACTCGACGTCGTTACCCACGTCGGCGAACACCGGGGCGTGGTCACTGGGCGAACCGATCCGGTTCTTGCCGGTCTTGCGTTCGTCACGGTCGATCCCGGCGTGCACCACCCGCTGCGCCAACGCCGGTGATGCCAGGATGAAGTCGATCCGCATGCCCTCGCGCCGCGGGAACCGCAACTGGGTGTAGTCCCAGTAGGTGTAGGTGCCCGGTCCGGGCGCGAACGGCCGCACCACGTCGGCGTAGGACTGCTCGATCGCCGCGAAGGCCGTCCGCTCCGGTTCGGTGACATGAGTGCTGTCGCGGAACACCGCCGGATCCCAGACGTCCTCGTCGCGGGGTGCGATGTTCCAGTCGCCGGTCAGAGCGATCTGCGCCTGCGGATCGCCGGCGAGCCAGTGTTGCGCGGTATCCCGCAGTGCGGCAAGCCAATCGAGCTTGTAACGGTAGTGCGGGTCGGAGACGGTCCGGCCGTTGGGGACATAGAGGCTCCACACCCGGACCCCGGCGCAGGTCGCACCGATAGCCCGCGCCTCGTCCTTTCCGCTCCACGCCGGCTGGCCGTCGAATCCGACCGTGACGTCGTCGAACCCCACCCGCGATGCGATCGCGACGCCGTTCCACTGGTTGTGGCCGCAGTGCACCACCTCATAGCCCGCGCCCAGGAACGTCATCGTCGGGAACTGATCGTCGGCACACTTGGTCTCCTGCATCGCCAGCACGTCGACTTCGGCTCGCTGCATCCAGTCGACCACCCGATCCGCCCGTGCCCGAATCGAATTCACGTTCCAGGTGCCCAACCGCAATCGGTGTCTTGACGACGATGCGGAAGGCTGCGGCGAGGATGGCTCGGGCACGGCGATCTAGTGGCCGAAGGGGTCGGGAACCTCGCCGGGCATCCACGACAGGCCGGCAACGCCCCAGCCGTTCTTCTTGGCGGTCTTCTTGGCTGCCCGGGCATGGCGGCCCACCAACTTGTCGACGTAGAGGTAGCCGTCCAGGTGGCCGGTCTCGTGCTGCAGCATCCGGGCGAACAGGCCGGTGCCCTCCAGCGTCACCGGATTGCCGTCGGCGTCCAGGCCGGTGACCCGGGCCCAGTCCGCCCGCCCACAGGGAAACGATTCGCCCGGTACCGACAGGCAGCCCTCGTCGTCGGTCTCCGGGTCGGGCATGGTCTCGGGGATCTCGGAGGTTTCCAGCACCGGGTTGATCACCACCCCTCTGCGGCGGGTGGCCCGGCCGCGCTCGTCGGCGCAGTCGTAGACGAACACCCGCAACCCCACGCCGATCTGGTTGGCCGCCAACCCGACTCCGTTTGCGGCGTCCATGGTTTGGTACATGTCGGTGATGAGCTCGCCCAGATCCGGCGGCAACGAGCCGTCGGGTCCGACAGGGACCGGGGTGGTCGGGGTGTGCAGAACGGGATCGCCGAGGATCACGATGGGTCGGACCGCCATGATCGGCAAGCTTAAAGTGATCCGACGCGCGGGGTTCGCTGCCGTCCCAATCAACGGGGACGTGATTGAATGACCTCGAACCACAGGGATGTCATTAGGACTCGTTGAAAGGGCCCACGGATCGAATGGACGGCGCTACGGCACGTGCCGAACGGGCAATTGACGATGCCGAACTACCTGACGGGTTGAGCCGCCGCGAGTACGACATCCTGGCCTTCGAACGGCAGTGGTGGAAGTACGCCGGCGCCAAGGAAGATGCCATCAAGGAACTCTTCTCGATGTCGGCCACCCGCTACTACCAGGTTCTCAACGCACTGGTCGACCGGCCGGAAGCGCTCGCCGCCGACCCGATGCTCGTCAAGCGACTGCGTCGGCTCCGGGCCAGCAGGCAGAAGGCCCGTGCGGCCCGCCGGCTCGGCTTCGAGGTCCCCTGATCGGTGACCACGAGGCCGGACCGCTCCGGCCCTGGTTACAGTAAGCCCAATGAACGAGCGCGTTCCCGACTCATCCGGTCTGCCACTGCGCGCCATGGTGATGGTGCTGTTGTTCCTCGGTGTCATCTTCCTGCTCGTCGGATTCCAGGCGATGAGCTCCAGTGGCGACACCTCCGAGGACACCTCGGCGCTGACCGTGACGACCACGACCACCACGACCAATCCGCCGGCCCCCAAGGCCGACGTTCGGGTCTACAGCGTCGTCGACGACGTCGACGCCGCCAACCGGACCTCCGACCGGCTCCGCGAAGCCGGCTGGAACGTCACCGAGTCGGCCACCGTCGTCGCCGCCGATGTTCCCGTCACGACGGTGTACTTCGGTCCCGCGGAGGGTGAGCAGGCCGCCGCCGACGCGGTCGGCATAGTGCTCCAAGCGCCAGTCGCCCCCAGAATTCCCGACATCGCCGAGCAACCACCGGGCGTGATTGTGTTGGTGACGGGATAGGCTCAGCGCCATGGTGCCGCCAGTCGTTTTCACCAGGTCCGCCGTCCTGCTGTTTGCCGCCCCGGTCGCGCTGCTGAGCGCCTGCGCACCGAACGAACCAGTCGCCACCACGCCGGGCACGACTCCGCCGGTCTGGACCGGCTCCCCGGCTCCACCCTCCATGGAGGACCACGGCGGCATGACGCATACCGGCGCGATGCCGCCCGCCGCGCCCGGCCCGCCGCTCCCGCCGACACCCTCAATGCGGTGATCAACGCCCCGGACGGCAGCCAGGTGGCAGCGGCCACCATCGAGTTCAGAGACGACGGCGCGTTCGCCACCGTCACCGTGCAGACCACCGCACCGGGCAAGCTGACCCCGGGCTTCCACGGCTTGCACGTTCACGACGTGGGCAAATGCGAGGCGAACTCGGTGGCGCCCACCGGGGGCGCACCCGGCGACTTCCTGTCCGCCGGCGGCCACTATCAGGGCGGCGGGCAGGGCGGCCATCCCAACCACGCCGGCGACCTCGCGCCACTGCAGGTTCGCGGGGACGGGACCGCCATGCTGGTGACCACCACCAACGCCTTTGACAAGGCCGATCTCGTCAGTGGGGACGGTACGGCCATCATCATCCATGCCGGTTCCGACAACCTGGCCAACATCCCGGCCGACCGTTACCAGCAGGACGACGGCTCGCCGCCGCCGGACGAAACGACGCTTGCCACCGGCGACGGAGGCAAGCGGGTCGCCTGCGGTGTCATCAGCGCCGGCTGAGCCGCGTACCGGTCGGGCCGGTGCCGCTCGTATCGACTTCGCCGGCTCCCCTCGGCCCACTCTCGGCGTCGAGTGGGAGTTCGCCCTCGTCGACGCCCGTACCCGCGATCTGAGCAACGAGGCCGCGGCGGTGATCGCCGACATCGGCGAGACCCCGCACGTGCACAAGGAATTACTGCGCAACACCGTCGAAGTCGTCACCGGAATCTGTGACACCGTCGATGAGGCGATGGGTGACCTGCGCGCGACGCTCCGTTCCACCAGTGAGGTGGTCCGTGAACGCGGAATGGAATTGTTCTGCGCCGGCACGCATCCGTTCGCCCGGTGGTCGGCTCAAAAGCTCACCGACGCACCGCGCTATGCCGAACTGATCAAGCGCACCCAATGGTGGGGCCGGCAGATGCTGATCTGGGGAGTGCATGTGCACGTCGGTGTCTCCTCGGCCCACAAGGTGATGCCGATCATCTCCTCATTGCTCAACCACTACCCACACCTGCTGGCACTGTCGGCGTCCTCGCCGTTCTGGGCTGGTGAGGACACCGGATACGCCAGCAACCGGGCGATGATGTTCCAGCAGCTGCCGACGGCGGGGTTGCCGTTCCAGTTCGAGACGTGGCGGCAGTTCGAGCGGTTCGTGCACGACCAGAAGACCACTGGCATCATCGACCACATCAACGAAGTCCGCTGGGATATCAGGCCGTCGCCCCATCTGGGGACTGTCGAGGTGCGGGTCTTCGACGGCGTTTCCAACCTGCGCGAACTGTCGGCGCTGGTTGCATTGACCCACTGCCTGATCGTCGACCTGGACCGGCGCCTGGAGGCGGGGGAGCAGTTGCCGGTGATGCCGCCCTGGCACGTGCAGGAGAACAAGTGGCGGGCCGCCCGGTACGGGCTGGATGCGATCATCATTCTCGACGCCGACAGCAACGAACGGCTGGTGACCGAGGATCTCGACGACCTGCTGACCAGGCTTGCGCCGGTGGCCGAATCATTGCACTGCGCAGACGAATTGGCGGCGGTCGCCGAGATTCCGCGCCTGGGCGCCTCATATCAACGTCAGCGCCGGGTAGCCGATGAGCACGACGGAGATCTCCGCGCCGTAGTCGACGCTCTCGTCGGCGAATTGGACCTGTAGAAGGAGATCCCATGCGACTCATGACAACTGCGGCGCTGCTGGCCGCCACAGTGATCGCGGTGGGCGGTTGCAGCCGGGCGATCGAAGGAACCCCGATGGCCACTCCCGGTCAAGCCGGCGTCGCGGCGCTGCTCAACACCACCTGCCGCGACTATGTGGGCATGACCGAGGCCGAGCAGGGCGATGTGATCGCGGCGATCGGGGAGGACGGCAACAAGATCGTTGGGGCCAACCCCGACCTGTGGGTCGGCGTGGCGGCAGCGCTGTGCAACTTCGTCGATCCCAGCGCGCCGGTGAAGGACGTCGTCACCGGCGGTATGAGGTGAGCGCCGTCCCGATGTTCCCGTTGCAGTCCGCGCAACTGCCGGGCGACACGCTGCCGTTGCGTATCTTCGAGCCCCGCTACGCCCGCCTGGTCCAGGACTGCCTGGCCGCCGACGAACCCGTCTTCGGCGTCGTCCTGATCAGCCGGGGCTTGGAGGTCGGCGGCGGCGATGACCGCAGCGACGTCGGTGCGCTAGCCCGTATCCACGAATGGGTCGAGACCGGAGAGGATCAGTACGAACTCCTCGCGACGGTGGGTGAGCGGATCCGGGTGACGCAGTGGCTGCCGGATGATCCCTACCCCCGCGCGGTCGTCGAACCCTGGCCCGACGAGCCGGGTCCGCCGGTCGGCCCGGAGCAGATCGGCGTCGTCGTCGACCGGATCCTGGCGCTGTACGAGCGGGTGGCCCAGGCGCGCGGCCTGCAGCTGCGGCCCGGGGACGCTGGCGGTGGATCCCGAGACCGCCGATGACCCGGCGCGTCACCTCTACGCGCTGGCTGCCCGGGTCCCGATGGGACAGGCCGACCGCTACGCGCTGCTGGCCGCGCCGACGCTGGCCGCGCGGGTCGACGTGCTGACCGACGCGGTCGAAACCGTCATGGCGATGGTGGAATTCCAACTGGCCGACGAGGAGTAGATCAGCCCTTCACAGCCGTGACGAACAGGCTCTGCGGGGTGATGTCCTCAGTGCCCTCCGGTGCCGGCCGTTGATGGCGCTCCATCAACTCCTCCGATCCGACGGCGTCGACCTCCCAGCCCCGGTCCCGTAAGCACGCGCCCACATCCGCGCGGGGTTCGAGGTACCACAGCGCCTCGATATCGGGGACCGTCACGCCTTCGGCGGTGGCGGCATCGCGTACCTGCTGTATCCGTGCCCGCCGCCGCGCCAGATTTGCCGGATCGAAAAACTCCGGCCCGAACGCCTCCACGGCCAGCCTGCTCGACGCGGCACTGAGCCGGTCGATGCGGGTGAACAACCGATCCTGGTCAGCCGACGACAGATAGGGCAGCAGGCCCTCGGCGAGCCAGGCGGTGCGGACCGTCGGGTCAAAACCGTTGGTGCGCAATACTTCCGGCCAGTCTTGACGCAGATCGACCGGCACTGGTACGTAACGTGCGGTCGGCCGGGCATCATGCTCCGCGAGGACCGCCGCTTTGAACTCCAGCACCTTGGGCTGATCGAGTTCGAAGACCACCGTGCCGCTGACCCACGGGAGTCGCCAGGCCCGGGTGTCCAGCCCGGCGGCCAGGATGACGACCTGATCGAGGCCGTTGGCGCCGGCCGCGGTGCAGAACTCGTCGAAATGGCGGGTGCGGGCGGCGATGTAGGCGGCCATGGTCTGCATCCGCCGCGTCACGGACGGGTCGGTGCTGAACCCGGCCAGTGTCTCGGCGGCAAGCGGCGGCTGCCACCCCGCCCGCACGGCCGCCGCCACGAAATAGTCGGCGTACGGGTCGGTGAACAGCGCTGACGCGCTGTGGGATTCAGCGGCGCGGGCCCTCGCCACGCTCAGCGCGGTCGCGCCCACACCCTCGGTGATGTCCCACGTGTCGTTGTCGGTGCGGCCCATCGGTCAGCGGTCGGCCGCGAAGTCGCGCAGCGACTCGATCTGCGCGGGGTCCAGCGACGGGCGCACGGCTTCGCGGGCCTTCGCCAGATCCTCCGCGGTGACGTCGGCGGCGTCGATCGAACGGCGCATCGCCGTCAGCGCCGCCTCGCGCAGCAGTGCCACGCAGTCCGCGGCGCTGTACCCGTCGAGGTCCGCGGCCAGATCCTTGAGGTCGACCTCCTTGCTCAACGGCACCGACTTGGATGCGGTCTTGAGGATCTCGAAGCGCGCCTCGGCGTCCGGCGGCTCCACGAACACGAGCCGTTCCAACCGTCCTGGCCGCAGCAGGGCCGGATCGATCAACTCCGGACGGTTGGTTGCGCCGAGCACCACCACGTCGCGCAGCGGCTCGATACCGTCCAGTTCGGTCAGCAGCGCGGCCACCACCCGGTCGGTGACACCCGAATCGAAGCTCTGGCCGCGCCGCGGGGCGAGTGCGTCGATCTCGTCGAGGAAGATCAGCGAGGGGGCCGAATCCCTTGCCCGGCGGAACAGTTCGCGCACCGCCTTCTCGGATGACCCCACCCACTTGTCCATCAGTTCAGCGCCCTTGACGGCATGCACGCTGAGCCGCCCGGAGCTGGCCAGCGCACGGACCACGAACGTCTTGCCCACGCCGGGAGGTCCGTAGAGCAGCACGCCGCGCGGCGGCTCCACACCGAGACGGGCGAAGGTGTCCGGATGCTGAAGCGGCCACAGCACAGCCTCGGTGAGGGCCTGCTTGGTCGCCACCATGTCGCCGACGTCCTCGAGAGTGATCGAGCCCACCGAGAGTTCCTCGGTGTTGGAACGGGACAGCGGCCGGATGACGCTGAGTGCGCCGGTCAGATCCTCCTGGGTCAGCACCGGCGCCTGGCCGTCGTCGCTGGCTCGGGCGGCGGCCCGCAGGGCGGCCTCGCGGATCAGCGCCGCCAGGTCTGCGCGGACGAACCCCGGTGTCCGGTCGGCGATTTCGTCAAGCTTGAGATCCTTTGCGGGAACATCGCGAAGCAGAACCTCCAAGAGTGCCTTGCGGGTGGCGCCATCGGGCAGGCTCACTCCGAGTTCGCGGTCGCACAGATCCGGTGCCCGAAGTCGTGGGTCCACCACGTCCGGCGCCTGGGAGGTCGCCACCAGGGCGACACCCGGCGTTGCGACCGCCTTACGCAGTTCGCCGAGGATCATCGTGGCCACGGGTTCCGGCGGGTCAGGCAGCAGTGCGTCGATATCGGTGACAAGCAGCACGCCGCCGCCGTTGATGACGTCGGCGACGGCTCGGGCGACGGCCTGCTGGCGTTCGTTGGCGGCCAGTGCCCCGGTGTCCGGTCCGTCGAGGCGCACCAGACGCCGGTTGGCGCAGACCGCGCGGACCAGGCGTGCCTTGCCGACCCCGGCGGGTCCGGTGATCAGCACACCCAGATTCGGCTTGGCGCCGAGCTTTTCCAGCAGCGCGGGCTCGTCGAGAGCCAGCTTGAGCCATTCGGTCAGGCGCCCCGCCTGCACATGCTGGCCCTTGAGGTCGTCGATGCTGATCGGCGGCTCCTCCGGCCATTGCGTGGGCTGACTGACCGCGGCCGTGGAACCGGTGGCGGCCGCCCGGGCCACACCTTCCCCGCCGCCCCAGGTGACCGATGAATTCGGTTGCACCGAAACGGGTCCGGCCGGATCGGTGCTGGTGACGGTCAGCAGCTCCGAGGTCCACGTGATGCCCACCGAGGTCGCCAGCGCGGCGGCGGCCTGTGAGCTCGAGGTGCCCGGGCCCAGATCGCGGGGCAGCAGCGAGACGGTATCGCCGACGGTCAGCACCTTGCCCAACAGGGCCTGCCGGAGGTTGGCCGAGGTTACCGACCGGGTGGCCAGTGCCGATCCGCTCAGCGTCACCGACCGGGCCCCGTAAACGGTCACCGGCGACACCACAACGGTGGCGTCCTCGCGAAGTCCCGCGTTGGACAGCGTCACGTCGTCGAGTAGGGCGGTTCCCGTCGGCGTTCCCGGCGGGGCGATCCCGACCACGGCTGCGGTGGCGCGGGAACCCATGAGTGACACCGCATCCCACTCGCGGATCCCCAGCGCGGCGATGGCCTCCGGGTGCAGCCGGACCACGCCGCGGCGGGAGTCCAGCGCCGCGGTGTTGAGCCGGGCCGTCAGGGTGAGGCTTGAGGACGGACCCTTGCGATCGGACATCACCTCGGTCACTGATCAGCCTCCTGGCTTGCGTAGCCCCAGCCGCGCCGTCGAGCGGCGATGGGGGTGCTGGGCGCGGCGGGTGGCGCGGCGGGCCGCACGGCGCTGGCGCGAACTGGCGTCCCACGTCTCCGGGTGAGCTGCGGCCCAGCGCTGGCTGCGCACGGCGAAGGGCATGTGGATCACGTACGCCGCGATGATCGCCAGGATCAACAGGTAGGGGAACACGAACGCGGCCGCGGCCACGATGGCGAACAGCGCCAGCAGCGGCGCCATCATGTTCTGCGAGACCTTGAAGGTGTGGATCTTGCGCATCGGGATCCGGCTGACCACCAGCAGCGAGACACCCACAATCCAGATGATCACGACGGTTTCGGCGGTCTGCGTCGACCACCACGGCCCGGGCCATTGCATCTTCGCGGCCAGCGGACCGATCGCGCCGATGGCGCCGGCCGGCGCCGGCATGCCGACGAAATAGTCCTTGGTGTAGGCCGGCAGATCCGCGCCCAGCACCGAGTTGAAGCGGGCCAGTCGCAGCACGATGCACACGGTGTACAGCAGCACCACGATCCAGCCGACGCGGTTGTGCGACAACAGCGTTGCGTACACGATGAACGCCGGCGCCACCCCGAAGTTCACCGCGTCGGCCAGCGAGTCGATTTCCTCGCCCATCCGCGAGGTGGCATTGAGCACCCGCGCGACGCGACCGTCGAGTGCATCGAGAATCGCGGCGGCGGCCAGCAGCGCCATCGCTTCGGTGGGTCGGCCATCGAGGGCGAACTTCACCGACGTCATGCCGAGGCAGATCGCGAGCACGGTCATCGCACTCGGCAGCATGCGCACCGCGTTGGTCTTCGGCTGCGGCTTGATCACGGCAACCGCGCCAGAAGCGTCTCGCCGGCCAGTGCCCGCTGCCCGGGTTCGATGATGATCTCCGACCCGGTCGGCAGGTAGGTGTCCAGCCGCGACCCGTACCGGATCAATCCGTAGGTGTCACCGATGTCCACCGAGTCGCCGGCGTGCAGGTCGCAGACGATACGACGCGCGATCAGCCCGGCGATCTGTACGACCACCACTTGATGTCCTTCCGGCGTTCGGATCAACACGCTGTTGCGCTCATTGTCCTCACTGGCCGCCGCCAGTTCGGCGGAATGGAAGCGGCCGGGCCGATGGACAACGGCGAGCACCTCACCGCCGACCGGAATCCGCTGCACGTGGGCATCGAACAGCGACAGGAAAATGCTGATCCGGGGCACCGGTTCGGCGCCGATCCCGAGTTCGGCGGGCGGCGCGGCCGTCTCGATCAGGCACACCAGACCGTCAGCGGGGGAGACCACCAGACCGGGCCTGGAGGGCGGTGTTCGCGGTGGGTGCCTGAAGAAGCCGGCATTGGCGCCGGCCGCCGCCAGGCCGACCCCTCTGATCCATGGGTGGTTGCGGCCCACCGCCGCGAGGGCGAGTCCGGCCGCGATGAAGGGGTAACCCGCGCTGTGGACCGGCGGTACCGATGACCGCACGAGGGCGGCCAACCGCTGCGGGCCGGACTGCAGGGTGTCGTCAGGGCGTCTGGCCATCGGCGTGAGTCTAGTGCGCCGCTGCTTTCTCAGTGGTCAAGTCCCATATCCGGATCTGCTCACCCGATGCGATCCCGGTGACGTCCTCGTCGATGTCGAGCAGACAGTTGGCCGAGGCCAGCCAGCGCAGGTGATGGGAGGCCGGCGGTCCGTAACTGGTGACGGTCCCGCTGTCGTGGTCATAGACACCGCGGCGGAACTGCCGCTTGCCGGCGGGGGAGGTCAGCGACTCGGCCAGGACAGCGGTGCGCCTCGGCCGGTGCGGGGGAAGCCCCATCGCGGTGCGCAGGGCGGGCCGGATGAACACCTCGAAGGACACCAGTGCGCTGACCGGGTTGCCCGGCAGGGTGATGATGCCGCGGCCGTCGGGAAGGGTGCCCGCGCCTTGCGGCATACCGGGCTGCATGGCGACCTTGACGAACTCGACGCCTCCTCCCGGACCCGTGAACGCGTCCTTGACCACCTCGTAGGCGCCGGCGCTGACCCCGCCGGAGGTCAACACCACGTCCGCGCGTCCGGCGTATTCGTCGAGCACCGCGCGGAACTGCCCGACCTCGTCGCCGCAGGTCGCGACGCCGGCCACTTGGGCGCCCGCCTCGCGCACCGCCGCGGCGAGCATCACCGCGTTGGACTCGTAGATCTGGCCGGGTTGCAGCGGGGTCCCGGGGGCGACGAGTTCCGAGCCGGTCGAAATCACCAGCACCCGCTGGCGGGGAACGACCGTGAGTCGGTCGACGCCGAGCGCCGCGACCAGGCCGAGTGCCGCCGGACTGATCAGTTGCCCGGCGCGCAGCACCGTCGTCCCCGCGGTGACATCCTCGCCCGCCCGGCGGATGTGCTGACCCGGCGTGGCGGCCGATCGGATCTGCACCACCGCGACCCCCGCGTCGGTGGCCTCCACCGGCACCACTGCGTCGGCCCCGGCCGGAACGGGCGCGCCGGTCATGATCCGATGCGCGGTCCCCGCGGCCAGTGTCAGCGTGTCGGTGCGTCCGGCCGGAATGTCCTCGGCGACCGGCAACGTCACCGGCGCGGCACTGACGTCCTCGGTCCGGACCGCATAACCGTCCATCGCGGAGTTGTCGAAAACCGGCAGCGACAGCGGGGCCAGAACGTCACCGGCCAGCACCAGCCCCTCGGCGTCGGTCAGCGGAACCTCGGTTCCAGGTCGTGCTGAGACCAGCCCGGCGATGACACGCTGATGTTCCTCGACGCTGCGCATCGCGATGTCACACCGGGAAGGTGACGCCGGTCAGTTCCTCGGAGACCTTCCACAGCCGCTGCTGGACGGCGACGTCCTGGGACTGCTTGCTGGAGCTGACCAGTTTCGGGTAGCCGCGCAGTTCCCGGAAACCGTCCGGGCCGTAGTACTGGCCGCCTTTGACCGCCGGATCGGTGGCCGCTCGCAGGGTGGGCAGCGCGCCCAGTTCGGCGCTGTTGAGGACCTTGCCGGAGAGCCAGTTGACCCCGGGCAGGCTGGCCCCGGGGATGTGGCGGACCAGTTCTGTGGCCGCGACGCCGGGATGTGCGGCCACCGCAATGGTTTTCGCCCCCTCGGTTTGTGCGGCCGCGGCCAGCCTGCGCTGCAACTCGTAGGCGAACATCAGGTTGGCCAGCTTGGACTGGCCATAGGCGGCCACCCGCTCGTAGCGTCGGCGTTCCCATTGCAGGTCGTCGAAGTCGATTTTCGCGCGGATGTTGTGCGCGATGCTGGCCACCACGACCACCCGGGAGCCATCCACCGGAAGGAGGTTGCCCAGCAGCAGTCCGGTCAGCGCGAAGTGGCCCAGATGGTTTGTGCCGAACTGTAATTCGAAACCGTCGGCGGTTGTGGACTTCGGTGGGTACATCACCCCGGCGTTGTTGATCAGCAGGTCGATGCGCGGGTACGCCGCGGCAAGTTCGGCACCGGCCTGCTTGACCGATGCCAGCGAGCCCAGATCGAGCTTGTGCACCGTGACCTCCGCCCCCGGGGTGAGCCGGCGGATGCGGTCCGCGGCGGTGTCGCCCTTTGCGGTGTCACGGACCGCCATCACCACATGCGCACCGCGGGCCGCCAGCACACGGGCGGTGTCATAACCCAACCCGGTGTTGGAGCCGGTGACGATCGCCAGGCGTCCGCTTTGATCGGGTACGTCGTTCTCAGTCCATGCCATGCCTAAAAGATACGGTGCGCGCTTCGAGGCGATGACGCCGCCGAGGCACGAGCAGTCGGGCCTTCGCCTAATGTCGTTCTCATGGCGGTCGGCGGGGTGCTGTTCGACATCGACGGCGTCCTGGTGACGTCGTGGCAGCCCATCCCGGGTGCGGCCCGGACGCTGGAGGTGCTGGCCGACCACCAGGTCGCCTGCTCGTACCTGACCAATACCACCACTCGCACCCGGGCCGAGATCGCCGCGGCGCTGACCGGGGCCGGAATGGGCGTGCGCCCCGACGAGGTGATCACCGCCGCGGTGCTGACCGCCGACTACGTCCGCACCCACTATGCCGACGCCCGCTGCCTGCTGGTCAACAGTGGGCAGATCGCCGAGGACATGCCGGGGTTGGAACTCATCGACTCAGCGGCCTGCGAAGGGCCGACCGCGCCGGAGAAACCCGACGTCATCCTGCTCGGCGGGGCCGGACCGGAATACAGCCACCTGACCCTGAGCCGCGTCTACGACTGGATGACCCAGGGCGTTCCGGTGGTGGCCATGCATCGCAGCACGGCGTGGAACACCGCCGACGGCCTGCGCATCGACACCGGCATGTATCTGATCGGAATGGAGGAGGCCTCCGGGCGTAAGGCCGTCGCGGTCGGCAAGCCGGCCCCGGCGGGCTTCCAGGTCGCGGCCGCCCGACTCGGCGTCGACCCCGAGGAGATGTACATGGTGGGTGATGACCTCAACAACGACGTGCTGGCCGCTCAGGTCGTCGGCATGACGGGGGTGTTGGTGCGCACCGGCAAGTTCCGCCAGGAAACGCTGGACCGCTGGGCCGCAGACGAATTCGCGATGCAACCCAACCATGTGATCGATTCGGTCGCCGACCTGCCTGCGCTACTGGAGATTGATTGAGCGCACGGCCTCGATGCGGGCCTGCAGCTGACCGCTGTTGGCGGCGGCCACCGGCGGGCCACCGCAGATTCGACGGAGTTCGTTGTGGATCATGCCGTGCGGCTTACCGGTGCGGTGATGCATGGCGGCCACCAGAGCATTGAGTTCGCGGCGCAGTTCGCGCAGCTGACCGTGGGTCGGAGTCCTGGGTGTCTCACTGCCGGCCGTTCGCTTGGTCAGCTGCTCTTCCTGCCTGCGCCGCAGGAGATCGCGCATCGACTCGGCGTCGAGCAGGCCCGGGATGCCCAGGTAGTCAGCCTCCTCGTCGCTGCCCGCGGGCGTGGCCGTGCCGAATGAGGACCCGTCGAAGATGACCTGATCGAGTTCGGCGTCGGCGCCCAGATACTCGATCTTGTTGTCCTGATCGTCGGGCTCATCGCGTTTCTGCGCGGCCAACTCCGCGTCGAGCGGATCCTCCAGGGTGTCCCGATGCGGCTTGCCCAGGACATGGTTGCGCTGGGCTTCCATCTCGCTGGCCAGCATCAGCAGATTGGGCACCGACGGAAGGAAGATGCACGCCGTCTCGCCGGGCCGGCGGGAGCGGACGAACCGGCCGATGGCCTGGGCGAAGAACAGCGGCGTCGACGCGCTGGTGGCGTAGACACCGACCGCCAGACGCGGAACGTCGACACCCTCGGACACCATGCGGACCGCCACCAGCCAGCGGGAGGTTCCCTCGGCGAACGCGGCAATCCGGTCGGAGGAACCCTTGTCGTCGGACAGCACCACCGTAGGCGCTTCACCGGTGATCGTCGTCAGCAGGTCGGCGTAGGCCCGGGCTGCGGTCTGGTCGGAGGCGATGATCATGCCGCCGGCGTCGGGCACATGCTCGCGCAGGCCGCGCAACCGGGTATCGGCCGCGGCGATCACCGCGGGCATCCACTCGCCGGCCGGGTTCAGGGCCGTCTTCCAGGCCCGCGTGGTCTGCTCGGCGGTGAGTGGCTCACCGAGGCGGGCGGCGTGCTCCTCGCCGGCGCTGTCGCGCCAACGGGCTTCTCCCGAATAAGCCATGAACATCACCGGCCGGACCACGCCGTCGGCCAGCGCGTCGGAGTAGCCATAGGTGTGGTCGGCCTGTGAGCGCGCGAAGCCGTCGGGACCTCGTTCGTAGGTGACGAACGGGATCGCGCTGTCGTCGCTGCGGAACGGGGTGCCGGTCAGGGCGAGGCGACGGGTCGCGTCGTCGAACGCCTCCCGGATGGCGTCCCCCCAACTCTTGGCGTCCCCGCCGTGATGGATTTCGTCGAAGACGACGAGCGTCCTGCGGTTCTCGGTGCGCACCCGGTGCCGGGTCGGGTGGCTGGCCACCTGGGCGTAGGTGACGACAACGCCGTGATACTCGCTCGAGTTCTGGGCGTTTGAGTTGGAAAACCGGGGATCCAGGGCGATACCGACGCGGGCGGCGGCCTGGGCCCACTGAATCTTGAGGTGCTCGGTCGGGACGACGATCGTGACGGTCTCGACGGTGCCCTCGTCGATCAGTTCGGCGACGATCCGCAGCGCGAACGTCGTCTTCCCGGCCCCGGGGGTTGCGACGGCGAGGAAATCCCGGGGCTTGGCAGCCAGGTATTTCACCAGCGCCCGACGTTGCCAGCCCCGCAAAGCCGGGGTGCTGGGCGCATCCACAGCCCGCACCCGTGGGACTCCTCTCTGACCGGAATGGACTCTAACGCAGGCTGATCCGCTGAGACATTCCGTTGCGGCGTGTCGGCGACGGCGCTCCGCGGGTGTCGGCTCGTCGACGCGCCGACCTGCACGCGGGCTCCACTGTGGGCGAACAATCTTGCACTCGGCATGTCAGAGTGCTAAAACTGACGTTGGCACTCGCGACCTGTGAGTGCTAGGTCGGGACGGTGAGGCTTCAAGCCCTGACAGCTGAGGTCGTCCGTCGCGGGCACTGCGTCCGACCGAGAACGTGTCATTCCCCAACCGGAGGATCCACACCGCAATGTCCAAGATTATTGCGTACGACGAAGAGGCCCGCCGCGGCCTCGAGCGGGGTCTCAACGCCCTCGCCGACGCGGTCAAGGTCACCCTCGGCCCGAAGGGCCGCAACGTCGTCCTGGAGAAGAAGTGGGGCGCTCCCACGATCACCAACGACGGTGTATCCATCGCCAAAGAGATCGAGCTCGAGGACCCGTACGAGAAGATCGGCGCCGAGCTGGTCAAGGAAGTCGCCAAGAAGACCGACGACGTCGCCGGCGACGGCACCACCACCGCCACCGTGCTGGCCCAGGCGCTGGTTCGCGAAGGCCTGCGCAACGTCGCGGCCGGCGCCAACCCGCTCGCCCTCAAGCGCGGCATCGAGAAGGCCGTCGACCACATCACCGAGACCCTGCTCAAGTCGGCCAAGGAGGTCGAGACCAAGGAGCAGATCGCTGCCACCGCCGGCATCTCGGCCGGTGACCAGACCATCGGCGACCTGATCGCCGAGGCCATGGACAAGGTCGGCAACGAGGGTGTCATCACCGTCGAGGAGTCCAACACCTTCGGACTGCAGCTCGAGCTCACCGAGGGTATGCGCTTCGACAAGGGCTACATCTCGGGGTACTTCGTGACCGACGCCGAGCGTCAGGAAGCCGTCCTGGAGGATCCCTACATCCTGCTGGTCAGCTCCAAGATCTCGACGGTCAAGGATCTGCTTCCGTTGCTGGAGAAGGTCATCCAGTCCGGCAAGCCGCTGCTGATCATCGCCGAGGATGTCGAGGGCGAGGCGCTGTCCACCCTGGTGGTCAACAAGATCCGCGGCACCTTCAAGTCCGTCGCCGTCAAGGCCCCGGGCTTCGGTGACCGCCGCAAGGCGATGCTGCAGGACATGGCCATCCTCACCGGTGGTCAGGTCATCAGCGAAGAGGTCGGCCTGTCCCTGGAGACCGCCGACGTCTCGCTGCTCGGCCAGGCCCGCAAGGTCGTCGTCACCAAGGACGAGACCACGATCGTCGAGGGCGCCGGTGACTCGGAGGCCATCGCCGGCCGGGTCGCCCAGATCCGCAGCGAGATCGAGAACAGCGACTCCGACTACGACCGCGAGAAGCTGCAGGAGCGCCTGGCCAAGCTGGCCGGCGGTGTTGCGGTGATCAAGGCCGGCGCGGCCACCGAGGTCGAACTCAAGGAGCGCAAGCACCGCATCGAGGACGCGGTGCGCAACGCCAAGGCCGCCGTGGAGGAGGGCATCGTCGCCGGTGGCGGCGTGGCTCTGCTGCAGTCGGCCCCGGCGCTCGACGAACTGTCGCTGACCGGTGACGAGGCCACCGGTGCCAACATCGTGCGCGTCGCGCTCGAGGCCCCGCTGAAGCAGATCGCCTTCAACGCCGGCCTGGAGCCGGGTGTTGTCGCCGAGAAGGTTCGAAACTCGCCGTCCGGCACCGGCCTGAACGCGGCCACCAACGAGTACGAGGACCTGCTCAAGGCGGGCGTCGCCGACCCGGTCAAGGTCACCCGCTCGGCGCTGCAGAACGCGGCGTCCATCGCGGCGCTGTTCCTGACCACGGAGTGCGTCGTTGCCGACAAGCCGGAGAAGGCGGCCCCCGCGGCCGACCCGACCGGCGGCATGGGCGGCATGGACTTCTAAGTCCGTCTGCACGGAAAAGCCCGGTTCGCTTGGCGAGCCGGGCTTTTCCGTGTCCGCGGTGGGCCCTGTGGTCGTCCACAGCCGGAAATCCGTCCACAGCCCCCACCCTCGCCCGATCGCTGGCACGGTGTGCGGGGCGTTCGGGTCGTGCGGGCGACACTGCAATTTGTCGACGCCGCGGCTGAATCTCCGCAGGAGAGCTGCTTGCGGCTGATCCTGATGAAAGGCGGACTGCCGCGGCCCGAGTGCCAGATCCGCTTCCCCGAGTTGCGCATTCGGGTCGACATGGGCTGGCGGGAGTGGAAGGTCGCCGTCGAATACGACGGAGTCCAGCATTGGGCCGACGGCGCGCAGCGGGCCTGGGATATCGAGAGGATCGCTCTGCTGGAGGCTCAGGGCTGGGTCGTTGTTCGCATCAGCGCCCGCATGCTCTCCCGGCCCGACCTCATCGTCGCCCGCGTGCGCGACAAGTTGCGTGCCGCGGGCTGCCCGATCTGATCATCGACGGTGGGGCCTATGGACACAATTCCGCCGAGATATGACCAGAGGGCCCACTTTCGGCGGGCTCGGCGGGCTCGGCGGGCTAAGCCGGGGCGGGTTGCCGCCCGCGGATCAGCCGCCCCGGCCGCGCCGACGTCGCGATCCCGTTCTCGGCGATCACCTCGCCGGAGACGATCGTGGCGACGTAGCCGTCGGCGGTCTGGTCCAGCCGCCGGCCGCCGGCCGGCAGGTCGTGGCTGATGGTCGGCTTGTGCAGGGTCAGGCGCGCATGGTCGATCACGTTGAGGTCCGCCTTGTAGCCCACTGCGAGACGGCCCCGATCGCCGAGGCCCGCCACCCGGGCCGGCACCGATGTCAGCTGGCGCACCGCCTCGGCTACCGAAAGCCGGCCCGCCGCCCGGTCGCGTGCCCAGTGCGCCAGCACGAACGTGGGATAGCTTGCGTCGCAGATCATCCCGTAGTGCGCACCGCCGTCGCCGAGGCCGAGGACGACGTCGTCGCGGCGGATCAGCTGACCCACGGTGTCCAGTGAGTTGTTCTCGAAGTTGGCCAACGCCACCAGCAGCATGGCGTGCCCGTCGTCGTCGAGCAGCCGGTCGTAGGCCTCTTCCAGAGGGCTGACCCCGCGGGCCTTGGCGCGCGCCAGAATGCTGTCCTCGGGGCTCGGGTTCGTAGTTCGCCGGTTCGGTCAGCGGGAACATCCACTGCCAGGACTGCGCGAAGTACATGAAGGGGTGGCCCTCGCCCGGCTTATCGGCCAGGATTCGTTCGCGCACTTCGGGTTTGCGCATCTGCGCGACACGTTCCGCCAGCGGCAGGCCCGCGATCTCCTGGTAGCTCGGATACAGGACGAAGGGGTTGGCGGTCAGTTCCAGCCCGATGACCAGACCGATCGGCCGGGCGAACACCTGCGCGGTGATATCCCCGGCCGTCCGACCGGGCCGAGAGTTGAACTCCTCTATCAGATTTCACCGCCCCCGGCCAGATCGGCTCGCCGGAATTGCCGGTCGTCAGCGTGAAGGTCACCGGGACCCCGACATCGGTGGCGGCCTCGAACACCTCGCTGGAGCACTCCCTCGTAGCCGCCGGCCGCGATATCGGGGATGAACTGCAGCAGCCCACCGCCGCCGTCGGCCACCCCGGCGACGATCGCCGAAATCTCTTCGTACGCAGCCCCATACGTCGGAATCGGT
This sequence comes from uncultured Actinomycetota bacterium, assembly GCA_963715145.1. Taxonomy (GTDB): domain Bacteria; phylum Actinomycetota; class Actinomycetes; order Mycobacteriales; family Mycobacteriaceae; genus Mycobacterium. The sequence goes on along the minus strand of CAVQRL010000018.1, from coordinate 129,850 downwards.
GCGCCGCTCCCGGTCTTGTGGAAGGCGAACCGCGATGACGACACCCCCAGCGCCCCCACGTCGATCGCCTCGGCGGCGAGCTTGCGCATCAAGGCGAGGTCCTCCGCCGTCGCCGGCTCCCGGTCCGCCCCGCGCTGTCCCATCACGTACACCCGCAACGGTGAGTGCGGCAGGTAGGCGGCGACGTCGATGTCCCGGCGCCGGCTCTCCAAGGCATCGAGGTACTCCGGGAAGGTCTCCCAGTCCCACGGCAGTCCATCGGTCATCACCACCCCGGGGATGTCCTCCACCCCGGCCATCACATCGACGAGCACGTCGTGGTCGCAGGCCCGGCACGGGGCGAAGCCGACCCCGCAGTTGCCCATCAGCGCGGTGGTCACGCCGTGCGACGACGACGGCGAGCATCGGTCCGACCAGATCGCCTGACCGTCGTAGTGCGTGTGCAGGTCGACGAAGCCCGGGGTGACGAGCATCCCGGTGGCGTCGATCTCCCGCGCACCGGCGCCCTCGACGACGCCCAGTGCGGCGATGACACCGTCAGACACCGCGACGTCGCCGCGATAGGGATCGCCACCGAGGCCGTCGACGACGGTGCCGTTGCGGATCACGAGGTCATAACTCATGAATGTCAGGTTACGTCGCATCCGGGCCCCCGGCGTAGCGTCGCAATATGGCCGAATCCGCCGACACCGCCGCCGCCCGGGAATTGCTGCGCGATGGTTTCACTCGGCTCATCGAGCATGTCGACACCCTGACCGACGGCCTCAGCGACGAGGTGTCCTTCTTCCGTCCGGCGGCTGTGTCGGGTCAGCAGGCCAACAGCATCTGCTGGTTGATCTGGCACAGCGCCCGCATCCAGGATGCCCAACTCGCGCAGATCGCGGACGTGGAGCAGGTGTGGTTCAGCGGCGGCTGGGTGGACCGGTTCGCCCTCGATCTGCCGCGCGACGCCCACGGCTACGGTCACACCCCCGAGGAGGTCGGCAAGGTGCGAGCCCCGGCCGGTCTGCTCGGCGGCTACTACCACGCGGTGCACAAGATGACGCTGGAGTACGTCGCCGGCATCACCGCCGGGGAACTCGCCCGGATCGTCGACGACAACTGGGATCCGCCGGTGACCGCGAGCGTGCGACTGGTCAGCATCATCGACGATTGTGCCCAGCATCTGGGGCAGGCCGCGTTCGTTCGAGGGATCGCCCGCTGACCTACCGGGCCCTCTCGGGCGGGATCGACAGAGCGCTGGTGGGCTGGCCGTTCGTCGGTATGCCGCTGATGGTGCTGCTCGGTCTTGGTGTGCGCGACGGCGCCACGCCCGTCGATGCCTGGATGCAGCAGGCCCGCAGTGGGCCGTTGGGCTCGCTGCTGTTCTTCACCGACTACCGCACCGCCCAGACCCTTCTGGCGGCGACGGTGACGGTGGCACTGTTCCGGAAGCTGTGGCTCCTGGTTCCGCTGGCGCTGGCGACGCCGGCGGTGGGGGTGCTCTCCACCGAGACGCTCAAACCCCTGTTCGGCCGGTTCAAAGGAGATGCGCTTGCCTATCCGAGCGGCCACACCACCGTGATGGTCGTCGCGCTGGGCATGCTGATCCTGGCTGCCGGCGCGCGCCGGTGGCTGGTGTGGGCCGCGGTGGCCTTCGCTGCGCTGGGCATCGTCGGGCAGGCGGCGACCTATCACTACCTCACTGACGCGATGGGTTCGGTGCTGCTCGGAACATCCCTGGTGTGTATCGCCGCGGTCATCCTCCGCTCATTGCGTCGCCGGGTCCGCGGCGCCCGGAGGATGCTGCGACTGTGAACGCGGGGACGTGGTGCGCCTTCTAGCGACGGGGCTGATGTGGATCATCGCCACAGTTGTGGCGGCAGCGGCGATCCCGGCGATGTGGGTGCAACAGAACCTGGTCAGCCAACACGGTTATGCGGCCCTCGCGCAGCGTGCCGCCACCGATCCCGCCCTTCAGTACGCGATGGCCGACGAACTGACCACCCAGGTCAGCAGACTCGGTTCCGACGTCGACGTGGCGCTGGTGAGCGGAATCGCCGGCACGTACACCGCGAGTTCGTCGTTCCCGGGCCAGTTCGGCCAGGCCAACGCCTTCGCGCACCGGTGGCTGTTCACCGATTCCATCCCCTCGGACGTTGATGGGCAGGGCCGCTGGGTGATCGACGTCGCACCGATGCTGTCGGACGCGGCGTTCACCCAGACCCTGCGGGACTACAACATCTCCGTGCCCTCGACGGTGCCGATTCCCCTGACGGACAACGCTCCTGCGATCCTGCGCCCGGGCGCGCTCAGCGTGTACGGGAGGTGGGGGCCGTGGGCCGCCTGGGGACTGGCGGTGCTGGGCTGCGTTACCGCATTGCTGATGCTGATGTTCGCGCGCCGGCGTGGCAGAGCCCTCGTCGCACTCGGTGTCTCAGGGCTGGTGATCGGTGCAGGCGGTTGGGTGGCAATGGAATACGGGCAGCGATACCTCGACAAGGCACTGGAGGACTTCTCGGGCGACCTTCGCGCCGTGGCAGAAGCCATGGTGGCCACCGCGCAGACCAGCATGCATCAGTGGCTCAACGTCACGATGATCGTCGCCGGCGGACTGGTGATCGTCGGGGTCGTCGTCAGTCTGCTGACGGGGTTGGCGTCAGCATCCGCTGTAGGAACGAGAAAGCCAACGCGGACTTGAACGCCGTCTGCGCGTTGTCGGCGGCGCCGGCATGCCCGCCCTCGATGTTCTCGTAGTACAGGACATCCTGACCGGCCGCCTCCAGTGCGGCCGTCATCTTGCGTGCATGCCCCGGGTGCACCCGGTCGTCCCGGGTCGAGGTGGTGATCAGCACTGGGGGATAACGCTTCTCGGCGCTGATGTTCTGGTACGGCGAGTACTCGGAGATGAACGCCCAGTCGTCGGGGTCGTCCGGATCGCCGTACTCCGCCACCCACGACGCTCCGGCGAGCAACAGGTGGAAACGCCTCATGTCCAGCAGTGGCACCTGGCATACCAACGCCCCGAACAACTCCGGGTACCTGGTCAGCATGATGCCCATCAGCAGGCCGCCGTTGCTACCGCCCTGCGCCCCCAACTGCGCCGGCGTGGTGATACCGCGGGCGACGAGATCGCGCGCCACCGCAGCGAAGTCCTCGGCGACCTTATGCCGGCCCTCCCGCATCGCCTGGGTGTGCCAGTCCGGTCCGTACTCGCCGCCGCCGCGGATATTGGCCAGCACATAGGTACCGCCGCGGGAGAGCCACAGCCGGCCCAGCACACCCCCGTAACCCGGAGTCTGGGCGACCTCGAATCCGCCGTAGCCGCCGAGCAGCGTCGGAGCCGGCCCTGAACCGCTCTGCCCCACAACGAAATAGGGAATCCGGGTGCCGTCATCGGAGGTGGCGAAATGCTGAGCGACCTCCATGTCCGTCGGGTCGAAGAACGACGGGGCCCGCTTGATGGCGGTGAACTCGCCGTCGGCGGTTCCGTGCAACAGCGTCGACGGGGTGAGGAAGCCGCTGGAGTCCAGGAAGATCTCGTCACCGGTGTCATCGGTGGCGACGATGACGGTGTTGGTGCTGCTCTCGATCCCGGCGACCGGGGTTCGGGTCCCAGGACCCCGGGGTGACGACCTCGACGCGGCTGGCGACGTCGGCCAGGGTCACCATGACCAACCGGTCGCGTGTCCAGGCGTACTGGTGCAGGCAGGTGCGTTCGTCGGGCTCGAACACCACGTTCAATTCCGCTGTGCCGTCGAGGAACTGTTCGTAGTCGGCCGCCAGCAGCGATCCGGCGCGGTAGTCCGCGGTCCCGGTGTGCCAGTCGGACCGCAACTCGATCAGCAGCCAGCGGCGGTGCACCGAGACCGTGGCGTCGGTGGGGGCGTCGATGCGGACAAGTTCGCCCGAGCGCAACTGATAGGTCTCATCGTTGAAGAAGTCGATGGCCCGGGAGATCAAGGTGCGTTCGTAGCCCGGCGTCCGGTCGACCCCCGCGCTGACCAGAACGTCGGCGGGCGCACCGGTGAACACCGCCTCGGCCTCGGCCAGGGGTTGGCCGCGGTGCCAACGCTTCACGATCCGCGGATACCCCGACTCGGTGAGCGAACCCGGTCCGAAGTCGGTGCCGACGAGCAGGGTGTCGTGGTCTTCCCAGGCGACCCGGGATTTGGCCTCCGGAATGTCGAAGCCGCCTTTGACGAATGACCTTGTCCGCATGTCGAATTCACGGAACACGCTGGCGTCCGACCCGCCACGGGACAGGGATATCAGTGCCAGTGTGTGGTCGGGTTCGATGACGTCGGCGCCGGCCCAGACCCAGTTCTCGCCGTCGTGGCGGGCCAGTTCGTCGACGTCGATGATGACGTCCCAGTCCGGCGCATCGGTGCAATAGCTGTCCAGCGTGGTCCGTCGCCACAAACCCCGGGGGTTGGCGGCGTCGCGCCAGAAGTTGTAGAGGTACTTCCCGCGCCGGCGAACGTAGGGGATCCGGGTGTCGGTGTCGAGCACCTCGAGGGCCTCGGCCCGCATCCGCCGGAAGCCCTCGCTCTCGAACGAGGCGATGGTGGCCTCGTTGCGTTCCCGCACCCAGTTCAGGGCGTCCTCGCCGTCGATGTTCTCCAGCCACAGGTACGGGTCGTCGGACATGCCGCCATTCTCGTCGTCGCGGTAATGTGAGCTGCGTTACATCGTCGCATGGCACAGGAAGTCGACTCTCATGGACGGTCCTCCCCGTGTGCTGATCACCGCCGCCGCGGCCGAACTGCTCGGCACACTGCGGGACCGGCACGGCCCGCTGATGTTCCACCAGTCCGGCGGATGCTGCGACGGCTCCTCGCCGATGTGTTACCCGGACGGGGAATTCATCGTCGGTGACCGCGACGTCCTGCTCGGGTTGCTGCAGGGCACGCCGGTGTGGATCTCCGGTTCACAGTTCGAGACGTGGAAACACACCCAATTGACCATCGACGTCGTTCCCGGCCGGGGCGGAGGGTTCAGCCTGGAGGCCCCCGAGGGTGTGCGGTTCCTCAGCCGCGGCCGGGCCTTCACCGCCGAGGAGATGGCGTCGCTGGCCCTCGACCCGCCGCTGACCGGCGCGGATTACCAGAACGGCGCCCGGCCGCGGGACCATGACGCCGTCATCGCGACGGCGGCCGACGCCTGCGAAATACCAGTTCGGCGCGCCGACGCTGCTACCGGGCAGATGGGGTCATCGCCCGTATCGTCATAACGGTGATACCCCTGCCCAGGGCATGGTTGCTCACAAGCGCGCTGCTCCTCGGCTGCGTCGCGGGTCAGCTCTCCGCGGTCGTCGCCAAGTTGATCGTGGATGCGACCATCCGCCCAGACGTCGTCGTTGCGCTGGTCATCGGCGTTCCCAGCGTGATCGGCATGCTGCTGATCCTGGCCTCCGGCCGTCGCTGGGTCACCGCCCTGGGCGCGTTCATCCTGGCGATGGCGCCGGGCTGGTTGTCGGTACTGCTCCTGCTCCAGGCGGTGTCCGGATGACTGACACCGCCTCGCCGATCACCGGACCCCATCTGACCCCGATGTTCGCCAGCGGCGGCCAGCCGGCACTGGCGCCGAACACCGAACCGCATCCGTCACCGATCTTCGACACCGGTCCGCATCCCGAACCGTTGCGGTCCAACGAGGACGAGGCGGCGGAAACGCCCGAATGGGACTCCGACGAGTGGGCCGCGATGGGGTCCGCGGCCGCCGAAGCCGGGGCCGAAGCCGGCGCTGACGGTGGGACCGGGGTCCAGGTCGACGGCGAACCGGCCGCCGCCCTCGACTACGAACGGGCTCCGGCCTGGGATGCCGGTGTCAAGTCCGAGCCGGAACTTGCTCGGATCGCCCGCGGCCTGGACTCCGCCGCAGACGCCGATCACGATCACGATCACGATCACGATCACGAGCCGTCAGGACCGCACGAGCCGGGTCCGAAGGCGTTCAGCGAACTTGAGAACGACGACACCGACGCCTTCCTGCGGGCGGTCACCGGGCATCTGCAGCCCGTCGTGGTGACCGCGCAGCCCGTTGCGGTCCCCGGCGCCTTCCAGTTCGTCAAGCGCTGGAAATTCGCGCTCATCGTCGCCGGGGTCTGGGTTCTGGCCGCAGCCGCCGGCGCCGGCTTCTACTACTGGTGGTACACGGCCATGGACAAGACGCTGCCGGTGTTCGGGATCCTGCTGTACCTCACGGTGTGCATGGTGGCGAGCCTGCTCGTCTCGATGGTTCCCAACCGGCCGCAGGTGACGGCACTGGCCATCGCGCTGATGTCGGCGCCGCTGGCGTCCATCTCGGCGGCGGCCGTTTTGCACGGCGCGTTCTTCTTCGAGTGGATCACCCGCCCGACGATCGGTTGACCCGCTGACCCACTTTGCCCGTCCGCGTAGGCGACTCGGGCTAGGGTAGCCCTCGTGACCCACTTTGACGTCGTCGTCCTCGGCGCCGGCCCCGGCGGATACGTCGCGGCCATCCGCTGCGCGCAGCTCGGCCTGAACACCGCCATTATCGAGCCCAAGTACTGGGGCGGGGTGTGCCTCAACGTCGGCTGCATCCCTTCCAAGGCGCTGCTGCGCAACGCCGAACTCACTCACATCGTCACCAAGGAAGCGGCGACGTTCGGCTTCACCGGCCAGGTCACCGCCGACTTCGGGGCCGCCTTCGACCGCAGCCGCAAAGTGGCCGAAGGCCGGGTGGCGGGCGTGCACTACCTGATGAAGAAGAACAAGATCACCGAGATCAACGGGTACGGCCGCTTCACCGACGCCAACACGATCGTCGTCGACCTCAATGACGGCGGAACCGAGACCGTCACGTTCGCCAACGCGATCATCGCCACCGGCAGCAGCACCCGTCTGATTCCGGGCACCGCGCTGTCGCGCAACGTCGTCACCTACGAGGAACAGATCCTCGATCGCGACCTGCCCCGCTCGATCGTCATCGCCGGCGCCGGCGCGATCGGCATGGAGTTCGCCTACGTCATGACCAACTACGGCGTCGATGTGACCATCGTCGAGTTCCTCCCGCGGGCCCTGCCCAACGAGGACGCCGAGGTCTCCAAGGAGATCGAGAAGCAGTACAAGAAACTCGGCGTGAAGATTCTCACCGGCACCAAGGTGGAGTCGATCACCGACGATGGTGCCCAGGTCACCGTCGTGGTGAGCAAGGACGGCGCCACCCAGGAACTCAAGGCCGACAAGGTGATGCAGGCCATCGGCTTCGCGCCCAACATCACCGGCTACGGCCTGGAGACCACCGGCGTCGCGCTGACCGACCGCGGCGCGATCGCCATCGACGACTACATGCGCACCAATGTCCCGCACATTTACGCCATCGGCGACGTCACCGCCAAGCTGCAACTGGCCCACGTGGCCGAGGCGATGGCCGTTGTGGCGGCCGAGACCATCGGCGGCGCGGAGACGATGACGCTGGGTGACTACCGGATGATGCCGCGCGCAACGTTCTGCCAGCCGCAGGTCGCCAGTTTCGGGCTCACCGAAGAGCAGGCCAACGCCGAGGGTTACGACGTGAAGGTGGCCAAGTTCCCGTTCACCGCCAACGGCAAGGCGCACGGGCTGGCCGATCCCACCGGCTTCGTGAAGGTGATCGCCGACGCGAAGTACGGCGAACTGCTCGGCGCGCACCTGATCGGGCCCGACGTCTCCGAGCTGGTGCCCGAGCTGACGCTGGCCCAGAAGTGGGATCTGACCGTCAACGAGTTGGCCCGCAACGTGCACATCCACCCGACGCTGTCCGAAGCGCTGCAGGAATGCTTCCACGGCCTCGCCGGCCACATGATCAATTTCTGAGACAGGCCTCGTGAGATCGGTTGTCGTCGCTGGAATCGGTGGCCTGATACTCGGGCACATCCTCTGGCTGATCGCGATCTCGCTGGCCAGAGGATCGGCGGCGACCAGTGCGCTGGTGCTGGTGGTCGCCGCACTGGTGCTACTGGCCGCGGGGGGCTTGGGATACCTTGCCTGGCAGCGGTATCAACGCGGAGACGCGGTGTGGGCGGCGTTCCTCGGCGCCCTGCCGGTGTTACCGGTGATCTTCACGGTCGTGGTGCTCGGCGTCACTTATCTATAGGTCGACGACGCGAATCGGCCCGGCTGCCCAAGATGATCAGTCCGGGAAGTCCATCGGAACCCGCAGGGTGGCGAGGATGCCGGCAATCGTATCGTAATGACCTGCCAGAGCGCAGAATTCGATGATCTGCTGACGGGTGAGGTGGGATGCGAGCGCGGTGTAGGTCTCGTCGGAAAGGTCACGGTTGGCGGTGAATTCATCGACGGCGCGCAGCAGGGCTCGCTGCCGGCCGGTCAGTCCCTCGGCATCGGGGCCGGCGAAGATCCTGGCCTGCATCGCTTCGTCGACCCCGCGAGAGCGGGCCAGCCGGCGGTGCTGCTGGAGTTCGTATTCCGAGCCGCGCAGATGACCCACCCGCAGGATGATCAGTTCCGTCTCGGTCTTGGGCAGCTTGCCCTTGTTCAGCAGGGCGTCGCCGTACGGTAGGAAGGTCCAGAACAGCCTCCGATGCTGGCCCAGAACTTCGAACAGGTGCATGTGCGGCGCTCGCACGGCGCGCGCCGCGAACCTGGAGATTATCCAGTTGATCAGGCCGAGTTCACGCCGGCCGCCCGGGGGGATGCGGGCGATCTGAGCGCTCATGGGGTCTCCTTCACCAGGTATGGCGACACCGTGCTTCGGTGTTCGTCGATGTCGAGGGCCCGGCCGAGAGCGGGGAAGGCCCGCTGCGGGCAATTGTCCCGCTCGCAGACCCGGCAACCCGAACCGATCGGGGTGGCGTTGTCCGAAGACAGGTCCAGTCCACGGGAGTACACCATCCGATTGGCATGGCGCACTTCGCAACCCAGCCCGATCGCGAACGTCTTACCGGGCTGGCCGTACCGGTGCGCGCGCCGCTCGACCGTGCGTGCCACCCACATGTAATTTCGCCCGTCCGGCATCTGAGCGATCTGCACCAGTATCTTGCCGGGGTTGGCGAATGTCTCGTAGACGTTCCACAGCGGGCAGGTTCCTCCCGCTGAGGAGAAATGAAAGCCGGTGGCGGACTGCCGTTTTGACATGTTGCCCGCCCTGTCCACCCGCACGAAGGAGAACGGTACGCCGCGCATCGACGGCCGCTGCATGGTGGACAGCCGATGACAGACGGTCTCATAGCTCACCTGATAGAAGGCGGACAGCCGCTCGATGTCATAGCCGAAGTTCTCGCTGACGTCGTGGAACTGCCGGTACGGCAACACCGCGGCGGCGGCGAAATAGTTGGCGAATCCCAGGCGGGCCAGCCGTCGGGACTCGTCGCTGGTGAACTTGCCGTCGGCCACCAGCGTGTCGATCAGGTCGCCGACCTCCAGATAGGCCAATTCGGCGGCCATTTTGAAGATCCGCTGGCCGGACGACAGGTGAGTGGAGATCTCCAGTGTTTTCGATTCGGGGTGATAGCGGTGCAGCACCGTGTCGCCGAGGTCGATGCGCCGGACGATGCGCACCCCGTGGGCCTCGATGAGTCTGCGTGACAATTCCCCGGCCAGGTCGCCGCGGTGCATCCGCATCCGGGCGGTCAGGTCCTCGGCCGCGGTGTCGAGTTCGTCCAGATAGTTCTGGCGTTCGTAGAAATAGTCGCGCACCTCCTCGTGCGGCATCGTGATCGAGCCGCTCCCGCTGCCGTCGTTGAACCGGTCCTCGGTGGCCTCGGCCAGTTGCGCGGTGGTGATCCGGTAGCGCCGGTGCAGGTTGACCATCGCCCGCGCGATCATCGGGTGGGCGCTGACCATATCGGCGATCTCGGTGGGGTCGACGTCGGCGCCGAGGTCCCGGTCGTACATCACCTCCCGCAACTCTGCGACGAGCCGGGTGTCGTCCTGGGACGCGAAAAACGTTGCGTCGACCCCGAAAACCTCGGTGATCCGCAGCAGTACCGCCACCGTCAGCGGCCGCACGTCGTGCTCGATCTGATTGAGGTAACTGGGCGAGATCTCGAGCAGCTGAGCCAATGCAGCCTGGCTGAACCCGCGTTCGCTTCGTAGCTGACGCACCCGCGAGCCGACGAAGGTCTTGGGCATTCCGTCAGCGTACCGGCGTGCGAAGGCCGCTTCGCATGGTTGGCATGGCCGCCTCCGGACGTCGGCTTGTTGGCATCCAACAGGCCATTTGGCATGATCCGGACTCATGGTAGGCAACGCGACCGGCGACGGTCTGGCCAAGGTGCTGATGCCGGTGCCCGACCCGCACCCGGACGTGTTCGACCGTCAGTGGCCGCTGCGGCCCGCCGACGTCGACCGGTTCGGTCTGCTGCGGATGGACGCGGCCGTGCGCCACATCATGGACATCGGCCAGGACCATCTGCGCGAGATGGGACATAACGACACCCACCCGCTGTGGATCGTGCGCCGCACGATGGTCGACATGATTCGGCCGATCGAGTTCCAGGACATGCTGCGACTGCGCCGCTGGTGTTCCGGTGCATCCAACCGGTGGTGCGAGATGCGGGTCCGCATCGACGGCCGCAAAGGCGGCCTCATCGAGACCGAGGCGTTCTGGATCAACTTCAACCGGGAGACCCAAACCCCGGCGCGTATCGCCGACGATTTCATGGACGCGCCTGCTGAAGACCACCGACGTCAACCGATTGCGCTGGAAGTCCTACCTCAAGGCGGGATCCCGGGAAGACGCCATGGAGATCCGGGAGTTCCCCGTCCGGGTCAGCGACATCGATCTGTTCGACCACGTCAACAACTCGGTGTACTGGAAGGTGGTGGAGGAGTTCCTCGCCCCGCTTCCGGAACTGACCGCTGCTCCGCTGCGGGTGACGATCGAGCACGACGCCGCCGTCGCCTACGGGGAGAAACTCGAGATCCTGTCGCATGTCTATCCGCCCGGCTCCACCGACAAGTTCGGTGCCGCACTGGCCGATCGCACGGTGAGAACGCTCACATACGTCGTCGGGGACGACGTGAAGGCTGTCGCGTCGATCTTCCCGCTGTAGGCGATTCGCGCCCGGGCGGGCACGGCAATTGACCTGCGTATTTAAGTTACCTGCCGGTAACTTTGCCTGGCCGGCAACCCCGGCTTCGCAATCTTCGCAATTTGGGGCATCGGTATTCCCAAGGATTGGCAAGCTGCAACGTTTTGACCTGCGTATATCCGATATGAGATTGTTCGCTTAGCACAGCCGCTAAGGGGGGCGGGGGTTCACATCTTCAACGCCCCGCTGGAGAAATCAAAGGAGAATCCAATGTCCGTTTCCAACGTCGGCAAGCCCAAGAGTGCCGCCGAGATTCAGCGCGACTGGGATACCAACCCGCGCTGGAAGGGCATCAACCGGACCTACTCCGCCGCGGACGTCGTCGCCCTGCAGGGCACCGTCGTCGAGGAGAGCACCCTGGCCCGCCGCGGCGCGGAGATCCTCTGGGACCAGGTCAACAACTCCGAGTTCGTCAACGCCCTGGGTGCGCTGACCGGCAACATGGCCGTCCAGCAGGTGCGCGCCGGCCTCAAGGCCATCTACCTCTCCGGCTGGCAGGTCGCCGGTGACGCCAACCTGTCCGGGCACACCTATCCCGACCAGAGCCTCTACCCGGCCAACTCGGTGCCGCAGGTGGTCCGGCGGATCAACAACGCACTGCTGCGTGCCGACGAGATCGCCAAGGTCGAGGGTGACACCTCAGTCGACAACTGGCTGGTGCCGATCGTCGCTGACGGCGAGGCCGGCTTCGGCGGCGCGCTGAACGTCTACGAACTGCAGAAGGCGATGATCGCCGCCGGTGTCGGCGGCTCGCACTGGGAGGACCAGCTGGCCTCGGAGAAGAAGTGCGGCCACCTCGGCGGCAAGGTGCTGATCCCCACCCAGCAGCACATCCGCACCCTGACCGCCGCCCGCCTGGCCGCCGACGTGGCCGACGTTCCGACCGTGGTGATCGCCCGCACCGACGCCGAGGCGGCCACCCTGATCACCTCCGATGTCGACGAGCGCGACCAGCCGTTCGTCACCGGCGAGCGCACCTCCGAGGGCTTCTACCACGTCCGCAACGGTCTCGAGCCATGCATCGCCCGGGCCAAGGCCTACGCGCCGTACGCCGACATGATCTGGATGGAGACCGGCACCCCGGACCTGGAGTTGGCCCGCAAGTTCGCTGAGGGCGTCAAGTCCGAGTTCCCCGACCAGTTGCTGGCCTACAACTGCTCGCCGTCGTTCAACTGGAAGCAGCACCTCGACGACGCCACCATCGCGAAGTTTCAGAAGGAACTCGGGGCGATGGGCTTCAAGTTCCAGTTCATCACGCTGGCCGGCTTCCACGCGCTGAACTACTCGATGTTCGATCTGGCCTACGGCTACGCCCGCAACCAGATGACCGCCTACGTCGAGTTGCAGGAGCGGGAGTTCGCCGCCGAGGAGCGCGGCTACACCGCCACCAAGCACCAGCGCGAGGTCGGTGCCGGCTACTTCGACCGGATCGCCACGACCGTCGACCCGAACTCGTCGACCACTGCCCTGGCGGGTTCGACCGAAGAGGGCCAGTTCCACTAGGAATTCCAGCGGCCCCGCCCGGTTCCCCGGGCGGGGCCGCTCTTTATCCAAAACATCTGGGAGAGAACGTGACTGCAACAGTGATCGAACGAGTCGGCGTCATCGGCGCGGGCCAGATGGGCGGCGGCATCGCCGAGGTGTGCGCACGGGCCGGTGTCGACGTGACGGTCTTCGAGACCACCGACGCGCTGGTGACCGCGGGACGCACCCGCATCGCCAAGTCCCTCGAGCGCGGCGTCAGCGCCGGCAAGATCACCGAGCGTGAGCGCGACGGCGCCCTGGCCAACCTGCGATTCACCACCACATTGGCCGACCTCGCCGACCGTCAGCTGGTCATCGAGGCGGTGATCGAGGACGAGACCGTCAAAGCCGGGATCTTCAGCAAGCTCGACGAGATCATCACCGACCCCGACGCGGTGCTGGCCTCCAACACCTCCAGCATCCCGATCATGAAGATCGCGGCGGCCACCAAGAACCCCGCCCGGGTCCTGGGGCTGCACTTCTTCAACCCGGTGCCGGTGCTCCCGCTGGTCGAGTTGGTCACCACCCTGGAGACCAGCGAGGGAGCGGCCGCGCGCACCGAGCACTTCGCCGGCGCGGTGCTGGGCAAGCAGGTGGTGCGCTGCTCGGACCGCTCCGGTTTCGTCGTCAACTTCCTACTGGTGCCCTATCTGCTGTCGGCGATCCGGATGGTGGAGGCGGGGGTGGCCACCATCGAGGACGTCGACAAGGCCGTCGTCGCCGGTTTGTCGCATCCGATGGGACCGCTGCGGTTGTCCGACCTCATCGGTCTGGACACCCTCAAGCTGATCGCCGACAAGATGTTCGACGAATTCAAGGAGACGCACTACGCGCCGCCTCCGCTGCTGTTGCGGATGGTCGAGGCGGGACGGCTGGGGAAGAAGTCCGGCCAGGGCTTCTACAGCTACCGATAGAGCGCGGTCGGTACGGCATGGGAGGTGCATCTGCCGCGGCCTTTGGGCTAGGCTGGCCCGCGTTGGACCTTCGGGTTTCGGTCGGGGACCTATCACCGGAGATCGCGAGTGACGTGCGCCCGGCCGGGCCGGCAATGGATTCTTGAAGGGTAGCTGAATGGCTAACGTGGACTCAGACCTGACTCCTTACTACGACGAGTCGCAGTCGATTTACGACGTCTCGAATGAGTTCTTCGGTCTGTGGCTCGGGCCCACCATGGGTTACACCTGCGGGTACTACGAGCGCGACGACATGAACCTCGAGGAGTCGCAGAACGCCAAGTTCGACCTGGCGCTGGGCAAGCTCAACCTCGAACCGGGGATGACGCTGCTCGACGTCGGGTGCGGTTGGGGCGGCTGCCTCGAACGTGCGGTGGAGAAGTTCGACGTCAACGTCATCGGCATCACGCTGAGCAAGGCCCAGTCTGAATACGCCCGCGAACGGCTGGCCAAGCTCGACACCGATCGCACGATCGAGATCCGGATGCAGGGCTGGGAGGAATTCGACGAGCCGGTCGACCGGATCGTCAGCATCGGTGCCTTCGAGGCCTTCAAGGCCGAGCGCTATCCGCTGTTCTTCGAACGGGCCTACAGCATCCTGCCCAGCGACGGCCGGATGCTGCTGCACACCATCCTGGCGCACACCCAGAAGTTCTTCCACGACAACGGGATCAAGCTCACCCTGAGCGACCTGAAGTTCATGAAGTTCATCGGCACCGAGATCTTCCCGGGCGGTCAGTTACCCGCGGTCGAGGACATCGAAAAGCTCGCTGCCGATTCGGGTTTCACCCTCGAGCGTGTTCATCTGCTGCAGCAGCACTACGCCCGGACTCTCGATATGTGGTCGGCCAACCTCGAAGCCAAGCGCGACGAGGCGATCGCCCTCATGGATGAGGCCACCTATGACAAGTACCAGAAGTACCTGACCGGCTGCGCCGATTTCTTCCGCCGCGGCATCACCAACATCGGTCAGTTCACCCTGGTCAAGGGCGCCGGCTAGACCTAGAGCGCGGCGACGCGCGCCCGTTCGGCCTCAAGGTCGAAGTCGGCCGCGGGCCACGACAGGTTCATCGCCGTCAGTGCCTCGATCAGCAGTTCGGTGACGGCCAGACGCGCGTACCACTTCTTGTCGCAGGGCAGGATGTACCACGGCGCTTTTTCGGTGCAGGTCCGGTCCAGCATCACCTGGTAGGCCTCCTGGTACGACGGCCACAGCGCGCGCTCGTCGACGTCGCCCGGGTTGTATTTCCAGAACTTGTCCGGCCGCTGCAGTCGTTCGGTCAGGCGGGCCTTCTGTTCGTCGAGCGAGACGAACATGGCGACCTTGACGATGCTGGTGCCCGACTCGATCAGTTCGGACTCGAAGGTGTTGATCTCGTCGTAGCGTCCCTCCAACTCGTCGGCGGGCACCAATTGGTGCACCCGCACCACCAGCACGTCCTCGTAGTGCGATCGGTCGAAAACCCCGATATGTCCGGCCGGCGGGAGGGCCTTGTTGATCCGCCACAGGAAGTGGTGGGAGAGCTCCTCGGGGGTGGGCTTGCCGAAGCTGTGGTAGTCGATCCCCATCGGATTGCCGGCGCCCACGACATGGGTGACGATGCCGCCCTTGCCGGCGGTGTCCATGCCCTGCAGGACCAGCAGCACTGATCGATGGTCACCTTCCCGGCCGTTGGCGTAGAGCATTTCCTGCAGTTCGGCGAAGCGTTCGCCGCGCTCGGCGGTGATCTCCTCGGCGTCCTCGCGATTACCGGAGAACCCCGGACTGGAGTCGGTGTCGATGTCGCCGACCAGGGCGCCGGGGCGGAAGCGGAGTACGTCGGAAGGCTTGTGCGTCCACAGCGAATCCTTGGCCATAGCGCACGAGCGTAGAGACTAGGATTCCCGCGCGGGCAGGATTGATCCCGGCAAACGTGGCGACGGGTGCGGCTGGGAGTTGAAGACCTCCAGGGAACCGCCCACCTCGACGATGCCGCACAGCGCGTTCCAGCAGAGCATGGTCAGGTAGTCGATCAGTTCGGCGCTGGTCATCCGCGGGTTGGACATCCACGAGTGGGTGGCCAATTGGACGCCGCCGACGATCATGTAGGCCCAGGGCTCCACCCCGCCGGTGTCCATCCCGACCTGCCGCATCCGGTGGCGCAACATGACGGCGAGCATGCGCGCGATGATCCGTTCGGAGTCGGCGACCACCTTGTTCCTGCTGGCCGAACTGTTCGCCATCACGAAGCGGTAGGGCTCCGGTTCGGCGGCGACGGTGTCGACGTAGACCCGGATGATCTCGCGGGTCTGCGCGAACCCGTCGAGTCCCGAGGCCAGTGCGGCCGCCAGGTTGGGGATCAGAGTCGTTTGCGTGAAGCGCATCATGACCGCGGTCGTGAGGTCGTTCTTGTCGACGAAGTAGCGGTACAGGACGGTCTTGGACACGCCTATCTCGGCGGCGATCTCGTCCATGCTGACGTCGCGGCCCGGCGCCGGATGGCGTCGAGTGCACCATCGACCAACTCGGTACGCCGCTCCACCTTGTGCTGGTGCCAGCGGCGTTTGCGGCCGTCGGTCTTCGCCACGGCGGGGCTGATCTGCTGTGTCACTGAGCGTCATTCTAGCCGCGTATGCGGAGAAAGTTGTGACGGCCGGTCACACTAAGTTCCGGCGGCGGCGTCGTCCGATATCCCGTCCGCTTGCTGCCGACGGCGAACGCCCCGACCTTCGGGCGTGAAATAGCGGATGATGGTGTCGTGGCTGTCTCGTTTGCTGAATCGCTGGCCGGGGCGGATCCGGACGCCGACGCCGAGCGGTCCCGCAACCTCCGCAAGATGAAGGCCGTCGCGCTCGGCTTCCTGGTCGGTGCGACGGTGATTTTCCTGGTTTGCCGGTGGATCGGGTCCCAGGGCGGGCCCGCCTGGGTCGGCTACGTCGGGGCGGCTGCTGAGGCCGGCATGGTGGGCGCCCTGGCGGACTGGTTTGCCGTCACCGCGTTGTTCCGGCATCCGCTGGGCGTGCCGATTCCGCACACCGCGATCATCAAGCGCAAGAAGGACCAGTTGGGGGAGGGGCTGGGCGCCTTCGTGCGAGAGAACTTCCTGTCCCCGGAAGTCGTCGAAACCAAACTGCGGGACGCCGAGATCGCCAGCCGGATGGGGAAGTGGCTCGCCGAACCCGATCACGCGGCACGAGTTGCCAGCGAGGCGTCGACGGTGCTGCGGGCGGGCGTGGAACTCCTCAACGACGAGGACATCCAGCACGCGATCGACCGCACCATCGTCAAGCGGCTTGCCGAACCGCAATGGGGTCCGCCGGTGGGACGGGTGCTGGGCCAACTGCTGGCCGAGAACCGCCAGGAGGCGTTGATCCAGTTACTGGCCGACCGGGCCTTCGAGTGGGCGCTGAACGCCGGCCCGACCATCGAGCGGGTGGTGTTGCGCGACTCGCCCAGTTGGTCCCCCAAGTTCGTCGACCAAATGGTGGGCGAGCGCATTCACCGCGAACTGATGGACTTCACCGACAAGGTGCGCCGTGATCCGAATCATGAACTGCGACAGTCGGCTAACCGGTTCCTCTTCGAATTCGCCAGCGACCTGCAGACCGATCCCGCCACCATCGCCAAGGCCGAGAACGTCAAGGAACAGCTGATGGAGCGCGACGAGGTGACCCGTGCCGCCGAGACGGCGTGGAAGACACTCAAGCGGCTGGTGCTCGAGGGGGTCGACGACCCCTCGTCGGCGCTGCGCGGCCGGATCGCCGACTCGGTGGTGCGGATCGGTGAGTCTCTGCGCGACGACGCCGAGTTGCGCGACAAGGTCGACGACTGGATCGTGCGCGGAGCGCAGCACCTGGCAGGTCAGTACGGCGCCGAGGCGACGACGATCATCACCGACACCATCCAGCGCTGGGACGCCGAGGAGGCCAGCAGGCGGATCGAATTGCACGTCGGGCGGGACCTTCAGTTCATCCGGATCAATGGCACCGTAGTTGGCGCGCTGGCCGGTTTAGTGATCTACACCATAGCCAAAATCATGTTCTGACCTGCGCTAGCACGTGCTTGCAATTGTTAGCACTCATCGGTATCGTGGTTGCTGTCATGCAGAAAACCATCGTTCCCGTGAGGAGGCGAGTCATGGCGCAGGACTCCGATCTTGCCGCCGTGGTGAGCAATGCCGCCCAGGACATCGGCAGCTTCATTCGCACCCAGCGCGAAGCGGCCGAGGTCTCGGTGCGTCAACTGGCCGAGCGGGCCGGGGTGAGCAATCCGTATCTCAGCCAGATCGAGCGGGGGCTGCGCAAGCCGTCGGCCGAGGTGCTGAGTCAGATCGCCAAGGCGCTGCGGCTCTCGGCGGAAGTGCTCTACGTTCGGGCCGGAATTCTCGAGCCCGGGCAGCCGAGCCAGGTGCACGACGCCGTCATCGGTGACACCGCGATCACCGAACGGCAGAAGCGCGTCCTGCTCGACATCTACACATCGTTCTGTCAGCAGAACCAGGCTGCTGAGGAGCCGCCGGCTGATTGACGGAACTGTTCACTGAAAACCGTTCAATGACAACGACTCTCGCGAGAAACAAGATTCTCGAGGGAACACTGAAAGGAAACAGTCAACATGGCTGAGAACAACCCCACCATCGAAGATCTGAAGGCCCCCCTGCTCGCCGCGGTCGGCGCCGCCGACCTGGCTCTGGCCACCGTCAACGAGATCCTGGGCACCCTGCGTGAGCGGGCCGAGCTGGCCGGCGACCGGATGGACGACCGTCGCGCCGCGCTGACGCGCCTGCAGGAGGAACTGCCCAAGCGCCGCGAGGAGCTTCGCGAGAAGCTCAGCACCGAGGAGCTGCGCAAGGCTGCCGACGAATTCTTCGCCGATGCCACTGAGACCTACAACACGCTCGTCGAGCGCGGCGAGGCGGCTCTGGAGCGGCTCAAGGGTCAGTCGGACTTCCGCGAGGCCGCCGAGCGGGTCGAGACCTACGTCGACCAGGCTGTCGAGCTGACCCAGGAGGCTCTGGGCAACGTGTCGGCGCAGACCCGGGCCGTCGGCGAGCGGGCCGCCAAGCTGGTCGGCGTCGAACTGCCGGCCAAGGAGACCCCGGTCCAGGCCGTCAAGAAGGCCGTCAAGAAGGCCGCTCCGGTCAAGAAGGCTCCGGCCAGGAAGGCTCCGGCCAAGGCCGTGAAGAAGGCCGCCGCCAAGGCCCCGGCCAAGAAGGCTCCGGCCAAGAAGGTCACCCAGAAGTAAGACGAGCCGTCCCCTGACGGGGATTGGTTCGACGACGGGACGGCACCCGCCTACCCTTGAAGCCGTGATGCTTCAGGGTGTGGCGGGTGCCGTTCTTTATGTCCTGATCTGGGCGGTATTCCTGGCGACGGTGTACGCCTTCATTCACGCGGCGAGGCAGCGTCCGGACGCCTATCCCGCCGTGGACAAACTGACCAAGCCGGTCTGGCTGATCATCCTGGGTATCGCCGCGCTGCTCTGTTTCCTCTTCGGTGTCCGGACGCTGGACATCTTCTTCCCGACGATCGCCGCGGTGGCCGCCGGGGTGTACCTCGTCGATGTGCGGCCCAAGCTGCTCGAGGTGCAGGGGAAGTCCCGCTGACCACGGCACGGTCAGCCGGCGCGGTGTTGGCCGCGGTGTTCGCGTCCCTCACCTGGATTCCCGTTGCGTCGGCGGACCCGTCCACCCCCCCGCCGTACATCGACCACGTGACCTGGGTGACCTACGGCGGACTGCCAACTCTGCGGGTGTACCCGACCGCGGCCGGACGTGAGGTCGCCGGTGAAATGGCCAAAACCCCCGCGCAGACCGAAGAGGCCTGGGGTGAGGTGCTGGCCCAGGCGCCGGATGCCGACACCCCCGGCATGCGATCGCAGTTCCTGTGCCACTGGCGCTTCGCCGAGTTCGCCCAGCCGGGCAAGTCCAGCTGGGACCTCGAGCCGTGGCGGCCCGCCGTCGACGACAACACCATGCTGCTGACCGGCTGTAATCCCGGCGGTGCGGAGAAGGGCTAGTTGCGCGCCGCCGCTCACAGCCCCGCGAAACACGGATCCTGTTGGGCATTGGGAATCGCGGCGTTGCGCGTGACGAACCGGGCCGCCACACCGCTGTCGGTGACTTCGACGTTGTCGGCGTGAATGCCCATCGGCAGATTCTTGGTGAGCTGGTCGGTGAACAGGTCGAGGGCCGGCTGGACGCTCTCGCGCGGCAGCGTCATGCCCAATCCGGTGACCTTGAGGACGTCCAGCTTCAGGTCGCCGTCGACCGCCTCGGGCCTGATCGTCACGCTGCCCAGCGGACCGTCGACTTCCAGGGTGCCGTCACCCGGACTGGTGGTGACGCCACTGACCAGTCCGCCGATCAGCGGGATCATGCCCGACACCGTTTCCTTGATGCCGTCTGAGGTCCAGGTGATATCGGCGTCCAGGGCGCCCAGGGTGCCGGCGGAGTCGGAGGTCTGATGCATCTGGATGTCGTCGAGCCGCAACTTCAGTCGCATGCCCTTGGCCTCGCGGATCTGGTTTCCGGCGGTTTCCACCTGCATGTCCCGGTAGTGGTGGCTGAAGTGCTGCAGCAGGAACGGGCGCATCCCGAACGAGGCTTTCGCGCTGTCCTGCACCACGCAGCTGACCGCTTTCGCCACGATCGAGTCGGCCTTGCTGCGGGCGTAGAACTCAGCGCCGATCAGCCCGGCCAGCGCCAGCGCCACGACGATGACCAGCACCAGCGCCAGCGACAGCGGGTCAGTGAACAGACCTCGCCGCCGCGGCTCGTCGGGCTCAGGTTCGGTGTGGGCGACCGGGGGCAGCGGCGGCTGCGCCGGCGGTTGGACGGGCTGGGGCAGGCGCTGGGTGGATTGGTCAGCGCCCGGCTGGGGAAAGGGCGGCTGGAGAGGCTGGGGGACCTGCGGCGGGATGCGCTGGGTGGGGGGCTCCGGATATCCGGAGCCGAACGGCGGCTGGCCCGGTGGCGGCGTCGTCACCCGGGCGATTGTGCCTTATGAATCTGTGCGAAGTCTAAAGCGATTGCGCAGCACACCCACGGTGTCGCGGATGGTGGGCACCCGTTCGACGTCGAGGTCGCACAGCAGCAGTTGCGGGTCCGGGCCGGCGGAGTTCAGCACCTCGCCCAGGGGCGAGGTGATGAGGCTGCCGCCCACGCCGGTCGGCGCCGTGGCAGCCAATTCCGGACCGGGGTAGGCCTGGTCCACGGCGGCGACGAAGCAACCGGAGTCCAGTGCCCGGGCGCGGGCGAGCAGAGTCCACTGCTCGAGCTTGCCCGGGCCCGCCCCCCAGGATGCACTCACGGTGATCACGGTGGCGCCCCGGTCGGCCAGTTCGGTGTAGAGGTAGGGAAACCGGACGTCATAGCACAGCGTCACGCCGACGCCGACTCCGTCGACCGTCACGACGACCGGTTGGCGGCCCGGCGCCACGGTGTCCGACTCGGTAAATCCGAATGCGTCGTACAGATGAATCTTGTCGTAGCTGGTCTCGACGCCCGCACCGGTTGCCAGCAGTGTGTTTCGCACCCGTCCGCCGGCTGCCGGTGTGAACATTCCGGCGAACACGGTGACCCCGGCATCGGCGGCGATGGCCCGAACCCCTTGCGCCCACGGCCCGTCAAGGGGTTCGGCAACCGGGGACAGCGGAACCCCGAACCGGCACATCGTCGCTTCCGGGAAGACCACCAGTCGCGCGCCGTCGGCGGCAGCCCGCCGGGTGTAGTCGGCGACCAGTGTCAGGTTTGCGGCTGGATCCGTGCCGGCGAGGATCTGCGCCAGGGCAATCCGCATGGCGTTCAGCGTAACTGGGGACTCGGCGGGCGCACGGTGCCGTCCGGTGGCCAAGGTGAGCTTCCGCGGGGCGGCGGGACCGCCCCGTCGTTCGGTGGCGGAGCCACCGACGCCCACGGGACCGTCAGCACCGCGTCCCGCGGGCTGCGCCGCTGCGGTTCGATCGCGATGCCTGCCGCGGCGAGGGCGTCGCGCATGGCGCGCCACCGGGCGCGGGGCCCGAACACCGACTGTCCGGCCGCCGCGGCCCAGGTGCGGTCGGCCGCCTCCAGCAGTGCGTTGATGGGCTGTCCGGCGATGTTGTGGTGGATCAATGCTTTGGGCAGCCGCTCGGCCAGATCGGAGGGCCGTTCGATGGACGCCGGGTCGCAGGCCAGCGTCAGGCTCAGCGGACCGTCGCGGTCCAATAACACCCAGCAGGCGCGCCGGCCCAGTTCGTCACAGGTGCCGTCGACGATGAGTCCACCGGGCGCCAGTCGGGACTGCATCGTTCGCCAGGCCCCGGTCACCGCATCCTCGGGGTACTGGCGCAGAACGTTGAACGCGCGCACCAGTATTGGACGCAGACCGGCGAGCTCGAAGCCGCCTACGCGGAACTCGACGCCGCCGTCTCCGCGGTCATGTCGGGCGGTCTCCACCCGTTGCGGGTCGATCTCCAGGCCGACCACCCGCACGTCGGCCCGCACCGTTTTCAAGCGCGTCGCCAGTTCCAGCGTGGTGACGGGCAGCCGCCCGTAGCCCAGATCGACCACCACCGGTTCGGCAGCCGATTGCAGCGCCGTGCGCACCTGAGGCGAATGCATCAGCCAGCGGTCGGCCCGGCGCAGCCGGTTGGCTCCGGTCGTTCCCCGGGTCGGCATACCTACCGGGCGCTGCGGCCTACTGATGGTCGGCGACCCATGCCGCGGTGAATTCGCCCTCGCGGGCGAACAGCATTTTCAGACCGCCGAGCACCAGGCTCTCGATCTGCCCGCCGATGATGGGTACCCGTGCCCGGCACGCACTCTCCATCCGCATCCGGCTTCCGCGCTCGGTGTCGCGCAGGACATAGTCCCCGGTGACCTCAACGGGAGCAGGTATCTGGGCTTGGTAACGGCCTACGGCCCGATTGCTGGGAGCGTGGAACGGATCGAAATGCTGTTCGCGGGTCACGACGAAGGACCCGGTGATGACGCTCCTCGCGATCGGGGGCAGGTCCTGCGCCGACAGGATGTGTGTGAACGCCACATCGGTCCCGGTCTGATCCGACGAGAAGTGCGCGATCTCGGTGCGCGACGCGTTCCGGCGATAGAACCCGACGAGGTCTTCCCAGTAGCCGATGGTGGTGAAGAAGCCGTACATCTCGGCGGCCGGCACGTCGACGTCGACGTCGTAGACCAGGTTGCGCGGCATGACCTCAACCTACCTGCGCGCTCAGCGGTTTTCGGCGATCCATCGGGTCGTGAACTGCTGCTCGTTGCTGATCAGGTTCATCAGTTGGGTCCCGATGAAATTCTCGATCTTGCGGCCCACCAGCGGGATGCGGACCTCTACGGTGGCGCGGAAGGCCAGTGCGGTTCGCTGGTCGACCGGGGACAGCCGGGCTTCACCGTTCAGCGCGACCGGTGCGTGCTCGATAGAACCGGCGACGGTGGCTTCCGCGGTGTCGGCGGAGAGCCCGGTCCAGGTCTCAGCGCGTCGGATGTAGAGGTCGCCGCGGTGGAACTGGTGGATGATGCCGGGCAGCCGGTCGGCCCGCAGTACCTGGGTTGTCACGACGTCCACGCCGCCGTCGTGTCCGACCCGGAACGCATCGAGGATCGCCTCGTCGGCGCCGGAATCGGCCAGCCGGGCCTCCCAATAGCCCCTGTCGCAGAAGGCGTCGTGCACCTGAGTCACCGTGCCCAGGTACTCGGTGACCATGTCGAACGAACGCGGCATAGCTGTGCACGCTACCGTTACGCGGCGTACCGGCGGGCAGGAGCGGAGCGACTCGGGGATGCGATTCACCAGGGCAGGATTTCGCCGGCGCGCAGGTCACCGACGGCGTGCCGCTGTCGACCCTGACCACAATGCGGGTCGGACCGGTTGCCCGCCGGGTGATCACCTGCGTCAGCACCGATCAGATCGTCGCCACGCTGAGCGCGCTGGACCGCGACGGGGTACCGGCTCTGGTACTCGGCGGCGGATCCAACGTGGTGATCGCCGACGAGATGACGGATCTGACCGTGGTGCTGCTGGCCGATTCGACGCTGACCGTCGATGGCGGACTGTTGCGGGCCGGGGCCGGGGCCGATTGGGACACCGTCGTCGCCCGGGCAGTCGGGGAGAATCTTGGTGGGCTGGAATGCCTTTCGGGTATCCCCGGTTCGGCCGGCGCGACGCCCGTCCAGAACGTCGGCGCTTACGGCGTCGAAGTGGCCGACTGGCTGACCCGGGTTCGGCTGCTGAACCGAGCCACCGGTGAGGTGCGGTGGGTCCCCGCCGCCGATCTGGGTTTCGGCTACCGGCACAGCGTCCTGAAGAACTCGTCGGCGGCGACGGTGCTCGAGGTGGAGTTCGGCCTCGCCACCGACGGACGCTCGGCTCCCATCCGCTACGCCGAACTCGCTGCCGTCCTTGGGGTTCCGGCCGGCGAACGCACCGCACCCGACCGGGTGCGCGCTGCGGTGCTGGCGCTGCGGGCGGCCAAGGGGATGGTGCTCGACGAATCCGATCACGACACCTGGAGCGTCGGTTCGTTCTTCACCAACCCCGTGGTGGACGAGGACCTCTTCGCCCGGCTGCAGGCCGCGGTCGACGGGCCCGTCCCGCACTACCCGGCCCCCGGCGGGGTGAAGCTCGCCGCCGGCTGGTTGGTGGAGCGGGCCGGATTCGGCAAGGGCTTCCCCGGGGACGGCCCGTGCCGGCTGTCGACCAAACATGCACTGGCCCTGACCAACCGCGGCGCGGCGACCACCGCCGACATCCTGGCGCTGGCCCGCACCGTGCGCGACGGCGTGCGGGCCGCTTTCGGGGTCACCCTGGTTCCGGAGCCGGTCCTGGTGGGCTGCGCGCTGTAGGTTTGGTGAATGTGAGCGCCGACCGGAGGGCAGGAGCGAAGCGGCCCGGGACGGCCGACGACCTGCCGAAGCTGAACCGGCGTCAGGTGCTGAGCGCGGTCGCACTGCTGGCTACCCCGAATCTGCTCGCCGGATGCCTCACCCGAACCGGCACCACCGCCGCGCCGCCTCCCGCGCCCACGATCACGTTCACTCCGCCAGACGGCGCAGCGGGCATCGTGCCCACCGTGCCGATCGGTGTGCACGTGAGCGACGGGTGGTTCCAGCACGTCGCACTCACCAACGCCGCCGGCAAGACGGTGGCCGGAGCGCTGAACCGCCAACGCACCGCGTTCAGTGTCGCCGAACCGCTGGGCTATGACGCCGTCTACACCTGGAGCGGGTCGGTCGTCGGCCGTGACGGGAAGGCCACGCCGGTCGACGCCACCTTCAGCACGGTCAAGCCCAGCAAGGTCGTCAGTGGCTGGTTCCAACTCACCGACGGACAGACCGTCGGCATCGCGGCGCCGATCATCCTGCAGTTCGACGCTCCCATCACCGACAAGGCGACCGTGGAACGGGCGCTGACCGTCACCACCGATCCGCCCACCGAAGGCAGTTGGGCATGGCTGCCCGACGAGGTGGCGGGCGCGCGGGTGCACTGGCGCAGCCGGGAGTATTTCGCGCCCGGCACCAAGGTCCATGTGGCGGCCACGATCTACGGGGTCGCGTTCGGCGACGACGCCTACGGCGCGGACGATCTGACACTGGACTTCGACATCGGGCGCCGCCAGGTGGTCAAGGCCTCCGCGCCCTCGCATCGCATCCAGGTGGTGACCGACGCCGGGACGATCATGGACTTTCCGTGCAGCTACGGCGAAGGCGACCTGCCGCGCAACGTCACCCGCAGCGGAATCCATGTCGTCACCGAGAAGTACGCCGACTTCTACATGTCCAACCCGGCCGCCGGCTACAGCAACATCCGCGAACGTTGGGCGGTGCGGATCTCCAACAACGGTGAATTCATCCACGCCAACCCCGCAAGTTCCGGCGCACAGGGGAACACCAACGTCACCAACGGCTGTATCAACCTGTCCGACTCCGACGCCCAGCAGTACTTCTATTCCGCCATCTACGGCGACCCGGTCGAGGTGAGCGGAACGTCGATCCAGCTGTCCTATGCCGACGGCGACATCTGGGACTGGACCCTCGATTGGCCGGAATGGACCTCGATGTCGGCGCTGTCGACGGCCACGTCATCCCGGGTGCCGCTCAGCGCGCCCGCCACTCCGACCGACGCGCCCACCCTGTCCGGTACGCCGACCACGTCCAGTCCGTCGCCGACGTCCCCGCCGGAAACCTCGGCCCCGGCGGTCAACCCCGGCGGTTGAATCGGCTGGCGTTGGCCTGGTCGCGGGGCCGGACGACGATCTGATCGATGTTGACGTGCGACGGTCGGGAGGCGACGAACCCGATCACCTCGGCGACGTCCTGCGCGGTCAGTGGCGTGATGCCGGCGTAGACCTTCTCGGCGCGCTGCTCATCGCCGCCGAAGCGCACCAGGGAGAACTCCGTCTGCACCGCGCCGGGCGCAATCTCGGTCAGCCGCACCGGCTTCCCCAGCAGTTCACCGCGCAGAGTGCGATGCAAAGCGCCCTCGGCATGCTTGGCCGCCGTGTAGCCCGCGCCACCGTCGTAGACCTCCAGGGCCGCGGTCGAGGTCACCGTGACGATCAGGCCGTCGCCGGACTCGACCAGCTTGGGCAGCAGGGCCCGGGTCACCCGCAGGGTGCCGATGACATTCGTCTCCCACATCCAGCGCCAGTCGTCGAGGTTCGCCTCGGCGACCGGTTGCAGGCCCTTGGCGCCCCCGGCGTTGTTGACCAGCACGTCCACCCGTATGAGGCGGTCGGCCAATGCGGCGACCGCGGCGTCGTCGGTGACGTCGGCCGCCACCGCCGTCCCGCTCAGTTCGTCGGCAAGCCGCTCGATGCGGTGGGCGCGGCGAGCTACCACGACTACGTGGAAACCCAGGGCCGCAAGAGTTCTCGCCGTCGCCTCGCCGATTCCCGAGCTGGCGCCGGTGACCACCGCGACCCGCGAGTGGGCGTCTGGAATTGCAGTCATCGTCGTCAACTGTAGTCAGCGCGGCTGCCGGGTCCGCCGCGCCGGCCCGGCGGCCACTCGTGACATCCAGGTGACGGCGTTCGGCAGCCCGATGGCCGGGGTCCACGCCGGCGTGCCTGCCCCCGAGCAGCCCTGATGCCGACCGACCGGGTGCGCTGCGGCGCTGGCAGGAGCGCCGTCCGCGGGGTCTGTGCCCGACCCGAACCGCGCGCACGGTGTAAAGATGGTGGCGTGCGGCCTCCTCGGGACCTGACCGACGCGGTGCCCCGTCGTGTGGCGGTGCTGTCCGTGCACACCTCGCCGTTGGCGCAACCGGGGACCGGCGACGCGGGCGGGATGAATGTCTACGTGTTGCAGACCGCTCTGCATATGTCCGCCCGTGGGGTGGAGGTGGAGATCTTCACCCGGGCGACCTCGTCTCTGGACCCGCCGGCCGTCGCGGTGGCCCCCGGCGTCCTGGTGCGAAATGTGGTGGCCGGGCCGTTTGAGGGTCTGGACAAGTACGACCTGCCCACCCAGTTGTGCGCCTTCACCGCCGCAGTCCTGCGCGCCGAGGCCAATCACGAACCCGGCCACTACGACGTGGTCCACTCGCACTACTGGTTGTCCGGTCAGGTCGGCTGGCTGGCCCGGGACCGCTGGGCGGTGCCACTGGTCCACACCGCCCATACCCTCGCGGCGGTCAAGAACGCCGCGCTCGCCGATGGCGACGCTCCCGAACCGCCGCTTCGATCGGTGGGGGAGCAGCAGGTGGTCGACGAAGCCGACCGGTTGATCGTCAACACCGAAGATGAAGCCCGCCAACTGGTTTCGCTACACCATGCCGACCTCGACCGCATCGACGTCGTGCATCCGGGGGTCGATCTGGATACGTTCACCCCCGGTGACCGGTCGGTGGCTCGCGGCGCGCTGGGGCTGCCCGCGGGCGAGAGGATCCTGGCGTTCGTCGGTCGTATCCAGCCACTGAAGGCTCCCGACGTATTGCTGCGCGCCGCGGCGCTGCTGCCGCCGCATGTTCGGGTCGTGATCACCGGCGGGGCCTCCGGCAGTGGACTGGCCGCACCCGACAGCCTGGTGAGGCTGGCCGACGACCTGGCCATCGCCGACCGGGTGACATTCCTGCCGCCGCAATCCCGCGAGGACCTGGTGAACGTCTATCGTGCTGCCGACCTGGTGGCGGTGCCGAGCTACTCGGAATCCTTCGGCCTGGTCGCCGTTGAGGCACAAGCCTGCGGCACGCCGGTGGTGGCCGCGTCGGTGGGCGGCCTGCCGGTGGCGGTCGCCGACGGGCACAGCGGCACCCTGGTCGACGGTCACGACCCACGGCATTGGGCCGCGGCGATCGCGGCGCTGCTGGACGGTGACGCCGACGCGCTGAGCCGGGCGGCCGTCGACCACGCAAGACGGTTCTCCTGGGATCACACCGTCGACGGTCTGCTGGCCAGCTATGGCCGGGCGATGGCCGACTATGGCAGGACCCATCAGCGCAGCTCCGTCCAGGATCTCACCGCACGGCGGGCCGGCCGACGCTGGGCGAGACGCCGGGGAGTGCGGGCATGAACCAACCACCGGCCCGGCAGGCCGAGGCGCGGGTGCAACAGATCATCGAGGAGACGCTCGTCGAGCACGGCCTGCAATTCACCCGCTACGAGGGGGCGCACGGCGGACTGCCGGGCCTCATCGTGGAACTGCCGGGGGAGCGCAAGCTCACCACCAACACGCTGCTGAGCATCGGTGAGCACTCGGTTCGGGTTGAGGCCTTCGTCTGCCGGCGCCCCGATGAGAACCACGAGGGCGTCTACCGCTTCCTGCTCAAACGCAACCGCAGGCTCTACGGGGTGGCGTACACCCTGGACAACATCGGCGACGTCTACCTCATCGGCCGCATGGCACTCGATGTCGTCAACGCCGACGAGATCGACCGGGTGTTGGGCCAGGTGCTCGAGGCGGTCGACAACGATTTCAACACCCTGCTCGAACTCGGGTTCGCCACCTCCATCCGCAAGGAATGGGCGTGGCGGGTGGCCCGCGGAGAGTCGCTGAAGAACCTCAAGGCGTTCGAGCATCTCGTTGCGGAGGACCCACGGGACGACCGGCACGGCGACGGCGAAGACGCCAAACAGTAGCGGCCCGTCGTGAGACACTTGCGGCTATGGCTGACGGTGACTCCACGCTGATCCTGCTCCGCCACGGCGAAAGCCAGTGGAACGCTCTCAATCTGTTCACCGGTTGGGTCGATGTCGATCTCACCGACAAGGGCCGGACCGAGGCGGCCCGGGCCGGTGAGCTCATCGGCGAGCTCGACCGCCTCCCCGATGTCGTCTACACCTCACTGCTGCGCCGGGCGATCACCACCGCGAATCTGGCGCTGGACAAGGCCGATCGGCACTGGATTCCCGTGCACCGCAATTGGCGGCTCAACGAACGCCACTACGGGGCGCTGCAGGGCCTGGACAAGGCCGAGACCAAGGCCAAGTACGGCGAGGAGCAGTTCATGGCCTGGCGGCGCAGTTACGACACGCCGCCGCCGCCGATCGAACGGGGCAGCGAGTTCAGCCAGGACGCCGATCCGCGCTACGCCGACATCGGCGGTGGTCCCCTGACCGAGTGCCTCGCCGACGTGGTGGCGCGGTTCGTCCCGTATTTCGAGGGCACGATCGTTCCGGACCTGAAAGCCGGCAAGACCGTTCTGATCGCCGCCCACGGTAATTCCCTTCGGGCACTGGTGAAATACCTCGACGGCATGTCCGACGAAGACGTCGTCGGTCTCAACATCCCCACCGGGATCCCGCTGCGTTATGACCTCGACGCCGACCTCAGGCCGCGCGTGCCCGGGGGCACCTATCTGGATCCGGATGCCGCCGCCGCCGGGGCGGCCGCGGTCGCCAGCCAGGGCTCCAAGTGAAACTTCCGGTGAATAGCCGCTGAACTCGCTGTTCAGCGGACCCGCGGGTTTCTGTGCGGTCCTCGTGATGCGTACGCTTTCGGCGTGAGTGTTGGTGCGGTCGCACTGTGCGCCGCCGTCGCGGGACTGCTGGGCTTCGGGTCCGGATTCGCGATTGCCCTGCTGCGCGGACGTCGCGGGGCCGAACGCAGCACTGACCGAACCACCGAGGACGCCGGCCTGACGGTGTCCGAGGTGCTGCAGCAGGTGGTGGCCTCCGCGCCGGTCGGCGTCGTGGTGGTCGACCGGTTTCGTGACGTTCTGGTGAGCAACAGTCGCGCTGGTGAACTGGGACTGGTGCATGACGGCCTACTCGACGACCGGGTGTGGGCGGCCGCTCAGCGCACCCTGGCCCGGGGCGAGGATGTCGACGTCGATCTCGCCGCGCCGCTGGGAGTGGCCGGCCGCCGGACCGGTGTCTCGGTGCACGGATATGTGCGGTTGCTCAGTGCGGAGAATCCCCGCCTGGCCGTCGTCTTTCTCGATGATCAGTCCGAGCAGGCCCGGATGGAAGCCAGCCGCCGCGACTTCGTCGCCAACGTCAGCCACGAACTGAAGACCCCGGTCGCGGCGATGGGTGTTCTTGCCGAGGCCCTGCTGGAATCGACCGACGACCCCGAGACCGTCCAGCGGTTCGGGCAGAAGCTCCTCA
This sequence comes from uncultured Actinomycetota bacterium, assembly GCA_963715145.1. GTDB lineage: Bacteria > Actinomycetota > Actinomycetes > Mycobacteriales > Mycobacteriaceae > Mycobacterium. Next base: position 99,813 of record CAVQRL010000018.1, on the reverse strand, counting down.
CCGAGTCCCGCCGGCTGGCCAACATGGTGGGCGAACTGATCGAGCTGTCCCGGTTGCAGGGTGCCGAGCGCCTGCCTGATCTGGTGTCCGTGGACGTCGATTCCATTGTGCAGGAAGCAATTTCACGACATAAGGTGGCTGCAGACAACGCTGACATCACCATCAGCACGGATGCGCCGAGTGGCCTGCAGGTGCTGGGCGACCAGGGCTTGCTGGTGACCGCGGTGGCCAACCTGATCTCCAACGCCATCGCCTACTCCCCGGACTCCTCGACGGTGTCGATCAGCCGCCGCCGTCGCGGCGACCAGGTGGAGATCGCCGTCACCGACCGGGGCATCGGTATCGCGCTGGCCGATCGGGAACGCGTTTTCGAACGTTTTTTCCGGGTCGACAAGGCGCGCTCGCGCGCCACCGGCGGGACCGGGCTGGGGCTCGCGATCGTCAAACACGTGGCCGCCAACCACAACGGCACCATTCGCCTGTGGAGCCGGCCCGGAACCGGCTCGACATTCACCCTGTCCATCCCGGCCTACGGCGGAGCGGACGACGCGGAGATCGAAGAACAGGAGGCTCAGTGATCCGGGTGCTGATCGTCGAGGATGAGGGGTCGTTGGCTGATCCGCTGGCGTACCTGCTGCACAAGGAGGGGTTCGAGACCACCGTGGTCGCCGACGGCCCGTCGGCCCTGGCCGAATTCGACCGGTCCGGCGCCGACATCGTGCTGCTGGACCTGATGCTGCCCGGGATGAGCGGTACCGACGTGTGCAAGCAATTGCGCGCCCGTTCCAGTGTGCCGGTGATCATGGTGACGGCCCGCGACAGCGAGATCGACAAAGTGCTCGGGCTGGAACTCGGAGCCGACGACTACGTCACCAAGCCCTACTCGGCCCGCGAACTGATCGCCCGCATCCGCGCGGTGCTGCGCCGCGGGGCCGAGGCTGAGGACATCGGCGACACGGTGCTGGAGTCCGGTCCGGTCCGGATGGACATCGAACGGCACATCGTCAGTGTCGACGGCGAGCAGATCGCCCTGCCGCTCAAGGAGTTCGACCTCCTCGAGTACCTCATGCGCAACAAGGGCCGAGTGCTCACCCGCGGGCAGTTGATCGACCGGGTATGGGGAGCCGACTATGTCGGTGACACCAAGACCCTCGACGTCCACGTCAAGCGATTGCGCGCCAAGATCGAGGCCGACCCGGCCAATCCGGTGCGACTTGTGACGGTGCGCGGGTTGGGTTACAAGCTTGAGGGCTAGCGGGCCTTGCCCTCGCCGCTGGCCGCCCGGGTCGCCGGATGGATGGCGATCAATGGAAATCCACTGCGGCGCTTGCACATTGCCGCCAACTCGGCATAGGCCTTCTCCCCGAGCAGTTCGGTGAGTTCGGGCGCGTAGGACTTCCAGACCGGTTTGGCGCCGACATGGGCGGCGGGGTCGCCCGTGCAGTACCAGTGCAGGTCTTCCCCGCCTTCGCCCCAGCCGCGGCGGTCGTACTCGGTGATGGTGGTTTTGAGAATTTCGCTGCCGTCCGGCCGGGTCACCCATTCCTGGCTGCGCCGAACCGGAAGCTGCCAGCACACTTCGGGTTTCATGGTCAGCGGTACGACGCCGAGTTTCAGAGCCTTGCTGTGCAGAGCGCACCCGATACCGCCGGGGAAACCTGGACGGTTCAAGAAGATGCACGCTCCCTTGTACTTTCGGGTCCGAAGGTTGGGCTTGTCCTCGTACTCGTCCATCTCCAGGTAGCCCTTGGCCCCCAGACCCTTAGCGCGGAACTGCCAGTCCTCGTCGGTCAGCGTCTTCACCGCGTCGTCCAGGTTGGCGCGATCGTCGTCGTCGGAGAGGAAGGCGCCGTGCGAGCAGCAGCCGTCGTCGGGACGGCCGGCGACGGTGCCCTGACAGGCCGGGGTGCCGAATACGCACGTCCAGTTCGATAACAGCCAGGTGAGATCGGCGGCGATCAGGTGCTCGGGATTTCCCGGGTCGTAGAACTCGATCCATTCGCGGGGGAAGTCGAGGTCGACCTCGCCGGGGTGCCTGCGTGTCACGGAGTTCAACGGTAGACGAGCCTGACCGCTAGGTTGGACCCCGTGCGATTGGGCGTGCTCGACGTGGGCAGCAACACGGTTCACCTGCTAGTGGTCGATGCGCACCGCGGCGGGCATCCCACTCCGATGAGTTCCACCAAGGCCCCGCTGCGGCTCGCCGAGGCGATCGACGGGGACGGCAGGCTCACCCGCAAGGGAGCGGAGAAGTTGATCGACACCGTCGACGAGTTCGCCAAGATCGCCACCAGTTCCGGCTGCGCCGATGTGATGGCGTTCGCCACCTCGGCGGTCCGCGACGCCCGCAACTCCGATGAGGTGCTGGCCAAGGTTCGGGCGCAGACCGGTGTGGACCTGAAGGTGCTCACCGGGGTCGACGAGTCGCGGCTGACCTTTCTCGCGGTGCGGCGCTGGTACGGCTGGAGCAAAGGCCGCATCACCGACCTCGATATCGGTGGGGGTTCGCTGGAGCTTTCCAGCGGCGTGGACGAGGAACCCGACGTGGCGCTGTCGCTGCCGTTGGGCGCCGGTCGGCTGACCCGGGAGTGGTTGTCCGACGATCCGCCGAGCCGGCGGCGGATCGCGATGCTGCGCGACTGGCTCGATACCGAACTTGCTGACCCCGCCAAGGTCATGCGCAAGGCCGGACGCCCCGACCTTGCGGTGGGTACCTCAAAGACGTTCCGATCGCTGGCCCGGCTGACCGGCGCGGCGCCTTCAGCGGCGGGCCCGCGGGTCAAACGGGTCCTGACCGCCAACGGCCTGCGCCAACTCATAGCCTTCATCTCTAGGATGACCACTGAGGATCGCGCCGAGTTGGAGGGAGTCAGTGCCGAACGGGCACCCCAGATCGTGGCCGGCGCCCTGGTGGCGGAGGCGAGTATGCGAGCACTGTCGTTGGAATCGGTTCAGATATGCCCGTGGGCGTTGCGCGAGGGCATCATTCTGCGCCGGTTGGACAGTGAGGCTGACGGGACCGCCCTGGTGCAGACCCGACCGAGAGGCGAAACACGATGACCGACGACAACACGCGGCCGATCTCGGTCGCCGAACTCCTGGCCCGCAACGGAACCATCGGCTCTCCGCCGGTCAGCGGTCACCGTCGGCGCAAGCGGCGCGACGCGGTGTCGGTGGCTGACCTGACCGGGGAGATTCCCGTCGTCAGCGACGAGGAGGGCGCCCCGGCGCCGGAGGACACCGAGTCATCGGAGACGGTGGTGGTCTACTCCTCCGAGTATGCCGAGACCGCCGAGTATGCCGAGACCGCCGAGTATGCCGAGACCGCCGAGTATGCCGAGACCGCCGAGTATGCCGAGACCGCCGAGTACGTCGAGACCGCCGAGTACGTCGAGACCGCCGAGTATGCCGAGACCGCCGAGTACGTCGAGACCGCCGAGTACGTCGAGACTCCGGAGGAAGCCCTCGCCGAGGACAGCGGCGCGACGGACTACACGGACGCTCCCGACTACACCCCTGATTACACCGACACCACCGACGCCGGACCCGGCGGAAACACGGTGTCCGACGTCATCGAGGAATCCGCGGTCGTGGTCGAGACCCCCGAGGCTGTTGTGGCCACCGAAGGTGTCGAGTACGCCGAGGGTGCCGAGTACTCGGAGGGTGCCGAGTACTCGGAGGGTGCCGACGACAACGGGGATGCCGAGCACTCCGAGACCGTCGAGACCGTCGAGCGCAATGAGGAGGTCGAGGCCGCCGAGGTCCCGGCCCCGCAACCCGTCTTCGCTGCACCGCCGCGGTCCTGGATCCCGCTGCCGCGACGGCGACGCGGCCCGGAGCGCAGCCATGACCCCCGCCCGCAGCGCCGTTCCTCCGGTGCCGAGCAGATGACCTACGACCCCGTCGACGAGGCGGTCGACCTCGCCGAACTCGTCGCCGAACAGGCGCCGCCCGCCGAAGAGTTGCGTTCCTACCTGCGTTCGTCGACCGGCACTTTGTTCTCCGGCGAAACCGTGGCCGATGACCTGGCCCGACGCGGTCTGGTGTCCGAAACCGACGACTACGGCGACGAGGACTACGCGTCGGCAGACGTCGCCGCCCCGCGTCGCAGCGCGCTCAGCACGGTGGGCAATTCGGTCATCGCGGTCCTGCAATCGCTGCTCGCGGTGGTATTCGGCGCCGGGCTTTTCATCGCCTTCGATCAGCTGTGGCGGTGGAACAACGTTGTCGCCCTGGCTCTTTCAACCCTCGTTATCGTCGCGCTGGTCGTCGGAGTCCATCTGGTCCGCAAGACCGAGGATTTCGTCAGCATCCTCATCGCGGTCGCGGTCGGCATTCTGGTGACGTTCGGTCCGCTCGCCCTGCAGTCCACCTGACCGCACCGTGCGTCCCGCGATCAAGGTCGGCCTGTCGACAGCGTCGGTCTATCCGCTGAAGACCGAGGCCGCCTTCGAGGTCGCTGCCGAACTCGGCTACGACGGCGTCGAGGTGATGGTGTGGGCCGAACCGGTCAGCCAGGACGTCGGTGCCCTCTCCCAGTTGTCACGCCGTTACGGCATGCCGGTGCTGTCGGTGCACGCGCCATGTCTGCTGATCTCGCAGCGGGTGTGGGGTCCGGACCCGGTGCTCAAACTGGACCGCAGCGTCCAGACCGCCGAGCGACTCGGTGCGCAGACCGTCGTGGTGCACCCGCCGTTCCGGTGGCAGCGCCGATACGCCGACGGCTTCAGCGATCAGGTGGCGTGGCTCGAGGAGCGCAGTGACGTCATGGTCGCGGTGGAGAACATGTTCCCGTTCCGTGCCGACCGCTTCTTCGGGTCCGGCCAGTCGTCGATCGAACGCATGCGCCGTCGCGGCGGTCGCCCGGGGGCCGGAATTTCCGCGTTCGCCCCCTCGTACGACCCGCTGGACGGAAACCATGCGCACTACACCCTCGATCTGTCGCATACCGCGACGGCGGGCACCGATGCGATGGACATGGCGCGCCGGATGGGGTCGGGGCTGGTGCACCTTCACCTGTGCGACGGCAATGGCGCGTCCACCGACGAACACCTCGTTCCCGGCCGCGGAACTCAGCCCACCCATGAGGTCTGCCAGATGTTGGCGGGCAGTGACTTCGCCGGCCATGTGGTGCTCGAGGTCACCACATCGGGGGCGCGCACGAAAGCCGAACGCGACGGTCTGCTCACCGAATCGCTAGCAGTTCGCCCGCACCCACCTGCTGCGTTAGAAGGGCCGGCGATGACCACCGAAGCGATCCCGCTGTTCTCCGATGTGATGGCCCTGGTGGCGGTCACCGGAGCGCCCGGTCAGTACGACGGAAACCTCAATGCGCACTGGACCATCGGTCCGAAGCCGCACGGCGGAGTGATGATCGCCCTGTGCGCCAAGGCCGCTCGCGAGGCCTACGGCGCAGGCGCGCACCCGATCGCTGTTTCGGCCAACTATCTGTCCGCTCCCGACCCCGGTCCGGTACGTCTGATCACCACCCTGCGCAAGCGAGGTCGCCGGATCGGGTTGGTCGATGTCGAACTGGTTCAGGGTGAACGGGCCTGCGTCCATGCGGTGGTCACGATCGGCGAACCGGAGCACGACGCTGCGCCGCTGTTCTCGAACAACCCGGTCAGTGCGTTGATGGCCCTGGAACCGCCGGCCGACGTGTTGCCGATCGGTCCGGGCCACCCTGCCGCCGAGATCAACAACCTCGCGCGCGGCTGCGACATCCGTCCCCTGGTGGTCGAGTCGGTGTCCAACGGCGTCGCCCCGGCGTTCCGGATCTGGGTGCGCCCCAAGGCGGACCCGGTCGACGAGTTGTTCGCCCTCATGTGCGGTGACATCTCGCTCCCGGTGCCCTACGCCGTCGGCCGGCGCGGATGGGCGCCAACCGTGCAGTTGACCGCCTACCTGCGTGGTGTGCCGGCCGACGGGTGGCTCCGGGTGGTCTGCACCACCACCGAGATCGGTGAGGACTGGTTCGACGAGGATCACACCGTCGTCGACAGTGCCGGGCGGATCGTCGTACAAACCCGCCAACTCGCCCTGGTGCCTGCTGGGTAGGGTTCCCCCATGGCCAGGATCGCGATCATCGGTGGCGGCAGCATGGGCGAGGCGCTGTTAGCCGGAATCCTTCGGGCAGGCCGCCCCGCCAGGGATGTGCTGATCTCCGAACGGGTGCCCGACCGTGCCGACTACCTCGCCCGCACCTACTCGGTCCGCGCCGTCTCGCTCGACGAGGCGCTGGAACGGGCCGAAGTCGTGATCCTGGCGGTCAAGCCCGGCGACGTGGAGTCGATCGTCGCCGAGGTCGCCGCGGCCTCGACCCGGGCCGAGCCGGGCAGCGCCGAACAGGTTCTGGTCAGTGTGGCCGCCGGCTTGACGACGGCGTATTTCGAGGCCCGCCTGCCCGCCGGTTCGCCGGTGATCCGGGTGATGCCCAACACCCCGGCGCTGGTGGGTGCCGGGGTCAGCGCGCTGGCCGCCGGTCGGTTCGCCACCCCCGATCATCTGGCGCAGGCGGCCGAGCTGTTCACCAGTGTCGGCCTGGCGCTGACCGTTCCGGAGAGCCAGATCGACGCTGTGACGGCGGTGTCGGGTTCGGGACCGGCCTACTTCTTCCTGTTCGTCGAAGCCCTCGTCGATGCCGGCGTTGCGGCGGGTCTGTCCCGCGCGGTCGCCACCGACCTGGCGGTCCAGACGATGGCCGGATCGGCCGCCATGCTGCTCGATCGCCGGGAAGCCGACCGTGACAGTGCTGGTGGCCGGCCGGACACCACGGCGGCTGAACTGCGGGCCTTGGTCACCTCGCCCGGTGGCACCACCGCGGCCGGCCTTCGCGAATTGGAGCGGGGCGGCCTCCGGGCCGCGGTCGCGGCGGCGGTCGAGGTCGCCAAAACACGCTCTGAACAGCTCGGAATTACATCCGAGTAGTTTTAGAATTCTCTGGCGGATTAACAAACACCCGTCGCAGTAACCCCATTGGCCACGCTATTCTCCTCGTGTATGCGCGGGTCGGTGCCAGCGGTGGGGAAGCCGCTGGGACTGCCCGTGCCCGACGGGAATGGGTTGCGATGACGTCTATGAACGGGCCTTCGGCGAGGGATTCCGCTGCTGGCAAATCGGCGCGTGACGCCGGTCCGGCCGATGGCCAGCAGGTCACCCGGACACAGTTTCTGACAGTCGCAGAAGTGGCCGCGTTGATGCGGGTGAGCAAGATGACGGTCTATCGGCTCGTCCACAACGGCGAGTTGCCGGCTGTCCGGGTTGGCCGCTCGTTCCGCGTGCACGCCAAAGCCGTCCACGACCTCCTGGAGACGTCGTACTTCGACGCCGGGTGACGATCGCGACTCCGGTACGGGAGTCCTGACGGCCGGTTAACGGTTGGCGCGTGGGCTTGGGTAAGGTGTGAGTCCGGTACAGGCACGCCCGACCACGGGCGCTTTACGTTCTTAGGTAGCGGAGTTCATGGGTTCAGTCATCAAGAAGCGGCGCAAGCGCATGTCCAAGAAGAAGCATCGCAAGCTGCTGCGGCGTACCCGGGTTCAGCGCAGAAAACTCGGTAAGTAACGCCCCCGTTGGATTCGCTCGACGCCCTTCGCCACGACCCGCGCCGCAGTGCCGGTTGCGGCGATCCCCGTTAGGCTCTGACCCATGGACACCGGACGGCCCGGCGCCGACGTTCCGCACTACCCGAAGGTCGTGCTGGTCACCGGAGCGTGCCGCTTTCTCGGCGCGTATCTGACTGCCCGGTTGGCGCAGAACCCGTTGATCAACAAGGTCATCGCCGTCGACGCGATCGCCCCCAGCAAGGATCTGCAGCGGCGGATGGGCCGCGCGGAGTTCGTGCGTGCAGACATCCGTAATCCCTTCATCGCCAAGGTGATTCGCAACAGCGACGTCGACACCGTGGTGCACGCTGCAGCCGCCTCGTACGCGCCGCGGTCCGGCGGCCGGGCCACCCTCAAAGAGCTCAACGTGATGGGGGCCATGCAGCTGTTCGCCGCCTGCCAGAAGGCGCCCTCGGTCCGGCGGGTCATCCTGAAATCGACCTCCGAGGTCTACGGATCACATCCGCACGATCCGGTGGTCTTCACCGAGGACAGCAGCAGCCGCCGCCCGCCCGGCGAAGGCTTCGCCCGCGACAGCATCGACATCGAGGGTTACGCCCGCGGCTTGGGCCGGCGCCGGCCCGACATCTCGGTCACCATCCTGCGGTTGGCCAACATGATCGGCCCCGCCATGGACACCGCGCTGGCCCGCTACCTGTCCGGGCCGGTGGTCCCGACGGTCTTGGGCCGCGATCGCACGGCTCCAGCTGTTGCACGAGCAGGACGCCCTGGGCGCGCTGGAGCGGGCGACCATGGCCGGCAGAGCCGGCACGTTCAACATCGGCGCCGACGGCGTCATCATGATGTCGCAGGCCATCCGGCGGGCCGGCCGGCTGCCGCTGGCCGTGCCCACCTTCGGGCTGCGAGCCGCGGACGCGGTGCGCAAGGCCAGGCTGAACAGCGAGGTCAACCGCGACCAACTCGACTACCTTTGCTTACGGCCGTGTGATGGACACCACTCGTATGCGCGCCGAACTCGGATTCGAGCCGAAGTGGACCACCATGGAGGCATTCGACGACTTCGTCCGGGGCCGGGGGTTGACACCCATCGTCGACCCGGACTGGGTACGCTCAGTGGAAAGTCGCGCGCTCGCACTGGCGCAGCGGTGGGGTGGAGTACTGGAGAGGCTGGGGGTTTAGCCGTGGCGGGCGAGAAGGCGAAAGTCATTCCGCTGCACGCCGATTCCGGCCGTGCCGCGGCGCGCGCGAACTGCAGCACGCGCGGCATCCGTCGGCTCACGGCAGCCGCCGAACGCTCGCGGAAAAGATCGAAGCCGTCATCCGGGAGTTCGACCAGCGTCGGGCCGGCGGAACCGGAGGCGCGGTGACCTCGTCACCCGCATCGCCGGACTGCGCTGACTTTCTGCGCAAGCGGCTGACCGGCGATTACACCGTCGACGAATTCGGCTTCGATCCGCAATACAACGAGGCCGTCGTGCTGCCCGCTGTTGCGGTTCTTCTATGACAAGTGGTTCCGGGTCGAGGTCAGCGGCATCGAGAACCTGCCGGCGACCGGTGCCGGCCTGGTGGTCGCCAACCACGCGGGCACGCTGCCGTTCGACGGGCCGATGCTGTCGGTCGCCGTGCACGACCATCACCCCGCGCACCGCGACCTGCGACTGCTGGTCGCCGACATGGTCTTCGACATGCCGGTGTTCGGGCCGATCGCGCGCAAGGCCGGCCACACCATGGCCTGCACGGTGGACGCCCACCGACTGCTTGCCGGCGGCGAACTGACCGCGGTGTTCCCCGAGGGCTACAAGGGACTGGGCAAGCCGTTCCGGGACCGCTACAAGCTGCAGCGCTTCGGCCGCGGCGGGTTCGTCTCGGCGGCGCTGCGGGCCAAGGCGCCGATCATCCCGTGCTCGATCGTCGGGTCCGAGGAGATCTACCCGATGATGGCCGACGTCAAGCTGCTGGCCCGGGTGCTCGGGGTGCCGTACTTCCCGATCACCCCGCTGTTCCCGCTGGCGGGACCGGCCGGTCTGGTTCCGCTTCCGTCCAAGTGGCACATCGCGTTCGGCGCACCGATCGACACCAGCTGAGTACGACGAGCACGCCGCCGACGACCCGATGGTCACCTTCGAGGTGACCGACCAGGTGCGCGAGACCATTCAGCAGACGCTGTTCAGTCTGCTCAGCCAGCGGCGCAATACCTTCCTGGGCTGACTCGGAGCGGCCGCGCTGTCTAGCGCTGTCGTCCCATCGCCGCCGCGGCGATCGCCGCCACCTGGGCGTTGTCCTCCGCGGCGCCTGCGGACTCGCCGATCATCGTGACGACCGTCGTCAGCACCGGCTTGCCCTCGGCGTCGGTGACCTCACTGCGCAGTTCGCTGATGACCGTTCCGTGCGATTCGATCACCGAATCCAGCCAGGAGTCGAAGTACAGCTTGTCGCCGGCGCAGATCGGCCGGTGATAGGTGATCTTCTGGTCGCGGTGGATGACCCGGGCCAGATTGATGCCGACGTCGAAGTTGCGGAAGATGTCGAGCTGCACCTGCCGCCCGGGGATCGCGATGAACGTCAGCGGTGCGACGACGTTGGGGTAGCCGGCCGCCTGGGCGGCTTCCACGCTGTAGTGCAGCGGGTCATCGGACTGGATGGCTTTGGCGTACTCACGGATCTTCTCCCGGCCGACGAGGTAGTAGTCGGGATAGCGGTAGTGCGTTCCGATGATGTCGCTGGCGAAGGACATTGCGCGAGCTTATCGGGTGCCGGCCCATGGTCGCGCCGGTACATGACCGAACTAGTCGTGTTCGTGACGCCTGGAGACGGCTGCCGCCACCGCGCCGCCGACCGCCCCGATCGCCAGCGCCGACGGGACGCCGATCTTGGCGGCCTTGCGAGCGGTGCGGAAATCCCGGATCTCCCAGCCCCGTTCGCGGGCGACGTCGCGAAGATCGCGCATCGGGGTTGATCGCCACCGCGGTTCCCACCAACGACAGCATCGGGACGTCGTTGATGCTGTCGGAGTAGGCCGTGCAGCGCTTGAGGTTGAGGCCTTCGCGCGACGGCGAGCGCGCGGACGGCGTGCGCCTTGCCCAGCCCGTGCAGGATGTCGCCGACGAGCCGGCCGGTGAACACCCCGTCCACCGACTCCGCGACGGTGCCCATCGCACCGGTCAGACCAAGCCGCTTGGCGATGACCTCGGCCAGCTCGTAAGGGGTCGCCGTCACCAGCCACACCTGCTGGCCGGCGTCGAGATGCATCTGGGCCAGCGCCCGGGTGCCCGGCCAGATCCTGTCGGCGATGATCTCGTCGTAGATCTCCTCGCCCAGCGCGCTCAGTTCGGCGGTCGTTCGACCCTCGATGAAGGCCAGCGCCTTGCGGCGGCCCTCGGCGACGTCGTCGCTGTTCTCCCGGCCGGTCAGCTGGAACTTGGCCTGGGCGTAGATGAACTTCCACACGTCGCTGTAACGGAAGTACTTGCGGGCGGCCAGACCACGGCCGAAGTGCACCAGCGAGGATCCCTGCACCAGCGTGTTGTCGACATCGAAGAAGGCCGCGGCGGTCAGGTCGACCGGCGGCGGCGCCGGCGCGGACGGTTCGGGGGTGTCCTCCCCGGGCTCCCGGTGTGCGCTTTTGCTGGCGTCGCGGGCGACCGCCCCAGCCAGCAGGCCATCGATCGCACGCTGCGCGCTGGCCTCTCCGGCTTCGCGCTCCGGCAGTTCATGGTCGGAACCCACAGCTCCCACCCTATCGAGGGGTGCGACACTGACCGGTGATGAACCGGCCACATGTTGAATTGCTCACTCGGTCCGGGTGCGGCATCTGCGAGCGCGTCCACCGGCGGTTGGCCGAACTGGCCGACGAACTCGGCTTCGAGCTGTCGAGCACCGACGTCGACGCGGCCGCGGCCGCGGGGGACGGCGCTTTGCGAGCGGAGTTCGGCGACCGCCTCCCCGTGGTGCTGCTCGACGGTCGTGAGCACAGCTACTGGGACGTCGACGAGGAGCGGTTGCGGTCCGACATCGAGCGTCGGGGCGGCTGAGGACCCGAGGTCACGAGGTCGGTGTGTAATGGCGGCGATTTGGCCGCCACGCTGCGAATCTACTACCTTTGCGAGTAGTTTCTCTCCCGGAATACCGCTGAATCCGCCAGCATCCGTCTCGTCAAGGGAGCAAGCCAGGTGATCGTGCCGTGAGCGTCCTGTTGTTCGGGGTGTCTCACCGTAGCGCGCCGGTCTCGGTTCTCGAGCAGCTCTCCACCGATGAGCCCGACCAGGCGAAGCTGGTGCAGGGGCTGCTGCAGTCGCCGCTGGTGACCGAGGCCATGATGCTCTCGACCTGCAATCGGGTCGAGGTGTATGCGGTGGTCGAAGCGTTCCACGGCGGCCTTCAGGCGATCGGTCAGGTCCTCGCCGAGCATTCCGGTATGTCGATGGGCGATCTGACCAAGCACGCCTATGTCCGTTACAGCGAGGCCGCCGTCGAGCACCTGTTCGCCGTCGCCAGCGGACTGGACAGCGCGGTGGTCGGTGAGCAGCAGGTGCTCGGGCAGGTGCGCCGCGCGTATGCGACCGCCGAGGCGCACCGCACCGTCGGCCGCGTGCTGCACGACCTGTCCCAGCGCGCGCTGTCGGTCGGCAAGCGGGTGCACAGCGAGACCTCCATCGACGCCGCCGGCGGCAGCGTGGTGTCGGTCGCCCTGCATGTCGCCGCCGAGCGGCTGTACCGCCCCGAGATGGGCCCCAGCTACACCGCTCTGGCCGGGCGGACGGCCACCGTGATCGGCGCCGGTTCGATGGGCAGCCTCACGGCCGCCCACCTGATCCGGGCGGGGATCGGCCAGGTCAATGTCGTCAACCGCTCGCTGCCCAGAGCGCAGCGGCTGGCCCAGATCATCGCCGAGCAGGGTGTCGGCGCCCGGGCGATGACACTCGACGACCTGCCCGCCGCGCTCGTCGCAACCGATCTGGTGGTCAGCTGCACCGGCGCGGTACGGCCGGTGGTGACGCTGGCCGACGTGCATCACGCGCTGGCCGCCGGGCAGCGCGACGAGGTCGCCGAACCGCTGGTGATGTGCGATCTGGGCATGCCGCGCGATATCGACCCCGCGGTCGCGGGGCTGCCCGGTGTGTCGGTGGTCGACATGGATCGCGTGCAGCGCGAGCCCTCGGCGCGTGCTGCGGCCGCCGATGCCGATGCCGCCCGGCACATCGTCGCCGCGGAGGTCGCCGCCTATCTGGCCAGTCAGCGGATTGCCGAAGTGGCGCCGACGGTCACCGCGCTGCGGCAGCGTGCCGCCGACCTGGTGGACACCGAGCTGCTGCGTCTGGAGAACCGGCTGCCGAACCTCGACCCCGGTCAGCGCGAAGAGGTCGCCCGAACCGTGCGCAGGGTGGTCGACAAGCTGCTGCACGCCCCCACCGTCCGGGTCAAACAACTCGCCGGTGCGCCCGGCGCGAACACCTACGCCGAGGCGCTTCGGGAACTCTTCGAACTCGATCCGCACGCCGTGGATGCCGTGGCCGCGGGTGAAATCAGTTTGCCGGCAATGGAATCCGACGGCGCTGCGCCGTCGCGCCGGCCCGACGGCGAGGAGTAGCCGGAATTGACCGGCGGCAACGATGCGGTGATCCGCATCGGCACCCGGGGCAGTCTGCTGGCCACGACGCAGGCCGGCACCATTCGCGACGACTTGATCGCCCGCGGTCATCCGGCCGAGTTGGTCATCATCAGCACCGCGGGCGACCAGTCGACCAAGCCGGTTGCCGAGATCGGGGTCGGGGTGTTCACCGCCGCGTTGCGCGAGGCGATCGCCGACGGCCGGGTGGACATGGCCGTGCACTCGTACAAAGACCTGCCCACCGCCGCCGACGACCGGTTCGTCATCGCCGCCGTTCCGCCACGTGCCGACCCGCGCGATGCACTGGTCGCCCGGGACGGGTTGGTGCTGGGGGAATTGCCGGCCGGATCGGTGATCGGCACCTCGTCCGTGCGGCGGGCGGCGCAGCTTAGAGCACTGGGTCTCGGTTTGGAAATCCGCCCCCTAAGAGGCAACCTTGACACCAGGTTGAACAGGGTAAGCAGCGGTGATCTCGACGCCATCGTGGTTGCCCGGGCGGGCTTGGCCCGACTCGGACGACTCGACGATGTCACCGAGACGCTGGAGCCGGTGCAGATGTTGCCAGCGCCGGCTCAAGGTGCGCTGGCGGTGGAGTGCCGCGCCGGCGACACCGTGCTCGTGGCGCTGTTGGCGGAGTTGGACGACCCCGACAGCCGCGCCGCGGTCACCGCGGAGCGTGTCCTGCTCGCTGACCTGGAGGCGGGTTGTTCCGCACCGGTGGGCGCGATCGCTGAGGTGGTCGAGTCCATCGATGACGACGGCCATGTCTTCGAGGAGCTGTCGCTGCGTGCCTGCGTGGCGGCGGCAGACGGATCCGACGTGATCCGTGCGTCCGGTATCGGCAAACCCGACCGGCCCGCAGAGCTGGGGCTCGCGGTGGCCGCGGAGTTGATCGAACTGGGAGCGCGCGAGGTCATGTCGAACGAACGCGATGAGCGGTAGAGCGGAGTGAGTATGACTGGTCACGTGACCGGCCGGGGACGCAAGGCGAAGCCCGGAAACATCACGTTCGTCGGCTCGGGTCCCGGTGACCCCAACCTGCTGACGACGCGCGCCCGGACCGTGCTCGCCAACGCGACGTGTGTGTTCACCGACCCCGACGTGCCCCAGGCGGTGCTCGATGTCGTCGGCATCAGCTTGCCGCCGGCCGTTGGGCCGGTGCCGCAGAGCGTTTCCGCGGCCGGTGAGGACCAGACCGCGCCGCCGGTGGTCTCCGCCGGTCCCGACATCCGGCCCGCGCTCGGCGAGCCGGCCGAGGTGGCCAAGATCCTGGTCGCCGAAGCGAAATCCGGTGCCGACGTGATCCGGTTGGTAGCCGGTGATCCGCTCTCGGTGGACGCTGTCAACACCGAGGTGATGGCAATCTCCAAGAGTCAAGTGCCGTTCGAGATCGTGCCCGGCCTGCCCGCCACCGTTGCGGTGCCGACCTACGCCGGCCTGCCCCTGGGATCCACCCACACCGTGGCCGATGTTCGCGGCGAAGTGGACTGGGCGGCGCTGGCCGCCGCCCCCGGGCCGCTGATCCTGACCGCGACGGCCTCCCACCTCGCTGACGCCGCCCGGTCGTTGATCGATTTCGGTCTGGCCGACAGCACCCCCTGCGTGGTGACCGCCCAGGGGACCACCTGCGCGCAGCGCTCGGTGGAGTCGACCCTCGGCGGGCCTGACCGACCGCAATGCCCTGGGGTCCGGCGACGCCGCCGGGCCGCTGGCCGGCCAACTGGTCGTGACCGTGGGGCGGACGGTGACCCAGCGCGCCAAGCTGAACTGGTGGGAGAGCCGAGCGCTCTACGGCTGGACCGTTCTGGTGCCGCGTACCAAGGAGCAGGCCGGCGAGATGAGCGATCGCCTGATCGCCCACGGCGCCCTGCCCATCGAGGTTCCGACCATCGCCGTCGAACCGCCCCGCAGCCCGGCCCAGATGGAGCGGGCCGTCAAGGGTCTGGTCGACGGCCGGTACCAGTGGGTGGTGTTCACCTCCACCAACGCGGTGCGCGCGGTCTGGGAGAAGTTCGGCGAGTTCGGTCTGGACGCCCGGGCATTCTCCGGGGTCAAGATCGCCTGCGTCGGCGAGGCGACCGCAGACCGGGTGCGCGCGTTCGGGATCAGTCCGGAACTGGTGCCCTCCGGCGAGCAGTCCTCGCTCGGGCTTCTCGACGAATTCCCCGAGTACGACGACATTTTCGACCCGGTGAACCGGGTGCTGCTGCCGCGGGCCGACATCGCCACCGAGACCCTCGCCGAGGGCCTGCGTGAACGCGGCTGGGAGATCGAGGACGTCACCGCCTATCGCACGGTCCGTGCCGCCCCGCCGGCCGCCGAGACCCGCGAGATGATCAAGACCGGCGGCTTCGACGCGGTCTGCTTCACCTCCAGCTCCACGGTCCGCAACCTGGTCGGAATCGCCGGCAAGCCGCATGCACGAACCATCGTTGCGTGCATCGGCCCCAAGACCGCCGAGACGGCGGCCGAGTTCGGCCTGCGGGTGGACGTGCAGCCGGAGACGGCGGCGGTGGGCCCGCTGGTCGATGCGCTCGCCGAGCACGCGGCCCGGTTGCGTGCCGAGGGTGCGCTGCCGCCGCCGCGTAAGAAGAGCCGCCGGCGATAACGGGCAGCTTCGCCGTGTCCTTCCCCAGGCAGCGCCCCCGCCGGTTGCGCTCCACCCCGGCGTTGCGCCGTTTGGTCGCGCAAACATCGCTGCAGCCAAGGCATCTGGTGCTGCCCATGTTCGTCGCGGACGGCATCGACGAACCCCGGCCCATCGCCTCGATGCCCGGCGTCGTGCAGCACACCCGCGACTCGCTGCGGCATGCCGCGGCCGACGCCGTCGCCGCCGGTGTCGGCGGCCTGATGATTTTCGGTGTTCCGCGCGAGGCCGACAAGGACGCCGTCGGCTCCTGCGGACTGGACCCCGACGGGATCCTGAACGTCGCTCTGCGCGACCTCGCCAAGGATCTGGGCGACTCCACGGTCCTGATGGCCGACACCTGCCTGGACGAGTTCACCGACCACGGCCACTGCGGGGTACTGGACGCGGCGGGCCGGGTCGACAACGACGCCACCAACTCCCAGTACGTGAAACTTGCTGTCGCGCAGGCTGAATCGGGTGCCCACGTGGTCGGTCCCAGCGGAATGATGGACGGCCAGGTGGCGGCCGTCCGCGACGGGCTGGACGCCGCCGGGTACACCCACGTCGCGATCCTGGCCTACGCGGCGAAGTTCGCCTCGGCGTTCTACGGACCATTCCGCGAAGCGGTGGCCTCCACCCTGACCGGTGACCGCCGCACCTATCAGCAGGACAGCGGAAACGCCCGTGAGGCGCTGCGGGAGATCAGCCTGGACATCGAGGAGGGGGCCGACATCGTGATGGTCAAGCCGGCGATGTCCTACCTGGACATCGTGGCCGCGGCCGCGCAGACGTCACCGGTGCCGGTGGCGGCATACCAGGTGTCGGGGGAGTACGCGATGATCAGCGCCGCCGCCGCGAACGGGTGGGTGGACGGCCGCGCCGCGGCACTGGAGTCGCTGACCTCCATCCGCCGGGCCGGCGCCGACATCGTGCTGACCTACTGGGCCGCGCAGGCCGCGGGCTGGCTGGCATGAACCCGCAGCCACCTGGCTGGCCGCCGGTCCGGCCGCCGGTCCCGCCGCCCGCCGCGCCGGCACGTCCCGTCGACGTCGACACCGGGTTCTGGCTCTGGCTGGCCGCCGTGCCGTTGCTGGTCATCGGGCAGTTCGCCGACGGCTTCGTGGTCTCGCGGGCCACGAATGCCCCGAACGTGCTCGTCACCACCGTGCTGCTGGCCGTCATCATCGGCGCGGTCGTCGTGACCTTCATCGTGCTGATGCGGTCGGGATACCGATGGGCCCGGACCCTGCTCACCGCCGGCGGTGTGGCCACCATTCTCTATACGGCCGCCAGCCTGTTCGGGACTCCGCGCCCGGCGCTGCCCGCGGTCATCTACGCCGTCACCGGCATCATCGGCGTGGTCTTCATCGGCGGCGGCATCTTCCTGCTGCACCGGCCGGATTCCAACCGGTTCTTCGACAGCACCGGCAGATAGGCTGGCGGCACGATGAACGTGACCGATTCCCGACCCGCAGCCGTCACCGCAGCATTCTGGGCGCTGCTGGTGGGGGCGGTGTTGTTGATGGCTGGTGGTCTGATGGCGGCCACGGTTGGATTCGACTCCTTACGGCAGGCGGCCCCGCCGACGGTGTCCGACGACGCCCTGCGCAACTATGCGCGCCTCTACCGCGGAGCCGGGATACTGTTCGCCCTCGCCGCCGCCGGGTTGGCGGTCTTGGCCGTGCGTGCGCGCGACGGCGACCCCCGGTTCCGCCGGGCGACGACGACGCTGGGACTGGCGATCGTCGTTCTGGTCGGGTTGGCGGCCGTGTTCGCCGGCACCCACATCCTGGCGCTGCTCAGCCTGCTGCCCATCGTCGTCGGCACCCTGCTGCTGGGTCGGCCCGGCGTCGCGGAGTGGTACGCCCGGTGAGTGATATCGAAACCCGGAACACCCCGCCGCTGTACTCCGAGGTCGGGGCCAGTTGGTACTGGCTGCTGGCCGGTCCGGTGGCCGGGCTGTTGATGGTGTTCGTACAGTTCCGGGCGGGGCTCGGATTCCAGCCGTTCGTCCCACTGCTCTTCCTGGGGATGGTCAGCGGAATGCTGGCCGTGCAGGTTAAGGCCGGCCGCATCCACACCAGCCTCGAACTGACCGATACCGCGCTGCGCGAGGGCACCGAGGTGCTGGCGGTCGACGAGATCGAGGTCGTCTTCCCCGAGCCGGAGAACACCGTCAAGGCAGCCGGTTTCATGGAGAAGTGGCAGGGCCGCACCCTGGGGGTCAACGCCACCGGCCCACTGGAGAAGTGGCAGACCTCCCGCGCGCTCGGCGAACTGTCCGGGGTACCGCGGGGCCGCACCCCGATCGGTCTGCAACTCAGCGGCGGCCGGCAGGTTCAGGCCTGGGCGCGGCACCCCGAGGCGCTGCGCGCGGCACTGACCCCACTGGTCGAGGCCCGGCAGGCGTGAGCGGGACCAGGCACGTCGTGCAATTGATCCTGGCCGTCGCTGCGGTGGCCGGCGCCGCGCTGTGCTGGTCGCATGTCCGTAGCTGGGTCGACGTCGCCCCGGTCACCGAGGGGCAGCCGGCCACCGTCTCGGTGGTGTACAACCCGCCTCTGATGATGGTGGCCTGGCTGTTGGCGACGACGGCCGGTGTGCTGGCCGTGTTGGGAGTGACCGGGCTGCGCCGACGCCGCCGAAACCCCATTGATACCTATACCCCCTAGGGGTATCATCGTGGTATGACGACCACGGATCTCGCGCTGAGCGGGATGAGCTGTGCCTCCTGCGCGGCCCGTGTCGAGCGCAGTCTCAACGGCCTCGCCGGGGTGCACGCGTCGGTGAACTTCGCCGTCGAGCAGGCCCACGTCGAACACGGTCCGCAGGTGAGCACCGAGGATCTGGTGCGCGCCGTGGAGTCCACCGGCTACCACGCCGCGGTGATCGACCACGCGCACCACGATGGTGGGCACGGCGATCACGAGAACCACATGGCCCACGACCTGCCGCAGGAGCAGTTGCGGCCCCGGCTGATCGGCTCGCTCGCACTTGCCGTCCCGGTACTCGCGCTGTCGATGGTGACGGCCTGGCAGTTCCCCGGCTGGCAATGGCTGGTGCTGGCGTTGACCACGCCCATCGTGTTCTGGGGTGGTTACCCCTTCCACGCGGCGGCGGTGCGCAACGCCCGGCATGGCGCGTCCACCATGGACACCCTGGTGTCGCTGGGCACGCTGTCGGCCTACCTGTGGTCGCTGGTTGTGCTGGTCACCGGAATCGGGCATGGCCGGGGTCACGGTGGCGGGCACGTGTACTTCGAGGTGGCGGCCGCTGTCACGGTGTTCCTGCTGGCCGGGCGACTCGCGGAGGCCAAGGCCAAGCGATCGGCGGGTTCTGCGTTACGGGCTCTGCTCTCGTTGGGCGCCAAGGACGCCACCGTGGTGCGCGACGGTGTCGACGTCACGATCCCCGCCGGCGACTTGTCGGTGGGCGACGTGATCGTGGTGCGCCCCGGCGAACGGGTCGCCACCGACGGTGTGGTGGTCGACGGCGCGTCGGCGCTGGACACCTCGGCGATGACCGGCGAATCGGTTCCCGTGGACGTCCGGGCCGGCGACGAGGTGCTCGGCGGCGCCGTCAACACCTACGGCCGAATCCTCCTGCGCGCCAGCCGCGTCGGCGCCGACACCCAGTTGGCCCGGATGGCCCGGATGGTCGCCGATGCGCAGAGCGGCAAGGCCGCCATCCAGCGGCTGGCCGACCGCGTCTCGGCGATCTTCGTTCCCGTTGTCCTCGTCATCGCTGCGGTGACGCTCGCCGGGTGGCTGCTCACCGGCCACTCCGCGGCCGCCGCGTTCACCGCGGCCGTCGCGGTGCTGATCATCGCCTGCCCGTGCGCTCTGGGCCTGGCCACCCCGACCGCCATCCTGGTCGGAACCGGCCGCGGCGCGCAGCTCGGCGTGCTGATCAAGGAGCCCCAGGTGTTGGAGACGGTCGGCGGGATCGACACCGTCGTGCTGGACAAGACCGGCACCGTGACGACCGGCGCGATGAAAGTCGGGGACGTGCAGGCCGAGTCGGGGGAGGATCCCGACGTCGTGCTGGCCCGCGCGGCCGCCGTGGAGTCGGCCTCCGAACACCCGGTGGCGGCGGCCGTGGTTGCGGCGGCCCGCCAACGCGGCCTGCAGGTCGCGCCGGTGACCGACTTCGCCAACGAGCCCGGGACCGGCGTCCGCGGTGTGGTCGAGGGATTGGCGGTGCGGGTCGCGCGCGCGTCGGATGACGACGGTCGCACGAGTGTGGCGGTCAGCTGGGACGACCGGCAGCGTGGCGTGATACGCCTGGCCGACGCGGTCAAGCCCACCAGCGCCGAGGCGATCGCCGAGCTGAAGGCCATGGGCATCACACCGATCCTGCTCACCGGCGACAACCAGGCCGTCGCCGCCCGGGTCGCCGCCGAGGTCGGGATCGCTCGCGAGGACGTCATCGCCGGCGTGCTGCCTTCCGATAAGGCCGAGGCGATCGCCGGACTGCAGGCCAAAGGCCGCCGGGTCGCGATGGTCGGTGACGGCGTCAACGACTCGGTCGCGCTGGCCACCGCCGACATCGGCATGGCGATGGGCACCGGTACCGACGCCGCGATCGAGGCCGGCGACATCACGCTGGTGCGCGGTGATCTGCGCACCGTCCCGACCGCACTGCGCCTCTCGGCGCGCACCCTGCGCACGATCAAGCAGAACCTGGTGTGGGCGTTCGGCTACAACGTCGCAGCCATCCCGTTGGCGGCCCTCGGGCTGCTGAACCCGATGATCGCCGGTGCGGCCATGGCGCTGTCGTCGGTTCTGGTGGTGACGAACAGTCTGCGGCTCAAGCGCTTCCGCTAGAGCGGCGGGCCATCCGCCGTCCGAGCCAGGGAACGCTGTTGCCCGATACGAAAGTAGCGCGTCAATCTGTAGACCACTGTTGTCGCACTGACTGACCATGATCGCGTCGCACACCCCCTCGTGACCAGTCCGACCCGGCCGACACGCCCGGTCGCCGCTCCGACGGCCTCCCTCTGGCGCTACTCGCCGATTCCCTGGTGTGGAAGTACTTCGGCGATCGCCGCATCGCGCTGATCGGTCCCGCGTCCCGCCGTGCTGCAGAACATGCTGGCCCAGCTTGGCCAGGGTGTCGTCGACCACTCGGTGTTCTTCGCCGACACCGCGGCACGCATCAGGCGCTCGCTACCGCCGATCTACCGCACCGTCTACGGCAGCGACGAGGACAACGCCGGGGCGCAGGTCCGCACGTTCCACACCAACATCAAGGGTGAGATGCCCGAGGAGTTCGGCGGCGGCCGTTACCACGCGCTGGATCCCGCCACCTACTACTGGGCGCACGCCACCTTCTTCGACCAGGTGCTGTACTTCACCGACACCTTCGTCCGCAGGCTGTCCGCGCAGGAGAAGGAGCAGATGTACGCCGAGTCCAAGACCTGGTACCGCCGCTACGGCGTCAGCGACAAGCCGATGCCCGCCGACTACGCCGCTTTTGAAAAGTACTGGGATCACATGATCAACGACGTGCTCGTCGCTCACCGGACCGCGAAATACGGTGTCGGCTACGTCACCAAGGGGTTCCCGCGCCCCAAGGGCGTACCCCCGCTGGCGTGGAAGATCATTGCGCCGGTGTTCAATCCGGTGGCGGCGTTCCTCACCACCGGCGGCATGCCGCCACGCACCCGGGAGATCCTCGGCCTGCCCTGGAACGACCGCCAGGAGCGCCGCTATCAGCGTTTCGCCGCGCTGTGTCGCACCCGCGCGGTGAACTGGCTGTGGGAGCGCGTGCCGATGAGGCTGCGCTACGTTCCCTATGCCCGCGAGGGTTTCGCGCGGTATGCCTGACACCTCGACCGAGGCCATCCTCGACGCCGCCCTCGTCGAGTTCGACCGGCACGGTATCCGCAGAGTGGCTCTCGACGACGTCGCCCGTCGCGCCGGAGTGAGCCGGACCACCATCTACCGACGATTCGCCAACCGGGACGATCTCGTCGCCGCAGTGATGGATCGGGAGAATGCCCGGCTGTTCACCGACATCGCCGAGGAGTTGAAAAATGCTCGCCCGCAATCGAATCCGTACGTCGAAGCGTTCACCGCCGCCATGCTGCGCAGCCGCGGGCACCGTGTGCTCAACCGGATGATCGCCGACGAACCGGCGCTGAGCCTGGAGTTGGCCCGTCGCCACTACCACGCCGCAGTCCGCCGCATCGAAGCGGCGTTGCAGCGTGATCTTCCCGCCCGGCTTCGCGGATCGGATCGGCTCTGAGGCGGTTCACGAACTCGCCGAGAACACCTGGCGTTACGCCATGATGCTGCTGCTGTTACCGAGCGCTGAGCCGGTCGAAACCGCCGACGAAATAAGGGCTTTCGCGACCAGGCATTTTCTGCCCAGCCTGCCGGAGGCGTTGCGCGCGGTGCCGGTCTAACAGCGCGGAAGGTGCACGCGCAGGCACCCGGGCCGCTGCTCGGCCTCGACCACCTCCGGGCAGCGATCGGCGCAATGCCTCGAGCAGGCGCGAGCGCCAGAGTGCGCTCGGCGGCCGGGCAGTGCTCGCAGGCTCCACCGAGCCGCACCGTCACGCGTCGTCGCCGTCGCGCTGGGCGACCACCGAGCCGCCGTGCGAGCGAATGAAGTCACCGACCGACCCGGCGAGCAGATCGGCGGTGACGCGCTCAAGCACCTCGCCCGGCGCGGGGTCGATCTCCCAGCCGTCCGGTTCTGCCAGCGCCTCCCGCAGTGCCGCCCCGACACCGCCGCCCTGCCCCGACCACGACAGGCCGTCCCGCAGCCACAGCCACACCGCGGTGTGCTCGGTCAGGGCATCGGAAAACATTCCCTCACTCAGCATCTCACCGAATCGGCCCGGTGCCCTCATGATCCGGCCGGCGGGCAGGGTGCCCGCCGGAACCACCCAGCGGACCGCCCGGTCGTCGGCGGCGACCCGTTCGGCGTGAATGCCGATCACGTCAGTGCGGCCACGACGGTCCGGGCCGCCAGGGCCAGCACCCACGCCAGGACGAACATGTAGCCGAACGCCAACGCGGGCCATTTCCACGAACCGCTCTCGCGGCGCATTACGGCCACCGTCGACATGCATTGCAGCGCATACATGAAGAACACCAACAGCGCGGCGATGGTGGGCGCGTCGAACAGCGTGCGACCGGCATCGGGTCCCTGTTGAACCGTCATGTCCCGCAAGGCCTTCGCCGGCTCCTCGGGATTCTCCGCAGCGGCGACCTGGCCCAGCGTTGCAACGAACACCTCACGCGCGGCCAACGAGGACAGGATGCCGATATTGATCCGCCAGTCGAAACCCAGCGGCGCGAACACCGGCTCCACCGCCTTGCCGACCGAGGCGGCGTACGAGTGGTCGATCACATAGGCCGCCACGGCAGCGTCGTCGGTCGTGTCGATACCGGCCGCCGCCATCTCCGCCGCACTGCGCATCGGCAGGTTCAGCAACACCCACAGCACCACCGTCGTCGCCAGAATGATGGAGGTCACCTTGCGCAGGAACGCCGACGTCGCCGTCCACACCTCGGCACCCACGTTGCGCAGGCGCGGTACCTGATAGGGCGGCATCTCCATGTAGAACGGCAGCATCGGGCCGGTGCGGGAGGTGAACTTCTTGAACAGCGCGGCGGTCGCCATCGCTGACAACGCCCCGAACATGTACAGCGCGAACATCACCACGCCTCGGGCGCTGAACAGCCCCACCCGCGCTTCGGCGGGCAGCAGCAGACTCACCAGCAGGATGTAGACCGGCAGCCGAGCCGAACAGGTCATCAGCGGCGCACCCATCATGGTGGCCAACCGGTCCTTCGCCGACGGCAACGACCTGGTCGCCATGATCCCGGGAATCGCGCAGGCGAACGACGACAGCAGCGCCACGAAGGCCCGGCCCTCAAGTCCGGCGCGGGCCATCACCCGGTCCATCAGAAACGCCGCGCGGGCCAGATAGCCCGTGCCCTCAAGCAGGGCGATGAGAACGAACAGCAGGGCGATCTGCGGTACGAACACCAGCACGCTGCCCACACCGCCGATCACGGCCTGGGACAGAAAGGCCGACAGCCAGCCGATGTGGACGTGGTCGGCCACCAGGCCGCCGAGCCAGCCGAAGAACGTCTCGACGTAGTCCTGCAGGGGGGCTGCGACGGTGAAGATCGTCTGGAAGAAGACGAACATCGTCAGCAGGAAGATCGCGGTTCCGATGACCGGGTGTAGCACCAGGGAATCGATCCGGTCGCTGCGCTTGTCGACCTCGGGCAGTTGATAGCCGGAGGATTCCAGAACCGAGTCCACCCAGCCGGTCACTTCGGCAGGCTCGGTGGGCGGTGGCACCACCGGCTGAGTCCAGGTGTCGGCGCGGGCCATCACGTGGCGCAGATCGGCCAGGCCGTCGCGATGCCCCGCCACCACCGTCACCACCGGAACACCGAGGGCGCGGGTGAACGCCGGCATGTCGAGCTTTCCGTTACGACGGGCCAGGTCGTCGGTGAACGTCAGGACCACGCAGATCGGCAGGCCGGTCTGCTGCAACTGGGCCAGCAGTCCCAGCGAGCGCCGCAGTGTCGTCGCATTGAGCGTCACCAGCATGGCGTCGGGAACGTCGACGCGGCTGTTGTGGTGGTCGGGGTCGAGGACGTCGACGACGATCTGTTCGTCCGGGCTGATCGGGTCCAGGCTGTAGGTCCCCGGCAGATCCTCGACCACCACGGTCTCGTGGTCGCCCAGTCGCGTGGTGCCCTCATACCGGGCGACCGTGACACCTGGATAGTTGCCGGTCTTGGCGTGCAGTCCGGTCAGCGCGTTGAACAGGGTGGTCTTACCGGAGTTGGGGCTGCCGACCACGGCGAAGCGGGTCAGTCCGGTGTGCAGAGTGGATGTGCCGCCGGTGCCGCAGTGGTCATGCCCGGCGCTCAAGGGAGGACCTCCACCTGAATGCTGCGGGCCTGGGCGCTGCGAAGCGCGATCTCGTAATCACCGACCCGGAAGATCACCGGATCGCGCAACGGCGCGCGACGCACCATCGTGACCTCGATCCCCGGCATCAGGCCGAGGTCGAACAGGCGGCGGGCGGCACTGGGTTCCACGCTGGTGCCGTATCCGACCACCCGGGCGCACTGGCCGCGTTCCAGGTCGGCCAGGGATGTGTCGGTATGCTCCGCGCCGCCCCCCCGGTGGCCGGAAACAAGCACACGCGCACGCATCCGATCCGACACCGAGGACATGAAGTTAGGGTAGCTTAACCAACCCTGGACTGTCGCCCTCCGCTCCCCGGTAGGGGACCAAAGTCCCAGCCCCGAGCAGGGTGAGATCCACCCTCTCGCGGGATCGGCCATTCCCGGCTGGAACACTGGTGGCCATGATCGAGCAGGCTGCTCCTCCGACCACCTCGGCGCGGATGTTCGCCGAGGCCTGCGCGGTGATCCCCGGCGGCGTCAACTCACCGGTGCGGGCTTTCAACTCCGTGGGCGGCACCCCGCGTTACATCACCTCGGCGCGGGGGTGCTGGCTCACCGACGCCGACGGCAACCGGTATGTCGACCTGATCTGTTCGTGGGGGCCGATGATCCTCGGTCACGCCCATCCGGCGGTCGTGGAGGCGGTGCAGCGCGCTGCCGCCAACGGACTGTCCTTCGGGGCGCCGACGCCCGGCGAGACCGACCTGGCCGCCGAAATCGTCGCCCGGGTCGCCCCGGTGCAGCGGGTGCGGCTGGTGAACTCCGGCACCGAGGCCACCATGAGCGCCGTGCGACTGGCGCGTGGCTTCACCGGCCGGGCCAAGATCGTCAAGTTCTCCGGCTGTTACCACGGCCACGTCGACGCACTGCTCGCCGACGCCGGCTCCGGGGTGGCCACCTTGGGTCTGCCGTCCTCACCCGGTGTCACCGGCGCGTCGGCCGCCGACACCATCGTGTTGCCCTACAACGACATCGCCGCGGTGGAGGGGGCATTCGCGGAATTCGGCGAGGACATCGCGGCGGTGATCACCGAGGCCTGCCCCGGCAATATGGGTGCGGTCGCGCCGCTGCCCGGCTTCAACGCGGCCCTGCGTCGCATCACCGCCGAGCACGGCTCCCTGCTGATCGTCGACGAGGTGATGACCGGCTTCCGGATGAGTCGATCCGGTTGGTACGGAATCGATCCCGTTGATGCCGACCTGTTCACCTTCGGCAAGGTGATGAGCGGTGGACTGCCGGCGGCGGCGTTCGGCGGCCGGACCGAGGTGATGGAGCGACTGGCTCCGCTCGGGCCGGTCTATCAGGCCGGAACGCTCAGTGGGAACCCGGTTGCAGTGGCCGCCGGCCTGGCCACCCTGCGTCACGCCGACGAGACGGTCTACGCCGCCCTGAACTCCCACGCCGACCGGCTGGCGGGTCTGCTGTCGGCGGCCCTGGCCGGCACCGGCGTACCGCATCAGGTCGCCCGGGCCGGGAACTTCCTGTCGGTGTTCTTCGCCGATCAGCCGGTGACCGACTTCGCCGCCGCCCGGGCCAGTGACACCTGGCGCTTCCCGCCGTTCTTCCACGCTCTCCTCGATGCCGGTGTCTACGCACCGCCGAGTGCGTTCGAGACATGGTTCGTCTCAGCGGCTCTGGACGACGACGCCTTCGACCGGATAGAGGCCGCCCTGCCCGCTGCCGCGCGCGCCGCCGCCGGAGCGGAGAAGCCGTCGTGAGCGGCCGGACCCGGACAATCGTCCACGTCATGCGCCACGGCGAGGTGCACAACCCCGAGGGGGTCCTCTACGGCCGACTTCCCGACTACCACCTGTCGGCACGGGGTCAGGCCCAGGCCCGGGCCGTCGCCGACTGGCTCGCGTTGCGCGACATCGTTTACGTGGTCGCCTCGCCGTTGGAGCGGGCGCAGGAGACAGCCGCCCCCATCGCCGCCGGCCACGGCTTGGCGGTCGACGTCGACGACGCCCTCATCGAATCGCACAACGTCTTCCAGGGCCAGCGTGTCTCGCCGGGTGACGGAGCATTGCGGGACCCGCGGAACTGGTGGCATCTGCGCAACCCGCGCTCGCCGTCATGGGGTGAGCACTACGCCGAGATCGCGGTGCGGATGCGGGCGGCCGTCGAGCGGGCCCGGATCCGGGGTGAGGGCCACGAGGCCGTCTGCGTCAGTCACCAGCTGCCGGTGGAGACCTTGCGACGCGCGATGAACTCCGAACCACTGCACCATTTCCCGACCAGGCGGATGTGCAACCTCGCGTCGATCACGTCGTTCTACTTCGAGGGTGACACCTACGTCGGGTGGGGATACGCGGAGCTCGCCGGCCGGTGAAAAGGCTGATGGCAGTCGTGCTGGTGGCAGCGGCGTGGGTGTCCGGCTGCGCCACCGGCGATGACGCCGTCGCCCAGGGCGGCACCTTCGAGTTCGTCGCCCCGGGCGGTAAGACCGACATCTACTATGACCCGCCGTCCAGTCGAGGGATTCCCGGGCCGCTGTCCGGACCGGATCTGATGGACCCGTCGCGGACGATCTCTCTCGACGACTTCGCCGGCCGGGTGGTGGTGATCAACATCTGGGGTCAGTGGTGCGGTCCATGCCGGGCAGAAGTGGACCAACTGCAGCAGGTGTACGACCGGACCCACGGCGAGGGTGTCGCGATCCTGGGAATCGACGTGCGCGACAACGACATCGACGCTCCGCGCGACTTCGTCATCGACCGCAAGGTGAGCTACCCCTCGATCTACGACCCGGCGATGCGGACGATGATCGCCTTCGGCGGCAAGTACCCCACGACGGTGATTCCCTCGACGGTGGTGCTGGACCGGGAACATCGGGTGGCCGCAGTGTTCCTGCGTGAACTGCTGGCCGAGGACCTGGTTCCGGTGGTGCAGCGACTCGCCGCCGAACCGCCGCCGAGACTGTCGTGACCGGACTGAACGGGACCGTTATCACCGGTCTCACCCAGACTGCGGCAGCCGGACCCCTACTGGTGGCGGTGGGCCTGTGCGTGCTGGCCGGGCTGGTCTCGTTCGCCTCGCCGTGCGTGGTACCCCTGGTTCCCGGCTACCTGTCCTACCTCGCCGCTGTCGTCGGAGCCCCGGACACCGACGGCGCGCGGCCGGCCGCGTCGCGCCGCTGGCGGGTGGCCGGGTCGGCGCTGCTGTTCGTCGCCGGCTTCACCGTCGTCTTCGTCCTGGGCACCGTGGCCGTCCTGGGTATGACCACCACACTGATCGCGAATCAGGTTGTGCTGCAACGTATCGGCGGGGTGGTCACCATCATCATGGGCCTGGCGTTCATCGGTTTCATCCCGGCACTGCAGCGCCAGGCCCGTTTCACCCCGCGCCAATTGGCCGGCCTGGCCGGCGCGCCGTTGCTCGGCGCGGTCTTCGGGCTGGGCTGGACACCGTGCCTGGGGCCGACCCTGACCGGGGTGATCGCCGTCGCCTCGGCCACCGACGGAGCCAGCGTGGCACGCGGCGTGCTTCTGGTGATCGCCTACTGCCTGGGGCTGGGCATCCCGTTCGTGCTGCTGGCACTGGGCTCGGGGTGGGCCGTCAGCGCATTCGGCTGGCTGCGCCGGCACAGCCGGGCGATCCAGGTGTTCGGCGGTGTGCTGCTGATCGCGGTCGGGGTGGCTCTGGTGACCGGTGCCTGGAACGACTTCGTGTCATGGGTGCGCGACGCCTTCGTCACCGACGTCAGGCTTCCGCTGTGACACCACGTCGCAGGTGGACGGCCATGACGCGGCTGCTGGCCCGCGACATCCGCCGGCCGTGGCGCGCGCTGACCACGATGGGCACCGCCCTGGTGCTGCTGTTCCTCCTCGCGCTGGGGGCGGTACCCGGCGCGCTGCTGCCGCAGCGCAGCCTCAACGAGTCCAAGGTCGACCAGTACCTCACCGAGCATCCGGTCATCGGCCCATGGCTGGATCGGCTGCAGATGTTCGACGTGTTCTCCAGCTTCTGGTTCACCGCCATCTACGTGCTGCTGTTCATCTCCCTGGTCGGCTGCCTCACCCCGCGGATCATCGAGCACATCCGCAGCCTGCGGGCTACACCGGTCCCGGCGCCCCGCAACCTGAGCCGGCTGCCCCGGCACACCGCCGGCACGTTGGCGGGCACCCCCGATGAGGTCGCCGCCCGCATCGTCGGGCAGTTGCGCGGCTGGCGGTGCACCACCCGTCAATCCGACGGAGCGACGGAGGTTTCGGCGGAGAAGGGCTATCTACGCGAGTTCGGCAACATCGTCTTCCACTTCTCCCTGCTCGGCCTGCTGGCAGCCGTCGCCGTGGGCAAGATCTTCGGCTACGAGGGCAACGTCATCGTGATCGCCGACGGCGGACCGGGCTTCTGCTCGGCCTCCCCGGCCGCCTACGATTCCTTCCGCGCCGGCAACAAAGTCGATGGCACCTCGCTGTATCCGATGTGCGTGCGCGTCAACGACTTCCAGGCCCGCTACCTGCCGACCGGACAAGCCACGTCGTTCGCGGCCGATATCGACTACCAGGCCGGTGCTGACCTGACAACCGAAACCTGGCGGCCCTACCGCCTGGAGGTCAACCACCCGCTGCGGATCGGCGGGGACCGGGTCTACCTGCAGGGCCACGGCTACGCGCCGACCTTCACCGTCATCTTCCCCAACGGCCAGACGCGGACGCAGACCGTGCAGTTCCGTCCGGACAACTCGCGGACCCTGTTGTCGTCGGGCACGGTCCGTGTCGACCCGCCGGCCGGGCTTTATCCGCCGGATCAGCGGCGCAAGCGGCAACTCGCCATCACCGGACTGTTCGCCCCGACCCAGCAGATGGACGGCAAGTTGCTGTCCTCCAGTTTTCCGGCGATGAACGACCCGGCGGTGGCCATCGACATCTATCGCGGTGACGCCGGGTTGGACACCGGCCGGCCACAGTCGTTGTTCAGCATCGACACCCGGCTGATCGAGCAGAAACGGCTGAACAAGCTCAAGCGGGTCAATCTCAGCCGCGGCCAGGAGGTGCGTCTGGACGACGGCACCGTGGTCCGCTTCGACGGCGCCACCGCGTTCGTCAATCTCCAGGTTTCCCACGATCCCGGCCAGGTGTGGGTGCTGGTCTCGGCGTTGACCATGATGGGCGGGCTGCTGGTCTCCCTCGTGGTACGGCGGCGGCGGGTGTGGGCGCGCATCACGCCGTCCCGGCCGGGTACGGTGAATGTCGAGTTGGGCGGCCTGGCCCGCACCGACAACTCCGGCTGGGGTGAGGAGTTGGACAAGCTCAGTCAGAAGATCCTCACGGAGGGTTAGTCCTGTGAATACCGAACACATCGACATCGGCCTGGCCCGGTACTCGGACTGGGCGTTCACCGCATCGGTCATCGTGATGGTGCTGGCGCTGTTGATGCTGGCCGTCGAGTTGGCCTCCAGCCGCGGGCGACGCGTCGAACAGCGTGAGTTGGTCGCCGCCACCACGGCATCGGGGACTGTCGCCGGGGGAGTGCCCACGGTCGCCGCCGGCGAACGGGGCCCCGGCCTCGTCGTCGACACGCCGGCGGCACCTCTGGCCGAACGTATCGGCAAGGCCGGGCTTGCGCTGGTGTACCTCGGCATTGCTCTGCTGTTCGCCTGCATCGTGCTGCGCGGGCTGGCCACCAGCCGGGTGCCGTGGGGCAACATGTACGAGTTCATCAATCTGACCAGCTTCTGCGGCCTGGTCGCCGGCGCTGTGGTGCTGCGCAAGCCGCAGTACCGGGCGCTGTGGGTGTTCGTCCTGGTGCCGGTGCTCGTGCTGCTGACGATCAGCGGCAAATGGCTCTACACCAATGCCGCGCCGGTGATGCCGGCATTGCAGTCCTACTGGCTGCCCATCCATGTGTCGGTGGTGAGCCTCGGCTCCGGGGTTTTCCTGGTCGCCGGGGTGGCCAGCATGCTGTTCCTACTGAAGACGTCGAAGTACGGTGGGCCGGCGGCCGGATCCGACGTCGTTGGTCAGGCGGCCCCAACCGGACTGCTGGCCCGGATCGCCGCGAAACTTCCCGATGCCCAGACCCTCGACCGGATCGCCTACCGGACCACGATCTTCGGTTTCCCGGTGTTCGGATTCGGAGTGATCTTCGGCGCGATCTGGGCCGAGGAGGCGTGGGGCCGCTACTGGGGCTGGGACCCCAAGGAGACGGTCTCCTTCATCGCCTGGGTGATTTACGCGGCCTACCTGCACGCCCGCTCGACCGCGGGCTGGCGCGACAGGAAGGCGGCGTGGATCAACGTTGCCGGTTTCGTCGCCATGGTCTTCAACTTGTTCTTCATCAACCTGGTCACCGTGGGCCTGCACTCGTACGCGGGAGTGAACTGACCTCGGTGGCCCGACCCCTCTGGACGATCCGGCTACCGCGGGTTGTTGTCCCCGTGGCTCAGGCGCCAGAGGAAGTCCGGATCGTCATCGGGCCCGATCACGCGCGTGGTGGGCCGATTGGCGTTGGCCCGGATCGCCCGCAGGGCGACGTAGGCCACAGCGGCGACGACCACGATGAGCAGCAGGTAAAGCACCGGGAAACCTCCTTGACTGCGAATATACGCGCGTCGGTAGGCTTCCCGCCGTGACGGATAAACAGTCGGGCGGCGCCACTGGGCGCGTGATGCGCAACGTGCTGCTCTACACGGTGGCCAGACTGGCCCTTGTGGTGGTGCTGACCGCGGTCATCTTCTACGCGGCCCGCCTGTTCGGCATCAAGGAATTTCCGCTGGCGATCGCCATGTTGTTCGCGATCATCCTCGCATTACCGCTGGGTATCTGGCTGCTCAAGCCGTTGCGGCAGCGTGCGACCGTCGGCATCGCCGAGATCGACGAACGCCGCCGCCGTGACCGTGACCAGTTGGAGGCGCGACTGCGAGGGGAAGAACCTTCGGAGCCGACGGAGTAGACGCACCCACGCGTTGCGCAATCTCGGCGAAGGCTGTCAGCGGCCCAGGGTCAGTGCCGCGGCCACCGCCACCGACCACACCAGCATGGTCAGGCCGGTGTCGCGCAGCACCGGAATGAGCTCACGTCCACCCTTGCCGGAGCGGACCGGCCGTGCAGCCTTGACCGCCAATGGCGCGGCCAGCAGACCCAGCGCGCACCACGGGGTGGCCGTCATCAACGCGAGCGTCATCACCGCGGCGACGACCAGCAGCGCCTGGTACAGGAGTCGGGTACGGGCATCGCCGAGGCGGACCGCCAGTGTGATCTTGCCGGACACCTTGTCGGTGGGGATATCGCGAAGGTTGTTGGCCACCAACACCGCTGAGGACAACGCCCCGGTGGCGACGGCGGCGGCCGCGCCCACCCAGTCCACCCGCAATGCCTGGGTGTACTGGGTGCCCAGCACCGCCACCAGGCCGAAGAAGACGAAGACGGCGATCTCACCGAAGCCGGCGTACCCGTAGGGCCGCGACCCGCCGGTGTAGAGCCAGGCTCCGGCGATGCACGCCGCTCCGACGGCGATCAGCCACGGGGCGCTCACCACGGCCAGTGCCACGCCCGCGACCGCCCCGACGCACAGGCTCAACACCGCGGCGCGCAGCACCGCGCCCGGGGCTGCCGCTTTGGACCCGACCAGTCGCAGCGGTCCCGCCCGGTCATCGTCGGTGCCGCGGATGCCGTCAGAGTAGTCATTGGCGTAGTTCACGCCCACGATCAGCGAGACCGAAACCGCCAGTGCCAGAACGGCTTTCCACCACACCGCCGAACCCAGCCAGGCCGCCGCGCCGGTGCCGGCGATCACGGGTGCGACAGCGTTGGGCAGGGTGCGCGGACGGGCGCCCTCGATCCACTGGCCGACGGTCGCCATCAGCCGGTCAGTTCGCTGACCAGGTTCAGGGTGATCGCGATGACGATCGCCCCGAACCCGTAGGAGATCAGGCCCTGGGACAGTACGGACTTCCGCAACGTGCGCTGGTTGAGGTTGTTGTCCGAGACGCCGTAACACATTCCGATGGTGAA
Organism: uncultured Actinomycetota bacterium; assembly: GCA_963715145.1. GTDB lineage: Bacteria > Actinomycetota > Actinomycetes > Mycobacteriales > Mycobacteriaceae > Mycobacterium. The sequence continues at coordinate 67,108 of CAVQRL010000018.1, read as the reverse complement.
TGCGACATAGGCGAAGTCGAGATAGGCGAAGTCGAGATAGGTGGGTGGGGGACCGTCGAAGCGCATACCTGGATCGTCTGGATTCGGAGCGTTGTAATAGAGCCGGGCGTATCGCAGCGTGTAGACGGTGTGAATGGTGAACCACGATGCCATCACGCTGAGGACACCGACCACGGCGGCCGCCAGGTCAGGCTCGTCGCCCGATGTGGCGTGCAGAAGAAAACCGACGCCCGCAAGACTGGTCAGACCGGCGGCCATGATCACCACATGCGAGACATGCCGGGTGCCGTCGCGCTCGTGGAACAGGGCATGTTCGCGGGTCTGCGCGGCGTCCATCCTCGCTGTCGTCGCCCACGTCCACGCCAGGTAAACCACGGCACCGGCGATCCAACCGGCGGCTGGGGCGTATTCGCCCGGACCACGCACAGCCGTTAGCAGAGCCATTCCCAGTCCGGCGACCGACGCCGCCCCGACGCGTAGCGCCACGGGAGTCCGGGTGCCGAGCATGTCACGCAGGATCACAGGTCAGAGTCAACCATCCCCGTGGGCACGCGCATACTGGGCGCATGAGGACTCCGATCTGTGAACAGTACGGAATCGACTTCCCGCTGTTCGCCTTCAGTCACTGCCGAGACGTCGTCGCCGCGGTGACCAACGCCGGCGGATTGGGCGTGCTGGGCGGCGTCGCATTCCGCCCGGACCAACTCGAACAGGAACTGTGCTGGATCGACGAGCACGTCAACGGCAAGCCCTACGGCGTGGACATCATCGTGCCGGCCAAGTACGAGGGCAAGGGCGAGAACCTGTCCTTCGATCAGCTGGCCGATCGCATCCCCGCCGAGCACCGCGACTTCATCAACCAGTTGCTGGCCGACCACGACATCGAGGTCGAGGAGGTGCTCATCCGGTCGTCGGCGCTGGCCGGTGACACCGGCAAGAGTCTGCTCGATGTCGCGCTCAATCACCCGATCGCGATGATGGCCAATGCGCTCGGCGTGCCGCCGGCCTACATGATCGACGCCGGTAAGGAGCGCGGCATTCCGGTCGCCGCGCTCGTCGGCGCCAAGGAGCACGCCATCAAGCAGGTTCATGCCGGGGTCGATCTGATCGTCGCGCAGGGTACCGAGGCCGGTGGGCACTGCGGTGAGGTCAGCACCCTCGTGCTGATTCCCGAAGTGCTCGAAGCGATTTCACAGATCCCCGGCGGCAAGGACATTCCGGTGCTGGCCGCCGGCGGGATCGTCACCGGACGTCAGATGGCGGCGTGTGTGGCCATGGGTGCAGCCGGCGCCTGGACCGGATCGGTGTGGTTGACGACCGAGGAGGCCGAGACCGCGCCGCACACCAAGCAGAAGATGCTGGCGGCATCGTCCCGGGACACCGTCCGCTCGGCCGGCCGGACCGGCAAGCCGTCGCGTCAGCTCCGCTCGGATTGGACCGATGCCTGGGCCCCGAATCCAGACGGGCGTCAACCGCTGCCGCTGCCCCTGCAGTCGATGGTCGCCGAACCGGCCCTGCGCCGGATCGACAAACTGGCCGAGAGCGGACACCCGGGCGCCCAGGCACTGTCCACGTACTTCGTCGGACAGGGGGTGGGCCTGATGAACAAGATCAAGCCCGCCCGCGAGGTGGTGCTGGAGTTCATCGAGGACTACGTGGCCGCCGCCGAGCGACTCGCCGGTTCGCTCGAGGACTGACCCGCCTGCCAGGATTACCGTCACGCTATCCGCGGCTGGTCGCCGTCATCGGCGTTGAGGAGTCGTTCAGGGTGGTGGGCGTCGTTGACGCGTGGTGGTCCGGTGCCGTCGGTCCAGCCGATGCGGCCGTCCTCGGTGACGGTGGTGGTGTAGATGCCGTCGGTGACGGCGCCGTGGTCGGGTCCGCAGCCGAAGAATAAATTGTCCGCATCGGTGGGGCCGCCGGAGCTCCACTCGTGCGCATGGTGGATCTCGCAGTCGTAGCCGATCACGAAACAGCCCGGCTTGGTGCAGCCGCGGTCGCGTGCGTGGCAGATGATGCGCTGGTCGGCGGTCGCCAGGCGTCGGCTGCGTCCGAGGTAGAGCGGTCGTGCGGAGTGGTTGTCGAACACCGCGAGATAGTGGATGGATTCGGCGGCCAGCCGGATCAGGTCGCTCATCGGCAGCCGGCCGGTCCCACCGGTCCGCGCCGGCGGCGGTATCGCAACGGCCGGGTCGACGGCGGCGGTGGCGGCCTGCTCCAGTTCGGCCAGTGTCGTCGTCACGATGACCGAGACGGGTGCACCGCGGTGCTGCCCGAGCCCACCGGATGAGATCGCGGCTTTCAGGGCGAGTGTGAGCGCGTCATGGCAGCGCTGCTCGGGGCTTCTGCGGTCATGGTCGGCATCCGTGCCGGGTTGGTGCCGGCCCGGGCGCACCACGGCGGCCACCGCTTCCAGATAGGCCCGGGTTTCGGGATCCAGCCAACCGGACAGCCGGCTCATGCCGTCGGGCCCCTGAGCGCCCAGGACCAGGCCGCGTCGGCGGGCGCGGTCCTCGTCGGTGAAGGTGCCGTCGGGGTTGAGGCAATCAGCGATGACCGTGCCGACGACGGTGACGAACTGGGCGTCCTGCTCGCGGGCATGGCGGACCAGGGTGCGCTCGGCCTTCTCCTTATCGCCGGCGGCCACCGAGGCGGGCAGCCGGTCCAGGGCACGGCAGACCGCAGCGATGTGGTCATCACCGACGTGGCCGGCCTCGACCGCGGCGCCCAGTGCGGGAAGTTCGGGCGCCAGCGCCGCTCCGGTCAACGACCGGCGGGCACGGATCCGGGCGGCCACCCGAAACCGGCGTCTGACCTCAGCGGCGGTCAGTCGCATCCGCGAGGCCAGCACGTCGCGGACTTTGACACCGGCGGGCAACCGGGGATCGTCGGTGCCGTCGACCGGTTCGGCGATCTCGGCGAAGATCCGGTAGGACAGCCCCCGATTGACGCGCTGCTGATCCTCCAGACGCTGGGCCATCTCGATGCGGAACGCGTTGCCCACCAGATCCGTCGCCGTCGCGCGCAGCCGGCCGTAGGCGGCCTCCACCGCGTCCAGTTCCGCGCGGACCGCAGCACGCGCCGCCTCGGCGGTCAGCGGTACCGGCTGCGGTTCGGCAATGCCCATGCCCCCATCATATGGAACATATGTTCGATAACCACGGGCCCGAACCCCGTTTGTGGACGAACGCGGATCTGTGGACAAACTCAGGCCAACGCTTCGTTCACGCGCTGTCCCCTGGAGGCTCGGTCGGCGCCGAATCGATTTGTCGCCATCTGTACACCGACACAACACCGTTCGGTCCCCATCTCGCCAGACGGCGTCGCCATCGTTCTCGGCATGAGCACCTCATCAGTACTCATCGCCCCCACCGGTTCCAACGTCACCTGCGGACCCGGCTACACCCTGCTGCTCACCACCGATCCCGATGACATCCGGGCCGTGCAGCGGCTTCGTTACGACGTATTCTCCTCCGAACCTGGCTTCGCTTTGCGTAACCACGACCGGACTGACGCCGACCGCTTCGACGAATACTGCGATCACCTGATCGTCCGGGAGGACCGTTGCGGGGAGATTGTGGGCTGCTATCGCATGCTGCCCCCGCCCGGCGCGATCGCGGCGGGCGGTCTGTACTCGGCCACCGAATTCGACATCTCCGCACTGGATTCGCTGCGCCCCTCGCTGGTGGAGATGGGCCGGGCGGTGGTGCGCAACGATCACCGCAACGGCGCCGTCGTGCTGATGATGTGGACCGGCATCCTGGCCTACCTCGATCGCAGCGGTTATGACTACGTCACCGGATGCGTCTCGGTGCCGGTTTGCGGAATCGGACACCCGGGCAGTCAGATTCGCGGTGTGCGGGATTTCGTCCGGACCCGTCATCGGGCACCGCTCACGGTCGTCCCGTACCGCCCGGTCGTGGTCGACGGTCGCAGCCTGGATGACATCGACGCGCCGGAGCGTCCGGCGATACCGCCGCTGATGCGCGGCTACCTGCGACTGGGTGCCGAGGTCTGCGGCGAACCGGCGCATGACCCGGAGTTCGGTGTCGGGGACTTCCCGGCACTCCTGGACAAGCGGCGGGCCGACATCCGGTATCTGACCCGGCTGCGCTCCGCGGCGGCGGCATGAGCAACGGGCTGCTGGAAAAGGTTGAGCACGCCTGGTTCCCGAAGACCACCTGCGATCACCAGTGCGTCGGGCCAGGGCATGCGGACTCGGTGGTACGCGTCGCGATCCGGTCGGCGTGGCGGATCTTTGCGGCCGTCGCGGTCCTTCTCGCGCTGCCGGCGCTGACCATCCCGGTACCCGGCCGGTCCGGTCTCCAGCGGAGATACTGCCGACTCGTTCTACGTTGCCTCGGTGTTCGAATCAATCAGTCCGGCAACCCGCTTCGCAATCTGCCCGGGGTCCTGGTGGTGAGTAACCACACCTCCTGGGTCGACGTCTTCGCCCTCGGAGCCGTTCTCCCCGGCAGTTTCGTGGCGAGGGCGGATCTCGTGGACTGGCCCGCCATTGGTCCCGCCGTCCGCATGGTGGGCGTCATCCCGATCGAGCGCCGCAGTCTGCGCCAGCTGCCTCCGGTCGTCGAAGCGGTGACTGAGCGTCTGCGTGCGGGGCGCACGGTCGTCGCGTTCCCGGAGGGAACCACGTTCTGCGGCAGGCACAACGGCAGGTTCAGACCCGCGGTCTTCCAGGCCGCCGTCGACTCCGGTCGTCCCGTGCAACCGGTGTTCCTGGCCTACCGGCACCGCGACGGGCGGCCCTCCACGGTGACGGCGTTCTTCGGCGAGGACAGCATCTGGGCATCGGTGAAGCGGACCGTCGGAGCGAGGTCGACGGTGGTCGATCTCACCGTGGGTTCGCTGCAACTGCCCGGCACCAGCCGTCGCGAGCTTGCCGGACGGTGTGAGAGTGCGCTACGCGCGTCCGCGCGTCGCCTGAGTCACCCGCCGCGATCGGTAGCCGAACCTCGAAGCGGGCACCGTGGTCGAGGTTGTGCGCCGACAGCGATCCGCGGTGGGCGCGGACCAGCCCGGCAGCGATCGCCAGCCCCAGACCCGACCCGCTGGGCAGTGACGAATCCGACCGCGGCACGCGGTGATTGGATCCCCGGTAGGCGACGTCGAAGACTCTTGGCAGATCGGCGGCATCGATTCCCACCCCGGTGTCGTCCACCCGCGCCCAGGCCCCCTCGGCGTCGGCGCCGACCGCCAGTCGCACGGATCCACCGGCCGGGGTGTGGGCGATGGCGTTGGCCACCAGGTTCGACAGCACCCGCACCAGGGCGCGGTCGCTGCCGATCACCCGCACCGGCGTCGCCGGCATGTCGACCTCGAGGGTCACCCCGGCGCGTTCGGCCGCCATCCGGTGGGTGCTCACGACGTCGTCGACCACCTCGTCGAGGGCCACCCGTTCGTAGGGCGCAGTGACCGCCCCCGCGTTGATCTTCGCCATCTCGAACAGGTCGTCGACCATCTCGGAGAGTCGCACACTCTCCTGTTCGATGTGCTTGGCCTGAACCCGCACCTCGTCGTCGCTGACCACCCCGTCGGCGATCGCCTCCGACAGCGCCCGGATCCCGGCCAAGGGGGTGCGAAGGTCGTGACTGACGAAGGCCACCAGTTGCCGGCGCGACTGCTCAGCGGCCCGCTCGGCGTCCTGAATCTCCTGCTCCCACACCGTTCTTCGGGCTTGATACCGGGCCAGCATCACCGCGGCAGGCAGGGTGACCACCGCCACGACGAGGAGCACCACGGCGATGGTCTGGAAGGTCCCCTCGATCATGAAGCGGCTGGCGCTGAACACCCCGGCCAGCGTCGCCAGGGTGGGGATCAGCACCAGCGCCACCATGCTCACGGTGATCGACCAGGACCGCGCCAGCCGGATGATCAGCCCGCCGGCCAACACGACCGGCACCGTCCCGCCGAGTGCCAGCAGCGCGATCGAACCCAGGCCGTGATCAGGCACCGGTATCGCTGCCGGGGTCACCCTGCCACAGGTAGCCCCGGCCCCACACGGTCTGGACGCGGTGGTGGTCGCCGAGTTTGGACCGCAAGCGCTTGACGTGCACGGTGACGGTGGAGAGGTCGCCGAAGTCCCAGTTCCAGACCCGTTTGAGTAACTCCTCGCGGGAGAAGACGGTGTCGGTGTGGGTGAGGAAGAACAACAGCAGGTCGAACTCCCGGTTGGTCAGGCCGACCGGGGTGCCGGCGACGGTGACCGACCGGGCCGCCGTGGACACACTGAGTTGGCCGACGTTGATCTCCAACGGCACCGTCGATGGGGTGGTGGGGGAGCGGCGCAGCACCGACCGCACCCGCAATGCCAACTCCCGCGGGCTGAAGGGTTTGGTGAGGTAGTCGTCGGCACCGGCTTCCAGTCCCGCGATCCGATCGTCCTCCTCGCTCAGTGCGGTCAGCAGGATCACCGGCACGGTGTAGTCGCCGCCCTGGCGCAGGGTCCGGCACAGCGAAAGTCCACTCGGTCCGGGCATCATCACGTCGAGTACGGCGACGTCGATCCGCTCGGTCCCCAGGACCCGCAGCGCCTCGGTGCCGTCGCCGGCCACCCGCACTTCCAGTCCGTCACGCTCCAGGTACCGCCGCACGACGTCGCGAACCACGGCATCGTCGTCGGCGATCAGAACGCGGGCAGTCATGCTTGCGAGCCTAATGGTGGAGTGTTCCGACCTGCGATGTCGTCATCGTTTCGTCACGGCGGGAACTGTGCGCGCAGCGCCGTGCGGTCCAGCTTGCCGATGCCGCGGCGGGGCAGTTCGCTGACGAAGTGCACCTCCCGGGGCGCGGCCGTGCGGTCCAGCGACTGCGCCACCCACTCCCGCAACTCCGCCGCCGTCGGTTCGGCCGTCGCCGGCGCCGCGACCACAGCCGCGACCACCCGTTGTCCCAACCGTTCGTCGGCGACACCGAACACCGCGCACTCGGCGACGCCCGGATGCCCGATCAGCACGGCTTCGACCGGCCCCGGCATGATCGTCAGCCCTCCGGTGCTGATCGCGTCGTCGCTGCGGCCGAGGACGGCCAGTCGCCCGGAGTCGTCGAACAGGCCGATGTCGTCGGTGCCGAACCAGCCCGGTTCGGCGAACGGGTCGGGCGCCGGCGGGTTGCGGTAGCCGGTCGCCAGCGTCGCACCGCCGATCACGATGCGTCCCTGCCCGTCCGGGCCGGCGTCGTCGATGCGGACCTCCACCCCGTTGAGCGGCACCCCGTCGTAGACACAGCCGCCGGAGGTCTCGCTGGAGCCGTAGGTCCGCACCACGGTGATGCCGGCTGCCGCCGCGGCGTCGAGCACCGGCCGGGGTGCGGGTCCGCCGCCAAGCAGGACGGCGTCGAGCTCGGCCAGCGCGCCGGCGGCGGCCGGATCGGTCAGGGCCTTGGCGAGCTGGTTGGCGACCAGTGACGTATAGCGCCGCCCGGAGCCCATTGTGCTTACGGCCCCTGCTAATTCGGCCGGGTCGAAGCCACCGGAGATATCGAGTTCGGCCGGAACCGTCCCGGCGAGCGCGCTGCGGATCAGCACCTGCATTCCGGCGATGTGCTGCGGTGGCAGCGCCAGCAGCCACGTTCCCGGTCCGCCGAGACGGTCGTGGGTGGCTGACGCACTGGCGATCAACGCCGCCGGGGTGAGCATCGCGCCTTTGGGGATGCCGGTGGTGCCCGACGTGCTGATCACCAGAGCGATCTCGTCGTCGATCTGCTCGCCGATCCGCAGGGCCGCGGTGAGCACCCGGCTCTCGTGGGGATCGCCGGACAGCAGGGGAACCATCGCGGCGTCCCGGCCGTCGAGGACACCCTCCAGTGCCGCCAGCAGCGATAGCGCGGACGGCCCCGGCGGGATGACCAGTGCGCGTAGGACGGCTATCTGGGTTCCTCGGTGTCGCGGGGATCATCCAGCGGCCACCCGAAGGCGGCGAGTTTCGCCCGGACGCGTTCGATCTCGGTCGGTTTCGGCAGTTGGTCGGTGATGCGCAGGATCTCGGCGCCGACGTCGATGAATCCGGGTTGCGGCAGATGTCGGAGCTGGCGCGCGACCTCGATGATCTCGTCGGCGGTCAGCCGCCGGGACAGTAACGCCAGGATGGGGAGATAGTCGTTCTGCGGGACGCCGTTGGGATAGCCGGCCCGCAGCCACGTCACGATGCTGGTGAGAAATCGGTTCACCGGCGCCACCTCCATCCGGGCTGGAGTTGCCACCCGGGTGCGTCCGATCTTAGGGGCAGACGGCGGCAGAGGTTGTGATCGCGCGGCCCCGAACCGTCACCATCGGCGAACCGTACGGGTACGGATCGTGAACGACGGGTGAATTCCTCCGCGAGTCGCTAAAACACGCTGGTGGAAGAAGTTTTTTCTTTGGGGGTAATTCGTCGAAAGTCAAACGGAAGCCGCACAATGACCCCATGGGGACAGAGATGATCATCCTGGTGTTGCTGATCGCCACTGCGCTGGCGTTCGACTTCACCAACGGCTTCCACGACACCGGAAATGCGATGGCCACCTCCATCGCCACCGGTGCGCTCAAGCCCAAAACCGCCGTTGTGCTCGCAGGCATCCTCAACCTGGTCGGCGCGTTCCTCTCGGTTGAGGTCGCGGTGACGGTCACGACATCCGTTCTGAAGGTGCAGGACTCGAAAACGGGGCAGTTGCTGCCCGGCATAGACGCCTCGATGGGCCTGACGATCATCTTCGCCGGCTTGATCGGCGGCATCCTGTGGAACCTGCTCACGTGGCTGTTCGGTATCCCGTCGAGTTCGTCGCACGCGCTGTTCGGCGGGTTGATCGGCGCCGGCCTTGCCGCCCTGGGCCTCAAGGGGGTGAACTGGCCGGGCGTCACCCAGAAGGTGCTCATCCCCGCTGTCGCCGCACCGCTGATCGCCGGTCTGGTCGCCGCCTGCGGAACCTGGCTGGTCTACCGAATCACCCAGAAGGTGCTCAAGCGCCGGCGCGAAGCCGGTTTCCGCTGGGGTCAGATCGCCACGGCGTCCCTGGTCGCCCTTGCCCACGGCACCAATGACGCGCAGAAGACCATGGGTGTGATCGCGCTGGCGCTGATCACCACCGGGCATCTCACCGGGGACGTCAAGAACGACGGCCTACCCCTGTGGGTCATCGCCTCCTGTGCGTTCGCCATCGGCCTCGGTACCTACCTCGGCGGCTGGCGGGTCATCCGCACGCTGGGCAAGGGTCTGGTCGAGATCGAGTCCCCGCAGGGCCTGGCCGCCGAAGCCTCGTCGGCGGCGATCATCCTCAGCTCGAGCGCCGCGGGTATGGCACTGTCCACCACCCACGTGGCCACCGGCTCGATCCTCGGTAGCGGCGTCGGTAAGCCCGGAGCCCAGGTGCGCTGGGCGGTCGCCGGCCGGATGGCCGTCGCCTGGCTCGTCACCCTGCCGGCCGCCGCCCTGGTGGGAGCGCTGTCCTACTGGCTGTCCTACCTGATCAAGGACGTGACGGGTTCCCGGCTGGCCGGCGACGGAGTGATCTTCGCGATCCTGGTGGCCTCGTCGTTCTACATGTGGTGGCGGGCCCAGCAGCAGAAGGTCGACCACAGCAACGTCAATGCCGATTGGGACGAGACCACGAACTCCGTTGTGCCGGCCGAGGTTCGCGAGGCGGCCAAGACCAACCCGAAGCTGCCCGAGGCACCGCAACCGAAGACTCCGGTCTGAGAGGAGACGCGCCGATGCATTACATGGAATCGATTTTCAAAGTCCTGATCGTGGGTCTCGTTCTCGGGGCCGGGTTGCCCGCGCTGTTCGCGACCGGGATGCTGGCCTACTCGTTCGGGGCCGGCGGCGAGGAAGCCGACCACCTCATCCACAAGCCGAACCCGCCGCTGAAGTTCGTGGGGATTCTGCTGTTCGTCTTTGTCGCTTTCGTCATCGTCACCGCGGTGGCGTGGATCACCAGGGCGACGATCATCCATCACTTCGGCGTCGACCTGTTCCCGATGTTCCCGAAGAAGTGAGGTAGGCGATGTCCGTCGAGCATCACGAAGGCTTCGTTGACAATGTCGTCGGATGGCTGCACGACGGTTACCCGGAGGGCGTTCCCCCCAAGGACTACTTCCCGCTGCTGGCGCTGCTGATGCGCTCGTTGAGCGAGGAGGAGGTCATCAAGGCGGCGCGCACCATCGTTCGGCACACCGACGCCGAAACCCCGGTGACCGAGCAGCAGATCCGGGATGCGATCCACGAGGTCATCGAGAAGGAGCCCAACCCCGAAGAGATGCGTCAGGTTGCCGCCCGCCTGGCCTCGGTGGGCTGGCCGCTGGAGAACAATCGCTAGAGACGGGGCGTCGCCCCGCGCAGTGGGTGGTCCTCTGGCACCTGCACGAAGATCAGGGTGATCCCATCGGGGTCGGTGACGTGCATCTCCAGCAGTCCCCAGGGCTCCTGCCGGGCCTCCCGGGTGATCGGCACTCCGCGCCCGAGTAATTCCTCCTGGGTCGCCGCGATGTCTCGGACCTGCAACCACAACGCACCCGGAAAGGGTCCGCGAGCGTCGGCCGGCCTGCCGTGGCCGGCGAGTTCCAGAAGCGACTGCCCGATGAAAAAGACTGTGCCGCCGGGGTATTCGCGAGCAATGGCAAGACCGAGGTCATCGCGGTAAAAGGCCAGTGAAGCCGGGTAGTCCTTCGGCCGGAAAAGGGTGCGGCTTGCGAGGATCTCCATGGCCACCTCAGTTCGGTTGCATCCGTTGGCGTTTGAGTAAACCGTTGAGCACCCCGGGAGCGACGACGTCGATGGCCCGGGCGGTCACCCCGAACCGCGGGGCGATCCGGATCGGACGGTGCCGGGCCGCGTCGATCATCCACTGCCCCGCCTCTGCGGGGCTCAACGCCGGCATGCCGGTGTACTCCTTGGTGGGGGTGATCATGGGGGTGGCCACCAAGGGGTAGTACAGCGTCGTCGAGTGAACGCCACTGCGCGCCCATTCCGTCTCGATGACGCGACTGACCGCGCTCAGGGCGGCCTTCGATGCGTTGTAGACGCCGAACAGGGGAGAGGCCTCGCTGAGCACGCCCCAGGTCGCCACGTTGATGATGTGGCCGTCGCCTCGTTCGATCATGCCGGGCGCCAGACCGCGGATGAGGCGCAACGGGGAGTAGTAGTTCAGCGTCATGGTCCGCTCGACGTCATGCCAGCGGTCCAGGGATTCGGCCAGCGGCCGGCGGATGGACCGTCCGGCATTGTTGACCAGGATGTCAACCCCGCCGAAACGCTGTTCGACAGTGTCGGCCAGTGCATCGACCGCGTCGAGGTCGGCCAGATCACACGGGATCGCGGTGGCGGTGCCGCCCGCTTCGGCGATGCGGGCGACCAGTTCGTCGAGGAGGTCGGCGCGACGGGCGACGACGATGACCTCCGCGCCCTCGCCGGCGAACCGCTCCGCCCCGGCCTCCCCGATGCCGGAGGAGGCCCCGGTGATCAGGACGCGTTTGCCGCGCAGCCTGATCCGCGTGCGGGCGGGCATGCTCAAGGGTGGACGCATGCCGGTCAGGGCGATCGCCTCGGTGAGCCTGCGGCGCAGAGGGTGCACAGCGTCGAAGTCTATCGGCGGCGTCGACGAGGTCATCCGGCGACGGCCCGCCGGTGTCCCTACCGGTCGTCGGGCAGCAGTGGGATGTGCCCGCCGAGCAGGCGGTCGACGGCCTCGCCGCAGCCTTTCACGAACGAGTCGTACTCGTATCGCGGTGTGCCCGGGGTGGCCTCGGACTCGCTGTGCAGTCGGTTGCAGGCCGGCAGCGCCGAACCGTTCGCTGCGTCCACTTCCGCTCGGGCCCATTGGGGACCCTTCGTGATGGCTGCCTCGTAGCCGGCCTCCCGCCCCGAGTTCGGAAAGGCCCGGACCAGGAACGAGCCGGCGGCGATGACTGCCGCCGACAACAGCAGCGTGACCCACAACCTTCGGAAGGTGAATCGGGGGGCACCGTCGAGGGCATCCGGATCACGGTCCACGTGGCATCCTTGCGTCGGTCGGTGAGGTGGTGACCGTACCCAGCGCCGGTGAACACGGGGTGAAGAGTTGTGGCCTTCCCGGCGAACTCGCCACCGGCAGCGCGCTCCTCGGGTCGGCGGTGGCGGAAACGACCGCAACTCGACGGACGGCGTATCCCCGGCCGCAACCCCACCGAAACCCCTGCGGACCAATCTTGAATCGTGCGCATTGCCATTGTCGCCGAATCATTCCTCCCCAATGTCAACGGTGTGTCCAATTCGGTGCTGCGCGTTCTCGAGCACCTGCGCCGAACCGGACACGAGGCTCTTGTCATCGCTCCGGACAACCCGCGCGGTCAGCCGCCGGCTGATCGCCTGCACGATGGGGTACGGGTTCACCGGGTCCCGTCCCGGATGGTTCCCGCCGTGACCTCCCTGCCACTGGGTGTGCCGCGGCCGGAGATCCTGAGAGTGCTTCGCGGTTTCGATCCGCACGTCGTCCACCTGGCGTCCCCGGCACTGCTCGGCTACGGGGGACTGCTCGCCGCGAGGCGACTGGGTATCCCGACGGTGGCGGTGTATCAGACCGATATCGCCGGCTTCGCCGGCAGCTACGGCGTGCCGTTGGCGGCTCCCGCGGCGTGGGCATGGTTGCGTCACCTGCATTCGCTCGCCGATCGAACGCTGGCGCCCTCGACCTCCGCTATCGACGCTCTGCGAGCAAAAGGCATTCCCCGCGTGCATCATTGGGCGCGTGGCGTGGATGCCACCGGGTTCGCCCCGTCGGCTCGCAGCGACGCTCTTCGCCGGCAATGGTCACCGCAGGGGCGGCCGGTCGTCGGATTCGTCGGTCGTCTGGCGCCGGAGAAACACGTGGAACGCCTGGCGGTGCTCACCGGTCGTCGCGATCTTCAGGTGGTGATCGTCGGCGACGGCGTTGAAAGGCCCACGCTGCAAAGGCTTTTGCCCTCCGCGGTCTTCACCGGCGCGCTGTACGGAGCCGAGCTTGCTGCCGCCTATGCCAGCATGGACGTTTTCGTGCACACCGGCGAGCACGAGACGTTCTGTCAGACCGTCCAGGAGGCGCTGGCGTCCGGGGTCCCGGTGATCGCACCTGACCAAGGCGGTCCCCGCGACCTCGTTGCGCCCTTCCGGACCGGAATGTTGCTGCCCGTCGGGGACTTCGAAGCCGGGCTTTCCCGGTCCGTCGACCACCTCCTGGCGCAACGGGCGCGCTATTCGTTGGCGGCGCGTCGCAGCGTGGTCAACCGGGCCTGGCCGCGCATCTGCGACCAGCTTCTCGACCACTACGACGCGGTGCGCGCTCCGAGTCGCAGGCGGATTCAGGCGATGAGGAGCGCCTGAGTCACAGGCAGACCATGCGAGGGGGCCGGTGCTGTACCGCCGTCAAAACGGTGTGCGGGCCAACCAGTCATCCCAGACCGCGCGGTCGCCGAACACCTCCAGGCCGAGATCGTCGGCGCCGCCGCGACGGACCATCGCCAGCAGAAGCTCGCGGGCCCGACCCCGCAGGGCGGCGGTGGCCTTGTCGTGCCCGCGGTCGAGGACGATCCCGTCCGGGCGGCTGATGACGGTCCACTCACCGGGCGTGTCGGTGGCGTGCAGATGTAGCGACTGGCCCTCACCGAGTGGCCGGTCGGCATCGGCGGTGGCCCACTCCCGCGAACGCACGACGACGCGCTCCAGGTACTCGGTGATGCCGTCGGCGGCGACGGCCGGGTCGACATCGAAGGCGGCACCCAACGCCAGCGCGGCGTCGGCACGGTGGACGACGGTCTCGTGCAGTCGCCGTCGGATCCACCAGTGGGCGGGCCTCGGCCCGAGGAACGTCCACACCATGGTCTGTTCCCCGGACTGGTCGACGGCGTCGAGCAACACACGGATTCCGTCCTGCAACCAGGCGATCTCGTTGTCCCGGCCGGCCGGTGGCTTGCCGCCCGCAACCGTGCGCGGGTCGACGTAGTCGGCCGACTGTTCAGCGACGATCTGGGCGCTCCATCGGTCGCCGCGGCCGACGTGGCGCATCAACTGCTCGAGAGTCCACCCCGGGCAGGAGGGAACCGGGGTCGACAGGTCTGCGTCGCGCAGAAGATCGGCAAGTGCGGTGTTCTCGGCGATCAACAGGGTTGCGTGGTCCATATCGAAAATTTCCTCCTGCCACGAGTTTCGACTCAATTGGTCTTAACCGCAATGATTTTGGTGATACCGGTTGACCAGTGGTTACGAACCGCTGGTCCTGGCAGCCGTTTGCACGCCGGGCCGCACCCGCGCGACCGACAGCGCGTGGGCGAGGACGCCGATGCCGACCCCCAGGATCGGCCAGATCGGCCAGAAATACCAACTGCCTGCGCCGATGGCGACGGCAAGCCAGATGCCGATCATCAGGAGGGACATCGCCACGTAGCTGATCACATGAACCCGCAAGTCGCGCTTGGCCGCGCGGTGTCTCGCGGCCCAGCGGCGCGGATCGTGCCGGCTGATCTGGTTCAGCGGTAAGTCCGAAGTGAGGCGATCCAGATCACCCGCGCACTGGGCCGCGAAGGCTCGCCCCAGTCTGTCCTCGTATTCCTCCATCGACAGGTAGCCCAGGATCAAGGCCGAGCCCAGTCGGGCTGCGGTGTGTTCGCGTTCGGGGTCGCCGACGCGCAGGGTGGGATCATCAGGGGCTGTGTGGACGGTGGACCTGCGGGTGGAGGGCCGTCCCGGTGTGGTGCACATGGTTATTCCTTCTCGCGTTTGCGGTCAATGTGCGGATTGAGATGGGAGTCCGTAGGCGGATCGGGCCACGGAGGCGAAAAGCCGTTCGGGCATAAGCTGTTTCATCCGAGGGACGAAAGATGCTTGGGTGCCGACCGGATAGCGCAGGTGCGGATGCTTGTCCCGCGCGATGCGGTCCACGACCTGCGCGACGCGCTCCGGTGGCATACCTGCGCGCAGATCGTGCTTGAACTTGTCGATGACCAGGTCCCGTGCCGGGGTGTAAGCGTCGAGTTGCTGGTGTGCGTGCCGCATGGCCCGGTCCGCCGGGGTTGCGGCGAAGCCTGGTTCGACAATGGAGACCGAGATGCCCGAAGGCGCCACCTCGTAGCGCAGAGACTCGGCGAAGCCTTCGAGGGCGTGTTTGGTCGAGGAGAGATAGGCGCCGAAGGGCTGTCCGATCAGGCCGAGGATGACGCCCATCAGGATCACTTTTCCCTCCCTCTGCCGGCGCATAGCGGGGAGAACGGCACGCGTCATCCGAACGGCGCCAAAGAAATTGGTGTCAAAGATTGCCTGAGCTTCTTTGACGGTTGTCTCCTCGACTGACCCCACCAGCGCGTAACCCGCGTTGTTGACCAGCACGTCGATCCGTCCCGTGCGTTCAAGCACGGCTTGCACGCACGCCTCGACAGAGGCGTCGAGGGTGACATCCAGCGGAAGAAACTCCACTCCCGCTGGCATGGACGCGCTGTGCTCAGGATCGCGAGCGGTTCCGAAGACCTGATAGCCCCGCTGAGCGAGCAGTCCAGCCGTCGCCTGCCCGATGCCTGAAGAAGCCCCGGTGATGAGCACTGTCTTGTGGGATGTCATGTCGACCCTCCGGCAATGTTGACACTGATAACAATCACAGGATGGCAGGAGATGTGAACGTTGTCAACATTGGAGAGTCGGCGCGCCGACTCAAACGCGCCTAGAGGTCCAACCCCGCCGATTTCACCGCGTCCACCAATCCGGTCGGGCGCTCGTGGGTGGGCAACGGGTCTACCAATTCGAATGAACAGCCCAACACGCGGGCCGCACCATCGTTCTCCTCGCTGTCGCCGATCATCAGCGTCTCGCCGGCCGTAATCCCCAACCGCTCCAGGGCGTTTCGGAAAATCCGCGGATCCGGTTTCATCACGCCGACTTCGAACGACAGCACGAACTCGTCGGGACCGGAGCCGAGGTCGTGGAACGTCGGGCGGATGTCCCAGGCGATGTTGGACACCACGGCCGTGCGCACGCCACGAGCCCGTAGGCCGTCGAGCACCTGCGCGGTGTCCGGGTAGGGCGTCCATGATGCCGGGTCGATCACCCGCTGATAGAGCGACTCGGCGTGCCGGTCGGGCAGCCCGGACGCCGCCAGCACATGC
This sequence comes from uncultured Actinomycetota bacterium, assembly GCA_963715145.1. Taxonomy (GTDB): domain Bacteria; phylum Actinomycetota; class Actinomycetes; order Mycobacteriales; family Mycobacteriaceae; genus Mycobacterium. The sequence goes on along the minus strand of CAVQRL010000018.1, from coordinate 51,015 downwards.
AGATAGGCCTCCCGATGCAGATGGGGCTCCAGGTCGCGGCGTAGCCAGGCCTGGTAGACATCGTCGGGCATCGAGATTCCCGGCCCGGTGGGGTGGGTGAGCCGATCCATCATTTCGGCCTGCACGCGTTCGTCCACGCCGTCCATGCCGGCGAACCAGCTGTCGTCCTCGTCGAGGCGGAACAGCGTGCCGGAGAAGTCGAACAGCACCGCGCTTACGGGAGCCACCGCTTCATGCTGCCACCCGGGGCCGAGGGCGGGGTACGGTCATCTCGAGCGACGACAGCTTCATCCGCGAAGCGGACTCCACCGCCGCCGTCTGGCAAACAAGCCGTCGGTCTGTTAGGTTCGGCTTACAACGGCGTCGGACTCGGGTCGGCTAGCGACGGATGGGAGTGACATGCCCATGATTATGAGGCACAACGGCGGCCGAATCGCCGCGACGGCAATCCTGTTCAGCAGCGTTTTCATGACCGGCATTGCCGTCCCGACGGGAGCCCAGGCGCAGCCGGGCAACGCGTGGCCGGGCTGTCCGCCAGAGAGTCCCGAGGGTCCGTGCCGGTGGTGCCCGGGTGATCCCCCGGTGCAGACCGGCAACGTCAAAGTGAATCCGGTGGTATGGGACAACAATGTCTGCCACACCTACTGGTACGTGACGCCGGGGCAGGGGAATGTGGCCAACAACATCTTCGAAGGGGCTGCGCCGCCACCGCCGCCGCCGGCGGCTCCCGGCTTCACGCCGCCGATTCCCCCCGGGTGGTGTTGGGGATTGTTCCTGCCGTCACCCTGCCCCAACTGAATCGTTGCGGCGTCGTGGAACGGATCAGGGTTTCAACATCGCGTATTGCAGCAAGGCGCGGAACCCATCCCGAGTCGGCTCCGGGCCGTCGTCGCCGAGCATGACGAGCACCGTGTCGCAGATCCCGGTGCAGGCACCGTCGAGGAAGAGTCCGGTTGAGGCGATGAAGGACCTGCGCCCGATGCGGCCCACCCCGGCCCCGGTTTGAATCGTTACCGGCCACTGGGCCTCGGCCAGGAAGTGCACCGCGTTCTGTGAGGTGACCAGCCGAAGCCTCCGGGAACCGGCGCGATAGGCCTCGGGGTACAGTCGCTGGTTCATCGTCGCGCGGGCGTTCTCGTGCAACGACTCCGGCGCGAGGTTGTTCAGGTGGGCGTCGGCGTCCATATCCCCGTAGCGGGCGGCGATCTCGTCCAGGAAGGGACCACTCCCACATTCACGGGCGGAAGATGTCACGGCACCACGTTTGGATCGCGGCCATGGTCGCGATGGGCCTGACCGCCGTGGGCCCGGCGGCCGCCGACCCCGGCACACCGTCGTTGGAATCCGTGTTGCTGCCGGTGGTGACCGGGCAGATGGCGAAGATGGGCATTCCGGGGCTGGTCGTCTCGGTGCAGACCCCGGACCGGGGGTCATGGCAGGCCGCGCTCGGGGTCTCCGATATCGCGACGGGCACCCGAATGGACGTCGCCGACCATGTGCGCATCGGCAGTATCACCAAGTCGATGACCGCGACGGTGATCCTGCAACTGGCCGGGGAGGGACGGCTGCGTCTCGACGATCCACTCGCGCCTTACTTCCCCGGCGTGCAGACGAATCAGGCCACCATCCGTCAGGCGCTGCAGTTGACCAGCGGCATCGCCGATTACACCACCGCCTCTTTCCTGAACGCGCTGGCCGCTGCGCCGCAACGGGTTTGGTCGCCTGGCGAACTGGTCGGACTCGTCGCCGACGAGCCGGCCATGTTCCCGGCCGGCACCGACTGGTACTACTCGAACACCAACTACGTGATGCTGGGCATGGTCGCCGAGCAGGTCACCGGCCAACCACTGCGACGGCTCATCTCCGACCGGATCTTCGCACCGCTGGCCATGACCGGCTGCTCTTTCCCGGACGCCGCCGACGCCGCCATTCCGGATCCGAGTTCGCGGGGCTACATGCTGAGCACCACGTGGGACAGGCCGCCGACCCCGCCCGCGCCGCTGCCGGCGCTGGTCGACGTCACCGATTTCAACCCGTCCTGGGCGGCCGGCGCCGGGCAGGCAATCTGCACGGCTGCCGATTTGGCGGTGTGGGGGCGTGCACTGGCCACCGGCGAGCTTCTCGACCCGGACATGCAGGCGCAGCGACTGACCTTCTTTCCGGCCGGGGACCCGAGTGCGAAGTACGGCCTGGGCATCGTGGATATCAACGGCCTCGTCGGGCACAACGGCGAGTTGAGCGGCTACATGAGCCAGACCGCCCGTCGCGAATCCGACGGGACCGTCATCGTGGTGGTGAGCAACCTGATGATCGCCCCCGATCTCACTGAGCCGGCGACCGCCATCAGTGAGCTCATCTCGCGGGCGATTCCGCCCGGGTAGCGGCACAGCAGCGGAAAGTTCCCTGCCGGCGCGGACTCACCCGATGGCCCGCTCCGAGCCCTCCCAGAACCGCGCGCGCACCGCCTTCTTGTCCGGCTTGCCCAGCGCCGTCACCGGAACCGAGTCCACCACGATCACCTGCTTGGGTGACTGCACCGAGCCTTTGCGTTCCTTGACCGCCGCCTGGATCTCGGCCTTCACCGTCGCCACTGCCGCGTCATCGCCGGGATGCCCGGGCCGCAGCACGATCACCGCCGTCACCGCCTCGCCCCACTTCTCGTCCGGCGTTCCGATGACGCACACCTGCGCCACCGCCGGATGCTCGGCGACGACGTCCTCGACCTCGCGGGGGAACACATTGAACCCGCCGGTGACGATCATGTCCTTGACCCGGTCGACGATGTAGTAGAAGCCGTCGGAGTCCTCGCGGGCCATGTCGCCGGTGCGCATCCAGCCGTCGGAGAAGGTCTCGGCAGTGGCCTCGGGCAGATTCCAGTAGCCGCCGCTCAACAGCGGACCGGAGACGCAGATCTCGCCGACCTCGCCCTGGGGCACCCGGTTTCCGTCCGCGTCGAGCAGTGCCACGCGCGCGAACAGGGTCGGGCGTCCGCACGAGGTGAGTCGCTTCTCGTCGTGGTCGGTCTTGGCCAGGTAGGTGATGGCCATCGGCGCCTCCGACTGCCCGTAGTACTGCGCGAAGATCGGCCCGAACCGCCGGATCGCCTCGGCCAGGCGCACCGGATTCATCGCCGAGGCGCCGTAGTAGACCGTCTCCAGCGACGACAGATCCCGGGTGTGCGAGTCCGGATGATCCATCAGCGCGTAGATCATCGACGGCACCAGCATGGTGGCGGTGATCCGGCGTTCCTCGATGGTTCGCAGCACCTCGGCCGGGTCGAACTTCGGCAGCACGATCATCTCGCCGCCCTTGACGATCGTCGGCGTGAAGAACGCCGCCCCCGCGTGCGACAGCGGAGTGCACATCAGGAACCGCGGATGCTCCGGCCACTCCCACTCGGCGAGCTGGATGGTCGTCATCGTCAGGATCGATCCGACCGTGCCCATCACGCCCTTGGGCTTGCCGGTGGTGCCGCCGGTGTAGGTCATCCCGCCGATGTGGTCCGGGGGAAGTTCGGCGGCCGCCAGCGGCGTGGGCGCATACCCGGCCGCAGCGGCGATCAGGTCGACGCCCACCTCGGTCAACTCCGCCGGCACCGGGCCGAGCGTGAGGATCTGTCGCAGCGAGGGCACTTTGTCCAGCAGGCCGACCGCCCGCTCGACGAACATCGGGTTCGGGTCGATGATCAGCGACGTCGCACCCGCGTCGGCCAGCACGTAGGCGTGGTCGTCCAACGAGCCCAACGGATGCAGAGCCGTGCGCCGGTAGCCCTGGGTCTGGCCCGGCGCCGATGATCATCAGCACCTCGGGCCGGTTCAGCGAGAGCAGCCCGACCGTCTGCGCCGGTGCCCGCGCCGAGCGCCTCGAAGGCCTGGATGTACTGGCTGATCCGGTCGGCGAGCTGCCCACCGGTCAGCGTGGTGTCGCCCAGGTAGAGCACCGGCCGGTCCTTGTGCCGTTTGAGTGCGCCGACGGTCAGGTGACCGGTGTGCACGGGATGGCGCAGCAGGTCCGCGGATGAGTGCGCGCGCGAAGGGTCGCCAGCCGAGGTCATGTCCCCAACATTAGAACCTGTTCCAGTTGTGAGCCAGGAAGTTCGGCCGGACCGGTGCGCTCGATCAGGGGGCGGGCATAGCATCGGTCGATGCCGCAGGGCCAGACACAAACCGAAGTCTCAGGGCTGGCGGCCACCATGACCGTCCTGGCCATGGGTCTGGGCTACAGCATCACCGCCGCCGACCCGACCACCCTGTCGGCGAACCTGGCTCAGGTCCGCCAGGGGCTCCAATTCAGTCCCGGCACAGCCAGTTTCCTGGCCAGTCTGTGCACCCTGACGCTGGCCGCCGCCGTGCTGGGCGCCGGTGCCCTGGGCGATCTGGCCGGCATGAAGCGGATGTTCGTCATCGGCGTCTACGGCTCGATCGTCTTCGGAGTTCTCGGCGCGATCGCCCCGCACGTCAGCGTGCTGATCGTCGCCCGCGCCGGGCTGGGCATCGCGTTCGCATTCGTCCTCGGGCTGTCGCTGGCGATCATCAACGCGGTGTTCCCGCCGGCGGGCCGTGCTGCGGCCATCGCGGCATACCTGGGTGCGGGGCACGCTCTGGCGGTGTTCCAACCGGCTATCGGAGGGTGGCTGGCGAGCCATTACGGTTGGCGGACCTGCTTTTTGGTCACCCCGGTGCTGGCTGTGCTCACCTTGGTGATCACGCTGAAATACGTCCCGGAGACCGTCCGCGACAAGCGCAAACTCGACATCCCGGGCATCCTGCTGATCGCGGCGGCCCTGGTCACGTTCATCTATGGGCTGACCGAACTGCAGGGCGGGTTCAACCTGGGCGCCCTGGGTTTGATCGGTGCCGGCATCGCCTTCGGGGTGGCGTTCGTGTGGTGGGAACGGCGGACCGAGGCCCCCGCCCTGGACATGCGGATCTTCCGGTCGGCCCGTTTCAACGCCGCACTGACCGCGGGCGCGGCCTTCAACTTCCTCGGCGGCGGCGGAACCATCCTGTTCGCCTACTATCTGGTGACCATTCGCGGTAAGTCACCGGAATTGCTCGGCCTGCTGCTCATCCCGGCCATGCTGATCGCCTCGGCCGCCGCGGTGCTCGCCGGCCGGGCCGTGGCCCGTTTCGGGGAACGCGCCGTGCTGGTGGCCGGACTGCTGATTCTGCTCGTCAGCATGGTCATGCTGGTCGTGCTCGACGAGCACACGCCCATCTCGATTCTCGGGATCGCCGTGGCGCTCAACGCGATTGGCGGAGCGGTCGTGCAAACCCCGCAGTCCACCATCATGATGTCCAGCGCGCCACCGGAGTTGGGAGGTGTGGTGTCTGCGGTCAAGCCCGCTGTCGGCCAGGCCGCGTATTCACTTGGTCCGGCGTTGTTCGCCCTCGTCGGCACAACATTGTTCCTGCGGGACGGCCGCCGCAAGCTCGAGGGCTCCGGCATCACCGAGGAGCAGGCCCGCGATGCGCTGCGGGTCGCGCACGGCGGTGCGCCGAACCCCGCCGCCGGCAGTGAGGTGCTCGACCCCGAGCAGGCCCGTTGGGTGGTGTCCGAGGCGGCCGACAGTTGGCTGAACTCCATCCACCACACCAGCCTCATCATGGCGGTGGTTCCCGTGGTCGCGATCATCGTCGCGATGGTGCTGCTGCCCAAACCCGATCGGTCCCGGACCCGCAGTTAGGGGTCGCAGGACCGGCGGGCATCAGCCGGTCGGACTGGCCAGACCACTGTCCGGAGTCCTGTCAGCGACGACTGTCGGCCGTTCGGAGGTTATTCCGGAGGACAGCGCGTTCACCGATTGGCGGAATTCGTCAACGAGCGGCGGTTCCGGTGGCACCCTGTGCGGTATGGCTGATGCTCCGGAACCCCGCTTCCTCGACGACCGCCTGGCCCACTGGGCACAGGTCAAGCCGGACGAGGAGGCCATGTCCTACCTGGGCCGCTCCTTCACCTGGGCGCAGTTCGACGATCGCGTTCGTCGGCTGGCGGGCGCCCTCGCGGACCGCGGCATCGGCCGCGGTGACGTGGTGGCCTTCCTGGACAAGAATCACCCCGCCTGCGTCGAGACCACCCTGGCCGCCGCAAGCCTGGGCGCGGCGACGGCCATCATCAACTTCCGGCTGGCCGGTGACGAGATCGACTACGTCCTCAACGACTGCGGCGCCAAGCTGATCATCGTCGGCGCCGAAATGCGCGACTCGATCGAGGCGATCCGCGACCGTCTGACCCATGTCGAGGACGTCGTCGAAGTCACCCCCGAGGGCGGCGACGGCGACGAGTACGAGGCCATGCTGGCTGCCGCCACCCCCCAGGGCCGGGGCGCCGACGTCTCGCCGCAGGACGTCTGCGTGATCATGTACTCCTCCGGCACCACCGGAAATCCCAAGGGCATCAGGCTGACTCAGGCCAACCTCATCGCGCACACCGTGAACGCGGGCACTTTCGAGTTCGAACCCGACGACAAGAACATGGTGTCGATGCCGCTGTTCCACGTCGGCGGTTCGTCATACGCGCAGTTCGGCATCCACGCCGGCATACCGAGCATCATGACGCGCGAGGTCGACGGGGCGTCGCTGGCCGGGGCGATGATGGCCGGCGCCACCCGAACCTTCCTCGTGCCCGCGGTGCTGGCCAAGGTCATGGAAATGGGTCCCGATGCGGTCAACCTGTTCAAAAAGCTGCGCACCTTTGTCTACGGCGCCTCGCCGATGCCCCCTGCGCTGCTGCGCCAGGCCCTGCAGGACTTTCCCGACACCGAGTTCGTTCAGGTATACGGGCTGACCGAGGTGTGCGGGGCTGTGACCCTGTTGTCGCCTGAAGCGCATCGCGACGACACCCGCCCCGAACGGCTGACCAGCGCCGGCCAGCCGGCCCAACAGGTTGAGGTCCGAGTCGTCAACCCCGACACCCTGGAAGACGTTCCCGCCGGCGAGGCCGGCGAATTGTGGTTCCGCACACCGCAGTTGATGGAGGGCTATCACAACAAGCCGGAGGCGACGTCCGAGGTGATCACCCCGGACGGGTGGTTCCGTACCGGCGACATCGGCCGCGTGGACGACGGGGGTTTCGTCTTCGTCGAGGACCGACTCAAGGACATGATCATCTCCGGCGGGGAGAACATCTACTCCGTGGAGGTCGAGCGCGCGCTCACCGACCACCCCGCCGTCAGTGACGCCGCCGTGTTCGGCATCCCCGACGAGAAGTGGGGTGAGACGGTGAAGGCCGTCGTCGAACTGTCGCCGGGCCGGGAGACCTCCCCGGAGGAACTCATCGCCTGGTGCCGCGACAAATTGGCGCACTACAAGTGCCCGCGCAGCGTGGACATCATGGAGGTGCTGCCGCGCAATCCCACCGGCAAGCTACTCAAGAAGGACCTGCGCAAGCCCTATTGGGAGAACCGCGAACGCGCCATCTGATTGCTTCCGGCGCGCTCGATGATGCTGCCGCCACTGAGCGACCTGCTCGATCGCCTGCACGTCGTCGCACTGCCCATGCGGGTGCGGTTCCGTGGCATCACCGCGCGCGAGGTGGCCCTGATCGACGGGCCGGCCGGCTGGGGGGAGTTCGGAGCTTTCCTCGAGTACCGGGCGCCCGAGGCGGCGCGCTGGCTGGCCGCCGGGATCGAGTCCGCCTACGCCCCACGCCCAGTCGCGCTTCGTGATCGCGTGCCGATCAACGCCACCGTTCCCGCTGTCGGCCCGGACCAGGTGGCCGGTGTGCTGGCCCGCTTCCCCGGCGCGACGACGGCCAAGGTGAAGGTCGCCGAGCCCGGACAATCCCTGGCCGACGACGTCGCGAGGGTCAACGCGGTGCGCCAGCTCATCGCCACGGTGCGAGTCGACGCCAACGGCGGCTGGACCGTCGATCAAGCGGTGGCGGCCGCGCGCGCGCTGAGCGCCGACGGCCCGGTGGAATACCTCGAGCAGCCGTGCCGCACGGTGGCCGAACTGGCCGAAGTCCGGGGACGGGTGACGGTGCCGGTGGCTGCCGACGAGAGCATCCGCAAGGCCGAGGACCCGCTTGCGGTGGCGCGCGCCGGCGCCGCCGATATCGCCGTACTCAAGGTGGCACCCCTCGGCGGAGTCTCCGCCATGCTCGACATCGCCGCGCACATCGATATCCCGGTGGTGGTCTCCAGCGCGCTGGACTCCGCGGTCGGGATCGCCGCGGGGCTGACCGCCGCGGCCGCGCTGCCGAACCTGCAGCATGCCTGCGGTCTGGGCACCGGCGGTCTGTTCGTCGAGGACGTGGCGGACCTCACACCCGTCGACGGGTTCCTTCCCGTGGCCACCGTCGTCCCCGACCACGACAGGCTGAGCGCACTGGCCGTGCCGGCCGACCGCCGGGACTGGTGGATCGCGCGGGTGACAGACTGTTGGGCATGGCTGAGATAACTCTTCGCGGTAAACCTGTGCACACCGTCGGCGATCTACCGGCCGTCGGAACCTCGGCTCCTGCGTTCGCCCTGACCGGCGCCGACCTCGCCGCCGTCAGAAGCGAGCAGTTCCACGGAAAGCCGCTGCTGCTCAACATCTTCCCCTCGATCGACACCCCGGTGTGCGCGGCCAGCGTCACCGCGTTCAACCAGCGGGCCGCCGACAGCGGATTGACCGTCCTCTGCGTGTCCAAGGATCTGCCCTTCGCCCTGAGCCGGTTCTGCGGCGCGGAGGGAATCGAGAACGTGACGCCGGCATCGGCCTTCCGCGACAGCTTCGGCGAGGACTACGGCGTCACCATCACCGACGGTCCGATGGCCGGACTGCTGGCCCGCGCCGTGGTGGTGGTCGGTGCCGACGGGTCGGTCGTCTACACCGAACTGGTACCCGAGATCGCCTCTGAGCCCGACTACGACGCCGCCCTGGCCGCTGCCGGCTGACGCATCGGGCCTGCCGGCGCATTTGTGAAGGGCCTGACCGGCGCACTAGCGTCGCGGCGGTGAGCAATCTGGCCTACGACGACACCGGCTCCGGGCAACCGGTGCTGTTCATCGCCGGTACCGGCGGCGCCGGACGGACCTGGCACATCCACCAGGTTCCGGACTTTCTCCAAGCCGGCTACCGCTGCATCACCTTCGACAACCGCGGTGTCGGCGCCACCGAGAACGCCGAGGGCTTCACCACCGAGCAGATGGTCGCCGACACCGTCGGGATCATCGAGAGACTGGTCGGCGGCCCGGTCCGGCTGGTGGCGATGTCGATGGGCGCATTCATCGCCCAGGAACTGATGCTGGTCCGCCCCGATCTTGTCCACCAGGCGGTGCTGATGGGGACTCGTGGCCGCGTCGACCCGACCCGGATCGCGTTCCGGACCGCCGACCTCGAACTGGCCGAGGCCGGGATCGACCTGCCGCCCTCGTTCGGCGCGAAAGTCCGCATCCTGGAGAACTTCTCGCCCAAGACCATCAACTCGCCGATGATCGAGGAGTGGTTGCAGATGTTCACCGCCTTCCCGCTCAAGCGCAGCCCCGGCTGGCGGGCGCAACTGGGGGTGGCGCCGTTGGAGAACCGCCTGCCGGCGTACCGGTCGATCCCCAACGAGGTGCTCGTCATCGGCTTCGCCGACGACGTGATCACCCCGCCGGCCCTGGGCCGGGAGGTCGGCGACGCCATCCCGAAGGGCCGTTACGTGCAGATTGCCAATGCCGGGCACCTGGGGTTTCTGGAGCGACACGAAGCCGTCAACAAGACGATGCTGGATTTCTTCGCGGGCACGCTGCTGTAACGCGGTGCTCGGCGGCTGTGCCACGCTGTAGGGGTGAATCCATCGACGACGCAGGCGCGGGTGGTCGTCGACGAACTCATCCGCGGCGGGGTGCGCGACGTCGTCTTGTGCCCCGGCTCGCGCAACGCCCCGCTGGCCTTCGCCCTGGCTGACGCCGACCGGGCCGGCCGGCTGCGACTGCACGTCCGTATCGACGAGCGCACCGCCGGCTACCTGGCGATCGGTCTGGCGGCCGGCAGTGGTCGTCCGGTGCCGATCGCGATGACCTCGGGCACCGCGGTGGCCAACCTCGGCCCGGCGGTGGTGGAGGCGAACTATGCCCGGGTTCCCCTGGTGGTGCTGAGCGCAAACCGCCCCTACGAACTACTCGGCACCGGGGCCAACCAGACGATGGAACAACTCGGCTACTTCGGCACCCAGGTGCGCGGCGCGGTGAGTCTGGGGCTGGCCTCCGGAACGGAACTGAGCCGGCCCGAGGGAATCCAGACCCTCAACGCCCAGTGGCGCTCGGCCACCTGCCGGGTTCTGGCGGCGGCGACCGGGGCGCGCTCCGCCAACGCCGGACCGGTGCAGTTCGACATTCCTCTGCGGGAACCCCTTGTTCCCGAACCGGATTCGGATCCGACCGAGTTCCCCCCCGGCCGTCCCGACGGTCGGCCGTGGACCTACAGCCCAGCGGTGAGTTTCGACCAGCCGCTACCCATCGACCTCACGCCGGACACCGTCGTCATCTCCGGGCACGGCGCCGGTGTGCACCCCAATCTCGCGCACCTGCCCACCGTCGCCGAACCGACCGCACCGCACCCGGCCACACCGCTGCACCCCCTGGCGCTGACTCTGCTGCGGCCCCGGCAGGTGATCATGGTCGGCAGGCCCACCCTGCACCGGCCGGTCTCGGCGTTGCTGGCCGACTCCGACATCCGCGTCTACGCGCTGACGACCGGGCCGCGCTGGCCCGATGTTTCCGGCAATTCGTTCGCCACCGGCACCCGCGCCGAGACCTCCGGGGCCCCCCACCCCGGGTGGCTGCTCCGCTGCGCCGACGCCGACGCCCGGGTCAGGGCCGTGGTGGGCGAGCAGTTGGCGGCCCACCCGCTGACCACCGGCCTGCATGTCGCAGCCGCCATCGCCGACGCGGTGCGACCGGGCGACCAGTTGGTGCTCGGTGCCTCCAACCCGGTGCGCGACGCCGCCCTGGTCGGCCTGAACACCGACGGCGTGGCCGTGCGGTCCAACCGTGGTGTCGCGGGTATCGACGGCACGGTCTCGACGGCGATCGGCGCCGCGCTGGCCCATCCGGGGCGGACCATTGCGCTGCTGGGTGACCTCACCTTCGTTCACGACGCCTCGGGCCTGCTGATCGGCCCCACCGAGCCGGTCCCGCACGATCTGACCATCGTGGTGTCCAACGACAACGGCGGCGGCATCTTCGAACTGCTCGAGCAGGGCGACCCCCGGTTCTCCGACGTGTCCTCCCGCATTTTCGGCACTCCGCACGACGTGGACGTCGGCGCGCTGTGCCGGGCCTATCACGTCGACGCGCGCCAGATCGAGGTCGACGACCTCCCCGCGGCACTCGCCGAGCCCCACGACGGCCTGCGGGTGCTGGAGGTCAAAGCCGACCGTTCGTCGCTGCGTCAGCTGCACGCGGCCATCCGGGCGGCTCTGTGATCGACAGGCTGACGAAGTGGTTTCAGGCGGCGCTGCCGCACCGCGACCCCGGCCTGCCCGACACCGCGGAACGAAAAGTGTTGCGCTGGGCCAAAAATGTCGTCTGGGTGATCATCGGCATCGTGACCCTGCAGTCGATCCTGCTGGTGGCCGGCGCGTGGCGCAACGACCGTCAGATCGAGCGTCACCTCGGGGTGGCCGAGGCCGAGGTGCTCTCCGCGGGCCCGCGGCGCTCCACCATCGAGTTCGTCACCCCGGACCGGGTCACCTACCGTCCCGAACTGGGTGTGCTCTACCCGTCGGAACTCGCCACCGGGATGCGGATCTACGTCGAATACGACAGGAACAACCCGAATCTGGTTCGCGTGCAGAACCGTAACGCCGCGCTGGCCATCGTCCCGGCGGGGTCGATCGCTGTGGCAGGCTGGCTGATCGGCGGTGCCATCCTGGCCGGATTGGTGCGTCTCGAACACCAACTTGTCGACAAGCAACACAGTGGCAACACGATGTTCACCTGAAATGTTGCTGTGACATCTTCCGCTTCCTTCGCGCTGCGGAGCACAATGGAGCCCACGGTCAGCGCAGATCAAACGGCAAACCAGACAAGAACATTCGCACGTCTCATAGAGCGACCGGGAGGGTCCGATGGGCGAGAGGACATTCCGCCAAGACTTGCAGGGCTTCGCCCTCGAATTACGCCAACTGGCCTACACGATGCCGGCCGGTCACGAGGACCGGCTGATTCATCTCAGCGAACGCATGGTGGCGCGGTCACGCCAGAGCCTGGGTGTCGACTCGCGGGGAGCTTGATAGCGTCTGGCTGGTGAGCCGCGCATCCCTGGACAAAGACCCCCGCGATGTGGCGTCGATGTTCGACGCCGTGGCTCGCCGCTACGACATCACCAACACCGTTCTGTCCGCCGGCCGGGACCGGCACTGGCGCCGGGCAACCACCTCGGCGCTTCAGGTTTCGCCGGGTGACACCGTGCTCGACCTGGCGGCCGGAACGGCGGTGTCCACGGTGGAACTGGCCCGCTCCGGTGCCTGGTGTCTGGCCGCGGACTTCTCGGTGGGGATGCTGCACGCCGGTTCGCGGCGGCCGGTCCCCAAAGTCGCCGCCGACGCCACCCGACTGCCGTTCGCCGACGAGGTTTTCGACGCGGTGACCATCAGCTTCGGCCTGCGCAACGTTGTCGACCACGTTGCCGGATTGCGCGAGATGGCCCGGGTCACCAGACCCGGCGGGCGACTGGTGGTGTGCGAGTTCTCCACGCCCACGGTGCCGGTGTTCTCCACCGTCTACAAGGAGTACCTGATGCAGGCACTGCCGAGGGTGGCCCGCGCGGTGTCGAGCAACCCCGAGGCCTACGTCTACCTCGCCGAATCCATCAGGGCCTGGCCGGACCAGCGGACCTTGGCCGAACGCATTGAGCAGGCCGGGTGGTCGGACGTGCGCTGGCGCAATCTCACCGGCGGGATCGTGGCCCTGCATGCCGCAGTCAAGCCCTGCTGACCTCGTTCCGGCGCGCTGACACCCGCTGAGCGGGCGAGAACGCGCCGAAATCGGCATCAGCAGAACGGTTTGCGGCGATCTGCCAGGCGGGAGCCGGCCCCGGCGGTCCGCCACAGCCGTGCCACCCAGTCGGCGTCCTCGTCGGTGACCAGATTGCCCATGACCCGCACCATGATGTCCATCAAGCGCGCCGACCGCATGCCCACCGGCCCGGCCATCGGCAGGAACCGCGGCAGTGTCAGCAGCAGGCCGAGTCGGCGGGCGACCGAGAATCCGCGGCCGTAGTGCTCCTGCAGCAGCGCCGGCCAGGCTGTCCAGGCCGCACCGGTATCACCGGAGTTCAGGAAGTCCGCGGCCAGCCGCCCGGTCTCCAGTCCGTAGTCGATGCCCTCGCCGTTGAGTGGGTTGACGCAGGCGGCCGCGTCGCCGACCAGCAGCCAGTTCGGCCCGGCCACTCCGGACACCGCGCCGCCCATGGGCAGCAGCGCCGAGGCCACCGCGCGCAGTTCCCCGTCGAAACCCCATGAGGCGCGCTTCAACTGCGTGTAGTGGCGGATCAGCGGCCGCAGCGCCACGTCGGCGGGGCGTTTGGCGGTGGCCAGCGCGCCCACGCCCAGATTCACCTCACCGTTGCCGAGCGGGAAGATCCACCCGTAACCGGGCAGCACCTGACCGTCGGTTGACCGAAGCTCCAGATCCGAGGAGATCCACGGCTCCGACGCCCGCGGGGAACGCAGATAGGCCCGGGCCGCCACCCCGTACACGGTCTGCTGATGCCACTGCCGTCCCAGCACCCGGCCCAGCGTCGAGCGTGCGCCGTCGGCGACGATCAGCCACCGGCAGCCGACCCGCCGGCCGTCGGCCAGCAGCACGTCGCGCACCCGCCCCGCCGAGTCGCGGCCGACGTCGACGGCCTTGGCTCCCAGCAGCATCGAGGCGCCGGCCGCTTCGGCGACCTTGCGCACCCGGTCGTCCAGTTCGGTCCGGGGCACCGCCGAGCTCACCGCGGGAAAGGACGTGCCGGGCCAGCGGACCTCGACCGCGCTGCCGAACCCGGTCAGTCGCAGCCCGTGGTGGTGGATTCGGCCGTCCAGCCAGTCGCCCATTCCGAGTCGGCGCAGTTCCACCATGGCCCGCGGGGTCAGTCCGTCGCCGCACGCCTTGTCCCGGGGGAACTCGCAGGCATCGACCAGCAGGACCTCGTGGCCGGCGCGGGCGGCCCAGGCCGCTGCCGACGATCCTGACGGTCCGGCGCCCACGACGAGCACATCGGCCCCGAGTCGGTCGGCGGCCACCTCCGATGACAGCTGATTCACGCTTCCCAGTATGTTGGCAGCGTGAACACTCCGGCGACCGTGGTAGCGGGGGTCGACTTCGGTGACGCGGAATTCGCCCAGCAGGTGCGTGACGGCGTCGCCCGTGTCGAGGACATCATCGCGACCGAACTGCGTGGCGGCGACGAACTGATGACCGAAGCCGTGCTGCACCTGTTCGAGGCGGGGGGCAAGCGGTTCCGTCCGCTGTTCACGGTGCTCTCAGCGCATGTCGGTCCGGATCCGGAGAGCGATGACGTGGCTGTCGCCGGCGCGGTCATCGAGATGGTTCACCTGGCCACGCTCTACCACGACGACGTCATGGACGAGGCCCAGATGCGCCGCGGCGCCCCCTCGGCCAACGCCCGGTGGGGCAACAACATCGCCATCCTGGCCGGGGACTATCTGTTCGCCACCGCCTCGAGACTGGTGGCCCAGCTGGGGCCGGATGCCGTGCGGATCATCGCCGAGACGTTCGCAATGCTGGTCACCGGCCAGATGCGCGAGACCAAGGGCGCCCCACCCGGAGACGACGCCGTCTCGCACTACCTGAAAGTGATCGCCGAGAAGACGGCCTGTCTGATCGCCGCGGCGGGACGGTTCGGCGGTACGTTCTCGGGGGCCAATGTCGATCAGGTCGAGCGACTGGGCCGCATCGGCGGGATCATCGGCACGGTGTTCCAGATCTCCGACGACATCATCGACATCGAGGCTGATCCCGACGAATCCGGAAAGCTCCCCGGCACCGACCTGCGCGAGGGCGTGCACACCCTGCCGGTCCTTTTCGCGTTGCGCGAGACCGGCGCCGGCGCCGACCGCCTGCGTGAACTCCTCAAAGGCCCGGTGACCGACGACGGCGAGGTGGCCGAGGCGCTGGACCTACTGCGGGCCTCCGGCGGCATCGCGGCCGCCAAGGCCACCGTGCAGCACTATGCGGCGCAGGCCCGCGAGGAACTGTCGGGCCTGCCCGATGTTCCGGGGCGGCGAGCGTTGGCTTCGCTGGTGGACTACACGGTTAACCGACACGGGTAAGGCCGCCCATCGGATGAACGGCGTTAGTGGCGAACCGGAACTCGCGCGGTGCTCCCGGGCGTTAGTCTGCGGGACAGACCCGCTTGAAGGAGATAGGCAATGACCTGGCATCCGACCGGTAATCGCATCAAGACGTTCTTTCTGCTGGCCACGATGTCGGCGCTGATCGTCTTCGTCGGGTCGCTTTTCGGTCGTAACGTCATGTTCCTGGCCCTGCTGATGGCCATCGGCATGAACGCGTACGTGTACTTCAACAGTGACAAGATGGCGCTCAAGGCGATGAACGCCCAGCCGGTGACCGAGGTGCAGGCCCCGCAGATCTATGCGATGGTGCGCGAACTCGCCACCGCCGCGCACCAGCCGATGCCGCGGCTTTACATCAGCGACACAGCCAACCCCAACGCCTTTGCCACCGGCCGCAATCCGCGCAACGCCGCGGTCTGCTGCACCACCGGGATCCTGAACATCCTCGACGAGCGGGAGTTGCGCGCGGTACTGGGCCATGAACTTTCCCACGTCTACAACCGCGACATCCTCATCTCGTGTGTGGCCGGGGCGCTCGCCTCGGTGATCACCTACCTGGCCAATATGGCGATGTTCGCCAGCTACACCGGTGGCGGCAACCGCAACGGCGGTGGAGTCAATCCACTTGCCATGCTTCTGGTTTCGGTGCTCGGCCCGTTGGCCGCCACGGTGATCCGGATGGCTGTTTCGCGTTCGCGGGAGTACCAGGCCGACGAATCCGGCGCGGAACTGTCCGGTGATCCGCTGGCCCTGGCGTCAGCCCTGCGCAAGATCAGCGGCGGTGTGCAGCAGGCGCCGCTGCCCCCGGCGCCGCAGATCGCCGATCAGGCCCACCTGATGATCGCCAGCCCGTTCCGTTCCGGAGAGCGCATCGGCAAGCTGTTCTCGACCCATCCGCCCATGGAGGATCGGATCGCGCGGTTGGAGAAAATGGCGGGCGGTTGCAGCCGCCTGCACTCCCGAGGTCAGGAGCCGTCGGAATTACCGCCGCCGGACCTTCCGGACCTGGAGCTCTTAGGCAGTTAGTGGATGGAATAAAGGCAAAAGACAGGAACTTGTCAACAGATACAGAACTGATATGTAACTTAAGCTTAAGGTTTACCATTTGCTTTAGGCGCCAGTTTGGCTCCAAACACCAATTTCCGGTTTCCACTTCTTTTCTTTTTTTAAAGGACTTTTTTTAATATCAGCGAATATTGTGTGGAAACAAAATATTAGCATTATTCTCGGTAAAGATTCGATAATATGTAATAAATAAATGTTACAACTTAACTTACAACATCAGCCGAGGCTATATCAGAATGATAGTACCACGGGAATTAAAGCTTGGTCAAAATGAACTTTCCCATTTTCTTTCATTCCTTAAAGATCAGCCTCGAGATTGATTGGCATTTTAACTAAGCCAAAAGCTATATTAAATTTTTTTCTGGTTGAATTTCAACACAGGGTCCTAAAATCATCCTACGTTGCTGGGTTCCCATACCAGTTGACTATCGAAACCGGAAATATTTGCCCTTTACGATGTTCCCTCTGTCCAACAGGTCAAGAAAAAGAAGATTTACCAAAAGGTTTTCTTGTTTTTAAGGATTTTAAAAAAATCATTGATGAATTAGGCAATTACCTGTTAATAGTTGAATTATATAATTGGGGTGAACCGTTTTTAAATAAAGACTTTTTCCAGATGGTCAAATACCTTAGACAAAAGAACATCATAGTTACCACAAGTTCAAACTTGAATGTTTTTGATGATAATATTTGTAGCGAACTGGTGAATTCGGGTTTAAACTTATTGATGGTTTCTTTAGATGGCGCAAGCCAAGAAACTGTTGAAACATATCAACGAGGTAACAACTTTGCGAAGGTTTTCAGTAACATGAAAAAGATCGTGAAAAAAAAGAGATCTTTGAATATTAGGAAACCTCTGATTCAATGGAAGTTTTTTGTGACAAGATTCACTGAGAAAGAAGTTCCTCAAGCAAAAAAACTTGCTAAAGAAGTAGGTGTTGATCATATAGAATTTGCAAAACTTCTGTGTGATATGAGTCAGAGGTTTTTTTTAGATTCCAAATCCCAGTTTGAAAATGTGAAATACTGGTTGCCCAGTAATGACAATTATTCTGCATATTCAAAGAACTTTAAGAAAAGAAAAAAAGTGCTTAACAATGATTGTTCGTCGTTGTGGACAAGGTCTGTGATCAACTGGGATGGAAAAATATTTCCTTGCTGTAATGTTTATGGCTTAGAATGGGCTTTTGGAAATGCGCTTGAAGAAGGTTTTTCTGGAATATGGAACAATGATGCTTACCGGTCTTCAAGAAAAATGGTTGCTAGCGGTAAACTTGTACACAAAAAAGGTATTTGTTATATTTGTGCAAAAAATAGAGCCATGCAGTAGGGAGCAATGAATTCTTTGGTTAATATTAATCCGCTAAAATTGAATGTGCCTTTGTTACGAACTTTGAGGCTTTATTCTAAAATAAAGTTGAAGATTCCATCTCCATTGTTTGTGGCTTGGGATATAACGTATAAGTGCAACCTTGATTGTTTCTTTTGTGATCGGCAAAAATTTTATCATGATAAAATAAGTAAGGATCTGACTTTTGCTCAAGCAAAAACTGTTGTTGACAACTTAGTTAACGCCGATGTTATGAGTATAGGTATCACTGGAGGAGAGGCTTTACTTAGAAATGACCTCGAAGATATCGTGCAATATGCTGTGGATTCTGGATTGGTTGTCACTTTAAGTACGAATGGTACATTAATAACAAAATCTAGAGCAAAAAAATTAGCAAATTTGGTCCAATCGATATCGATATCATTGGATGGTTTAGCTGATACCCATAATAAAGTTCGGGGTAATAATGAGGCATATAGCAGAGCGATTCGTGGGCTTAAGATTTTGGCAGAAACAAATCCTCGTTCGTGTGCCGTAGGTGTAAATTTTGTTCTCAACAAACGAAATTTCCAAGAGTTACGTGAAGTCTTTGAGACTGTGAAAAATATTGGAGCAGATTACTTTTTTATCCAACCTGTTATCGGTTCTGACTCTTGGGCGGTCCCTCCTGATGCAGTTGACGATTTAGTAAAACAAATTTTAGAGATTAAATCGCAATATAGTAACTATCTATCACAGTCCTATTATTTCCTAAATCACATTTCAGACTACATTATTGGAAATGTTCCAAAGCTTTGTGATGCGGGGAAATTATATTTAGCAATAAATAATGAAGGAAAACTGTTTTTGTGTCCTGGTCTTCTTCGAACAGAAGAGAATTGTGTTGGTTCTGTGCTTGAAAATTCTATGGTTGGACTGTTAAAAAGTGAGAGGATGAAAACGCTTAAAGAAACTGTGGTTCCGAAATGCGATCCTTGTTTGATGAACTGCACAACAGAATATTCTTTGCTTGCTAGGGCACCATTAAAAACGATCTTAAGTAAATATAGCAGTTTTAGATTGCAATAGAAGAAAGCAGATACACAGGGTTATATTGCAAGTATCACTAAAAAAAGCAAGATGTCGTGGGCATAGTGGTTGAAACTGAAGCTTCAATAGACAGTGAATGGTTCCCGGACAGGAAAAATTCACTAAAAAGATCAGTTCCACTTTTGCTTATTGGGTTGTTGATTTTCGTTGCCTATTTGTATTTTTTTGTTGATATACCTGAAATGCTCGTAATTATTCAGCAAATTGACATTTTCTATTACTTGCTGGCAACTGTAGTGGTATTGTTGAATATGTTGGCTTATTCATTGACTTGGCAATATCTTTTGCGCCCTCTTTCGATTAAGGTTTCATTTATAAAAACTATGCTTATCACGTGGGTTGGAGCATTTGTTGAGTTCTTTGTTCCTTCTGAGTCAATCGGCGAAGATGTTTCTAAAAGTTATTTTATGATAAAAGAGTCAGGTGAAAAAGCGGGTAAAGTTGTTGCTTCGGTTCTAGGACAGCGAATCATGTCCATGCTGGTGACATTGATTATTTTGATTGTTTGCACTTTTTCTTTGTTTACTTATCAAATCGAAATTCCAGCAGCTGTTTCATTTTTGATAGCTTTAATATCAATTGGCACTGCTATTCCGTTAATTTTTATTCTTCTTTTATGTAAGAAAGAGCATTTGAGCTATAGATTAATCGATTTGTTGATACGTTTTGGTGTTTTCATTTCTCGAGGTCGTTTAAATCTTGAAAGCCTAAGATCTAAGGCAAAAAACGCTTTGGAGAGTTTCCATCAATCAGTAAACATCTTAGGTGAGAATCCTAGAAGTTTGGTTCTGCCAATGTTTTTTGCTTTGTTAAGTTATTTCCTCAGCGTGCTTGTATCTTACTTTGTTTTTGTTTCTCTTGGTTATTATGTAAGCTTTGTTATGTTAACAATTGTATATTCTCTTAGTCGTAGTCTTCAAAGCGTCCCCACAATGCTTCCTGGCGAAGTTGGATTTATCGAGATTGTAATGACTAGCCTTTATATTGCATTATTAGGACCACAAGCTGCCGTAGTTAGTGCTGCAGCAACCGTTCTGACTCGGGTTTTATGGGTTTGGTTTAGACTTCCATTAGGATTTATTGCACTTCAGTGGATTCTACGTAGAGGTTTATTGTAAAATCTTTCAAATCTCTTAATAAAATTATAATAATTACTAACTCTGTTTTTTTCAGTTCTTGAATAGTAAGTTTAAAATAATGGCTGCAGAAACATTGCGAAGAGTTATCTGAATTCTGTTTGGAGTGTCAAAAAAAGAAAATGGCAAAACCTCGAAGCAATGGAGCCTGTAAACCAACTCCTGGTTTGTCTGATATTCGACCCGACGGTTGGAGTGAGAATCGTGAACGCCAACTGAAACTGAAAAGACAGTCATGGCAGGTTATGGTTGGGAATACAATTTTTCTTGAAGCAAGGAACCTGGCGCCTATTCTTGGATGTGAAAGGGTTTATCTAAAATTTGAGGGTAGTAATCCTACTGGAACCCAAAAAGATCGTATCGCTATGGTTCTTGCCGATCAGGCGGTCACTTCCGGATTGGAAGGAATTTCAACTGCAACTTGTGGAAACTTTGGAGTGGCGATTGCGTACGCTGCTCGGCATTATGATTTAATTGCCAATATCTATATACCCAAAAAATATGAGGTTCCGAAAGACCGATTAAAACGCATGGAGAATTTTGGCGCAAAAGTGCATTTTGTGGATGGTTATTATGAGGATGCAGTTGCTTATTCTAGTCAGCAAGCAATAGATTGCAACTGGTATGATGCTAATCCTGGAGTAAATGAAGTCCCCGAATTATCTTTAGCTGCTTATGGAGAAATCGCGGTTGAAGTTTATCGAGACTTACGTCGGGTTCCTAACTATATCTTTTGTCCTGTTGGAAATGGGACATCTCTAGCTGGTATTTATGCAGGTTTCAAAAAACTTTGTCTTTCAGGAAAGACTATGACTGTGCCAAAGATGGTCGCTACCAGCACACGTCGAGGAAATCCTGTTATTAAAGCCTTTAAAGAAAACAAGCGAACAATAATCGATTTAAAACCTGAAGAAATCAAAGAAAGCAAAGTCAATGAGCCTCTAACCAATTGGCATTCATTTGATGGACAAATTGCCCTAGACGCCATTTATGAATCAGGAGGTTTCGCAGAATATGCCTCAGACACAAAAATGATGGAATTCTCTAAACTGGTCCGTTCAGAAGAAGGTCTAAGTGTTCTTCCAGCAGCAGCAAGTACACTAGCTGTTATGCAAACACTTGGCAGAGAAGGTTTCATAGTTAAAGGAACATTTGTAGCGATATTAACTGGAAGAGACTTCGACTAAATTTCCCTAACACACTGAATTCTGTTCTATAATATACGTTTCATTACTACGTCTTCTTTTCCAGCAGCAGAGATTGTTTTAAATCCATTGTGTGCATAGAACTGCTGTAGTGGAATTCCTTTTTCGTTCTTTAATTCAGTGTCTAAAATTATTGAGTAGTATTTTTTTGTTTGTGCCCAACGAATAATAAACTTGATGACAATGTTTCCGATTCCTTTTCGTCTGGGTTTGACCGCGAATGTGTCGAGATAGAATGATTTTTTCGATTCATCTGGAATAGAGTAGCCGAAAACTATGATTTGGGGTTTGTCATCCATTGTGAGAAACCAGAAAAGGAGGTCTGGTTTTATGAGTATCGTTTTTAATTCTTCAAATGAGTACTGTAATTCCCGCCTGAAGCCTGTGTCTTCTATGTTGTGAAACCAAGAAAAGTAATGTTTGTTAAGTTCGTTTGGAAAAACTAGTTCCAATTTCCCCTCATAGCTGCTAGCCAATTCATCTAGAAGCAGCTGCCAAAAAGGGTTATCTCTCTCTGGTTGCACTATCGGTATTGTTTCTTTCACAGTTTTTATTTTCCACCGATATTATCATTAATTGGGTCTGTTTTTGTGTCTATAGTTTTAAACCATAACGGTTACATGCAGATTCAAGAAGTCTGCCTACCAACATATCATATGTGTATCCTGATTTCATTGCCATGTAAGGATAAAATGACAGGTCGTTTTGTTTGGTATCAAAGTCCATGCCCGGAAGTGGATTGATTTCCAGGAAAAATAGTTCTCCCTGACTGTTCATGCGAAAGTCGATTCTAGCAAAATCTTTGATATCCAACGCAAACCAAATTTTGCGTGATAGCTCTTCAAGTGTTTTTTTTAGTTTTTCTGGTATTCGTGCAGGACAAATATAGTGTTCCAACGAGTCTAACACAGTTTTTGCTCGTTGCCCAAACACGCCTCCTACCTCAGGAAACTTGGAAAAATCTATTTCCAGAATTGCAAGAATCTCTGGATCGTTATTTGGTTGTCCAAGTAGTCCGGTGCTGAATTCTCTGCCTTCAATGAACTGTTCCACTAGTATTGGTTGCTTGTATTCTGTTATCATTTGTTTTAGTTTTATGTGTAGTTGTGGTTTGTTATATACCAAATTTTCTTCGGTGATTCCGATTGAAGAGCCTTCTTCGTTTGGTTTCAGCAGGTAAGGAAAGCCTATGTTTATTCTTTCTGCTTCTTGAAGGTTTTCACACACGTAAAATTTTGGGGTCAATATTTCGTGATAAAGTAGAGTCTTTTTTGTCCATGCCTTGTTTAGACAAATTGCGGTCGTTAACACATTAGAGCCGACGTAGGGAATGTCAAGCATTTCAAGTATGGCGGGTACGTGCGATTCGCGGCTGTTACCCCTTAGTCCCTCTGCTCTGTTGAAGACGAGATCTGGTTTTGCTTTTTTGATGTTTTCGGCAAAGTTTTTGTCAGCTTCAACGAAGATGTATTCGTGTTTGGTGTTTTCGATTCCGTGCTTTATAAGCTCAATTGTATGTGGGGGGTCATACTCTACTTCGAATTCGGTTTCAGTTTGGCGTGTATTTAGAACTAGTGCTATCCGCATTTTGGTTTTTCCACAATTAGAATTATTCTTGTGTAATTAAAATTAGTTGTTTTTATTAAAAATTGAATGACGTTAATTCTTCGTTATAGATTGAGTTTATTGCTGTTCTCAACTCTTTAGGGACCGATATCGAACTGTGTAAGGTGCAGAATGTTTTGTATAGTTCATCTTCTCTTTCTTTTGCTTCCTGGTAAAGTGGGCTTGCTTTAAATTCTTCGACCAGGCTTGCTTTAATCTCTCTTTTAGATGCAAGATAGAATGCGAAAAGTTGCTCGTCTCTGCCTAACTTAGTGTGTGCATATGTCATTGTAATTGATTTGCCTCCAAACAGTGTAAAAAATCTTTTGCATTCGGGCTCTAGCATGTTCTTTTGTATTCCAATCTTTTGAGGGTCGATTCCGCTTCCAACACACATTAAATACATTTTGGCGCAGATTGAGCAATTATGGCACCAATGATAGTTTTTTCCTGCCTCAGTTTCTGTAAAGCAACTCATCTGATATTTTGCTATCTCTGGATATCTGTGTGCTAAAATGTACTGGATCATCATGTCCATAAGTGGCTCAATAAGGCTGCCCGTTTTAACCGAACGTCCTGAGAAGGTTTGTGTAATTTGGTTAATATGTACAGTCCAGCGGTGAGATTGGTCATAGCACGGGTGAACTGTCCATCTGCCGTCAGAGCCCATGTAGCTTGAAGAGGTGGTTTGTTCGTTGCCAAATAGCAGATATTTCGATTTGAGTGCATATGCGAATGGGATCAACTCCAACGCATATTCTGTTGTTTGTAGGCCCCAACCCAATTCTGTGAATGGTACCCCGAGATGGGGGTAGTCACGAAACTTTCCAGTTTCATGTTTCAAGATGTTCAACTCCTTGTCGAACTCATTTTTGAATCGTTTTGCTAGTTCGGTTTTGTGTTTCTGTTCGTATGTCATGCTCTGCTCTATAACATAAACCATTTCTGGTTCTAGACCAATTTCTTCTGCTATTGCGTAAGTTAGGAGGCTGTCTTTTCCGAAGCTTGTCCCAACAATGGCTCTGGATGTTGAATCTACAGGTTGATTCGAGGGGTATACAATGTTTGAATCTATGAATTGATATTCTGTATTAAAGAATTTTCGAACAGTTTCGTCGGTGCAAGTTCCATCAACTTCTGTGCATGAAGGTATGTCTTTGAGGAAGTTTTGTATAAAGTAAGGTTCTAGTAATGGAAGTCCTGAATGGTAAATTATTTTTGATGATCCAAATATAAGTGGCAAATGCATTGTGGTGGCAAGTGCAAGGTTGTCTTTGAGTGCTTTTTGTGTGTCTTTGGGTGTTGCTCCCCAAACATGTGTTGGGTATTTTATTGGGTACGGTATGTCCTGAAAACTGATTTCCACTCCAGTACTAGTTACCTTTGAATATATTTGAAGCGGATTCATACCCAAAGAATCTACAAGACTCCATTTAACAACTGTGAATATTGCCTGATTATTCTTCTTCTACTAGTTGCATTGGTTGGCCACAGCAGACAAGAATTCCGTTACCGGATGCAACAACTTCTACTACGTTTCCGCAGATTTTGCAGGCATACATTTCTCCTTCTTGTGTCATCCCTTCACCTCCTAAAGCTTTGCAGGCTTCGTAGTACTAGAGTTCTGTATTTGGAAATTCTATTCGTCGTAAATACTTCTTTGCATATTCGGGTTCATGCGCAAGTTCTTGGCTTCTTAATAATTGTCTCTCTAGTCTACTCAGTGCTGTTTGAAACGTTGCCTCAACGCCATAGCCTTCGCCGGAGCTGAAAAATGAGCCTTTTCTTGTTCTAAATTGTAGTCTGCAATGAATCAACTGTTCTCCCTTATAGTTTGTTCCATGTGTTTTCATATAAACGAAAAGTGTTCCCGATTCGAGTATCTTTTGGTATTTTTTTGAGAAAACTTCGAAGTCGCCCATTATGTAGCTACGCTGAATGCTGTCTATTCCTACACCTTTTACTGAAAACTCAATTTTTATTTGCTGCTTTGGTGTTTCCATTTCAGCGAGTGGTTCAAGAAGGTCTCTTTTTGTCAGAATTCCTGTGGGTCTTCCTTTAGTGACAATTACCAAAGAAGAAATGCTGTATTTTTGCATGTTTTTTACTGCATCTTTTAATGTGTTTTCTGGCAAAACGGTGATGACTGGTTTTGTCATTATTCCTTTTGCTGAAATGCTTAGAACTGGAACTTTCTCTCCTGAGATATCTCCTACTTTTTGCCGATGTCTTGGTTGAAAAATGCCTGTGATTATGTCTTTAGTGCTTACAATACCTACTAGGGCGCCGTCTTTAACTATTGGTACATGAGAAATGTTGTGTTCCCGGAATAGGCTTAGGACAGCTCCTACTGACTCGTTTTCTTCAATAAGGAAGGGTTTCTTTGTCATCAATTCCTCGACTTTGTTATTACCCCACTTTCCAACAACTGCACCCTGAATAATCGCATCATCAGTAACAATTCCTACTAATTTTTCTTCGTTGAAAACTGGGAGTTGGCTTATTCCACTAGTTATCATTAGCCTTGCTACTTTGCTAAGACTATCTTCTGGTGACACTGAAGGTGCTGAGCGCATTAAACTTTCAACCTTAGTTGTAGCTGGATTATACCGTGATCTCACTATCCATCTGTGAGCAATTACTCCAGCGTATTTCCCTTTATTGTCTAAGACAACCAACACTGGCGTTGATTCTTCATTAAGAATAGAGAGACATGCAGAAAGCAGGTCATCTTTGCTTATGCTCTTAAATTTGGTTGATAATACGTCTTTTACGATACTTGAAACCATGATCAATTCTCCAAAATGCTCCTTTCTATAAAAACAATTTAAACATACAATATTATTTCTTGCGTTGTCTTTAACGTTTTGCTAGTTTGATAAAAAACTGTTCACTTAAAATTTGTCATTTTTTGGCTCCGAGAATAAGTGCTAGAATAGCTGTCCGCGTGACTATTCCGTTCCATACTTGCTGGAAATATCTGGCATGAGGTGTGTTGTCGACTTCTTGATCTATTTCGTTCACTCTAGGCAAAGGATGCATTATTATCATGTTTTCCTTTGAATCCCTTAGCGTTGGGATATCGATCTTGTAGGTTCCGCTGACTTTGGCGTATTCGGCTGGGTCTGGAAATCTTTCTTCTTGAATACGGGTTACATAAAGTACGTCTGTTTGGGGTAAAACTTCCTCTATCACGGAGCCTTCAGATATGTTTATCTTTTGTTTTATAGAATCGGTGACTTCTCTTCGCATACGAAGAAGGTCTGGAGAAACCAGAAACAGTTTCACATTATAGAGCGATAAAGCGTACGCCAAAGAATGAACTGTGCGTCCATACCTTAGATCACCCATTAATGTGATGTTTAGTCCATCAATCGTTCCCTTCTCTTTTAAAATTGTGTACAGATCTAACAATGCTTGAGTTGGGTGTTCCTCAGCCCCTGAACCTGCATTTATTACAGGAACGCCAGCAAATTCGGCTGCTAACCTGGCTGCTCCTTCAAGTGGATGCCTTAATACCAGGACATCGGCGTAGTTTTCGACGACTCTTATAGTGTCTGCTAAATTTTCGCCTTTTTTTATTGCTGCAACTTTAGGTTCTGCGAAGCCTATTGCTGTTCCTCCGAGTTTGTTCATTGCAGCTTCAAAACTTAATCGGGTTCTTGTGCTTGGTTCAAAAAATAGAGTGGCCAAGATTTTGCCGTGAAGCATGTCTGAGCCTTTTTTAGTTATTTGTTCCATAGAGGCTGCGGTTTTTAGGATATAATCAATTTCTTCTCTGTTAAAGTCTTTGATTGATACAATGTCGCGTCCCTTAAACTGCAAACGTTACACCAGACACACTTTAGCAACTCGTAAATAAATGCTTAATCTATTCCATCACTGATTCAACTGTCATGTTTAGAACAATCTCAGCTATGTCCATCGAGTATTCGGCTATCCTTCTAACACTTTCAATAACTAGTCGAAGGTTAGCTGCTTCTTCAATATCGGTCTCTTTTGACGAAAGCAAGACTTTATGTTCTAACTCGATTATGCTGTTGGCTTTTGAGATGACACTATCTGCTAATAAGTAATCGCGTCTAAACAAAGACTCTATTGAAGTTTCGAAAGAAGAAATTGCAACTGCATTCATTTCTTGAATTGCAATTAGAAACTCGTCATTCAAATGTCTTTTTAGTAACTGGACATATTTTGCTATGTTTGTTGCGTGGTCGGCTGTTCTTTCTACCATTTTAGTAATGAGTCTATAGCCGAGACAATCTTTAGGCTTTTCTAAACCTATCTCATTCACTATCCTTGGATTCTGAATCGCTATCTTCAGTTGACGTATTATGTAAAGATGAAATCTGTTTACTTCATAATCTGTGGCTCGAACATCACTTGCTACCTGGTAATCCATGTTCTTGAGGGCAGTCATTGCGTCTTTATGCATAGATGCTGTTATTATAGTCATTCGCCGCAAAGCGCTTGGAACAGACAATTCGGGATAACTTAACAAAACCTGTAAAGTCAAGTCTGTGGAAGTGTCATTGACAATTTCTGTTCCAACAAGCATGTTTCGAGCAAAAGTTTTAACTGCGTTTCTTTGAGTTGACAAAATCGCTTTCTGGTCTTTTGCTCTTATGTGAATTATATTATAACCCTGTAAATACACGGCAACTGTTTTTCTTATTAATGAATCAGAACTGTCTTCTGGAGAAACTTTGATTTGTCCTTCTTCTGTTTTTTCGGATTTTCCTAATCCTGAAGGAAAAATTGATAGGAAACCATTTTCTTCCTCTTGAATAAGCAACGAGCTGCCTTTTTCAAGCCCGTTTTGGTTGATCCACCTTTTCGGCAACGAAATTACATACGTTGATCCTCCTGTGACTTGAAGCTTTCTTGTTTCTCCCTCGTTCAACGAACTATCTCCTTATTTTTTTTATTAAATCTATATAGACTATATTTAGATATATATACTAATTTGATAACCTATTAATTATTTCAACCACTTCTTCCTCCTGATAAAGGTAAATAAAATGAAAAAGGTGAATTACTTTCTCAACCTCAGAATTTCAAATCATCAACCCGTAGTAAAACGGCCAAAATCAAGCTAAAACATCGGCGAAGAACATGAAACTTCAAAAATTTTATGATAATATTTGCACGACCATTTTAACTCAGCCTTCACTGTCATTTCTACAAAACTTTTTCTGTAAACCAACTTTTATTGAAACCACTTGTTTGTAAGTATACTTTTTATAGAGTTCTTTTGAATACTATTGCGAGGCTAATCAGGATGGATCGAAGAAACAAACGACGCCTGAGATTGTTTCCGAAGCAAGGTTACATACTCCTTCTTATCGGAATCCTGCTAGGCTTCATGGTTTTTCTCGCAGTCTCCGCAATAACATCCATAGGAACAGGAAGTGGGGGTTCTGGACAGGAAGGTTTACCCTCAAACATCAGTTTCACATTCCTTTACACAAGCGAGAAAGATGGATGGATAAAATCCGTCACACCTACTTTTGAACAATGGTTTTTCGATCGTTTCAACATTACAGTCAATGTAGAATTGATAGTAACCGGAAGCCATGACAGTGTAAACTTAATCCTTCAGGAAAGTTCACGACCAACAGCTTGGAGTCCAGCATCCAGTATTTGGATACCTTACCTAAACCAGAAATGGGTAAGTTTAGGTAAAGGTCAAGAAATAGCTCAAGACTCTACGCCTCTCGTTTTGTCTCCTGTCGTAATAGCGGGGTGGGCTTCCTTCTTTGAAGACAACAATGTTACGAGCTTCAACGATCTGTATCGTTTAGCTCAGGAAGGGATTGAATACAAGTACGGCCATCCAGATCCATTATTAAGCAATGGCGGCGTCATGGCTGAAGTGTTAGAATTCGCTGAGGCCTTGGGAAAGAAGCCTGAAGAGTTTAATTTTGTCGACTTCACAAACTTAGATGCTTTGGAGTTTGTTAGAACAATAGAATCAAAAACGGTAAACTACGGAAAAAGCACAGGATTCTTTGGAAAATGGGCGTCTGAGAATGGCCCCACAGCAATCGATTGTTTCACAGTGTACGAAAGCGTAGTTATTAGTAATGCAGAAAAAGCCACCCAGAAATGGGGTGACACTTTGGTGGCTGTTTATCCGGAAGATGGAACCTTACTTTCAGATCATCCGTACGTTATCCTGAATGTGCCTTGGGTTAGTGAATACCAAAAATTTGCTGCCTCTCAGTATTTGTATTATCTACTCCAAGAAAGTAACCAAGACAAAGCCCAAGAATATGGCTTTAGACCCGCTAATCCTAGTGTTCCCCTTGATGTTGATGTCTTTAATGAGAAAAATGGTGTTGCTTTTGAAATAAAAGTTCCTACTTACCGACCTTTGTCTGGAGAATCGATGGAGAATCTTTTCACGGTTTGGCCTTCTGTTAAAAATCCTGGGGTGTGACAAACTTTAGTCAAGCGAAGGGGAAAAAAACGTTGCTCTCCAGAATTGGCGTTTCTGCAACTGTAATTAGTTTAATTCTTTTTGTTTTTTTACCAAGTTTTTTTTTGATATCTTTTACATTTACCCGTTGGCCTGAAGTTTACACCGAAGTTTTTGCAAATCCTCTAATTGGAGATACAAATTGGATAGAAATCCAAAAATATCTTGGTTTGTCTCTTCGTCTTGCCCTTTCTGCTATTATAATCGATTTGATCGTTGGGATTCCTCTTGCGTACATACTTGCTCGGAAGAAGTTCTGGGGAAAAGGGTTTCTTGAAGACCTCATTTCTTTTACTTTAGTGATTCCGACCTCAGGTTTTGGTTTTGCTACACTGATAACATGGACTTCAGCATCCGGACTAGGTGCTCTATTAACTGGAGGAAATGTGCAGATCGACACGGTTATTCCTTTTCTTAATGTTCCTTTCTTGATGTTGATTATACATATTGCTTTGACCTTTCCATATATTGTAAAAACCCTCAAGGCTAAACTAGAAGACATGTCAACGCTTTTGGAGCAAGCTTCCGGAACCCTAGGGGCCGCGCCTTTGACGACATTTAGAAAGATTCTGGTGCCATTAACTTTACCTGCGATTTTTTCAGGAACAGTTCTAGCTTTTGCTAGGTCTCTGGGAGAAACTGGAGCCACATTGGTTGTGTCAGGAATATTCACTACTGCGCCAATCGCGGTTATTAGTTGGGTATCCCAATTCAAGTTCGGCTCTGCCGCATTTTTAGGCAGCTTATTGATAATTGTGGCATCAGCGATAATTCTCCCTGTAGAGTTTATCTTGAAAAAGAAGGGAGTCACATCCTTCTCATTTTTCTCGACTCTTCATATTCAAAAGAGGCTACAAAAGTTTGAAGATTTTGCTTCTCGAAAACTATCACGGGTCAGAGACATAGTTGTCATAATCTTCCTTATTATAGTGGTTATAATGCCAATAGTTTATGTCATAAGTTCTGTTGCCGTATCATGGAACAGTGACCCAGACACCGGCAAAGTTACTGAAAGCGTTGTTTATCAACTATTTGGGCCATCAAACTACTTCTCTGCTTTGATGGATGCAACTTTGGTTTCTTTTGCATCTGCTGCAATTGCAACTTATGTAGCTGCGTGTATAGCAATTCCAACAGTGTTCTTGATAATGCGTTCAAGATTTGGGAGTGTCCTCAGAGCCTTCCTTAGAGTTCCATTAATTGTTCCCACGTCTGCACTTGGTTTATCAATACTACTTTTATGGGGTCCTGGAGGAATGAAACTCGCAGACCCAGGGATATGGCTAATAATTTTAACCCATATAGTGTTCTCTGTTCCTGTAATAGTCGAACCTACACTTGCCACATTTGAAGGATCTGATATTCCTCTATACGAGGACGCATCGATTACCCTAGGCGCCAATTCCTATAACAAGGTAGAATCAATTTCTCTTCCATTGTTGAAAAGAGGAATCTTAACTGGAGTTATCCTTTCCTTTACACGTTCCTTGGGTGAAACAGGTGCGACTTTTCTTGTGATGGGTAGTGATGTAACAATTCCTCCATTAGTCGTAAACATGGTTGAATCTTATGCGATTCCTGCAGCCCTTTTTGCTTCAACCTACCTGATCGCTCTAGCGTTTATTCTCCTTATGATCTTCCGAAAGGTGACTACAAGATGATACAAAATAATAAATTTAACAAAATTATGGATAGGGTAAGCTGAAATGCCTGAAGTAAAACTAAAAAATGTAGTTAAAACCTTTGATAAAGGACGAATAACTGCTGTTGATCATGTTAATTTAACTGTAAAAGACAAGGAATATCTGACACTTCTTGGACCAAGTGGATGTGGAAAAACTACCACCTTACGTATGATAGCTGGCCTGCAGTTGCCTGATGAAGGTGAAATATCCATCGGTGAACGTCTAGTATCAAATCTTCCACCCGAATATAGGGACATTGGATACGTCTTTCAGGAGTATGCGCTGTTTCCTCATATGGACGTTTGGAATAATGTAACCTATGGACCTCGTGTAAAAGGGTGGGACGAAAAGAAGAGCAACAAGATTGGTCGTGAAATGTTAGAGCTGGTTAGACTCTTTGAGCGCACTGATGCATTTCCAGCTGAGTTGAGTGGAGGAATGAGACAACGGGTTGCTTTAGCTAGGGCATTAGCTTCTGGTTCTAAACTCTTATTGTTGGATGAACCTTTAGGTGCTTTGGACGCGAGAATTAGAACAGATTTGAGGTACGAAATTAGAAAACTTGTAAAAGACCTCGCGTTAACTGCTATTCATGTTACTCATGACCAAGCAGAAGCAATGGCGATCTCAGACAGAATTGCTGTGATGAGAAAGGGAAAGATTTTGCAAGTTGGGACTCCTCAGGAACTATATTTGACGCCTCAGCATATATTTGTGGCTAATTTTGTTGGAGAGTCAAATTTTCTAGAAGGTTATGTTACCGAAAATGTTGAACATAAACTTACAGTCGAGCTTCGTAGGGGGATTTCTGTTAAATCAATGAATAAAGAGCACAAGAAAGGAGAAAAAGTTGTGGTTGGGGTAAGACCAGAAGTTTTGTCCATCGTGAAGGGAGAAAAAAGCGGATTGAATTCCATAGTTGGAAACATTGAAGGTTTCAGGTTTGAAGGAAATAATGTTCGATATGAAATTAGGCTCCATAATGATGATTTGGTAGTCGTTGTGCGTCCTGCACTAATGGGTGAATGGTATAAAGTGGGCGAGAAAATAACTGTCAATTTTCCGGTGGAGAAAAGCTTTGTTTTTTCATACCCAGAAAAGGGTTTAAGAACGGAATTAGCTTTGGAGTGATAAGACGGAAAAGACTTAAGCATCTTTTACAATTTATTATAAGATATAGTGTGTCTTAATGTTTAAGGGTGAAAATTGATGGAAAGATGGTTTGCGAATAGAAGAAAGTCTAAGTTATTTGAAATGGCTGACCGTCAAATGACATTGGCTATTGACACAGTAATAGAGTTGCAGAAATCTATTATCGCGGCATCAAAAGGTAATAAGGAAAATGCAAAATCATCTTTCGAAAAACTTTCAACTATAGAACATGAAATAGATGAACTCAGAAGAATGATTTTTGAAGAGCTTACCCGTGGTAGCCTCCGGTCAAAAGATCGCGAAGATATCATGCATCTTGTAAAAAGATTAGATCAGATGGCGGATCATGTTAAAGATGCATCAAGAGCTGTTGTTTTGCTTCTAGAGGCGACCGTTCCAAAAGATATGTGGAAACAGTTCTCCGAAACCGCTAAAGAGTTGGTTGTTTGCGCCACCACTTTACGTAAAGCGATAGAGCAGTTGGGAGTGAATCCAGAGAAGGCGATGGATTTAGCAAAACAAATTGACCAAATCGAGGGTAAAGTAGACGAACACTATTTAAAATCCAAAGCAATGCTTCTTCAATATTCTAATGAAACTGATGCTGCGACAATACTTATACTAAAAGATCTCATCGAAGAGATGGAGCATGTAGCCGACGCTTGCGACGACACAGCCGATTACGTCAGGATCTTAACAGTTTCCAGGGAATCTCCATAAAACCTCTTTTTTACCTTTAACCTTGAGACTACTGATCATATAATTGCATTAAGTTGCATATTATGCGATCATAGTTACAATCATAATTAATTTGAGTTAGCGTTAAACTATTACATTACTTGGTTTTCATATTAGTGAATCTGTTATCGAATTTAGAGGCGAAATTAAATGTCATATGTTTTTAACATTCCATTTAGGGAGAACAATAAGTTAGAACAAA
Organism: uncultured Actinomycetota bacterium; assembly: GCA_963715145.1. Classification (GTDB taxonomy): domain Bacteria; phylum Actinomycetota; class Actinomycetes; order Mycobacteriales; family Mycobacteriaceae; genus Mycobacterium. The sequence continues at coordinate 18,048 of CAVQRL010000018.1, read as the reverse complement.
TAATGACAATTATCCAACAAGACTCGATGTTGAATAGTTATTGGAAATGTTCTAATATTATGGCCATTGATCGAATGGGATACACTGATCATGGCCCGACGCATGTCAAAATAGTTGCCAATTTAGCTTTAAAATTATTAAGAATCTTAGTTAAGAATGGAGTTGAACCAAGCATTGTCAAGAATTATAAGATGAAAAACAGTGACAGTGAAGTTGTAGTGGTTTTAGGTTCGATTTTTCATGATTTAGGAATGATTGTTCAGAGAAATGATCATGAAAAATATGGCGTAATATTAGCATTGAAATTTCTTGAAAAATTTTTAGATAAAGTCTATTCTTTGGAGGAGCAGGCGATCGTTACATCTGAGGTTTTGCATTGTATTGTCTCTCATGAGCGACCAAACGACCCACTTACAGTAGAAGCAGGTATCGTGAGTATTGCTGATGCTTTAGATATGGAATCGGGACGAGCAAGAATTCCTTTTGAAGCTGGAAAAATTGACATTCATTCAGTTTCTGCATTATCTATACAGAATGTAGAGATTATCGAGGGTGGAGAAAAACCAATAACCGTAAAAGTGACAATGTCAGATTCAGCTGGAATTTTCCAAATAGATCAATTGTTAAAACCAAGAATCGAAAATTCAGGTCTCCATAATCTTATTCATATTATCGCAGAAGTAACCGGAGCTAAAGAAAAATGTATAATCGACAGATTCGAAGTTTAAAGTCAAACATTTCAGTTTAAAGATAAAATTAAACCAATAAAAAAATTGGAAAAATCGAAAATAGAATAATGTCTTTCTTAAAACTCATGAAAATACGTTTGAATTGATGTATGATGTTGGTGTAAAATGAAGTTTGAACGAGCAGTCATCATTTCCAATGGAAGAGTAATCAGAAAAGAGTTTTTTATAAAATTGATTAAGGAATCAGATTATATTATTGCTGCAAATGGAGGTTCTAAGCATGCTAGGAATTTTGGATTAATTCCTGATGTTATTATTGGAGACTTGGATTCTATAAGTAAGAAAGATTATTTGTTTTTTCTTAACTATGGAAGCGTTTTTAAAAAATATGACCCAATAAAGGATAAAACGGATACTCAATTGGCTATAGAATATGCAATGGAATCAGGGTTTAAAGAGATTCTTTTGGTGTGTGTTTTTGGCAATAGACTTGACCATATTCTTGCTAACATTTTTCTTTTAATGAAGGTTGTTGAAGCGGGTATAAGCGTAAAAATTGTTGATGAATTTCAGGAAATAATCTTGATTAATAAATCAGGGAGAATAGAGGGCAATATTGGGGATGCTGTTTCATTAATTCCTTTGACACCCACAGTTTCTGGATTAAAATTATCGGGTTTAAAGTTTGTACCAAAAAATGGAAGATTAAAGATGACTGAAACTCTTGGTATTAGTAATGTTCTTACAAAAAAATCTGCCGAAATTACGATTAAGAATGGAAAACTGCTAATAATAAAACCCAACTCTTCCCGTTTATAAATTCTTATTCGTTCTATCTTTTAATTGAGGTAGCCTATTAAAAAAACAGCTAAAACTCTTTATTCATTAATATTCAATATATATCATTCTGGGGTGCGAGTTAACTTGTCTGAAACGACCTTGCGTGTTTCAAAAATTAAGGACGGTACAGTGATTGATCATATTACGGCTGGGCATGCTTTAGATGTGTTAAAAATTCTTGGGATTACTGGTCACGTAAACGGTGTTGTAACCGTAGGGATAAATGTACCCAGCAAAACGTTGGGATTTAAGGACATGGTAAAGATTGAGGGGAGAGAACTAAAATCCGAGGAAGTGGACAAGATTGCTCTATTGGCTCCCCATGCAAGTATAAACATCATCAGAAATTACAATGTGGTAGAGAAACAGTTAGTTAAGCTACCCAATGTGATTCGAGAGACTGTCAAATGTGCAAACCCCTCATGTGTTTCAAATAGTAACGAGCCAGTTAAATCTAAATTCTACGTGGAAGTTGATGAGCCTTTACGTCTAAGATGCCATTACTGTGGATATGTACTGGAAAAACAGGATATCCCGAAACAATTCCAGCCTTCTTGACCCAGCATATCCGCTATTTTTTAGCTTTTTTGTGAATTTGTGCTTCACAACTGTTATCATCTGGAATGTATCGAGTCGTTTGTGATCTAATTGACAATCTCATCCAAAGAGGAACTGCAATTTCTGATTCATAGAGCTTGGGAAATCGAAAAAAAATTCGAATCTCTTTCTGCTTGGAAAAGTTTTGTTTCGATGGGGTCATCTAACAGATTAACGGTGCTAACTTTAGCTAGAGAATCACATGCACATAGGCTTAACTTAGAAAAACTTCTGAAAATTCTTGGTCTTGAAGTGCCTACAAACGAAATTCCTGAAGTTACTTTTGAATTCGAGGGTGTGTTACCTTCGGAGATGCTGTTAAAAATTGTTGAATATGATGAGATGGCAAGAGATTTGTATAACCATATTTTGGAGAATACTAACTCTCAAATTATTTCAACTTTGTGTGGGGACAAAGGCAACGAATTTTATTATGAAAGTACTAAAACAAATGATTGAAGATGAAACTAAGCATATTTGTATGGTGAGAAGGATTTCTGGCCTCATAGAACGCATTCAATGACCTGTCTTGTTTTTATCTACGTTACTACGTGTTTTTTCATTAATTTTTTATTACCTATTAGTAATGTTTATATTGGAAGACTTGTCATTATTACTTTACGGTAATAACAGGTGAGGTTTCATGAGCTTAAAACTTCAACTAGTGCGTAATGGAAAAATAATCCTAGAACTTCCCCTAAATCCGACCGATTGGCCAAAAGGCCAACTTGAAACCGAATTCGAAGCTTTCGAAGATGATTTCCAAAAGATCTCAAATATGTTCGATGCCCTATCCAATCACACCCGCCTAAAAATGATGAGAAGACTTGTGGAAGAAGAAGACAGGTACTATGACCTTCGCAAACTTCATGAAAGACCTAGATTTGAATCCAAAAACAGTTTGGGAAAACTCAAGAAAACTTAGCGACGGCGGATTTCTAACAAAAACAAGCAGAGGAACCTACCATTGCTCAGAATTTGGACAATCAGCCTTCTTAACAATGAGCCTCGTCTTCCGTCGCCTACTAGAGCATTTTGAAGAAATAGAAAATTATAGGAGGTGAAAGACACTGTCAGAAGATTCATGGTCCAGATGGTTTAAGAGACGATCATTCTCAGACGATAACTTTGGTATAAACGAAACTTTCAAAGAAATTGAAGAAATGATAACTAAAGAGTTCGAACAGCTTTCAAAAATGGCATCTGAAAATCCAATTAGAGAAGAAACATTACCTAACGGAACCAAAATAAAAAGTTGGGGACCTTATGTTTATGGCTATAGCATGACTATTGGACCCGATGGTAAACCCAAAATAAGCAAATTCGGAAACTTACAAGCAGAAAATCTACTTGAAACACCAAAACCAAAAACAAAACAAGAAAGAGAACCTTTAACAGACATTATTGAGACTGATGAAAAAATTAGAGTAATTGTCGAGCTACCCGGTGTCGATAAAGAACAAATAAAACTCTCCGGAACTGAAGACAAATTAAAGATTTCTGTTGACGTTCCTGATCGCAAATACTTTAAAGAAGTTGAATTGCCAACCAAAGTAGATACTGAAAAGGCAACATCAGAATACAAGAATGGCGTCTTAGATATCACTGTACCAAAACTTAAAGAAAAGAAAGCTAAAAGCAAGGCATTAAAAATAGAGTAACTGAAAATCAAAATTTTCGCCTCTATTTTTTCTTTTTTTATTTTTTTGTTAAACTGGAATAAACCCATATTTTTTTGTTCAAGGTCTTGACGATCAGAAGAGTCATAACTCGGAAACTTAAAAAGATAATAGAAACCATAAAACATAAAGCAGATACCTTTAAATCGTCAAATTTAGACCTATAACCGATAACAGGCGGAAGTTTACGAGAGGATTCATATGAGCGAAATGGCCACCAAAATTCTGGAAGAGAGCCTTGGAAAAATAGTTCTTGTTAGATTAAGAGGAGGAAAGAAGCTACGAGGAAAACTCAAAGGTTTCGATCAGCACCTCAACTTGGTTTTAGAGGAAACAGACGATACGACAGACGTAGAAAATGTGAAAAACTTGGGCGCCATAATTGTCCGTGGCGACAATGTAGTAATAATTTCTCCCCCTCCTAGGTGATATTTTTTGGGAAAAATCAGTAAAGGAACATCATCGTTTGGAAAACATGCACACAAAACTCTTCACATCCGATGTAGAAGATGTGGCAGAAGAGCTTATCATGTCAATGAAAAGAGATGCTCTGCGTGCGGTTACGGAAACTCTACAAAAATAAGAAAATATTCTTGGCAGACCAAAACTCTGAACGGAGCTAGACTTCTCTAGGCTGCCTATTTTGTTTTATTTTTTTTAAAAAAAGAAGATAGAAGAAGGTTTACTTCTTCGCAATTCTTTGGAATTCTTCGAAAGCTCTTTTTGCTTCATCTACTGAAGCTTGATCTTCTAATGTAGATATATCGCCTATAGACTGTCCAGCAACCAGTGCTTTTAAGTACTCTTCGCATGATTTTGCCGCTTCTTGTCTTTGGAAGTTTTGAAACAAAGTATATATTCTCGGGAGTTGCTAGTGGACCAACAGTTTTTCTCATGTGATTTCGTAATTCTTTTTCAAGTTCTTCGCTTTGGGTGATCCCTTCCTTTAGGACAGCAAATACTACAATGCTTTCTCCTTTGATTTCATGAGGTTTGCTGGCTACTGCTGCTTCTGCTACTGATGGATGCGAAATCATTGCACTTTCAAGTTCTACAGTTCCTAACCTGTGACCCGCTACTTTTAACACTTCATCTGCTCTGCCTAACAGCCACAAGTATCCGTCTTCGTCCTTCATACAGTAGTCTCCAGCATAGTAAGAGCCCGGAAATCTAGTCCAGTACGTTTCTTTGAATCTTTCAGGATCCTTATAGACTGTTAATGCCATTCCAGGCCATGGTTTCTTTATTATTATGTAACCTCGTACTCCTGCAGGTACAGGTTTTCCATTTTCATCTACTACTTCCACATCGATGCCTGGCAATGGAAATGTTGCTGAACCTGGTTTCAAAGGAACCAATCCTATTCCAGGTGCTGGTGAAATCATTATTCCTCCTGTTTCTGTTTGCCACCAAGTATCTACTATTGGACATCTTTCTCCACCTATATTCTTGAAATACCACATCCATGCTTCGGGATTTATTGGTTCTCCAACACTTCCCAGAATTGAAAGACTGCTTAAATCATGCTTTTTAACTAAATCTTCACCCAGCCGCATGAACATGCGAATAGCAGTAGGTGACGTGTAGAGTGTCGTGATTTTGTATTCTTCGATTATTTGCCACCATCTGTCAGGAGTTGGATAATCAGGTGCGCCTTCATACATTACAATTGATGCGCCATTTAGTAGAGGTGCATAAACGATGAAGCTGTGTCCAGTTACCCATCCGATGTCTGCATTACACCAGTATACGCTATCTTCCTGAACATCAAAAACTGTTTTGTATACAGAGTTAATGTAAACCAAGTATCCACCTGTACTGTGAACTATTCCTTTAGGTTTTCCAGTAGTTCCTGAAGTGTAAAGAATAAAAAGAGGATGTGTGCTCTCAACAGGCAATGGAGAAACAGGTTCTGCTTTTTCTTTCATCGCATCGTGATACCATATGTCTCGGCCTTCTTTCATGTTAATATCGTGACCTGTTCTTTTAACAACTAACACATGTTTAACTGAAGGTGTATTTTGAACTGCTTCGTCTACAATACTTTTTAGTTCTATGATTTTTCCTCTTCTATAACCACCATCTGATGTAATTACAACATTAGCTTCAGTGTGGCTTATACGGTCAGCAAGAGCTTGTGCACTAAAACCAGAAAAGACAACTGTATGAATAGCACCGATTCGAGCACAAGCTAACATGGCTATAGGTAATTCCACTATCATTGGTAAGTAGAATGCTACTCGATCTCCATCTTTTACACCCATTTTTTTGAGTGCAGCTGCTAATTTGTTGACTTCTTTGTAGAGTTGAAGATAGCTTAGGGTTTTTTCTTCTCCATTTTCGCCAACCCAATAGATAGCTACTTTGTTTCGTCTCCAATTTTTTAGGTGTTTATCAACACAAAGATAAGATGCATTTAGCATGCCACCGGGGAACCATTTAGCGAAGGGAGCATCCCAATCTAATACTCGGTCCCATGTGCTAAACCAATCAAGTTTTCGTGCTTCCATGTCCCAATATTCTTCTATATCGTCTAAGGATTTTCTATATGTATCCATATACCGCTTAATCGGCCAATATTTCAATTCAACTGGAAGGGAATCAGTTTTCATATCATCACCCAATATTTGTCATTTGCGAGCGAAGACAAAATAATCCGCCCATATATCTGTTATGGATTCCAACTTAGACATGGTTGATAAAACATTCAGTTTTTTGTTGTAAAAAAACCTGAAATTGAATATTTGTATAAAATGGCGGACCCGCAGGGATTTGAACCCTGGGTCTTCGGCTCCGAAGGCTTGCGCACTACCTTTTGAGGGCAGCTCGACGCCTTATCCAAACTAGGCTACGGGCCCACTTTTAGAATAATATGCAGAATATCGATTAAAAGATAGCGGCAATAAGATCTGTAACCTATTGCTTTTCATATTACAAACTTGCATTCAACCCTGCGCGCATAAATCCAGTTCCAAATTAGGGGGTTAAATCAGAGTCATTATTATTAATATTCTAAATGCATAAAAATTTGGGCTTTTTCTCCAAAGTAATATATATTTGCTATAGTTCTACCTAAACCATGAGCTTTAAAGAGTGGATTATACCTCAGGACAAAATTTTCTTTAATCTTTTAGAACAACAATCAGTATTAGTACTTAAAGCAGCCAACTTATTTGAGAAAATGCTCAATGAGCCAGAACTCTTTTCAGAAAATATCAAAAAAATGAAACGATTGGAACATGAAGGAGATGAAATTGTTCACCAGATGATTCACAAATTGCACAAATCCTTCATTACTCCAATTGACCAAGAAGACCTCGCTAAGCTCACATCCTTATATGATGACGTTCTAGACTACATTGATTCGGTATCAAACAGAATATTTATGTTCGAAATAAAAAAACCAGATGAAATAATTACTAAATTTGCCACCATAATCGTAAAACAGGTAGAAGAAGTAAATAATGCTCTAAAACAAATTAGAAAAAAGAAACAAGCTGAAATAGAGGAAATTTTTAAGAAAGTTCACAGTCTAGAAAACACAGCGGATGACCTTCACGACAGCTCCATTATTCTTCTCTTTAAGGAAAAAGATCCAATTAAAATAATTATCATGAAAGAAATTTATGATTTTCTTGAAGAAATAACAGACAAGTGTGAAGATGTTTGTCTAGTTATCCAAGATATCGTTTTAAAGAATGCTTGATTCTATGTTTGATCTAATTATACTCTTTGCATTATTGCTGGCTATCGTCTTTGGATTTTGGACAGGGTTTACTGATGCAGCCTACGCAACTGCTGGAATAATTGCAACAAGAGCTGTAAAAAGTAATCAAGCTATTTTACTTTCTACAGTTGGTTCCTTGATAGGTATGACAGTTTTTGGGTCTGCTGTAGCAAAAACGATTGGAACTGGAATTATTACAGAGGGTTTTGCTTCGGGAGAGGTTATTATTGCTACTCTATTAGCTTCTTTGATTTTTGACGTAATAACATCTTGGATTTACGCTTTACCTATTTCTGAAACACATGTTCTGATTGGAGGATTAATAGGAGCTGGTGTTGCTTCAAACGGATGGGAGATTATAGAAGTAGGAGGCATCATAAACAAAGTAGTTATTCCTTTAATTACGTCACCATTTATCGCGATTATCATTGCTTTTGGTATTACAGGGTTAATCGTTAGATCTTTTCGAAATCATCCAGCTGGCAAAATGAACAAACGATTTAAACGTCTTCAGCCCTTCGCAACATTTTTTTTCGCTATTACTGACGCTTCAAATGATGCGCAAAAAGTTATGGGCATTATGACAATGCTTCTATTTTATTATGGGTATATATCTGAATTTGTGGTACCATTTTGGGTAATTCTCGTCTCATATGTGGCTATAGCTTCTGGTGTCGTGTTTGGTGGATGGAGAATTGTAAAAACCATGGCAACTAAAATTACTCGTATTCGTCCATATCAAGGATTTTCAAGCGATCTGTCCAGCTCTATAATTTTGGGTTCAGCAGCATTTTTAGGTATTCCAATGAGCTCAACTCACATTTCTAATGGGACCTTAATGGGTGTAGGATTGACCCGAGGAAAAAAAGCTGTAAAATGGGGAACGATGCGAAGCATCGTTTGGGCATGGATTCTATCGGCTCCTATATCGGCTGTTCTTTCATATATTCTTTATACTTTGCTTATCGCATTTATTTAACCAAAATTACGAAAAGCATCAAAAAAAAATTTTAAGTTAAATAAAATTCGAAGAATATCCTTTAACGCTTAAGATGGAGCCATCTCAATCTTTCCCGTAATTCCTCTTTTTTTAAAACATATAGAAATTGGGTAGTTTACTTTTCTCCCTCGATTAGGATGAGGGTAACGGTTGCTTGAATTTTATCGAGGTCTCTCACTTTAGTAACAATCTCGTCGAGTTTATCCATAGTATCTGCACCGATCTTAGCTGATATATCGTGAATACCGTAAACTATGCAAGATTCTTTGACTTCATCAATCTTCCTAATCTCATCTAGAACTTCTTTTTCAGAACCTAACTCCGTGTTTATCATCACAAAAGCCATTGGCATCTAACCATCGTCATGCTCTATTGTAACTAATCTGAGTAAAGAATTTTAATCCAAAACCCAAACTTATTCATATTCAGGCATCTATGTATTTTTTTCTCGCATGTTATTATACTCTCTTGTTCTCTTACCAACTCATCCCTCAAATTGAGAAACGTGAACACGTCTGCAGATTAGTAGTATTGGCATTAATTCACTAAAGTTATTTCTAGATGGTATTGGATATCTCTGGCAAGGAATGTAAAATGAAATAAATAGAGGTTAATATTATCGAATGGAGAGATTAATATGCCCTTACGAAATGATATTAAAAAGATTATGATTATTGGCTCCGGGCCAATTGTTATTGGCCAAGCTTGTGAGTTTGATTATTCTGGTACCCAAGCATGTAAAGCCTTGAAATCGTTAGGTTACCAAATTGTGTTAGTTAACTCAAATCCAGCAACAATTATGACCGATCCAGATATGGCGGATTTCACTTATATCGAGCCCCTAAATCTTGAGACGATGATTAAAATCATCGAGAAAGAACGACCGGATGCAATACTGCCCAATTTAGGTGGACAAACCGGACTTAACCTCAGTTCGAGTCTGTCAAGTTGTGGAGCCCTAGACAAATATAACGTAAAAGTAATCGGCGTAGATTTGGAAGCTATACATCGTGGCGAAGACCGTTTGGCTTTCAAAGAAACGATGATAGAACTGGGTATCGCTACAGCTCAGAGTAAAATTGCTTACAGTGTTGAGGACGCCGAATTAGTTGCTACTGAGCTTGGCTATCCAGTAATTGTCCGGCCGGCATTTACAATGGGTGGTACTGGCGGAGGTCTGGTATATAATGTTGAGGAATTACGAGTAATTGCTAGCCGTGGTATCGCTGCCAGTATGGTTGGCCAGGTGTTAATTGAAGAATCGGTAGAAGGCTGGGAGGAACTGGAACTAGAAATCATCAGGGATTCCAAGAACCAGATTATCACCGTTTGTTTTATTGAAAATGTAGATGCTATGGGTGTCCACACCGGCGATTCTTTCTGTACTGCTCCTATGCTTACAATTAGTGAATCGCTACAAAAACGGCTCCAGGAATATTCTTACAAGGTAGTAGAAAAGCTAGGAATAATCGGCGGTACTAACATACAATTTGCGCACGATCCGAAAACCGGAAGGGTAGTAATAATTGAGATTAATCCACGCACTTCACGTTCTTCTGCCCTGGCTTCGAAAGCCACAGGCTTCCCCATTGCTCTAATCTCAGCCAAGTTAGCCGCTGGTATGACTCTCGACGAGTTACCATACTGGCGAGATGGTACCCTAGAAAAATACACTCCTTCGGGCGATTATGTAGTGGTTAAGTTTGCTCGTTGGGCTTTTGAGAAATTCCGTGACGCAGAGGACCGGCTTGGTACCCAAATGCGAGCTGTCGGCGAGGTTATGAGTATCGGTAAAAATTATAAAGAAGCTTTTCAGAAAGCTATTCGATCTCTGGAGATAGGACGGTTTGGGCTGGGATTTGCCAAAGACTTCAATGAAAAACCACTTGAAGAATTGATAAAAATGCTTAGTTTCGCTACCAGCGAACGGCAATTTATCCTATATGAAGCCCTCCGCAAAGGTGCGGATATCCAGGAGCTTTATCATAAAACTTTTATTAAGCCTTGGTTCATCCAGCAAATGAAAGAACTGGTAGAAGAAGAAGAGAAAATCATTAGTTATCGAGGCAGAAAACTACCAAGTAATTTACTTATTCAGGCTAAGAAAGATGGCTTTGCTGATAGATATTTAGCCAAATTACTCGCAGTAGATGAGGCGGAGGTACGCAAACAACGTGTTGAGTTAGGATTATTGGAGTCATGGGACTTTGTTCCAGTCAGCGGAACAGAAAATGCTAGGTATTACTACTCTACGTATAATGGACCGGATAAGACCTTAGTTAGCCAAAGGCCGAAGGTGATGGTTTTAGGTGGTGGGCCTAACCGTATTGGTCAGGGTATTGAATTTGATTACTGCTGTGTCCACGCCGCGTTTGCTCTGCGCGATATGGGTTACGAGACTATCATGGTAAACTGTAATCCTGAGACGGTGTCTACTGACTACGATACTTCAGATAAACTATATTTTGAACCGTTGACAGTTGAGGACGTCTTGAGTATTTATAATAGAGAAAAACCTATTGGAGTGATCGTCCAATTTGGCGGACAAACACCACTAAATATTGCTGCTGAACTGGAGAAATTTGGTGTGAAAATTTTGGGTACATCGGTTAACTCGATTGATATTGCCTCTGACCGTGGTCGTTTTAGCCAAATGATGCAGGAATACGACATTCCAATGCCGGAGTCGGGCACAGCCATGAATCTTAAAGAAGCATTGGTTGTGGGGAAACGTATTGGTTACCCGCTTGATCGTACGTCCTTCATACGTATTGGGAGGTCGGGGCATGGAGATAGTACACGATGAAGATGAGTTGAAATTATATATGGCGGCAGCTATCAAAGTCACACCGGGCCGTCACATTCTCATCGACCGTTTCCTGGAGAACGCTATCGAGGCGGAAGCCGATGCTCTATCTGATGGAAGTGACGTTTTCATTCCGGAAGTTATGGAACATATCGAATATGCCGGTGTTCATTCCGGAGATGCAGCTTGTGCAATTCCATCGGTTAGTATAAGTACGAAGCATATCGCTACTATCGAAGAATATACGCGGCGTATAGCTAGCGAGCTTAAAGTAACCGGTGTAATCAATATCCAATATGCTATCTGTCAGGATAAAGTCTATGTTCTTGAGGCAAACCCGCGTGCCTCCAGAACAGTTCCGCTTGTCTCTAAAGTGTGTAATATATCTATGGCAAGTTTAGCCACGCGTTTGATGATGGGGAAGAGAATTAAGGATTTGAATCTTCAAAAGCGTTTAATTTCACACATTGGAGTTAAAGAAGCCGTGTTTCCTTTCAATATGTTTCCAGAAGTTGACCCTGTACTTGGGCCAGAAATGAAATCTACCGGTGAAGTGCTTGGCATCGCTGAATCCTTCGGTCTGGCTTATTGGAAAGCTCAAGAGGCAGTAAATCCATTGCCGACTAAAGGAACTGTACTGATAACTATCGCTGAACGTGATCGTTCCTCTTTAGTAGAAGATATTGCGAGACAATTCATTGGAGTTGGGTTCAAGATAAGGGCCACTAAAGGTACACAAGCTTTTTTGGCTAGTTATGGCATCGTTTCTAAACCTATTCTCAAGGAACATGAAGGACGACCTAATATCACTGATGCGATTAAAAATAAAGACATCCAACTGGTGATAAATACTCCTTCAGGTAAATTGAGCGAGCATGATGATTCTTATTTACGTAAGGCGGCTATAAAATATAAAGTGCCATATATCACGTCATTGACAGCTGCAATAGCCGCAGCTAGAGGTATTACGGCTTATTGTGAGGGAAAATCAGCTGTCAAATCCATTCAGCAATATCATATAGCGCGCTAAGAAAATCCTTTAATAAATGGAGTATTTTATGGTGTGTTTATTGGGCTTGTAGCTCAGTTTGGCTGGAGCGTTCGGCTGATAACCGAAAGGTCGAGAGTTCAAATCTCTCCAGGCCCACTTTTACATTCACCTGGACCACTATTTGTTTTGACTTTCTTGAACAGTTTTACACCGTCGATTTCGCATTCGTAGCTGAAGCCTTTTTCAATTAGTAGCTTTTGCTTCTTCTTTTGTTGTTGCTGGTTCACATAGGAATTCTGGGACTTCGTTGAATATGACTTCTGCTAGGTGTATGTATGTCATTGTGTTTTTGATGTTTTTGTGACCGAGGAATTTCATTACGTAATAGATGTTTCCGTTTGTTTGGTGACATAGTCTTTGTTGCTTTCCAGTGTCGGAATGTGTGGAAGTGTATTTGTTTGAATCGTGGATTTTTCAGTTTTCTGATAAATTTGCTCGTTGTTTTTGAAAGAGTCGTCTTTGTGTTCTGAGGTGTTTGCTGAATATGTGGTTTGCTTTAGTTTTGGCTTTTAGTGCTAATAATCTGGCTTATGAGTCTGTTTGAGAGTTTGAATATTCTTGGGTTGCTTCCTTTTTCTGGTGTTATGTTATTGTTTGTTTCGGAGTCAATGTCGATCCATGTTAGTCTGTTTGCTTCTCCTGCTCTTGCATCGCTGTTTCTTTTAGGAGTTGGAGAAAGGTTGATGTTTTTTGTCCGCATCCTGCGATTAGGGCGTCGATTTCTTTTTCTGTTGGTATGAACGGTAGTTTTTGAGTGACTTGTATCTTGGGGTTTCCATGTTGAGTTTGCATTTTAGAAAAGCGTGTAGGCGTCTGTAGCATTCCTTTTTCTTTTGTTGCACCATTTTTGGGTGGCTATGGTTTCTTTGATTGGTTCGGGATCGTATAGGTTTGCTCCGCGTTTTGTTAGAAGTTTTAGGCATCTGTTCTCTGGTTAAGATCGTTGATTCTTCGTAACCTTCTTTTTTCATCCACCATGGGAATTCGATGATTTTGCCTTTGAGTTCAGATTTGATCTTTGTGGCTCCCGCAAGCCTATTTTCTGTTCGGGTTTCCACTTTGACCAAATTTTTCGCCGCCTTTGTCTTGCTGACGCAGATTTGGCGATCAAAAAGTAAGTTGAAGGTTGTATTTAATGGCATTCTACGGTTACTTTGAACAGGTTTAGGCTTATTTGGAGGCATTAAGTTTGGTTCGCTGAACCGGTAACCACAATTGCGACAGTAATATCGTTGAACTTTTCTATGCTCTGTCTGTCTGGTCCCATCCTTCCATGTTTTAGTCGAGTTGCATTCTGGGCAGGTTGGGACCTGTTCTGTCATTTTTCTAGGCCTCAGGTATGAAGAAAAAGTCGCATTATTTGGCCTGGTTTAGCTTCGAGTTTCCATCTTATTTCCCATGGAACCGTTATTCGACCATCTGTTGATAGTTTGGCAAAGAATTCTTCTTTATATGCGCTCCAATGGCTGGCTTGTTGCATTTTTATTCTTAAGAAATGGCCAGATTCTAGTTTGAATTGTTGTCTAATTTCTGTTGGTATTTGGATGCGATTTTCAGATTGTAGTCTTGCTAGGAATTGTATTGTGTCATCTTTTGTCAACTTTTGTCATCTCACCTCATCTTTTTTCAACGTTGTACAACTTTGGACACCTTTCCTCTAACGGGTGATACAGTTGAATTACGCCCTGTTTTTGAAAAGCAAGCTGGAAAACGCTTTGTTTTGATTCTTTGGGTTTTTTTTCCGACCGTTCTTCTTCTTCTACTAAGAGTTTACTTGTATATTTCAGGGTCATTTTGTCCATCTCCAGTAGCCTTCCGGATCCATGGCTAGATCTCCTGTTTCAACCAGTTTTTCGAAGAGTTGTTCTATTTCAAGTTGGGTTAATTTGGGATCAATTTGTTTGACTGTGTTTTCGAAGTTTTGTTGGGTTCCCCTTTTGAACTTCTCTTTTAGCATAGTTTTTAAGTTGAATGTTCCTAGAATTTGTAGGTTTTCGTCGATAAGACTATTTTTGGGCTTATTTGCTTTTTTAATGTCTTTTTTGGGCTCTAATGGGTCTAGAAAATATTCCTCTCTGAAAAGCGTCTCTATGAAATGTTTTGTTAGGTCACATTTTGAGTTTAAACGATATTTGTCTTTTTCTACTAAATTGTTTATTATGTAGATGTTTTCTTGGGAGGAATATTTTTTTAGGTTTTCTAGCCAGTTTTTGAGGTCTTTTTCGTGAAAGAAGGGCAAAGATTGTCTAAGCGAGTAATATAGACGACTTTCAGCCTTTTTTAAAGGATAAACTAGTCGTCTTCTTTTGTCTTCTGGGTCCTGTATGGTGTCAACCCAGCCGATGTCTCTTAACAATTCTATGTATTTGTAGACGCTTTTTTTGCTGACTTTTTCTGACATTGTGTTGTTGTGTTTTTCTACTAGGTCTTCGTAGTTTGCTGGATTTTCAAAAGGTACAATTATTTTGTGGTAAAAGGTTACGATGTTTCCTGGGTATTCCTGTTCTGGTTGTTTCTTCGAAGCTTTTTAGCAATTCTAGTGCTGTCAAAAAGTCGTGGATGTTTGCCATCCAATAATAGTTTTTGTTTAGTACCACGTATGCTCTGTTAAAGATGTTAAGCAGGCAGTTGAGTTCTATTAAGGCAATGAAGTGTAGGTAGTCTCTCATGTCTCTGGATAATGTTGAATGGTAAATCTTGCTTAGTTCAGTAGAGTATGGGATTACTACGTTGTTTATTATGCATAGTCTGCCTGTTAGGATGTCCAAGTATTCTTGTAGTTTACTAAATTCTTGGTCTGTTTTTTGGTCAAATTTCCATGGGTATGCTTTCTTTTCGCCGATTAGTTGTATGGCTTCTTTGATTTTTTGTTGATCTAAATCTGGTGTTACAGTGAATCCTCTGGTCGCTAAATCTTCGATGTATTTGGTGTCTGTGGTGCAGAAGATGCATGCTGGCCAGCCTTTAAGGACAACGTGCATGGTTCGTAGGGCTCCTCCTCCGGGTTTGTCTGTGAATTTGTAGCTGATCTGAGGAGCATCATGGCTAAGAACTGGTCTTAGTCGCATCAAAGTTTCTATATGAGGTGATTCTAGAAAAACTAGTATTTTTCCTTCCAAATCTACAAGGTAGTACGCTCTTCTTAGTTTTGCTCTCCAGTTCTTTTGAGCTAAGTCAAAGGCTTTTTTGTCAAATTTTCCTTTATCGTTACTATAGTCTTCTTTTTTTGGTCGATCTTCTATTGGGTCGATCTCTTTTTTGGTTTCAGAATCAATAAGAGTTCCAAAGTCATGAACTAAAGCTGTTGGGGATAGGCCTCCTAGCATCCAGATAAAATGTTGTGGAAAGTAGCGTAGGGCTTGGATTACGTTGTATGTTTTTCCTATAGATGAAGGTCCTTTCAGAAACAGGTTTTGTGGGTTCTGAGAATAAGCACTCAAAGCTGTCAGGAAGACCATTCTTTTGGTGGCTTGGTCTTTTTTTACTGTTTTGTCTAGATGATTCATGTAGACGTTGAGAAGGTTTCTTGTTTTCTTTAATTGTAAAAAAGTGTCTTCTTGTGGGGTTTCGTTGATCATTACCGGTTTTCCTCGTTTTTGAGTTTTTGTCTATAAATTCGGTCATGGTTTTTGTTGTAGAGCCAATAGCTGTAGTTGTAGTCTTCACCGTGATATCGGGTGCTTATTGTTGCGTTGTTTTGTTTTAGAATGTTTAATGCGCGTGTCCATTTTTCTTTCTGGTTGTCTTTTTGTTCTGTGACTTCAAAGGTTCCCAGTTTTTGGGTATTGCATTCAGTGTAGTTTAGGTTAAAGTTGATTTCAGAAGCAGCTGGAGTCTTTTGGTCTGTTATGCCGTGTTTTTGGGCGATTTGTTGTTTAAACTCATAACATGCAGTTTCTATGGCTGATACAAATTCTAGAAAGTTGGCTTCTAGTTTTTCTTCCAGGATCTTTCACCTCGTAACCGTTTTTTGTTGTGGTTGGTTGATCCAGAAAATCCAGCCTTTTGAGGTCTTTTGGCCGTTAATTTTTTCTTGAAGAAGCAGTTCTAGGCAGTGTTTTAGGGCTGTGTTCCAGTTTCCGATTTTGCATGCTACTCTAATTGTTTCTATGCCATGCGGCAGTTTGTTTGTTTTTAGGCAGTTTATTATTTTGTTTTTCGTTTCATCCATCTCTGTCTTCGCCTTTTGTTCTAATGGACAAAATCGTTAACTTAACCACTTTCTGAAAGATGGCAGGTCAAAGTTATATTCAGTTGAGGGACATTTGGTGGTCACAAAAGGGTCAGTTAGTGACAGTTCTGAGGGTGACGATGTTTCTTATGATGTACCTGAGGTGATAGTCAGAGAGCTTTCTAGTGGACCAAAAACTCCAAAGGAATTGAAAAAGGCTGTTGTGGGATTTACCGGGGTTTCTGTTCGAGTTTATTATCGGCATCTGACATAAGCTTCAGGTTAGGCGTATTATTGAAGAAAAGGCGGAGATAAGCAGTATTGGTAAAATAATTAAAAAATATGCTTTAAAAAAGCCTGATCTTCCAATGGATGTTGATCCGGTTACATTACAGAGATTTCGTAAGCATGTATCTAATTTTTCTAAGGAGTATTGGGAGTTGAATACTTGGGTTGATTATAGTCCAAAAGGGTGGTCATTTGCTGATGAAAATGATGAATTTATGGTTTATTTGATTCGTTCATTTAATTGTGGTGACAGTTATCTTGGTTTTCCGGGGATTGTAGAATACACTTTAGATCCTGATCGGTATGTTTTTGATTGGCCTACTTTTTTTAGGGAAGTTTTAAAGATTGTTTGTCCTATTCCTAGGTTTTTTAATCTTAAGAGAGTTTATCAAGCTAAGTGTGTTCAAGAAGTTAACAATTCTGAATCAAAGAAGTTTCCGTTGTTTCTTGGGGTTAAAGAGTTTGTAGATGTTGATGGTGTTAAACGTCAGATAGCTGTTGTTGTTTGTAGAAGATCTAGTGGTAAGCTTCAGGTTTGTCGTGTAGAGTTTTTTCCATATTTTTCGGAGAAGTTGATTGATGAGTTAAATAGTGAATATAATTGTAGTGGGATTCAAATTTTTCGTCCCGATGATATTGGGTTGATGAGAAGGGCTGTGTTTTATTTGGATGATGCTTCTTGAGAAAAGGAGACTGCGTATTCCGATTAGGTATTCTTTGTTATTGGATGATCTTCGGCTGTTTAATTTTAGGTATACTCCACCAAGACCACGTAGTCTAGAGGAGGCATTGATGTTACGTGAATATATGGAAACTGGCGGCAATTTTGTTCATGCATTAGCTGCAGCTGTTTCATTGGCAGATAGAGTAAATCGTAATGAAAATAAACCGGTTAATCTAAAAAAACTAAAGTTTTAGTAAATATTGACTTTGTTTTTAGGTACAGTAATGTTTATGTCTGTTTTTGGACATATTAATGTTCATGATCCTTGAGAAATATAAAATACCCATAGATTCTTCAAAGGTCTGCGGAACCTGCCAATCCTTAAAAAATCCAATTATATCATCAAGGCAAACTAACTGAAGTATGCAAAAAAGCTGTAAATTCAAATATTTGTACTCAGACTCTAGCAGAACTAACCTACGAAGTACTATCCATACACCACAAAAACTTCTGGTGCAACAAAAACAAATGCTGGA